>JBMORG010000010.1:141505-635403 GCA_049322355.1 Thermodesulfobacteriota bacterium | reverse complement strand
CAGCCTTTTCGGCCAATGTTGCATCAATCACCGCTTTTGGTCGAGCCATGACAATCCCTCCCTCAATTGGTTTGATTTGGAGAGATTATTAGCTATATTTTGTTGCAAGTCAATACGAAAATGGTATTACTCCCCTTCACCTCCCTGGCCAGTTGACTGGTAAGATTTATTGTTGTAAATTATTTATTAATAAATGACTCAAAATAGGTATCAAGGATGGTCCTCCAACAGAATAATCAGGATAACCTAAGTAATTTAGCAAATTTAATAGAATTTTTACCTGATGCAACCTTTGTTGTTGATCATGCAGGGAAAGTAGTCGCCTGGAACAAGGCCATAGAATTCATGACCGGAGTTAAAGCCGACGACATGCTCGGCAAAGATAACCGGGAATACTCCTTGCCTTTCTATGGAAAAAGGATCCCCATCCTGATAGATTTGGCCCGCAGCCCCGATGAAGCTATTGAAAACCGTTATAATTTTATTGAAAGACACCATAACACCTTAATCGCCGAAGGTTATGTTCCCCGCCTCGGTCCCACAGGTGCATATTTGTGGGCCAAGGCGTCTGCCCTTTATGACGAACGCGGCAATATGATTGGGGCCATCGAGACCATCCGCGACATCACCAGACAAAAACAAACTGAAAAAGCCTTGCGGGACCAACTGCATTTCCTTCAGGTATTAATCGACGCCATCCCTACGCCCATTTTTTATAAAAACCCCCAGGGGAAATACTTAGGTTGCAACCAGGCCTTCGAAGGATGCCTGGGCATGTCCAAAGAGCAGATAATCAGCAAGACCGTTTACGAAGTTACCCCCCCAAACTTGGCAGCCATATATCATGCAGCCGATCAGGAGCTGTTCCAAAATCCCGGGTTCCAATCTTTTGAGAGTTCAGCGGTCTTCGCCGACGGTACCAAAAACGAGGTCCTCTTCAATAAAGCCACCTTCCTCAATGCGGACGGCACTCTTGGCGGTTTGGTGGGGACGATTCTCAACCTTTCCAGGCTCAAAAAAGTTGAAAAGGCATTGCGGGAATCGGAAAGCAAACTGCGGTTCCTGTCTTCCCAACTCTTGAAGGCTCATGAACAGGAACGGCGGCGGCTTTCCATGGAACTCCACGATGAGCTTGGGCAAACGCTGAACGTCCTCAAGCTGCAAATCAAGTATATAGAAAAGAGGCTGAGAAAGGACCAGAAAGATTTGCGGCTCGACTGTGAATATTTAGGTCTTTACATGGATGAGGTCATTGAAAGCGTTCGCCGCATATCCCGGGATCTGAGCCCGTCAATTTTAACGGACTTGGGCCTTACCGTGGCCCTGGAACACTTGATCAATGAATTCACCAAAAATTATAAAATCAAGTGCTATGTTAATACGTTTAATATCGATAGGCTGTTTCCCCAGGAATCCCAGATTCTTATCTTCCGGATCTTCCAAGAATCCCTGACCAACATCGCCAAACATGCAGCAGCCAGCCAGGTTAGCGTAGACATTACCAAGCAGCAGGACAATATATTTTTTAGCATTGCAGATAATGGCAAGGGTTTCGATTTGGAGCAGGTTTTAGCGCTGAACCCGGCCCAAAAAGGGCTGGGTCTGGCCGCTATGGCAGAGCGGATCCGTATGTTGGATGGAGACCTCAATATTTGGAGCCAGGTGGGCTCGGGCACGAAAATAAGTTTCAGCCTCCCGATTAAAACTTAGCCCAGGCCCAAAAACCATGCCCCCGGTCTTCGGAAACCGGGGGCTAATTTGGTTCAAGTCCAACGTCGTTTACTTATGGATAATGCCTTAAGCTAACCATGTTTCAACCCGCCTCCAGGTCCGTTTCTTCAGGGGGCCTGGTCACGTCACCCTCCCACGTCAAAGGCAAATTTTTCAAGGCGCTTGTTCCTTTATTGATTGGGGTTAGGGACCACGCAGTATTGCAGGTCGGAGCCTTGATAGCAGGGCTGATAATAGGTGTTGTTATCGTAATAGTAGGTCTGTCCGCCTACCGCCAGTTGCTGGGCGTTGGCCGATAAGGCCCCAACAATGGTGCCCACCGCCAGACCGGCAACAGCACCCGCAGCCACACCGCCCCAGCCGGGACCGCCATAATAGCCGCCCCACCCCGGATTGTTATAGACATTTACATTCCTGTTGACGTTAACGTTGCGGTTGTAATCCGGGTATGGACGATAGTTATCCGGCCGGTAATGATCAGGGCCGGGACGGGGGCCGTACCCCCCTGGACCTCTGGCAAACTCGCCTCCTTCTCGAAAACTGCCGCCACCGAAGCCGCCGTGGTATCCGCCGCCGCCGTGAAAGCCGCCGCCCCCCCTGGCCCAGGCTTCATGAGAACTGAGGAAGAAGCCCATCACTAAAGCTATAGCCAACAAGATGGCCAGGGTGGAATTATATAAACTCGGTCTCATGATCTTCCTCCCGGGTTGTCAAAATCATAATCTTATGGCTATATCACTTCTTCGGCATTATCACCCGGCAACTTCAATTTCCTTAACGAAAGGGTAGACCCTGATCCGGAGTTTATTTTCCCTTAGGCAGCCTTACGGGTCCGCTTCTTCAAGCGATTGGCGCGTTTGCGCAGGATGTCGATCTTTTTGCGGGGTTCGCCCGCGGCGATGGCTTCCAACTTTTTGGAGCGCATCTCCCCGGCTTTTTCTTTCAAATCCCGCATGCTGACCTTCTCGGCATGTTTGCCCTCATCCTTGATGCCTTTGACCTTTTTAATGGCGCTCAACAATTCCTCTTTGTTCATGCCGTGAACGCCGCTGATCTCGCCCATATCCAGAGCGTACTTGCGCAATTCCGTGGCGGTCATCTTATCCAGAGGTTTTTCCTTTTTTTCTTTGCGTTCCTTTTTGGCCATGATTCTCTCCTGCGTTTCTTATAAATTCTCCAAAGGCACGGCAGTCCGTGCCGATTCTTACTTTTTTGAATTTGTTAAATTTAACCTATATTCCTTTAATTACTCAACCCCCAAAAAACGGTGGGGCAACCTTTTCACCCTTCTTTGGCTTCTTCCAATTTATCCATCCGCTCCGCCATTTTGATAAAAGGCCGGATAAGATCGATGGGGATGGGAAAGAGCGTGGTGGAGTTCTTCTCCGCGGCAATTTCCCTCAAGGTTTGGAGGTAGCGGAGTTGCAGGGACATGGGCTCGCTGGCCAGCACCTTGGCGGCGTCCGCCATCCTGGCCGCGGCCTGGAATTCGCCTTCGGCGTTGATCACCTTGGCCCGCCGTTCCCGCTCCGCCTCGGCCTGCTTGGCCATGGCCCGCTGCATTTCGATGGGCAGGTCGATGGCCCGGAGTTCCACCAAAGTCACCTTGATGCCCCAGGGATCGGTGTGAGAGTCTAGGATTTCCGCCAATTGCGCGTTGACCTTTTCCCGGGCGGACAGCAAATCGTCCAGGTCCACCTGGCCGCAAACGCTCCGCAAAGTGGTTTGAGCCAGCAACTGGGTGGCATTATAGTAATCCCTAACCTCGATGACGGCCTTCATGGGATCGATGACCCGGAAATAGACCACCGCATTGACTTTCACCGTGACGTTATCCCGGGTGATAATGTCCTGGGAGGGGACATCGTAAGTCACGAGCTGGAGGTTGACCTTGACCAGGCTGTCAACCATGGGGATAAGGATGATGAGGCCCGGCCCCTTGGCGTAGTGCAAGGCCCGGCCCAGCCGGAAAATCACCCCGCGTTCGTATTCGTTGAGGATCTTGACGGCGCTGATCAGAAAAAATACAACCAGCACCACCAGGACGATGATATAAGTGGGCGGCATGTCTGTCTCCTTATGAAAATTTTTGCACCCGGCGCACCAGGAGCTTGAGATCTACCACCTGCAAGACTTCCACAGACTCCCCCGCGGCAATGGGCTCGGCGCTCTCCGCCTGCCAGTATTCGCCGTGGACGAAAACCTTTCCCTTAGGGTTCAACGGGGTATAGGCCACACCCCTTTCACCCACCATGCCGGCAGCGCCGGTCATGGCTCGACGCAGGTGGCTGCGAAACACAATCCAGGCCACCACAATGAAAAAGAGCGATATGGTGATAACCGTGGGTATCAAGACACTCCAGGATATGGACACGCCTCCTTCCTCCCCACGAAACAGCATAACGGCCCCTAAAAAGAGCGACACGATGCCGGCCACGGACAAGAGGCCATAGCTGGTGATTTTGAATTCCAGGATAAAAAGCACAAAGGCCAGAAAGATCAAGAGGACGCCGATATAGTTGATGGGCAGGGTCTGGAAAGCGAAAAAGGCCAACAGCAAGCAAAGGGCGCCGACGACCCCGGGAAACACCGCCCCGGGATGAGCCAACTCGAAATAGAGCCCTGCCAGGCCGATCATCATCAGGATAAAGGCAATGTTAGGGTCGGCGATATACTTCAAAACCCGGACGCGCAGACCCTCGGGAATTTCCCGGACCGGGACCCCGGTAGTATGCAGAGTGATCTGTCTCCCTGCCACTTCCACCTTGCGGCCGTTGATCTTGGTCAGCAAATCCTCCAGGTTGTCGGCTATGACATCCACGACCTTGAGTTTTAGGGCCTCGTGGGCAGTGATGGAGACGCTTTGCCGGATAGCCTTTTCCATCCAGTCGGCGTTGCGTCCCCGTTCCCCGGCGAGAGAGCGCCCCAGGGCCACCATATCGTTGAGCAGTTTCTTCTCCATGGTCTTGTCGATTTTGCCCATGCCGATGGAAACGGGGTGGGCTGCACCGATGTTGGTGCCCGGGGCCATGGCGGCCACATCCGCCGCCATAGTAATGAAAACCCCGGCAGAGGCGGCCCGGGCCCCCCGGGGATAGACATAAACGACGACCGGAACTTTGGCATTGCTGATGGCCTGGACGATCTGCCGCATGGAAGAGTCCAGGCCGCCGGGGGTGTCCAGTTCGATCACCAGGGCTTCGGCGTTTTCGTGTTCGGACAGGCGGATGCCGTCCACGATGAATTCGGCCAAGCCAGGGTTGATGGAACCCACCGCCCGCAGCACGTACACCGCCCGGGGCGGGGCGGCGGCTGCAGCGCCGGCCAGCAAATGCACCAGCACGATGGCAAGAAGCAGGTTAATCTTCTTCATGGGCCGCCAAATACTCCATAACCTGCTGCATATCATCCCAGGTTTTAAGACGCTCCTTAGGATAACGCTCCAGAAAAGACGGATGAAACGTGGGCATCACCCGGATATCTTGATAGCGGCGCCATTTCCCACGCATCTTGGTCATGGGCTCCTTGGTGTCCAGCAAGGCCTGGGCCGCGATGCGCCCCAGGGCCACGATCACCCGGGGCCGGATGGCCTGGATCTGCTTTTTTAGAAATGGCAGGCAGGCGGCGATCTCATCGGGTTCCGGGTCGCGGTTGCCAGGAGGCCGGCTCTTGACGACGTTGGCGATATAAACCTCTTCCCGACGCAGACCCAGTTTGTTAAGAAGACTATTCAAGCGCTGGCCCGCCGCGCCCACAAATGGCACCCCTTGCTGATCCTCCTCCGCCCCCGGGGCCTCGCCCACGAACATTAGCCGTGCATCCGCCGCGCCCTCGCCGAATACCAGATTGGTGCGCCCAGCGTAGAGTTTGCACCGGCGGCAGTCGCCCATCTCAGCCCGGATTTCCTCCAGAGTCGGCCTTCGCTCCGGTTGCTCCCGAACTCCGGGAGAAGTCTCAACCGGTCTTGGCAGTCCCCGCCATCCCAGGCGCCGTTGATAACGCAGCCAGCCGGAGAGGCTCTCCACCAGTTCCCGAAGTTCCAATACCGGGTCTTCAGGCATTTTGCGCGCCCTGGCGGTCACGTTTCTTGAGCAGTTCGAGCACCTGGTCCAAGATTCTGGCCGCGACCTCCTCCTTGCTTAGGAGCGGCAGGGAGATGGCAGCGCCTTCCCGGGGAATAAGTGTAACTTCGTTGGTATCCACCTGGAAACCGGAATCCGGCCGGTTCACGTCGTTAGCCACAATGAGGTCCAAATGTTTTTCCCGCATCTTGCGGCGGGCTTCGGCCTCCAGGTCGTGGGTTTCCGCCGCGAAACCCACCACGATTTGCCGTTTTTTCGACAGGGCCGCCTGTTTTAAAATGTCGGGGTTCTGGGTGAGATGGAATTGCATCTCTTCCTGGGCTCCCCGCTTGATCTTCCGCATTTCAACCTGGGTGGGGCGATAATCGCTCACCGCGGCGGCCATTAACAAAACGTCCGTCTCCGGAAAATACTCGGCCACCTTCTGCTGCATATCCCGGGCGGAGTGCACTGTCAACAGATTCACGCCGTAGGGAGCCGGCAGGCTGGCGGGGCCGGTCACCAGGGTGACCTCCGCGCCCCGGCGCCAGGCCACCTTCGCCAGGGCATACCCCTGCTTGCCGCTGGAGCGGTTGGTCAAAAACCGCACCGGGTCGAAGTCTTCATGGGTGGGGCCGGCGGTGACCAAGAGCTTCCGCCCTGCCAAATCCGGCGGTGAGACTAAGCGGGCGCAGGCCTCCACGATGAGGTCCGGCTCCGGCAGGCGTCCCAGCCCCACCGCACCGCAGGCCAGGGATCCAGCCTCCGGTTCCATCACCATCAGGCCTCGGCTCTTGAGCTTGGCCAGGTTTTCCTGCACCACCGGATTGGCCCACATCTCCACGTTCATGGCCGGGCAGACTAGCGTCGGTCTGGTGGCCGCCAGCATGATGGTGGTGAGCAAATCATCCCCGATCCCCCCGGCCAGCTTGCCGATGAAATTGGCGGTGGCCGGGGCGATTACAATGGCGTCCACTTCTTGCCCCAGGGCCACGTGCTCCAGGGGGTCGCTCTCCGGCCCGAACATGGCCGTGGCTACCTTCTGCCCGGTCAGGGCCGCAAATGTCAAGGAACCCACGAACTCCTGGGCGGCCCGGGTCATTACCACCTTCACCCGAGCCCCGGCGCAAATGAGCCTCCGGGCCACCTCCGCGGCCTTGTAAGCCGCGATGCCGCCGGTTACTCCCAATAATATGCGTCTGTCGGTGAATACCATATTCTGGGCTCTGGGTTCTGGGTTTCAGATTCTCCACCTGACCTCTGAAACCTGAAACCTATATTAAAAAAACGGATTATACTTCCGTTCCTGGGCCACGGTGGTTACCGGGCCGTGGCCGGGGTAAACGGTGTAGTTATCTCCCAGGGGAAAGATTTTGGTCCGGACCGCATTGATGAGGGAGTCGTAATTGCCGCCGGGAAAGTCGGTGCGGCCGATGGAGCCGGCAAAGAGCAAATCGCCCACATAGACATATGGGTGGTCTTCCAAAACCAGGCTGATGCCCCCCGGAGTATGTCCCGGGGTATGCAGGACCTTCAGCCGGTAGTGGCCGAAGGTGAGAATGTCGTTTTCTTTCAGCAGGATATCCGGTTGGGACAGGCGCAAACGGTTGCCGGTGAAAAACATGGCCTCAGCCGACGGCTGGGCCAGCATCTGGGCGTCGGCCTCGTGGATGGCAATCTTGGCACCGGTGGCGTCTTTGAGGGGCTGGTTGGCGTCCACGTGGTCGAAATGCCCGTGGGTGTCAATGATCAGCTTCAGTTGAAACTTGTTATAGTTCAGGACTTCCAGAATCTCGTCTTCGTCGCCCCCGGGGTCGATGACCACCGCCTCCTTGGTCTCCTCATCTCCCAGAATGTAACAATTCACTTCCAGTAAACCCACGGTTAGTCCTTTTTGGATCATGTCATTGATGCTCCCTGTATGAGCGCACCTCATGGAATGTTCCATAATCAGGCATACTTTTTCACCCCCGGTGGGAGAGGGTCAGGGGGGGGCTGAAAAAATTTTTCACCCCCGCCCTATCCCTCCCCCATCAAGGGGGAGGGAATTTTGAGGCTACTTGATTATGAGACTGATCGCTATGTATGCGCCGTTAATCAGGGCGGACACCTGGGCCCGCCCCTCTTTTTCACGAGTTAAGCAGAAAGTTTACTCCTTGGATGCCGAAGTAGCCTCCGAAGGCGAAAAGAAAGACCGCGCACCCGGCCAAAAAGCCGCGGTAAATGCGGTCCGAGATAAAGCGGCGGCCCTGGGCCACCGCCCCGGATACCAGGGTGTACCAGACGAAGTCCGCCAGGATGTGGCCGATGAAAAACAGCGCCACTCCCAGCAGGCCGTATTTCATGGAAAACATCACGTAGCCCAGGCCGATGGTGAGCCACCAGATGAGCCAGTAAGGATTGGCGGCGCTCATGAGCACCCCGGCCAGCACCGGATTGAGCCCTGGGGCTTCATGGGCGTCGAACTCCAGGTGACTGTGCCGGGAGGCCCTAAACAGACCCAGGCCCATCCAGGCCAGCATGACGGCGCCCAGTACACCCACTAGGCCCAGAACCACCGGGCGGTGCAGCCAGACCCCCACTCCGGCCAGAAGCAACAGGACCAGGGCCAACTCCAGCAGGGCGTGTCCCAGGATGATCAGGGGACCGGCCCAAAAACCCCGCCGGGCCGCCTCCCCCACGGTGAGGGTCAACAGCGGGCCGGGCATCAAAGCCCCGGAGAGGGCCACGATGAACGAAGTGACCGGCACCCCGGCCAACAACCACCAATCCATAAATTTCCTTTCCTTGCCTTCAAGCCTTCAATGTTATATCCTACCATACAGACCCGGGATAAACCAAGGTAAAATCAGGGACATGGGGGCGCGCCCGAGACATCCATGAAAAATAATCCCGCCAAAAAGAAGACCCGCACCAGCGCCTTCGGCACCCCGGGAAGAATATCCCACGATTCCTCCTCTTTTTATGCCAGCAGACTCTACTCCCAGGCGCCCCAGGCCGGGTCTTGCGAATACCTGGAAAACCCGGTCCCGGCGGAATACCTGGACACCATTTTGGCTAAATCCTCAGAGGACATGGCCGAAATCCCGGACCACAGCGTCCACCTGATGGTCACTTCGCCGCCCTATAATGTGGGGAAAGAATACGACCGGGACATCACCCTGACGGAGTATCTGGATTTTCTCGGCCGGGTCTGGCGGGAGGTCCACCGGGTCCTAGTGCCGGGGGGCCGGGCCTGCATCAACATCGCCAACCTGGGGCGCAAGCCCTATATCCCGCTCCATTCCTATATCGTGCGGGATATGGCAGAGATCGGCTTCCTCATGCGGGGCGAAGTCATCTGGCACAAGGGCGCCAGCGCCTCGCCGTCCACCGCCTGGGGAAGCTGGCGCTCCCCGGCCAACCCGACGCTTCGGGACGTGCATGAATACATCCTGATTTTTTCCAAGGCTGGATTTTCCCGGCCAAACCCCGACCAGCGCCGGGCTACCATCTCCCGGGACAATTTTCTGGAGTTCACCAAAAGCGTCTGGACCTTCCCCGCGGTGTCGGCCAAAAGCATCGGCCACCCGGCCCCGTTCCCGGTGGAGCTGCCTCACCGCCTCATCCAGCTTTACACTTTTGAGGGCGACATCGTCCTGGACCCCTTTATGGGCAGCGGCCAGACGGCCATTGCGGCCAAAAAAGGACATCGCCATTATATCGGCTATGAGGTCGATTCGGAGTATGTCCGATTGGCCGAGAAGCGGATAAATCAATTCCGGCAGGAACTTATGTCCCCCAATTTACTGGACCTCGTGGCCAAAGTAGAATAATAGGGTTCATCCTTAGCACCATATTTTAACGAAGTTTAGCAAGATAATTTTGGTGCGTAAGACGCACCCTACATTGATCCAATAGGCAATTTTAAAAGCATGGACAAAATCGTCATTGCAGGCGGAATCCCCCTTTCCGGGGAAGTGGAAATCAGCGGCGCCAAGAACGCGGCCCTGCCCATTATCGCCGCGACACTGCTGGCACCGGGGGAGCACCGGCTCTATAACGTGCCGCCCCTGGCGGACATCCGCACCATCAAGCGGCTCCTGGCAAATATGGGGGTTGCGTTCAAGGAAGACGCGGCGGATGAGGGCGGACACATGGGTCCGCCCCTACAAGGGACCGGGGAGGCAAGTCAGGGCGGGCATGCAGGTCCGGCCCTGGTGGTGGACAGCGGCGATCTCACCGGTTTTGAAGCCCCTTATGAACTGGTGAAGACCATGCGGGCCGCGGTTCTGGTCCTGGGACCCCTGGTGGCCCGGGCCCGTCAGGCCCGGGTGTCCCTGCCCGGCGGCTGCGCCATCGGCGCCCGGCCCATCAACCTCCACCTCAAGGGTCTGGAGGCCATGGGCGTGAAAATCACCCTGGCCCAGGGCTATGTGGAGGCCAACGCCAAGCGTCTCCAAGGCGCAGAAATCTATTTTGAGACCCCCACGGTCACGGGCACGGAAAACCTGATGATGGCCGCCACCTTGGCCCGCGGCACCACGGTGCTGAAAAACGCGGCCATGGAGCCGGAAGTGGGAGACCTAGCCCGGTTTCTTATCGCCATGGGAGCCGAAATCGAGGGCATCGATACCGACGTCCTCACTATCCACGGGGTAAAGGAACTCAAGCCTGCGGTTTACAGCATCATGACCGACCGCATCGAAGCCGGCACCTATATGGCGGCCGCGGCTATCACCAGAGGCCAAGTAACTCTGGTGAACGCGCCTATCCCGCATCTTACCGCCATCATGGGAAAATTCACCGAGGCCGGGGTGCGGCTCACCGCGGAGGCCGGGCGCATCACCGTCCACCCGGGGGGTACTCTGACGGGCGTGGATATTCGCACCCACCCCTATCCCGGCTTCCCCACTGACATGCAGGCCCAGTTCATGGCCCTCATGTCTTTGGCCAGGGGCGCCAGCGTCATCACCGAGACCATCTTTGAAAACCGCTTTATGCATGTGAGCGAGTTGCGGCGCCTGGGCGCGGACATTACGGTTACCGGCAACCTGGCCGTAGTGCGGGGCTGCAAACAGCTCCAGGGCGCGCCGGTGATGGCCACGGATTTGAGGGCCAGCGCTTCCCTCGTCATCGCGGGGTTGGCGGCGCAGGGTGAAACCCAGGTCCTCCGAGTTTATCATCTGGACCGGGGCTACGCCCGCCTGGTGGAAAAACTCTCGGCCCTGGGAGCGCGGATACGGCGGGAAGCGGCATGATTCCTTGGGGGAGGGGGACAGGGGCGAAAGCCCCTGCCACCCTCCCCGATTTTTCTTTCTAAGAATCTCGGTTTTGAGATTCTTCGGTCGCTTCGCTCCTTCAGAATGACAACCATAGGTAGCTCATGCCGCAGCCTTAATTTCTTGGGAGGGAGGTGAGCCTGAGGGAAGGCGGAGAAATTTCTTCCCTTGGTTGCCCCTAAAAAATTTCAACCCATCAACTCATGAAAGCTTGCGATGGAGGGGAACTCCGGGTGGCTTTCGGCCTCCAGCCGGGAACTGGATTTGGCTTTGAAATAGGGGTATTTTATCCCGAAGGCTTTGGCCGCGGCCAGGGCCTCGGCGTTGTCGTCCACCAAGAGGGCATGGTCGCCATTAAAGTGCAAGCGCTGGTAGAGAATCTCCCAGAAACGAATCTCCTCCTTGGGTGCGCCCAAATCAAAAGAAGACACCACTTCGTCGAAGTAGCCCAAAAGCCCGGTGTGGTTCATCTTGAGGCTTAAAGTCTTATAGTGAGCGTTGGTCACCAGGGCCACTTTTTTCCCTTTCATTCGCAGGAACTTGAGAAAATCTTCCGTATCCGGGTGCACCTCGATGAGGTGGCGGATACCTTCCTTCAAGGCTGGAATATCCAGGTCCAGTTCCCGGGACCAGAAGTCGATGTCGGTCCAATTGAGGGTGCCTTCCTCCCGTTGGTAGCGGGCGAAAACCAGGTCCCGGGCCAAGGCCAGGTCGATTTCCTGCCTCCGAGCGTACTCCTCCGGAACCAGGGTCTCCCAGAAGTAGTCGTCAAAGTGCTTATCCAGCAGGGTGCCGTCCATATCCAGGAGCACCCAGGTTATGTCATACCAGGGAAAAGCCATCAAATTTCCTTTCTTAAAGTCGCTGACTCTATTTATAGGAATATTTGTCAATTTTCAACCGCCAAGCCCCTTGACCCGGCATAGGGTCGTGCTTAAGTTAACATAAGTTAACCGAGAAAATTCCTGTAAATCTCGTATATTAAGAAGGAGGTAACAATTATGCCTATTTTTTTCAGGGAACCGGGGTGGAGTCCGCGCCGGGAACTGGAACAGCTCCAGCGCCGCATGGACCGTCTCTTCCAGGATACCTTTGGAATGGAACGCTCTCCGTGGCGGGCGGGGGTATATCCCCTGGTGAACCTCTCTGAAGACAAAGACAACCTGTATATCCGGGCCGAACTGCCTGGCGTCCAGGCCGCAGACCTGGAAATCACTCTACAGGACAACAACCTGATTTTGAGGGGTGAGCGGAAGATTCCGGCGGAAGAGAAGCAGGTCAACTATCACCGCCGGGAGAGAGAATCCGGGTTTTTCCGGCGTATTGTGGCCTTGCCGTTGCAGGTGCAGGGGGATAAGGTGGAAGCCACCTGCAAGGACGGCATCCTCACCATCAAGATGGCCAAGCCGGAAGAAGTCAAACCCCGAAAAATCGAAGTGAAGGTTGCCTAAAGGAGGTAAATCCATGGCTGAACAAGAACTGCAAGCCAAGGCCAAAGAAGAGGCTCCGGCCAAAGGGGAGCGGGTCCGTCCGGGCCGGGTCTTCCTGCCGGCGGTTGATATATTCGAGACCCCCGAGACCCTGGTCCTGGTGGCCGATATGCCCGGGGTTTCCGGCGATAAAGTAACCCTGGATCTCAAGGATAATCATCTCACCATCTACGGGGAAGTGGGCCCGCCTCTGGGGGCCGGCGAATCCATGGTGGATCAGGAATACTTCACCGGCGACTACCAGCGGGACTTCCACCTGGGCAGCCTCATCGATCAGACCAAGATCGAGGCCATCATGAAAGACGGGGTGCTGCGCCTGGTAATGCACAAAGTGGAGAAAGCCAAGCCCCGGAAGATCGAAGTTAAAGTCGGCTGAGAAAAGCGGGTTCTGGGTTTTAGGTTCTGGGTTTTGGAAAACTTAATCGAAATCCAGGACAAAGACCCGGACTCCATAATCCTTTTAATCCTGGTTCCCAAGCTCTGCTTGGGAACCAATTTTTTTGCCAAGTCCCTGCTTGGCAAAGAGGTCCCCAATCAGAGTTCTGGGTAAAATTTGCGTTCCCAAGCCGAAGCTTGGGCAGAGAAAACCCAGAACCCAGAACCCAAAACCCAAAACCCACTAATAATACTCGGGCGCGTTTTCCTGGGCCAGGTCGTCGAAACGGGTGTACTTGGCTTCGAAATGCAGCTTCACCGTGCCGATGGGGCCGTTGCGCTGTTTGCCCAGGATGACTTCGGCGATGCCCTTGTCCTGGGAATCCTTGCGGTAGACCTCATCCCGGTAGATGAACATGACCACGTCGGCATCTTGTTCGATGGCGCCGGACTCCCGCAAATCCGACAGCTGTGGCCGTTTTCTTTCCCGCTTTTCCGGCTCCCGGCTGAGCTGGGACAGAGCGATCACCGGCACGTTCAGTTCCTTGGCCAGGCCCTTGAGGGAACGGGAAATTTCGGAGATTTGCTGCTCCCGGCTGGTCAACTCGGGCCGGCCCTGCATGAGTTGCAGGTAGTCGATGATGATGAGCCCCAACTTGTCGTCGGCCTTGAGGCGCCGGGACTTGGCCCGGATGTCCAGAACGGTGGATGCCGGGGTATCGTCGATATAAATGGGGCAATCCAAAAGAACCCCTGCGGCTTCCTGGAGCCGCTGCCATTCATCCCCGGTGAGAAACGCGGCCCGGCGAATCTGGGAGGCGTCTACCCGGCCTTCGGCGCTGAGCAAGCGGCGCACCAATTGCTCTTTGGACATTTCCAGGGAGAAGAAGGCCACCGGCACCGGCGGCTTGGACTTATAGGCAGCATTAAAGGCGATGTTCAGGGCCAGGGCGGTCTTTCCCATGCTTGGCCTGGCCGCCAGGATGATGAGGTCGCTGGCCTGGAACCCCGCGGTGTAATTGTCCAGGTCGGTGAAGCCGCTGGTTACGCCGGTGAGCGCCCCATCCTTGCGGCCCCAAATGGCCTCCAGGGTGGCGATTTCGTTATCAACCAGGGCGCTCAGGGGCGAAAAGCCCGGGCGCACCTTGGCTTCGGCCACTTGAAAGACCCGATGTTCGGCATAGTCCAGGAACTCGGCGACGTTTTCCACCGGCGCCAGGCAGGCTGAGGCAATTTCCTGGGTGCAGTCCAGCAGGCGGCGCAGCACCGCCTTGTCCTTGACCAGGTTGGCGTAGTATTCGGCGTTGGTGGCGAAACCCACCTGCTCACTTAAGCCCGCCAGGAACACCGGCCCGCCCACCCCCTCCAACTGCCCCCGCTCCTTTAAAAGGGCATTGACAGTCACCAGGTCAACAGGCTCGCCCTTGCCGTAGAGGTCCAGCATGGCCTTGAAGATGCGGCCATGGGCCTCCCGGTAAAAATCTTCGGGCACAATCACATCCGCTATCCGGTCCATAACTTCGGGCCGCACCAGGATGGCCCCCAGCACCGACTGCTCGGCCTCGGGGTTGGCCGGAGGGGTGTATCCCACGGGGGCCGTAGATTCGGCCGCGGCGGCAAAGCGCCTGCCAGGTTTGGGCATAGCTCTCTCTTTCGATTTCCGGTGGTTCGCTAAAGGGTTATCGGCTTTATTTTCAAAGGTCACGCCTTGAGCGGACGGAGGCGATAGCCCGCCCACCGCGGGCTGATATTACCTCAACCGGGAAACCAATTGCAAACTCGGTTTGGGGCCGGGAGAGGTGCTGGCAAGGAATTATTGAAATGGCAGGGCCACGGTCTCTCTGTGATTAAGGGAGGTTGGTCTATAAGATCGGAGGCTCTCCTATCTAAATCCCCGCATTTCTGTCATGGATAGAAAAGTTATGTGAAGTCAGCTAGTTAATAAAATTATTGCCATCTTCGTTGAACCGGGAGCGAGTTTCACTGTTATAAAAGCATATGGGGGAGGTCCCATGATCGGATGAAAAAGAATTTATGATAACGCCTTCGCGCTTACTTGGAAAGGGACTCAATCAAACTGAGCCATTCTTCCAGCCCCAACCCCGAGGCAAATTCATCCTCTGGCAGGTGCGGCGGGCTGGTTTCATCCACCACGGCCTCTTCCGTAACCAGGCAGACGGGCCAGCCAGGACGCCCCGGAGGCAAATGACCGCGGGAGATTAAGCGATATACCACAAAGGCCTGATCGTCACATCTTGCCAGGTATTTCTTGTCTTTGTAAGTCAGGTTCAAGGTCTGTCCAAAAAGGCCCAATTCCCGGAAACGGTCCTGAATCAGGCGCAGGACCTCCGGCGGGGAAGTCGCGCCGGCTATGCTCATAGCAGTCATGGAATTGGTTATCTTGGCGGGAAGTGCCCGCCCTGCTTTGCTGCGTTCCTAAAGAAAACGTGGGAACGAGTTCGTTATCGCATTAAAGCCTTCGCCGGAGGATTCCCCAAGGTTGCGGCATAACGGTCCCAAAACTCCGTGATGGTCAAGCGGTGTTCCTGAGTGCCCTGCTGTTCCACGGAAAAACTGGCCAGCACCGCCCCCATGCGCGCGGCGTCTCCCCAGCTCAAACCCAGGGCCAAGCCTTTGAGGAGGCCGGCCCGGTAGGCGTCCCCGGCGCCGGTAGGGTCCAACACTTGCCTGGGCGGGATCGCGGGGATCTCTTCATTGCCGCTGCTCGTCTGTAACAGCGAGCCCTGCTCCCCTCTGGTAGTTATGAGATGGGGGGTGAGGTCCAGGAGATCGGGAACTCCCAAGCCGGTCTTTTGCCGGAACATTTCCAACTCGTAGTCGTTGACGATGAGGGCGTGGCTGCCCGTAACCATTTCCCGTAGAGCGTCGCCGCCCCAGGCCGGAATGCTTTGCCCCGGGTCAAAAATATAATGCACTCCCCGGTCTTTGTAAAACCGGCTATAAGCCAACATGTCATCCAGGCTCCCAGGTGCCACGATGGCCAAGGCACTGGCGGCGTCAAGGCCGTCGAAGGAGTAATCCGAGGTATATTTCATGGCCCCGGGATTGAACCCGGTGATCTGGTTGTCGGACAAATCCGTGGTGATGTAAGCCCCGGCCGTGAACTCTTGGGGGATCTCTTTAATCCCCGCAAGCGGTAGCCCCAACTGCTTCAGCCACTCCCGGTAAGGGCCGAAATCCCGTCCCCCCGCCGTAGCCAGAATGTAGGGGCTCTCCCCCAACAACGCCAAATTGTAGGCGATGTTGCCGGCGGTGCCGCCGAAGCGCTCCGTTAAGCCGTTGACCATGAAACAGACATTGAGGATGTGAATCTTCTCCGGCAAAATATGATCCACAAACCTGCCGGGAAAATCCATGATCCGATCATACGCCAAAGACCCGGAAACAAAAATGCTCATGCTGTGCCTCGATAGTTGGTTTGCTGACAAGACTCAGATGTCAGATGGTAACGATGATGATTAATGATTTTCCCTGACTCCAACACTGTTCACTCAAGCCCGAGGGAAATAATGAATTGACTCTCGTTATTCTCAGGGAGCCAAAGGCGGCCGAAGAATCTCCAAATATGAGTTGCTGCGCTATTCCTACCCCCTAACCCTGGCCCTGGGGGCACTGTTAACTCCCCCGAAGTATTCCTTTGCCTCCCCCACTGTGAATAAAGAGCCAGTGATGACGATGCGATCCTTGGGGCCGGCCAGGGATTGAGCCTGGCGGATTGCCGCGGCGATTCGGGGAATTTGAAGGATTTCCAGTCCGTAAGGTTGGGCCCGCCGGGCCAGATCCCTGGTAGTGGCAGCGCGAAAGTACTGCGGTTGCGTAAAAATAACCGTCTGGGCCAGGGGCAGCAGCCGAGCCAAAATAGCATCCACATCCTTATCAGCCATAACTCCCATCACCAGGATGAGGCGGCCATTGCCCCGGGCTTGTTTCAGATTTTGGGCAAGGGTCAAGGCGGCGGCAGGGTTGTGGGCCCCGTCCAGCAGGATGCGGGGGTCCTGGGGGAGTTGTTCCAGGCGGCCCGGCCAGCGGGCCGCGTTCAGGCCCTCCCGGAGGGCTGTCTCCGGCACGGGAAAACCTTCTTTGTTGAGCATTTCCACCACCGCCAGGGCCAGCGCGGCATTGCCATACTGATGCCGGCCTTTGAGGCTGGTGGTCAGGCCCGTCAGGTTCTGTCCTATGCCGCAATAATCGAAAGTCCTGCCAGCCTTCCCCCTGGCCTTAAAATCCACCCCGCCTTGATAGAAGGGGGCCTTCATCTCCCGGCAGCGGTTCCTAAATAATCTGAGCACCTGCTTCTGTCGGGCAAAGGTGACCAATGGCGCCCCGGGTTTAATAATCCCCGCCTTTTCTCCAGCGATGGCCAGCAGCCCTTCCCCCAGATGTTCCTGGTGGTCACGGGAGATGTTGGTGATTACCGAAACCAGCGGCTGCACGATATTGGTGGCATCCAGGCGGCCCCCCATGCCGGTTTCCAGGATAATGGGGGCGGCGCCTTCTTTGAGAAAGTAGAGAAAAGCCATAGCCGTGGCGAATTCAAAGAAGGTGGGGGGCTCGGCGTTATCAACTGCGCCCCGTACTTCGTTGATTAAGGCCAGGAGCCGGTCTTCTGAGACTTCCTGGTCCCGAAGGCGGTAACGCTCGTTAAAGTTCACCAGGTGGGGCGAAGTGAACAGGCCCACGGAATAGCCGGCTCGGCTCAGGATGGCGCTAAGCATGGCCGCCACCGACCCTTTGCCGTTGGTACCGGCTATGTGGATGTAACGGCCCTCCTCATATGCAAGCCCCAGTCTTTCCAGGAGGCTGAGGGTGGAAGACAGACCGAACTTGATCCCGAACTTCTGCAAATCAAAGACCCAGGCCGTAGCCTGGGCCAAATCGGTAAAGGCCGTCATGCCGGCTCCCTTTAGAACTGCTTGTACTCGTGGCTCAGCACTGTCTCGCCGTCTCGCTTGAACTGTATGACCAAGGTGCTTTTCAGAATCTTGCCTTCCGTCTTCAGAGGCGCCTTTTTGACCTGCTTGTTTTCGTCGATGACGTAGAGCTGGTCGGATTGGGTGTTAATTTGGCGCTCATGATGTTTATAAGGCATGGCGGGCGCATCTTTAAAGCTCTTGTAGGTATAAGTGACCCCATCGGGGGTGCGGTCGATCTCCTGGGGGTCCCCGAACAGAGTAAGAATTTCATGTTTAGTGGTCTTGCCGTCTTTGATGCGTTCCACGTGGCGGGGGTCGATGGTTTCGCCGCTGACGATGCGCCAGGCTCCCAAAAGACCCGGTAGCAGCAAGATCATAAGAACCAACGCAATCCGGCGCCACCCTTGGCCGCTTCCCCAGAGCCAAGCATCCGCCGGTTCCAGATTCTTCTTTGACTCATGCATAAACCATTTTCCTCCTAATCATTACACTTCCTTTGGGGCTCAGTTTAACTGAGCAGGACCGCAATAATCCCACTGAGAAAGATAGCGTCAAAGGTTCCGGCCCCGCCGATGGAGGCCACCGGCGCTCCCAGTTGCCCGATATGCTTCAGGTTCATCAGATCCGCACCGATGAGGATGCCCATGGTGCTGGCAATATAAGCGCAGGGAGCCCTTAGCTCTGGAGGGCACAAGAGATAAGCCCCCAAAGCCGCCACCAGGGGAGGCACCAGACCCGGCACCCCGATACCCATGCCGCGCACCGGCCGGGCCAGGCGATTTACCACGAGGGTAACCACCGTCAGCAGGACCGGCAAGGCGAGCCCAAAATCTATTTTGAAAATAAGATACAACGATAATGCCAAAGGAATCAAGGCCCCACCTACATTAACTGCCAGGATGGTTTCATGGGTCCTTGCCATATGAGGCACCCGAAAGCGCATGCCAAAATAAGAAACTACCTGCTCTCCCATCAGGTCCCGGCTTTGAATTCTATAAATGGGGATGTTCACCAGGCTGCCCACCAGGGTCAGGATGAGGAGCCAAAAAACCAGGCTGGGAGAGACCCCCAGTCGCAGGAAGGCCTCGCCGATCAGGCCCACCATCAAGAAAGGGAGCATGATCAGGGCCACCAGGAAAAAGCCCAGCATCAACAAAATAATTAAGGGTGGAAAGATCATGGCGCTTGTTAGATTCCATCCAGCCGGTAGGACCGAATCTTGAGATTCAATTCGTCCAGGGAAATTCCCAGAATATCTGCGGCCTGTTGGCGCTGACCGGCCACTTTCTCCAAAGTGCGGGTGATCAATTGCCTTTCCAGTTCCGGTAACCCGGGCTCCTGTTCCTCGCCGGTTACGGACCATTCTCCTTGTTGCTGAAACACCGGGGGGAGATTCTTCAAGGTGATGGTGTCACCCTGGCAAATAATCACCGCCCGTTCCATGACGTTTTCCAGTTCCCGGATATTTCCCGGCCAGGGATAGCGTTGAAAGGCCTCCAGCACCTCCGGCGTTAAAGAGATACCCTCACGCCGGTTTTTCTCGCAAAATTTTTTCAGGAAGAATTCGGCCAGTACCGGCAAATCCTGTTGACGCTCGCGCAACGGCGGCAAGACCACGGGAAAAACATTGAGGCGATAATAGAGATCCTCCCTGAATTGCCCTTCCCGTACCATTTTTTCCAGATCCCGGTTGGTGGCCGTGATGATGCGCACATCCACCTTGACGGTCCGAGTGCTCCCCAGCGGCTCGAACTCCCGGGTCTGTAAGACTCTTAGAATCTTGGCTTGAATAGGCAGATTGAGTTCGCCCACTTCATCCAAAAACAAAGTCCCGTGGTGGGCCAGTACAAAACGACCATCTTTGCGGTTGTTAGCCCCGGTGAAGGCCCCCCGTTCATGCCCAAATAGTTCGCTTTCCAGTAAGGTCTCGGGAAGGGCGGCGCAATTGACCACGACAAAGGGGCCGGCCGCCCGGCCACTGTTCCGGTGAATAGCTTGGGCCACCAACTCCTTGCCGGTGCCGGTTTCGCCCAGGAGCAGTACCGTGGCCTCAGAAGGGGCTACCATTGCAAGGAGATCGAAGATCTCCCGAATTCGCGGCGAAATGCCCAAGACCCCGGAAAAATTAAACACTTTGTCTCCTGGACCTCCGAACTATTCCATGTACGACCCCATGACACCGGCAGGCAGTGGCGATCAAAACGTTGCCCTCCAAGTTCTCCAGATCACAGGCCAGGTCCAGCAAGTGCCCCGGAGGGTACCCACCCACTCCAGGAGCCAGTTGTTGGCTGGGAATGACCCTTACTTGATATCCCGCCAGATTGACAGAAGCCAACTCCTGGTAAAGCGGACGCTCTCGTGATTCCCCCGTGACAGGGCAGTTCTCCGGTTCGGCGCAGTCATCGGGGCAGAGGTGTTGGGCCAGGCTCAGATATAGTTCACCTTCCGAGCCCCGTTGGCAAACCGGGGCCAAATTCGCCAGACCTTCGGGTACCGCCGCCGGCTGCCAATCCGATCCCGCCAATGGACCTGCCATGAGCCAATGGTAAACTACATGGATCGGCACCATGGGGATGATCCAGTCCCACCGGACCCCCGGTTTTAGCCGCTGCACTAGAAAGGTGATGGCTTCGGCCTGCACCTGTTCCAGGTTTGGACCGCGTCCTATAATTGCCAGGGGTCCAGACTCGCGCTCCACCACCAGAAAACTGGCAGCAACATCCTGCCGGGCTAAACGCTCCAGGGCCAGGCGGCCGAATTTTCCAAATCCCAAAATCAGATAACCTGCCATGGAGATCACTCCTGGCGCGGAAAAACTCCTATGACGGTAGGCAACCAATATTTCTGCTCATCGATGAGGTTACCTAGGGAATTCTCCCAGGAAGGGGGAGAATAATAATCTAAACTCTTGGTTTTGATATAGAGTTGCGCTTCCGTGCCGCCATCCAGGTTTAGGGCAGAATCAATGCTGAACTGGCTGCTTTTGAGAAAATTGGCAAACTCAAACAGCGTAAAAAACCTCTTGGAGGAATTAAATACCAGGATATTACCGATGCGGTCCGTAGCGATCACGGTGCGGTGGGACCGTTTGTCGCTATTTTTTATCCGGATCTTCCCCTTGTAGTCCAGCAACAACGGGAAGGATTGCACCCCTTGAGTCCACGGCAATTTTTTTGGGTCAACCGGAGTGGTAAGTAAATCCAAGATGGTAGCCCGGGGGAGATCGGGAGACATGCCCTTGGGTTCCGCTACGAACATCCCCCGCATCTGGCGGTTATGGGTGGGCCCGATGGGTTTGCCGTCGGCAATCACTAGGCCGCAGGGGGTGCCGTCGCGCCTGTAATAACTGCCGTTGAACACGATAGGGGCCTGAAGTTTCTCCTGCCAGACGGTAATGGCTTGCGGTGCCCCGTGAAACACCCGGAAGGCGTTGGAGGCGGGATCTATTTTCACTACCGCCAGATCGTCCACAAGTACACCGTCCCGCAGGACATGCACCTGAGTAAAAGTTAGTCCCCGGCCGATTTCCTGCCATTGAGGGGGAGTGTGCGTTAAACCCGCCGCCCCCGCTGACAAGACTGCCCCCAACCCCAACCAACCTACTACAACAAGAGCAAAAACCCTGGCGGTCACCGCCTCTCCTTGCAGCCCGGCGAAATTTCGTATATTTTACCATGCATAGGGAAATTGTCCACAAGCTTGAAAATATGTCTATCCACCTGGCTGACTCTCACGCTCATCTGGATCTGGAAGATCACTTCCCCGACCAGGCCGCGGTCCTGCAACGGGCCCGGCAGGCCGGGGTTGACCTGGTGATCAACGTGGCCACCGGCCTGAGGGACGCCCCCCAGGTTATCGCCACTGCTAAAAAATCTCCTGGAATCGTGGCGATAATCGGGGTCCATCCCCACGGCGCCGGGACCATGACCGAAGGCGACCTGGAAGCAATGGATTCTCTCGCGGCCGATTCCAAAGTGGTGGCAATCGGGGAAATCGGGCTGGATTTTTATCGGCGCCGCTCTCCGGAAGAGACCCAGCAGTACTGGTTTCGCCGGCAATTGGAGTTTGCCATCGCCCATAAAAAGGTCGTGGTCATTCACACCCGGGAGGCCACCCCCGTCACCCTGTCCATCCTGCGGGAATACCGGGGCCGCCTGGCGGGCGGAGTCATGCATTGTTACGGCGGTAGTCTGGAGGAAGCCCACTCCTTCCTGGACCTGGGTTTTTACCTGTCCTTCTCCGGAACCCTGACCTACCCCAAGGCCGGCCCCTTGCGGGAGGTAGCCCGGCAGGTGCCCCTGGGCCGTATCCTGGTGGAGACCGACTGCCCTTATCTGCCGCCTCAGCCCTGGCGGGGCAAAAGGAATGAACCGGCCTACGTGGTAGCCACCGCCCAACAACTGGCGGATGCCCGGGGTCTGGCCTTGGAAGAGGTTGCCGCCCACACCTGGGCCAATACCCTGGCGGTTTTTGGTTTGAAGGAAACTGAGGTCTTAAGAAAATAAAAGTGGCAGGCCCCACCGGAATCTTATTCAGTACAGGCTTTTCAGCCTGTGTCTTGGGCGCCCGAGGGCGGGTGTCCTGCCCCTGGCAGCAAAACATTTCAAAACCAGTCGCGCCTGAGCGCTCGGCACCAGTAAAAATATTATAACCGGCGCCATGTAAATGTAGCGCCGCCGACCCTCGGCGGCGTATGGATATATATGACCCAAATAGCCCGTAACCTGGAAGAAGTCCGGAACACCATCGCCGCGGCCTGCCGCAAAGCCGGCCGCGACCCCGGCGGGGTGCGCCTGGTGGCGGTGAGCAAGACCGTGGACGTAGACCGCATCCGGGCGGCGGTTGACGCAGGTCAGACGCTTTTTGGAGAAAACTATCTTCAAGAGGCCAGGGACAAAATCGCCGCCCTGGGGCGAAAGTTGAGCTGGCACCTGGTGGGCCACCTCCAAACCAACAAGGCCAAACCTGCGGTGGAGTTGTTCGACCTGATTCATGGAGTGGACCGTCTCAAGCTGGCCCGGGCTTTGGATGGTGCCGCCGCCGGCCAGGGAAAAATCCAGGATATCCTCATCCAGGTAAATCAGGGGGGCGAAGACACCAAGTCCGGGGTGACTCCCGATGCCGCTTGGGAGTTGGTGCAGGAGGTTGCCCGGCTGCCGCACCTGCGTCTTCTGGGTCTGATGACCATGCCGCCGTGGTTTAGCGATCCGGAAGAAGTGCGCCCTTACTTTCGGGCCTTGCGGGAACTACGGGACCGGCTCCGGGATCTAAGCGGCCTCCCCCTTCCGGAGCTTTCCATGGGTATGTCCGGGGATTTCGCGGTGGCGGTGGAGGAAGGGGCTACCCTGGTGAGAGTAGGAACCGCCATCTTCGGTCTCCGGCATTGACGTATCAGAATTTTTTAGCCGCTTGAGAAAGGCTGCCGCCGTGCCTGTCGCAACGAAAATCCTTCTTTCAGTTAAAGACATTCTATTTCCCTTGAGTTTTCTCCCCGGATCAAAAGGAGAGGCTTCCTCACCGAGGGAAAACCGGCCAGATTTTGAAGGAGCGCATTATGTGGGACATATGGGACATCCAGCATATCACCTGGGAGTTGGCCCGGCTGGTGATTGCCGCCGGGGTGGGAGCAGCCATAGGCTTTGAAAGGGAGACACATGGGCAGGCCGCGGGGCTGCGGACCTTTATCCTGGTCTCTGTAGGCGCCTGCCTCATGATGATGCTGTCCCTGGAAATGGTGGAGTTGCACCGGCATCTGGCCGTGGACCAATCAGTGGTCCGTTTGGACCCGGCCCGGATCGCCTCTTATGCCATCGCCAGCATGGGGTTCCTGGGAGCCGGCGCCATCATCACCGGCAAGGGCTCAGTACGGGGCCTGACCACCGCCGCGGGCCTTTGGCTGGCCACTGGTTTAGGATTGGCCATCGGCGCCGGGTATCTTATTCCGGCCCTGTTTGCCTCTCTGATCAGCCTGATTATTTTATATGCCCTCCGCTTCATTAAACCGATCTTCGCCCACGATCTGTTCACCATACTGACCTTAAAATATCAAGGAGTAGCAAATCCCCTGGACCAGATCAGGCAGATCCTTGAATATCATCGTGCCTCCGTACAGTTCATCAACTACAAACTGGAGCCTCCCGATAACCTGAGGAGTTTTCGGTTCCGCCTGGAGAGCAAGGATAACATAGCATTCAATGACTTGGTTCACAGCCTCTCTGAAACCGAAGGCTTGCAAGAAATCCACTTCCATGAAGGCGAAGTGCCGTAATTGAGTTCAGCATGCCTCTGTCTACACCTTTAGGTATCGGCGCCAAAATTGGCCTGACCACCACTGTTCCGGTGGAAGTGGTGCTGGCCGCCGGCCTGACCCCGGTGGACCTGAATAACCTGTTCATTGCCGACCCCGCGGCCCTGGCCCGGATAAGCCAGGCGGAAGCCGCGGGCTTCCCCCGCACCCTCTGCGCCTGGATCAAAGGCATCTACGCCGCTCTCAAGGCTCATCCGGAGATCGCCACGGTCATCGCCGCCTGCCAGGGGGACTGCTCCAATACCCAGGCTTTGGGTGAAATCCTGGAATCCGAGGGCATTGAAGTTATTCATTTCAAGTTTCCCTACCCCAAGGACCGGGAGCAACTGGCCCGGGAAATCAACTCCCTGACGATCCGTGTGGGGACGGACCCCCAAGCGGTGGACCGGATGCAGAAGCGCCTGGCACCTGTCCGCCAACAACTGCGCCATCTGGACCGTCTCACCTGGGAGACCGGCCAGGTTACCGGCCAGGAGAATTTTCATTGGCTTATCTCCTCTTCTGATTTTACTTCGGACCTTGACTCCTACGAACACAACCTGGCGGCTTTCCTGCAAAGAGCTGAGATGCGGCCCAATACCAATGGCCGGGTGCGTCTGGGGTTTGCCGGCATCCCGCCCATCTTCACGGACCTGTGGGACTATCTGGAGGAACTGGGCGCGGCCGTGGTTTTCCATGAATTTCCCCGGCAATTCAGCATGCCTCATGAAACCCTGGACCTGGTGGACCAATACCTCAACTATACCTACCCCTATGACATCTGGGGCCGCCTCGCCGATCTCAAAGAGGCCGTGACTCTCCGCCGTTTGGATGGCCTGGTGCACTACACGCAGAGCTTCTGCTTCCGCCAGATGTTTGACCAGCTGATCCGGGAGCGCCTCAATGTCCCCATCCTGACCATCGAAGGGGACCGCCCCACCCCCCTGGATTCCCGCAGCCGCATGCGTCTGGAGGCCTTCGTCGATGTCCTACGGCCTTAGGCCCTCGCCTCATCCGCCCCAGCATCTGGCTTACGGTCTGGATTTCGGCAGCCGCTCGGTGAAACTGGTCTATCCCCGGGGCCAAGGAGCCTTGGGACGGCGCCGCTGGGACAGCATTACATTCTACCGGGAGTATCTGGTGCGCCAGCCAGGGCAGCTCGCGGTCGACTGGGCGCAATTGGATTTGCCCGAGCCTGAGGGACTGATGGTCACTGGCTATGGCAAAAATCTCCTGAAGGCCCATTTTCCCACTATCACCGAGATTCGGGCTCACTTCCTGGGGGCTAAATATATGACGGGCTTGGACCACTTCATTCTTTTGGAAATGGGGGGGCAGGACACCAAGGTCCTCTATATTCGGGAGGGCCGGGTCTTTGATTTTCTCACTAACGATCGTTGCGCCGCGGGCACCGGACGCTACCTGGAAAATATGGCACGTTTTCTTAAGATGCCACTGACTGAATTTGCCGGGTATTGGGAGGACCCTGTGGACGTCTCCCAAACCTGCGCCATCTTTGGAGAGACTGAGTTGGTGGGCCACCTCCTGGACGGGGTGGATCCTGCCAGGATCGCTGCCGGGGTTAATGCTTCGGTGGCCCGCCGGGCCTTGGCCATGATGCGGCGCTACCGCTGTCCCACCCTGGTCTTTGTGGGAGGCGTTGCGAAAAATCAGGCTATAGTCCGTCTGCTGGGAGAATTTGGCGACTACCACGTGATGGTGCCGCCCTTCCCCCAATTCAACGGCGCCCTGGGCTGCGCTCTTGAAGCAGTCCGGTGTGGGACAGGCGTCCTATAGATAACTTCCCAGATATACGCTATATAAATTCTTGGAATTTTTCCCTTCCCTTGATGCGGGAGGTTCAGGGTGGGGTGGATTATCTTGTTGATTTCGTTTGCTTATTCTCCCTCCCCCCACCGCCTCCCACCAGGGGAGGAGGAGTTTAAAAGGGCCTGGATTTATAAAATATTTTCGCCATCGGTAAAAAATCGCCATGAAACTGGTGCCTGCCTCTGATCCCCTGATCCAGGCCCTCCGGCAGCTGTTGTCGGATAACGTAGGGATTTCATACCCTTTGGCCTCAGAGGTTTACGCGGAAACTTTGCCTTCTTCACGCCAGGTTCTGCGGTTCACCTTTCCTGAAGGAGGGGCGGTGGTGGGAAAATTCTTTTCTGCTTATCCGCCTCAAGGCTCTGCCGATCTCAGTCTGGCCCGGGAATATGACAACTACCGGCAGCTTCCAGCCTTGGGAGTCACCAACGGCCAGGGTCTGGTGCCTCAACTCCTGGGGCGCTGGCCGCAGCATTCCTTGGGTCTCCTGCTGGAGGCCGTGCCCGGGCCTGATCTGGATAATCTCATCTGCCAGGCTTGCCTCTATGGGGACACCGCCACCTTATTTCGTGGTCTTGAAAACCTGGCGCAGTTGCTGGCTTTTTTTCACTCCCGGCCGCTCCCGGTGTTCCCGGTCTCACCCGACCCCGCCCTGTCCTACCTGGATAAGCTGGTGGGGCAGTTGCAGGGAGCCGGGCTATTGAACCGGGAGGACAGCCAGGCCCTAAAGGATGAACGAACTTTTTGGGCAGCCCGCGTCCGAGCTTTTTCCGATGAGCAGGTGCTGGTACACGGCGACGCCACACCCACTAATTTTCTCTTCCCCAATGGCCGGGCCGTGGCCCTGGACCTGGAGAAACTCAGGTTTGGCGACCGCCTCTGGGACCTGTCCTGGGTAGCCGGGGAATTGAAGCATGCCTGGGGTTGGCGCCTAGGCAATATGAATGGGGCCGAAACTGCCGTTGGGCATTTTTTCCGGGCCTATCTGGCGGCCGCCGAATTGGACCCTTCTGTGGCTGATCGACTTTATAGCCTGAACCCCTTTTACATGGCTCTGGCCGAACTTAGGATTGCCCGGAACCATTATCTCACCTTCGATTATCGCCGGGAACTGGTAGCCGAAGCCAGGCGTTGCCTGGCCAGCGGCCGGGGACGGTAAATGGGTTCTGCGTTTTGGGTTTTTGGTTTTGGGTAAAGAGAATTATTGGCTAAGAGATTGTTGATTATGTGACGTCGGGATAGTATATGAAAGAATAAACGACATAACATATGAAAACCGTCTTGATCATTGCCGGGTCCGATCCGGGTGCCGGCGCCGGTCTGCAACAGGACCTAAAGGTGACTACCTTGATGGGGGCCTACGGCCTCACGGTGGTCACGGCTCTCACCATCCAGAACAGTCAGGGAGTCCAAGCCGTCCATCCTGTGCCCCCAGAAGTGGTGGTTGCGCAATTGGACGCAGTACTCAGCGATTTTCCCGTACATGCGGTTAAAGTGGGGATGCTGGCCACCCCGGAGATTGTGGGCGTGGTGGCGGAGCGACTTAAAGGTCTGGAAACTGTTCACTTGGTGCTGGACCCGGTGCTTGCCGCGGGCGGCGGTTTCCCGCTGTTGAGCGAGACCGGCATCGAAGCCCTGAAAGCGGAACTGTTTCCCCTGACTTATCTCCTAACGCCCAATGTCCCGGAGGCCGCCCGCCTCTCCGGTCTTGAGATTCAAACCCCTGAGGAGCTGGCAGAAGCGGCCCGTCGACTCCAGGGCTTAGGGCCCCGGTGGGTCCTGGCCAAAGGCGGCCACCTGCCGGGGGAACCGGTGGATGTGCTCACGGATGGCAAGAATACTTATTTCCTCCCTGCTGTGCGCCTCGTCGCGCCGCACCACCACGGCTCCGGCTGCCTGCTGGCTTCCGCCTGTGCCGCAGGCCTGGCCCAGGGCCTGGCCCTTCCCGAAGCCGTGAATCAGGCCCGGACCCTGACCAACCAGGCTCTCAAGTATGGCCTGCCCCTGGGCCGGGGGACCGGCCCGGTGAACCCCTACGCTTCTTTTGCCAGGGACCTGTCCCGACTGGAAGTTTTGGAGGCCTTGCAGACCGCTGCAGCCAGGCTGCAAAAAGAAGATTTAAGCCCGCTCGTTCCGGAAGTCATGACCAACCTGGCCTACGCTACTCCCTACCCCGAAGGACCCCAGGAAGTGGCCGCCTTTCCAGGCCGCATCTTGAAAAGTCCCCAGGGCCTATTGATTCCCGCGCCGCCGGCTTTCGGAGCTTCCCGTCACATCGCGGCCATCATCCTCACCGCCATGACCACACACCCGAACCTCAGAAGCGCCATGAACGTGAGATTTTTTGAGGGTATAGAAGATCTGGCCCCCTTGCTGCATTTGAAGGTGGCCAGCTTTGACCGCAGCCTTGAGCCCCCGGAGATCAAGGCCCGGGAAGGCAGCACCCTGGCCTGGGGGGTGGCTTCTGTCCTTAAACCTGGCGCTCCCCCGCCCGACCTGATCTACGACCGGGGCGACCGGGGCAAAGAACCCATGATCCGCATCCTGGGGCCAACCCCCATGGCCGTGGCGGAAAAGGCCTTGGCCCTGAAAAACGCATTGCAAGCGGTTGGAAGGCTATAGGGGTGACGATACTGCGCCTCTAATCCATATAAGCCGGATTTGGTAAGGCACCCGCCCCGCAAACATCGCCTCTTCTAGAAAACATCACGTTATAGGGGCAAAACCATGGAAAGGCCGGAGAGGATCATGATGATATAATGTCTTGGGGATGAGCCAGCCTGCCCTGGGAAAAAGCGCATGACAAAGGTTCGTGGAAACCTTTAAAAGGTGGCGGTCAGACGCCCGGCAGTATAAATCAATGCAACGCCCAGGGAATGTATCAACCACCATCTCCACGACAGGAATTGCCAGCCGGTTCTCATGAGTCACCCCCTGGAAAAATTCGAGCGCGAGGAATTTCCTGGTCTGACATAAAAATAAGACTTCTTTTGAAGAAATCACCCCCTTTGCGTATTTTTTACAAGAAATTTTGCAGCTGATAATGGAGTGCTAAAATCCTGAGAGCCGGGCGATGGAAGACATGAGGGCTTCGGTCAAGTCGGAAGCCTGGCGGGGGCTGGGGGCCGTCAACGGTGGACCCAGCCGTACGTGAGCGGTATAGCCCCAGGCCCAGGGTTCATAATACACCCCTACGGGCACAAAAGGCAGGTGATTCAGGCCATCCTGACCCTGCAATTTGAGGAGCAGTTGAATAAGACGGCGCTTGCCGGGGCCGACCCTGCCAGTAAAATAGGTGCCCTCGGGGAATAACACGATGAAGGCCCGGTTGCTCAAAAGCGGCAGGAGGCGCCTGAAAGACGACAGGGTGGCCCGGGGGTTTTTCCGGTCCACCGGTACCCCGCCCCAGGCCCCCAGTAACTCCCGAACCAGTGGCTGCTGGAAGAGCTCCACCTTGGCGATGTAGTGCAAAGGCGGGGGCAGCGCCATACCGATGACAGGGATATCTTCCCAGCGCTGGTGCTTAGGGCAGATAATCGCAGGTCCTGTTGTGGGCAGGTACTCCAAGCCTTCTACCCGCAGGGTGAAAAGCCGACCTAGGGTTTGCCGCGTTAGCCAGCGACCGAAGCGATAAAAGGCGGGAGAAAGAGATCGGCTCATAGAGGCAGGCTTTGTTTTAAGTTACAATATCAAAGCCCTATTCCCGCTGTCAATCAGGTTTAGCTGTGATCAACAAAAACTAAGATAGACTTGCTTAGAGAGGAAACGGCCATGATTTATTTAGATTACAACGCCACCACTCCCTTGGCCCCAGAGGTTTTTTGGGCCATAGAACCGTTTTTGGTGGGGGAGTTTGGCAATCCCAGCTGCGACTATCCCCTGGGCCAGCGCGCCCGGGCAGCGGTGCAGAAAGCCCGGGGGGAAGTGGCCGCATTGCTGGGATGCGGCCCTGAAGATATAGTGTTCACCAGCGGCGCCACCGAAGCCAACAATACGGTGATTAAGGGTGTGGCCCACCATCACGGCCGCGGGCATATCATCACTGTGGCTACGGAACATCCGGCGGTGCTGACCCCCTGCCGGTATCTGCAGTCCCAGGGATTCGGTCTCACAATACTGCCGGTGGACGGCACCGGCCTGTTGGACCTGGATGAACTGCGCCGGGCCCTGAAGCCCGATACCATCCTGATCAGCGTGATGCACGCCAATAATGAGACCGGGGCCATCCAGCCCATCCGGGAGATTGGGACCCTGGCCCGGGAAGCGGGGGTGAAGTTCCATACCGATGCTGCGCAGAGCGTGGGCAAGATCAACGTCAACGTGGATGAATTGCAGGTGGATTTCCTTACGGTGGCGGGTCACAAGTGTTACGCCCCCAAAGGCGTCGGAGCCTTGTATGTGAGGCCCGGTGCGACCTTCGTTCCCCTGCTCCACGGGGCCTCCCAGGAGCGAGGCCGCCGGGCCGGCACCGAAAATGTTCCTTATATGGTGGGACTGGGGGAAGCCTGCCGTCTGGCCCGGGAACGATTGCCCAACGTTTCGACCCAATTACGGAGGCTGCGGGACCGGCTCCATGAACTGCTGCGCAATGGAGTCCCCGGCCTCACCCTCAACGGCCCGGAAGTGGAACGCCTACCCAATACCCTCAACGTATCCTTTCCGGATCTCTCCGGAAGCTACCTCATGGGTGGTTTGCCGGAGGTCGCCGCTTCCCTGGGATCGGCCTGCCACTCCGGCCAGGAAGCTGTATCCCCGGTGCTGGCAGCCATGGGCGTGCCTCCGCCCTTGGCCCGGGGAGCAGTACGCTTCAGCGTAGGGGTCCCCACCAGACTGGAGGAAGTGGAAGAAGCCGCGGCCTTGCTGCTCCAACGCCGGCATCGGCTGACTTACGGTTAACCTCCATTAAATAAACAGGATTCTGCTGGCGTTCGGTTTCAGGGGGAAGCGACAGGGAGGTCTAATGTCAGGATATCAGTGGTCCAATAGCAGTTCGGCAATGATGATATTGGCTAACTTCCGGACGTCGATGGAATAGGTGCCCTGCTCCACAGCTGCCTGTATAGGAGCAACTTTATCGGCCCTGATCTCAGGAGTTTCAGAGATAATTTGGCGAACGTGCTCGATCAACTTGGCATTTCCCGTAAGAGTGGCATTTTTAGCGACCCGGCGCCGCGACAGACCCTTTCCTTTGCCGTTTTTGTTATTTTTAACCGACGGCTTACTGCTGCTAGATTTCTTTTTCTCGCGTTTGGTCATTAAATTAGGGAAGCATCAAGACCCCGGTTCAGCCTCAATTATCCGGCAGCAGCCGCAGGCGCCAAGCCGTTAGGTTCGATATCTCCAAGCTTATATTTATTGTCACCAATTCCCCATCCTGACCTGAAAGGTGGGACTGCAATGCATTCAAATTTAAATTTATTTTCTTTCCGCAGGAAAGCACCGGCGTGCCGCAAAGGGTTTCGGTTTTAGGCCTCCCCTGCCCTGTCGATTGCCATCCCCCCTTATATTCCTTATCGGCTGCCGGGCGCAAACCCTTAAATATATTTTGGGGGAAAATCTCAATATCAGGTGCTCCCGCTCCACCACAGGTACAAGAATTGGGGGCCAATCATGTCCAAATCAGGCATTAAAGAGTAAATCGTCGGCTTATAACTGCCAGGGCGATGGTAAGTTATAACCCTGGCGCCGGTTTCCAAACCCGCTTTGGCCCGGGCCAACTCGATGGCGTCGTCCAGATACCCCAGTTGATCCACCAACCCCAGGTCTCGGGCCTGGGCGGCCGTGAAGATGCGTCCGTCGGCCACTCCCCGGGTCGCCGTCAGGCTCAACTTCCGGCCCTGGGCCACCACGTCCACGAAGTTCCGGTAAAAATCATCGATGATGTGTTGCATCATCTCTTTCTCCTGGGGGGTTGCGGGTCTAAACGGCGACCAGAAATCCTTCCACTTGCCGCTCTTGACCATGTCTTCGTCCACCCCCACTTTGTCCATCAGCCCCCGGAGATTGAACTTCATGGCGATGACCCCGATGGAACCGGTGACGCAAGTGGGATAGGCAATGATAGTATCCCCGGCCTGGGCCACGTAGTACCCACCGGAGGCGGCCAGACCCTGGAGACACACCACCACCGGCACGCCTTTTTCCGCCTTGAAAGCCTTGAGTTCATGAAGGATTACATCTGCAGCGCTCACAGTGCCTCCCGGAGAGTTAATCTTCAAGACCACTGCCTTAATACGTTTATCCTGGGCAGCTTTAACCAGCTCCTCCTTGATTCGGCTGGGGGAGGTGACCCCTCGGGTCAAACCCAGAATGCGGTGGGGGCCCTCCAGGATAATCCCGGAGACATCCATGAGCAAAATTTTGTCCCGTGCATATCCCGAGATGGTTTTCTCTTTCAAAGGGGCCGGTTCCTCAAACAGACTCACCTTCACTGTGACGCATCCAGTTGTCAGTATAAGCCAGACCGCCAGAGCACCCAAAAGCCATCTCAGATTTGTGATCGTCATAAGGCTCCCCGGTAATATAATTCTTGATGCTTTATGATACGCTATTGAAGAGGCCTCAAGGCAAGAACTTTTTCACCGCCCCGAGAATTGCTCTCTTAACTTTTATCACAAAAACTCTTGACAGTTTCTTAATAGATGATAAAGAATAAATGTTTTTAGACGATCACCTTATCGACCTGCCAGTTTTCTTCATATAACGATAATGGAATAATCTGAAGGGTAGGACGATAGGTGCCATCTGACAACGGGAGGAGGCGAAATGGATGCCCGGCGTCAGGGTAAAACCCAACGAACCTTTCGAGGTCGCCTTAAAGCGCTTTAAGAAGCAATGCGAAAAGGCCGGGATTCTCTCTGAGATTCGCAAACGGGAACATTACGAAAAGCCCAGCATCAAGCGAAAAAAGAAAATTTTGGCGGCCAAAAAACGGGCTTTGAAGAAGCTGCGGAAAATTGAGGGCTCATGACCACCCTTTATGAGCGGCTGGATCAGGCTTTCAAAGAGGCCATCAAAAACCAACAACCGGTGACTGCGGCCACCTTGCGGCTGTTGAAGAGCGCCATCCGCTACCGCGAGGTGGACGCCAGACGCCAATTGACCGATGCAGAACTCCAAGCTGTCATTAATACGCAGGTAAAACAGCGGCGGGAGGCCATGGCAGAGTACACCAAAGCCGGTCGCCCCGAGCTTGCGAGAAGAGAAGAGGAGGAACTTGGCGTCCTCCTCTCTTTTTTGCCGCCGCAACTGAGCCTCGAAGAAGTGGAAGACGAAGTTGCCAGCGTCATCGCCGAATTGGGAGCCTCCGGCCCCAAGGATTTCGGCAAAGTAATGAAAAGCGCCATGGCCCGTCTCACCGGCCGGGCGGACGGCAAGGTGATTCAAGAGATCGTGCGGCAGCGTCTGGGTTCATAGACCCTTCACCACAAAACGGAAACCTGGAGTGCCATGTCAGAGCCAACTTTGACCGCCCTGGAGTTTCCCGCACTTCTCCGGGTGGTTCAGACTTATGCCGTCTCTGAGCTGGGACGGGAATTTCTGGGCGCTCTTAAGCCTCGCACCGATCTACCCCACGTCCAGGCGCCGTTTGCGCAAATCCACGAATTGCGGGAACTCCAGTACCGCGAAGGCCCCATCCCCTTTAGCGATTTTCCCCTGCTGGCCACCTGGCTGAGCAAGGCTACCGTCCGGGGCAGCCTGCTGCCCGCCGAAGCCTTTAACGATGTCTTGCAGGTGTTGCGCCTCGCCCGGCAACTCAAGCACTACATCGGTCTGGGGAATGAGCTGACCCCGACCCTGGCCGTCCTGGCCGACAAACTTAAGGATTTGCCGCCGCTGGCCGAAACCATCCAGCATTGCATCAGCCCGCACAATTTCATTTTGGATCAGGCGTCCCCGGCCCTGGCCCAGGTACGCCGGGAGCTCACCGACACCCGGGAACAGGTCAACCGCCAGATTAAGCAGACTTTTTTCCAACCGGCCTACCAGGAAGTAATCCAAAGCCCCTTAATCTCCCAACGCAATGGCCGCTATGTCATTCCCATCAAGGCCGATCACAAGGGAGCCATCCCAGGCATTATCCACGACCAGTCCCAAACCAGGGCCACTTTGTTTCTTGAGCCTCTGGCCATCGTGGAGCACAACAACGCCTTGAACCTGCTCCACAACCGGGAGAAACGGGAAGAAGAGGCGGTGCTGCGTCGGCTCACCGACTTGGTGCGGAATGACCTGGATGAGATTCGCCAGACCCTGTCGGGGTTGGCCGAACTGGACGCCATCCAGGCCAAGGCCAGGTTTGCCGAGGAATTCCGGGCCCGGGAACCCATCTGGCGGACGCTGCCGGGGGTGGATTTCCGCCAGGCCCGGCACCCCCTTTTGGTCCAGAACCGGCGCGAAAATAAAGGGACCCCGGACGTAGTCCCCATTGATCTCAAGTTGACGCCGGAGCGGCGATTTCTCATCATCTCCGGCGCCAATGCCGGCGGCAAGACCGTGGCTTTAAAGACTTTAGGATTGCTCACGCTCATGGTGCAAAGCGGCATCCCCATTCCGGTGGCCGAAGGCAGTGAGTTCTGCCCCTTTAATGCGGTTTTTGCCGATATCGGCGACCCCCAGGACCTCTCCCAGCACCTGAGTACCTTTTCGGCGCACTTAAAACGGGCTTTGACCATGCTCACCGATCTGCCGGAGCGGGCCCTGATCCTGCTGGATGAGTTGGGCACGGCCACGGACCCCACGGAAGGCGGCGCCCTGGCCTTGGCCCTGCTCCAGGCCTTCTATCAGCGGGGAGCTTATGGCGCGGCCACTACCCACCTGCCCATCTTAAAGAATTTTGCCCAAAAGACCGATGGCTTTGAAAATGTGGCGGTGGTGTTCAACGAGGAGACCCGGCGGCCCACTTACCGCCTGGCCTACGGGGTGGTGGGGGCCTCCAATGCCTTAAAACTGGCCCGGGAGATGGGCCTGTCGCCAGAGATTTTGGAGATGGCCGAAGGGTATCTCAACCAGGACGAGTTGCGGGCTTACCGGCTCCTGGCCCAGGTGGAGGCGGCCCAACAGCACCTGGCTCATCAAGAGATGGAACTGAAGCGACGCGAAGCTGAACTCGCGCAACACCAACATGATTTGGCAGCGGAACAAATCCGGTTGGCAACGGAACGCACCCGGCTGGTCAACGAGGCCAAACAGGAGGCTCTGGCCCGCATCAAGGCCGCGGAGGGCGAATTTAAGGCTATCGTGCGCAGGCTTAAGGCCGGTGCCGAACCCTGGGGCAAATTGCGTCAGGAGTTTTCCCGGCGCCAGGCGCAGTTGCTGGAAGACTTGACCCCAGGACCGGCCCCGGCCCCGGCCGCGGTTCCCCGGTTCCGGCCCGGCCAGCAGGTCTTTCTGCCGGCCTTGAACCTGACCGGGAAGATTTTAGCCGCCGACACCCGGGACGGCCGCCTGGAGGTCCAGGCGAGGAACGTCAAGCTTCGGGTCAGCCCGGAAGAAGTGACGCCGGTGGGGAATGCTGCGGCCAAGGCCATCAGAAGCGGCACGGCTTCGGGTTATCACCGGCCGCCCGCGTGGCTGCCCAGCCTCAACCTGGTGGGCTTGCGGGTGGATGAGGCGCTCCCCCTGGTGGACCGGCTCATCGACCAGGCGGTGCTCCACGGCACCGAAAAAGTGGACATCATCCACGGCGTCGGCACCGGGAGGTTAAAGCGGGCTTTATGGGATCACCTGAAGCACCATACTTTGGTCAAGGATGTGCATGCAGATGTGAATCCAGGAGTTACGGTAGTAGAGTTGCATGATTAGGGGGGGGAAAATGGGGGGCGGCCATCCCCCGCGGGGAACAGGCAGAAAAGCGTGTGTCACCACTGAAAATTTCCTCCCCCTTGATGGGGGAGGGTTAGGGTGGGGGTGGCAAGGCATTTTTCCCCCTACCCCTAACCCCCTCCCACCGGGGGAAGGGAATAAGATTGGGGTGCGAAGACGCCCGCCCCGCCACAGGCCAAGCGGAGCTTGGCAAAAACCAGGGCGTTCCCAAGTGCAACTTGGGAACGAGGAGAAAGCGTAGCGATCAGCTAAAGATAAAATCCCCCCTAACCCCCCTTTGGTAAAGGGGGGGATTCAAAAGTCCCCCTTTGAAAAAGGGGGATTTAGGGGGATTTAAAAAAGCCTTAAACTGGAAAACCGAAAACCAAAAACCGGCATTTAAATGGCTTTCATCCCCGAAGATAAGCTCCTGGAGATTAAAGACGCGGCCTCTATTGAAGAGGTAGTAGGCCAGTATGTCAGGTTGGAGCAAAAGGGCCGCAATCTTTTGGGACTGTGCCCGTTTCACTCCGAGACCAAGCCGTCCTTTACGGTGGCGCCGGATAAGGGGATTTTTTACTGCTTTGGGTGCGGGGCCGGGGGGAATGTCATTTCTTTTATAATGCAATATCACCGCCTGAGCTTCCCAGAGGCCGCCCAGGAGCTGGCCCGGCGCTACGGCATCCCCTTGACCCTCAAAGAATTGGGGCCGGAGGGGGCCCAGCAGGCCAAAAAGCGCACTACCGCGTATGAGGCCAATGCCGCGGCCGCGGCCTTCTATGCCACCACCCTCGCCAGTTCCGAAGGCCAGCCGGGGCGGGACTACCTGAAAAAGCGGGGGCTGACCCCGGAGATCATCCGGGCTTTTCAGTTGGGTTACGCGCCTGATTCTTGGGATGCCTTGCGGCGGCATTTCCAGGGCCGGGGCATTCCGTTGGAGCTGGCCCAGGAAGTGGGCCTGCTCATGCCCCGTACCCAAGGCGGCTATTATGACCGCTTCCGCGATCGCATCATTTTCCCCATTTTCGACCGGCAGAGTAGGGTCATCGCGTTCGGAGGCCGGACCATCGGGGATGCCGAACCCAAGTACCTCAACTCTCCGGAGTCCCTGCTCTACTCCAAGGGACGCACGCTTTACGGTCTGCCGCAGGCCGCGGAGGCCCTGCGCCATAGCGGCGTGGCCCTGGTGGTGGAGGGGTACTTGGACCTGATTGCCTTGCAGGTTAAAGGCATCGCCAATGTCCTGGCCACCCTGGGCACCGCTCTGACTCGTGAACAAGTGCGCCTGTTAAAATCTCTGGCAGACAAAGTAGTCCTGGTCTATGACGGCGACGCCGCGGGGGCCAAGGCCATGAAGCGGGCCTTTCCGCTCTTTGCCCAGGAAAAACTGGCAGTGCGGGCCCTGCCCCTGCCGGGGGGGCTGGACCCGGACGATTATGCCCGCACCCACGGGGTGGAGTTATTTCGCAACGCCTGGGAGGCGGCCCAGCCCTGGTTCAGCTACCTGCTGGATGACCTGATTGCCACCCACGGCTCCGATATCCAAGGCCGAGTGCGGGTTCTGGAGGAACTGCGCCCTTACGTGAACGCGATATCAGACCCGGTGGAGCGGGACCTGTGGCTGAAAAATGCCGGAGAGCGCCTGGGGGTGGATGAGGTGGTGCTGAAGAAAAGCCTTACTTCCATGGCACCTATCTCTTCGGCCCGGTTAGACCCTAAAGCCCACCTGGCGGTCAGCCTGGAAAAAGCTTTGATTCGCTGGGTCCTGAGCCACCCGGAGACCGTCACTCTGGAGGAATTGGAGGAATGGGCCGAGGAGTTCACCAATTCGGAGCTTAAAGGACTCCTGGTGCTGATAATTAATAGTTTTAAGGAGCATGGCCGCGTAGATCATGGTCTCCTGGTGTCGCAGGCCACGGAAGAAACCCAAAGGCAGCGCATCTGTGCCCTAACCTTAGAGGAGGGAAATGTAGACGGTTATTCTGCGGTGCAATTGGCCGCCGACTGGCGCCGAACTCTGGCCGTACGCCGGCTTAAAAAGGCGCAGTCACACATCAATGATCGACTCAGGGCCACCCCGATCGAGGGTGACGACCTCCCCATCCTTCTGGCACACAAGCGGGAGATCGACCGGCAGTTGAAACAGCTCGAGAGCAGCCATGTCATAAAAGGAGAAACTGGATGAATAAGGGAATGGGAATGGACGGCTTTCAGGATATCATGCCCATGGGGGATGATGACAACTTGATCATCGTGGATGACCTGAACGACTCCCTATCTCCCGAGAGCCTCTTAAATGAGCAGATGAAGGATATCATGATCTTTGATGACCTGGAGATTCCTTCTCCCGAGGTTTCCACTATGCCCCTCACCTCGCAAATAGACCTGGGGGAAGGCGAGGGGGAATTGGGCCTGGAACCGGAGGCCGCCGCCAAATTTGATGATCCGGTGCGCCTCTATCTTAAAGAAATGGGGACTGTCTCCTTACTCACCCGGGAAGGGGAAGTGGCCATTGCCAAACGCATCGAAGAGGGGGAAAGAGAGGTGCTCCACTCACTGTTGGAGGTCCCCCTTAGCTTTAAAGAGATTATAAAGTTGGTGAATCAGTTGGAAGAGGAGAAATTGACGCCTCAGAGTTCTCTGGATGATTTCGGTGAAGACGATCCTTCCGTGGATTTATCCACCCAGAAATCCCGAATAATGAAATTGATCCAAAAGGTACGTTCCCAGGAAGAAAAAATTCGGCAGATGATGAAAGAAGCGGGGGAGTTGCCCCCGAAAGACGAAGCCCGTTTACAACTGGAGCAGAAAATCGCCGCCCAGCGGCAACGTCTGGTGGAGACCTTCAAAAGCCTGCGGATGGAGCGCCACTATCTGGAGGATATTCTCGAGCGGCTGCGTAATTTTGGCTATGTTATTCGGGATTGTCAGCACAAGTTGGAGAAAGCTCTGGGCGCCGCGGGCTTATCGGGCACCAGATATCGCCAATTGCGCCGGGAACTCAAGAACAAGGCTCCGGAACAGCCATTGCCTCCGGTCCTGATTCCCGAACGCCTGGCCGAGCTGGATGAAGTCTGGACCCAATCCCGGCGGCGTTTGAGAAGAATTGAGAATGAAGTGGGACTGTCGGCCGGCCGGTTGTTGGCGATCCTGGTAAAGGCCGAGAAAGGGGAATACCAGGCCCAAAAGGCGAAACGTGAGCTGGTGGAGGCCAACCTGCGCCTGGTAGTAAGCATTGCCAAAAAGTACACCAACCGGGGGTTGCAGTTCCTGGACCTGATCCAGGAAGGAAACATCGGCCTGATGAAGGCTGTGGAAAAATTCGAATACGAGCGGGGTTACAAGTTCAGCACCTATGCCACCTGGTGGATTCGCCAGGCCATCACCCGGGCCATCGCAGACCAGGCCCGCACCATCCGCATCCCGGTTCACATGATCGAAACCATCAACAAACTGATCCGCACTTCCCGGTATCTGGTCCAGGAGATTGGTCGGGAACCCACTCCAGAAGAGATTGCCGAAAAGATGGAGTTCCCCCTGGAAAAGGTTCGCAAGGTGTTGAAGATCGCCAAAGAGCCCCTCTCCCTGGAAACACCCATCGGTGATGAAGAAGACAGCCACCTGGGAGATTTCATCGAGGACAAGAAAATCTCTACTCCCATCGAGGCGGTGGCCAACCTGAACCTGGCGGACCAGACCCGCAAGATGCTGGCCACCCTCACTCCCCGGGAAGAAAAGGTACTGCGCAAACGTTTTGGCATCGGCGAAAAGACCGACCACACCCTGGAGGAAGTGGGCAGGGATTTTGAAGTCACCCGGGAACGCATCCGCCAGATCGAAGCCAAGGCCCTGCGGAAGCTCCGCCATCCATCCCGGAGCACCCGACTGAAAAGCTTTATGGAGACTTGATTTTGGACTTGTCTGGCCTCCGCCTATTGAACAATCGGAAAGGAGAGTTATAATAATAAAATGGGGGGCAAACAAGGGCACGTGACCGATTCCATGGGGATGCCCCCCGGTGACTGCCATGCACGGGCCCATAGCTCAGCGGTTAGAGCAACCGGCTCATAACCGGACGGTCCCTGGTTCAAATCCGGGTGGGCCCACCACGCATCCGGGAGTATAGCCATATTGCGAGAACGATATAGATCTTCGATTCTAAAGGGGTTTAACCCCGGGGGTGCTCTCTGCGCACCCCTTTTTTATGTCCCATGAGCGCGTCGCTGCAAGACATCCTCAATTTGCTGGAAAGCCGCTACCCATCGGCCTGGGCCGTAAGCGGTGATAAGATTGGGCTCGAAGTGGGACACCCCGAAAAGCGGATTGAGGCTATCCTGGTGGCCCTGGAAGTCACCCCTGACATCGTCGCAGAAGCGGCGCAAAGAGGTGCCCAGCTCCTCCTGACTCACCACCCCCTCCTCTATCAGCCCATAAAAGACGTGCGGGAAGATCGCCCCGGCGGCCGGTTGCTGGCTAATTTGCTGAGGAACGGTTTGGCCATGGTGTCGTGCCACACCAACCTGGATATCACCCCGGGCGGCCTCAACGACTTTCTGGCCGAAGAACTCGAATTGAACAGTGTGCAAGTTCTGACCCCTACCACTAGAGACCCCTGGTATAAGCTGGTGGTGTTCATCCCGGCGGGGTTCGAGGACCTGGTACGTCAGGCTTTGGGGGACGCCGGCCTCGGCGTCATTGGCCGGTATTCCCACTGTACTTTTGCAGCCCAAGGACAGGGCACATATCGTCCCTTGCCGGGCGCGCAGCCCTTCCAGGGTGAGGTGGGGGACCTTTCCAAGGCTCAGGAGACTCGTCTGGAAATTCTGGCCCCAGAATCCCTGCTGCCCACGGCCCTATCCCGCCTGAAAGAAACCCACCCCTACGAAGAAGTGGCTTACGACCTCTATCCGGTGCGGCATCCTGGCACGCCCCTGGGTTTGGGTCGCATCGGGTCCTGGGCCACGCCACGGCCTTTTTCCCAGGTCATGCGCACGGTGAAAAAGATGTTCGGGGTGAAAACGGTGCAGGTGTGGGGACAACCACCCCAGGAGGTGCAGCGGTTGGCGTTGTGTGGCGGCAGCGGGGGGGAGCTTTTACCGGACGCCTTGAGCCGGGGCGCCCAGGTCTATCTCACCGGGGAAGTGCGCCATCACCAAGTTCCGCCGGGGTTGCCGGAAGACTTTGCGGTGATGGCGGTGGGCCATTTTGCCAGCGAAGTAGTGTTTATGGAACCCTGGGCTAAGCAGCTCCGTAATCTGTTTCATGATGCCGGCCTGGGACTAGAAGTCTTGGTGGCGGCTGCCCAGCCTTTCCCATGCAGCTATATGTGAGGAAAACCAAAGAACTTGAAACATTACTTAAACTGGAATTTACGGGGGCAAGGCGTGCTGCGCCTCGCTCGAGCCGCATTAATACCAAACATCCTGCCACAAGCGGAGGTTGAATTTTGCTACCGGAGTTAATTAAACTCATTGATGTTCAGGAAATAGACAAGGTGATCCTGGAGGTCACCCAGGGGCTGGAAAGACTGCCGGAAGAGCTGAAGGCCTCAGAGGCGGTCCTGGATGAGCTGAAAGTGAGCCATGCCGTTCGTCTTCAGGAAATGGCCGACCTTAAGGCCCAGCACCGGGATACGGAAATGGAAATGACCGAAATGGAGGAGGGGATCAAGACCAGCCGCCAGCGCCTCATGGAGATCAAAAGCAATATCGAATACAAGGCGATGCTCAAAGAGATTGCTTTTAAAGAAGACCAACGGGACCAACGTGAGACCAAAATCCTGGAACTCCTGGACCTCATGGAAACCCAGAAAGGCCTTATTGCGGAGCTAAGCCGGCAGATTGAGGAACAGGAGGCGATTCTGGCCGAAAAGCGCCAGGAAGTGGCAGCTCAAGTGAAAACCTTTCAGCAAGAGTTGGCTGAGTTGGAAGAAAAGCGCAAAAAACTTCGCAAAGGCCTGCCTGCGGCTTTGCTGAAGCGCTATGAATTCATCCGCCAACGCCGCAACGGCACAGCCATTTCGCCGGTGCAAGAGGGCGTCTGCCTGGGTTGTCATATGAATATTCTTCCTCAGCAGTTTATCGACCTGCAAAAGGGAACAGAAATCCTGCAGTGCCCGCACTGCCAGCGCATTCTTTACTGGCTCGAAGAAATGGAGGAAGCCGAAGAAGCTGGTGAGCAAAAAGCCTCCTGACGGATAAGGGATTGATGAGTACTCCGGCTGCCATCTTTCAAGCCCTGGCCAAGGGGCATGACCTTAAGGAGGTGCGGGAGCGGTTTCAGCTTACCCCGGAGCAATTGCAGGAGCTCTTTCAGGAAGTGGCCGACCACTTCCGCGATCTGGAAGAAGGCGTGTGGAGCCTTTACTGCGACGGCGCCTCCCGGGGTAATCCCGGCCAGGCCGGCGCCGGTGTAGTTTTAATTGACGCCCTTGGCGACATCAGGGTACAACACGGCGAATACCTGGGGCAGGCCACCAATAACGTGGCGGAATATCAGGCCCTGATTCTGGGATTGAAAATGGCCCGGAACCTCGGGGTTAAGAAGCTCCAGGCCTTTGCCGATTCAGAGCTTCTGGTTCGCCAGCTCAAGGGCGTATACCGGGTGAAGGCCCCTCACCTCCAGCCCTTGTATGAAGCGGCCCAACAAGCCCTCAAAGAATTTGAGACCTTCGAAATTTCCCACGTTCCCCGGAATTTGAATCACCTGGCAGACCGCCTGGCCAATGCTGCCATTGACCAAAAGATGCGGACGCGATAAAATATAATTAGTTTTTCCGACCCCATGGAGTCGCGAAGCTGGCAAGATGATCGCCGGCCGCCATCTGGCAGCCGGAGGAAAGTCCGAGCTCCACAGGGCAGGGTGCTGGGTAACGCCCAGCGGGGGTAACCCCAGGGAAAGTGCCACAGAGACCAGACCGCCGTGGTACGTCCACGGTAAGGGTGAAAAGGTGAGGTAAGAGCTCACCAGCGGCAGTGGCGACATTGCCGGCTAGGAAAACCCCACTCGGAGCAAGACCAAATAGGGGAGCGTTTGAGGGTGGCCCGCCCGAAGCTCCCGGGTAGGTCGCTGGAGGCCCCGGGCAACCAGGGTCCTAGAGGAATGATCATCACCGGGGCAACCCGGGACAGAACTCGGCTTACGGCCAGTTTCGCGGTTCCTTTGGGGCCACCGGTGCCTGGGCTCCGGTGGTTTTTTTTATTAAGGATGTGATGATTTAGATAGAGCAGAAAATTCGCTCCATCAGCGTTCAATATCTTTATTGGAAATCCCCCTATAAATCCCCCTTTTCCAAAGGGGGACTTTCCCAGGTCGTTCATCAAGCCGGTTCCCCCTTTATAAAAGGGGGTTAGGGGGGATTTAAACCACAGGCAGGTGCCATGTCCAACCAGGTTATCCCCTTGAGCGAGCCAACGCCCTCCCCCGAGATTTCCGTAGTTATCCCTGTTTACAACGAGGAAGATAATCTGCGGGAGTTGGGGGAGAGATTGATCCGCACCCTCACCGGCATGGGCCGGCCTTTTGAGATTATCTTCGTGGACGACGGCTCTACCGACCGCTCTTGGCAGCTATTGACCGACTTGAACAGCCAATACCCGACAAACATCAGGGCGTTGCAGTTCCACCGCAATTTTGGGCAACATCAGGCCATTTTTGCCGGGTTCCAGGCGGCCCGGGGCCAGGTAATGGTCACCCTGGATGCGGACCTGCAAAACCCCCCGGAGGAAATTCCCCGCCTGGTGGCCAAGCTGGAAGAAGGCTACGACACCGTGGGGGGCTGGCGGGAAAACCGCCAGGATTCCATTTTCCGGAGGCTCCCCTCTCAGTTGGTGAACTACGTCATGTCCAGGGTCACCGGGGTCAAATTGCGGGATTATGGCTGCATGCTCCGGGCCTATCGCCGGGAGGTGATCGACAGCATCAACCAATGCCAGGAGTCCTCCAGTTTCATTCCCGCCCTGGCCAACCTGTTTTCCCACCGGGTAACGGAAATCCCCGTGGGCCACGCCGAACGGGAGCGCGGCGTCTCCAAGTACAGCCTTATCAAGCTGTTGCGCCTCAACTTCGACCTGATGACCGGGTTTTCCAATCTGCCCATTCATCTGGTAGGCTTCATGGGGGTAGCCATCGCCGCTCTAGGTCTGCTTTTCGGTCTTTTACTGTTCATCCGGCGGTTTTTCGTGGGGCCAGAAGTGGAAGGGGTGTTTACCCTGTTCGCCATCCTCTTTGTCTTTGTGGGTCTGAACACCCTGGGACTGGCCCTCATCGGCGAATACGTGGGCCGCATCTACCGGGAAGTCCGGGGCCGTCCCCGCTTCGTCATCCGCCAGAGTTTGGGGCCGAATGACTGATTCAACTCTTTCCTTTCACCGGCGGCAAAATTCGGTATAATGAGGGCGGAAAAACGGGGCTGGCAGTCGCAGACTTTAACCTGCGCCAGCCAGTTTCAAGGATTGTATGCGGCAACCATTAGCCGTTGCTGATAAACTTCCCTGGGTTGCATTGAAGTTCAGAGGCCATATGCGCATCATTTTCATGGGTTACCATAATGTCGGCTATGTCTGCCTTAAGGCCTTGATTGACCTGTGCCGGAAGCTAGGCGACGAGATCGTGGCCGTGGTCACCCATGAGGATGACCCCCGGGAAAATATCTGGTTCGCTTCGGTGCAGCGTCTGGCCATTGAAAACTACCTGCCTGTGTACAAGCCCGAAAATCCCAATGATCCGGCCTTCGTGGCCGCCATGCAAGCCAAACAGCCGGATTTTCTCTTTTCGTGCTATTATCGCCACATGCTGAAGCAGCCCCTGCTGGACCTCCCCCGCCTGGGGGCCTTGAATCTCCACGGCAGCCTGCTGCCCCGCTACCGGGGCCGCTGTCCGGTGAACTGGGTTCTGATCCACGGTGAGACCGAAACCGGGGTAACCTTGCATTACATGGAAGCCAAAGCGGACCGGGGCGACATCGTAGGGTTCAGCCGCGTCCCCATTACTTTTGAAGACACGGCCTTGACCCTGTTTGCCAAAATGACGGTCGCGGCACAAGAGTTGATAACGGAAGCTTACCCTTTGTTGCGGGCCGGGACCGCACCCCGCCTGACCCAGGACCACAGCCGGGCCTCTTATTTCGGCGGACGCACCCCGGCGGATGGTCTTATTGACTGGCGGCATGCGGCCCTGCAAATTTATAATCTCGTGCGGGCCGTCACCCATCCCTATCCCGGGGCCTTTACCGTCTTCCAGGGCCGCAAGCTCTTTGTCTGGGCCGGCCAGGTGATGGCGGCGCCGGTGGCGGATTCGCATGTGCCGGGGCAAGTTACTGCCTGCGTGCCGGGTGAAGGACTGCTGGTGGCCACGGGCGCGGGGCATTTCCTCATCACCCAGGCCCAATGGGAAGGGGAACCGGAATTTCTGGGGCCGGTGTTGGCCACCTGGGAGCACCTGGTGGGGAAGAAATTAGAATGACTCTTACTGGTTCCCGAGTTGCACTTGGGAACCCAATTGCCTCGAAGCTTTGCTTCGAGGGTCAAGCTAAGCTTGACTCCCTCCCCGTTCCCAAGCCAAGCTTGGAAACGAGAAAATAATGACGGTTATTATATGAAAATTTTGATTTTAGGCGTCAACGGCTTCATCGGCAATGCACTGACCCGGCGCATCCTCACCGCCCGGGACTGGGAAGTCTTCGGCATGGACCTCTACTACAACAAGCTGGACGAAGCCCTGGGGCATCCCCGCTTTCATTTTTTGGAAGGCGACATCGCCATCAACAAGGAATGGATCGAATACCATATCAAGAAGTGCGACCTGGTCCTGCCCCTGGTGGCCATCGCCACTCCCATGACCTACGTCAAGCAGCCTTTGCGGGTCTTTGAACTGGACTTCGAGGAAAACCTGCGCATCGTGCGCCAGTGCGTCAAATACGGCACCCGCATTATCTTTCCTTCCACCTCCGAGGTCTACGGCATGTGCCCGGAGGCGGAGTTTTCCGAAGACGATTCCACCCTGGTGCTGGGACCCATCCACAAGCAACGCTGGATCTATAGCTGCTCCAAGCAGCTCCTGGACCGGGTCATCTGGGCCTATGGCCAGGAAGGCAAGCTGCAGTTTTCCATGATCCGCCCATTCAACTGGATAGGCCCCAAGCTGGACGACCTGTACGCCGCCAAGGAAGGCAGTTCCCGGGTGGTGACCCAGTTCATCCTAAACCTGCTGCAGCGGGAGCCGATAAAGCTGGTGGACGGCGGTTATCAGAAGCGTTGCTTTACCTATGTGGAAGACGGTATCGACTGCCTGATGCGCATCATCGAAAACGTTGGCGGGGCCGCAGACGGGCAGATCTTCAACATCGGCAACCCGGAAAATGAGGCTTCCGTAAAAGAGTTGGCCTATCTCTTGCGAGACCTTTTTAAAGAGCACCCGGACCATAAAAATGATGGGGTCTACTCCGAGATCGTGGAAACCCCTCACGAAGACTACTACGGCAAGGGCTACCAGGACATCACCAGCCGTAAGCCGTCCATCGCCAAGGCCCGGGAGCTCCTGGGCTGGGAACCAGTTACCGACCTCACCGCGTCGCTGAAGATCACCCTGGACGCCTTCCTGGAAGAGGCCCGCAAAGATGTCTAAATAGGTTAATGGAGAGCCGGGCTGTCCCGCCCCAAGTCCACCGCCGGATGTGGATCTCGGTTCTCAAAGATTTCTATGCTATTTAACTCTTACGAATATATTTTGATATTTCTGCCGTTATCTTTAATCGTTTACTTTATTCTCAACTACAGCAAACTCACCTTAGCCGCCAAAACCTGGTTAGTTCTGGCCTCGCTGTTTTTCTATGGCTGGTGGAACCCCAAATACTTGCCTCTTATAATGGGGAGCATTCTGTTCAATTTTGCGGTGGGCGGTTTCCTGGTTAAAGCAAATAATGGCACCGGAGTGCGGAAAGCGGCTTTAGTGGTAGGGGTAGCGGGTAATATCGGGCTGTTGTCCTACTTCAAATACTACGATTTTTTTATTTCGAACCTCAATTATGCTACAGGCTCGAACGTTCCATTGATGCATATTGTATTACCTTTGGGAATTAGCTTTTTTACATTTACTCAAATTGCTTACTTGGCCGACACCTATCAAGGCATGGTAACAGAATACGGTCTGATTAATTATTCTTTGTTCGTCACATTTTATCCCCACCTGTTGGCCGGCCCCATCATCCACCATAAAGAAATGATGCCCCAATTCGATAGAATAAAGAATAAGATTCTTAATTATAAAAATCTTTCCATGGGTCTTTTTCTACTGTCGTTGGGCCTGTTTAAAAAAGTGGTCATAGCTGACCGGTTCGCCGTTTGGGCCGATAAAGGTTTTAGCCACGCGCACCTCCTTAATTTCTCCGAAGCCTGGATAACCACCTTATCTTATTCCATGCAGATCTACTTTGACTTTTCGGGATATACGGACATGGCCATCGGTTCGGCCCTGATGTTCAACATCAGATTGCCCATTAATTTCAACAGCCCCTATCGGGCGCTGAACATTCAGGACTTTTGGCGAAGATGGCACATTACCCTGAGCCGGTTCCTCCGGGATTACATCTACATCCCCCTGGGGGGCAACCGGGTTTCGGAGCCTCATATTTACGGTAACCTTCTGATCACCTTTTTAATAGGCGGTTTGTGGCACGGGGCGGGATGGACCTTTGTCCTCTGGGGAGCTTTACACGGCTTGGCCATAGTGGTCCACAGATGGTGGAAAACTTTGGGAATTACCATGCCCCGACTCCTGGCCTGGTTTCTCACTTTTAATTTTGTAAACATTACCTGGGTCTTTTTCCGTGGAAAGAATTTTGATAATGCCATGGATGTTTTCAAAGGTATGCTGGGCTTAAATGGTATCGTTCTGCCCGTATCTCTGACATCCCCTTTTGGTTTTTTGACGAAGTATGGAGTGAAATTTGGAGACGGCGATTGGGACATGACCATTATTGCTTCTTTGATAATCTTTCTTGTTTTATCGATACTATTTAAAAATTCAAATCAGATGTTGGATGATTTCAATCCATCCGTTGCTAATATGGGGTTTACAGTATTATTGTTGGTAACCTCGGTTTTTACTATGGGTTCTTTAAGGTCTGAATTTATCTATTTTAACTTTTAGAAGTAAAATGGTTACAAGTTATCGAAAATGGTTTTTTTTAACCATTGCCGTTGCTTTGGGCATCAGTATAATTCATTTAGGTTTGGTCTATGGGTGTTACCGGTCTTATAGGGGGGATATCATTTGGATAGATAGTCTTTTGGTAAAGAAAGAGACTACCGCTAATAATATAAAGGAAAATAAGTTAGTATTTGTAGGAGGCAGCTCAACTCTTTTCGGTATCAAGACCCAGTATATTCAACAACGACTTGGGGTTTCTTGCCTAAATTTCGGAATACATGCAGGACTGGAAATTGATTATTTACTGTTTCGGATAAAAGATATACTTAAACCTGGAGATACCGTCATCCTGACAGTAGAATATCCACTTTTTCTCTATGAAGGTAAATTCAATAATGTAACCCTGGATTATATCCTTTCATATGACCGGAATTTCTTTAATTCGCTTTCCACCTGGGATAGAATAAGATATCTTGCATGCATTTCTCCCTTGAAGTTAGCTTCCTCCCTCGCCAAACGATTGACTTTTAGCTCCAAAGAGATTGAAATCGGGGAAGGTTACAATTTAGCAACTTTAAATGAGAATGGCGATGAAACATGTAATATTGGCCATCACGAAGAAGCCATCAATATGAGGTTCTCACAGCCCTTCGATATTCAGAGGGGAGATTTCCAGGAAACCCCCGGCTTAAAAGTAATTCGGGATTTCAATCGGTGGTGCCGGGGGCATCATATTGATTTTTATGTAACTTATGCCAGCACCATGTATTTCAAGGAGTATGACAACGCTCAATATCGCCATTATTTTAATGAATTACAGAGATTTTTTGCTGAGCATAACATCTCCACCATCGGGACCCCTCCTGATTTTTTCTTTGCCAAAGATTTCTTTTATGATAGTCAGTACCATTTAAATCAGAAAGGCATGGCCATAAGGACCGATCAACTCATTGATATGATCAACAACCTGGGCATAGTAGCTCGGAAGCGGAACTCATTGGTGGGCGAGGGGAGAGAAAAGGTAACTGGCCTGGCCTCTCCTCCCCTTTGCCATCATTAAAGGAGGGGACTTGGCCCCCCGAATGGGTTTAAAAGTCGACGTGGATACCCTGGAAGGTTTTTGTAAAGGGGTGCCCGCGCTCATGGAGGTGCTGGCAAACCACGGCGTTAAGGCCAGTTTCTTCCTGTCCCTGGGTCCCGATCACTCCGGCCGGGCCCTCTTTCGAATCTTCAGGCAACGAGGCTTTTTGGAAAAGATGTGGCGCACTCGGGCTCCGGCCCTTTACGGCTTCAAGACCATGTTTTACGGAACCCTGCTGCCAGCGCCTTTAATCGGCGCCGCGGCCCCGCACCTTTTGCCACGGCTGTCCGAGGCCGGCCACGAAGTGGGTCTACACGGTTATGACCATGTGCGCTGGCACGATCACCTCCACCATTTTACCCCGGAAAAAGTAGCCCGGGAGATTTCCCAGGCCCAGGAAACTTATGCTCTCCTCATGGGAAAACCGGCCTCATCTTTTGCCGCCCCCGGCTGGCAGTGCAGTTTGAGCAGCCGCAGCACCCTGGCTGCCCATAATTTCCTGTACGGCAGTGACACCAGGGGTGTAGCCCCCTACTTCCCCGCATTCGGTGACCACCTAACCTCGGTTCTGGAAATTCCCACCACCCTCCCCACCTTGGACGAACTCTTGGGTTTCCACGGCTGCCGCGCCCGGGATTTTACGAGCCTGGTCTTGTCCCGCCTGGAAAACAGTCCGCCCCAGGTCCTCACCATTCATGCCGAAGTCGAGGGCGGGCCTTTCCTGGGTGAGTTTACCCGGCTGCTGGCCTCCTGCCGGCAGCGAGGGGTGGAGTTCTTCAGGTTGGAGGATTGGGCCCGGCAGCTCCTGCGGGAACCGGACAAGTTGCCGGTGGCCCAGGTGACGTCCCAGCGTCTGCCCGGTCGGGCCGGTCGGGTTTCCTGCCAAGTGCCGCTCAAAGGGCGACCCTCATGATTGCCGCCATCATCGCCGCCGCAGGAGTGGGAAAACGCATGGGACACCACATCCCCAAGCCGTATCTCCATCTGGCGGGCAAACCCATCCTGGCCCACACCTTGAAGATCTTCGAAACCATGCCCGAGGTCCGACAGGTAACGGTTGTAGTTCATCCTGAGGATCTGGACTACTGCCAGGAAACCGTTATCGCACCTTTCAATTTCAAAAAGGTCTTGCGTCTGGTGCCCGGAGGCAAGGAGCGCCAAGATAGCGTTTATCACGCCCTTAAGGCCTTGAAAAACGAAGATGAGCTGGAGATCGTCCTGGTGCACGATGGCGTCCGGCCTTTCGTGACGCAGGATCAGGTGCGCCAGGTCATTGAGGCCGCCCGGCGGCATGGCGGCGCAGTACTGGGGTTGCCGGCCCAGGACACCCTGAAGAGAGTGAATGCTGAAGGCAAGGTGCACCAGACCCTGGAGCGCACCGACATTTGGCAGATCCAGACCCCTCAGGCCTTCCAGACCGCCCTCTTATGGCGGGCTTTCACCGAGGCTTACAGCCGTAACTTCTACGGCACTGACGAGGCTTCACTATTGGAAGAACTGCAGCAGCCGGTGGCGGTGGTTCAGGGTTCCCCGTTTAATCTGAAGATAACCACCCCGGATGACCTGATGCTGGCGGAAGCCATCTTTGCCCTGCGGCGGAGGAAGAAAAATGCGGGTCGGGCTGGGGTATGACGCCCACCGGCTGGTGCCGGGGCGCCCCCTGATCCTGGGCGGGGTGGAAATTCCTCACACCAAGGGGCTCCTGGGCCATTCTGACGCCGACGTCCTGAGCCATGCCGTGGGGGACGCCCTCCTGGGCGCGGTGGGGGCCGGCGATCTGGGCACCCATTTCCCGGATAAGGACCCGGCCTTTAAAGATATTTCCAGCCTCATCCTGCTGGAGCGCATCATGGAAGTAGTGCGGGGCCGGGGTTTCCAGCCGGTGAACGTGGATGCCACCATAGTGGCCCAAGAGCCTCGCCTGGCGCCTTATATCCCTGAAATGAAGGCTCGCCTGGCCCCCGTTTTGGGATTAACCCCGGATGAGGTCAATATCAAGGCCACTACCACCGAGCACATGGGGTTCGCGGGGCGGGGGGAAGGCCTGGCCGCGTATGCGGTGGTTTTGGTGAGAAAAGCCTGAACTGAGGTTGAATATAGGGGCAAAGGCGTCGTATCATAATTAACAGGTCTTATAATTCCCTCCCCGTTGATGGGGGGGAGGGTTAGGGTGGGAGTGGGAAAAAGTGCTCTAATTCCCCCTCCCCCTACCCCCTCCCACCAGGGGAGGGGAAAAAACTGGCATGTCATATTGTCCACTTAACTAGCTCTCATATTATGAAGAAACCACCTTCATTGGCAATTCCCTCCCGGGCCGAGTGCCTGGAGTTAATGGATATCCACGAAATGCTCCCCAATATCCGGGAGCACAGCTTTCGGGTCACGCAGGTGGCGGTCTTTTTGGGTGAGGCCCTGGCGAACGCCGGACTTGATCTGTGTCTGCCGTTGGTGGAGGCTGGCGCCCTGCTACACGATCTGGGAAAAACCGCCTGCCTGGGTACGCTGGTTAATCACGCCGAATTTGGGGCCGGAATTCTTGAGGGGTTGGGCTACCCCCAGGTGGCCCAGGTGGTGCGGGAACACGTGCATCTTTCTGCCGAAATCATTGATGCCAGACCCTTGCGGGAGGCGGAGTTAGTCAATTACGCCGACAAACGGGTGCTCCATGACCAGGTGGTTACCCTGGAGGACCGCTTTGCCGACCTCAAGGTGCGTTATGGTCGCACCTCCGACGCCCTGGCCCGCATCAAGGCCACGGAAGCCAGATCCAGGGCCTTGGAAGAAAAAATCTTCACCTCCTTGCCACTGGAACCATCCAACTTATTAAACCTTAACCATTGCCGGAGGGATTCATGGGAAAGTTGCGCCTTGCCCTCATCGCCGGGGGCAAATCCTCGGAACGGGAAGTCTCGTTAAAAAGCGGTACCCAGGTTTATCAGGCCCTCAATAAAGACAAATACGACATCAGGCGCTATGATCCCCTGACGGACCTGGGGCGGCTGGTGCAAGATGCCAATGACCTGGATGTGGCTCTCATCATCATGCACGGGCGGGGCGGGGAAGACGGCTCCATGCAGGGGCTCCTGGACCTGTTGGAGATCCCCTACCAGGGCTCCGGGATTCTGGCTTCGGCTTTGGCCATGAACAAAGAGTTGAGCAAAACCCTTTATCAACAGGCTGGCCTCAAGGTCCCCAAAGCCCTAATCTTTAACCGCGCTGAAGCCCCTCCGCCCCGAGAAATCGAGGCGGTTCTTAAACTGCCGGTGGTAATCAAGCCGGTGAACGAAGGCTCCAGCATCGGGGTTACCAAGGCGGCGACTCTTGAGACCTTAAAATCCGGCCTGGAGGCCGCCTTTGTCTTGGATAACCGGGTCCTGGTGGAGGAATTCATCCAGGGCACCGAAGTTACTGGCGGGGTTCTGGGCAACGACCGGCTGCAGTCCCTGCCTCTGGTGGAGATCATCCCGACCAGCAAATATGACTTCTTTGATTACGAAGCCAAGTATCAGCCCGGCGCCAGTGAAGAAATTTGTCCGGCCCGTCTTGACGCCGATTTGACCCGTCAAGCTCAGGAATGCGCCCTGACCGCTCACCGGGCCCTGGGCTGCCGGGGCTATTCCCGCACCGACATGATGGTCCGTGATGGTCAAATCTATGTCCTGGAAACCAATACCATACCCGGCATGACCGCCACCAGCCTATTTCCTCAGGCCGCCAAGGCTGCGGGCATCGCGTTTCCGGAGCTTCTGGACACCCTGATCGCTTTAGCCAGGGAGAAAGCGTAGGGTGCGCTGCGCACCATTTATGAGGGTTTTCCTTGTCTGAGCGTTGGACCCCTCTGCAACAATTGTTGGAATCCGGGGTCAGTCAGAAAGTCTATACCGCCGCGGTGGCTCTGGTAGGACTTAAAGGAGAGCTCTTGTGGGAAGGCGCTGCTGGGCGGCTGTCCCGGGACGCCCAAGACGCGTTAGTAAACATGGAGACCGTCTTCGACCTGGCCTCCCTCACCAAGCCCCTGGCCACGGCTTTGGCCTTAATGGTCCTGGCAGGGCGGCAGGAAGTAAGTCTGACCACATCTCTCGGACAAGTCCTCCCTAATGATTGGCTTCCGCCGGACAAACATGGCCTTACTCTAGGGAGCATCCTAACCCATCGCTCCGGCCTGCCCGCCTGGCGGCCTTTCTATCGGGAGGTGCTGGCTGCTCCGGCGCCGGCCCGCCCTACCCTTCTGGAACGCCTAGCCGCGGCCGCCCCTTTGGAGCATGTCCCGGCCACCGTCACAGTCTATAGCGACCTGGGCTTCATGCTGCTGAAGGCGGTGGTGGAGCACATCAGCGGCATGAGGTTGAACCAGTTTTGCCAGGAAGAAATTTACCGGCCCCTGGGATTGAATATTTTGGGCTTCATTCCTTTGCCTAAACCCGCCCAAGCCGCTCTGACAACCGAATACCCCAGATATGCTGCGACGGAAAGAGGTCTCATTGCCGGACGCACCGACGCGGGCGAGGTCCACGACGAAAACGCCTGGGCCGCGGGCGGAGTGGCGGGGCAGGCCGGTCTGTTCGGCCCGGGACGGGAGGTGTTTGAACTTGTGGCTTGCCTGTATCACGCCTACGGCGGCGACGGGGTCGGACCGCTGACCCCGGATGCGGCAAAACACTTCTTAACGGTACCACCTGAAGCGGACCGGGCTTATGGCTTCGACACCCCCAGCGGGACGCCGGCCACTCGCGCCGCGGGGCGTTATTTTTCACCCAACAGCGTCGGCCATTTGGGGTTCACCGGCACCTCTTTTTGGCTGGACCTCACGACGGGCCTGATGGTAGTCTTATTGACTAACCGGGTGCACTTGGGCCGGGACGATAAGACCAAGATTGCCGCCTTCCGGCCCCGGTTTCATGAAGCCGCGTCCCGGGCTTTGGGGTTTGGCTAGTCTTAAAGGTAAAGAGGCGCCATCGCGTATAGTGTTTGCCAATATGTTGCTGCTTAGCCGATTATATTTGTCATTCTGAGCGCAGCGAAGAATCTCATTTTTTGAGATTCTTGTATGGTTTGTTGCAGAATGACAGGCCGGACCTTTTGGCAAATCCCATAGCTACTGCATTATCAAAGATTAATTTTTAGCCATGAGCAACTCGGATATGTCAACACAATCCACAAAACACATCCACCTCCTCGGCATCTGCGGCACCGGCATGGCAGCTCTGGCCGGCATCCTGAAAGAGCAGGGCCACCTTGTGACCGGCTCCGATGAGCAGGTTTACCCGCCCATGAGCACCTTACTTGAGGGTCTGGGGATTTCTATCCAAAACGGCTACAGCCCGGCCAACCTCGACCCTGTCCCCGACCTGGTGGTGGTGGGCAACGTCATCCGCCGGGAAAACCTTGAGGCCCAGGCAGTGCTGGCAAACAACCTGCCCCGCCTCTCCTTGCCGGAGGCCTTAAACCGCTTCCTGGTGGGCGACCGAGAGAGCATCGTGGTGGCCGGCACCCACGGCAAAACCACCACTACCGCGCTTATCGCCTGGCTGCTTTATGGTCTGGGGCTGGACCCCGGGTTTATGGTAGGGGGGATCGCCAAGAATTTTCTGGCCAATTACCGGGTGGGTCGCGGGCGTTACGTAGTCATGGAGGGGGATGAATACGACACCGCCTTTTTCGACAAGCGCCCCAAGTTCGTCCACTTTACGCCCCGGGCCGGGGTGCTCACCTCCATTGAATACGATCACGCCGACATCTACCCGGACCTGGACCGCATCATCCGGGCCTTCGAGTCTTTCCTGGACACGGTGCCGGCGGGTGGGCGAGTCCTGGCCTGGGGAGACGCTCCTCTGGTGCGGGAGGTGTGCGGGCGTAACCACGCTGCCGTCTCTTTTTATGGGCTTAGCGGCGATGTCGCCTGGCGGGCCACGAAAATTTGCCCGGCCCCCGGCGGTATGAACTTTGAAGTCCTGAAAGACGGGGCGCGGTGGGGAGAGTTTTTCCTGCCCATGGTCGGGGAGCACAACGTCTTGAATGCCCTGGCTGCGTTAGCGGTGCTCTCTGAGTTGGGAGCCGAACCCCTGGCCCTGAGAGAAGTTTTACCCGAGTTTAGGGGGGTCAAGAAACGCCAGGAAATCGCCGGAGAATTTGACGGGATTTTAGTCCTGGAAGACTTCGCCCATCATCCGACAGCGGTGGGAGTAACCCTGGCCGCGGTGCGCCAGGCCTACCCGGCCCGGCGCCTGGTGGCCGCGTTTGAGCCCCGCACTAATACCTCTCGACGCAAAATCTTCCAGGAGCCTTATGCTAGGGCCTTTAAAGACGCGGACCTCATTTTGGTGCGGGAGCCTCCGGACCTGTGGAAGGTGGAGCCCGAGGAGCAATTTTCCTCTCGGCAGTTGGTGGCCGACCTTACGGGCCTCGGCAAGGAAGCGCTTTACTTTCCCGATACCGACCTACTTCTGGAAGGGCTGCTCCGGAACCTGCGCTCCGGCGATGTGGTTTTAGTGATGTCCAACGGGGACTTCAACCACCTGGTGCCCCGCCTCTGCGAGGCTTTGAGCTGAAAAGGATAAGTGCACATCTGCTTCCATGCGGCATGCCATTATTCGTAATTATGATATAATTAATTAAAATGTTTCCCCGAGGGGAATGATGTTTTAAGAAGGAAACCCCCATGCTAAACGAATATGGCCAAAGCCTGACCGGTGAAGACTTCGAAACCCCGCAATTGATAACTGCCATCTTGCCTCATCCCTATCATGGTCGGCTGGTGGAGCGGGTGCTTTTGATGGTAACCCACCAAATCAATCTCAAAGGATTGCGTTACGTTTTGAGCTGGCGGGACCATGATCTGGCCTTTTATCAGCCAGTGGGAGCCCGCTAGTAATTATTAAAATTAAAAGGAGGGCGAAGGTTATTTGCTTTTGCCCTCCCTTTTTGCTCATTGATAAAAAAATTCCTTATCCCTTTAATCTCACAGCAACCACGACTTAAACCGGTCTTTGCCAGGAGTATGGAGCCGGAACAGCCGCTCCTGGCCGGCATTTTCGGCCTTAACCTCCACATGCGTTCCCGGATTGGCATCGCTGTAGGCCGCAGCCAGCATCGCGGCGTCTTCCAGTTCCGCCGCAGATTCGGCCCCGTAGACTAGTACCAGCGGGCCGGGGATTTTTTCCACCTTCACCAGGAAATCCCCCGGAGCTTTCAGACCCAGAAGCGCCTCATTCTCCCGTTGGGTGCGACCTACCACCGCCTTGGTTCCTCCGGGCAGACGAAAATGCCGGCCATACTTGAGCAACTCCAAATCTCGCCGAGAGACCGGTGTCTCTTGCAGGTAGCTCAGCAGTTCCTTGAGCCGGGCCACATACCCCAGGTCGGTTAAGAGGCACCCACCCGCGGGCGCGGGATAGCGGGTGATCCCGAATTCTTCGGCCATGACCATCTGGCGTTTACGTCCCCGGCCGCTAAGATTTAACAACCGCTCCCGGTCCACCCAACCCAGCAACTCTGGCCGGGTGGTTTTAAGGAATTTGGCGCTCAAAGGTCTTAACAGCACCTCGGCAAAACCTGATTCTTTGGCGATAAGGTTTAGGGAGCCCCGGTTCTGGCTCATGGGCCGCTGCCCCAGGACCTCTCCGGTAAAGAGCAGGTCAAAGCCCTCGGCCTCCATCAGTGCCCCGGCCTCCCGGAGCATCAGAATATGGCAGTCGATACAGGGGTTGTGGTACCGCCCCAAGCCGTGGGGAGGATCATAAATAAGGGGCAAATATTTGTCGGTGATATCCACCTCCCACAAGGGCAGGCCCAGGTGAGCGGCGGATTCCCGGGCCCGCCGGGCTCCAAAAAATGGAGTTACCAAACAGATGAGGGTGACTTCCAGCCCCTGGGCTCGCAATACCGCCGCGGCCAACATGCTGTCCAGCCCGCCGGAAAAGAGCCCCAGAGCTCTGATGATTTTTTTCATGATAAATAGAGGTTTTGCTTTGCTTTGCTTTTTGTTTTCGGTTTTCTGGAAAAGCAATAGCGGCTGGAAAAAATTAGCGCCGATTGCTGATTTTTTTAAATCTGCCTTAATTCCCCTTTTCCAAAGGGGGATTTTAAAGGCAATTCAATATGGTTCCCCCTTTGACAAAGAAGGGAGAGGGGATTTTGGTTTTTGTCCCATTTCAAAAAAACGGGAACGACTTTTGCCATTCGCCCTTTTTTTGCCTGCGCCGGGCTCCAGATAAAATCATCCGGGCCCATCCAACGAGATTTCTTCAAAGCCCAAGCCCGCGATAAAGGCAGTAAAGGGCCGGTGCACCTCCGGTGATAGAAAGGCCCTCCACTCTTGCAACGCTAATTCCAGGCGAGCGCGGTTCCCATGTACCCGAAGGCGCACCCGGGAAAAGCCCCGGCGCCTTAGCCAGGCCTCGCCCCGTCCCACCCGGGCCAGATCATCTACATTTAATTCTGTGTTATAGGGAAAGCGGGTGGCCAGGCAACTCTGGGAGGGCCTGGCACCGTCGAGGCCAAAACCAGGACTCAGGTTGCGGAGGCTCTCTTTGCCGAGGCCCGCCAACAGCAGCGGGCTTTCTACCCCCATTTCCCGGACGGCCTTGAAACCGGGACGAAAATCATCAAGATCATCCCGGTTGGTTCCGTCCCACAGAACCGGGAGATTTAGCTCTGAGGCAATCTCCCAGGCCTGCGTGATGATGGCTTTTTTGCAGGCATAGCAACGTTTAAGGGTGTTGTGCCGAAATTCCGGAAGGCTCAGGGGATCAAATCTCCGGACCACATGGGGCACTTTAAGGTGTCTAGCTAAGGCCCAGGCCGCGGCCAGTTCCCCCGGCGCGGTGTGGGGCCCGGTAAAGGTTATGGCCGTGACCCCTGATCCCAATACCCGCGCGGCCGTGGCCAGCAAGAAACTGGAATCAACTCCGCCGGAGAACAGCAGGGCCGCCCGGGGTTGGCACTGAAGATATAATTCTAAATTTTGAATAGGCTTTTGATTGGCGATCAATAAAAATCCGTGAATAAAAAAGCCGGATAGACTCTCTTAGGACGCAAATCCAGGTGCGCCCCACATTGGATTCAAAGTCTCAACTATCGTGGCCGGCGGTGCTGAGATCGTGGGCTTCGTCATTTAAGGGCAACGGCGCCACCGGTTCCCCCAGGAGAAAGCGCCCCGATTCGATCCACTGCTGCAAGTGCCGGGCGATCTCCCGGGCCCGGACCATGCTGGAGAGGGGCACCGTGGTCACCTGTTTGTCGCCCAGAGTGAGATTGCCGCTCTTCAGTTGGGCATAACTCACCTGACCCAAAATGTTGCCCGTACCCGCGGGATAGTCGCTACCATAATCAACGATGGGAGCCATGAGGTCGGCATCGCTAACCCCGCAGAAATGAGCCATTTCCTCATTCAGCAGCGGAATGGGAATTCCCAACCCTACCGCCAAAGAGCAGCCGTATCCCAAAAAACTTACCCCCACCAGGTACCGGGGATCCATCCGTTTCATGTCGCCCACCACCATCAGGGTTCCAGCCGGCCCCAGGGGCACCCCGTTTTCTCCACGGGGTTTTTTCGGGTTGTGCTGGGTGCCGGGAAAGACTACGTAGCCCACCCCTCCCCCCAGAAAAATGCGGGTGCCGATCCCCACGGTGCGATAATAGGGATCATTGAACAGGGGACTGAGTTCCCCCGCGGTGCAATAATTGGCGTTCCCGGCGTGGGGGCGAAGCGGCCCCATGTAGGTGTAGATGGTCCGGTTGGAAAGGTTCACCGCCACGTTGTAATTTTGATAGCAGTTGCGCGGGTTGCACAGAATGGCATTGGTCAACTGATTCAGGGTTATTTCCCGCTCCAGATGTTTGTTGGGGTAGCAGTCGGTGCCGTAAGCCTCTGCCCTCAGGTAGACGGTCTTGCCGGCCACCAAATCCTGGATGACGTGGCCGCCGCCGTATTTGAACTCCCCGGGGTAGACCTTGTTCAAGGGATCTTCCACACAAGGTTCGGTGGCGCCGATATAGATATCCACCGCGGCGATACCCGCATAGGCGGGTACATGGTTGATCCAAACCTGGGCCGCCTTGATGGGGGGCTTGGAATGACCGAAATTGATAAACGCGCCCGAAGAGCACATGGGAGAAAAAGTCCCTGTGGTCACCACGTCCACGGACCGGGCCGCTTCCACCTCGCCTTTGCGGCGGACGATGTCAACAATTTCTTCGGCGGTGACCACCACCGCTTGACCTCGCTTAATTTTATCATTAATTTCCTGGTAAGTTTTATTTACCTGATAGTTTGCCATATTCACCCTTCCATGGCGAGCGCGCTCAGATTATGGAACCAAATTTAATTAGTCCGACAGGGGCCTTTCTGATTACCAGTCTAATTTCCCTGTTCATTATTATCGACCCGCTGGGAAATATCTTCCCTTATTTGACCTTATCCGCAGCCTATACCCCCGCCGCGGCCCGGGGCCTGGCTTGGCAGGCCTGCCTTTATGCCTTCTTTATCCTGGCCCTGGTTGTTCTGGCGGGGCGCATTATCCTCCAGTATATCGGCATCACCATTCCGGCCTTTCAGATCGCCGGCGGCCTCGTCCTGTTTCGCATCGCCATCGATATGCTGGAGGGGCGCGGGCACTTTAACCGCTTCGACACCTCGTCCAGTTTGGATGCCGCCGACTACCGGGAAGTAGCCTTGGTCCCTTTGGCTGTTCCTTTGCTCAGCGGTCCGGGGGCCATCTCCACCGTATTGGTCCTGACCAGCCGGTCCAAAAGTTATTTGGAGGATAGCCTCATTTTGCTATCCCTGGTAATGGTCTTTTTCCTGGCCTACATCTTCTTTCATTTTGCCCAGGTCCTCTTGAATTACCTGCAGGACACCGGCATCCGCCTGCTCACCCGAATCATGGGGCTGATCATGGCCGCCTTGGCGGTTCAATTCGTTCTTGAGGGTCTGTCGGGGGCGTTTCCTTTCTTGCAAAGGTTGCCCTAATAAAAATCCACCGGATCGATCTTCCGGGAGGCCGACCAATGGAAAAACAGGTTGCTGGGCAACCCCTGAAAAATATAACTGGTGGGAGGCATCAGCAAACGGCGGCAGATGGAGGAAAAGGAGTAAAATTGCTGAAAGCACCGCCAAACCCCGGCCTCGCATTCATCGGGAGTCATGTGTTTCGGGAAAAAATTGCAGACCATGCCTAAATATTTTTCTGCATCGGGGTTGTGCACCCGACCCTCTTGATGGAGCTGATCCCACATGGGGGTGCCCCGCCGCGGCGTCGCCACATTGAAAAAGGCCATGGGAGCCTTGATCTTTTCCAAGAAAGCCAGGGTTTCATCAAACAACTCTTTGTGGTCCCCGTCCAACCCGAACATGAAGTTCAGTGAGTAAAAGATGCCCCGCTCCCGCAGGCGGCCCAGGAGCCACTCATACTCCACCACCGGGTTCTGCACCTTCTCGATGGAGGAAATGGACTCCTGGCAGACGTTTTCAATGCCGATATTGACGTGGTTGCAGCCCGATTTTTTGGCCAGGTCCAGCAGTTCTTCGTCCCGGGAAGTGTTGATGGTCCAGAGGCAGCTCCACTTCAGGTTCAAGGGCATCAGGGCCTTGAACAGCTCCTTGGCGTAATCCCGGTGGCCGGTGAGATTGTCGTCAATGAAGTAAATGTTTTTCAGGCCGGTGATGCGGACATTGGCCTTGATTTCTTCGATCACCTCTCCCAGGGGCCGGCGCCGGTAAGTATGCCCGTAAACAATGGGAACTTCGCAGAAGGCGCAGTGGTAGGGGCAGCCCCGGGTGGTCTGGGTGGGCAGGATCTTGACCCGGTAACGCCGGTAGTCCAGCAACTCCAGACGGGGGCGGGGCAGTCCTGTCAAATCGTGAAACTCCGAGGCCTGGTAGCGGCGTTTCAGGCGTTTGACCCGGGCGTCCTCCAGCACCTGATGCCATACCGACTCGGCCTCGCCCACGACCACGGCGTCGCAGTGCTCCATGGCTTCCTCGGGGTGGAGGGAGATATGAAAGCCGCCCATCACCACCTGCCGCCCCCGCTGGCGGAACTCGGCGGCGATTTCGTAGGCCCGTTCGGCGGTGGCACAGGTAGCGGTGATCCCCACCAGATCATATTCTCGATTATAAGGGATTGGAGATAATCGGTCATCCACCAGGTCAACCTGGATGCCTTTGGGTGTCAGACCGGCCAGATACGGCAGGGTGATCCCCACCAGCCAGCGGGTTTTACTGCGAAGGACTTTGCGATTTGGATATTTGGTAGTCGGTTGAACCAGTAAAATTCTCATGGAAAATTCCAGCCCCGGAAGCCCGGGCAAAAAGCCATTATAATTATTTTATTAAGATTGTTAATCAATCACAATATATAATAGCTTGAGCGATAACCTGGTGGCAAGATCGACTTGAAGACCTCGCGGCAATTATGCCGAAATACTATATTTTTTAAGAAACCTCATGCAAACCACCCTTTGCCCTATCTGTGAACATGGCAGCACTTCCCTGGTAAATCGGCGCCGGGACCGGGGTTTAATCATTACCACGGTGGAATGCCGGCAGTGTGGCCTGGTCTTCCACAACCCGGTGATCGAAGACCGGGATCGCCAAAAAGAGGCCATAAGCTCTCGCCAGTGGCATACTGGCGCGGTGGATAATGCCCGGCAGCTACGGAAGCTGGAGAAACGCTGGCGCCTGCAATGGCCCATGATTCAGCCCATCTTTCCTCCCGGCGGCCGGGTCCTGGAGATCGGCTGCGGATTGGGGCTGGTGGGTGGTAAACTGAAAAGCCTGGGGGCCCAGGTGTGGGCGGTGGAGCCCGATCCGGACCAGGCAGCCTATGCCCGCCAACATTACGGTCTCGAGGTTGTCCCGCTGCATTTTGAAGATGTGAGCTTCGACGCTCAGCAGTTCGATTTAATCCTGGCCTCCCACGTGATCGAACATTTCCCTGATCCGTTGGCCTTTTTACAGCAGGTCAGAACCTATGCCCACCCGGACACCCGGCTCTTCCTGGAAACCCCCAACGTCCTGGCTCCCAAAGTGAGTTACCGCCGGATGTTCTCCCCGGCTCATAACTTCTATTTTTGCCCCCAAACCCTGGGGTGGCTGCTGGCCAAGACGGGATGGCAAGAAGACCAGCTGCGGGTTTTTCGCCGGGACTCCTTCCAGGTCCTGGCCCGACCGGCCCCTCCCCGACAACCTGTGGTGGACCCTGGAATGGCCCGGCAAGTCACGCAAGCCCTCAAACGCCACCGTTACCTCTATTACCTGAAGCTTTTGTTTATCTGGCGCAAGCTGCCCTGGTGGCAGAAGTATTGGATGTACCAGCTCAGGTAGCATCTTGCGGCCTGAACCCGAATCTCGCAACCGCCATCAGGTTTTGCGGACCAGGGGGATAACCTTGGCTTTGCTTTCCGGAGTGGGAGAGTCTGGACCTCGTAAGTCTTTAGGGGGAACTAACACCAGCCTTACCGGCCTCCCTCCCATGGTGAACTCCGCCCCCTGGAGGTGGGCTTCCTCCAGAATCCATATCAGGGTCTGGGAGGGCAGGCTAAGCACCAGCAATTCCACTTGATACCAGCCCCGCTTGACATCAGGGTTGATATCGTTGATGCGGGCGTAAAACGAGGGCTTACGGTCCAGGTGGACCAGTACCAGATCATTGATTGTGGCCATGGCGGTCGATAGGGGCGAATGGCAACAGTTCTTTCCAAAGGCACCACTCTACCAAAACCAAGCGAAAATGCAAGGCCCGCCCGAAGCGTTGGGCCCTGCCAACCGGCGAAGAGTCTGAAAAATTCGGAAATTAAGCCCCTGCCCCTTTATTTCTGAGAAGCAATCATTAATTTATAAGCTACTGAGCATCTTGCAAATATCTCCGCGCCTGTCATTCTGAGGGAGCGAAGCGACCGAAGAATCTCATAAGTAGATGAAAATACGAGATCCTTCGCTTCGCTCAGGATGACAAAACGGCTCTTTGCAAGAAACTCTATTGTTAGCGATACAAGCCCCGCCGTTAAGGGAGGCCAGATGGCAGCAGTGCAGTTTATCGATCTTCGCAGCGAAATTCACAGCGATGACCGGGGTATGAGCTTTTTTCCCTGGCAAGGCCGGCTTCAATCCCCCGAAGATATTTTCAATTCTTTTCACTTGGTTTCCATCCGGCCAGGACATACCCGGGGGAACCACCTCCATCCGGGCCACGGAGAGTGGCTCTACCCGTTCCACGGCGACGGGGTCATCATCTGGGAGGCAGCTTCCGGCCAGACTCAGGAGAGGCTCGTTTCCGGAGACAGCACCCTGATCTACATCCCGCCGGGGATCGCGCATGCGGTCAGGAACCCCGGACCGGAGATCCTCTATCTCCTGGCTTGGCGGGAAGCCGTGGGAGAGGCTTCCGCCCACCAATCCGGGACCGTAACGTATATATTGAAAAGTTGAATAATGCTAGGAAGCTGGATAGACCCGGCGGCGCCAGGCCTTCAGGGCTTCCACCAGGTCATAGGTGAGGTTTTTTTGGGAAGCCATACTACCCAGGGTGATTTCCGGTTTGTTGAGGCCGTGAAAATCGGAGCCGCCGGTGACCAGGAGGTCCAGTTCCCGGGCCAGCTTGAGGTAGAGGGCTTCCTGCTCCGGAGTGTGCTCGGAGTAATAGACTTCCAGGCCAGCCAACCCCAGGTCTTTCAATTCCATTATGCGGTTTTTCAAGGCAAACTCGGAACCCAAATTGAGTGTAAAGGGATGAGCCAGGACCGGGATGCCCTTAGCCTCTCGGATCATGGCCAGGGCCTGGTCCGGGGGAAACCGGAACTTGCTGACGTAGGCGGGGCGGTGCCAGCCCAGGTACTTGTCAAAGGCCTCCTGCAGATCCCGGACAACGCCCAACTCCATGAGGGCCCGGGCGATGTGGGGCCGGCCCACCTGGCCGCCGCCGGAAATCTCCTCCACTCGGGCCAGGCTGATAGGGATGCCCAGGTCGTTCAGTTTAGCGATGATCCGGGGGTTGCGGTCCAGGCGGGCCTGCTTGAGCACTGCCAGGCGCGAATCCAAAAGGCCGTTGTGGTAGTCCACGAAAAGCCCCAGGATGTGCATGGTGCCGCCGGGGCAGACGGCGCTGATCTCCACCCCGGGGATGACCTCCACCCCATAAGTCTCCCCTGCGGCGACGGCTTCGGGCAGGCCGTCCACGGTGTCGTGATCAGTGAGAGCCATGGCGACAAGACCGCCCTTTTTAGCCAGGCGCACCACCTCCGCTGGCGGATAAGAGCCATCAGAGGCAGTGGAATGGACGTGTAAATCAATATAATTCATAGTCTCACTTGTTTTCTTGAGGTTTCTTTGTCCTGGAAGGCACCAGGTCTTTCAGGTCCTCCGGGAGTTTGGTATTTTCATCCATGATTGCCGACTTAAGCTGTTCCCGGGTCAGGCCCTTGGCTCCGCGCAAATCGGCGCCTTCGAGGTTGGCATTGTGCAAATCGGCCTCCTTGAGGTCGGCGCCGCGTAGATCGGCGCCTTTGAGATTGGCTCTAAAGAGGACGGCGCCGCGCAGGGCGGACCCGGTAAGGTTGGACCCGGTGAGGTCGGCGCAATACAGGTTGGCACCTTGCAGATTAGCGCCCCGGAGATTGAAACCCTTCAGATCGGTGTTCAACCCAATACCACCAGAGAGGTCGGCCCCGGCCAAATGGTAGCCGCTTAAATCTTTCTTATTCAGGCGCTCGTTGTGCTCTGGAGGGAATCCCAACGTCGTCACCATCTCCGGAGAATATTTAGCCAACGGCCAGCAATGCGCTGCCCTCACCTGATCTCTCTCAAGCCCCTTGGCTTCCTGGAAATCGGCCCCTTCAAGGTAGGCCTCCTGTAACTCGGCATCTGACAGATTGGCCTGCTGCAAGTTGGCTCCTGACAGGCTGGCTCCCTCCAAGTTGGCCCCTTCCAGGTTAGCTTGCTGCAAGTTAGCCCGTACCAGGATGGCATACACCAAGTTAGCAAAAAGCAGGTTGGCTCTGCGGATATTGAACTCGTGAAGATTGGCTTCTCGCAGTTCGGTCCGGGGCAACTGGTACCCGCTTAAGTCCTTCTTATTAAGGCGCTCGTTGTGGTCTGAAGGGAGTCCCAAAGTCTTCAGCGACTCCTGGGAATATTTAGCCAGCGGCCAACAGAAGGAAATCAGCACTTGTTCTTTCTCAAGCCCCTTAGCCTCCCGGAAGTCGGTCCCGTCCAGGTTGGCTCCCGTCAACTTGGCCCATTCCAGGTTAGCTTGCTGCAAATTGGCCTCCTCCAGATCGGCGCCCCGCAAGTCGGCAAATGACAGGTTGGCTTGCTGCAAATTGGCCCCAGATAGGTCGGCGTACTGCAAGTCGGCCTCACTCAAGTCGGCTTTAACCAGGAAAGCCTCGTAGGCGGCGGCATCCTGCAGGTTTCTTCGCCGGAGGGAGGCCCCCCTGACCAAATCTAGGTCCGCGGCCTTGCCGGTCCATTGGGGCGGCTTCAGCGACACGTCGGCTTCCCTCAGATCGGCGCGGACCCAAGGGCGATTACCCAACCCGTCAATCGAGCCTCGTGACAATATAAATAATAACGCCATAATCACGGAAACGAACAGATACTCGCTTATGGCGCTGGCAACTATCCCCAGCTTCGAACGAATCGGTTTTTTCTCTTCCCGGTCCAAGGTGGCCCGGATGAGAAAGGAAGTTAGGGGGGAGATTTTCTCTTTCAGGGCTAAGGTGGCCCGGGTGAGCAGGTAAAAGGACAGCGCCCAGCTCAGGGACAGGGTCAACAGAAGCATTTGAATGACGGTGATGGGCCAGTGATGGGCGGGTAAATACCGGTACCACAGAATCAGGATCGTCAAAGGTCCCGCCCACCAGACCAGGAATTCGGCCAGTTTTTTTTGAAGACCCAGGAGCGGCGGGCGGCAGTCCCGCAACCGGGGAGAATAGGCCCAGACCAGGCCGTTCCACAGCCAGGGGTGGACCCGGTGGGGCAGGGGCAGGCCGTCGGTAAAGACCGCGGGCAGCTCCACCAGGGCCTCCCAGAGGCGCTGCAGGCAGAGCTGGAAATAGAGGTAGATGCAAAGCAGCAGAAAGGGCGCGGCCCAGTAGAACATGACCAGGTTGATCTTGGTGCCAATGATGGGCAGGGGAGTTTCGGCGAAATTGTTCAAGAGATTAGCATCGGTGGTGACCGCGATGGTGAGTCCGCAGTAAACGCACACCAGGAGCAGGAGGAAAAAGATCTTCTGAACGTGGCTGGAGGCGGCGTCCACGTGCTTCAGGCCGGCAAATTCCTGGAGGTCTTCCGGCAGCCGGGCCCCGGCCAGGTCGGCCCCGGCCAGCTGGGGCGCCAGCAGCCCCCGCACTCCGCTCAGTTCGGCCTCCCGCAAATCGGCAGCCTTAAAATTGGCGCCCTCCACGCTCGCGTCGCCGAATTTGACCCGGGCGAGATTGGCTCCCCGAAAATCCAGGTGGGAGAGATTGTAACCGCTAAGATCGAGCCCCTCTAAATTGGCTCCCGCTAACTCGGCCTTTTGCCCCTCGTGCCCCCCTGAGTCCAGCCATTGCCGGTGGGCGGCCATTATCCCGGAGAAGTCCTCCAGGGTCAGGGGTGGCGGGGAGGATTTTTGGGCCATGTGGTTCTCAGTTTTTCGCCGGCGAGGGCGCCGGCGCCACATTTTTCTCTGGTTTTTATTTGAAGTTCTGGATGCAGCCAGTCCAAAAATAGATGACTTTATCCGAAACTGCACTCATCAATTGAATCTTTTCTTCCGTATTCAGAGGTTCGATAAAAAGATTGTCCAGAAGATAGTTCACCGTAGTCGCACACTTGCTGCCCATGGAATCGGCGATATCCTGTTTGAATTTTTCCCCATACTGGGCATACCTGGTTCTGCTCAGATCAAAAAATTTATCCGAAACCGACTGAATTTCGGTAGCGTCGGTAATCTGGTGATCTGCGATGATAACCTTATTAATAAAGTGGTCTTGCATATCATCATAAAAGCCATGGATCGTCTCTATGGCCTGGTTTTTGTCGGGTTTGGCCAGCGAGTAGGTATCGGCGATAATAAACATCGCGAAGGCCATGGCCTCCACGATGTCAATGGGGTTTTGACCAAACCCTTTATCCGCCAGGAGCTGGCTGATATCGCTGACTATGCCGAAAGAGAGAGCTTTCATCTGCGCTCTTTCGGGTTTATTCTTGTGGAAGTTTTCCATGGGACCTTCTTTTGCCTTTAAATGGTGCGCCAAGCGCACCCTGCGAATCAGCTGGCCTTTAGCGCAGGCTAAACCTGGATGAACCACCTGGGTTACACCCCCGGGGAATAAAAAAATCCCCCCCTGCCCCCCTTTTCAAAGGGGGGAGTTAAAGTCCCCCTTTGCAAAAGGGGGATTTAGGGGGATTTGGTTTTTCACGGTAAAGCCTGCGGCTGCAGAGAATATTACCATCGGATAAGTTCCACCATTTCCCGGACGGCCCGCTCGATCCCCACCAGGATGGCCCGGGCCATGATGCTGTGGCCGATAGAGAATTCGGCGAATTCGTCCCGGCCCCGGAACGGCTTGATGTTCCGGTAGTTGAGGCCGTGGCCGCACTTAACCTTCAACCCCAGGCTACGGGCGTGCCGTGCGGCGTTGATCAGTTCCTGGAAGAGCCGGGTGGCTTCAGCCCGGGTGAGGGCGTCGGCGTAGGTGCCGGTGTGCAGCTCCACCCATTCGGCTCCCACGTCTTTGGCCGCGTCGATCTGATGGTTAACCGGGTCCACGAAGAGGCTGACCCGGAGGCCGGTTTCCTTCAGGTCCTGGACATAGTTTTGCAGAAAAGCCTTATTGCCTGCCACTTCCAGGCCCCCTTCGGTGGTGAGTTCCTCGCGTTTCTCCGGCACCAGGGTCACCAGGTCGGGCTTCACCCCCCGGGCGATTTCCAACATCTCCCCAGTGGCGGCCATCTCCAGGTTGAGACGGGTCTTTACGGTTTGGCGCAGCAGTTCCAGGTCCCGGTCCTGAATGTGGCGGCGGTCTTCCCGCAAGTGGACGATGATACCGTCGGCGCCGGCCAGCTCTGCCAGGGCTGCGGCGGTTACCGGATCAGGCTCATCGATGCGGCGGGCCTGACGCAAGGTGGCCACATGATCAACATTAACTTCCAAACGCGGCACAGCAATCCTCCTTAATAAAGTGGCACGAAAATTTATTTATAATCCTTTTACCCGGCCTCCGGCAACCGTTTGTTACGGTTTATGGCACACACATTAGGGGATTTATGATTCAACCGGCGGCAGGAGCGCAACTGCGGGTGCGCCTTCTTAGGGCGAATCTGGATAATGGGAGGAAACCCCTGGATGGTCTAGAATTCCTGGTCCCACCGGCGGCCGGGGTAAAGGACACTCATCAATTCCCAGGCCCGGGAATTCATGTCTGCTTCGGCGGCAGGGTCCTTATGGTCGTAGCCCAGCAGGTGTAATATGCCGTGGATCACGAAAAAATCCAGCAGTTCCGGCCAAGGCCAGCCTAATTCCTGGGCCTGGCGGCGGGTGGTTTCCAGAGAGATCACCACCTCGCCCAATAGCTGAGGTGGGCCGGCTTCAGAAAGTACATGGGAAGGTCCAGCTGGGGGTGGGCTGGCCGCCCCGTGCTGCAATCCAAGGGGCGAGGGCGACTGTTCCGCATCCAGGGGAAAGGCGATGACGTTGGTGGGGCCGCGGCGCCCGAAGGTAGCCCGGTTTAGGCGCGCCATGGCCCGGTCATTGATCAGGGTAAGGCTCAGTTCCCCCTTAGACCAGCCCAAGGCGTCTAAGATCGTCGCGGCTTTTTTCCGGAGATTCTCCTGACTTAGGACCGTTTTTCTTTGGCGGTTGCTTATCCAGATCTTCATTGGACTTCTTCTTATCCGGGGCCTGGGGATAATGAATGCGCTGGTGGAAGATGCCGCTCAGGATCTTATTAAAACTCCTAGCGATGTGGTGGAGGTCTTTCAGGGTGAGCTCACATTCATCAAGTTGGCCGTCTGCAAAGACATTATTAATGATTTTCTGCACCATCCCCTGGATGCGGGCCGGAGTGGGGTCGTCCAGAGTCCGGGAGGCCGCCTCTACCTGGTCCGCCAATAGCACCAATCCGGCTTCCTTGGTCTGGGGTTTGGGACCCGGATAGCGGTAGTCCTCCAAATTAACTTGGTTGGGGTTGGCTGCTTGGGTTTTGGCCTTGTGAAAGAAATAGGTAATCATGTTGGTGCCGTGGTGCTGCCGGATGATTTCGGTAATACTATCCCCCAACTTATGTTTCCTAGCCAGGTCCACACCGTCCTTCACATGGGAGATAAGGATGAGGCTGCTCATGGAAGGAGCCAGCTTCTCATGCTTGTTTTCTCCGCCCATCTGATTTTCCACAAAATAGGCCGGTTTTTTGATTTTGCCAAGGTCATGGTAATAGGCCGCGGCCTTGGCCAGCATGGGATTGGCACCGATGGTCTCGGCGGCGGCTTCCACCATCTGCCCCACGACCATAGAGTGATGGTAAGTCCCCGGGGCGATGAGCATCAGTTCCTTCAGCATAGGCTGATCCAGGTTCAAAAGTTCCAGGAGGCGGATATTGGAAGAGTAGCGGAACAGCGTTTCCATAATAGGAGTCAGGCCCAGGGCCAGGATGCCGGTAATCACCCCACCGCTGAGGGCAAAGCTCTCACCGACGAGGAGGTCTCTCCCGGTGAAGGGGAACTCCAACAATTTAAAGGCAGCCAGTAGAATCATGTTGACCGCGGCGATGCACAAGCCGGTTTGAATCAAGGCGTTGCGCCGACGGCAATTTTTCACACCCCAGACTCCCACCATGCCGGCAATGCTTAGGTAAATGAAGAGGGGGAACGGTCTATCCACCAGGAGAGCGGTGAAAGTGGCGCCAAGGAAAGCTACGCCTACCCCCGTTTCCAGCCCTAAAAACATGGCGGCAAAAATGGCGGCCAAACCTTGAGGCAGGATATAAACCAGGTTTTGGCTCACCAGGGGAAGGTTCCGGGAGAGGTTGTCCCCCAGCACCAGGAGTCCTTTGTTCAGGAGGGTAGCCACCACAAGCAGGGCTGCAACGAAGATCAGGTCCCTCATGTGGTTGGAAAATTGGCGCAGAGCGAGGCGGGCCAGTTTATAGGAGACCAGAAGGAGAACTGCAAGGCTCAAGAACAGGCCCAGGAAGATAAGAACGCCGCGGCTGCGTGGGTAGATTTTGCTCTGAGCCTGCAACTTAACCAGGTGCATAGGGGTAATGCGTTCTCCCTCCCGCACCAGAATCTCACCCCGTTTTACTTTAAAGTAAACGGGCTGTAACTGTTTGAGGCTGGCTTCCTGGCGTGCATGGGTTTCGGCCCAATTGGGGGAGACGTTGGGTACCAGCAGAAGCTGGGTAAGGTCGCATACCAACCAGCGGTCGGCGGGAGATACCTCCACGGCCACGTCCCGGCAATATCCGGCCGCAGATTTTCGCCCCTCACCCAACTCTATAAAGGAAAAAGGCGGACGTTCCAAGGTCTCCTTGTGGGAAGGCAGACGGCGCACCAGGATTTCCCGCGGTTCCGACTGGAGGATGGTGCGGCTGCTGATCACGCCCTGGCTGAAAAACTGGGCCAGGATTTGGTTAAGCATAGCTTCCAAATAGGGCGAAAATTCGGACTTGGCCAAGAGTTGAAAGGTAGGTTTAGGGATGCTGACTCCCAGGATATTATCGAATTCGGACTTGTGCTCCAAGAGGACTCTATAGGGGGGTCTGGGGTTGGTCCGGCCTTCCTGGGTTGGCAACGCGGTTTCCTGGGAGATTCGCCGCATAAAGTCCATGGCTTTTTGGAGCCGCTGCTGGACCTGCTCCCCCAATTGCTCCTGCAAATCAAAAACCGGGGGGACTTGAGTCATTAACTCTTCCCGCTTTTTAACGGTGGTCTCCACATCCTCCACCAGGAATTCGCCGGTGGCCCTGACATTTTCCTGGGCCACATCACCCACCCGGTACTTCCCCAAGGGGGCGGAAATCCTGGGGGACAGGATGAGGGCCATTATCAGGCTTAAGCCCACCAGCAGCGCGATCTTGGCTCCCTGCCCCTGCCAAGGAGGCAGGAGACTTTTCCTAGAGAACGGCATGGGAAATTTAGCGCGCAGACTACGCCCCAGGCCGAAGAACCGGCTGATGGCATTGGGCACGTCTTTGTCAGCCATAAGGATGCTCCGCCGGCCCGGGCGGTTAGCCCAGGCCTGTCTGTGATAAATTCATCATGTAAGCGGCGGTTCTTCCTCTTTTCCGGCCCGACGGGCTCGACGGTAGTCATAAGCCCGGATGATGTCCTGCACCAGGGGATGCCGCACTACGTCCTTTTCGGTGAAGTGGACGAAGGCGATGCCCTCTACCCCCTTGAGGAGGTCCCGGGCTTCCACCAGGCCTGACAGAGCTCCGGGAGGCAGGTCGATCTGGGTGACGTCCCCGGTGATAACCGCTTTGGAGCCGAATCCCAGGCGAGTCAAAAACATCATCATCTGCTCGGACGTGGTATTTTGGGCCTCGTCCAGAATAACGAACGAATCGTTCAAAGTCCGGCCCCGCATAAAAGCCAGTGGAGCCACTTCAATGGTGCCCCGCTGCACCAGCCGACTGGCCTTTTCGAAGTCCATCATATCATGAAGTGCATCATAAAGAGGACGTAAATAGGGGTTCACTTTCTCAGCCAGGTCGCCCGGAAGGAAACCCAGCTTTTCTCCCGCCTCCACCGCGGGCCGGGCCAGGACGATTCGGATGACGTCATTGTGCATCAACGCGGCCACTGCCATGGCCATGGCCAGATAGGTTTTTCCGGTGCCCGCAGGACCGATGCCGAAAACGATGTCACGGCTGCGAATGGCTTCAATATAACGTTTCTGGTTCAGGCTCTTGGGAGAGATGCGCCGCTTCATGGCGGAAATGTAAACCGTGTCCAGGAAGATATCCTTTACGGAGGCGCTCTCCTTGTCCTGAAGAATCTTTATAGTGTATTGCACGTCCTGTGCCAGGACCGGATACCCCGACTGCAGCAGCCCGTAAAGTTCTTGAAGCACGCGCTGCGCCAGACGCAAGTTGGCCTCCGGCCCCTGGAGGGCTACCTGGTTGCCCCGGACCTGGTGTTTCACCCCTAAACTGCGGCTGATGATGGCCAGGTGTTTGCCGTGCTCGCCATAAAGGGCCTGGGCCAGGGAATTGTCTTCGAAGGTAAGTTGGGCGGTGGCCATGGGAGAATTATTTTGGGCGGACGGAGATTACCCTTGGTCTGGATAGAGCCCCATCACCTGGCCCTGGATGCGGCGCTGGCGGGGCCGGTTGTCGAAGTCCAGCAGGACGATCTGCTGCCAGGTCCCCAACAAGAGGCTGCCGCCGGCGATGGGGATGGTCAGGGACGGCTTGAGAAAGGCGGCGCGCACGTGGGAATAGCCGTTGCCGTCGCCCCAGCGACGGTCGTGATCGTACGGGAGGTCTTGGGGGAAGAGGCGGTGGATGGCGGCCCGCAAATCGTTGACCACGCCGGACTCGAACTCGATGGTGCTCAGGGCCGCGGTGGACCCGGAGATGAATAGGGTAAGCAATCCCTCGGTCACCCCGGTTTCCCGGATTTGGGCCGTCACGGCGTCCGTGAGGTCCAGAATGTCGGTCCCGGCAGTGGTTTTAATCTCGAGGGTAAAAAATTCTAAAGAAAACATCCCAAAGTTATATGTTAGCAAAATTACGCACTGACTACAAGTTTTCAATGGCTTATCTAAACCTCCTGTGATTTTCTTTAAGGATTGGTGCCAAGGAGCCGAGCCGGCAGACTCTTGTACGGTGAATCGGGCTTTAATCCTTGACTAAGGACGGGGAATAAATTAAAAAATGAAAGTTTAAGGACAAATTCACCGCATTGACCAACAGGCTGAATCGCATGGCACAATCCGATAATATCCGCACCCAGCGATTGCAAAAACTCACGGATCTGAGAGCGCAGGGCATCGATCCCTTCTATAACCGCTTTTTCCCCACCCACAGCATTGCCCGGATTCTGGAAGAATTTGGAGCGCTGACCGGGCCCGATCTGGAGGAGCTGAACCATACCTTCCGCCTGGCGGGCCGCCTCATGCTGTTGAGAGAGTTCGGCAAAGCCAGCTTTTGCCACATCCAGGACGGCACCAGCCGCATCCAGGCCTACGTCCAGAAACAGGTGCTGGGCGCTGATGATTTTGCCCGGTTCAAACGCCTGGACCTGGGAGACATCGTAGGGTTTGAGGGCACCCTGTTTCGCACCAAGACCGGGGAACTCACCCTGGCGGTGTCCAAATTCGTCCTACTCACCAAAGCGCTTTTGCCCTTGCCGGAAAAATACCACGGCCTGACCGACGTGGAGACCAGGTACCGCCAGCGCTATCTCGACCTGATGGTCAATCCCCAAGTGCGGGAGGTCTTTGTCAAGCGGTCGGCGATAATCAGTCTGATGCGGCAATTCCTGGAGGCCCGGGGCTTCCTGGAAGTGGAAACCCCCATGATGCAGCCTATTCCCGGAGGCGCCACGGCCCGCCCCTTCGTCACCCATCACCAGGCCTTGGACATGAAGCTGTTTCTGAGGATCGCGCCGGAACTCTATCTGAAGCGCCTGGTGATCGGCGGCTTCGACCGGGTCTTCGAAATCAACCGGAATTTCCGCAACGAAGGGCTGTCCATCCAGCACAACCCGGAATTCACCATGTTGGAGTTCTACCAGGCCTATGCCACCTACGAGGACCTGATGGTCTTGACCGAGGAGATGATCGCTCAAGTGGCCCTGGAGGTCCTGGGGAGCACGAGGCTGATTTACCAGGGAGAGGAGATCGACCTTACGCCGCCTTGGACGCGGTTGGATTTGCGGGAGTCCCTGACCCGGATCGGAGGCATCCCGGCTGAAGTGGTGCGGGACCGGGAAGCCCTGGTGGCTTTGGCCCGGGAAGAAGGGGTCACCCTGCGCCCGGGGGAAGGGTACGGCCGGGCTCTTACCAAACTCTTCGATCTCAAGGTGGAAGCCCGCCTCCAGCAGCCCACTTTTGTATTGGGTTATCCCCGGGAGACTTCCCCTTTGTCCCGGAGCAGCGATGCCGACCCGGAGGTGGTGGACCGGTTCGAGCTGTTCATCGCCGGGCGGGAGATGGCCAACGCCTTCTCCGAGCTCAATGACCCTCTGGATCAGCGTCAACGCTTCGAAGCCCAGTTGGCCGCTCACGCCGCGGGCGACGAAGAGATGCCCCACGCCTTGGACGAGGACTTCATCACGGCGCTGGAACAAGGCATGCCCCCCACTGCCGGCGAAGGCATCGGCATCGACCGGCTGGTGATGCTCCTCACCGATTCGCCCTCCATCCGGGACGTCATTTTGTTTCCGCTCCTCAGGCCGGAGAGGTAAGCTCCTTGGGGTTTTTCGAGTCGTTCGTGGCCTTGCGCTTGCTTAAGGGAGTCAAGCGCCAAAGAGGTTTTCTCTCTCTGTCCACCTTCATCTCCGTGGTGGGAGTCATGGTGGGGGTCATGGCCCTCATCGTGGTCATTGGGGTAATGACCGGATATACCCAGGAAATGGAAAAAAAGATCCTGGGGATCAATGCGCACATCCTTGTTCTGAAAAAAGGCTCCCTCTTTACCGATTACGAACAGATTGCCCATGAGGTGAGTAATCTCCCTGGGGTGAGCGCTGCCCATCCCTTCATTTATACCCAGGTAATGGTGTCCTCGGGGGAAGGCCTTTCCGGGGGAGTGCTGCGGGGCATCGCGCCGGGGCTCCTGACTGCCGGAGGTCCCACCGGCCTGACGCTCCAACAGGGGCAGTGGAGCGATCTGACGACTGGGGAGCCAGAGGAAACACCCGCCATAGCTATCGGCAATGAGATGGCCAAAACCCTCAATCTTAAAGTGGGCAGCTATCTGAATATCATCTCTCCCCTGGGAAGCCGCACAGACACAGGGCGGCGGCCCACCCTGAAATCATTCCGGGTTGGCGCCATTTTCCATACCGGCATGTATGAATTTGATTCAGGGCTCATGTTTCTAAGCATTCCCCGGATGCAGGAATTTTTAGGGATGGGCCACCAGGTCACCGGCCTGGAAGTGCAGGTCAAAGATATTTATGCCGTAGGCCCAGTGGCCCATGCCATTGCCGAAAAACTGGGCGCCCCCTTTTTTACTAAAGACTGGCAGAAGATGCACGGCCCTTTGTTTGCGGCGTTAAAAATGCAAAAAGTCACCATGTTCATAATTTTGACGCTGATCATTATGGTGGCGGCCTTCGGCATCGCCTCTACCCTCTTTATGATGGTTATGAGAAAGACCAGGGATATTGCTATCCTAAAATCCATGGGGGCCACCAGCCGCAGCGTCATTCAGATTTTTGTCCTGAACGGCCTTTTTATCGGATTGGCAGGCACCTCTTTAGGGGTCTTGTCGGGCTTGGCCCTGTGCGAGTTGTTGAAGAAATATCAATTCATCAAACTGCCAAAAGAAATCTATTATCTGGAAACCTTGCCGGTGCAGATCCAGGCCCTGGACCTGTTGTCCATTATCCTGGCGGCCCTGGCCATCACCCTGATTGCCTCCCTCTATCCTTCCTGGCAGGCAGCCCGCCTGAATCCGGTGGAGGCCATCCGCTATGAATAAAGGCTAAGGAGAGCGAGGGTGAGCTTTTTCGAAACCTTCGTAGCCTTGCGGCTGCTTAAGGGGATAAAACGCCAGAAAGGGTTTCTGTCCCTGTCCACCTTCATCTCTGTGGCTGGAGTAACGGTAGGGGTTATGGCCCTCATCGTGGTCATCGGGGTGATGACCGGCTTCGATCTGGACCTGAAAAAAAAGATCCTCAGCGTCAATGCCCACGTCATTGTTCTTAAACACGGGGCCAGTATCACGGACGAACAGGAGGTGGCCGCCAAGATCAAGGAAGTCTCCGGGGTGGTCTCGGTAGACCCTTTCATCTACACCCAGGTGATGTATTCTTCCCCGGGCAACATTGCGGGGGGGATCATCCGGGGTATTGACCCGGCATTGATCCGCCAGGGAGGGCCCCGGGCCCTGGACGTGGTGCAGGGCAAATTCGCCGAGCTGGCGGAGGGGGACCCCGAAGAACCGCCCCGGGCCGCCATCGGCAACGAACTGGCCAAGAACCTCAACCTGACGGTGGGAGACTACCTGAACGTGGTCTCCCCTTTGGGCACCCTGACGCCCATGGGCCGGATGCCGCGTACCAAGCCCTTTCGAGTCGTCGCCATCTTTCACTCGGGCATGTACGAGTTCGACTCCTCCCTGGTCTACACCAGTATCCCGGCCCTTCAGGAATTTTTGGGTCTGGGGCACCGGGTCACCGGCCTGGAGGTGGAAATCAAGGATATTTATGCCGCGGCAGAACTGGCGGAGGTCATCCAGAAAAAGCTGGGGCCGCCCTTTTATACCCGCAACTGGATTTATATGAACCGCAGTCTCTTTGCCGCATTGAAGCTGGAGAAGATCGCCATGTTTATCATCCTGACCCTGATTATCCTGGTGGCGGCCTTCGGCATTGCTTCGACATTATTTATGATGGTCATGAAAAAGACCAGGGATATCGCCATTCTCAAATCCATGGGGGCCACCCGCCAGAGCATCATGCAAATCTTCATCATCAATGGCCTGATCATCGGAGGCCTGGGCACAGTGGGAGGCCTGGGGTTGGGCCTGGGGCTATGCACCATTTTGAAAAAGTACCAATTCATCAAGTTGCCCCGGGATGTCTATTACATTTCCACCCTGCCGGTTACGGTCCAGGTTCCCGATGTATTGGCCATCGTCGCTGCGGCCATGGCCATCAGCTTTTTGGCCACCCTATATCCTTCGTGGCAGGCGGCCCGGCTGGACCCGGTGGAGGCGATCAGGTACGAATGATAGGTTTTTCAGGTCTGGGAGGGTACGCACCAGATCTTGCGTTTGGAGTATAGATTTAACAATTCTTGCTTTGAGTTATCCAATTACGCAAAGGTTGCTAAAAAACTGCAAATGCGCTGCCTACAACCTAGAACCCAAAACCCAAAACCTGAAACCTCCATTGACGCTCCCTGGTTAAAGTGATAAGGTGGCTTACCAATCAGGAACTCCATGACAGAGAATGCAACTCCTCAGGGCCCGGTGAAGATCGAGATCCGCGGGCTGGTTAAGACCTTCCGTCATAACGGCATTCAGGTGGAGGTGCTCACTGGAGTTGACCTGGATATCCGCCAAGGCGAAACTCTGGCAGTGGTGGGGGCCTCGGGAGTCGGGAAATCGACGCTGCTGCATATCCTGGGGACCCTGGAGCGTCCCAGCGCCGGGAAAGTGGAGTGGGAGGGGCGGGATGTCTTCGCCCTGGACGACCGGTCCCTGGCTGCTTTTCGCAATCACAAGGTCGGTTTCGTGTTTCAATTTCACCATCTGCTGGCCGAATTCAATGCCCTGGAAAATGTGATGATGCCGGCGCTCATCGCCCGGCTGCCGAAACCAGTGGCCCATGAGCAAGCCGAAGCCATTCTGGTGCGGGTAGGGTTGAAGGACCGCTTGACGCACCGGGTCTCCACCCTGTCCGGCGGCGAGCAGCAGCGGGTGGCAGTGGCCCGGGCCCTGGTGCTGGGACCCGAGGTGCTCCTGGCGGATGAACCCACCGGCAACCTGGATCCTAAAAGCGGGAGCCGGGTGCAAGAACTCATCATGGAACTGAACCGGGAGCGGGGCCTTACTTCGGTGATCGTCACCCACAACTTAGAGATGGCCCGGGCTCTGGATCGGCAAATCACTCTGGTGGACGGCAAGGCAGTAATTTTATAGGGAGAATCAAACGAATGCCAAAAGTTTTTTCTTTTTCACCCTTCACCTTAACCCTCTCCCCTCAAGGGGATAGAAGAATAAAGGAAGGAACTTTTGGAAATTGGCATAAGTTGACGCAACGGCTGATCGCCTTATCCCTTCTGATGGCATTAACTATGACGGCCTTTGGACCGGCTCTGGCCCAAGAGCAGGAACTGGTTTTCAAAAAGGTCGCAGTCTTCCCCTTTACCATCGCCAGTAAAGAACCTCTGGCCCATCTGGGAGAAAAGATCAGCCAGGAGATCCGGGAGCGTTTGAAGACGGATGGCTTTACTGTCACTCCTCCGGAAGAGGTCAACAAGGAACTCTCCCGGCTGGAGGAGCCTCTAAATGACGCTCTGGCCCAGCAAATCGGGAGAAAACTCGGCGCGGATATTGTGATTTATGGCACCTTGATCAAGGTGGCGGACGCCCTTTCCCTGGAAGCCCGGATGCTGGACTTGACTGGCAAGATGGCGGTTACCTCCCTGAAACTTCAAGGGACCGGACTTGCAGCCCTGAGTGGCCTTAGTCGCCAATTGGCCCAGGAACTGAGTCTGAAGATTTTAGGCAAGGAGAGGATTATCCGCATTGTGGTCAAGGGTAACCGCAGGATCGAAAAGGACGCCATTCTGGGAGTGATGCAAACCCGGGAAGGAGAAACCCTGTCTCCGGCTCACGTGCGGGAAGATTTGAAAGCCATTTACAAGATGGGCTATTTTACGGACGTCCGGATGGATATCAGCGACACGCCGGAGGGCCGAGTGCTCACTGTTCTGGTGAAAGAAAAACCTTCCATCCGGGAGATTATGGTGGAAGGCAACCGGAAAATAAAGAAGGACAAAATCCTGGAAGTCATGAACCTCAAGCCTTTCTCGGTCGCCTCGGAAGGCGCCATCAAGGAAGATATCAATAAAGTCGAACAGTTGTACCGGGAAAAAGGCTATTACGAAGCCCATATCACTTATGACCTGATGCCAGCGGCGGAGCACGAAGTAAACCTGGTACTGAAAGTCAATGAAGGCGGCAAAATGGCCATCAAAGACATTGAGTTTGAAGGTAACAAGGCCTTCAGTTCCAGAAAACTCCGGCAGGTAATGGAAACCAAAGAACGGGGCTTTTATCTGGTCTCTTTAATTACCGGCGCGGGTAAGCTGAACAAGGATGTGTTGGAGCGGGACCTGGAAAAAATCGCGTCGTTCTACTACAACCATGGCTATATCAAGGCCAAAATCGGGGAACCTAAAATCGAGGTCAAAGGCAAATGGATCTATATCACTATTCCAGTCCAGGAAGGCCCCGAATACCAGGTGGGCAAGATCGATTTGACCGGTGATCTCCTGGAAGATAAAGAAAAGATATTGAAGTTGTTGAAAACCCCCAAAGGCAAAGTGTATAGCCGGGAGGTGTTGCAGGAGGACCTCACCATCCTGTCGGATTTTTATGCCGATCAGGGCTACGCCAATGCGGATATCGTACCGTTGATTAAAGAGAACAACGAAACTTTGAGAGTGGATGTCACTTTCGACATCCATCAGGGGCAAAAGGTTTATTTTGAAAGGATCGACATCGGCGGCAACATCAAGACCCGGGATAAGGTAATCCGCCGGGAACTCCGGGTTTACGAGCAGGATCTCTTCAGCGCCACCAACCTTAAAGAGAGCATCAAGAATCTGAGGCGCCTGGAATATTTTGAGGATGTCAATTTCGCCACCACCCCGGGAAGCGCTCCCAACCGCATGAACCTGAAGATCACCGTCAAAGAACGGCCCACAGGCACCTTCGGGCTGGGCGCGGGTTACAGCACTCAGGACCGCCTGGTGGGTATGGTGGAGATCAGCCAAAACAACCTGTTCGGCCGCGGGCAGCAACTCAAAGCCCAGGGGATCATAGGCTCCATTTCCCACCGGTTTCGCCTCTCCTTTGTGGAGCCCTTTCTCTTTGACCGGCCCCTAAGTATGGGCATCGACGCCTTTAACTGGGAAAGGCAATACAGCGAATACAACCGGATCAGCACAGGTGGGGTCTTCCGCCTAAGTCATCCCTTGCGCTGGAAGTACACCCGTCTCTTCTGGATGTATCGCTTTGAGAACGTTCAACTTCAAGACCTGGTGCCCAACGCCGCGGAAACCCTGCAACAGGCTGCCACAATCCATAATACCAGTGCTACCTCCTTCGTAATCCGGCGGGACTCCCGGGATTCCCTGTTCGCCCCCACTCAGGGTTCGGATAACAGCGTGTCCGTGGAAATGGCCGGGTTGGGGGGCGATACGGCTTATGTGCGCTACATTGCTGAAACCGGCTGGTATATCCCCATCAGATGGGGTTTGGTGGGGGTGCTCCATGGCCGGGTCGGCGCGATGAACAAGTTGACCTGGGGCCAGATGCCAGCCTACGAACTGTTCTATTTGGGCGGTATCGACACCATCCGCGGTTTTAAGTATGCTGAGATCAGCCCTCGGGATCCGGTTACTAATGAACGCATTGGCGGCCCGCGATTTATTCAATTGAACCATGAAATCAGGTTTCCCATATACAAAAAGCTGGGGCTTTCTGGGACTATCTTCGTGGATGCCGGTAACGTTTACGGCCCCAATTATGTCGGGCCCTTTTTCCGCCCCACGGCCGGGGCCGGTTTCCGTTGGTTCTCCCCCATGGGCCCCCTGCGGGTGGAATGGGGTTATAATCTATCGAAACACCCCTGGGAACGTTCCAGTGCCTGGGAATTCACCATGGGCGGAACTTTCTAAACCAAAAACCTTTGAGAAAAACTTCCCGGTGGATTACATTCGCCGGAGATTAATTTTAGTAAGAGAAACTTAGGAGGATTGCATGTCTAAATTGGGTATGGGGCTCATATTAACCGCAGCCTTGGTTTTGACGCCGCTGGCCGCGGCGCAAGCCGATTTCAAAGTTGGTGTCGTGGATGGTATGGATGTGGTTTCCAAGTCCGCCGAAGGGAAACGGGTCCAGGAGAGCATCAAGCGCAAATCCGAGGAACTGGGCAAGCCCTTTGCCCAGAGGCGCCAGGACCTGGCAAAGCAAGTGGAGGATTTTCAGAAACAGGCTTCCGTGATGAAGGAAGACGCCCGGAAGCGCAAGGCTGAAGAGCTGGAAAAGAAAATGCAGGAGTTTCAACGCCAGGGAGCCGATGCCGAAAAACAGTTGGCCCAGTTCCAGGAAAAGGAACTCCAACCGTTGTTCCAAAAATTGGAGACAGCGGTGAAAGGCGTGGCCGCGGAGATGAAGCTGGATCTGGTTTTAGACAAGCGCAACTCCGGATTGCTCTTCATGGACCCCAAGCTGGACATCACCGATAAGGTGCGCAGCAAGTTCTAAAGTGCGCCATCGCTTCGGCCGCTAAAGGCTCATGACACGGACCCTGGGCGAACTGGCGGTTTACCTGGAAGGAGATCTCCAGGGGCCGGCCGATCTAACCATTGAGGGCATTGCTCCCATAGACCAGGCCGGTGATCGGGAGATCACCTTCATTGCTCAGAGGCGGTTTGCCCGCCTGGTGGCTCAAAGCCGGGCCGCGGCGTTTATCGTTTCTCGGGAATATGCCGAGTTGCCCCGGCCCTTGATCATTGTGCCCCACCCCTATTTGGCCTATGCCAGGGTGGCGGCCCTGTTTGCCCCCCCGGTGCGCCGTTGGCCAGGTATCAGCGAGCAGGCCGTTTTGGGCCAGGGAGTGGCGCTGGGCCGGGACGTCTCCATTGCTCCCCTGGTCTTTATCGGGGACGGAACCCAACTGGGCGACCGGGTCACCCTTATGCCCGGCTGCGTTATCGGCGCTGAGGTCCGGATAGGCGCCGACACCCTGGTCTATCCCAACGTCACCATCCGGGAGCGGTGTGCGGTGGGAGCCCGGTGCATTATTCACAGCGGCACGGTGATCGGCTCCGACGGCTTCGGTTTTGTGCCCGGAGAGGCCGGTCATGTCAAGATCCCCCAATTGGGAACAGTGGTCATCGAAGATGACGTGGAAATCGGGGCCAACTGCACCATCGACCGGGGCGCCCTGGGAGCCACCCGGGTGGGCCGGGGCGTCAAGATGGACAACCTGGTTCACCTGGCCCATAATGTGGATGTGGGCGAGCATTCCTTTTTAGTGGCCCAGGTGGGAGTGTCCGGGTCCACCAAGCTGGGGAAAGGGGTGGCCCTGGCAGGCCAGGTGGGGATAGCCGGTCATCTTGAACTGGGAGACGGAGTCCAGGTGGGGGCCCAATCCGGGGTAAACCACTCTATCCCGGCGGGTCAGACAGTATCGGGTTCCCCGGCGCGGCCCCACCGGGAGTGGCTGCAGCAAATGGGTCATATCCCCAAACTCCCGGACATCTATCAGAGATTGAAACAGTTGGAACAACGGGTTCAAGAACTTGTCTCCAGACTGAAGCAGGAGCCGGAATCATGACCTCGCCTCAGACCTTGGGTCTGGAAGAAATCCAAAAAATTCTCCCTCACCGCTACCCCTTTCTATTGGTGGACCGCATCCTCAGCCTGGAGTTGGGCAAGCGGATCGTGGGGCTGAAGAATGTTACCATCAACGAGCCCTTTTTCCAGGGGCATTTCCCCGGCCGCCCCATCATGCCCGGCGTCCTCATCGCAGAGGCCATGGCCCAGGTGGGGGGCATCCTGGCTCTCCTTTCCCTGCCGGAACACCTGGGTAACTCCTCCCTCTTCCTCCTGGGATTGGACAAGATGCGCTTTCGCCAACCAGTAGTTCCGGGAGATCAATTGCGCATTGAAGTTGAATCCATGCGCGGGGGAAAGAAATTCTGGAAAATGAAGGCCCAGGCCTTCGTGGACCAGACCCTGGTGGCTGAAGGGGAACTCATGGCCGCAGTGGGTCAGGGGGAGGAATGAACATGCCTCATATCCACCCCACCGCCCTGGTGGATGAGACTGTTGAGCTGGGTGAGGGAGTCACCGTAGGACCCTATAGTATTATCCAAGGGCGGGTGAAAATCGGCCACGACACTCATATCGGTCCACACGTGGTGATTCGCGACCTCACCACCATCGGTAGCAAGTGCGAAATCTTCCAATTTGCAGTCATCGGCGAAATTCCCCAGGACTTGAAATTTCAAGGTGAAGAGTCGCAACTGATCATCGGCGACGGCAATACCATTCGTGAGTTTGCCACACTCCACCGGGGTACGGCCGGAGGAGGCGGGGTCACTCGCATTGGCCACGGCAACCTGTTAATGGCATATACCCACGTGGCCCACGATTGCCAGGTAGGCAACGGCGTGATCATGTCCAACGCCGCCACACTGGGGGGCCACATTATTGTGGAGGACTACGCCATCCTGGGGGGGCTTTCGGCGGTCCACCAGTTTTGTCATATCGGCCGCCATGCCTTTGTGGGCGGGTGTTCCGCAGTGCATCGGGACGTCCCGCCTTACGCCATGGCAGTGGGCAACCGGGCCAAGCTGGTGGGTCTCAACCTGGTGGGGCTGAAGCGGCATGGTTTTAACGATACTACCCTCCAACCCCTGAAAAAGGCCTACGAACTGCTGTTTTTATCGGAAATAAACCAGAAGGAAGCCATAAACAGAATCAAAGAAGAATTGCCCCAGACTCCTGAGATTCAGCACCTCCTGGCTTTTTTGGAGTCTTCGGAACGGGGCCTGCTCCCGGCAGATGTCCGAGAACATCGGCTTAATCGCGGGTAAGGGCCAGTTCCCCCTCCTGTTCGCCCAGGCCGCCCGCCAACAGGGCGCCGCAGTCATCGCGGTGGCCCACCGGGGCGAGACCGATCCGGCCCTGGAATCCCTGGTTCACGAACTTCACTGGATATATGTGGGCCAACTGGGTAAAATCATCCGCATCTTTAAAGCCGCGGGAGTGCAGCGGGCAGTCATGGCCGGCGGCATCAGCCGGGGCCGACTCTTTAAGGAATTTCGTCCGGACTGGCGGGCCTTAAACGTCGTCCGCCGGGCCGGGGCCGGTAGGGACGACCGGCTGCTCAGGGCCGTGGCCGCAGAAATGGAGGCCGAAGGTATCACCATTGCTCCATCCACCCTGTTTTTGGATGAACTTCTGGCCGGTGTCGGGAAACTTAGCCGGCGCTCACCCAACAAAGAAGAACTTGAGGACATCAACTTAGGTTTTCAGGTGGCCAAGGAATTGGGACGGCTGGACATCGGCCAGTGCGTGGTGGTGCGCCGCCAGGTGGTAGTGGCTCTGGAGACCATCGAAGGCACGGATGAGACCATCCGCCGGGGAGGGGCCCTGGCCGGTCCCGGTGCGGTGGTGGTCAAGGCGAGCAAGCCCGATCAGGATCTTAGGTTTGACGTGCCTGCAGTGGGGCTTGACACCATCGCCACCATGCAAGAAGTTAAGGCCGCGGTGCTGGCCGTGGAGTCCCGCAAGACCCTGATCTTCAACCGCCCCGAGATGCTGGCGGCCGCAAACCGGGCCAAAATTGCGGTCTGGGGACTTGACGGTTAGCCGGGGGGTCACACACGGAAAAACCCCTGCGAAGTCAAAGGATATCCTGACTTGGCCGTGGACTTGCAATTACTGCAGGTTTTTTTAAAAAACCTGACCCGGTGAGCATTTTCCCATAGAGTTGACCCAGACCTCGATAGCCTGACCATTCCCTTTAGATCAGGTTTCCTTTAAAATCATCAATAAAGCCGTGGCAACGATCGCCTAGCCAGTCATTCTGAGGAAGCATGGCGACCAATGACTCGAAAGCAAAGGAAAAAAATCCTCTGACTTGTCAGGTTGCCGTCATTTGCCAGATTTATCGCAACTGGAGTGAAGGAATCTAATCATGTCTGATATTGCAAGATTCGCTGATGAGCTGGGGCCGGCCAAGATTATCCAGGTATATGCGCCCGTGATTGGCTTGAAGGCGGCCCTGGTAGTGGATAATGTGGCCATTGGGCCAGCTCTCGGCGGTGTCCGTATGGCCCCGGACGTCACCACAGAGGAATGCTTTAGGTTGGCCAGGGCCATGACCCTGAAGAATGCCGCCGCAGGCCTGCCTCATGGAGGCGGTAAGGTAGTGATTTATGGGGATCCCAATATGCCGAAGCCCGAAAAGGAACGCCTGATCAGAGCTTTGGCCTGCTCCTTGCGAAACGAGGAAGAATACATCTTTGCGCCGGATATGGGTACCGATGAACAATGCATGGCCTGGGTTAAAGATGAAATCGGTCGGGTGGTAGGTTTGCCGGCTGAAATAGGCGGCATCCCCCTGGATGAAATCGGCGCCACTGGCTGGGGACTCTGTCATGCTACCGAAGTCGCTTTACATTACTGCGACTTTGGGATCGCAAATGCCCGCATTGCGATTCAGGGGTTCGGTGCCGTGGGCAAGCACGCCGCCCGTTTTCTAGCCTCAAAGAACGCAATACTAGTGGGTGCGGCGGATTCCAGGGGGGCCATCTACTGCGAAGATGGCCTGGATGTGAATGAACTTTGCAGGTTAAAGGAAGTGGGTGAGAGTATTGTCTGTTATCCCAATGGCAAGAAACTTGACCGGGAAGCGGTCATTGAGTGCCCTTGCGATATCTTGATTCCTGCAGCGCGCCCTGATGTGATTAATGAGAAAAACGTCACCCGCATCCAGGCAAAGTTGATAATTGAAGGGGCTAATATCCCCCTCACTCATGAGGCGGAAAAGTGTCTCCATGAGAGGGGGATTCTCTGTGTTCCGGATTTTATTGCCAACGCCGGTGGAGTAATTTGTGCCGCCATGGAATATCAGGGAGCAGGTCGGGCCGACGTCTTCGAAGCAATTGCGGAAAAAGTTCGGGAGAATACCCGCTTGGTGTTGGAAGAGTCGCGGGCAAACAATATCTTACCCCGGGAGGCAGCCTTTAATCTGGCTATCCGTCGCCTGAAAAAAGCCATGTCTTATAAACGCTGGTCGATTTTTTGATCGGCGAAGCAAACCAAGGGATGCAAAATGTACCGGATCCGCTTTCATGGCCGCGGCGGCCAGGGTATGAAAACCGCCAGTAGAATTTTGGGACGGGCTTTTTTCCTGGAAGGGTTTGAAGTCCAGGATGCGCCCCGCTATGGCGCAGAACGGCGGGGCGCCCCTATCTTCGCCTATGTCAGGGCCTCCCGGCAGCCGATCCACGAACGTGGCGTCATCCGCCGGCCGGACCTGGTTATGGTGGCAGATGAGACGCTGGTCACTATTCCGGCAGCCGGGGTGCTTGCTGGGTTTGCCGAACCTACGGTGATGCTCATTAACACCTCCGTAAAACCAGAAGTCTGGCGGGAACGGTTGAACTATCCCGGGCTGGTGCTGACCTTGCCGGCCGCGGCCAAATCCGAAGACTCCCTGGAATTCAAGTTCGCCGGGACCGCTGGCGCCGGGGCCGCCGCCCGGCTTGTGGGGGTTATTTCCCGGGACTCTTTGGCCCAGGCTATCCAGGAAGAACTTGCGCCCTTGGGGGAAGCCGTCGTTGCCAGAAATCTCGAGCACGCTTTGCCGGCCTACGATCTTTTGGCCGAACATCAAGGCTGCGTCACCGAGGGCGGGGAGAGCCCAGCAAGAGCCTACGAAACACCCCAATGGGTCGATCTGTCCTTTGAGAATGCCGGCCTCTCGGCGCCCGCAATTTTCGTCCCGGCTACCAGCGAGCGGGTGCCCACGGGCCTCTGGCGCACCGTGAGGCCGGTAATCGATTATTCCCATTGCCGCCGCTGCGCCTGGATCTGCAGCACCCTGTGTCCGGACAGCACCATCAGCGTCAACGCCGAAGGCTACCCTGAGATTGATTACGAGCACTGTAAAGGATGTCTGATCTGTGTGGCCAACTGCCCCGCCCACGCCATCCGGGCCGTCCCGGAGCACGAAGCGGCGTGAAGTAAAAATAATTGGGAGAGGGGGCCAGGGACAAAAGCCCCTGCCCCCTCTCCCAAACCCCCTCCCCCAACCCCATATAGGAAAAAATATCGGTATTGGGAATTTCGGGCTGAAGCCCGGCCTTCCCGGGCCTCCTTATAGGGGTTGGGAGGGGAGATTGAGGAGAGGGCGGGGGATTTGCCATCCCCCGGCCCTCCCCCAAGAAAACTCAGGAGGCCAATCATGCCCCGATCCCTGCTTACAGGCAACGGCGCCGCGGCCTGGGCGGTGCGGCTGGCGCAGGTGGATTATGTCCCGGCCTTCCCCATCACCCCCCAGACGGAGATCATCGAAACCTTGGCCGACTGGATTGACCGGGGTGAAATGGACTGCCGGATGGTGACACTGGAATCCGAGCATTCCATGCTCACTGCCGCCGGGGCCGCGGCCGCCACCGGGGTGCGGGTCTTCACCGCCACCTCCAGCCAGGGCTTGCTTTACGCCATGGAGATGCTCTACACCGTAGCGGGGTGGAGGGCACCCTTTGTAATGGTCAATGTCTCCCGGGGGCTCTCGGCCCCCATCACCCTGGAGCCCGACCACAATGATATCCTGGCGGCCCGGGACAGCGGCTTCCTGCAAATCCACTGCGCCACCTGCCAGGAGGTCCTGGACAGCGTTCTGATCGCCTACCGGTTGGCGGAAGACAAGCGGGTGCACTTGCCGGTTATCGTCAATCTGGACGGCTTTTATCTCTCCTTTACCAGGGAACCGGTGATAGTCCCTGAGGCTGAAGCGGTCCGGCGCTTTATAACACCCTTCGACCCAGGGCCTATCCGGTTCCGGGCCAGCCATCCCGTGAGCCAGGCGGTGGCGGTGCTGGGCGGCTCCCCTTATTCTTATTTCCGTTATGAGATGCACCTGGCAGCCTTAAACGGCCTGGCGGCGTACGACGAACTGGCCGAGGAGTTCGCCCGGGAATTCGGGCGGAAACATCCAGCGGTGGAGGCCTACCGGGTAAACGATGCCGAACTGGCCTTTTTCATGATCGGCTCTTTTGCCACCAAGGCCAAAGAGGCCGTGGACCGGCTGCGGGAGGCGGGTGTGAAAATCGGCCTGGTGCGGCCGCGCCTGCTGAGGCCTTTTCCGGAAGTTCGTCTCAGGGAAATCCTTTCCGGCAAGCGGGGAGTGGCGGTCATCGATCAGAATCTCTCCATGGGCAAAGGCGGGGTGCTGTTTGCGGAACTCGCCTCGGCCCTCTATGGACAGAAAGCTGCCCCCATCCTCACCAGTTTCATCGGCGGCCTGGGCGGCCGGGATATCACGCCGGAAGAATTTTACGAGATGGCCGCGGTCACCCGCCAGGCAGTGCGGACCGGCCAGGCCCCGCCACCCCGCCTGCTCTACACCGAGGCCGAACTGCGGGAAGTCAGGAAATTGCAGGCCATTGCTCAGGCAGAGCGGCGAAGTTTAGGATAGCTCGAGGCGTGGCCGAATGCATCAATCACACCAGGGGAGATTTGAAGGAACTAATAAAAATGCCTTTATAATTTCTCGATAGTTAATACCGTGGTCAGATTTTTATACCGGCAATGCAAGCAGGCAGTAATCTCATGGGTAACCTTGTCAAAACTGCTGCTATATAAACTTATCGCACCGCCTCGGCAAATATCCGGATGGCCACATTGAGGGCAAATAGCCGAGTTTTTATGGCAATACCGGATGAGCAGGTTTTCCGTCAGGTCTGCAACGGTTTTTAAAAAAATTGTTACTTCCAGCGGGGTAAGATTATGCCGAAAATCTGCCATTCCGTTTTTCAACCAGAAGCATCGCAGCAACCGCGCAGTGAGGGCTTCCTAAAGCCTGATTTCGACCAATCGGCGCGTGCATGAGGATTAATTCTTTTATTTTTATCCCAATGTCCTTAATCTGTCAATGTATTGGCAGGCCGGGTTTCTTGCATAACGTTATTGAAAGTATTATGATTTTTTTAAGGTGTTCTTTAGTTTTGGATCGGCAGTCATGTGGATTATGACAACTTGATAGGTTGATGTGTTGTGAATCAAACAAGGCCTTCTCGCTCCAAACCCCTCCCCTCCGTCCATCTGCTGGGCAGCGGGACGCCCATGTGCGCCGGATGCGGGGGCTTGGAGGCGGTGCACGAAGTTTATGATATCTTGGGCGCGAAGACCGTGTTCGTCAACGCTGCGGGGTGCCTGACACTCCTGGCCACCTATCCCTTTACCCCTTTCCGGGGCTCCTGGCTTTATACCGCGATGGCGTCGGCCCCGGCCGGGGCCCAGGGGGTTCGGGACGCCCTGGATGTGCTTCTGGCTAAAGGCCGCATGGGGCCTGAAGACGATTTGCAGGTGGTAGTCCTGACCGGCGACGGCTCGGCCTATGGCATGGGACTCTCCGCCACCTCCAGCGCTATGGAGCGGGGCCTTGATTTTCTCTACCTCTGCTACGATAACGAGGGCTTCGGCAATACCGGCCAGCAGTATTCCGAGGCCACCCCCCACGCGGCCCATACCGCCACCAGCCTGGGCCGGTCGGGTTTTACCGGCTATAAAAAGGACCTCTTCGCCATCTGGACGGCACACCGTCCGGTGTACGCGGCCACGGCGGTGGGGGCAGAACCCCTGGACCTCACCCGGAAGATCGAAAAGGCCAAGGGACTCAAAGGCCCGCGGCTGCTCCTGACCCTGGCCCCCTGTCCGCCGGGCTGGGGCTTCGACCCCAAAGAGGCCGTGGAGATCGGCCGGCTGGCGGTCAAGACCGGCATTTGGCCCCTCAAGGAATACGTGGACGGCCAGATTATCCACACCAAAATCCCCCACCCCCGCCTGCCGGCAGAGGAGTATCTGAAACGCCAGTCGCGCTTCGCCCATCTCTTTCAGCCTGAGCGCAATGAGGCCCTCATCCGGGAAATCCAGGACCGGGTGGACGCTTATTGGGCCCAGGTGAGTTGAACATTTGCCACCATGGTCGGCTGGGCCATTCCGCCCCCCAAACCTCCCACAAAGACGCCGGAACAGTTTCTTAAGGAGCGCCGGGAAAAGGTCAAAGACCTGGAGGTCCGGGGGTTTTTAACCTCTTCCCGGTTGAAGGCCGCCATGGCAAGGTGCCCCGGGAGGCCTTCATTCCGCCGCCCTACCGGGACTATGCCTGCCTGGAAGTGCCGCCGCCCCTGCCGGGGGAGGCCACCATATGAGAGCATCTTGGTATTACTCGTAATTACATTCACCCCCACCCCAACCCCCATCAAGAAGGAGGAATAGGAAGTAATTTCTTTTATATATTTCGATATTTAATTTTTTCCCTTTAGCGACAATCTTTTCCAGGCTGCTTGGTAGGTGTCGGATATGATGGCGCCCGAGAGGTTTTGCATGGCCCGGCTCATGGCCGCCGCCAGACCTTTTGGAGTCTTTTCGATGAGGGGCTCGGCGGCGCGGTAGTTCTTCTGGAAGACAACCCTTTGGGTTATCTCCTGCTGTGTCATATCCAGAAGGGTTATATTTAAAGCTTAAACCGCGCTCCAGGCTTCCCCGGCATCCACCTCCAGGAACTCTTCCACCGCTCCCTCCAGTTGGAAACGGGTCTTGGGCGTGCTGCCATAGCCGAAAACTGCCTTGAACAAGCCGGAATGCCGCAAATCCCGAAGCAGAAAGTCGGTGACCAGCTCCCCGGGGTTGACTCTCCAGCGGTGGTAGCGATACGTTTCGCTCTGGTAAGTATCGGGACGATAGACCATGGCCGGGGAATTATAAGCCTGGGCTACGGAAAAAAGCTCCACCTTCAAGGCCTCGGGGATGGGGGAGCGGCGAGCCGCCTCCGGGGGAGAATATTCCAGCAGATGTTTGTGTATCATTACCGGTGGTTTGCCACAGCCCGACAGAAACAGGGCCAAAGACATCAAGCCGCTACAGATAACCAGTAACCCGAGGAGCCGAGAAAGAACCTGCCTGGTGGAAGAGAAATTATCTCGCATCCCTTTCTGGTTATTCATTGAATCTGCCGGGGGACGGCTTGCCGAACAAGATGTCGGAGGGACGTTCGTTGATCCGGTTCACCAGGGTGTCCAGGGTAGCCGTGGCGTTACGCAAGTTGTCATTGGTGGCCCTGATCTCCCCGGCCAGGACCGCGGTTCGGCCCATCACTTCATTCATCGTGGTCATGAGATCCTGCGCCTTGGCCAGGGTAACATTTGATGATTTCAAGGCATCTCGGGGCTCAGTCAAGACCTCTTCCACCCGGCCGGAGGCCAAGATTTTATCAACGCTGCCGGTGCTGCTTTGGACGTTTTTCATGGTTCCTTCCACCTTTTCCTAAATGGATTCCATGCGCGGCCCCCGGAAAAAGACTTCCACCTGTTTGACGGTTGATTTGACTTAGTCAAAGATTCCCTTGGTATCAGCTTCTTCAAGTTGTTGCACTAAGAGATTGATGCCGGACATGGCCTTCTGAAGGTCGGAAAATCGGGAAGGGATGACCGGATATTTGGGAGTAAAGGCCATCTTGAAGGCGCGGGGCTTTTCGTCCGGCTTCAGGCTGTCCAGTTCTAAATAAACTTGGCCGTTGATGGGATTGACTTTGAGCTGAGCCACAGTTTCTTTGGCCACCTCTTTCGTTAGCTTGAGCTTCAGGATCACCTCAACAAGTTTTTGATCCGGAGCAAGCTTGATGCCCCATATCGACCCCACATCGACCCCCCGGTAGCGAACCCGGGAGTCCTCATGGAGGCCCTGCACCGACTCTTCGAAGTAGGTGACATAAAGGTCACCCCGCTCAAAATATTTGCCGGGGATCAGACGTATGCCCCCATAGACAATCAGAGCCACAATCACAACAGCCAACCCCCAGAAAAGCTTGGACCGGTAAAAAGCCATGGACGATTCCTCCGTCAATGCATGGTTTTAGGAATCTTTCTCTCTCTGCAAGTGACCTGCAACAAAGTTAACCTTATTGCAGCCAAATTATCCGATGAAAGGTGATAGCATGAAAATTATTGAAGAAATAATTTACTCCTGGATTTTAAGCATACTTTAAATATTAGACGCAGAAAACTCAAGGCCGTAGAGATTAGGGAACTGGCAGCATTTGCCCCCAATGTAAAACCTCAGTAGACCGTAACCTTAAATGTAAATATCATCTCCCGGCATGCACTTGGCTATTTCGTAAAAACACCTGGTTTTAAAAGAAAATTTTTCTGGTTCCAAAGTTCCAGCCTGGGGACTAAGTTGGTGCAAAGCCCGGCTTTGCCAAAAGCTCGATATACCGGAATGGCTTTCTCCAACCAAGCAGAGCTTGGGGACGAGATGAAAAAATCGTAATAACTGCCATTCTCATAACTTCTTAACAGTTTAAATAAAATATTTACTTCAACATCCTCAACAACTCCCCCGCCGGCCAGGCGTTGATGATGTCTTTCTTTTCGGTCCAGCCCCGGCGGGCCTGGGAGATGCCGAAGGGCATGAGATGAAGCTGGTTCACGTTGTGAGTGTCGGTGTTGATCACCATCTTGATGCCCGCCTGCTTGGCCGCGAAGATGTTGACGTCCCCCAGGTCCAGGCGTTCCGGGTAGGAGTTGATCTCCAGGATGGTGCCGGTCTCTTGAGCGGCCTGAAGCAAATCGTCGATGGCCACTTCATATTCCTCCCGGCGCTTCAGGATGCGGCCAGTGGGGTGAGAAATGATGTCCACGTGGGGATTGCGCATAGCCGTAAGGATGCGCCGGGTCATTTCCTGCCGGGGCTGCTTGAAAAGGGAGTGGACCCCGGCAATAACAAAATCCAGCTCCGCCAGGGCCTCATTGGTGATATCAATGGAGCCGTCCGCCATGATGTTGGCCTCGCACCCCTTGAGCACCCGGAAATTCTTGCCTTCCCGAACCAGCCGGGCGTTGATTTTGTCAATCTCCTGATTGCGGGCCCGGAGCTTTTCTTCATCCAGACCCCGCTCGATCTTGAGAAACTGGGTATGGTCGGAAATGCCCACGTATTCATAGCCCAGGGCCGAAGCCGCGGCCACGATCTCGTCGATGGAGTTGGCCCCGCCGTCCCAGTTGCAGTGCACGTGGAGGTCGCCCTTGATGTCGTCGTAGCCGATGAGCTCGGGGAGTCTGCCCGCCAGGGCCGCGTCGATCTCTCCCCGGTTTTCCCTCAGTTCCGGGGGAATCCACGGCATCCCCAGTTTGCCGTACACTTCTTCTTCGGTTTCCGCGGCGACCAGTTGTTCGCCCTGGAAAAGGCCATACTCGCTTAGTTTATAGCCTTTATCGATGGCGATTTTCCGCAGAGCGATATTGTGGTCCTTGGAGCCGGTGAAGTATTGGAGCGCGGCGCCGTAGCTCTCCGGCGGAATCACCCGGAGGTCCATGTCGAAGCCTTCCTTCAGGCGCACCGAGGATTTGGTGGCTCCGTGGCCCCAGACCTTTACGACCCCTGGAAGGGTCACAAAAAAATCCATTACTTTGGCAGGGTTGGTGGAGGTCACCAGGAAATCCACGTCCCCGATGGTCTCTTTCATGCGCCGGACCGAACCGGCGACATTGGCCTGCTTCACTTCCGGCAGATGCTGTAATTGCTCCAGGACGTGATTGGCAATAGGCAGAATTTCCCCCAGGAGGAACCGGCCTTTGCTCCCCTTCAAGAATTCGATGGCCTGCAAGATGTTCTTTTCGGTTTTTTCACCGAAGCCGAACAAGGGGGCGATTTTATGGGCTTGGGCTGCTTCTTCCAGTTCTTCCAGGGTCTTGATGCCCAGCTTTTCGAAGAGCAACTTGGCCTTTTTGGGGCCTACACCTTCCACGCCCACGATTTCATCCAGATTGATGGGCATTTTCTGTTTGAAGTCTTCGTAGTACTGGATACGGCTGGTGGTTAGATACTCTTCGATTTTACGGGCCATGCTTTCGCCCACCCCGGGAATGGACTTGAGGGCCTTCAGGCCGCCTTGTTTATAAAGGTCTTCCACGTCGCTTTTTAAGGTCTCCAGGGTGAGGGCCGCCTTCTGGTAGGCATAGGGTTTGAATTGCACCCCTTCCATTTCCAGATATTCGGCGATCTCATTGAAGATTTTGGCGATTTCTTTATTTTTCATGGCCTGCCTCTGATACAGATTCAGGTTTTCAGTTGCCAAGAAATATAAGCATCATCAAGAAGATATTGAAGGGGTCGGCTAGGGGCGCAGCAGGATATCCCGGGCCTTCGGGCCGCAGTTGAACACCAGATCAAAGGTGGAAAGGCTGGCCAGGAAATCCCCCCAGAGCTGAGGGTAGATGGGAGCTTGATATTTGTATAATCGCAGCTCAATCCCACTTTCCCGGAAAAGATTTTCATCGAGATATTTTTGCGCCTGACTCTGAGCCAGAAAGGTAGGGGCTCCCAGCGCCCGGCAGATCTCCACCAGAAGTTGAGTTCCTCCGGCGCTGATTCCCAACTCGGAAAGGAGGACCAACCTGGTTTCAATCTGCAGGCTGCCCATGAGATGGCGAATAATGGCCAGGTTCAGGTCCAATAGCCATTCCCAGCGTCTGGAAAACACCTCTTCAAGGAAGTCCAGGTGATCCCCGAGGAATGGGGCATGACTGTAAGCACTCTTTAGGCTCTGGAGGTGCTTATGGGGCCAGCGGCCTTCATAGCAGATTCTGACCTGGTTTATGGGCTGCAGTCCCAAACCCTTTTTCCACACCGGAATGGTCAGCCACAGGGTGCCCTGATCGTTTTTAAAACGATTTCTGCTGATCCAGGTCGTACCGCGGGGGAACTGGACATTGTCCAGGATGACCAGGCAATCCGAAAGCGACGCCTTGTAAAAAAAGCCGGGAAACGGGGAAAAATAGGGATGATTGGCTGAGACAATCATGGTGCGGATCTTGACCAGATGGCTGCAGGCTCTTAATGTGCTTCAACTCTCGAACCATGGGTATGAGGTAGGACCAGGAACTTGACCGCGACGCGCTTTCCTGGCCCTACTTCAGGGTAATTGTTCAGACCTTTAGGTTCCAGATTTTACATTTCTTTAATTATAGCCGGCACCAGATCCGACCAGCCCAGGGGCATAAAGTGGATGCCCTGGACCATGGGTCTGATCTCCTTGACCAGACGGGTGGTTATCTCTCTGGCCTTGTCACGGTACTTCTCCGGCGGGACGCTGGCCATTTCATCGATCATTGACTGAGGCACGGTGATGCCAGAGACATGGTCGTTCATGTATTGCGCCATTTTAGGAGACTTGATGATGACGATGCCATACTGGATGGGCACCCCGAAGCCTTCGGTTTTGCGGATGAAGGTCTCAAATAGCTTGGGATCGTAAACCGCCTGGGTTTGAAAGAACTGGGCGCCTTCGTCGATCTTCTTTTCCATCTTTAAAAGCTGGAGGTCCAGGGGCTGGAAGTTGGGGTTCACCACCGCGCCCAAGGCCAGGTCGGTGGCCTGGGTGAGTTCCCGGCCCATCATGTCGTGGCCCTGATTCAAGCCCCGGGCGATGTTTGAAAGCTGGACCGAATCGACGTCAAAGACCCCCTTGGCGTTGGGGTGGTCCCCCATCTTCAGGTGGTCGCCGGTAAGGCAAAGGACGTTGTCGATTCCCAGGGTGCAGGCGCTGAGCAGGTCCGACTGCAATGCGATGCGGTTGCGGTCCCGGCAGGTAAGCTGAAAAATGGGCTCGATGCCGGCCTGCTTGAGGATGACGCTGGCCGCCAGGGAGCCCAGGCGCATCACCGCGCTCTGGTTATCGGTGACGTTGACCGCGTGCACGTAATCCTTGATGCTCTCGGCTTCCGTGAGAAAGGCGGCCTGCCGGCCGTTGCGGGAACAGCCTTTCATGGGGCCCACTTCACTGGTAATGACGAATTCTTTCTTCTGAAACAGCTCCGTCAGTTTCATGCCACCCTCCCTTCCTTGATATACAGGGTGCGGGGTTTGGCCGCCTTGCCGTGATCTTTGGGGGCCACAAACTTTTTCAGTTTGTCGGTTTCCCCCAGAGCCGCCATCCGCTTGTAGATCAGAATCCAGGCGCAGTCCCGGCTGGGATCAACCTCGCATTTTTCGTTCTCGGCGCCCCCGCAAGGACCATTGAGCAGGCTCTTGGCGCACTTGGTGACCGGACAGATGCCGCCGGTTTCATTGAGGATGCAATCGCCGCATTCCTGGCACTGCTCCACGGCCAGGGTGCCCCCGATGAGGGTGTCCATGTGACCCACGGAGTTGAGGCCGGTCTTTACAGGGACAGTGATTCCGTAGTTTTCGGTGAGTTGCCGGGTTATTTGCACGGCCCCGCCACACCCCAGGACCAGGAGGGCCTCGGCTTCTTTAATCCGGTCTGCCAGGGGTTCCAATACGGGGTTGGCTTTGACCACGTTACAGGTACGCTCCGGGCAGGCCTCGAAAACGATTTCCTTCCCCTGTTTTTTCAGTTCCTGCGCCATGGCGGCCACTTCATCGGTGCCGCCGCTCAGGCAGACCTTGGCGCAGCCGTCGCAGCCCACCACCGCCACTTTGCGGTACCCTTGCAAGGCTTCCATGATCTCCTCTAGGGGTTTCTTGGTAGTGCCTATCATGTTGTTCCTCCTTGGTAAGTCAGTATTCTCCCGCATCGATTCGTAGGCAAGAGTTGTTAGAATTTAAACGCCGGATTGACGCTACCTATAGCGTTTGCCAAAATTCCTTCCGATAGTTGGTGCTTAAATCCCCCTAAATCCTCCTTTTACAAAGGGGGACTTTCAATGCAATTCCGCTAAGTTCCCCCCATGAAAAAGGGGGGTCAGGGGGGATTTAAAGTTTTAGAAGCAAGGCCCCTGGTGGATAAATTTTTGGCAATGACTCTGCGCTGCAAAGCCTTGTTCTCATAAATATCAGTCCGCCTGCCTCCCCTAATAGGCCGTGTTTGAAAACCTGCAAGGGGCAAAGCCCCTGGAAACGAGGCCTGTTACCGGTCAAAAAACTTGGACAACACGTCGATGGCCTGGTCCAGTCGGCGAAGGGCCTCTTCAGAGGCCGGTTCCTGGCCGGGTTCACCGTAACACTTGAACAGGTAGACTTTTAAAATCAAACTACATACTGCTTTTAAAGCGGACTGCGCAGCTTGTGCCTGCATGAGGATCTGTTCACAGTCTTTGTCTGCGGCAATCATGCCCTGAAGCCCCCGGATCTGACCTTCGATTTTCTTCAGTCGAGATTGAATATTTCCTTGCATCTGCTTGATTAATTCATCGGTGGGATACATACTCTCTCTCTGATTGATGGACGTGCAGGCAGCGGTATGGGACGGTCCCGCCGAGTTTACAAGCGGTTCTGGCGTCACAAGGGCGCCTCCTTCCATTGGATTACTTATTATCTCTACCATACCCTGGTATGGTATTCAATATAAAAATATATCTTTCTCTCCAAAAATCTTCTTTAATAAGGCAAATGTCCGAAGGCCAAATCACCCCTGTCCTCCTTCCCTGCCTTCAACAAAATCTGGAACATGGGGGATTGCTTTGGAAAGTACACTTCATATATGAAGTCAAGGCGCTAAGGCTGATATTGGGGAACAGACCAAAAGGGCAACTATTATACATAGCGACATAAAAAATTGCGCATCATAGCGTGTATACCTTAGAAACTGCTGGATTTTGTCACCCTGAGCCGAAGGCGAAGGGTCTCTGCATTCATGAAAAAATGAGATTCTTCGGCGCCTTTGGCGCCTCAGAATGACAAGAAGATGCTAACTTGATCTAGGCACATAAATTAATGTCCCTTTATATAGTCGGCCTTTTCCACCTTGATCCGGGCGTCTAAGGCCAAAATTCCCGGGCGTCCAGGGAAGACGCGTACCGGATTGAGGTCTAATTCCTCCACCCTTGGAAACTGCAACATCAATTGGGACAAGGACACCAGAGCGCGTCCCAAGGCCTCCAGGTCTCCGGCAGGCTGCCCCCGAAATCCGGCCAGGAGGCGACCCATGCGGGTCTCCGCAATCAGGCGGCGGGCTTCGGCTTCATGGATTGGCGCCACCCTCAGGGAAATATCTTCCAGGACCTCAGTGGCCACCCCCCCGGCGCCGAAGGCCACGATGGGGCCGAAGCTCTGATCCCGGCGGGCTCCCAGAAGCACCTCATGACCGCTGGCCGCCTGGGCCATCACCACCACCTGCCAGGGTTCCCCCGGTGACAGATGCTCCTGGGCGATTCTGGCCAGTTTGGCAAAGCCCGAGTCCACGGCGGCCTCGTCCTGGAGGTTAAGGAGCACTCCTCCTGCCTCGGTTTTATGCACCAAAGCTGAAGCAGCCAGTTTGAGAACGACGGGGTAGCCGATTCTGCGGGCTGCGGCCTTGGCGTCATGGGGACTTGCCGCGAGTTCCCAGCCAGCCGTGGCTATGCCCAACGCCGCGGCCAGGTCCAGGGCCTCCCGCTGGGGTAAAAAGCCGGCCTTGGGATACCCGGCCAGGATGGCGGCAATTTTCGCAGCCCCGGGCAAAGTGGTCGCCGCCAAATCGAGGCCGGCTTCACTCCGGGTCCAAAGGAAGCGGCTATAGGCCAGCGCCCGCACGGCTTCACCGGGAAAGTGAAAGACCGGCAGGTTCAAGCTCTCCCGGAAAAATTCCTCTTCTTCCAGGGTGGCCAAAACAGTGACGGCCAGGGGCTTCTCTGAGGTCCTGGCCTGCTCCACCAGCAGACGCGCCATCTCCCGGGCCTCGGGGCGTTCAGCCTCGTAAACCGGTCCGTAATTCAAGACGACCGCGTCCACCTCAGGATCTCTACACAAGGCCCCCATTACCTCGGAATAAACCGAAAAATCAAATATGTCTCCCAGATCGATGGGGTTAGTGGGCTTGATGATCCCGGAGCGGGCCCGTTCCTTGACGAGGCGCTCCACTCTGGGAGAAAGCGGAGGCAGTTCGAAACCCCACTGGCGGCAGGAATAAGCCGTAATCAACGCTTCACCACCGCTACGGCTCAGCACCACCAGGCGATTACCCTTTACCGGCGGCTGCCCCGCCATTTTGGCCCCCACCAAGAATTCTGCCTGGCTCTTAATCCACAAAATCCCGAATTGTCGGCAGGCTGCCTCCAACACCAACTCATCGGTGGTAAGGGAGGCGGTGTGTGACTGGCCAATGGCGGCGGTTTCCGGGACAACATTTACCAAGTGCAGGAATATGGGCTTGGAGGCCTTCTGCGCCAGGGACAGCAGACCCCGGCCATCTTCCAGACCTTCCAGATACAAATAGATAGCTTTGGTGCCCGGATCTTCCAGCAGATAGGCCAGGGCCTCATTTTCAGCCACGTCCAGCTTGTTGCCCAGACTGAGAAACTTATTGAGCCCCAACCCCTCCCGGGCCATTACTGCGAAGATATGCAGGGCCACTCCTCCGCTTTGGGCGATAACTGAGATATTCCCTTGCCGCGGCGGAGAGCCCATTTGTGAAAAGGGAAGGACAAGGCCTATTTCCATATTGATGGTGCCGATACCATTGGGTCCCACCAGACGCATGCCATATTGCGTCAGCAAGGAGCGAATCTCCTTCTCCAGGGCCTTGCCCTTTTCCCCTACTTCAGAAAATCCCCCTGACTCCACGACTATCCTTGAGATGCCAAGCTTCCCGCAAGTCGCCACCACCTGGGGGACAAAACGAGCCGGAGTCAAGATTACGGCCAAGTCCACTGGCTCAGGCAAATCCTCGATTTGGGACAGTACGGGCAACCCGAAGACGTTGCCTCCCCGGGGGCCGATAGGATAAATTTTGCCCTGGTAACCAAAGGCCAGCAGATGAGCCACTATGCCTCGGGCCAGATTTGTCGGGTTTTCCGAGACTCCTACGACAGCTATCCGTTCAGGATAAAAAAACTCTCTCATGGCTTTGTCCAGTTTTCATTCGGGGTAAATATATTAAAGATTATTATAAAAAATCTAATGGCGATGACAACCCTACTGGCAGGGGCAAAAAGTAGAGCTAATATGGGGAGGGCGATTTATTTGGGATCACCTCTTCTTAGAAACTTTTTCCAATTGCCAAGCAGACAACAGGAGAACAATTTTTTTCTACTTTCCTTGGCCAGGCCCCCATCAAAATTGGTCAAAGGGGAAAAAGAAGTTGACATAGATTTTCTTCAAAAACTTATTTTTCTGAATAGTGCCTGAAAAATAAATCATGGCCTGCCCCTTCCATGCCGATAAATGATGCAAGGAAGCGACGCTCCTGCAAACCTGATAATTCCCTTTTATTAATTTGTCGGGAACAGCCGAAATATTAAAAAGCAGGTTTCACAATCGAAAAACCACCATCACGTTACTATGACCAAAGTAAAAGAGATCACAATTAATCGGGGAGATGACGTCATTCTGGCTAGGGATTACGCCAGAGAAATCGCTCAAGAAATCGGGTTTGATATCATTGAGCAAACTCAAATCAGCACAGCCACATGCGAGTTGAGCCGCAATGCTCATCAATTTGCCAGCAATGGCAAGGTGACTATCACTGGCCTGCTCAATGGCAACAAAAGGGGTATTGGGATTGTCGTGGAAGACCGCGGACCCGGAATCCCGGACATCGATCAGGCCCTGGAGGATGGCTTCAGCACCAATAATGGGATGGGATTTGGATTGCCGGGGGCCCGGCGCTTGATGGATGAATTCGAAATAGAAAGTCGGATAGGTCAGGGAACCACGGTTAAAATTAAGAAGTGGTTGAAATCAATAAAATCAACTCAGAGTGACACATCCCTCGATAGAAACCTGGGAGAATTGTTCGGTCCGGATGAGGCAGTTGATCTCAACCCGGCATAATCTTAGATCAATTGCATTCCGCTTTTGGACCAGAGATCCTTGAACGTCGGACTTTTTTTGCGAAATTGCAGTTGAACAAGCCTGAATGGGTCTGAAACCCAGAAATCCATTCAAAAACCGCGGCAACAGGATCAAACGATAGAATGAACTGTCAGGGGAAAATCAACCGCAACCCTTAATTCTGGCCTCCACTTGGGTATAGCCCCGCGTGGCTGTTTCAGACAATAAGACCGGCCCTAATAATGACTAAGAAGCTATTTTTTTTATGGTTTTTTGTTTCATTAGCAATCATCGGGGTTATGGAGTGGCTGGCCTATCATAATACCGTCCAACTGATTCAAGCGGGCGAGCAGGCTTTTTTCAATCTCCAGATGCTCTCCACAATAAACGCCCTGGAATCTCATCTCCTGGATGCCGAAAGTGCCAGTCGGGGTTTCATCATAACTGGAAAAGAAACTCATCTGGATCGTTTTAATCAGGCTTCTTGTGAGGCCTCTGAGTTGCTAAGCCAACTTCGCACCCTGGCCCGGAATGAGGCGGAACGGCAGGAACACCTGGAGCACCTGGAGCCTTTGATTAAAAGAAAAGTGCTCCAGATGAACAATTCCGTCCAATCTAGACAACAAAAAGGTCTCCAGCTCGCTGAACAGGTTGACTTGACGGAAGAAGGGAAAGATTTACGCGATGCCATCCGCCAAACTTTGGAGGGAATGAAACAGGCAGAGAAACGCAACCTGTTACATCGCGTCGGAGAGAAAAAAACCAATGCGGAATTTAGTCTAAAGGCTTTAATTCAGGCAACAATCCTAAGTTACGCTATTCTCTTTGCGATTTTTTGGCTGTTAATTAGGGAAATCCAGGCCCGGGCCCGGGCTGAATCGTCACTCCAACGGGCCAACCGCACCCTTAAAACCTTAAGTGAAAGCCGTCAAGTCTTGGCCAAGGCTGTCGATGAGCCTGAGCTGTTACGGGAAATCTGCCGCATCTTGGTGGAAGATGGAAGATACCCTATGGCTTGGGTGGGTTTGGCCGACCCTCACCAGAAACAGGCGGTACGCCCCTTGGCTTCCTACGGAGTAGAGGATGGTTATTTGGAACTTGTCACCTCCAAACAGCTCCTCAATAAAAAGACTCCAGACCCATTCTGGGAAGCAATATCCACGGGGCAACCGCGCATTATCCGAAGCCTCACGAAGAACGATTCGTCTGCCCCTTGGCGGTCTGAAGCCCTGAAACGCGGCTTTGCCTCATTAGCGGTCTTTCCCCTGAGAACCAACGGCCGGATTTGGGGCGGGCTGACCATTTATGGCGGAGAGCCGGATGCCTTCGATTCTAAAGAAGTAAAACTTCTAACCGAATTGGCCGCTGACCTGGAATTCGGTATTGACACCTTGAGGACCAGGAGTGAGCACCGCCGGGCCGAACAAGCTCTCCAGGCCAGCGAAGAGCAATATCGCCTGCTGGTGGATAACCTTAATCATGGTTTGATAATTGTTAATCCCCAGGGAGTGTTTACTTTTGTCAATCCAAGGTTCTGTGAGATGCTGAGTAGCTCCTCCGATGCAATTATTGGGCATCATGCCAAGAACTTTTTGGACCTGGATAATTGGGAAATACTAAAGACTCAACTGGCTGGCGAACCGAAAGGCGGAAATAATCCCTACGAGCTGGTATTTACCAAGAATAATGGTGAAAAGGTAATTACCTTAGTTACTCCCATGCCCATCTTCAATCCTTCTGTCCAAATTCAGAGTTCTTTTGCCGTAATCACGGACATCACCGCTCGCAAACAGGCAGAGGCCCAAGCCCAGGAACACCTGCACTCTCTTGGTCTGCTGATCGCGGGAGTGGAAAAACTGGCTAAAATTCGTGATCCTGACGTCATGGTACAGGAAATTTGCCAGTTAGTAGTAGAAGCCTTCGATACCCAATTGGTCTGGCTGGGACGGCTGGAGGCTGGAAACCGGATTACCCCCCTTTACTGGTCTGGTGAACATAGTGATTGCTTGAAGGAGTTTGAAATGCGTTTGGACAACCCCATTTTGGAGATCGGACCCACCGGTCGAGCCCTCCAGACTAGGGTGCCAGTGCTTCTGAACCATCTGAACCACACGGATGACCAGGAACGGCAGGGTCCGGCCGTCCAAAATCATAGTTACCAGTCTCTGGGGGCTTTTCCCCTAATCCGCGACCAGCAAGCTTTTGCCTGTTTAAATATTTACAGCCGCCGCCCTAATTTTTTCACCCCTGAACGGGTTGACCTTCTTCAGGCGTTTGCCAGCATTTCCGCGGCGGCTATGGAAAATGCCCGTCTCAGCGCCAAAGCCGAAAAACACCTCAAACAGATCCAGGCCTTGCGACAAATCGAATTGGCAATCAGCGGCAGCCTGGACCTGCGCATCACGCTCAATGTCCTGTTGGATAAATTAACAGAGCAGTTGAAGGTAGATGCTGCTGCCATTATGCTGTTCAATCCTCATACCTTGACCCTGGAATACGGCGCCGGCCAGGGCTTTCGGTCAAATACCATTACCCATTTCCGGATTCCATTAGGCAAAGGGTTCTCGGGCAAAGTGGCTTTAGAGAGACTGCCCCTTTTCATACCGGATCTAAAAGAGTGTAAAGATAAAGATAATAATATTTATTTGTTATCCGAAGAAGAATTCCTTTCCTATTATGGTGTTCCTTTGATCAATAAGGGACAGATTAAAGGGATTATAGAAATCTATCACCGGAGCAGATTCAATGCTGATGAAGAAGTAATGGAATTTTTGGAGGCCTTGACTGGGCAAGCCGCAGTTGCCATCGATAATGCCACCCTGGTCAATGAGATGCAGCGGTCCCATATCGACCTGAGCCTGGCGTATGAAGCTACCTTGGAAGGCTGGGCCAAGGCCTTAGAACTGCGGGACTTTGAAACCAAAGGCCACTCGCAGCGAGTCACTACCTTGACCATAAAACTGGCTAGAGCCCTGGGAGTCTCGGACAGAGACTTGGCCCATGTCTATCGAGGCGCATTGTTGCATGATATTGGCAAGATCGCCGTGCCGGATAGCATATTGCGCAAGACCGGCCCCTTAACTCCCGACGAATGGTCGATTATGCGCCAGCACCCTTTTTATGCCTACGAATTGCTTTCTCCCATCACCTATCTCCGGCCCGCTTTGGACATCCCTTTTTGCCATCATGAGCGTTGGGACGGCAGCGGTTATCCCCGAGGTTTAAGGGGGGAGGACATTCCCTTGGGGGCTCGCATTTTCGCCATCGCTGATGTCTGGGATGCTTTGTGCAGCGACCGTCCATACCGGCGCTCATGGCCCCATACCCTGATCCTGGATTATCTAAAGGACCAGGCCGGAAAATTATTTGACCCACATATCGTAGAAGTCTTTATAGAAAAAATCCTTCCCGAGCTCGATGCCACCGAAGACTTGGCATCCAACTCTTAATTCACATTTCAGCATTGGAGGTCATCAGATGCCTTACATTGCGCCGCAACATCGCCAGACCCTCGACCCCCTTATTGATCAGTTGGCTGGTCAAATTATCCGAGAGGCCCTTTTGCTTGACTACGATGGGGCCTTTGCCGGCCTCCTGAATTACGCCTGCACCCGACTAGCCCTGAAAATTGTGCGTCAACAATTCGGGGCAATGCGTTATTGGCTCATCGCACTCCTCACTGGCACCTTCAGGAACATTGCAGACGAATTCTATCGGCGGATTGCCATTCCTTACGAAAACCGGCAGATGGAAAACAGTGGGGATGTTGATCTTTATCGGGATTACGAGTTGGAGATCAGACAAACCTGATGTGAGGCCTGACCATGAGTGTTCTGCTTGCTCCATAGGGCAGACTGGATTTAAGCAAAACTAAGAATGTGCTTGGTGATTGAGCAACAGCTTATCTAGATCCCAACGAGGTGCATAAAACTGCACCCTCAAATGGTATCTTCCTGGTGGAACGGTCAGTTGCTGTTTCCACATAACCCGCCCCGTAACCTGGATCTCGGTCCCCACCCCCGGAGGGATAAAGCTAAATTCAACGGGGTATTCTGGACTCAAGGGGAAAGGCGTTTCCAAGTTTGCACCGGTATGATCAAGATCCAGCAGGTAAATCTCGTTCACAGTCTGCCGGTTAAACTTGTTTACTGCCCAATTCACCGGATAGCGCCGCGCCTGTAGGTTGTTTTTTTCAGCCATGGCGAGCACCCACCTACTGTAATTTTTAGCCGGGTTTTATCCGCATAAACATTCCACTTTCCAAAGACGCTTGAATTATTCAACCAATTTTAAAACCCTTAACCTTTTATCCTGCTATCTTATATATTTTTTTACTTTCATCCGGATAATCGGTATCTTTTAAGCCTACAACTTCTTCTCCTTCTAATTCCGCCATTATTTTTTTAATAGCGTTATTAATTGTCGGTGATTTAATTCTGATTTGATTGTAGAATGCCGAGATTTTATCCCAATCTTTGTCTGTATTAGTTACCCGAAACTCATCAATTCCTTTTTGATTGGCATCCAAGATATTGAAATGGATATAGTTCATGCCTCTGGCCATGGACAGGGAAAATTCTCGGAATTTGACAGTAAACATGTCTCCATGGGTAGAAAGATTCCAGTGAACTTCGCTCTTCATTGTACGTCTAATCAGCTTTTTCAGCATGTCATCATAGATTTCCGGTAACATAACCATTCCTTATGCAGCTAAGTGGTTGAAAATAAATCTGAGAATATGGAACCGCGTTTTGAGGAACTTATCAAATGATATTTACCCGGTGATTGTTCTCCTTATATTGAGCTTTGACAGTATAATCACCTCTTAATCTTCAAAAGAAAATCGGGGTTTCCCTGATTTCATCCTTCAAAAAACCTAAATTTTAGGTTAGCTTTTCCCCAAAATTGTAGACCTTTTTATAAGACTACCCAGCTTCCAGCAGTCAGCTATCTAAGGTTTTTTAACTTTAACAGGCTCTCCCAATAGTCCTGCCGATCCAGACGGACCTCAATGAAGACCAGTTCCTTGGGCCGGCTTAAGGCCTGGTTCAGGGCGTCCTCCAATTCGCCTTCGGTCCTCACTTCGCAGGCCCAACCACCGCCAAAAATTTCGGGCAAGCCACTATAACGCCACATTTGCAGGTCGTTGTAAGGCCCGTCATGAAACACCCGTTCGATGGCGTAACCATCGTTGTTCATGATGAAGATAATGGGGTTTAAACCCCGCCGGATGATGGTTGACAACTCCTGGACCGTCATCTGGAAAGCACCATCACCGATGAACGCGATGGGCCTGAGATTAGGCGCCGCCAGTTTAACCCCCAGAGTTGCAGGGAGAGAATAACCGATGGAAACGTAAAATGCCTGGGCAATAAACGGCACCTCGTCGGGAAGGAAAAGTTCAGAGGCGCCGAACAGAGTTGCGTTGCCCGCATCAGAAATTATTAAGTTGTTTTTATCCAGGAAACGGTTGAGTCTTTGATAAAACCTCTTCAAGGTAATTTTATGGGAGGGCACAGGGGTAAAGTCCAGTCTTCCGGCCAAGGCGGCGTGCCCTGGCGCCATCTCCTCTTGCCGGCTCGGGGGAAGACCGGCCTGCAAATCCCGAATAAAATCCCCCAATGCGACTTGGGGATAAATATGATGTTTGATACCCACTTTATCTGAATTAGCCACTATCATGGCACCATGAAAATGAGTGGCAGTGTCAATCCCTAAATCGACATCAGTCATCAAAGTCCCCAGACAGAGGAGCACATCGGCTTCCTCCATCGATTGCTTCACGGCCTCGGGCCCCAGTTTCCCGAAATAGACCCCCAAGAATTGAGGGTGTCTTTCCGAAAGAACTGATTTCCCAGAGATCGTGGTGGCAAAGGGATACCTGGTAGAGCTGATAAATTGTTCCATTTCCTGGCATAGGCCCAACCGGTGAATTTCCACCCCCACGAGAACGGCCGGGTTTCTTGCTGCGGCCAGCATCTGGGCAGCCTCGGCCACGGCTTCAGTTAGGGCTTCCGGGTCGCTGGGGATGGTGGTATCGGGCTCAAAAGAACCGGCTGGTCGGCAGGGCTGAGCTACCATATCCATGGGAATCTCGATATATACTGGCCGCCGGGCCCGGAGGCAGACGGCGATGGTCTGATCAATCTGGTCCGGAGCCTGTGCCGGGTCCTGAAGAACCACCGCGGCCGCCGTGATATGCTCAAATATTTTGTATTGCAAATTCATTTCGCCGATGGTGTGGTGCAGAAGCACCCGGGAAGAGCCTTGAGTAATCCGGGGCCCGCCACTGACGACGATTAACGGCACCCGTTCGGCAAAAGCCCCTGCCACGGCATTAAATACGCTGAAACCACCCACCCCATAGGTAACGCACACACCACCGACGCCGTTCAGCCTGGCGTAGGCATCCGCAGCATAGCCGGCGTTCAGCTCGTTGCAGGTCACCACCAGGTCGATATTGGAGGCCTCCAATAAATCAAAGAACCGCAGCACATAGTCGCCGGGGACCCCGAAGATATGCTTCAATCCCACCTGCTCCAGACGCCTGACCAAATACTGGCCTACTGTCGTCGTCTCAGTCTGTTCCATATCTGCTCTCCTTGAGGAGTGTTCGACAGCATATATTTCTGCTTATGGGACTCAAGAAAGGACTTATCTCATAAATAAACATGGCAGAGGATTGAGGCAATAATTTCAGCCAATTTTTCAGGCCACACATGATGAACCCACCGGAGTTAAGTGGCCGGGATATCAATTAGAAAATTATTTCCGGGATAATCATCCAGGCTACTGTCCATCGCGCTTCTGGCCCCCGCCGCAAACAGACCATGCCACCCATTTTGAAATCAATCACGTTCTTTTCTTGGTCACCGGTAAGGAGCAGGGCGGCCAATCTGGCTAGATGGGGAAGATGTCCCACCAGCATGATGTTCTCGTCCATGGCGGAGAATCGGTCAGCCCAACCTTCGGGGTCGTCCAGAGGCGCCAAGCCTTTGGCTTCCTTAAATCCCTGGGGTGGATTTAAAGAGTTAGCCAAAATTTTCCCGGTACTTAAAGCCCTGGTCTTGCCGCTGTGCCATATTTGGCCGACTGGCAAATCCAGCTGCGCCACAAATTTTGCCAGCTTCTCGACATCCCGGCGGCCTTTTTCCGTCAGGTCTCTTTCCAGGTCTTCATCTTTTCGTTTAGCCTCGGCATGCTGCACTAAGTAAAGAAACATTGAAAACCTCCTTAAAAAATGTCAAGACCAGTTTCACAGCAAACAATCTTAAGATATCCAAATCCAAGCCGCAATTCTACACGCAAGAGCAAACTCCTGCCGCGGCTCACACCACCCAAAATTTATTCTCCTGCTACCATTTTTTATAAAAAAATTTAGGCCGGGCCCGGTTTCAAATTCACCCCGCTATTTATGTATGCGACTACTTTTACCAGGAAACTGATGACTGACAGCCCTCTGCAGAATTAAAGACCTCCCCTTCTTATGCCGATAAGAGTTGTAAGGAGACCTCAATGATAATGACGAACTTGAATAGTGGAAGGGATTCCAGGTCCTGCGGTCAAATAGTTTCAAGGGAAGAGTATAACGCCCTGATATCCCAACTGGCTCAGGAAGTTGACCTTGAACAGGTCGCACCTCTACCCGAAGCTGATGCCAGGGTTAGGAGACTCGAATTTAATATGATGGTTCTTGTGGGTTTAATTCTGGCAGTTTTTATCTTGTGTCAAACCAGCTAAGAAGTCTTTGGCAAATTCTATCCGCAAATAGAATAATTATTCTCCATTCAACTGGCCATCAATCCGCAAACTTTCCCGTCGGGTAGATATTGCGAGGATTCCAAAACATCCAGCCGCTGGCTCCGAAAGCATCCGAGGCTTTGATCTGCGTCCGCATCCGGGCCTCGGCAAAGTCTCCTCCCCGGAACGCATAATCCCGAAAGGCTTGCAACCAAGGTCGGAAGCGGAGGGGAGAGGCGCCGGTGCGCTCCTGGGCGCGCTTTAACGACAGATAGACAATTTCATAGGGATGCTGCACTGGATTACGGTAGTTGGGAATGCCTAGATGATATCCCGAGGGGTAAAGCATGGGGGAGACGATATCCACGGCATTAACGGCCGCATCTATCTTCTGACCGATGCCGGTGTCGTCTAAATTCCATAAAACGTAGCCGAAAATGTCCGCAGCCACCATGACGTTGGTTGGCGCCAGGGCCTGATGTGCCGCTTTCAAGAAGCCGGTGATGGCTTCGGTGCGGGTATCCTGGTTCGCCGGCTGAGAGAACACCACTCCCTTGGTGTCAGGAAAACGGACGTAATCAAACTGGACCTCGTCGAAGCCCAGGTTTGCCGCGACCTTGGCAATAGCGATGTTGTAATCCCATACCTCCCGGCGGAAGGGATCGACCCAGCGCAGTCTTTCACGGTCACGGAAGACCGCTCCCCCCTTTTTAACGGCCCACTGAGGCTTGGCTTCGGCCAAAGGATCATCTTTGAAGACGACGATACGAGCGATGAGGTAGAGGCCTTTCTCCTTCAGACTCGCCACGAGGGCCGGCATGTCCTTGATGAGAATGGTCTTTTGGGCCCCGATCTCTTCGGCCAGAGGGATGTCGACTTTGAAGGGTATAAACCCCCTATCCCCCTTGACGTCGATTACCAGAGCATTCATATTATTGACCTTGATGGCTTCCAAGGCGGCTTCCCGGATCCTATTGACGGCAGTCCCGTAAACCGTGAGATAGAGGGCCTTGACCTTGAATGGGTTGAGGGCGATCTCTGCCTGGGGGTTGCCCAATTCAGTTATAGCCAGTTCCTGCCGGGCATAACCGGCAGCTCGTAGCTTGAGCCTCTCACCGGTTCCATTCAGTTGGAAGGCTCCCTCTTTGTCGGTGCGCACGACCTGTTCGCCCAGGGTGACCAGGGCGCCCTCGATGGGGGCCTTGGTCTGGGCGTCAATGACCTTACCGCTATAGACTTTGGCCCCAGGTGCGGAAGGCGGTTTGGTTTGGGCGTCATCGGCGCCTGCCGGCATGGTGAAAACCAAGGCTCCCACCAGGATAAGTATATACATCCAGAGTTGTCTCTTCATTCCCACCCCTCTACCCTTCCGCCCCGGGGACTTTGACGTTGGGCGGTATTCGGGTTATCGACCAAGGATCTTCGCTTGATAACATTGATAACTGAACGCTGACAGCTTTCGATCAATAAGTTTTATGCCCTTTTTCCTGGGCCTGGCCGGTGACGATGGCTTCAAACCGCTTGAGGTTGTCGGCGTTGACCATCAGGTAGCGGGGCTGGGCCATCATTTTCTCGGATTTGCTGGCATTGCGGCGGTCAATGCTTAAGGCCATCACGTAACCAGCCTTGGCGGCCTCTCTCTCCAACTCGTCGTCATAGATACCAAAAGGCCAGGCCAGTATGTCCACTTTAGTGCCAAACCTCTTCTCCAAAACAGCCTTTGACTTGGTGAGTTGGGTGTCCACCTCTTTCTGGTATTCTGCGGGTTTCAGTTTCTTTTTGTCCTTCTTGAAATTTGGGTGCCAAAAGGTGTGCGACTGCATGTCGAATAGACCGGTTGCCTGCAGTTGTTTCAACTGCTCCCAAGTCATGGCGTAGGAGGCATTGGAGATGCACGAAGGATAGACAAATAAAGTCACGGGAATATTGTATTTGCGCACCAGCGGCAGCATATCGCTAAAGACTGTCTTGTGGGCGTCATCAGCAGTGATCACCACTGACTTGGGGGGCGGCGGCGGCCCTTCGCCCCGCAGGTAGTTCACCAGCGTCCGCAACGGTATCACTGTGTATTGGTGATCCTTGAGCCACTGGAGATGCGATTCGAACAGTTTGGTAGTCACGGTCATGCCGTCGGCCACGGTGGGGCCGAAGCGATGGTAAACCAACACGGGAACGGTGACCTGGTCGTCGGCCAACGCCGCAGGACCACAGAAGCACATGGCCAGCAAGGTAATACCGACCAGCAAACGGATCATAGGAGTCATTGTCTATCTTCCTGATTGAATTTTATATTTGGTAACCGTAGGCTGCAGCCTCGATGGAGCAGGTTGCCAAAGCCTTTTTGCACAAAGCTGCGCTCCTTTCCACCAACGCCAAGCAAGGTAATCCACCCGACAAATTCTCCGCCCTCCTATTATTCGGCTGGGGATTTGCCAATGGTTAAGGGCATTTCTTGTTGAGCCTTTACAGACCAGCCCCTCCCCCGAGGATAGCTGCAAGATACTATAAAACGTTTTCAAATTCAACTTGGTTAAGGGTTGATTCAAAAATCCTCATGAACGAACCCAAAAGGCAAGACAGTCAGCCGCCCCCGAACAGCAGTCTCGGCCAAACCCGCCATGAAGGCGACCTGGATTGCCTTCCATCTGGTCCAGTATCTTGACAGTTGCATTCAGCAGTCTTACTTGTTTAAGAAACTTACCGACTCAGGACAACCGATGTCCGATTATCGTATTATACTGGCTGACGATCATGCTTTAGTGCGCGAAGGTATCAAACGGATTATTCAAGAAGACCCAGGCCTTAGCGTGGTGGCCGAAACCGGCAATGGTTTGACACTTTTGGAATTGCTTAAGGAAACCATACCGGATATGATTATTTTGGATATATCGATGCCTAGGCTTTGGGGAATTGAGGCAATCAAAATTATTAAAGAACGATATCCCACAATAAAATTATTGGTCCTGACTATGCATAAGAATAAGGAATATCTTTATGTAGCCATGAATAGCGGCGCCGACGGCTATGTGCTAAAAGAGGATGCCAATGAGATCCTGCATTCCGCCATAAAAACCATCCGCCGTGGCCAAACATTTCTCTCGCCTCTCATGCTGGAAAAATAATCTCGCTCGCCGAATTTTCCCTTACACCCTCCCAAGCTTCTTAAGACCTAAAACCATCCTAACTATCTATCTAAGTTCCGGACCAGTGTTTCTGTTACGTTGACCGCAATGATTTAAGATTGAAACATCAACTTCACCAAGATAATGGCGATTATTACCCCTACAAAGTCAGCAATGATGCAGACCGGAACAAGGTATTTGGTCTTCTTGATCCCTACAGCCCCAAGGTAAACCGCCAAAACGTAAAAAGTGGTTTCGGCGCTTCCCATGATAACCGCCGCGGCCACGCTGCCGAGAGAGTCGGGGCCCGTAGCTTTGAGAATCTCCGTAAAAATACCCACGGAAGCCGCATTGGAAAAGGGCTTTACCAACGCGATGGAAAACACCTCCGGGGGGATGTGAAGTGGACCTGAAGCCAATGAAAACATACCCTTAAGAAAATCATGAGCCCCGGAGGCCTCAAAGGTTTTGACCACAATGAATATTGCCAGAATATAGGGAAAAATACCCATTATTATTCCTATTCCATCTTTAGCCCCTGAAACAAAAGAATCGTACACGGGTACCTTCTTAATAAACCCATAACACACTGTAAATAATACAAACATAGGTATCAAATATTTGCATATGAGGTTTATTACCTGCATCTTATGCCGCTCCTTGTTTTAATTTCTTGAATAAGAAAAGTATGGCTACCGCAATTGCAGAGGATATGACCGTGGAAACCAGGACCGGCAAAACAATGATATTCGGATTGTTCGAGCCGTAATTTGCCATCAGCCCGATTACTGTAAAAGGAATCAATTGAATGCTCGAGGTATTTATGACTATAAAGAGCATCATTTCAAAGGTTACCGTATCCGGCCTGTCATTTAGCGTCTGAAGGTCTTCCATAGCCTTGATCCCCAAAGGGGTGGCCGCATTACCCAACCCAAAGAGATTGGCCAGTAAATTAAGGGTTATGGCAGTAGTGGAGGGATGGCCTTTGGGAATATTTCTGAAGAGCAGCGAAACAGCGGCCCCAAAAAAATTGGAGAGTTTGTAAATTAAGCCAGAATCTTCCAGGATTTTGGTGAGTCCCAACCACAGGGAAACTATCCCCACCAGGTAGAGGCAGACCTCCACCGCAGCCTTACCGGCTTCAAACATGGCTTTGGTGAACTCATCTATCCTACCGCTTACAGCAGAAAACAAGACGCTGATACAAATGACCAAAAGCCAGACGGTGTTCATCTAATCTCCCTTGTCTAAATTTTCCGAAATAGAGAAAATTGCCAAGTGCTTCAATAAGATGGCTTCCTAACTTCTACTCAGCCTCCGTTTTCGAGCATCAGGCCATTCCACTATGGCTGTGAATTACATAAAGATTCACCGGCTCTTTGATGCCCTTGAGAGGAGTTCGGAAGGTTTTGAGTATAACGGGCTTTACTTCGGACTGGCTGTAGACTTCTTGGGAAATCACCACCTCACCGGCCTGAGCTTGGCCCTGGATGCGGTGGGTAAGATTTACCGCTGAGCCGATGATACCGTATTTCGCCCGGGTTTCTGAGCCAATGTTCCCCACTATCACTTCCCCGGCGTGGAGACCGATGCCGATATGAAGCGGGGGATAGCCAGGTTCGGTGAGGTTCTCCTTTTCCACGGCCGCATGCATCTTGACCGCGCAGTCCAGCGCACGCTGCGCCACCGGACCAAGGGGGCCATCCAACGGATCGAAAAAGGCCAAGATGGCATCTCCCAAAAAGTCCACGATGATTCCCCGGTGTGCCTGGATCACTTCGATCATCCGGGCAAAATGGCGGTTTATCATGTGGATGATGGTTTCGGGGCTTAGGGTTTCGGCCAGAGGAGTGAAACCCCTGACGTCGGAAAACAGGATGACCACTTCCCGCTTTTCTCCGCCCAAACGGGAAGCTTCTGGCCGGCTCAGGAGCTCCCGGGCGATCTCCTGATCAACATAACGCCCGAAGGTGTTGCTGATGAAATCCCGTTCTTTCAGGCCGACCACCATGTCATTGAAACTGGCGGTCAGTTGGCCGATTTCATCCCGGCTGGTAACCGGCAGGGGTTCGCCGTAATTTCCTCGGGCCACCAACCTGGCCCTGGTTGCGATGCGTCTGATGGCCATGACTACCGGACGCACTCCCAGTCGGAGGAGCACCAGGATTACGATCAGGCAGAGAACCCCACCCGCCACATAGTACAGGCGGAACCGCATTATTGGGGCCAGAATCTCGCTTCCTCGGGCGTGCAACATAATGACCCAAGGGGCGGCTTGAAGTTTGTAATACCCGATTACCTCATCGGGGCGGTAGCCTTCTCCCACGAGCGTGCCGTAGTCTTTTTCCTTCATGGCTTTGAGCATGGCCAGCTCTACCGGGTCCTGGGTCTCTCCCAAACAATGCCTGGCCTCCATGGCCGGACTGCTGTGGGCCAGGTAGTGCCCCTCCTGGCTCACCAAACAGGCCATCTGGGCCACCATCCACCCTTCGGTAAGGACGTCCTGCATCAGGACATCGTAGCTTAAGACTACCTCAAGCCGGCCCAGGGGCTTCCCGGATTGATCCATGATCTCCCCCCGCAGCCCCACGGATTTTCTATCTGGCGGGTAAAAATAGCCGATGGAAGATATGGCTGCTGACCGGTTCAGGGCAGAAGGATGATCTTTACTCTCTGCCGTTTTCCCCCAGGTCAAATTAACCTGGCTGACCCCGGGCTGGGACTTTAGCTGCTGCAAGAGCCAGTGATGGATTTCCGGCCCCTGGCGGTCTTGCCCGGCCTTGGCAAAGACATCCATCCATTGCATCTGTGCCTGGAGCCGCATGTCTATCTGGTGCGCGGCCCGCTCCAACCTAAGGATGGCGATTTCCTGCCATTCCTTGAATAAAATAGCCTGAATGAACCGGTAGCCGAATGCCCCAATAACCAGTAAAAAAAGAGTCAGTGGCACAACCAACAAAATATTTAGCCTAAACTGCAAACTTTTGAAGCTAAACATGGTGTGTAGCCTTTAATCAATAATTCAGATGCACTTAAAAAAATCTCCTGAACCGCACGGGATAATTTTTATCGCCGCCAAAAGGCAAGTTTCATTTTGGCAAAGAATTTTCCATCTATTGAGGGTTTTTGCATAAAGCCATCTTGTCATCCTGAGCGAAGCGAATGATCTTGTATTTTCATTTACTTATAAGATTATTCGGTCGCTGCTTCAGTATGACAGCCAGGGAGATATTTGCTCGAGGCTCTATTCAGATAAGATTTTCAATAAGTACTGGCCATAACCATTTTTCCCCAATGGTTCGGCCAGCTGGCGCAATTGCCCAGCATCGATGAAGCCCAGCCGGTAGGCAATTTCCTCAATGCAAGCAATCTTGAGGCCCTGGCGTTTTTCGATGGTTTCGATAAAGGTGGAAGCCTCCAGGAGAGATTCGTGGGTTCCCGTATCCAGCCAAGCGAATCCCCGTCCCAGGACCTCCACCCGCAGTTCTCCCTTTTGCAGGTAGACCTTGTTTACATCAGTAATTTCCAATTCCCCCCGGGCCGACGGCTTCAGATGGGAGGCGATTTCCACCACCTGATTGTCATAAAAATAGAGGCCCGCCACGGCAAGGTTCGATCTGGGTTTGAGGGGTTTTTCCACGATATCCAGGACCTTGCAGGATTCGTCAAATTCAACTACGCCATACCTTTGGGGATCCTTGACCCAATAGCCGAAAACCAAGCCGCCCTTGGTCAGCCCCACTGCCTTTTGCAGAATTTCCTGAAACCCATGACCGTAAAAAATATTATCTCCCAGGATGAGGCAGACCCGGTCCGGGCCGATGAATTCCTGGCCGATTATGAAGGCCTGGGCCAGACCTTCGGGACGGGGTTGTTCCGCATAGCTGAAGCGTAACCCCAATTGCCCCCCGTCCCCCAGGAGAATCTTGAATCTTGGCAAGTCCTCGGGGGTGGAAATAATGAGGATGTCACGGATTCCGGCCATCATGAGGACCGACAGGGGATAATAAATCATAGGCTTGTCATAAATGGGTAGGAGCTGTTTGCTCACCACCTTGGTAACCGGATAAAGCCGCGTCCCCGCGCCTCCCGCCAAAATGATCCCTTTCCATCCCGGAGCCCCTAAATCACCTGTGGCCCTGACCAAAGAACTGCAACTGTCGGCCTTGATCATCGTTGTTTTCTTCCTGTAAAAGGATTTTCAGAGGAACCTGGGGCTTTAGCCTTGGTGCCCCTGGCTTCTTAAAGATAATATGCGCGTTACCGGGAAAAACAAATCAGAAATTTCTCCACGGATTCACCAGGCCCTGGAAAAAAAGAAGGAGTATTAGCGGCATGCGGTGCTTTGCCGACAATTGGTATATTTCACAAGAAAAAATACTTTTGCCTGTTCAATATATTGTAATTTCAATGTAAACTATTTTAATAAAACCATATGCAAACCATATCCTCCAAATGTGGCAAATAAACAGTTTAGTTTACCTGATAATGAATATAATATTAAAGAAATTTTGCCCAGATTTATCAAGATGGATACATATAAGGATGCTAAAATCCAGAGGATCAGGCCCTATAAATGGAAGATCACTGCCCTATTAACGCAGACGATTCAATCCTCCTGCCAAAGAATTGCCATAATTCTCAAAATATTTATCAAATAGTTTATTTCTTGAATGATCGTAGCTAACTAAATCTTTTAATATAAATAATAAAATCTCATATGAAAAAAGAAAAATCCACCAAGAACCGGCAAGCGTACGGCAATGAGTTTTCACTCACTCTCGAATTTCCTCCATTCATTTGTTTCTGGATAAAAAAATCTATAAAATAGTTTGACATTGTTTAAAAAATCTATCATAAAAGTTAATTATTTCGTGCGATAATCATATAATTTAAATTATGTCCCAAATACGCCATTTGCTTTTGATATCTGATCGAAAAGCGGGGCCAGGAAGACTGAAGAGATATTGTTAGTTCGAGGAGTTTCATGGGACAAGAGAAGAAACCAACTCCGAAAACCATAAACCTTCATGAAAGGATGTTGTTGGCCTTTATGGAGCATCTGCCCAGCGTAGCCGTCATCAAGGACTTGGAAGGACGCATCCTCTTTGTCAATTCGGCTTGCAAAAAGGCCTTTCACAAGAGCCAAGAGGAGTGGCTGGGGAAAACCTCTAATGAGCTCTGGCCGCCTATAGTTGCAGAAAGATTTGGCCAGCATGACCAGATTGTCCTCAAGACCGGGGAACCTTTGCAGACCTTGGGCACTTTGCTTCACGCTGACGGACCGCATCATTGGATTTCCTACAGATTTGCTATCACCGATGCCGAAGGGCAGCCGACCATGATCGGCGTCAATGCCATCGATATCACCGAGCATATCGAAATCAAGACACGGCTGGAACATTGGCTGGAATCCAGTCCCGCGGTTATCTATCTCCGTCAACCCAGGGGTGATTTTGCTGTCACTTATATCAGCAAGAATGTCGAAACTTTGATGGGCTGGGAACTCCGGCAATTTCTGGAAGACCCCCATTTTTGGTTGAATCATATTCATCCCGAAGACCAGCCCCGGATAACCGAACAGTTATCCCTACCTTGGCCTGAGGATCACCAGACCCAAGAATACCGGTTCCAGGCACAGGATGGCACTTATCATTGGATACAGGACTCTTTCAGGATGGTGCGCGACCGCTTCGGCAAACCGGTGGAAATCGCCGGGGTCTGGTTGGATATCACGGAGCGCAGGGTGCTGGAGGCTCAGCTCCTGCAAGCCCAAAAGATGGAAGCAGTGGGACGGCTGGCCGGGGGAGTAGCCCACGATTTCAATAATCTTTTGATGGCCATCATGGGCTACGGCGAGCTTATGCGCAACAACCTGTTTAAAGATGACCCACTCTTTCAATATATCGAAGATATCCTGAGGGCCGCGGATCGGGCGACCTCTCTGACCCAACAGCTTCTGGCTTTCAGCCGCCGTCAGGTGGTGCAGCCCCAAGTGCTCAATCTCAACGTGATGGTGGCAGACCTGGAAAAGATGCTGCGGCGTCTCCTGGGGGAACACATTGATTTGGAAATAATTGCCGATTCGGCCCTCGGAATGGTAAAGGCTGACCCGGGACAGATACTGCAAATCATCATAAATCTGGCGGTTAACGCCCGGGATGCCATGATTACCGGAGGCCGCTTGACGCTGGAGACTGGCAATATCGAGTTTACCAGCAAACATCTTTGCCGCTTTGAGGCAGTTCCACCGGGCTCTTACGTGAAACTGACCCTCAAGGACAACGGGGCCGGCATGGATGCGGAAACCTTGTCTCATATCTTTGAACCCTTCTTCACGACTAAGGAAGACGGGCGCGGAACCGGTCTGGGGTTGCCCTTGGTGTTTGGCGTCATCAAGCAAATTGGCGGCTATATAGACGTTCAGAGTCACCCTGGTCAGGGCTCAGAGTTCATGGTTTATCTGCCGCGACTCGAGGGGGTGGTGGAACCAGGTCTTGAAACGATGCCCCTGCGGGATAAGCTGGAGGGGTCTGAGACCATTCTTATCGTGGAAGATGAAGGGGCCCTGCGCGCCCTGCTGGGCAGATTTTTTCGTCTTTATGGTTATAAAGTTTTAGATGCTCACGACGGCGGCGAGGCCCTATTAATTTCCGAACAGCATCAGGGTCCTATCCACATCTTGCTTACGGATGTGGTGATGCCGAAGATGAGTGGAAGGGAATTGGCTGACCGCCTGGCCCCCTTGCACCCCGAAATGCGGGTGTTCTATATGTCGGGCTACACGGACAATGACCTGGCTCCTTACGGCGTCCTAGAGCCTTCGAAAACAATTATTCCTAAACCTTTCAGACCCTTGGACCTTGTAAGAAAAGTACGTGAGTTTTTGGACACCCCTGCAGAGGGCCTTGAGGATTCCTCGCTCGCCTGATATTGCAATTCATTAATTCGCTAAAATACTTGGGACACAGCGTGGTTTACCCCCGCTCACCAGGGGCAATAGCGCTAACTCAAGGCTATGAAATATTTTATTGTAAAGATAATTGATTTATTTTATTTTTCTGAATGTGACGGAACCCAGTGAAGAGATAGGTATTTAGCTGAAAGCCTTGAGATTTTTCGCTTGGCTCAAAATGACAATTAATTATGTAATTCCATCCCTTGTCTTCTCTAAAATCAGAGTTAATGCCCCAGGCTGGAACAGGATTTAACCGGCTTGATTACCCTTGCCCTCCCCCCTGCCCTATTCCTGGGCGCATACACACGGCACCCCCAACAGCCTCAGATTATTATCCCGTGGGCGCACAGCCTGCTCTGGCTTGAGATATTTTCGGGTTAGGGCCAACACCAAGCTAACCGGAATATTGGTTATTATTATCACTGAGAATTATCAAACGATGAGCTCGCCAAATTTTTTTGCAAAGTATATGTTGACTTATTATTTTTTAGGTTTATTTTAAATATAATATTTTATGTGAAATTTGTGGCAACCTACAATCTGGTCTGGCCAAGGGGGGGGGCAAGGTGGCTATGGAGGAGTCTCCCGTGTTGGTTTCTCAAAGCAAGGAACTTGGAAAAACCCTCTGGCCCGGACCGGGTATCGTTCTGGAATGTACTGACCGGGGAACCATCCTTAAATTACAACGCGACGATCTGGGGTTACTGCAAGGAATCGCTCCGGGGGTTTCATTTTATCACCTTTTGGACATAGATAGTCTGAACAAAGGCCACTTGTTTCTGTCGGAGCTGCAAGAGCGAGCCTCGGCCTTTGGCATTGACTTGAAGGTCCACGTGGCTCATAAACCGATCACCCTGTTTTTCGGGGGGATGGTAACAGATGGTCTGTTACTGATTTTCGCAGCCCAAACCCGCGCCGGGCTATTGCGTTTTTCCAGATTTTTTTTGGGCAAAGAGCAGTTTAAGGCTAAGGAAAAATTTATTCGGGAGCAAATCGGACTATTCCGAATTCAAGATAACCGGGAGTCTGATTTAGATGAGAAACTGGACCGGGCTAACAACGAAGTGCAGAATCTCAGGCGGGCATTAGCAAGAAAAAATAATATATTACGCCAAGTAATTGCAGAACTCCGGGCGGTTCGGGCCGGAGCTCATACCATGAAAGGCTTGTTGCCTATCTGCTCGTCGTGTAAAAGAATCCGTGATTTACAGGATTCCTGGACCCAAATTGAAACCTTCTTCAAGGATCAGGCCGGGGTGCAATTCACCCACACCATTTGCCCGGACTGCATCCAACATCTTTATCCGGGCCTTCGCATAAAAAAATAAGACAGGGCTTGTCTCTAATCCCTATCCCATCTGCTTAAAATATCCCGAGTCTTCCCTTGCAGAAAGTCATAGACCAGTATTATCTATTCACAAATTTTTAGCTGCGGCTACGTAAAAACGGCAACAATCTTCATTGAAAGTATCTCAGGCCGAAGCCGAAGCATTTGTGGCTAAATTTGGCCCGGAAGCCACCCTCGAGGATATGATGGCCTGATGCTTTTTATCTGCTGCACGACCTCAGACGCGTCGAAGAGGTCCCTTGATGCAACCAAACCCAGGAACCCCTAAAATAACAGCGGATTGTAAGATTTAACGAAATTCTAGCATTTAAATAATGGCGATTTAATTATTACAGCGAATAATAATTTCCAACAATTATTAGGGGGAGTACATTACATGACGGATTATTTGCATGTCCTGGATGGACGGATGAGGATAAAAATAACCGAAGTGAAAGGCTCCTCGGCCAAGGCCGAGGAGGTAACCAGATATTTGCTCAGTTCCCACGGCATCGACGAAGTCAACGCCAACCCGATTACCGGCAACGTCCTCATCCTTTACAATGCTCAGCAGATTTCCCAGGGGGGGATTCTAGATCTGCTGCAGGACGCCGGCTACCTCCAAAAAACGGCACTGGTTCAGGCCAGCCGGGGAGAAGGACTGGTTTCCCTTGTAACCAAGGCCGTTATGGAAACCGCTCTGCAATCCATGGTTATGGCCCTGATTTAATTGATGGGACTTAAAACTTCCGGTCATAAGCCGGTACAGATGACTCCCGTATCCTGTTCAGCAGCTTTTTAAATCAGGCCTGAAGCTGGTTTATCTTTAAGTCGCGATTTAGCAGTAAGTCACGATCTATCAGTCATTCAGTAAAATACCCATTCCACCCAAGGCGGTCTATCCGCCTTTTTTTGCCCTTACGCGGTTAGGTCCACGGCAGTTCCCTGTCGGGACCCCTGCCCGATAACTACTTGACAGTAATCCCCCTTTTACATTAAGGTAGGGCTAATGGCCAGTATTTATGCCATCGCCAATCAAAAAGGGGGAGTAGGCAAGAGCACTACTTGCGCCTGTCTGGCTGTGGCCCTGGCCGAAGCCGGCCGGAAAGTGCTTTTAGTGGACTTAGACCCCCAGGCCGGACTTACGGTGAGTTTGGGCCGGGACCCTGAATCCTTTGAGCTCACCAGCTATGATTTTTTGATCCGGCCTGAAACTTTTCAGGTTGAAGATATCATCGTTGAATCCGGTACCCCAGGGGTGGGCCTGATCCCGGCCAATCTTGATCTGGCCGGGGCCGAAGCCGAACTCATCGGGGAGATCGGCTGGGACCGGACCTTAAAAGATAACCTGGGTCTGATCACCCGGCCCTATGATTATATCCTCGTCGACGGCCCGCCTAGCCTGGGGGTCCTAACCACCAACAGTCTGATGGCCGCGCACTTGGTCATAGTTCCGGTTCAGACCGAATATCTGGCTCTGCGGGGGCTAACCCAGCTCCAAAGAATTATTCAAAAGGTGCAAAAGAAGGGGAATCACGGTCTTAAGGTCAAAATTCTCCGGACCATGCACATCAGCCGAACCGTGCATTCCACCGAGGTAGTTGAAGAACTTAAACAGGTCTTCGGGGCCCAGGTATATGAAACTGTGATCAAACGCACCATAAAATTTGCCGAAGCCTCCCGGGCCGGAGTACCTCTGCTTCAATTTGCCCGGGATTCCGAAGGGGCCAGGGCTTATCGCCAGTTGGCTCAGGAGGTGTTGGCAGATGCCCAAACGTCCGCCCGGTAAAGGCAAGGGAGCGGATATTTTTTTAGGAGATATGGACACCCCACCGGTCAAAAAGCGGCCCACCGCTAAAGGCCAGGGGGCCGATATCTTCCTGGGGACTGAGCCTTGTCCTCCACAGAAGCCCCCCCTCCTGGCCCCGGCCAAGATGGTGGAGGCTTTGGATCGCGCCTCTCAGATCTTTATCCCCTCCCATGGCCGAATCGACCGGTCCCACCTTATCGTGATATTGTGGCTGCGGGTGGCCTTGAAGGAGGCCGGCCTCTAATACGGTTTTCGGTTTCAGTTTTCGGCAAAAAGCACCAAACTATCACTTCTTAACGTGGCGTCACCTCCTATAAGACTGTCTAATCAACGCGTCTTCCTTAAGATATCCGATTTCTGTGGTAAAATGAGGTTAGTCGCGTTTGGAGGCTTTAGTGTCAGAGAGCCAGCCTGAACTAAACCCGGCTTATCAAAACATTTACTCTGGTCAGAAAAATATGGATATAACTGCCCGTGACATAATGGAAACCAATTTTTATACTCTATCTCCCCAGATGACCATAGCCGAAGCCATACGGGTCTTTAAAAAGGCAGGAGAAGAGCATCGGCAAATCGTTTTCGGGATGGTGGTCACCGAGGCCCCGGGTCAATTGCTGGGCATGCTTTCCATGTATGACATCTTCCTGCTCATCCGGCCTAAACATATCCACATCTGGGGAGAAATCAAGGACGTCGACGTCTCGGGCATCTTGGACGAAGCTTGCCAGCGTTCCAACTCCATGCTAGTTGGGGATATCATGACCACGGACCTCATCACCATCACCCCGGACACCCACCTTCTCCAGATCATCGACATTATGATCAAAAAGCACGTCCGCCGGCTGCCGGTCCTGGAGAATAGCAAAATGGTGGGCATGGTGTATATGTCCAGGGTTTTCCAGCATCTCCTGGGCCGGTTTCCGGCCAATACATCGGCGGCGTTGTAAGGGAAAGCCATGGCTGTGAGGGACCGCCAAAATGTGCTGAAAGATTTGACAGTCAAGGAAGCCATGCGCCGCCTGATTATTCATTTGCCCGGCGATGCAACCTTGGAAAAGGCCATCAGCTATGCCATCAAATATAAGGTCAATGCCATTCTGGTTACCGACGCCGACCAAGAAGCATTGGGGGTAGTCACCAAAACCGATCTTATGGGGGCCTATTATGCCGGGCTTCCCCTGGATACCCCGGCGGCCTCAATTATGGTGGGTCCACCTCTTTTCTGCCACCTGGAGGATTCCCTGGACGCAGCCCTGGATCAGATGCGGACCCACAAAATTCATCGGCTTTACGTCCGGGAGGAGGGGCACCAAGCCGTGGGGGTCCTGGCCTATCCGGATATCGTGGGTCTGCTGTATCGCTATTGCCACCAATGCGACCGCAACCTGATGAGGAAAATGGCAGATATGGAGACCATGGCTGATCGGTTCCGTATCCGGGAAGTCATGACTCAAGGGGTTTATGCCCACCCTGAGACCGACAGTCTGCTCCAGGTGATGGAAGGCCTGGCATCTCATAGATTCGGAGCGCTGTTGATCACCGGGGAGGATGGAGCGCCGGTAGGAGTGATTTCTAAGACCGATCTAATCCTGGCTTACAAGCATCGCATCCCGCCCGACGTCCAGGCCGGGACCGTAATGACCAGGGGAGTACAAGCCTGTGATTGTGATGACATCCTGGTAAACGCCCTGCGCCGGATGATCTTTTCAGATGTGTCCCGCCTCTTCGTCTACCAGGAATCGCCCCGCCATATAGTGGGGGTGTTTTCCCTGTCCGACGCCGCCCGTTTTCGCTCCGGGACTTGCCGGGCTTGCGTCAGCAGTCGCATTCGCCCCCAATAACCCGGCTCAGAACCCTATCACTTTTTCCTGGTTCTATTCCACTCCTGGATCTCGGCCTTGGCCCTTTCTCGATAATAATAGGTATCGGCTTTTTGTTGCTGATTGAGCAGAGCTATGGAATACAACGATAACTCTCCTTCGCGATCCAGGTCGCTGTATCTGAGAGACATGCGCGTTTTAACCCCGTTGTAATAAAAATCCTGGACGCCCATCTGTTGCAGGATTTTGGACCGTTGACCTTCTCCAAACCTGGCAAACACATATTCTTTTAAAATCTGGAATTGCCTTTCTCCTTTGACTTTAACTATGACGCCGGAAAACTTGCCATTCCAGAATTCATAAATGATGTCATTGATTTCTATATTCACCAAATGCAGGTCTTCATTATTCTTTTTATAGTAGGTAAAGGGGCCGACGACCGCCAACACTTCCATAGTGTGGAGTGGGTCTAAAGTGGCGATATTCGTTCCCCACTTGAGGCTCCGAAATCCATCCGGCTCGGTGCCAGGCTTGAAGGTGTAGTCGTAGGTGAACATTTTGTCCGGGGTTGCCGGGCCCGGACTAGAACCCAGGATCAGAGTCAACAACAGTATTAATCCTAAAAGGATAGCCTGTTTTATCATCTTGTAATTCCTCTCCGGGAAGTTGAGGTGGGCTGCATTGTACCTGATAGGGGGATGCAATGCCAGTGCTTTTAGCGGCGCCGGCAGCTATCCTGAAGGCGGGGTGAAATATTTTATCTAATTGAAACATTAAAAGTTTTTTTGCACGGCCCCGGGCCTGTAGGAAAATTCCTTAGAATCCCAAGTTTTTCCCCCAGGCTGAAAGCCTCTGCCACTTGTGCCCTCATCCTTATATTCCTATTTTTCGAAAAAATTGTTATGTTCAACCACCCTTGAAGGAAACCTATTTATGAATGATTTACGCGATATGGATTATACAGCCCTGGATGTTCCCGAGGTGTTGCTGCGCCTGTTTCACCCGCGACCCGAAACAAGCTTCGCTGGTATGGCCAGTTCAGCCTCTGACCTCCTGATCCCGGTGGCAGATGACGCTGCGGTGGGAGCTCGCTTTCATCCTGGAGAGCCAGCCGCGCCCACCATTCTCTTTTTTCACGGCAACGGCGAAATCGTGGCGGATTATGACGAACTGGCGCCCTTCTACCTCCGTTTGGGCCTCAATTTTTTCCCGGCGGATTATCGGGGTTACGGCCGCTCCACCGGCTCCCCTACTGTTAGCGCCATGATGGAGGACTGTCATAAAATTTTTAAGTTCGCCCGGAAATGGCTGGCGCAACAGGGCTATAGCGGTCCCTTACTGGTTATGGGCCGTTCCCTGGGAAGCGCCCCGGCGTTGGAGCTGGCGGCCAGTTATCCAGACCAGGTTTCCGCCCTCATCGTGGAAAGCGGCTTCGCCTTTGCCGGACCCCTGCTGCAACTTTTGGGCGTCAACCTGAGAGCCATCGGCTTTCAAGAAAGGGCGGGCTTTCGCAACGTGGATAAAATCAAAGCTTACCCTGGACCCACCCTGATCATCCACGCAGAACACGACCACATTATTCCTTTAAGCGACGGCCAGGCCTTATATGACGCCAGCGGCGCTCGAGACAAGACGATGCTCACCATCCCCCATGCCAATCACAATGATATTCTCCTGCAAGGCTTTACCGAGTACATGGCGGCAATTAAAGAACTGGCGGATAAGAGCCGCGGGAACTGATATTACTCTTTTTCACCCTTGCCCCCCTCCAGCTCGAAGGGCCAATGGGTCACGCCGCCGTCCATGAACTTCACGTTGGTAAACCCCAAGCCTTCCAGGATTTTTTCCGCTTCATAGCCCCGCAGGCTGAACTGGCAGAAGGGAATGTACAATTTGTCTTTGGGTAAGGCCGAAGCTTTGTCCCGGAGGCGCCCCAGAGGCATGGCAAAGGCCTTGGGGTGCTTTAAGCGCTCCTGCCGGAATTCCGCCGGAGTGCGCACGTCCAGAAGCAGGAAATCCTCGCCCCGGTCGGTGAGTTCTTGTACTTCCAGGGGCGAGATGGACTGGGCCGCGCCGTTGAGCTTGTTTTGCATGACTTGGGCGGCATTAACCAAAAGGTCGATGGCCACGGAGTAAGGGGGCGAATATCCCAGGTTGAATTGGGTGAACTCATCCACCGTGGCCCCCAGGGTGATGGCCGCGGCGGCCACATCCAGGCGCTTGGCGCCATCGCCGGGCCCCGCCACCTGCACCCCCAAAACTCTGCCAGTGTTTTTATCCGCCACCATTTTCAGGCCCACAAACAAGGCGTCGGGCAGGTAGTGGGCGTGGTCCAGACCCGGGACCATAACGGTCTCCACTTCAAAGCCCGCTCTCCTGGCCGCGGCCTCGTTCAAACCCGTGGCGCCCACGGTATAGTCAAAGACCTTGGCCACCGCAGTACCTACCATGCCTCGATAGGGCAAGTGGCCCCCGGTGAGATTGGTGCCGATGATCCGTCCCTGAATATTAGCCAGTTGCCCCGATGATACGAATACCGGGCGGTTAAGGAGACGATGAAAGTTTTCGGCGCAGTCGCCGCCGGCAAAAATGTCGGGGTCCGAGGTTCGCAGTTCCTCGTCCACCTTGATGGCGCCGGTTTCCCCGATGGTCAGGCCCGCGGCTCTAGCTAATTCCACATTGGGCCGCACCCCCACCGCCACCACCGCCAGTTCCGCAGGAAACTCTCCCTTGGAGGTATAAACGCGGTTCAGACGGCCATCCTCGTCGCTTCCGAAACTGGTGGCCGCCTCGCCGGTATGCACTTTGATTCCTTTGCTTTCCAGGTGCCGCCGCACGAGAGCCCCCATCTCGAAATCCAGTAACCCGGGGAAGACTTGGTCCTGGGCCTCCACCACTCTAACTTCCACGCCCCAATCCACCAGGGCTTCGGCCATTTCCAGGCCGATGGCGCCGGCTCCAATCAGGGCCGCCCGCCGGGGTTTGTGCTTTTCCAGTGCGGCCATGATGGCCAGACCATCACGGGGTTGGCGGATCACAAAGACGTTTTCCACATCGATGCCCGGCACCTTGGGGCGCACCGGCACCGCCCCGGTGGCCAGGACCAGCTTGTCGTAAGGATAGGTTTCCTCCTGGGAGGTCGCCACATCCCGGACTTTAACTTCTTTGGCGCCCCGGTCGATAGCCACCACTTCCTTCCTTGTCAGGAAATTAATATCTTTAACTTTTTTAAAATACTCCGCATCCCTCACCACCCCAACGGGTGAGGCCAAAAGGTGCCTGACGTCCGGGATTTCCCCGGAGATCAAAAAGGGCAAGCCGCAGGCGGAGTAAGAGATATAATCCCCTTTCTCCAGAATGGTGATGGCAGCCCGGGGGTCCAAGCGCCGGGCCCGGGCCGCGGCCTTGGGTCCTGCGGCCACCCCGCCCACTATTACAATTTTCAATGGTTTTGGCATGATTATGGCCTCCGGCAGAGATCAGATTTAAGAGCAGGCCCACAGGCCTGACCTGCTCCTGAAAGCTGTGATCATTTGGATTTATTCAATTATAAGGCTGGTGTGGCAGTAGTTCCATATTTAAGCTGATCTAAGTTGGTTTTACCCCATCGGTAGTTCAACTTGATCCCTTGTTGGAACTAAGGTAGTAAAGGCGGAAGGTATTTAACAAAAGTATATAGACGTCTGACCCTGACCTTTAATAAACCCATCGCTGGTGCTTCTTTGCACGAAAGGGACTGTCTTAAGTCCCTAAAAACTCCATTCTGGCCAAGGTAATAGGTTTAAAGATTGGATAGGCCAATCTAGGCCAATTCTAATGTATTTTTCAAACCTTACCCATCTCTACGGCGCATGGCGCCGCCGCATTGGGGGCATTTAACTTCCCGACAAGGGACTCCCGGCTCATGGGGAACCCGATGTCCGCAAGCGGAGCAGATGCAAGTCCCATGTGGTCCCTTACCGAGTCTTTGGCCCCCGGCGCCACAGCCAAACTTATGTGCATCTCCGGGGACTTGACCTTTAGCTTGCACCATACTTTTTCCTTTCCAATAACCGATTAGATTTTCCAAGCATTGGTTCAATATTATCTATTGTATTCCATGTCGGCAAGGTTTTTAGAATGGGAAATTCCTGGCGAGAGTAAAAAAATTATGGTAAATTTGCCTAGTCTGATGAGGCATGACATGACTGAAGTGCGCACCCGTTTTTCCCCCAGCCCCACCGGCGCCCTCCATCTGGGCGGCGCCCACACGGCCCTGTTCAACTGGCTCATCGCCCGGCATTATGACGGGACCTTCATTCTGCGCATCGAAGATACCGATAAAGAACGGTCCCAGGAACGGTTTGTCACCGAGATCCTGGAGGCCATGAAGTGGCTGGGTCTGGACTGGGATGAAGGGCCTTACCGCCAGTCGGAAAGACTGCCCATTTATCACGATTATATTAACCGCCTCCTTGACCGGGGCGCGGCCTATTATTGCAACTGTCCCCCTCAGGATTTGGAGGCCCGGCGCCAGGCCGCCTTGGCCCGGGGTGACAAACCCAGGTATGACGGCCATTGCCGGGATCTTAATCTGCCCGCCGGGCCGGATACCGCGGTTCGCTTCAAAACCGCCCGGACCGGCGTCACCCATTGGAAGGATGCCATCAAAGGCCCCATCGCTTTCGACAACCAGGAACTGGACGACTTGGTGGTCCTGCGGGCCGACGGCATTCCTACCTATAATTTCGCAGTGGTGGTGGATGACATCACCATGGGCGTAACCCAGGTCATCCGGGGCGAAGACCACATTCCTAACACCCCCCGGCAACTCCTCATTTATGAGGCTTTAGGGGTGACCCCGCCTCTGTTCGCCCATATGCCCTTGATGCTGGGGAAAGACCGGGCCAAACTGTCCAAGCGCCACGGCGCCCTCCCTGCCCTGGCTTATCGGGAACAGGGTTTCCTGCCCCACTCCTTGGTGAACTACTTGGCCCGCCTGGGCTGGTCCCACGGCGACCAGGAGATTTTTTCCATAGAAGAGCTTATCAAGTATTTTACCCTGGAACACGTGACCAAATCCCCGGGGGTCTTTGACGAAGAAAAGCTCTTATGGCTTAACAGCCATTATATTAAGGAGATGCCGGCCCCGGAGCTGGCCCGGGCAGTCACCCCCTTCTTGGCGAATATTGGCATTACCAATCCAGACCAAGATTATCTGGCCCGGGTGGTGACCACTTTGGCTCCCCGGAGCAAAACCCTGGTGGAGATGGCCGAGGCTGCCCGGTTTTACTTTCAGGATCCCCGGCCCTATGATTCCAAGGCCGCCCAAAAATTTCTTAAACCGGCTTCGGGCCTTATAATCAGGGAAATCGCAACCCGCCTTGCCGAACTCCCGGAGGTTAATGAATCGGCCTTGACCCAGTTGTTCAACGAGTTATCCCAGGAGACCCGACAGAAGATGGTCAACCTGGCTCAGCCGGTAAGGGTGGCCCTGACCGGCAAAACGGCCAGTCCCGGACTCTATGAAATCATTCAGATCCTGGGACGGGATGAGACCTTGCGGAGACTTGAGAACGCCATAGATTTTGCAAAGCAGAGCGACGCATAATAAGTTCAGGGTGCCCACTGCGCCCTAAACTAAAACTGAAAACCGAAAACGTCATCATAGGGAGGTTAGACGTGGCTGAAGCCAAGCAAAGCTATCGGAAAAAACAGGCCTATCTCATGGTATTGGTGTTCGTCTGCATCGGCATCGCCGTCTGGGGACACAGCGCCATGATTTCCGTAGGGGCCATCCTGGCGGCCTGTGGAATTTGTTTTTATGCCGCCACCATGGAACCGGAAAAGGCGCCGGACGAGCACCACCATCATTGATCTTCCAGGGAAGGGCGAAGGTGCTCCCCTTTTCCCCTTCCCCGGAAAGCTTCACTCCCTCAGGTGGCTACCTAGCCTGGCAAGTGCTTATCCTGCATCCGTCACCAGGCTCCTAACCGCGGGATCGGAGAATCGGTGGTCAGACCCACCTGCCTTGTGCGCAATCCCTGTCCCGCTGCCAAACAAGGAGGGCAATATGCGCATCGCCTTAATCGGCCAGGCGGCCTTTGGTGCAGACGTTCTGAAAGGATTAATTGAGCGAGGTCAACAGGTCGTGGGCGTCTTTTGCCCCCCGGACCGGGGCAGTAAAATCGACCCCATTAAGGAGGCGGCGCAGGCTGCCGGAATTCCCGTGTTCCAGCCTCCCCGCATGAAGGACCCCCAGGCCTATGAGCAGATGGTTTCCCTGGCTCCCGACCTGGCGGTCCTGGCCTTCGTAACCGACATCGTGCCGGGCAAGGTTTTGGGCGTCCCCAAACTTGGGGCCATCTGTTACCATCCTTCCATTCTCCCCAAATACCGGGGCGCCTCGGCCATCAATTGGGCGGTGATCAACGGCGAAAAAGAATCCGGACTTACCATTTTTTGGGTGGATGAAGGCATCGACACCGGCGACATTCTGCTTCAGAAGAAAGTGGAGATCGGGCCCAACGAAACCACCGGCGAGGTGTATTTTAACAAGCTTTATCCCTTGGGAGTAGAGGCCTGCCTGGAGGCGGTGGATTTGGTGGCCCAGGGCAAGGCCCCCCGTATACCCCAGGATCATTCCCTGGGCACCTATGACCCGCCCTGCGACGAAAAAGTGGCAGCCCTCAACTGGAACCTGCCAGGCCGCAAGGTCTTCGACTTCATCCGGGGTTGCGATCCCCAACCCGGCGCCACCACCACTTTTAAGGGTGAGCAGGTCAAGCTCTATAACGCCTCTTATCTCATGGCCGACCACACCGCCCAACCCGGGGAGATTTTGGAAGTCACCGACAAAGGCCTCAAGGTGGCAGTTAGCGGGGCCGCGGTCTTTATTACCCGCTTCCGCACCAAAGACCTGGGCAAGGTCAAGGCGCCGGATTTTATTGCCGCGAAAAAACCTCAACCTCGCGACCGCTTCGGACCCCCGGCGTGATGCGCTGCTGTTTAGGGTGAGAGTTAGTTTTCGATTCCTCGCCCCCAAGCTCATGTCCTGAAAAGTTCCACAAGTTATCTCCCTCTCCCCCTTGGGGGATAGGGTCGGGGTGAGGGGGTCAAATTTTCATGTTTTACGGGTGAGCCAAAGGCTCATGTTTAACTGCTTGGTGGCGCAAATTTTTGGCCCAACCTCAGCTTGGGCGCCAACAGGTTATTACATTAACTGAAAATAGGTTTTCATAAAAAGTCCAAAATTCCCTCCCCCTTGATGGGGGAGGGTTAGGGTGGGGGTGAAGTAATTAGTTCCTTAAATCAGTTATTTTCCCTCTCCCCTTAATCCCCTCCCACCAGGGGAGGGGAAAATGGCTATTTTTGCGAGTTCAGCAAAATAGTAACCAAATAAAGATGGCCACCAATCACAAAGACAAAAATATCACCCTGAAATCCCGTTACCTGGCCATTAACTTCGTTGGGTTGGCCATGATCGCCGCGGTCTTTGTCTATGCGGGGGTGGTGGAAGTGATTAAATGGCAGTGGGCGCCTTTTAGCGGTTTCGCCAAGCTCCCGCCCCAAACCGCAAGCCTGCTAAAATATATTTTTCTAGCTCTGGCCGCGGCTCAATACTTCATCATCAAAGTCGTACATAAACTTATCCTGGCCCAGTCGCCGGATAACCTGCCCCAGGCAGCCATCGTCACCTTCGCCCTCTGCGAATCCGTGGCGGTCTTCGGCCTGGTCCTGTTCCTGCTGACCGGCAATGCCCTGGATTTTTATGTCTTCATGGTGATTTCCCTGGGGTTTTTTTACCTGTTTTTCCCCAAATACGAGCAGTGGGAACAGATGGTGAGCACGACAATTCCAAAAAATGAAAAAGTGAGTTAAGGGCGGACCTACTTATCAGTCCTTGTTGAAAGCAGGCCTGACCTTACAAAGATATGAAAAAAATCGGCATCTACTACCACCCTTCCTTCTCCCGCAAGAGTTACATGACCGTGGGCAACCGGCTGCGGGACTTCCCCGAGGCCCTGGAGCCGCTGTTGGCCAAACCCAACGTGGGCCTCATCCAGGCGCCCCGGGTGCCCGAGGAACTCATTCTTAAAGTCCATGCCCGGGAAATGCTCGCCCTGGTGGCCAGGGACGGCATGTGCTCCACCGCGTACGAGTCCGTGGGCTCCGTAGTGGCCGGCATGGAGGACCTGGCCAAAGGCGAAATCGACCGGGCTTTTTGTTTCATCGGGGCCGGCGGGCACCACGCGGGCTACCGCCAGTTCTGGGGGGCCTGCTGCTTCAACGACGTGGTCATCGCCCTGACCCACACCCGGGAAATTAGCAACTGGAAACGCTTTGCCATTGTGGACACCGACGCCCACCACGGCGACGGCACCCGTCAACTGGTGCAGAAAGACCCCCAGGTCTTTCATTTATGCTTCTGTGGCGATAACTTTAAAAGCGATGACGGCACCAAAGTGGACGTCAACGTTTACCGGCTTAATTGGCGGGATAATCCCGACGCCCAATACCTGGACCTGGTGCGGCAGAATCTCCCTTTGATCCCGGCCTTTAAGCCGGACCTGCTCATCTGGTATTATGGTTTCGATACCCACCGGGACGACTATGGCTCCCTGGGCCTTAGTGAAGCGGTCTACTTTGACATCTGTGACCTGATGCTCGGGGCCTCGGTTGAGATGGGAGTTCCGCTCCAGGTGGTTCTGGCGGGCGGTTCCATGTCGCATCTGGCCACCGCCACCATTCCCGAAATCATTCGCCGCCTGGCAGAAGGGTAGCTGCCGCGGCCCTTGCCGAAATCCGGTTTCTCATTTATAATATATTTAAATATTAGGAAATTTTTCTCCGATCAAAGAATCCACGCGCCGGCCTTCTAAGTAATCCCGGCGCACTCATAAGATCCCATGCTTACCGATCGCTTAGAATCCCTGGAAAAGCGTTACCAGGAATTGGAAACTTCGCTGTCCGACCCCGAGGTCATCCGGGCTCAGGACCTGTACCAGAAATACCGCAAGGAACTGGCCGAATTAACCCCGTTGGTCCAGACCTTCCGGCGCTTTCAGCAGGTGGAGAAAGAACTGGCGGAAAACCAGACTTTGCTGAAGGAAGAGACGGACGAGGAGCTGAAAGCCTATGCCCGTGAGGAAATCCAGGCCTTGAAAGACCAGGGCGCCCGGCTGGAAGAAGAACTCCGTTTCCTGCTGCTCCCCAAAGACCCTAATGACGAAAAAAACGTCATCCTGGAAATCCGGGCCGGCACCGGCGGTGAGGAAGCCGGGCTGTTTGCCGCGGATCTTTTCCGGATGTACACCCGCCTGGCGGAACGCAAGGGCTGGAAGCTGGAGATCCTGAGCCATTCGGCCACCGGCATCGGCGGACTCAAGGAAATCATCGCGGCCATCTCCGGCGACAAAGTCTACAGCCAGCTCAAGTATGAGAGCGGGGTGCACCGGGTCCAAAGGGTGCCGGTGACGGAATCCCAGGGGCGCATTCATACCTCCGCGGTGACGGTGGCCGTGCTCCCCGAAGCCGAAGAGGTAGACGTCCAGATCAACCCGGAAGAGCTGCGCATCGATGTCTTCCGCTCCTCTGGCCCCGGCGGCCAGAGCGTCAACACCACGGATTCCGCAGTCCGGGTCACCCACCTGCCCACGGGCCTGGTGGTCTCCTGCCAGGATGAAAAATCCCAGCACAAAAACAAGGCCAAGGCCCTGAAAGTGCTGCGTTCTCGCCTCCTGGACCTCATGCAGCACGAGCAGCAGCAACAGATTGCCCAGGAACGCAAGAGTCAGGTGGGCACCGGGGACCGCAGCGAACGCATCCGCACCTATAATTTCCCCCAGGGGCGCATCACCGATCATCGCATCGGGCTGACCCTCTATAAGCTGGAGGCGGTGCTGGATGGGGACCTGGAAGAACTCATCCAGGGCCTGATCGCCTACTACCGGACCCAGGCCCTGGCTCAGGCGTAAATGACCGATCCCAAAGCCTCCTGGACCATCCTGGAAATCCTCCGGTGGACCAGCGAATATTTCCGCGCCAAGGAAGTCCCGGAGCCCCGGACCTCCGCCGAAGTGCTCCTGGCTCACACCCTGGGAATGAGCCGTCTGGACCTCTATCTGCGCCATGATCAGCCCCTCAATCTTGATGAACTGGCACGCTTCAAGGCCCTAGTGGTCCGGAGGCGGGACGGCGAACCTGTGGCCTATATCACCGGACACCGGGAATTCTGGTCTTTGGACCTTCAGGTGACCCCGGCTGTACTGATCCCCCGACCGGAAACCGAGACCTTGGTGGCTGCGGCGGTGAAGGTGGGAAAGGAATTTGCAAAAAATTTAGGGGCGGGTTTAAAACCCGCCCCTGCCCAGGGCCTGGAAATCGGCGTCGGCAGCGGCGCAGTTATAATCGCCCTGGCCAAGGAGTTGCCCCAGATAAACTGGCTGGGGGTGGACCTCTCGGCCGCGGCTCTGGCCGTGGCCCGAAAGAATGCCAGCCGCCATGAAGTTCTCCACCGAATCCATTTGGTCCAGGCCGATCTCCTGGCTGCGTTCAAGCCTAAGGCCCCTTTTGACATGCTGGTGGCCAACCTGCCTTATGTGCCCCAGGCAGAGTGGGAGCAATTGCCCCGGGACATAAAGGACTTTGAACCGCGATCGGCCTTATTGGGGGGAAAAGACGGCCTGGACCTGATCCGGCCCTTGATTGAACAGGCTCAGCAGTATGTTAAGGATGGAGGCTGGGTGCTCCTGGAAGTGGGGGATGGGCAGGCGCAACCGGCAGCGACCCTGTTCACAGAAACCGGGGCCTATGACTGGGTGGAGAAAATCAGGGATTTCAATGGCGTAGAGCGGGTGGTCCGGGCCCGGCGCCGAGCGGCATCATTCCTTTAAGTAGCACAGGCTTTTCAGCCTGTGCCTATGCAGGCTAAATCCTACGGCTACCACCCCGCTTTTATTTGCGACACTTGGGAAACGAAAAACCCATGAATTCTTGGGGTTGTCAGCCTCGTTCCCAAGTGTAACTTGGGAACGAGCGCAAAGATTTAATGAATTTATAAATCCTTGGGGCTGCTGATACGTCCGGTCACTGCCGAGGCCGCGGTTACTGCGGGGCTGGCCAGATAGACCTTGGATTGGGTATGCCCCATGCGGCCCACAAAATTACGGTTGGTGGTGGCAATGGCCGTTTCACCCGGTGCCAGGATGCCCATGTGTCCGCCCAGGCAAGGGCCGCAGGTGGGCGGACTGATGACCGCGCCGGCATCCATGAAAATGGCCATCAGGCCCTCATCCAGGGCCTGGCGCCACACCAAAGGAGTGGCGGGGATGACGATGAGGCGCATGCCTTTGGCCACTTTGTGGCCTTTCAAAACCTTGGCGGCCAGACGCAGGTCCTCGATGCGGCCGTTGGTGCAGGAGCCGATCACCGCTTGATCCAGGACCACATTTCCCACTTGGGAAACCGGCACCACATTGCCCGGAGAAGGCGGACAGGCCACCTGGGGCTCAAGACCCGCGACATCATATGTCTTTTCGAATAAATAGGGCGCGTCTGCATCACTTTCATACAGGGTATATGGCCTTAAAGCGCGACCCTTGACATAGTCCAGGGTGGTTTCATCCGGGGCGATGATGCCGTTTTTGGCCCCGGCCTCCACCGCCATGTTGGCCATGGACAGGCGATCCGCCATGGGCAGCGCCTTGATGGCCTCGCCGGTGAACTCCATGGCTAGATAGCGGGCGCCGTCCACCCCGATATCCCCGATTGTATGGAGAATCAGGTCCTTACCGGTTATCCAGGGGGACAGTTTGCCGCGATACACCAGACGGATGCTGTCGGGCACCCGGAACCAGCACTCTCCCTGGACCATAACCGCGGCCAGGTCGGTGGAACCCACCCCGGTGGCAAAAGCCCCCAGAGCTCCATAGGTGCAGGTGTGGCTGTCCGCGCCGATGATCACATCGCCGGGTCCCACGATGCCTTTTTCCGGCAGCAGGGCATGCTCCACCCCCATTTCGCCGCCGTCGTAAAAGTGCTCCAGGTTCTGCTCCTGGGCAAAGTTGCGCAACTGCTGGCACTGGATGGCCGAAGGGATGTCTTTATTGGGTGCGAAGTGGTCGCAGACCAGCACCACCCGGAACCGGTCAAAGACCTGCTTGGCCCCTACCTTATGAAAATCCTGGATGGCCAGGGGTGCGGTAATGTCGTTGCCCAAGGCGATATCCACCTTGGCCATGATGAGTTCGCCGGGTTCTACATAGTCCTTGCCGCAGTGCGCCGCGAGGATTTTTTGGGTTATGGTTTGGGGTTTGGCCATTGATAACTCCATAATCATTAGTCAGTGATGCATGTCGTTAAATGGCGGTCATGGGCCGATTTGGACTGACCCATGACCATTATTTTTTGCATCTATTTCCAGGATTCATAATAAAGAGCCAGTAGCCAATACCATTTCCTTTCTGAAAACTGACTACTGACTACTGGCTACTTCTTTTACAGTTCTTCCGGTTTAGGCCCTTTCTTCGCTGGCCCCGCCTCCTTGAGGAAGTTGAGACGGTTGAGCCCGTTGATAAAGGCCCGGGCGCTGGCGGTGACCACGTCCGGGTCCACCCCCTGGCCGGTAACCACGTGGCCGGCTTCCTCCAGGCGCACCATGACCTCGCCCTGGGCGTCGGTGCCGCCGGTGATGGAGCTCACCGCAAACTTCAGGAGGGTGCACTTGGACCCCGCCAGGTGGGTGATGGCCTTGTAGGTGGCGTCAATAGGGCCATCGCCGAAGACCGAGTAGGGGCCGACGAGCTGGCCGCCGATCTCCATTTTGACGTTGGCCGAAGGCTTGGCCGTGGTCCCGGTGAGAACCACCAGTTCCACCAGCTTGAAGTGCTCGGGCACCGACTTGTAGATGACTTCGGTTTCCACCAGGCTGACCAGGTCTTCGTCGAACACCGTTTTTTTGCGGTCCGCCAGGCGCTTGAAGCGCTCAAAAACCCGGTTCAGTTCCTCATCGTTCAGATAGTAGCCCATCTCCCTGAGCTTGTTCTTGAAGGCGTGGCGGCCCGAGAGCTTCCCCAGGGGCAGCGTGCTCTTTTTGATACCCACCGCACTGGGGGTCATGATTTCAAAGGTGCTGGCCTCCTTGAGCACCCCGTCCTGGTGGATCCCGGACTCGTGGGCGAAGGCGTTGGCTCCCACGATGGCTTTATTGGGTTGAACCGGCACGCCTGACAGTTTGCTGGTCAGGCGGCTGGTGGGATAGATGTACTGGGTGACGATGTCCGTATAGAAATTCATCAGGTCCCGCCGGGTGGTCAGGGCCATCACCACCTCCTCCAGGGAGGCGTTGCCCGCCCGTTCGCCCAGACCGTTGATGGTCACTTCCGCCTGACGCACCCCATTGCTGATTGCAGCCAGGGTGTTGGCCACCGCCAGCCCCAGGTCGTTGTGGCAGTGCACCGAGAGGATGGCCTTGTGGATGTTGGGGATGCGCTCCATCAGGTATTTGATCTTGCCGCCGAACTCCTCGGGGATGGCGTAGCCCACCGTGTCTGGAAAATTTAGGGTCGTAGCGCCTGCGTCAATGACCGCGGTAAAGACCTGGACGACATAATCCAGGTCGCTCCGGGAGGCGTCCATGGCAGAAAACTCCACGTTGGAGGTGTAACGGCAGGCGTGCTTCACCGCAGCCACCGCCATTTCCAGCACCTCCTCCCGGGATTTGCGCATCTGGTGCTTCAGGTGGATGTCGGAGGTGGAAATAAAGGTGTGAATCCTGGGATTGGTGGCGTCCTTTACCGCTTCCCAACAGGCGTCGATGTCTTTGGCAAAAGCCCGGGCCAGGCCGGCTATCTGGGGTCCCCGGATTTCCCGGGCCACTGCCCGCACCGCCTCGAAATCCCCGGGAGAAGAAATGGGGAAGCCGGCTTCGATGACATCCACATTGAGTAGTTCCAGGTGCCGGGCGATCTGCAGTTTTTCGTCCACATTGAGGTTGGCTCCGGGGGTTTGTTCCCCGTCCCTCAGGGTCGTATCGAAAATAAAGACTTTGTGTGCCATATCTTAACCTTTTCAGTTTATAGGTTCAGGTTGTACTAATTGACGGCCCTCCGACAGCCGGTCGGCGATGCGCCGGCTCATGTAGCGGGCCGCCACTTCATGTGCCGCGGCGGTCCAATGACCTTCTTTGTAGTATAGGTGATCGATAGGTTGGCCCGAGAGGGCCAACAATGGGGTCAAGGACCACAGCAAAATACCGTTGTCTGCAGCTATATGCACACACGCCTGCTCATCGGCGGAGATTGTCCGACTCCTTTGATACTCCCGCACTTCCTGGGAAACCGGAATATAAAACATTATCAGCGAACCAGCGGCATTCTTAACTGCGGCGTTCAATTGCCCGATGTATATGTTAGTTAATCTTTTATTAGTCTGGTTGGCAAAACCCTCAGCACCTTGGTTATATGAAACCACCAGTCCGGCCGTGGCCATGGGACCGGTTTCCCGGACCCGGTTCACAAGCACATCGACCCCTGCCTGCTTCACCAGGTTGGCCGCCTGGGACCAGGAAATCAGCCAATTGTAACCGGGCAGATTAAAGAGGATTTTTTTCAAAGCGCCCTGGTCGCAGTTCAGGGGTTTGACCTGAAGTTCGCCCTGCTTACCGATATTATAATATTCTCCACGCTCGTTGTCCTGAAAATCATTGCAAAAAAAGCACAGAACCGTAAGATCGGGATGGAATTTGCGCCCGAGGGTGTCAAATAATTTCAATTCATAATCAGTGCCTTTGCCGGGGCAGCCGGCGTTCATAATTTCTACGGACAGGCGGTCCCCGGTCAAAATCTTTTCAACCTGGGCGGCGAAGGTCTGATCGTCATTGACCCCCAGGCCGTAGGTAAAGGAATCTCCCAGGAAGAGCACCCGGTATTTGGTTTGCTTGGTCTCCCGGTATTCCCGGCGGCCCCGCCAACCCAGGGAGTTGTTGCTGTACGTAAAGGCAAATACCCCAGGGAGCCTTCTTTCTCCGTGTTGGCCGGGCACAGGAATTTCGCCCAGTTCCGGGTCACAGGCAAAGCGCACCGGCCCTACCTCCTGGGGCCGGAACAGCCGCACAGCACCCTCGGCCACGGCAAAGGCTACCAGGAAGCTGAAAAGCACACCGATGATTTTAAGAAAAACCGACCTCATTGCCACTTTTTAATATCTTTAAACAAATGAGATAGATACCCCGGGGCGCTCGACCCCGGTACCAGATTGGTTCAACCGCAATATATTGTTTTGAAACTGACAGCAGGACTGTTTTCGGGGAGAGGCGGCCAAGCAGCGTTCAGGCCTGCTTCCTGGCCTCGTCTCCCCCATTTAGGTCCAAGCCAAGGTTTGGGGTTGGGGTCTGACTCTCAATCTTTTCCAATAAAGCTCGCCGGCGATAATACATAATAGTGCTGACGGGCCCCGAAGCCACGTACACCAACATGAGCAAAAAGCCCATGATATTGGGTGCGGTGGCCACCACCACAAAGATCAAGACCAGGCCTACCAGGGTATGGAAGGGGTGGCGTCGGAATAATTCCACCTTTTTAAAACTGATATACTTGATGTTGCTCACCATGAGAAAGGACAGAACGTACATCATGCCCAGGACAAACTTGGAGCCTTGCGGAGCGATGATTCCCCCCAGTTCATGGTAGAAGGCCACCGATGTGGCCACCATCATGGCGGCTGCCGGGATGGGCAGGCCATTGAAATAACGGGGATCCATGGACCCCTGCTGGACATTGAAGCGGGCCAGCCGCAGGGCGCCGCAGACCACGAAAAGAAAAGCCGCTGCCCAGCCGAACTGTTTGAAATCCTTTAAAGACCAGAGATAAACTAGAATTCCCGGAGCCACCCCGAAGGCCACCAGGTCCGCCAGGGAATCGTATTGGACCCCAAAGCCCGAAGTGCTTTGGGTCAGACGCGCGATGCGGCCATCCAGGCCATCCAGGATCAATGAAATCAAAATGGCCCAGGCCGCGGCATAAAAGCGCCCATCCATGGCTGCGACAATGGCGTAAAACCCGGCGAACAGGCTGCCGGTAGTGATGAGGTTGGGGAGCAGGTAAACGCCCCTAAAACGCCGCTTGTCCTTCTTTTTCCGTCTACGGCGGAAACTCATGCCCACCTCCCGATTATGCTGCTCCCGGCTTTCACCCGGTCTCCAACCTTCACCTGGATGTCGGCCTCCCGGGGCAGATAAATGTCCACCCGGGAGCCGAAACAAATCATGCCGAAACGTTCGCCCCGGGCCAAGTACTGCCCGGGTTTTACAAACGGAATAATCCGGCGGGCCAGGAGTCCGGCAATCTGGGTCACCAATACTCGCTGCCGGGTTTCGCTTTCCAGGACCACGGCTTGTTGTTCGTTGCGCACTGCCGCGTCCTGGCGAAACGCCGCTTTGTATTCCCCCGGCCGGTGCTGCATCTCCGTGACGACGCCCGCCACCGGGGACCGGTTCACATGGACGTCAAAGACATCCATGAAGATGGCGACGCGCCGGGCCGCACCTTTAAGAAACAGGTTTTCCTGGACTTCATCCACAAAGACCACTTTGCCGTCTGCGGGGGAGACGATCGCCTCGGGACCACCGGGAATAGGCCGTTCCGGGTCCCTGAAAAAGTAGGCGAAAAACCCGCTGGCCAGCAATCCCAGGACAGTGATCCAGGGCCAGTGACCGATCAATCCCAGGAAGATCAACACCACGCCGGCCAGGATAAAATTATAACCCGGTGCGGCGATTAATCCCCGCCTTTTGGCGGCAGACACAGTCATAATCAAAAGTTTTCTATTTTTTTAACCACCCCATCATGGACCGGAGCTTTTTGCCCACTTCCTCGATGGGGTGCTCGGCTTCCTGGCGCCGGAGGGCATTGAAAACCGGGCGCCGGGCCTGGTTTTCCAATATCCACTCCTTAGCAAACTCGCCGGACTGCACTTCATAGAGAATCTGGCGCATCTCCTCCCGGGTTTCCTCGGTAATGATGCGGTTCCCCCGGGTGTAGTCCCCGTACTCCGCGGTGTCGCTCACGGAATAGCGCATATAGCTGATGCCGCCCTGATAGAAAAGATCCACGATGAGCTTGAGCTCGTGGAGACACTCGAAGTAGGCGATCTCCGGGGCGTAACCCGCTTCCACCAGGGTGTCAAACCCAGCCTTGACCAGTTCGGAGACGCCGCCGCATAGTACGGCCTGTTCCCCGAAGAGGTCGGTTTCCGTTTCTTCGGCAAAGGAGGTTTCGAACACCCCGGCCCGGGTGGCCCCGATACCTTTGGCGTAGGCCAGGGCCGTGGCCAGGGCCTTGCCGGAAGCGTCCTGTTCTACCGCCACCAGGGCAGGGACGCCGGCGCCTTTTTCGTACTCGCTCCGCACCAGGTGGCCGGGACCCTTGGGAGCCACCATGATGACATCGATTTCGGGGCTGGGCACAATCTGGCCGAAATGGATATTAAAGCCGTGGGAAAAGAGCAAGGCCTTGCCTTTGGTCATGTGTGGCTTCAAGTCCTGCTCATAGAGCATGGCCTGGACGTGGTCCTGGGTCAGGATTTGCACCACCTGGGCCTGGGCTGCGGCCTCCGCCGCGTTTACGGGCTTGAAGCCGTATTTCTCCGCCAGCTCATAGTTGGGAGTCCCTGGCATTTCGGAGACCAGCACGTCCACGCCGCTGTCCCGCAAATTGAGGGCCTGGGCGTGGCCCTGGGAGCCGAACCCGATGATGGCCACCTTCTTGCCTTTGAGCACCCCTAAATCCGCATCCGCATCGTAATACATCTTCATGGTTAAATTTTTCCCCTTATTTCGGGCGGGCGCCGCCCGCCATAGATTTCTTTAAATTTTTGGCAAATGGCGGGCAGTGCCCACCCTACATGTTCCAACGTTTAGACGAGATTATATTATTATTTATAATTTTAAGGTTATGTTCGATCAGTGCGACTCGCTTTTCCAAAGATTCAATCGCTTCGGCTAATGCTCGAAGGCCATTGTAAAGATTGAACTTTTCTGGCTGAGTTTTGGCATTACCAAAAAGCTGAAGGTTCTCAGTGAAACATTTTTGTGCACTTTGAATTCCCATGCTCACGCTATCCCCCTGTCGGATAGCCAATTCAATAAAGGCGATGCCGCCTTGGAAAAAAAGCTGGCTACTGACCGCTGATAGCTGAAAGCTTCTTTTACTCCTTCTTGCTCCGCTGAATAGCCAAGGTGCCGCTGCGCACCACTTCCTGAATGCCGTGCAATTTCAGGAGGCCCAGCACCGCTTCGATTTTTTCGTGGTTCCCGGTGATCTCCAGGGTATAAGTGTTGGCGCTGACGTCCACTACCCGGCAGCGGAAGATGTCCGCGATGCGCAACACTTCGGCCCGGGATTTATCCTCGGCCTTGACCCGGACCAGGGCCATCTCCCGCTCCACGTGGGGCAATTCGCTTAAATCCACCACCGTGATGACGTTGATGAGCTTATGGAGCTGCTTGATGATTTGCTCGATGATCTGCTCATCCCCCACGGAAACCAGGGTGATCCGGGAGACCTGAGGATCCATGGTTTCGGCCACGCACAGACTTTCAATGTTGAAGCCCCGGCCGGAAAACAAGCCGGTAACCCGGGAGAGCACCCCGGGAGTATTATCCACCCACACTGCAATGGTATGCCGCGATTCCATCTCCCCCTCCTTAAGCCAGTAGCATCTCGTGCATGGCCTTGCCTGCCGGCACCATGGGCATGACGCACTCTTCCGGTTCCACCCTAAAGTCCATGATCACCGGCCGGGGGGTATTGAGGGCCTCTTGGATCACCGGCACCACTTCTTGGGGCTTGGTGGCCCTCAAGCCCACGGCCCCGTAGGCGTCGGCCAGCTTGACAAAATCCGGGGCCGTCATGGGTGTGGCGCTGTAGCGCCGTTCGTAAAACAGTTGCTGCCACTGGCGCACCATGCCCAGGAAGTTGTTGTTCAATATGGCGATTTTCACCGGCAGTTCGTTTTCCACCACCGTAATCAGCTCCTGGATGTTCATCTGGATACTGCCGTCCCCGGCGATATCGATGACCGTGGCACCAGGCTTGGCCACCTGCACCCCCATGGCCGCGGGGAAGCCGTAGCCCATGACCCCCAGACCGCCGGAGGTCATTAACTGCCGGGGACGCTTGAACTTATAGAATTGGGCGGCCCACATCTGGTTCTGGCCCACTTCAGTGGTGATATAGGCCTCGCCTTTGGTCAGCTCCCACAGCTTCTCCACCACATATTGGGGTTTAATGACCGTATCGCTCCAGGTGTAAGTCAGGGGGTGTTCCTTTTCCCAGGTCTTCACGGTGTCCAGCCAAGACCGGCGAAGCTCTTTCCAATTCTGGCCCGTCTTGGTTGCCAACAGGTCATTGAGCTGCTGCAGGGTGTCCTTGCAGTCGCCCACGATGGGGACATCGACTTTGACGTTCTTGCTGATGGAGCTGGGGTCGATATCAATATGGACGATCTTGGCATGGGGCGCGAATTCCGCCAGCTTGCCGGTGACCCGGTCGTCAAAACGGGCCCCCACCGCAATCAGAACATCGGCCTGGGATACCGCCATGTTAGCGCAATAGGTGCCGTGCATGCCCAGCATGCCCATCCACAGGGGATTGTCTCCGGGGAAGCCTCCCAAGCCCATGAGGGTGCTGGTCACCGGGATTTGCAGGGTCTCGCCGAACTTCAGCAGTTCCTCCGAGGAATTGGACAGGATGATGCCGCCCCCGGTGTAAAGCACCGGTTTCTTGGCGGTCAGAATCATGTCCAGAGCCCGTTTCACCTGCCGGGGATTGGCGTGATAGGTGGGGTTGTAACTCTTGATCTTTATGGCCTCGGGAAACTTGGGGACCGTGGACGCCTGAATGACATCTTTGGGCAAATCCACCAGCACCGGCCCCGGCCGCCCGGAGCGGGCGATATGAAAAGCTTCGTGAATGGTGTGGGCCAGATTTTTGACGTCCTTAACCAGGTAATTATGCTTGGTGCAAGGCCGGGTAATGCCCACGATGTCCACCTCCTGAAAGGCATCGTTGCCGATCAGGGCAGTGGGCACCTGGCCGGTGAACACCACGATGGGGATGGAGTCCATATAGGCCGAAGCAATCCCCGTAACCGTATTGGTGGCGCCGGGGCCTGAAGTCACCAGAGCCACGCCCACCTGCGAGGAGGCCCGGGCATAGCCGTCGGCGGCGTGGGCCGCGGCCTGCTCATGGCGCACCAGTATATGTTTTATATCCGGATGCCGGGTCAGTTCATCGTAAATATCCAGAACCACACCGCCGGGATACCCGAAGATATGTTTAACTCCCTCCCGTTCCAAACATTCCAGAAATATCTGGGCTCCGTTCCTTTTCATTGCATGCTTTCCTTCCGGCGATGCTGCGCCAGGATCTGTTCAATCCTGTCCCGGCCGGCCAGCTTCAATTTCTGCAACCTTTTCCGCTCCATGGATTCCGCGGCTGTCAAGTAAGGGCGGCGGTTGAATTCCTCCAAGAGTTTCTCATATTCCCGGTGTTCCTCTACATACTTTTTCAACTCCGGGTTCCCATCCATCAACTGATCAATGAGTTCCTGGTCATGTCTTTCCATGCTCTGCCCCTGACCATGCAATAGATTATTAAAGTTAACATATTAGAATAGCGTTAGGTATTTGTCAATCATTGCCAGAATAAGACCTAGCCTCAAGTACGATGGCTAAGAGTTGTTCATGTCCAATTAGGATTAACGGTAGTGTAGCGGTAATCCAAGGCAAACCCTCCCGTCCAACCAAATTGTTGCCACCGACAAAAAAAGCAGGACCGCAAGCGGCCCTGCCTGAAAGTTTCGGTAGCGGGGGTCACGGGTTATGGCCGCGACATCCTCCTTAGCCCCACCAGCCCCAAACCCAACAGGCCGGCCGCGACACCGGGCAATACGGCGCCGCTGCATACTCGCAAGCTGCAAAGATGGGTTAAGGGCTGTGATAACTTTTTCATGCACAAAATTTTATCTCAAATTAAACGGAAATATCAAGCTTTTTAAAACCCTCCAGAAAAATTATCTTCAGAAAAATGGACTTAAAATAACCTAAAACCAGAAGGCCATGCCTCACGACATGGCCTTCCGGTTGATGCAAGCCTGGTGGGACTGCAACCCCCACATCGCGCCCCTTCCAGTCGCATTGCTTTAGGGGGGCCGGCGGCAGACTTTCCGGTCCTCAGGCTTTCGAATTTATAATAATCATCACTTAAATTATTTCAAGGGTGATTTTAATTTTTTTCATCACGCTTCAAGCGATTTTATGGACAGACGAAGCCTTGTCCTCCAGGGCGACCACCGGAAAGGGATGCCCCCGCTTGATTTCCGCCTTAATCCAGCAGTGCTGCTTCTTCAGTTGGGTCACAAGTTCTTGTCCCCGTATAAGCATCTCCCAAATCCGGCGCCTGAAAGAACTGGCCGGAGGGTCTGCTTCAGTCAGCAATTTCTTAAAGTGGGGGTGGTTCGTGACCTGGCTATAGAGATGACAAGCCTTTTCAAACAGGTCGGAGTAAAAATAGGGCAATTCATGTTGCTTTTCTTCCAAAAAGGCCAAGGCCTGCGCCAGACGCCGTCCGGGGCCCATCCCTTTCTGATGCTTCCCGGGCTGCGCCAGCTTTTCCAGGGGCTGGAGTTCCTGCACCTGGTTCAGGTAGGCCAGTTGATGCACCACTTCCCGGTGCAAGTCCCGGTGCTTGCTGAAGACCTCACGATTTTCCCGCTGGGCAAGATAGCTGTTCAATAATTTTTTCACTGCCTCGAAGGTTTCCTGGCCATAAGCCCCCAGCCGGCGCTGATTCTTGGCAAGCCAGGCCGCCAGAAACTTCAGGCGCTCCTCGTGGGTCTTGGTCGACGTGATGAGGTCGCTGCGCCGGTAGGTAATGGAACCGATATGCTCGCCCCGAACTATATCGGTGAGCTCTTTGAGAGTCCGCTTGGTATCCTTGAGGATATTGAGACTTGATTCCCGGCCCCCGTGATACGGGTGGATGACTTCCTGGCGCAGGATGGACAGGGCGCGGTCTTCCAAGACATTGTAACGGTTGTACTTATGTTGCTGGTAAGTAACCTTCAGAATCAACACCCGTCGCCGATAATCCACGTAAAAGCCGCCATCCCGAAGATGAGGATGGGACTCTGCCAGTCCCGGAGAAAGCGCAATAAGCGCGACCTTTTCCACCAGAGGATACCTCTTCTGTTCGAAACCCGAGAGGCTGGTGATAGTGCGGTCCGAGGCCCCCAGCACCTTGATGAGGTATTGCTCCTTAAGCCGGCTCAGCCGCCGGGCGAACAGCGCCCCTGAGGTCCGACGCTCGGAAGCGATGGGAAACCCGTAAAGCTCCATGAGAAATTGATAGACGAATTCCCGTTCCCGCTCATAAGTGGCATGGTCCAGCTTTTTAAATTTCCCCAGCTTGCGCCCCAGGACCTTCAGTTCGGTGTCCAGGTCCGAGGGAAAGGAACCGTAAACACCCAAGAGGCGGAAATCCCCCCCTTCATCCCTGGCAATGACATGGGCCCGGTCCATGTGGAAGATAAACTTCAACAATTCTTCATAGTGCGCCAGATCGGTGATATCGCGAAAACCCAACTGCTGCTTTAACATGGGCCTTAAGTCACGGTCCAGGTGGGGAAGAATCTTGTCCAGATTTTCCCGGACAGTCCGGCGATTCCCTGCTTCCGGGGGGTGGAGCAGATCGAATTGGAAAATTTCTTCCTGATACGAAAGTGGCCGGTTGAAGGCGACCATGCTGAAACTAGGTAGATCCTTAAATTCCGAAAAACTTTTTTCAAAGGAAGGCAGGAGTTCCCGGGGCTCGATGAGGGGGTAGTCGGAGGTGTAGGGAGCCAGCAATCCCTGGCGGATGTGGCTGTATTCCAGAAAATCCTTGAGAAGATTGCGGTCCCGGATTCTGGCCGGTTCCCGCTGGTAGGCCGCCAGGGGAAGGCCCTCCAGTTGCACTTCGCTGAAGAATTCCCGGGTGTTCGCCATTTAACCTGCCATAATCTTGATATGCACCTTACGGGTCCGGGGTCCGTCGAATTCGCAGAGATACACCCCTTGCCAGGTGCCCAGCAGCAGACGCCCGTTGCTCACCAGGACTGTCAGGGCGGGGCCCATAAGAGATGCCTTGATATGGGCGGGCGAATTGCCTTCGCTGTGTCGATAAGCCTCCCGGTCGCTGATGATTTTATTCAGGACCATGAGAATATCCGACTGGACGCTGGGGTCGGCGTTTTCGTTGATGGTGAGGCCCGCGGTGGTGTGGGCCACGAAGAGGTGGCAAAGGCCTTCATCGACGCCGCTGGCCTGGACCAGTTCCTGAACCTTGCGGGTTATGTCCACCATTTCGATGCGGCTGCCAGTCCGCACGCTCAGGGTATGGATCATGTTTTTACCTTCATTGCGGTTATTTTGTTAAATCATAGGTGTACGAATTATATCCATCCGAAAAAACAGCTTTTTTAAAGCCCAAGCTCTTAAATTTTGAAAGAAGTTCTCCGTCTTTAGTTAACTTATAAATAACTGGACGTGAGAGTAAAATATTTTTTAAAGTGATAGTTGTTTGATTCTTTCCAGAGATAGAAACCTCAATATCCAAGCCGGCTTCCAAATAATTTAATTCTAATTGTTTGACATAATTTTTGCGATTTTCGATTTCCAATTTAATACCCAACTTTTTAGCAAATTCCATATCGAGTTTTCTTTTTTTTTCAATTTCTTTTAATAATAGTTGAGCTTCTTTATATTCATCATTTTCTTTCTTAATTGTTTCTAAATGTTTTTTTGCTAATGATAATCTCCCATAGGGCCAGTTACTAGATTTATCTGCTAAATCTTTTTTGGCTTGGGATAGGTGTTCGGAAGGGCTCATTTTATTAAAATCGCTATTGGGGTCTTCATAAATAAATAAATCAGGATGTTTATTTTTAATGTTTTCAATATTCGATTTTGGCGTAGTTTTATTTTTTTCAGATAATGAACCAAAAATTATCAAAACAACTATTATCCCAAGTACTCCTAAACAACCACAGCCTTTTTTATTCATATCACCTGCCTCACGGGCCGAGCTATAATCTATCTGGGCATGGAGATAATTTAGTTAGGGGCTATTGTTTTAAGATGTGGCACACATCCTTGCAGAGACTAACCCATTAAACTTAAACGGGATAACACAGTCAAAAATAGTTTGTGTGTTACTAAAAGAGGTGGCAACAGCCTTCATCGACGCCGCTGGCCTGGACCAGTTCCTGAACCTTGCGGGTTATATCCACCATTTCGATGCGGCTGCCAGTCCGCACGCTCAGGGTATGGATCATGGCTACCTCCGAATGAGGAGACCATCACTGGACGGGGCCACCAGACCGGAGGGCGTGGTAGTTTCCCGTGGTTGTTGAGCCTCCCAGGCCAGGCGTAGGGCGAACTGTACCAGTGCCTTCAAGAACAGGTTTTCCCCGTGGAGTGTGCTCCGGGCTGAGTCCACCAGATCGATCGCCGCAACTTTTGCAGCCCGGGAGTCCTCCTGCCGCCCCTGTAGATGCAGATAATAGGCCATAATCATGAGGCGCCGGCTCCATCCAGAGCGAGTCTCAGGAGAGTAAAGGGACCGGGTGGCTTCCTCCAGCACGGCATCAATTCGGACCTGCTTTTGTTGATCCGACAACACCAGGGGGCTGTCCTGGACTTCTTGAAGCTTCGTCAGCCAGGGAGTTATCTCCTCCGGCCCCGGCAGCCAGGAATGGAATAATGGGTCCAGGGCCAGCTTTCGGCTCTCCTCCAGGAGCCGGGCCTTCTCTCCGGGATTGGCTGCCGGCAGTATTCCCTCCAGATCCGGGGCAGTCTCCGGGCGACCCCAGTGCTGAAATATTTTCTCCCGCAGGGCGCCGTATTGGGAAGCGCCGGGAGAGTCGGAGTGGGCGGTGTAGGCCGCCTCCAGCAGCGAAACTGCAAAGGCTGGGGGGGGAGAGAAGAAGTCCTCAACCCCCTGCTCGCGGAAATGTTCCCAAAATTCCGCCTGCTGCTTACGTTTGAGGTTCAGAAGCACACACTCCCGGAAGCCTTCCAGGTCGCTGATCCGGGAGACCAGGAAGTTGCCGCGTAAAATCTCAGGGGAGCCTTCTAAAATGATGTAGCTTTCGCCATTTCCAAAAATGGGGCTACCATAAGCCATAGCGGTTCCAGACCGCGGCGCCCCCAGGCTTGCCTCTTCCCGGGGCAAGAGATCTTCCGGGACCGTCACTCCCCGGGTTTTTAGCAGATGCAAGGTCTTTTTCAGAGCCTTGCGACGGAATTTGTCTTTGGCCTCGCCAAACAACGCGGCCAACAGGGCCGGAATGGCAGGATAAGGCAGGGCCCCCAGGGCTGCCATCAATTGCACATCCCATTGGGGGTCCTGGGGATCCGGGATTAGGTATTCTTTGAGCGCGGGCAGGTCAGCCCCGGCCTCCAGGGCCGCGACGAGCCCGGACACCTGGTTGGCCAGCCGGGCCTGGGCCTCAGGCGACATTGGGGCCGCCGCCATGGAATGAGTCTTTTGCTTCTTTACGCGTTCCACAAGCGCTATATCCCACGCAATAATTCGGCTTTTTCCCTCCCCTTGATGGGGGAGGGTCAGGGTGGGGGTGAAATATTCCCCGATTATATTACCCTGTTCCCCCTAACCCTCTCCCAGCCCACCAGGTGAGGGGGAGGTTAAAAGTCCTGGACTTATGATAGGTCTTTAAGGACGTGAAACTATCTAGGACCTTTCCGGCGGGCCCGATTCGATGGCCACTTCGTCCGATTGGCCCATCTCACTTAAGTAAACATTGACCCTCTGCCCCGGAGGCAATTCCAAAACCCGCCCCACATAATCCGGTTGGATGGGCAATTCCCGGCCGCCCCGGTCCACCAGCACCGCCAACTCAATGCGCCGGGGCCGTCCGTAGTCGATGAGCGCGTCCAGGGCCGCCCGAACGGTGCGCCCGGTGAATAAGACATCGTCCACCAATACCACTTCCTGGTCGTCAATGGAGCCCGGCAATTCCGTCTTGCCCACCAATGGCTTATGGTTGAGTTGGGTCCAATCGTCCCGGTAAAGGGTGATATCCAGCACCCCCACCCGCACCGGCTTGGAGGTCCGCCGGGCAATGATGTCGGCCAGCCGCTGGGCCAAAAAAGCCCCGCCGGTCCTGATCCCCACCAGCACCAGGGCGTCCTGATTCTGATGGTTCGCCATAATTTCATCGGTGAGACGGGCCAGGTTCCGGTTCAGTTCGCTGGCAGACATGACTGAGGTCTTGGTTTTGGTCATGGAATTTTCACTTTCCCCTTGTTCCGTACCCAGCAACATCGCACTGGCAACGCGCCGATTTAATTCTTGGTAAGCAAATTATAAAGTATAATTATTACCATTATTTCTTAAATAAGACAAGATTAGCTGGCCCTGCAGTGATCCTTTCTTGGCTGCCAGGGGAATCGGAGATATAATAACACTCATTAATCTTCATAAGGATTTTCCCTTGCACCCAGCCAAACCCGGCCAAACCATGCCCCTGGAAGAAGCCCGAAAGGTCTTAAATTTGGATCTCAAAGCCACTCGAAAGGAGATCAAAGCGGCCTATCGCCGGGCCGCCCGCCTCTGGCATCCTGACCGCGCCGCCCCGGGAGAAGAAGCCCTCTACCGCTCTCGAATGCAACAAATTAACGCGGCCTACCAGCGGATTGTCCAATTCATAGAAACTTATCGCTACGACCTGGTGGAAGAAGCCAGCCCCGAAGACCTACAGAAATGGTGGGCCGACAGGTTCTACACCGGGGTGTGGGGGCCACCGCCCCCGAAAGATCAAGGCGACGGCAACGATTGATGTCAGCCCGCATGCTGGTTTTTCTGATTTTTGTTCAAATCCTCCTGATGCCGGGGCCGGCTGTAGCCGCGAACGGGTCGGACACCAGGGAAGAGTTACGCTACCAGGTGAGCCTGGGTCCCTGGGATGATGTGGCCAGGGTTCACCTGGTGCTGAAGGAGCTGGAACCGGGTCGTTATCTGGCCGAATTTTCCGGCGCGGCCCAGGGGATGTGGAAGTTGCTCAGCCGCTGGCTGCCTGAGCGTTACCAAACTGAAATGATCTACCGGGATGGACGTCTTAAGCCTTTGGTTTATCAGGAAAAGTTTATAGACAAAGGACGGCACGTCACCAAAGAGTACCGCTTCGACTACGAAAATAACCGCCTGACGCTTTGGCAACAGACCGGCGGTGACGACAAAGTCAGGAAATGGGAAACGCCCCTGACCGAACCGGTGTACGATCTCCTGTCCCTGTTTTACAATGTCCGGATAGGGACCTTGGGGACTTTGCAGGGGGGGTCCAGCCTGCGGGTGGCGGTTCTGTCCTCCAAACCCCAGGAGATGATCTTTCGCATTGCCGATAAAACCAGCCAGGGCCTCAAGGTGATGTTGAACTTCCGTCCTCCGGACTCCACCACCGAGGACCACTATTTCATCTTTCTCAACCACCAGGGAGTACCTACCCTGGCCTGGACCCGGGTAACCCTCTTCGGCAAGCTGGCGGGGCGGTTGCTGAATCCCGGCGAAATCCGGGAGAACTGGCTGCCGTCCCCGTCTCCGGCTGCGTCCCCTGTTTTAGGAGCGCGTTAATGAAACGTTTCATAAACCAGGCTGTTTACGGAAAATGACCAAAAAAACGCCAATATTATCCCCCCTTCCCAAAGGGGGCAGGGGGGATTAATCCAATACGGTTCACCTGAGAGGTATCTCAAGGAATTGATAGGCAGTGCTTGCCCTTGTATCTTTTTCTGTCATGCTGAGCGCAGCGAAGCATCTCGTCTTTTGAGATTTTTCGGTCGCCCTTGGCTCCCTCTGAATGACAAACCCCTGGTTCTCCTTGTGCTTAAGTGAACAGTATTGCCTTTCAATCCCCCTTTAGGAAAGGGGGACTTAATTTTGGGAATTTTAAAAAATTGGCTGATAGCTTATCTTTTCATTTTAGGCACTCACCACTAGTCGGGCGCTGGCCAAAGGTCTGGCGCGCCCTCCCCTGCCTGGTGATGCTTACCCTGCTCCTGCTCTTACTGCCGGGGACCGCGGCTAAAGCCGCCCCAGATACACTTGAAGATTTGCACTACCAGATGGCGGTATTGGCATGGCCGGATGCCGCCCGGGTCCGGGTCACCTTAAAGAATCAGGGGCAAGGCCGCCTGTTGGCAGAGGCTTTTGGACAGACCCAGGGGTTCATCAAGCTCATCACCGGCAATCACCGGGAGCGCCTCCAAACCGAGATGGTTTGGCGGGATGGACGCCTGGTGCCCCTGATTTACCAGGAAGAATCATGGCGTCACGGGAAGCATAATTTTAAAGAATACCGCTTCAATTATGATCAGGAACGGTTAGAAATGTGGCAGCGCCAGGAAGGCAAGGGGCTGGAGAAGAAATGGGAGACCCCTTTGTCTGAGCAATTTTATGATCCCCTGAGTGCCTTCTATAATTGCCGCTTAAAGATCCTGGGTCCCATCAAGGAGGGCGAGACCAGCATTATTCAGGGCATCCCCTATCCCCGGCCCGAAGCCATGGAGGTGCGCCTGGGGACCGAGATCGAGGACGGCCGCCAAGCCATGGTCTCTTTAGTCAACTCGGTCTTCGAAGATACCCGGGGGGTGGTGTTCGCCTCTATCGATGCCCAGCGTCTCCCCCGGCGGGCCTGGTCCACGGTCTTTGGTATCACCATTAAAGGGGCCTTGTTGCCGGAAAGTGTAATTATGCCCGCGGGATTACCGGGGTTCCCGGCTAGCGGACTGATTAGTGGCACAGGCTTCCAGCCTGTGAAAAATCATAAGTGAGATTAGTTACCACACAGGCTAGAAAGCCTGTGCTACCAAAGCTGGCCAAAATTATCATTGATTTTTTGTGCCATAAAATAAAGAATTAAAAGAAGGGACATATTATCCTTCATGCGAAGGAAATAACCGCCAGGGGAGGGTGACGGGCGCCTTTACCCGCCACATACACATGAAAAAAAACATTATTCCTTTTGCCCGGGCCCAACGGTCTGTCAAGGAAGTAGTGGAGAAGTTCTATCAGGATCTGGATGACATCGAAGAAATCGTCATTATCGCCAAAGACCGGGAGGGCGAATGGATTTTCGCCAATTCGGAGTTGGAAAACGAACTGGAATGGATCGGCAGCCTCTATAAGTTCATCAACAAGGCCATCCTGGAAGACGGGGAGGATTTTTAGGCGGAAGCCCAGCTAACTTCTGAGACCCGGGGGTGAAATGCCTGCATTGGTCGATCAGTCAAAATGATTCTTAGATAGCACGGGGCCTTCGGGCCCCGGTTGATTTTTATCGCTGGTCAAAAATTGTTGCTGCAAAGCAATGTTATTTGCGCTGACCGCTACTTAAGCCAGACCATATTTATCCGGGTCAGCCACCGGCCCCAGTAGAGCCAGCCCCCACGCCTCGGGCCTCAGCAAGTCCCGGGCTGCTTCCAGGATCTCCGCCGCGGTGACCTTCATCATGCCCGCAATAATATCCTCCAGGGGGATATAACGGCCGAAGTTGATCTCATTTTTGGCCAGACGCAGCATGAGGTGCTCACAGTCCTCGGCCGAAAGCATGATGGAACTCCGGAGATGCTCTTGAGCCGCAGTCAGTTCCCCCCCTGAGACCGCCTCGGCTTGCAGTTTTTTCAGTTCCCCGCGTATGGCTGCCAGAATGGCTTCCAGGTTGCCAGGACTCACTCCCGCGACGATGCCCAACAGACCGGCATCACTGAAAAACTGTATGTATGACTGGATGGCATAGGCCAACCCCAGTTGCTCCCTAATCACCTGGAAGAGACGGGAACTCATGTTGCCCCCCAGGATCAACTGCAGCATGGTGGCCGCATAACGCATGGGGTCGCCTGCGGCCACGCCCGGGACTCCCAACACCAGGTTGACTTGCTCAAGTTCCCGAAAGAGGCTATAGGTCCCGGGATGAGTGCTGAAAGGGACCCGAGGCCGGGCCGGGGTGCCATTGGAAAAATCCTGAAAACCTGCCCCCACCAGGTCAACTAATTCCTCGTGGCGGATTTTTCCGGCAGCCGCCACCACCGTACTCGCTGGGCGATAGACCTGGGCGCGGTAAGCCAGCAAGTCCTCCCGCTTGACTCGGGAGATGTGCTCTGCGGCCCCCAGGATGGGCCGCCCGAAGGCGTTGTCCCCCCAAAAGTTCTGGGCAAAGTGTACGTGCACCAATTCTTCCGGGGAGTCATCCTGGGCATAGATCTCCTCCAGAATGACCTGACGTTCCCGCTCCAGGTCCGGGGCCGCCAGTTGAGCCCGGAGCACCAGATCGCCCAGCAGGTCCACTAGCCGGGGCAGGTTCTCCCCCAGGACCCGGCCATGGAAGCAGGTTTGCTCCTTGGTGGTGAAGGCGTTGCACTGCCCACCTAAGTGGTCGATTTCCCGGGCAATATCCAGGACAGTGCGTCTAGGGGTGCCCTTAAAGACCATGTGTTCGAGGAAATGGCTGAGGCCACTCTCTTCCTCGGTCTCATCCCGGGAACCCACGCTAAGCCACACCCCCACCGCCACCGAGTGGAAGTGAGGAACTTCTTCAGTAACAATGCGGAGTCCATTACTCAGGACGCTTTTTCGGTACACGGTCGCGTTTTCTCTCGGGTTCTTGGGGCGGACCTTCCTGGGGGAGCAGGGCTTTCCTGGACAAGCGAATCTTCCCCTGCCGATCAACATCCAGGACTTTAACTGTCACTTCGTCCCCTTCCTTGAGGATCTCGTCCACGGTTTTCACCCGGCGGTGGGCCAATTCCGAAATGTGCACCAGGCCGTCAGTGCCCGGCAGGATTTCCACAAACGCCCCGAAATCCATAATCTTCTTCACCTTGCCCGTATAGATGGCGCCGATTTCCGCCTCCGCGGTGATCTCTTTGATCATGCGGATGGCTTCGTCAGCCGCCTTTTGGTCCGGGGAAGAGATGTGGATCCGGCCGTCGTCCTCGATGTCAATTTTTACTCCGGTGGCTGCCACAATCTGCTTCACCATTTTGCCCCCGGGTCCGATCACCTCCCGAATCTTGTCGGGGTTGACGGTGATCACGATGATCTTGGGGGCGTGTTCCTTCAGCGTCGGTGAAGGTTCGGCAATGATGTCTTGCATTTTTCCCAGGATGTGCAGCCGGGCGTCTCGGGCCTGGGTCAAGGCCTGGGACATGATCTCCTTGGTCAGTCCCGTCATCTTGATATCCATCTGCAGACCGGTGATACCCTGGCGAGTGCCGGCCACCTTGAAGTCCATGTCCCCCAGGGCGTCCTCATCCCCCAGGATATCAGACAACACCGCCACCCGGTCTTCGTCCTTGATAAGCCCCATGGCCACCCCGGCCACCGCAGCCTTTACCGGAACCCCGGCATCCATCAGGGCCATGGAAGCCCCACAGACCGTCGCCATCGACGAGGAACCGTTGGAAGCCAGAATTTCGGAGACGATGCGGATGGTGTAAGGGAATTCTTCTGCCGACGGCAACACTGGTGAAATGGACCGTTCCGCCAGAGCTCCATGGCCGATTTCCCGGCGCCCCGGACCCCGAAGCATGCGAGTCTCACCCACAGAATAAGGGGGGAAATTGTAATGCAGCATAAAAGACTTGAAGGTCTCCCCCACCAGGGTTTCGATTTTTTGCTCGTCCGAAGGCGTGCCTAAAGTGGCCACGGCCAGGGCCTGGGTTTCTCCCCGGGTAAAAACCGCGGAACCATGAGTGCGGCTCAACAGGCCGACTTCGCCGCTGATGGGGCGAACGTCGGTATAGCCGCGGCCGTCGATGCGGCGCTGTTCAGTGAGGACCAGGTCCCGCACCAGCTTTTTCTTAATCTCACTGAAAAGGTTAGCTGCGACTTTTTCCTGGCCCTCCACTTCCGTTCCCAGTTCCGCCAGCACATCATCCCGGGCCTGGTCCAAGGCACGATATCGGGCCTGCTTCTCAGAGATAGCCACTGCCGCCAAAATCTTTTCCCGGGCTATGGCCTCAATTTTCTGGCGCAACTCCGAGTAATCCGGCGGCTCAGTGATGGGGCGTTTAGGTTGGCCAATCTCCCGGCCCATGCCTTTGATGGTTTCCAGGATGGGTTGCAGTTGCTCCTGGGCGAAAAACAGGGCTTCCAGCACTTCTTCTTCTTGGATCATCTGGGCGCCGGCTTCCACCATCACCAGACCCTGGGGCGCCCCGGCCACGATAAGGTTCAGGGTGCTCTCCTTAAGTTGGGAATTAGTGGGATTGATTACCAGCTGGCCGCCGATTTTTCCCACCCGCACCGCGGCCACCGGGCCGTTAAAGGGGATGTCGGAAATTTCCAAGGCCGCGGCGGCGCCGTTTAAGGCGACGATATCCGGGTCATTTTCCATGTCGCCGGAAAGCACCGTAGCGATAATTTGAATTTCGTTGACCGTGCCTTTGGGGAACAAAGGCCTTAAAGGGCGATCAATAAGCCGGGAGGTCAGAGTCTCCTTTTCCGAGGGGCGACCGATCTCCCTCCGGAAAAACCCCCCGGGCACCCGCCCGGCGGCGTAAGCCTTTTCCAGGTAATCCACCGTCAGCGGTAAAAAATCGATACCTTCTCTGGGGAAGTCGGACATGACTGCGGTCACCAGCACCGCACTCTCCCCATAGCGCACCAGCACAGAGCCGCTGGCCTGTTGGGCCAACCGGCCCGTTTCGAAACGGAGGTCGCGACCCCCGATTTCTACTGAGTATGTTTTTGGCATATGATTCCGATGAGCCTCCTACTTTCTCAGACCAAGTTGCTCGATCAAGGCCCGGTAACGTTCGATGTCTTTGTCCTTCAGATAATTCAGGAGGCGCCGACGCTGACCTACCAGTTTGATCAATCCCCGACGGGAATGGTGGTCCTTGGCGTGAACCTTGAAATGATCCGTCAAGTAACTGATGCGCTCGCTCAAAATGGCCACCTGCACTTCCGGTGAACCGGTGTCGGCGTCATGCAGCCGGTAGCGATCGATGATCTCCTGTTTCTGTTCCGTATCTAAAGCCACGTCTTCCTCCTTTTATAGCGGTCGGCTTACAGCTTTCAGCCATCAGCCAAGACTCAATGGCATAAGCAATGGGGACCGCATTATTTGACTCTTTAAAAGGTGGCACAGGCGGCGGTGGCACAGGCTAAAGCCTGCGGCTACAAAACACCCTTACCGGCGCCAGCACCGCCTGGGGTGATAGGTTCCGAACCTGAGCCACGGCCACCAGTTCGGTGTCCGTCATGACCCGCACCTGCTCTCCGTCATAAAAATCCGTGGTTTCATGCACCAGGGGCCGGCCCTGGCGCAACTGCCGTGCTGCGTTCTCGCTCACCTCAATGGGGCGCATCCCCGGCAGGCAGGCGGTAAGCGGCAGAACCCGGCTCCATACCTCTTCCCGACTAAGCTTTTCCATACCAGCCAGGGGCAGGGCGTCTTCTACCCGGAGCGGCCCCACCGCCAGACGGCGCAGGGCGGAAAGATGCGCCCCGCACCCCAAGGCCTCGCCCAAGTCCTGGGCCAGGGTGCGGATATAGGTGCCCTGGGAACAGCGCACCGTTATAGTGAACTCCGGGATAACCGTTTCTTCCACGGTCAAATCGTAAATCGTCACCCTCCGGGGCGCCAATTCCACCTTCTCTCCCCGGCGGGCCAGACGGTAGGCCCGCTGCCCCTGGTAGCGCAATGCGGAGTAACGAGGTGGCACCTGAGTCACCTCTCCCACAAACCGGGCCGCGGCCTGGAAAATCTGCTCCGGTGTGGGCATCGCCTCGCACCGGGCCACCACTTCACCGGTGGCGTCCTGGGTGTCGGTGGTAATGCCCAACCTTACTTGCGCCCGGTAGGTCTTGGGTTCGGGCATCAGGTAGGGCGTCAGCTTGGTGGCCTCCTTGAGGCACAGAGGCAAAAGTCCCGTGGCCATGGGGTCAAGGGTGCCCAGGTGCCCGATCTTTCTAATCCCCAACGCCCGTCGGGTCCGGCGCACCACCTCGAAGGAGGTCACACCCGCAGGTTTGTCGATGAGAAGGATGCCGGAGATCATGTTTCATATAGGTGGGCACCGCCCGCCTTTTTTTCCTTTTTGCTATTATGGCGGGCAGTGCCCGCCCTACATATCTTCCTCTCCCCTGGTGGGAGGGGATAAAGGGGAGGGGGATTTTTTCACCCCCTCCCTACCCTCCCCCATCAAGGGGGAGGAAAAAGATTGGCTCTTGCCGCGCTTAGTCCCGATATTTTGGAGGCATCGCCTACCCTTTGGCAGGCATGCGTGCCCTAAATTGCTTTATCAACCCTTCAATCCTCTTCCGGACCGTCTGATTTCTGCTGACTCTTTGCCGCCTCAAACAACTTCTCCAACTGGGCCGCCCGATCCAGTCCCGTGTCCGGTTGAAAGAAGAATTCCGGCATCAACCGGAAAAGGTTTTCTTTGGCCACTTCCTGTTTGATGAAGCCCAACGCCTTATCCAGCGCCATCTGCACCTGCGTGGCGTCCACTTTTTCCCGCACCACGTAAAACACCCGGGCCTGTTTTAAATCCGGGCTCATCTCCACCTCGGTGAGGGTGAGCTCCTTCAGGCGGGGATCGGCGCACTTATGTAGCAGAATCAGCGCCAGCCGCTCCCGGAGCAGTTCCGCCACCCGATGGGGGCGTCCAGTAGGGGATCGATGTTTCACGTGTCTTATTTTTCCAGGTAACAGAGTTCCACCTGGGAATCGATAATCTCTGCCAGGTGCTGGTTCTCCATAAATTTCATGATCTGCTGCAGACGGCTCCTCAACAGTTGCGAGTCATTGCCCACCAGGGCCACCCCGATCTTGGCCTTCTGCCACAGGTCGTTGTCGCCCACTTCAGCCACGGCTGCCTCAAACTTGTGCCGCACTTTCTCGACGAGGCTTTTAACCACCCGCCGCTTACCTTTCAAGGAATCGTTCTCAGGAATAACCAAAGTAATTTGAGCCGCGGCGATAATCATAAGCGCTCTTACGAACCGTTGCAGGGATGGACCCTTGTGTCCGCTCTATAAGTGGGCGCAAAACCTGGGTGCGCCTTATGATTAGCCTAGGCTTCGGCTGTCACTTCCGCCTTGGCTCCAGGGGCCTCTAAGACGGCTTTCACTTTTTCCTGGGTATAAACTTCAATGATGTCGCCCACTTCAAACTCGTTAAACCGGTCAATGCCGATACCGCATTCGTACCCGGCCAAGACCTCTTTGACATCCTCTTTGAAGCGCTTCAGGGATGTGACCTTGCCGCCTTCGGACATTACCTTCCCCTGGCGCAGCACCCGGGCCAGCGCGTTCCGCTCCACCTTGCCGTCCAAGATCATGCAGCCGGCAATACTGCCCACTTTGCTGATGGTAAAGATCTGTCGCACTTCGGCCCGACCCATGACCTTTTCTTCCACAATGGGCTCCAACAGCCCTTCCAGGGCGGCATGGATATCTTGCAGCAGGTTGTAGATGATATCGTAGTACCGCACATCCACCTGCTCCTGCTCCGCCAGGGCCACGGCCTTGGGATTGGCCCGGACATTGAACCCTACCACAATGGCGTCTGAAGCCGAGGCCAGCATGATATCGCTTTCGGAAACCTCCCCTAAACCCGAATGGATTAAAGATACCTTGATGTCCTTGGTTCCCAACTCAGAAAGGGCCTTGGCTAAAGCCTCGATAGACCCGTGCACGTCGGCCTTGAGCACCAGCTTAAGTTCTTTGACCGCCCCCTCCCGCACTTGCTGGTAGAGTTTTTCCAGGCTTACCCGGCTGATGCGGGCCAAAGTGGCCTCCCGCAGCTTCTGCTGACGCATCATGGCGATCTGCTTAACCTTGCGTTCATCTTCCAAAACCAGGAATTCGTCCCCGGCCTCGGGAACCCCGCTAAATCCTTGGACTTCCGCAGGCAAACCCGGAGGGACTTCCTCCACTTTTTCACCCCGGTCATCGAACAGGGCCCGAACCCGGCCATACTGCGGGCCGCACACAAAATAATCTCCCGGCTTTAAAGTGCCTTCCTGGACCAGCACGGTGCCCACCGGCCCCCGGCCTTTATCCAGGCGGGATTCGATAATCCGGCCCGAAGCCGGCACCTCTGCCACCGCTTTAAGATCCAGAATTTCTGCCTGGAGAAGGATCTTTTCCAATAAGTCTTTAATGCCGATGCGTTTTTTGGCCGACACCTCGGTAAACAGGACGTCGCCGCCCCATTCCTCCGAAACCACGCCGGCATTGGACAGTTCCCGCTTAACCCGTTCCGGGTTGGCATTGGGTTTATCGATCTTGTTGACGGCCACCACCAAAGGCACTCCCGCGGCTTTAGCGTGGTTGATGGCCTCGGAGGTCTGCTCCATAACGCCATCGTCTGCGGCCACCACCAGAACCACTAAGTCCGTGACCTTGGCGCCCCGGGCCCGCATGGCAGTGAAGGCCTCATGGCCCGGCGTATCCAGGAAGACTATTTCTCCTTGCTTTTCGGGGAGTTCTACATAGTAAGCGCCGATATGCTGGGTAATGCCGCCGGCTTCTCCTTCAGTCACCCGGGTCTGGCGGATGGCGTCCAAAAGCGAGGTCTTGCCATGGTCCACGTGGCCCATGATGGTAACCACCGGAGGCCGGGGCTTAGCCTCGCCTTCCTTGCGGGGTGCGACCGCCAGCAGGTCTTCTTCCTGCATAGTGGCATGCTCCACTTCATAACCGAACTCCCCCGCCACGATGGCCGCGGAATCAAAATCAATAGGATAATTAATGGTGGCAATAACCCCCATCTGCATCAGTTGTTTGATTATTTCGCCGGACTTGATACCCATGCGCTTGGCCAGTTCGCCCACGGTAATGGATTCCCCCACTTTGACCCGCCGCTTGATGGCTTTGGGCACCGTAAGTTCGGCCTTGGAGACTTTCTTGATGGCCTTTTTCAGGCCTTTGCGGCGGCCGGGTCCCCGGACTTCGGCTTCGGCGCCGCCGTAAAGGTCGGCCCGCTCCCGGACTTCCCGTTTTTTAACGGGTTTGGCCCGGGCGGCTTCCGTTTCCGGGCGTTTGGCCTTTTTCTTGCCTTTAACCTCCTTTTTCTCTTCCACGATCACGGTAGGCTTGACTGGCCCGGCCCCGGCCTTGACAGGGCTGGGAACCCCTTTTTCTGCGGCGGGGCGGAGCGCGGCCCGCTCCACGGCAGCGGGAGTTTCCACAGGCGCCGCCGGCGCCGCAGCTGGCGCTTTTTCTGTGGGCAGGCTGATAATCCTGGCCGGCACTTCTTTCTTTTTGGCTTTACCCCGCTGCCGCTTCAATGCCGCCCCTGAGTCCCCGGCCACAGCGGGCTTGGGAGTGGCAGCAGCCGGCTGTACCGGGGGAGGAGGCGGCGAGGGTGCAGGAGCTGTAGGCGCCGGGGTTTCGGGGGTCACTTCGGGAGTCACTACGGCTTTCGCTTCCGGTGCTGTCAAAATTTCTGGAGCCGGAGGCGATGGCGGCGCCTCCATAGACACCGCCTTTTCTTTTGGAGGCAGCGATACCACCCGGGCCACGGTTTCTTTGGGCTTCCGGGGCTTGACCACCTCTTTGGGACGCGGGGGCGGTGCGGGTGCTGCTTCCGCTTCCTGGGCTTTTTCCGGGGGCGGGGCCGGTGGGATGAACGGAGGCGGGGCTACTCGCCGCCGCCGTTTGACCTTATCACCCACCCGCAGCTCTTCGACCTGGGGCGCAGCAGTACTGATTGTCTGTCGGGCCCGGGCCACGGTTTCATCGTCCAGGAGACTGAGATGGTGGATGCTTTCCTGCAGCCCCAATTCGTCCCTAAGACGCTGGATCAACTCCCGGACTTCCATTTTCAATTCTTTGGCCAAATTTCCAATCCTGGTCTTACCCATATACGTAACTTAACCCCCGAAACTGGTTTCACCCTTGGCGGTGCAAAATATTCCTCAGCCTTACTGGATCTCGGCTGTCTTTCCAGGGCCACCGACTGTATCCTCCGGCGCGCCCCCCCTGGTCATTTCCTGAGCCGCATTGATAAGCGCCGCAGCCTTCTTCTCATTCAATCCGGTAGCCTGGATCAGCTCATCCAGATTGGTTTCTGCCACCTCCCGGGCAGAAGTGTACCCTGCTTCGTGCAGAAGACTGGCCGTGATCTCCCCCACCCCGGGAATACTTAAAAGGGAGAGATAACCTTCTTTTAGAGATTTCGAATACTTGGACTCGCTTTTGACGTCGATCTTCCATCCCACCAGGCGCGAAGCCAGTCTGACATTCTGACCCCTTTTCCCGATGGCCAAGGAAAGCTGATCATCCGGCACGATAACTTCCATGCTCTGGTTTTCCTTGCTCAAAATAATGCGGCTCACCTGGGCCGGGGCCAAGGCATTGGTGGCAAACTTGGCCGGGTCGGGGTGCCAGGGGATAATGTCAATCTTTTCACCCCGCAGTTCCTGCACAATATTTTGGACCCGGGCTCCCTTCATACCCACGCAGGCCCCCACCGGGTCCACATCCGAATCCCGGGAAGATACTGCGATCTTGGAACGGCTGCCCGGCTCCCGGGCGCAACCTAAAACCTGGACGATGCCTTCGGAAATCTCCGGCACCTCGGCTTCGAACAGGGCCACCAGAAACTGGGGATGGGTACGGGACAAGATAATCTGGGGTCCCCGGGTCTGCCGCTTCACATCCAGGACGTAAGCCCGGATGCGCTCTCCTTTGTGGTAGATTTCTCGGGGAACCTGCTCCATGGGCGGCAGCAAGGCTTCGGTGCGCCCCAGATTAACGATAATGCCCTCGGGGTCCAGGCGCTGCACGATGCCGTTCATGATCTCACCTTTGCGGTCCTTATAATCTTCATACACCAGGTCCCGCTCCGCGTCCTTCATGCGCTGCATGATCACCTGTTTGGCCGACTGGGCCGCGATGCGCCCGAAGGCCGAGGCGTCCATTTTGAAGCCCAGACTGTCCCCCACCTCGCATTCCGGGTCCTCTTTCCGGCCTTCAACCAGGGAAATTTCCAGACTGGGATCCTTGACCTCCTCCACCACTTCCTTATATTGAAAGACCTCGATCTCCCCGGTGTCGTCCCGGTATTCCACCTCGATTTCCAGGCGCGGTCCGTACTTCTTCTTGGCCGCGGAACGGATGGCGTCCTTAATGGCCCCGACGAGCAGGTCTTTCTCAATCCCCTTATCGCGGCTTACCTGATCGATAATTCGCTTCAATTCTATATTCATGCGAGGAACTAGCCCTCCTTGCCAGTATTTTTCAGATCAATCTCCAGCCGGGCCCGGGCAATTTCACTCAAAGGGATGCAGGTGACGTGATCACCCTCTTTGAGACAGACACCATTGTCTTTAAGACCCTGCAGGATGCCGCTGTGAACCTGGTGCCCTTCCCAGGGTGACCGGGTAGTGACCCGCACCAGCCGGCCCACGAAGCGCTGATAATCCTGGGGCTTCTTCAAGGCCCGGGTCAGGCCCGGAGACGACACCTCCAGGTTGTAGGAACCGGGAATGAGGTCATGGACGTCCAAGAGGCCGCTCACGATCCGGCTGATCCGGGTGATCTCCTCCAGAGTAATGCCGCCGCCGGGATGATCGACAAACAGACGCAGGATGGCGCGCCCCCGCCGGGGCCGGGCATATTCCAGGTCAACCAACTCCGCGCCCTGGGCCTCCAGAAGGGGCAGGATCAGCTCTTCCACCTTTGTGACCACTTCCGGTTTGGTTCCTAACTCGTCTGACAATGTCCGTTCTTCTGTAAAATTTTTCATTTGTTCTGGCTCCCAAATTGAACTTGGGAACCCAAATGCAACCCAAGCTTCGCTTGGGTCCTTTTTATCTGGTTTTCAAACTAAACCAGGTCGTTGTTCATAGTCTCTTCCCACCAACAAAAAAAGCGGGCCGCAGCCCACTTCCGGGAAAATCCAAGATTTTTTATCTCGGGGCGCCCCAGAGCAAACTACTTAACTCCGCCCTCAAAGCAGACCGACGTTCTTGCCCCGGACATCGGCCCCCTCGATGGGGGAAGCGGGTTTCCGGAAGATTAGAGACGCTGGCCGCAACCGCTACTACCGCGTCTCGCCCCCGGGCTGGAGCGGGCAACGGGATTCGAACCCGCGACACCAAGCTTGGGAAGCTTGTACTCTACCAGCTGAGCTATGCCCGCTCAACAAATATATATATTAAAATTCATGGGAAAAGTCAAGGTATTTCAGAGCATCCTGGGTTGCGGGGGTCTTTCAGATGCACCCGCCACACAAGCCATCAATGTCCCCGGCGTGGAAGTTGCAAAAATCCTGCCGGCATTTGGTGCAGTCATCCACGTACGGCTCCAGGCAAAAGTCGCACTGGCGTTCCCTCTCCATCAAGTAATCATCGGGGTCCAGCGGTGTCGCAATTTTATGGCTATCCTTCAGGTGAGCACAGATCTCCGCCTCGCTCACTTCCCGGTCTCGATTCCATCTTGACTTCCAGCCGCAATGGCCGCAGGTTGCACGGTGCCGCCACATAATGTTTGTCTCAACCTTTTCCTTAATGCACCGCCAATACCTGGCGGGCCGCGTCGATATCTGCCCGGATCTGGGTTCCCAGGGCCTCAATGGAGGGAAAGCGCTGCTCCTCCCGCAACCGGGCGACGAATTGCACCTCCAGGGATTCGCCATACAGGTCGCCGGAGAATTCCATGAGATGCACCTCCAAAGAGAGCTCGCTGTTGTTAAAGGTGGGACAGGTGCCGATATTAGCCACCCCGGGGATGGTAGCATCATCCCGGCGGACCCAAACCGCGTAAATGCCGCAAGCCGGCAGTAGCTCATTAGGAGTAAGGAGGTTGGCCGTGGGCACTCCCAGAAGCTTGGCTCCCCGTCCCTTGCCCTGGACTACCCGGCCTGCCACCTCGTAAGGACGACCTAACAGACGCCCGGCTTCTGTCACTTTGCCCAGACGCAGCATGGCCCGGATCAGGGAACTGCTCACCACTGCGCCTTGCACCTCCACGGCCCAAACTACCTGCACGGTAAATCCATGAACGGCTCCCATCTCCTTAAGGAGATCGATATTACCCTCCCGGCCCCGCCCAAAGCAATAGTCATGGCCCACCACCACTTCCCGGGCCCGCAGGCGCTCGCAAAAATATTGTCTCACGAAATCCCGAGCCGACAGCGCGGCAAATTCCCGGGAAAACGGTAAAACCACCACTGCATCCAACCCGGCAGCGGCCAGGAGCTTCAGTTTCTGGTCCTGGGTGGTGAGTAGCGGCAAATTGACTTCGGGCCGCAGGACCTTCACCGGATGGGGATTAAAAGTTATCGCCACGGCTTTCCCCCCCAACTCCGAGGCCCGCCGGCGGACCCGGTCCAGAATGGCCTGGTGCCCCAGGTGGACGCCGTCAAAATTCCCAATGGTGGCCACCGTTCGTGGAAAAGCCGGCTCCCCGGGGGGGAGATCATCATAAACCATCAACGCATTGCCTCTCGCAGTTTGGCCTTGACAAGATTTATCATGAAATTATATATATTGAATTTGGAAATTGCCAGGGTGAAACGTTTCGGGTTTCCCCGGCAACCGGCCGAAGTGGCGGAACTGGTAGACGCGCTGGGTTCAGGGTCCAGTGGGGGTGTCCCCGTCGGGGTTCAAATCCCCGCTTCGGCACCATTTGATTAAATAAGGCGTAATCTTAAAGGGTTACGCCTTTTTTTTGGCCGTTTACCCCACTCGGGCACGGCTCGGGCATGGCTAAAATGATCCTAAAGCTGTCCCGGTGAAAGATGTCGGCGCATACCGGGGCAGTTAGCCTCTTTTGGCAGCACCGCCGATGCTCTTCATTTTAGACTATTTCCTTCCAAAAGAGAGTAGGCGTTCGTAACATATTGGGAAATCATGCGCTGAGTATTGAAAAACGAGCCGTTCAAGGCAATGGCGGAGCGCCTTACCTTGACATAGGCCTCGGGTTTACCGTAATAGAGGGGCAAAATGATCCTCTCCAGTTTGTCATACAATGACATGGCGTCATGGGAAGCATCTGACGGGTCGGCGGACTCATCGCCAATGGCCCAGCCGGTTACTTGCTCCACGTGCCCCTCCACCCACCAGCCATCGAGTACGCTCAGGCTGGGCACGCCATTCAATGCCGCCTTCATACCGCTGGTTCCCGAGGCCTCCTGGGGCCGCAAGGGGGTATTGAGCCACAGGTCGACGCCGGCACAGAGGATTTTCCCCAGAGCCATATTATAATTCTCCAGGTAAACCACCCGCACTGCGTCGCCCAGCTTGGCGGTTGCCTGAAAGACCCGCCGGATCATGTCCTTGCCTCCTTCGTCGTGGGGATGGGCCTTGCCGCCGTAAATCACCTGCACCGGCCCCACCTGCCCGGCCATTCCCTTTAAGCGCTCCAAGTCGGAAAACAGCAGTTCCGGCCGCTTGTAGGTGGTGGCCCGGCGGGCAAAGCCGATGGTCAGGATATGTTCAGGCAGACGCACGCCTCTCTGTCTCTCCACCTCGGCCAACAAAATCCGCTTGGCCTGGGCATGGGCCGCGGCGATTTCGTTAAGGGAAATACCCACGGCATAACGTAGGTAGAAATTGTCTTGGCGCCATTCAGGGATGCGCCGGTCAAACAGATCGGCAAAAGGCGGGGAGGTCCAGGCCGCGGCGTGCACCCCGTTGGTGATGGCGTCAATGGGATAATCGGGAAACATTCCGGTGGAAATTTCACCGTGTCGCATGGCTACCCCATTGATATATCTGGCGAACCGGAGAGCCAGGTATGTCATGTTGAGGCTGCCGTCGAAACAGCAGTTGGAAGCTTTCAAAAGGTCCGCCCGTTCCGGCCCCAGGACCTTCGTAACCATTTCCCAATGAAACTTGTCGTGGCCCGCCGGCACCGGGGTATGGGTGGTGAATACGCACTGCTGCCGTACGGCCTCCACTTCGGCCTCGGTAGGGGCCGAGGCACCGCCGCTTTGACCCCCGGACTCCAACAAGGACAGAGTCAGGAGGGCGGAATGTCCCTCATTCATGTGGTAGATTACCCGATCCTCTGGGAACAAAGTGGAAATCAGGGCCATCCCGCCCATTCCCAAGACCACCTCCTGGCACAGGCGGTAATGGGAGTCGCCGCCATAGAGGTGGTCGGTGAGTGCCTGGTCCCAGGGGGAGTTTTCCGGCAGCGCCGTGTCCAAAAAATATACCGGCACCTTGTGGCCGGCGAGGCCCTGTATCTCATAGCGCCAGGCCCGCAGCTTCACTTGCCGGCCTTCGATGGTGATGGTCACCTGGGGTTCCATAGGCTTCAGGATGGCTTCCGGGGTCCAGGAGTCGGGACTCTCGCTCTGATTTCCCTGGGAATCCAGGTGCTGGCGGAAATACCCCTGCCGGTAAACCAGGGTCACCCCTGCCATGGGGAGCCCTAAATCCGCGGCGGACCGCAGCGTATCTCCGGCAAGTACACCCAGACCGCCGCTATAGGTGGGGAGGTTCGATTCAAGCCCTATCTCCATAGAGAAGTAAGCAATCCGGGAAAGCTGCCTGGGTGACATGGTCTTCATAGGGGCCTCCCTGTGGTGCATGGGTTCAAGTACACGCCTAAGCTGAAACCAGCAATAAGTTATGATCGGGCCGAGGCAATGATTCTCCTGGCCAGTTTATCAATTTCCACCACGATCACCACAGTGACCGAAATCAGGCCTATCCTGAGCCATTCCATGGGCAGGAGGGGTTCCATGCGAAAGACCCACTGCAGGGCCGGGAGGTAAATGGCCGCCAGATGGGCGATAAAGGCAGCAATGGTCCCGAAAAAGAGAAAGGGGTTTCCCAACGGGTTCATGCCAAAGAGGGACTGCGTCTCGGAGCGGCTGTTGAAGGCCTGGAAAAATTGGAAAAAGACCATGGTGGTCACCGCGATGGTCCTGGCCTTTTCCAGGGGCATTCCTTGGTTCAGGGCATGGATGAATGCATAGATCACCCCAGCCGAGATCAACAGGGCGACAACGATAGTGCGCTCCACCAGCAGGCGGTTGAAAATGCCGGCTTGCGGGTGCCTCGGCGGCCTCATTAAAACGTCTTTTTCGCCAGGCTCGAAGGCCAGGGCCATATCCTGGAGGCCGTTGGTGACGATATTGATCCATAAAAGCTGGGCAGGCAGATAGGGAAGCGGCAATCTCAGCATCACGATGGCCAAAATCGTAATGATCGCGGCAATGCCGGTGGGGATGAGGAAAAATACAACTTTGCGGATGTTATCAAAAACGACCCGCCCTAACTCCACAGCCCGGTAAATGCTGGCAAAATTGTCATCTGCGATAACCATATCCGAGGCTTCTTTGGCCACATCGGTGCCGGTCTTGCCCATGGCCACACCGATATGGGCCGCTTTCAGGGCCGGGGCGTCATTCACCCCGTCTCCAGTCATGGCTACGATCTCACCGTGCTTGAGCAACTGCTGGGTGATACGTAACTTGTGCTGAGGAGAAACCCGGGCGTAGACCGACACTCTCTGCACCAGATGGTAGAGGTCGGCATCGCTCATAGACTCGATCTCTTTGCCCGAAAGGACGTTGCGGACCGACCCCTCCGGTCCGGCTCTTTTGACCAGGGTGGCCAGCAAGCTCTTGACCAATCCCAGGAATTCCGGATCACTCATAGCCTGCACGTGCTTGCCGGTAAGGCTACCGGGCTGGTGCTGGCCCAGGCCGGAGCGCAAGGCCAGAATACCCACCACCTCCTGGATCAGGGACAGGATCTCCTCATCGGTCAGAGACTCCACCGGCTTCGCCGCCAAGTCCTCCACTACCTCTTCTTCAGGAGCGATGCCCAGCTTCTTGGCAATGGCCAGAGCAGTAACCGCATGGTCGCCAGTGATCATCACCACCCTGATGCCCGCCTCCTTGCACCCAGCCACGGCCTCAACGGCTTCAGGGCGAGGCGGGTCGATCATACCTTGCAAACCCGCGAAAATCAGCCCTGTTTGTAAATCCTCCATGGTGATGTCCGTCTGCTCGCCGGAAATTTCCTTGTAGGCCATGCCTAATACCCGCAGCCCCTCCCGGGCGAAACGTTCGGCCATCCTGGGGACCTCCTTCCAAGCGTCCATCCGGCACTCGGCACAGAGATCCAGGAGTTTCTCCGGAGCACCCTTGACAAATACCAGGTTGCGGTTCCCGTTTCGGTGCAGGGTGGCCATATAACCCCGGTCAGATTCAAAAGGAATAATAGCTAATTGTGGAAACCCGTCCTTCTCTTCCTCTGGATTGAGGCCGGCTTTCATGGCTGCAACGATGAGCGCACCCTCGGTGGGGTCGCCGTCCACCTTATAAGCCCCCTCTTCTTCATAGACTACTGATTCGTTGCAGAGAAGCCCAATCCGAAAGATCATAGCCAGTAGCTGGTCGGCGCTGGCGTTGATGGGGACCCCTTCCTCCAAAATTTCCCCCAAGGGTTCGTAGCCGGTGCCGGTCACTTCATAAATCTTTTCTCCGTCAAAAGCTAGTTTCACAGTCATTTCGTTCTTGGTGAGAGTGCCGGTCTTGTCTGAACAAATCACCGTAGTACTCCCCAGGGTTTCCACGGCAGGCAGTTTCCGGATGATGGCGTTGCTTTGGGCCATACGGGAGACGCCTATGGCCAGGGCGATGGTAACTACAATGGGCAGGCCCTCGGGGATGGTGGCTACCGTAGCCGCCACCGTGGTCATAAACATGTCTTTGGCGCTTTCCCCTGCCAGGATACCCACCAGAAAAAGCAACGACGCCGCCACCAGAACGATGATCCCGATGGCCTGGGCAAAGCGGTCGATTTTATCCTGAAGCGGCGACTTGGTCACCCCTATTTCCTGGACATCTTTGGCGATATGGCCGAGGACCGTCCTGGGGCCAGTGGCAACCACCACCCCCTTGGCCCGGCCATTAACCACCACCGTGCCCATGAAGGCCATATTGCGCTGATCGCCGGGGGTGAGGTTGTCCTCGGTGATGACCCCGCTCTTTTTCTCCGCGGGGATGGACTCTCCGGTAAGCATGGCCTCGTCGGCCTTGAGTTCGATGGTCTTCACGAGACGCACGTCAGCCGGCACCCGGCCTCCGGAGGCCAGCAGAACAATGTCCCCTGGGACCACCTCTTCCCCGTTGATCTCTACCTCTTTGCCTTCTCGGAGCACTCGTGCTTTAGCCACCACCATCTTTTTCAGGGCCTGGACCTGCTTTTCGGCCTTGTATTCCTGGATGAAGCCGATGAGGGCATTTAAGAGCAATACTGCTGCAATAACGCCGGTGTCTTTATACTCCTGTAAGAAAAAAGTCACCACCGCGGCAATCAAGAGGATATAAATCAAGGGGCTTGTGAACTGATGCAAGAGAATTTTCAGTCTACTGATCTTCTCCGCTTCGGCCAGTTTGTTGGGCCCGATTTGCCCAAGGCGCTCCCTGGCCTCGGCTTCCGTCAAGCCCTGCTCCGAAGTATTAAGTTCTGCAAACAATTGGTTCATTTCAAGTTGGTACCAGTTCATGGTCACTCCTTATGCGCCAGGATCCAACCTTCCCTTGCTGTCCAGGGAGTGGCTTTCACCAACTTATACATAAATATCGGGATGAACATTCTCCAGGTGGAGGGGAAGGGAAATAAAAAAAGCAGCGCGTTCAGGGAAAGGAAAACTATCAAGATATTTTCCCTGGCGGCATTCACTAATGGCTCCTTTGAGGGAGTCAGGTCATCTATGAAACCGTTTTGAGGGACACCCTGGCCTTGTACTGGTCAGCATTAGGAAGCCCAGGGGTGATCACGGTGGGAGCCATGGTTCTCCCCACATTCTTACCTGGTCCCTAAAACGTTAGCGTCGGCCGCCGCGGCCACCTCCACCACCGCCGCGGGGACCGCCGCCTCCGCGGGGACCGCCGCCCCCGCCGCCTGAGGGCCGGCTGAAGCCGCCGCCAGGACGGCCCCCTCCACCGCCGCCGGGACGGGAAAAACTGGGGCTGGGCCTCGGGCCCGCGCTGGCCCGCTGAAAGTTCTGGGTCCGCATCTCACCCCGCTGCCGGGCAGCAAACTCCCGGTTCAGCTGGCTGGCATGGAAGCTGGGGTGGGGCGCGGCTGCCGGACGCTCGGGCCGGGGAGCCGGCCGGGTTGCAGGAGTTGCGGTGGGTTTCCATTGGCCTCCCTGGCGCTGCTGCCAGTTCCCCTGGGAGCCCCGGCGATAGACATTGCCGTTTTGGTCGGCCAGAATGTTGTTTGGCCCTCCCGCCGGACGGACTTGGGGTTGAGTTGCGGGCCGGGGCTTGGCCGCCGGGGCCGGCCTGGTTTCGGCTTTGGGTCTGGGTGCCTGGGGAGGACGCTCCGGCCGAGCCGCCGGGCCGCCGGGCCGGGAGGCCAGCCGATTCTCGTTGCCCGGCCGGTTATAGATATTGCGCCGTTCAGCAGGCAGGGTTGAGGGCCTCCCTGGCCGTTCTCCGGGCTTCACTCCGGGCCGCTCGCCCGGTTGCCAGCCGGGTGGCCGCGGTCCTGGCCTCGGGTTGATCACGTTGTTATGGATATTGTTGATGTTGACGTTGTTATAGCCGCCGGCTCCCCACCAGCCGCCACCACCCCAGTAACTGTAGCCATGGCCCCACCAGTTATCTGCGGCTGCGCCCACCAACGCGCCTGCGGTAAAGCCTACCAAGCCGGGGACCAGCCAACTGCCGGGATTATAATAAGGGGTCTGATACCCCCAGGTACCGGCGTAAGGGTCATAGGCCGCAGCGTAGCCGTAAGTGGCCGGCGGCGGAATGTAGGCCTCAGGGGTGGAATATCCCGAATAATTGTAGCCGGTGCCGTAAACCACGGTGCCATTGTCCACGTAGGACCCGGTATAGCCGGGGGTGTAGCCGATGGTGACCGTGTCGTCGGTAGATTCATAGACCTTGACGTATTTGGCGTTGTAGCGGGGGTTGCTGGGCGGGACCTTGTTCACTTCTTGGGGAGGATTTACCGACACCGTCCAGGGGCCGTTGGGGGAGTCGGCCTCGTACCACACCCCCTGGTCCAAAGCATAATATTTGTCTCCTTCCTTGAATACCGTCGTACCGGTATTCACCGCGTATTCCAGGTTGGTGCCGGCAATCTGCTCGAACTTGGGCTCCCCGGCGTAATTCACTTTGATGGTCGCCTTTTTCCGGTCAATGGTGGCGGTCTGGGGAATGGAGTTTTCCAGGACCGCTTCTTTGGCCTGAGGGGTGCCGGCCACACTCACCAAGACCAGCCCTTTCACTGAGTTCTCTGGAATCTTGCCGAAGTCAGCCGGAAGTTGGTTTGGCGCCACATAACTCCAGGGGCCCTCAGCCAGGGACTTGGTCTTAAACCAGCGGCCGGAGATGAGGGCATAATATTCCTGGCTGGCGGTGTCCATAAGGATATTGTTCTCGGTATTGCTCACAAACAGGAGATTAGTGTCCTTAATGGGAGTGTACTGGGGCTCCCCGTCGGTGGCCAGGAGTTCCGTGGGTACGGTGCTGACCATGACCTCCGGCATTTTGCCCGCTTTGGCCTCCACTTTCTTGGGGGCGGCCTGGCCCGGAGCAGCCTTCTGAGCCGCCGCCTCCAAGGTTTTTATGGCTTCCGGGACTTGTTCCAAGTCTTTCCAGGGGCCCTTGAGATCCGCGGCAGCTAACCAGTCGGGGCCACCCTTCAGGTAATAGGTCTTGGCCGCAGGGTCATAAAGCATGAGGAAAGGCGTATTCGCCACCCGCATCAGGGAGGATTTGGGGACGGGCAGCAACTTGGGATCACCGTCCAGAGGAACCAGAACCGCGGGATGGCTGACGAAGATGATTTTGGGCGGCTCGTTAATCAGCCCCCGGTCCCCGGCCTGTTCCTGCTCCGCCACCTCCAGGGCAGCCAGCAGCCGGTCCAGGGAGATAGGCACGCTCCATTCCGCCATCTCGGTATTGAGAAAGTCCTTCAATTTCTCCAATTGCCCTGGTTTGGCATCGGGAAATTTGGCGTCGGTAACCTTGACCTCAGAGATGGTGGCCATGCGGGTGTCCCGGTCGGCGAAGACACGTCCCGAAAGCCACACAGCCCCGAACACCGGGGCCTTCATGTCCTTGGTTTTCACGGACACTGCGGCCCGGGCCGACAAGATATCGTCTTTTAAATTTTCCAATTGAGGCTGGTACATGACCACCGTGCCCTTGGGGTGCTCGAAGCGCTTGGGCCAAGAATCCTGGGCCGGCTGGGCCGGCTGACCGCAGACCAACAGAAAGAAGGCCGCCATTACCAGGGGAAGCCCCTGCCGCAGAAGCCTTTGCTCTTTAGACATCTGAATAATCTCCTTATCAAGCCACAAAGGCTGATTCCGAACCGTAACTTCAGTTAAAGCCACCGACAAAGGATTATCAAATTTGACCCTGACAGTCAAAGATATGAAATCTCCAGCGCGGCATGTCGAGGCATCAGCCCCAAAACCCTTTTCCCCGAGGTTCCGGTTTAGGGGGGGTAGCCACAATTACCCGCACTGCGTTAGTGCTTTCGCCTCCTAAGCCGCACCAGCTTCTTGGTAAAATGCACCGCCTCCCATTCCAGACTCTGGATCTCATCCACCCCCACATCAATAAAATTTAGATTGTCAGGCACTTCGTAGAGATTGGACTCGATTTTTAGTCATCAATATGCATTGCTTTATCCTGCCCGAAGTGGCACCCAACCGTGCTCATATCATTGATGAAAAGGTAAGGCAAAATTTTGGAAGAGATAATTTTTTTATAAATATTTTATTCATATTGACTTTATAAAATGATGTCCCTATTATTTTACCATTTAATAAATTACTTTCAAAAAAGGGACTGCAAGGGGTGTCAATGAATCTGCCGCGGTGAGGCGATAAATTTTTAAGTATTTCAAAAAGGCAGGGCCTGAAAATAAGGTAATCAATCTGGGGTATTAAACACAGCGAACGAGGCCTTGGGGGGTCCTTAAAGATAACTATCTATAATCAACTGTAACTTTTTTGATAAGCGGTGAGGACTTGCGGGCTTTGATCCAAGTTGTTCAAAGCATTGGTATTAACCTGGAATCAAACTTTACTTAGGTAAGGAGAAGGTTATGCCCAGTTATCTGCATCCGGGTGTTTATGTTGAGGAAATTCCCAGCGGGGTCAAACCTATTGAAGGGGTGGGGACATCTACAGCCGCTTTTATCGGCTATACCACCAAGGGCCCCGTGGCGGAGCCGACCCTGATTTTTAAATGGGATGCCTATGACGATCAGTTTGGCGGAATCCAGGACCTCGGCAAGGACGAAGCCGGGGATCCCATGGGATTTGCGGCCTACAACTTCTTCCTCAATGGCGGCACCGCGGCTTATATTGTCCGCGCCATTGCCGAGGGCACCGCAGACACAGCGGAAGGCTTTGTGGTGAATCCGGGGAACGCCGCCCAGATAATTAAATTTCTGGCGGTCAATCCAGGGGAGTGGGGAAACGCCCTCAGGGTGCGGTTCAATCCCAAACCAGATTTCCCTAATTATTTCGTTCTGGAGGTGGGCGTCCCGGATGGAGAAGGAAAGTTTCAATCCCTGGAGAAGTTCACCGATCTGACGGTCGCTGACGACCAAGCTCCGGACTACATCGAGAGCAAGGTCAACGGCATCTCCAAGTATATTGTGGTGGAGGTTCAAGACCTGAGCCAGTATCTGCTGGGGGTCAGCATCAGTCAGAATCTGGGGGGACTGGCTGACCTTACGGTCCTGAACGGCGACTCCATGACCGTCACGGTGGATGGCGCCGCCCGGAGCGTCTCTTTTGCTGCGGATGCCTTTGACAACGACAGCGAGTTGGCCGACGTGGCCAGTCTCATTCAGACCCAGGTCCGGGGGGCGGTCACGGCTGCAGAAAATCCGGCAGTTCACGGCTTTACCTGTGCCGTGGTCAACCAGCGCCTGGAACTGACCTCCGGGTCCCGGCTTCCCACTTCCGCCGTGGTGGTAACCGGCCCTGGCGGCGCCGATGATGCTGCGGCGCACTTGCTGCTGGGCGTGGCTCACGACGGCTTGGAGCGTACCGGCCAGCAGTCGCTGAACGAGTTGCTGGCCACAGTAGATGGTTTGGTTCCCCTGACTGGTGGGGGTAATGGCAACCAGCCCAACCTAGCCGCCTACCAGGCGATTTTCGCCATTTTGGAAAAATACCGGGATGTTAATATCATCTGCCTGCCGGGGCAGACCTGGTCTTCCACTGCGGAGCAGGCCATCATAGATGCCGCCGTGGCCCATGCGGAAAAGATGAAAAGCCGCATGGTTATTATCGACCCGCCAGCAAACACCGAATTGAAAACCGAGAAGGCGGTGACCGATCTGGGCTTTAAACCCAAGACTTACTCGGTGGTGTACTATCCCTGGATCAAAGTGGCCAACCCTTTTTACCAAGCCGAGTTCAATCCCGGCGTCCCCACCACCTTGCTGGTGGCCCCCGGCGCCGCGGCAGCCGGCATGTGGGCCAAGATCGACGCCAAACGCGGGGTTTGGAAAGCTCCCGCCGGGGTGGAAACCTCTCTCCTGGGAGTGACCAGCCTGCAATACCAGATTGAAGATGGCGAACAGGATCAGCTCAATCCCCTGGGCATCAACTGTCTGCGCCGTATGCCCGGCTATGGCCCGGTCATCTGGGGGACCCGGACCCTGGCTACCAAGGCCGAACCGGAGTGGCGCTATGTGCCGGTGCGCCGCACTGCCATCATGATCGAACAGAGCATCTACAACGGCATTCAATGGGCGGTCTTCGAGCCTAATGATTACAACTTGTGGGCTTCCCTGCGCACCAATATCGGGGCCTTCATGGACGGGCTTTTCCGGGCTGGCGCCTTTCAAGGCAAGACGGCCTCGGAAGCCTACTTTGTGCGGTGCGGAAAGGGCGACACCATGACCCAGGACGACATCGACCGGGGCATGGTAATCGTCATAGTGGGCTTTGCTCCGTTGAAGCCCGCGGAATTTGTCATTGTTCGCATTCAGCAGAAGGTGGCCCAGCAATAACCGTCAGACGGACCAAACTTCTGGAGGTGACGGCCCCAACAAGTAGGGGAATCTTTCAAGCGATTGCCAGTGCGGTTGCCGTCAGCCTGTGGAGCAGTGATTAGGGCCTTGTGCCAGCCCTCAAATTCAGATGGGCTCAAGTAACCCTTAGAGGAGAACTAAGATGGCTGCACCCCTGTTTCCTGTCAACACCCACCGCCACGATCCTTATCGCACCTTCAAGTTTCAGGTCGTCATCGACGGCAAAGTGGTGGCCGGACTTAAAAAGATGGGCGCCCTCAAGAAAAAAACCGAGCCGGTAAAGTGGCGAGCTTCCAATGATCCATCTCATGAGCGAATCATGCCCGGCGGTACGAGTTATGAACCCGTTACCCTGGAGCAGGGGCTCACTCACGACCCGGTCTTCGAAAATTGGGCCAGCCTGGTGAACAATATCGAGGGCGACGCGGCCATGTCCCTGAAAAATTTTCGCAAGGATATTATCGTCAATGTGTTGAATCTCCAGGGGCAAGTGGCAATCTCGTATAAGCTCTACCGGGCTTGGGTCTCGGATTTTCAAGCCTTGCCCGACCTGGATGCCGGCTCCATGAACACTGTGGGCATCCAAACCATTACCTTGCAGCACGAAGGCTGGCAGCGCGACACCGGCGTGGTGGAACCGACGGAGACCTGATGCCTCTGCCCGGCGGTTTATGGCATCGGGGCGAATTGCTGCACCGGTATGCCTTTCGACCCCTTACCGGGGCCGTGGAGCTGGCTATTGCCGAAGCTGCTTCGGGGTCCCGCTTCTTGCCGGGAGCGGTGACCCTGGCTCTGGCCGCCTCCCTGGAAAGTCTGGGCGATTTGCTCCCGGAACCGGAACTGGTGGATGACCTTTGTGTCGGCGACCGGCAATTCTTGATGCAGCAACTCGCCATTTTGCTGGGCTTGGATGAGGTTTGGATGACTGCCGTCTGCCCTCAGTGCGGGGCACAGTTTGATTTTCTGATTCGTTTCTCCGAACTCCCGGTCAAGGGAGCCGGAGCCACTTATCCTTTTGCCCGGGTGAACACTTCCCTGGGTCCCGGTTGCTGGCGGGTTCCCTGCGGCGCGGACCAGAAGCATCTGGCAATGCTGCCGGCAGGAGAAGATGGGGGCCGGCCTCTGGCGCGCCTGTGCCTGGTGGAGTGTCCCGCCTCCCAACAGGAGCGGGATCCCGACCTCTGGGTGGCCAGCCTGACTGCTACGGATTTGGCCCAGATTGAAACCGCCTTGGGATCGGTGGCGCCGGAGGTCACCCTGGCCGTGCAGGCGGCTTGTCCTGATTGCGGCCAAACCCATAAGCTCGGCATAGATCCGTATTTCTGCCTGTATCATCAGCACGGGGATATTTTGGCCCAAGTTCACAACCTCGCCACCGTCTATCACTGGAGCGAAGCTGAAATTCTTTCTCTGCCCCAACGGCGGCGTCAGCGCTATTTGCATCTTATTGACAGATCCAGGGGCCTTGTCGGCTAGGGAACTGCTGGTGAACCGGTAACCACGGTTTCAACCCTTAATTTTTTCTGAGTTCCACCCCCTGGTTCAGGCCAGACAAGGGGACAATGAGGTAAGTTCTGCTCTCTTTAGCATTATAGTCGGAAGGAGGGTTTCCTTGGGCTTTTTCGATCAAATAGCGGGCGAAAGTCGAAGATTGACCGGGGTCTCTCCAAGAACTGAAGCAGTCCCGGCGCAACCTCAGGCGCGGCCGAACTACGGAATTAACCTTGACAGTGCCGCCAGTGAGGCAGGGGAACCGGTACCGGGAACCTCCAGCTTCAGGCCGCCTCTGGTGTCCCCTGCCGAATCAGAGCCCACCCGGGAATCGGGGCCGATTCAGGAAATCTCAGCCAGAGATCCTGAGGCATTATCGGAAGAGGGCTGGCGTTGGGGTCAGGTTGAGTCGTTTCAAAGGACGGCCGTTGAACCTGACGCCCTCCAGCAGGATTTGGGGGAGACCCAGGATTACAGGCTGAAAAGTCCTTTACCTGAAGCCGAAGTGCTGAATCAGGCACCTCTGACTGCTCCCGGAAATCTGCCTCAGACACCGGACACCCGGGACCTGCAGCCTTATCCGGATCAATCGGGAGTTGCTGAATATGCCGGCATTCCCGCTGATCCTCAGGTTGCAGAGTTATCCTTAACGGGAGAAGAGAAAGCTGAGTTACCTCAAAGTGACAATGAAATAACAGCTTGGGAGGAGGGCCGGCGGGGTCTAACAGAGGCGTTCCAGGCGCCTGCGACTGAACCTGCCGCCCGCCAGGTGGTGGGCCGCCTTCGGCCTTTGGAATCCACCGTTGAACCGGGACTTCCAGAGGCCTATGGTGTTAATTTTTTTCCCAAACCTGCGGCACAGAAGCTGAAAGTCATTGGTCGAGCCAGCATGGTTCGAGAGAGTCGCTCGTCTACGGTCGAGTCAACTGGTCTGCAATATTTGGGTCCGGAAGATTCCTTCGCCGAGATGCCTTTAACGACCCGTGTAAAGCTAAGCACCCGTGGCGAATCGGTGGAAACGCAGGGGAGCAGGCAAGCGGAGCTTGCAATCCGTGCGGGCACCACCACCCCTCCCAACCTTTTGTCTCAGGCGCCGACGACCCAGGAAACCACTTTAGGCGACGCGCCGCCAGCCAGCAAAGAAATACCGGCGGTACCTTTAATCCCCCTTTCCTCTTTCGTCCAGCCTACCGGCACGCCGGTTACCGACCGGCCCAAAGGCCAGCCGACGCCGGTGCCGGAACCGACCAGGCCCCAGGTGCAGATTGGATTGCTGGAAATAGTGGTTCTCAGTCCGGAAAGCGGGCAACAACATATTTCTTCCTCGAGTCAACGGCCCCTGACCAACCTGGCCAGCCGGCATTATTTAAGGAATTTGTAAACCATGCCGTTGCCGATCACCGCTCTTTCAGAAGTATGCCGGGCTATTGCCGACTTTGTCAGTACCGGCTTAAATGCCAGCGCCCATTCCACGCGCATCATGATCGGCAATCCCACCGACGCTGCTCCGGGCCAATCGGATACCGACCATCGCCTCAACCTCTTCTTCTATCTTATCGAACCCTCCGGTTTCTTTCCGCACACCAAACCCGGAGAAACCTGGTGGTTGCGGTTGCATTGCCTGATTACCGGATTCGGAGTCGCCGAAGACAATATCAGTGCCGGGGAAAATGATCTGCGGCTGCTGGGCGAGGTTATCCGTTTATTCCATGAAAACCCTGTATTGGACAACCTCAAGGTGAATGAAGAGAGCTTCCAATTGCAGGTCATTTTTCAAGCCTTAACCCCCGATGACCTGAATCACATCTGGTCGACCCAAGGTGAGGTCAGTTATCGCCCTTCCGTGGCCTACGAGTTATCCCTGGTACCCATAATCCCGGCCAAACCTTGGGCCGGCAGTCCTTTGGTGGGCAGCCTGGGTTACCAGGTCAGGGCGGATAAACAGACGCGGACGGCCCCTTTTAGGGGCCAGGTTTTTTCACCCCCCGTTTCCGTCACTGCCATTGATGCCTCCCGGGAAGACTGGACCCCGGCTATCTGCCTCATTCATCAAGGCGCCTGCATCCAAAGCCTGGCGTTGGCCCGCAATAGCGCCGAGCTCAATAATCTTCAGCCCCGGGTCTGGATTGCTGGTGAGGTGGGGGCAGAGATGACGTTGGTTTGGGAAAAATGGACCTCTACCCAGGGGTGGCAAAGGCAAAGCGAGGTCACCGAAGCCGCGGCCAGCATTCTGGTGATGGACCCTGAAAAGGCCTCAGAGGCCGTTACTACCTCCCTGGCTCATCCTTTTAAGCCACAGGAGGTGGGACAGGCCGTGCTTTATGCGGAAAGAACCTACGTGCGCCCGGTGGATGGCCATTCCGTAACCTTGCGGAGCAACCCGGTGCTGCTCATTGTTTACCCGGAGACGCCATGAACCCCACGGTCCAACAGTCTGCCACCGATCCCCTGGCTGTAGAATGGGAACGGCTTGAACTCCTGGGCCATCTTCTGGGGGAATCGCGGCAAGGCCGTCATTTGGCCCCGGAACTGCTGGAGCGCTTGCAGAGTCTGCAAGGCCAGGTGGAGCGAGCCCGACAGGAAGGCCGCGGATTAATCCGGGCCATTGCGAAGCCGCTGTCTTTTCTGGAATTAGATGTCCTGGCCTGCGTCCTGGCCCCGGAGGTGGAACCCCGCCTGGGCTGGATGTTTCAGACCTTGCAACCCGGAATCCCGCAACCCTACCCCACCATAGCTTTATTGCAGGAACTGCTGGCTTTAACCCCGGCGGAATCTTCCCAGCTTTATGCGGTCTTGTCCGAGACCGCACCCCTACGCCGTCTCGGGTTGATTGATTTGGAAGGGAATGACCCTTTTCAGCCGGTTCGGCCGGCGCCAGGCATCACCGCCCGGCTGATGCAGCGGCCCCTGCTCAGCGCCCACCTTCCCGGTGCAATTCCCGTCATGATCCGGGCCGGTTGGGATGATTTAATTCTGCCGCCGGACCGCCTTATCATGCTGCGGGAATTCTTGCTCTGGATCACCCAGAAAGCCACCGTGGTTCAGGAATGGGGAGGCCAGGATTGCGGCGGACCGGTAGCTCTCTTCTCAGGTCCGTCGGGGACCGGAAAGACTCTTGCAGCCGCAGTTTTAGCCACGGAACTGGGCTGGCCCCTCTACCGGGTGGACCTGGGTCGCCTGGTGAGCAAGTACATCGGCGAAACTGAAAAGAACCTCAACCGGCTTTTCGATGCTGCGCATAACAGGCCCATGATCCTGCAGTTCGATGAAGCCGACAGCCTCTTCAGCAAACGCGGGGAAGTGAAAGAGGCCAGAGACCGCTATGCCAACATGGAAGTCAGCCACCTGCTGGCTCGCTTGGAATATCACTGCGGGCCGGTCATCCTCACCACCAACTTGCGGAAACATTTGGACTCCGCCTTTGCCCGCAGATTTCAGATTGCCGTGGATTTCCCCCGGCCAGAGTCCCAGGCTCGAGCCCTGCTGTGGCGGCGTTTGCTGCCGCCCAGGGCCCCGGGGGTGGCGGACCTCGATTTTGCCTTTCTCGGGCAGGCAATTAACCTGACCGGGGGGAATATCCGCAACGCCGCGTTGCACGCCGCCTATCTGGCTGCCGGGGATGGAGGGGTGATCACCTTGCCTCATGTTGCCCTGGCGGTATGGCGGGAGTTGGGGAAAGACGGCCGGGAACTGTCCAAAAGCGCTCTGGGAGCCCTCTCCCGTTTTCTTCCGGAGTCAGAGCCATGTTGACCATTAGTCGTTTGCGTCTAAAGTTGCCCGCAGCGTACCGGGACCGGACGGCGCTCATCGCTCGTCTGGTGGCAAAGGAACTGGGAGCCCTCACTTGGGAAGGCAGTCTGCGGGTGGAAAGGCTGAGCCTGCCGCCCATCACCATCCAGCCTGGCTGGAGTGACCGTCAGTTGGCCAGCAAGATCGCCGCCGCAGTGCAGGGCCAGGTGAACAACCTACCGAGGTGACGTATGCTCAACACGACCAAAGGCATGCTGGTGGAATACGCCTTGTCCCTGCCGCCGTTAATCCTGGTCTTTGAGTTCAACCCTCAGAGCCTGACCCGCAGCCGCACCATTACCTTGAGAACCGGAAATGCCCCTGGCACCCGGGGCGGATATGATTTTGCCCTTCCCACCGAGACCGCCCGGGTGGCCCAGGGCGTCACGGTGCAGCCGGAGAGCTTTTCCATCGAAATACTCCTGGATGCCACTGACCGCATGAATGAAGGTGAACCCGTGGCCACCCAATTTGGCATTCAGCCTGAATTGGACACCCTGCGGACCATGGTGGAACCCAAATCCCAAGGGCCGGGAGGCTTGCAAACTCTGGCCAGCCTTGGTTTCGGGGGCGAACGGGCTTTCCAGCGCAGCGAATCGGCCTCGGTCTTACTGCTCGTTTGGGGCAGCCACATTCTGCCAGTTTTTTTGACCAGCGTCCAAATAACTGAAGAGGCTCACCTGCCTTCCCTGGTACCCTACCGGGCTAAAGCCACTCTGTCCATGCAGGTGATCGAAGGGAATAACCCGTTTTACCAGGTAGAAAAGGTGCGCCAAGTTGTGGGCGCGGCCTTGAACACCGGACGCACTATAGTCGGGGGGATTTTTTAAGGGTGCAGCAGCCGCGGCGGGTTTTCTAGCCGCCACTCATTGAAACATGGCGGTTTAGCACGTCTCTTCTTCCAGGTGAAGGTATGTTCAAGAAAGGTTCCCGTTACGACAAAGCCCAGTTGTTCGAGCCGACCCCGGCCGGGGAAATTATTTTTAAGGGCATCCGGCCGCGCCAGATTGATCCGGCGGTGGGGGTCATTGAACACGTTGTGACCACAGGAGAGCGTTTAGATCTCTTAGCCGGCCATTATTACAACAACCCTCGCCTCTGGTGGCGCATTATCGACGCCAACCCGGACATTCTTTTTGGCGGCGATATTTTTCTCGAGAACATGGCGGGACAGGCTATTTTGATTCCTAAAGAGAGAGATTAAGTGGGCCTCCTAGACCTTCTGAGCGGCAAAGACCGGGAGCCGGCGGAATGTATAATCCGGGTGGGATCTTCCGGTGAAGAAATCACGGACTTGTACCCTTTTTTGGTGGAAGTCTCAGTGGACACCAGCCGTAACGAGCCGGCGGTGGCCACGTTAAAATTTGAAACCCGGCGCGATGAACAGGGCCAATGGCTGGTTCAGGACTCCGGTAGCCTCGCCCCCTGGGAGCCCATCGTCATTGAAGCGGCCTTTGGCAGCAGAACCCAAGAAATCATGCGGGGTTTCATCCGGGAAATCAGAGCCGACTATCCCGAAGAAGCCGGCTCTGCATTAGTCTTTGTGGAGTGCCAGGACGAGTCTTTCCAGCTGGACCGGTCGCATGTCCGCCAAGTCTGGGGCGCGGAGGCGCCCACCAGCGATACCGTCATCGTCTCAACTATTTTAGGAAGATATGGTCTCAGTCTGGATGCGGACAGCGGCGCCGGCCAAAGCAATCTGGTGATTAATCAAGACGACAGCGATATCAATTTTCTGCGCCAGCGGGCTGAAGCCAATGGTTACGATCTGCTCTTTTCCGGTGGCAGCGTTTATTTCGGCCCCATGCGCCTGGACGCCGCGCCCCAGGAAACCATCATGGTCTACGCCGGGCCGGCAACCAATTGTCTCAGCTTTAATGTCAGGGAAGACGGCCATCAGGCTGACCGGGTCGTTTTCGACCGGGCCGAAACCGCGGGAGCCGGGACGGTTTCTGAAACCGTAGAGCCGGACCTGCCTCTCTTGGGCACGACTTCGGTCCTCAATCAAGGCAGTGGCCTGGAGGAATTTTCCTGGCGCCTGACCCGCCAGGAAGGCCTGAGCGAAGATGAGTGGCTGGCCCGGGCCCAACGCCGGGCCAATGAACTTTCTTTGCGCATTAAGGCAGAGGGAGAGTTGGATGGCTCCCTTTATGGCCACGTCCTCCGGGTCGGGGAGCCTGTGGGTGTTGACGGGGTGGGAGACCGGTATAGCGGCATTTATTTTGTGGATAGGGTCAACCACGTTTTCAACATCGACGGCTACCGGCAGAGCTTTCATCTTCTGCGCAACGCTTATGGGGACAACCTTGCCGGCGCCGGGGGACTGTTGGCAGGGGTGCTTGGAGGTTAAATGGAAAATCTCCTCCTGGAATTAGCCAGGCAGTTTCGAAATAAATATTTCGGCAAATACCGGGGGTTCGTCGTCGATAACAATGACCCGGAGCAGCTCGGGCGTCTGCGGCTTACCGTTCCTGCAGTCCTGGGTGAAGCGCCCACGGGCTGGGCCCTGCCCTGCCTGCCCTTTGGCGGCCTGGCCCAACAAGGGTTCTTCACGGTCCCCGAAGTTGACGCCCAGGTCTGGGTTGAATTCGAGGCCGGCAATCTCAATGCCCCCATCTGGACCGGCACCTTCTGGCAGCAAAGTGGTGACCCGCCCAGTGAGGCCGCCCTCAGTCCGCCCACCACCCGGGTCTTCAAGACACCTTCCGGGCATGTGCTGCAATTCGATGACGCGGAGGGCGCCGAAAGATTTCGCCTGGCCCATCCTGCCGGAACGGAAATGACGGTGGACGAAAATGGTACGGTGATTATTACTGATGCGCAGGAAAATACCATGACCCTCAACGCCGACAGCAATGAGATTGTGTTGACCGATGCCAACGGCAATACCCTGACCATGAATTCCAGCGGCACAACCGTGGAAGACAGCAACGGCAACAAGATTGAGATGGCCGCGGCGGGGATTACCGTTAAAGGCCAACAGGTGGTAGTGGAAGGACAACAAGTCATGCTGGCCGGTCAGGGCGGCGAACCCATAATCAAAGGGCAAAGCTTTCTGACCCTTTTCGCCACTCATGTACATCCTCACCCCATGGGGCCCACGGGACCGCCCATACCCCAAGGGGAGATGAGCGCCTTGTCCCTGAAGGTGATGACAAGTTAAGTGATTTCCCTAAAAGGTGCCTGAAGATGCCGCGACTAACTGATCCCCCATATCTGGCCTTTCCTTTCCGGATCGAAAGGAATGGGGCAAAACTTGCCAGCCGGGCTGAGCATGTCCGCCAGCAGATCGAGCAGGTGCTTTTCACCAACCCTTATGAAAGGGTGTTTCGCCCTGAATTCGGGGTGGGAATCAAGAAATTAATCTTTGAACCCAATGCCTCGGCCCTGTGGGATTTGACCCGTAAGCGCCTGGTGGCCTCTTTGGCCGAAGCCCTCAAAGGCGAGGTCGATCCCCGGTCCCTGGAGATCAATGTTCGAGCCGAAGAGGAAAAGCTGTTCGTGGAAATTTCCTATTCTTTGGCCACCATTGGACATCAGGAACGGCAGGAGTTCCTGGTAAAGTAGAGGGACTATGGCGGAAAATCCCGAAATCACCCTGGAATTCGGCGGTCGGTGCCCGGATTGTGCCGAACGGCGGGTGGAGCTGCCCCGCCCCTTGCCGCCGGTGGGAGATGATTTTGACTGGCTGGTCCGGGATTTCGACAGCTTCCAGCGCTTCATGCTGGAGGAACTGGCCGCCCGGTTTCCGGAACGCACCAGTTGGACCCCGGCCGACCTGGAAGTGGTTTTGATCGAAGTGCTGGCGGCTGTCCTGGATCAACTTTCCGACATGGCCGACCGGGTGGCCGCAGAAGCCTATCTGGAGACCGCCCGCCGTCCCGAATCGGTGCGCCGCCTCCTGGCCTTCATCGGTTATGACGCGGCCACGGAGGCAGGTTTCCAGGACGATCCTCCCCTTATTGCAAACCCTCGCACCAAGGAGCAGTATCTGGAACTGGATTGGCGCCGGAATCCGGCCAACATGGAACGGGCCCGGCGGGAAGGCCCCCTGGCTATTCACACCCAGCGGCGCATGGTCACCGTGGACGATTATGCCAGGCGGCTGGTGGATCATCCCCTGGTGCTGCGGGCTACGGCCTGGGAGGAATGGAGCGGCTCCTGGACCACCATCCAGGTGGCCCTGGTCCTGTGGCAGGATCGCCACTTGGATGAAGCAGGACTCCTGTTTCCCGATAACCTCAAGCAAGAAGTTGCCGCTTTTCACCACCGCCACCACCTCGCCGAAGTAGTTTGGCTTCCCGAGCCACCCACGCTGCGCACTATCTTGTTCAGCTACCTGGATACATTCCGACTTCTGGGCCAGGAAGTAATTCTGCACAATGCCGTCGCAGTAGGGATCAAAATGGCCATCTCCATCCGGGTGGCGGAAGATTTCTTCCAGTCGGAAGTGCGCCACGCCGTGCAACAGGCTCTGGGCACCGGCCCGGGTGGATTTTTTGAACCCGGGCGGCTGGATTTCGGTGAGGATCTATATGCCAGCGACATTTTCCAGACCCTGATGTCCCTGGATGGGGTGGAAAACGTCTGCCTCAACCGGTTTAAACGCTTCGGTAACCAATTTGCCGACCAAACGGACACCGGGATAATTTTCCTCCAGGGACTTGAGATCGCGGTTTGCGCTAATGATCCGGCTCATCCCGAGCGGGGTTTTTTCAGCCTCAAGCTGAGCGGAGGGCGGCGAGGGTGAATGACCGTAAAGATTTGACCCGTTGGAATCGCGCCGGATTAAGCCGCTTCCGTTATCTTGACGGCAATGCCGTGACCTTTCTGGAAGAACTGCGTCAAGCCTTTATTGCAAGATTCTCTGATGCTGCCGCGCACCAGTTGCAATGGGAGGCCCTGGTTCCCCAAAATGCGGGCGATCCTGAAGATGCCTATGAGCGCCTCCTGGCCGAACAGCAGCGGCTGGCCAGTGAAACGGAACGCCAGCGGCTGGACCGTCTCGGGGCGCAATATGATGCAAAGAGGCAGGATTGGGCCTGGGAACTGGCCCGTCTCCTGGCTCGCAGTTGCCACGTTTTAGGCGAATACCTGGATAAATACGCCAATGAAGGGTTTCTTAGAACCGCCAGCCAATGGGACAACGTCCGGCGCCTGGTGGAAATGCTGGATTTCCACCCCTCGCCGCCGGTTTCGGCGACAACGCTGCTGGTCCTGGAAGCCGCCAAAGACGCCCAGGGGGTCTTAGAGCCAGGCTTTCAGGTGAAATACTCGCCTCCCGATGGCGGTAAACCCGTCATCTTCGAAACCCTGGACATGGTGGAACTCGATTCCGCGCTGAACCAGTTGCGGCCAACCGCACACGACCGGAATCAGACCCCTCTGGGAGGCCATGAACTTCTTCTTAACCAGGAAATCAAGGATTTGACCATCGGCGAGCCCCTGGTGCTGGAAGATGAACAGACCGGGGCGTTGCGCGCCTATCGGATCGAAGGCTCCCAGGCGCAGGACGGCGCCACCCTGATTCGGGTGTCGCCGCGGATTTCCCATCGGCTTCGGAGAGGTTACACCAAGGTGCATCTTAAACCCAAAGAACGCTTGTTGCCGATAGGACCCGCGGCCCAGGGAGCTGAAGTCAAACGAGTCCTGCACCTCACCGAACCGCCTCAGACCCTTATTCCGGGCATGATCATATACATTACGGACGGAGTACAGGAATATTACCGCCGCCTGGTCCAGGTCCGGGGCAGGCGCCTGGTCTGTAATGCTGATGTGGGTCCCTTGCAGATCCAGGCGGCCAGGGTGGCCCAACCCGTGACGCTGACCGTCAGCGAACAGGCGGAACGTCCCCACAGTGCCGGCGGCGTAGTGACCTACACTTTCAAAACCGCGGGGGATTGGTCGTATCTGGCCAACCGGCGGGTGGCCAACAACATTGTGGATGATCAGGGAAAAAAGCACCTGCCGGTCTATACGGTTACCGCGGCCCGCTATCAGCCGGTGGAGGGGACCAACGTCAACAAAGGTTACACCCTGCTCACCGTGATCCATGACCGGGTGGAGCACGGCCATAATTTTGCGCTCAAAAATCCCCAAAGCCTGCTGGCACCCCCGGCCATTCCAGGTAACTGGCAGGTGGACACTTATTTGGAGAAGGTGAACGGCCACCTGCCACCAACCATTTTCGCCAGCCTCCCCAAAAAGACCAGTGTTGGCGATCTGGCTGTGGTGGCCAGCGGCAATCAGATGGCCTGGGCCCGATTGGAAGCGGTATCCCTGAATCAGGACAAAGAGCAGGCCGCTCTGGTGGCGGAAAATGCCTGGGAAGATCGGGGTGGGCCAGATTTTTTTCTGGCAGAAACGGTTATTTATGCCCATTTCAAAGAAATCCAGCGGCTTAAGGGCTGGCAGGCAAATACCCTGCCCCTGCAAGGCAACCGCCTACCCTTGCCCCAGGTGCCTGCGGCACTGAAAAAAGGCCAACTGCTGATGATTGAAAACAGTCAGGATGAGGCCGCCGCATTTTTCACCACAATTGCCAAAATCGAACCAAACGCCCTGGTGCTGGCCCAGGTCCTGCCGGCCGGATTTACTTACCACAACACCTTGGCAACGGCCAATGTGGTCCGGGCCGGACACGGCGAAACCAAAACGGCCAAGGTTTTGGGCAGCGGCAGCGCCTCCCAGTCAAATCAGGCTTTTATCCTTGCAGAGGATAAGGTCTCATTTATCGCGGATGCCACCCAGCCCGCCGGGGTGAGGGCGGCCATCCAGGTGAACGTCGCCGGCAGCTTGTGGGAGCAGACCGGCAGTTTCCAGGACAGCGGTCCCACCGACCCCCACTTCACGGTGCGTATGACTGAACCAGGTCATCTGAAACTAACTTTTGGCGATGGCCGTAGGGGGCGGCGCCTCCCCACCGGAAACAACAATGTGCGGATTACCTATCGCCAGGGGACCGGTTTGGCCGGCAATCTGCCTGCTGGCAGCCTGGCCAAGCCGGTTAAACCCCACCGTCTGGTAGCTGGAGTCAGGCAGCCGCTCCCGGCCACCGGGGGAAATGATCAGGAAGGGCTGGATTCCCTGCGGGCTAATGCTCCCGCCACCTTGCTGACTCTGGATCGAGCCGTTTCCCTCAGCGACTTCAGCTACTTAGTCATGAGCCATAGCAGTGTCTGGCAAGCCCGCGCCTTTTATCGGCCTCCGGGTCTCGGCCGCAACGTCAAGATAGACGTGGTGGTGGTGCCGGCCGGTGGCGGTGGCTTGGGGCCTCTGACTTTGACTTTAACCGACTTTCTTCTGGCCCGGGCCATCCCAGGAGTGGAAGTGAATCTGCTGCCCTACCTGGAGCAGACTTTTGACCTGGAGGTGCTCCTTGCGGTGGACACCGAGGCCTTTAATCCTGAGGAAGTGGCCGCCACAGTCAAAACGGCGCTGGAAGCCGCTTTTTCTTTAAAAAAACGCAAGCTTGGCCAGGACCTCTTTCTCAGCGAAGTCTTTCAGGTGGTGGAAGGGGTCGCCGGGGTCAGCCATTCACAGGTTGTGATCAATGGCGATGCCGCCCTCCGGCGGGTCCGGGCGGCAGACAGAGAAGTTCTTACCCTGGGTAAGCTGCTGGTCGATTACCAGGGGAGCCCTGCGGCCCTGAGTCCTGCGCCTGAAGCCGGGCAGCCTTCGGCCCCCCCTGCGCTCCCTTTGGTCGCCAGTCGTCCGGTGAGCATCATCCAGGGGGTCGGCGCCCGTTATACCCAGCTGTTGCGGGCGGCGGGAGTGCGCACCCTGGCAGATCTTCACCGGCTCGACCCGGCCCGGACGCCTCAGGGGCTTTCTCCCATTCGGCTGGCGGAATTTCAGACCAAAGCCGGGTTGCTTCTGGCTCTGGATTTGGACAAATCCCTGGCCACCCCCTTGCTGAGCCGGTCCCTGGCCGATCTCCTGAGTGCTCCGGTTAAGGTTCTGGCCCTCAGCACCGGTTTGCCGGTGCCATTTCTCCAGCAAGTGCAAAGCCGGCTCCGGGTCCTGCAAATTGCCTTGGATGAAACCCAATTGGCCACCCTGACGCTGCGGGAGTTGCTGACCGAGAGGTCCGCCAAATGAGCGGAGGATAGCTGATACGATGAGCGCCGAATTTATCAAAACCCCTCTGGGTAAGCAGATTTACGATCTCCTCCCCGAAGTTTACCGCACCCGGGATACTGTGAGCCCCGATTCCACGGGTGACCTTGCCAGGTTCCTGGATGCCTGCGGCCATATCCTGACTCTCCTCCGTCAAACCTTGAATCAACGCCTGGCAGACTCCTTTCCCGATAACCCGGCCGATCAGGATTTAGCCTGCCAGCCATGGCTCCTGCCCTACTTTGCCGACCTGGTGGATGTCCGCCTGGTGTCTCCGGATGAGGCCGGGCGTCGGGACGAAGTTTCCCAGGCGGTTGCCTGGCGGCAGCGGAAGGGCACCCTGAGGGTCTTGGAGCAGATCGCCGAGCGGGTAGGCCGGTTTGAAGTGGAAGTCCAGGAAGGCTGGAAGCAGGTGGCCACTACTCCCCGGCTGGGCCTGCCGCTGCTGCCGGCCAGAGCTCTGGGCGAGTCCGATCTCTTTGATGATTCTGATTACCGTCAACATCCCGCCTGGGCTGCCCGGCACCCTGGACTGCCTGCCGTTACTGTGGATTTGAGATATCCCTCCCGGGCTCTGCAAGTGGAGCCGCAAGATGGCGCCCCCCCTCAGAATCCTGCCGCCAAGCAAACGAATTTTGCAGGCACCCGCTTGTGGTGGCGCCAGGTGAATCCCCATGGCGGTCCCTGCTTTCCCGGCAGCTACGAAGACATCTCCCGGCGCACTGTGGACCTGAGAACTCCTGATTGGCGGCAGGGGCACAGCCATCCCAAGCGTGTCCTCCTGTATGCCCCTCCGCCTCTGGGTTTTTTCACCCCAGGCCAATTCGAAATACTTGGGGATGTGGAGTTCACCGAGGATAAGGAACATCTCCTGGAGAATAAGATTGTCGACGGTCTACTGGGCCTCAAGGCCGGCAGCCTCCGCTTGCAGAAATGCGCGGTCCGGCGACTGGAAATCACGGCTGCCCTGCCGGTTGCAGAGCCGGTGCTGGTGGCCCAGAACACCTTGTTCGGTCAGGCCGAGATCGGAGGTCTGGCCCGCCTGGAATACTGTTCCGTATTGGAAGCTTTTCAGGCTGACCGCCTCCAGGCCAGTGACTGCATTTTTTACGGCTCCTTGAACCTGACTCCCGCTACCCAAACTGCACCCCATTGTCTGCGTTTTTCCCGGATTCCCCCGGGGCTGGCGGTGGCTAACCTATTGGCCTACCAAAATACCACCGATATCCCGATAGGTTACGAATTTGAATTCGCAGTTGACGGCGTCCTTGAACGTCGGCAGGCTTCCTTCGGGGAGCCGGGCTGCGCCGTGCTTCATCCCGCTACTTCTGAAAAGATCCGTTTCGGAGCCGAGGACGGCGGGGAAATGGGCGTCCACCATGATTGGCGTTATAGCCTGCTGCTGGCCGCGGTGCAGACAAAGCTGCAAGATTTTCTGCCATTGGGAATTGAGGCCGTCATAATTCCCGATCTACGCTTGCTCGCACTCCCTTATCCACCGTGCGACCACTAGCGGCCTGAAAGCGAGACCCGTGTATGATCTCTTTTTGCGAAACCTGGAAATTCGAACTCATACAATTTCTTATTAAGGCAGCGGAGTAAACATGAAGACCCAGATATCCAAAGATTCTTATAACCCCGATAGGCGTTGCTCCGGAGTTTATCATCAGCAAGGGCGGATGATTACCGATGCCGATTGGAATGAGTCGGTGGACCTGCTCAGAGGGGCTTTGGCTGCCGCTCTGCAGGACGTGATCGGGAGCGGGTCTCCCCGGCTCGGAGCTGTCCGAATAAATAATGACCGAACCATCGAACCCGGAGATCTATACGTGGAGGGAAGGCGGGCGGAACTGCCCGGCAGTGGGCCGATGCCAGCCAGTGCCCAACCGGACCTGCCAGGCTGTCCTGACTTTCCGGCTGCCGGGCCTTACCTGGTTTATGCCGATATCTGGGACCGAACCGTCACGAGCTTGGAAGATGCAGGTCTGCGGGATGCCGGCCTCTACGGCGCGGACACCTGCACCCGCACGCAGACCATGGTGCAGATCAAGACCTGCCCTGTGGCTACCAATCCTGAAACCGGCATTCCTGCTCACGGCAACGCCCTCCTGTCTTTGGAGTTGCACACCAGTCTGGAGGCCAGGGACCCCTGTGATCCCTGTGCTGACCTTCTCGGGGTCGGTGCCGGGCGGGCGGGCAACTATCTCTTCCGCCTGGAAGTCCACCGGGTGGAAGGCCCGGCCAATAACCCCACCCGGTTGGTTCTAAAATGGTCCAGTGAAAACGGTGCCGAACAAGGCGCCGCCCTGAGCCAGGGGAAAATGCCCCCGGGATTCATCAATTCCAGCTATCTTTATGAATTTTTCAACCTGACCACCGAAAAACATCCCGGAGTGCACCTGACCCAGGGGTTCTCTCCCGTGGCCGGCATCTTGAACACTGTCTATGAAATCCCCGAAGGTGATGCCGACCCCAAAGACTTCGTCCGGCGTTGGGACGGCTATTGCGAACTGACCCGAGCCGGTGCCAAATGGTCTCTGGAAAAGGGTTGGGACCGAGGGGTGGCTCTTTCCACTGCGGTGGCCGACACCGCCCCCGGCTATGTCTCCTTGGGCCCTGTACTGAGGATCAACTTGCAGGCCATGCTGTTAACCCTGGAACTGACCGGCAGGAGTTTTATGGCCGGTGACTTCTGGCTGGCGCCGGTTCGAGAGGCCATCCACGGCCCCGGCAGCGAAATAGTCAACGGCGCCTCTCCCGCCGGAATCACCCACCACTACCTGCAATTGGCCCGGGTGGCCGCGGACGGCTCGGTGCAGCGTTATGAGGACGACGCCGACCGCCGCCAGCATAATTTTCCCCCTTTGACCGACTTGCAGGCCCAGGATGTAGGGTATAAGACCGACTGCGCCAGCGGCCTCTTCGATGCCACCCACGACAATGTCAAAAAAGCCCTGGATCGCCTCTGTGAGCTGGCGGCTGAGCATATTCATTACACTGCGGATTGCAAGCAGGGACTCTTTCAGAATTTCGTGGGCACTGTGAAACAAGCCCTGGACAAGATCTGCACCATCCAGGCCCAGGATATCAATTTCTCCAAACCTTGCGACACCAGCATATTTAAGGGGCAGATCGTAACCAACCTGGCCCAGGCCCTCCAGTTGCTGTGCGATATCCAGGCCGGCCAGGTATCCTACCAGCCAGGGCCTGGCTGCACCTTCCTGGCGCAACCGGGTATTACCACAGTGCAGGACGCTTTGGACGCCTTGTGTCAACGTCCCAGCGGCGGGTGCAAGGTTACTGTGGGGAATGATGGGATATTCCCCACCCTCGAAGCGGCCCTCAAAACGCTTATCGAACAAAAAATTTATGATATCTGCATCTGCCTTCTGACCGGTCCGCATGACTTTGGCGGAGCCTGGCAACCGCTTGAGGGACAGGATCATTTTAACCTGAGCATTACCGGCTGCGGTCCGGGAACCAAAATAGTCCTGACGGCCCCGTTAAGATTTCGAAATCTGAACTCGCTTTACCTGGATAATTTCACTCTGGAAGGATCGTGGGATAACGAGTTCCCTTTGGTGGTGGATAATTGCACCGAATTGGTCATCAGCGAACTGCACCAGGTCGGCCTGGCGTTGGAACGGCCCCTCCTCCTGATCAGCGGCGGCAACCGGGTCCGGCTCGAAAAGAATATCCTGGAAGCTTACCAGTCGGTGGGATTTGATAGGCCACAGAAAGTTTTTGAATTTTACCCCCCCTTGGTTAAACTTTTTACCTTGCCCCAGAGGGACCAGTTTTTTGAGGCAGCCGCTGAAGTGGCCGAAAACCTTGCCAAGCTCTCCCCGCAAGACCGAAAAGTCATTGCTTCCCATATAGACCATAATATAGAAACTATGGAGATCGGGCTCACCCTGGAAGAAAAAGTTGCTTACTCACATCTTACGTCCGCCCTGGGGGGTGTTACTGCAGCGTTTGCTGCAGTGCTGGCTGAATTGCGAGAAGTCCGCGACCAGACGCACCATGTGGTTGCTGGCAGAGGCGTCGTCTTTCGGGATGCCCTTGCCGACCTTGCTTTGGGGTGCAACACCGTATTTGGCACCGCCAGTTTTTATGGATTTCCCGAAGGGGAGCTCACCGTCGAAGAAATGGTGAAAATGGGTGGATTACTGAAAGATAATTTCCGCTTGCGTGGCCTGGGCACTACGGTGCAAGTCTGGAACAATCTCTTTTCAGGTTTCGCGATTGGTGGACAGATGACCCAAGGCTTAAGGGAACTGCTGGAAAACAAGAGAACTGTTATATCAGGAATTTACCGCTCCATGCTTTTTAAGAGCAACATTATTGCGCGTGACTATAACCCTCTGCTCAGTGAAAATCTGACCCTTGCGGATAATAATTTTGAGACCCTACAGTCGATCGTTGCCGGGGTAATCAGCCAAACCGCCATCTTCAGCGGCAATAGCGTCCGGCGAACCATTTATGACGGTCAGACTGTGGGAGGTGGCAGGGTGCTAGTCGCGGCTGGAGAAATGGCCAAAGCCGCCAATCTCCCGGACGCCAGTTGGTGAGGACGTGAAAAGCAAATTTTAGAGCAGGTACCATGAGAACATTTGCCGGAAGGGCCAGAAAAACGGCATGGCCTATCAGAAGTTCGACCATGAGGTTCGCCCCCTCTCATCCGTCCCTGACCTCTGAGTCGATAAAAATCAGCCGCATCCTGCGCCCTGATATTCTGCAAAGGCAGCCATCCCCGGAAACAACCGGACCGGCGGCGGAGCCGGAAACCCCGGATCCCATCCTGGAAGGGCTCAAAACCATGGCGCAGCATCTCCCTCCCCGGTTGACCGACCCCATCGAGGAAGGGCTGAAAAGCGAAGGGGCAGCCATCTGGCGCAACCTCTCCACGGGTGAGAAAGCTATCCTGATAGGCTGGGGCGTCGCCGCTCTGGGAACCGCCCTTCCCCCGCTCATGATCGACGAGGGCCACCGGGAAGGCGTCATCGACCTCCTGGAGGGCCAAAATCTGGCCGTCCTGTTACGGCCGATCCCGTATAATCCCTTAAAAAAGCTTTCTTTCCAGCGCCCGACCGGCGAAGGCGACCCGTTGCGCTTCAATGCCACTCTCAGCGCGGCGCCGGTGCTTGACCTCTTGCGGGAAGAAAACCCCTGGATTCCCAATATTGACGTGTCGTTCCGGTTTCAACTGGCCGTCAACCCGGCAACTTTCAGCCCTACCCTGCCTGAAGCCGGCATTACCATCAAGGGGAGATTTTAACCGGGAGAGATTGCCAGGAGGCGATCATGCGAACTCATATCACCGCAAAGAAACTACCGCGTACCTCGGCGGGTTGCTTGGCCCGGCCCAAACTTTCCACCTCCGAAAGTTTCAATGCCGGTCACCGGACCCAGATTGGCCAGATCCTTAGGAATTCTGCCGTTCAAGCCAAACTCGCTGTCAACACCCCCGGCGATATTTACGAGCAGGAAGCCGACCGGGTGGCGGAACAGGTGATGCGGATGCCTGAGCCGCAATTTCATCGACCGGTTGAGAACGACACAGACAAGCTCTTTCAAACAACGTTAATTTCTGAACCAGCGTTTCCCATGATTCAGAAACAGCCGGAAAAAGAGGATAAAGACCGGGAAGACACCATTCAGATGCAACGGACCTCTGACCATTATCAAGCAATCCCTTCCGGAATCGAAGCATATCTCAACGACATGAGAGCCACCGGCCAACCTTTGGCTCAGTCGGTTCGAGGTTTTTTTGAGCCGCGGTTCGGTTACAATTTCAGCAAGGTCCGGGTGCACACAGATGCAGAAGCTACTGAATCGGCAAGAGCACTTAATTCCCGGGCTTATACGGTGGGTCATGATGTTGTATTCGGTAAGGGGCAATATGAGCCGGATACGGGCGCAGGAAGGTTGCTGCTCGCCCATGAATTGGCCCACTTGGTTCAGCAAAACGGTGGCACAAAACCGTCTGACATCAGCCGGAGTGCGGCCACCCGCAACCCGGAGGAAGAGGTGCCAGGAGGCCTGGAGCGCCTGACCCGTGAAGCGGGGGCCCCGCTGATAATTCATCGCCTGCCAAGGCTGGTTCAGAGGGACTTCGCACTGAGACCACCGCGCCCGCACGCCGTTGGACGAACTTTAACGGCCCCGCAGATGCAAGAAGCCATTGACTTCAACAACCGGGTGGTCGGAGTTGGCGGCGCGGATATGATCCGTACGATTCGTGACGTGCTGGGCGTGAGTCCCGATCCGGCTGTGATTGACGAGGATTTCGTGCGGGGCGTTGTCGATTGGCAGGCAGTGCAGGGAGTGACGCAGGACGGAAGACTCGGACCCACTACCGCCCGGAGGCTGTTCCGCGAGATAGGCGCAGAGAGGGTCGGCCGTGGCGTGGTCAAGTCAGGCCCAAGATACACACCCGGCGGACCCATTACCGCAACGGTGGCTGGAGGGAGGAAATCAGCCAGTTTTCGCTTCACCGCTGAATTTGAACACGATCCAGCCAACGGGATCTTTGCCTCCTGCTGCGAAGTCCGTCAGTTCATTCGCTGGGACCCGGCGGCGGTGGCCAGTTGGGGCGGACCAACGGTGCCGCATGGCGGATTCCCGGCAGGCACACCGGCAAATACCTGGATTGAGGATCGCGACGCTGCCAACACGCGCTATGGACATCGGGCCGGCCCCTTCAGCGCTCCCGCCGCATGGGATCAGTACATTGACTCCACCGGCCGGCGCAACCAGGCCTTTGGCCACATCTATCGCGGACGCGATACCCCCAGTGGGCCGGCCACGGATGCAGGCACCTGGACCTTCCTGGTAAAAGTTGTTGACGTAGCCAATGGGGGGGTCACAATCGGCAGCCAAGATGTCCTGAGCGTGAACTGGTAAAGAGAGCCGGGCCTTGTACCGGTAAGGCTGTGTAACATGGCTAAGGCGCCACAACTGACGTTGCATCTAACTGATAATGGCGTACGTTTCGTCGTCCACAACGCCGGTCCCGGAGTGTTGCGCCTCTGGGACCGGTCCAACTCTTGGGGATGGACAATGCTGGCGCTGGAGCTGGAGTCCACAGGCCAGGACCGCACTTCGGCGCGCCTCACGCCGGGGCCACAACGCTTTACCCGCAATATCCCTCGGTTCGTGGAAGTGGCGGCGGGCGCCGAACATACATTTAATGTCCCGGTTACCCAGCAAAATTGGGATGGCCTCCCTGCCGCCCTTGCCTTACTAGATAGGCCCCTGCGGGTGCGAGGCGTTTTGCACATTCCGCCCACTCCTGAGTCTCATGAGCTTGACGTTTATGTCGGTACGATGAGCAGTCCATGGGTGGATTCCACCCCCCCGCATATTTGGATTATGCACCAAAAGGAGAGTCCAGCCGATCAGTAATCCCGGCCCTGAGCCGGAAGAAAGGGGGCCGGAAAAACTCTGCTGATAAGCCCCATAATAAGAGTTTAAAATTGAAAACAGCCATGAAAACTTTTGCGCCCAAACTAACTCAAACTGGACTAACTCGCGCTAAGCCCAAAAGCCAGCCTGTTTTTCCCTCGTTCCGAACTCCTCAGCAGACCGCAGTGCGCCAGATCCTGCGGCCACATCAGCCTCAGGCCGATCTCGCTGTAAGCGCCCCCGGCGATATTTACGAGCAGGAAGCTGACCGGGTGGCGGGTGAAATCCTGCGTCTGCCGGATACGAATCTCCAGCGGTCAGCGGAAGAAATAGAAAGGATTGGGGCAGAAGATGAGCAGTTGCTAAAGACAAAATCTCACTCTGATGGTGAATTTGAGTTAAGCCACCATCTGGAATCCAGACTGAGGAATCTACAGGGACAAGGACAGCCTTTGCCCGAGACCAGCCGGGCATTTTTCGAGCCGCGATTTCGTGCGGACTTTGGCTCGGTTCGCCTCCACACGGATCCCCGGTCTGACGAACTCGCCCAGGAAATTCAGGCCCACGCCCTTACTTTCGGCCATGATATCTTTTTCGGAGCCGGTGAATATGCGCCGCAGACCACCACGGGACAACGCTTGCTGGCCCATGAGTTAGCCCACGTCCTCCAGCAGAGCCATGGCAGTATGGCAGAAAGTATCCAGCGCGTAGAAGAGCCTGGCGCGCCGGTAGCTCCGGCCGGCGCCACACCTCGGGCTCCAGGCGCGGCCGCCCCGGCCACCGGCCGTCCCTCCCCCGATAATCGCAGGAGAAAGAATGTCTATGTACTTGATTTTGGGGTAAACCGGGATGTGGCGAACTGGCGCGAAGTTACCTTCCACATCGGTGAAATCGAGGCCGAAAGTGTGGATCAAATGGTGCGTGAAGTAAAATCAGAGGTAGGTGATCCAGCCGATAATTGCATAAACCGGTTAACTCTTGACGGTCACGGGTCACCGGGAAATATGTCGGTCGGCGACGGCACGGGCTGGATTGCGGAGAGAAACATTTCCACCGGTAACTTCCGGCCGTCGTTAAACGAGCTCATCCCTTACTTTTGTGACGGGGCCACCGTTGTACTTATGGGCTGTAACGTGGGACGGGGTGCCGTTGGAACAAGATTTATCCAGAGATTGTCGGACCTGTGGCAGGTCAATGTCGCGGCTGCAACAGGTCTGGTGCGGGGCTATGGCATTGAGGGAGTATGGGTTTGGGGTCTTCCAGGGCAGGTATTGCCCAGCGATGCCAGGCTGATTACCGATCAAATCGTTAGAATCCTTGACGAAACCACTTACGGCGATGACGAGGAAATGATCTTTTCCCTGCTCGAGGCTGCCAACAGCCACGGCATATTGGCCCAAGTCACCACAGAGCTGACGACCCAGGGCCGCTGGGCCAATTTAGCTGTTGACCTCCGAGACGAAGATGAAGCGCGCTATAACCGGCTCTTTCCTCCCTCCCCCTGAGCGCACATGCAGGTCCGCCACAAATTGTTTCTAAAAGCGCAACTCGGTATAAAACCTCTGTGCGTCAATCTTATCGGCTTTTTACTAAAATCTAGGCACAAACAAGAGGGGTTGATCACCAGGCCGATGTTCAGGATATCCCGGGTGAGGGCCTCCCGGTATATGTAGTCCGGGCTGCGCATCAGCGCGACTTTCTGGATCGCTGGGGCGATGACGTTGGCAAGAAGCAGGCGATGAGGTTGACTTCGTCCTTGTCGGTGACCGCCAGGATGATGTCGGCAGTTTTCAGACCCGAGTCTTCCAGCACCCTGGGGTTAGAGCCGGACCCTTGCAGAATCTGCACATCAAGGTGATCGCTCACCCGTCTCAGAGCTTCAGGGTTAATGTCGACGACCAATACTTCTTTTCTTTCCTGGGCTAACCATTCGGCAAAGTGAAAGCCCACCTCCCCTGCGCCGACAATGATGATCTTCGAAGCGAACCTCTTTTTAGTCAGATAATGGGCGCTCTTTAAGTTTTCTCAGTTTCTTCATTTGTGGTAAACATCTTATAGCCAAACCAGAAAATTTCATATATTCAAAATAATCTTCTTTCCGCCCAATATTGACATGATAAGAGAAGTTTTTAGACGCCTGCTGCCCTATGGTCAAATGCCTCAGGCCCTGTTGATCGGCGGCTTTGCTGGGATTATTCTCTTGGGTACTCTTTTCCTCCTGCTGCCGTGGTCCCAAACCAAAGGTGAAGTAGGATTTGTCGACGCCCTGTTTACTTCAACCTCGGCGGTCTGCGTCACCGGCTTGGTGGTTGTGGACACGGGCACGGCTTTCACGCAGTTCGGACAAGTGGTCATTATTACCCTCATCCAGATAGGCGGCTTGGGGATCATGACCTTTGCGGCGCTGGCTTATCTCATGTTGGGCCGGCGCCTGTCCCTGGCCTCCCAGGCGGCTTTGCAAGACGCCTTTTTCCAACGGGATTTGGGCATCGAATTCAAGCGTAAGTTCTTTCAGATATTACTCATCACGGCCAGCATTGAACTGGCAGGCATATGTTTGATTTTCTCGGCCCTTTATTGGCGCCAGGTTCCTGCTTTACAAGCCTTGTTCTCGGCCTTTTTTCACTCCATCTCGGCGTTTTGCAATGCCGGCTTTTCCATCTACAAAGACAACCTCGTAGGATTGCGGGACAGCCCGGTGATTATGACCACGATAATGTCTCTTATTGTACTGGGCGGGCTGGGCCACATGGTGGTTTTCGAGGTCTGGCAACTAGGTAAGAATTGGATTTTCCGGTCAAATCCGCCTGGCCCTCATCCCATTTCAACTCATAGCAGGATAGTTCTGAGAATGACTCTGGCGTTAATTGTTATCGGCTGGCTGGGCCTGGTCATCCTGGGATTGACCAAGGCCGAAACCGCCTGGGGGATGAAACTATCCTCGGCCTTGTTCCAATCCATCACCGCCCGCACCGCGGGTTTCAACACGGTGGACATCGGGGTCATGCCTTTGGCTTCTCTGCTGCTTCTCGTTCTGCTCATGTTCATCGGCGGCTCCCCCGGATCTTGCGCCGGGGGCGTCAAGACTACGGCGCTGGCCATTTCCATGGCTGAGTTCAAGGCCAAACTGAGTGGCAAGGATCAAGTGGTCATGCTGGACCGCCGGGTGCCTAAGCCAATTCTGGATCGCACCATGGTGCTGATCCGCCTGTCGATCCTCTGGAACCTGTTGGGCGTACTGCTCTTGTTATTCACCGAAACCGGCCGGCCGGGGGTGGGCTTTCATGACGTCCTGTTTGAGCAAATTTCCGCGTTCGGCACAGTGGGGCTGTCCACCGGACTGACGGACAAGCTGACCCTGTTCGGACGCCTCTGGATTACCGCCACCATGTTCGTGGGCCGCGTGGGACCGTTAACCCTGGCCATGGGGGTTCTCCCGGCAATACATACCCATGTGAAATATCCCGAAGGCAGGATAATGATCGGATGAAAGAAAAAAAACACATTGTGGTCATCGGTTTGGGAGAGTTCGGCCGGGAGTTGGCCCAGCAGTTGGCCAAGGAATGCGAGGTGCTGGCCCTGGACCGGGAAGAGGCCATGGTGGAGGCCATCCTTGACAAGGTGCAGCGTGCCCTGATCCTGGATGTGCGCGACTTTCACAGTCTCAGCTCCCTGGTTACCAAGGACTTTGACGAGGCCATAGTCAGCATGGGGGAAAGCCTGGAATCCAGCATCCTGGCCACCCTGCATCTGAAAAAAATCGGGGTCAAGCGCATCTGGGCCAAAGCCACCACGGAGGACCACGCCGCTATTTTGAAATCCATCGGCGCCAGCGAAATCATCTTTCCCGAGAGGGAAACCGCCCGCCGTTTGGCGGCCCAACTCATCAACCCCAATCTGCTGGATTTCATTCCCTTGGAGGAAGACTACCGGGTCATGGACGTGGCGCCGCCGGACACCTTTTGCGGCCACACCTTGATCGAGTTGGACCTCCGGAGAAAGTTCGGCGTCTTTGTCCTGGCCGTCAAGGAGCTGGTGCCCATGCGCTTTGTCTTTCTGCCCCCACCGGATTTCGTCATCAAGCCCAGCGACATCCTGGTGATGATCGGTAAAGAGCACGACTTGATCCGCTTGCGGGAAAAGGGTGAGCCCAGGACTTAACTTTAGAGGGGATTATCTGATAATATGCCGCAACCTTGAAGCCAGGTAAGAGTGGCATAGCCTTGCGGTTTCTTAAAAGATGACTCGAACCCCGCCCAGGTCTTCCACTGAAAACCGGTGTTTTTCTTCTGGAGCGCCGATGAAGATATTGTTTTTCGGGACCTTTAGTTCTTCGGCGATGCTGTCAACTATGGCCGGGCCGAAATATCCCTGCCGGGAGAAATAATCGATCCTGAGGTCCGGATATAATTCCTCCATGATTTTAAGACTATTTTTCATTTCATCGTCTTCCGCCTGATTAAAAGTGGCGTAGAGGCGTACCACCGTGATTTTCTGGCTGGATTCGTTCTGGGCGATGTATTCAAAAGCCTTGGATAACCGGTATAGACGTCCGCCCCGGACAAACAGCACCAAGCGGATGTTAGTGATGTCGGTAATCTTATCTATGACGGTGCTGCGCCAGATAAACAGGCGTTCGAAGGCTTCGTTGATGAGGGTAAGAACAGCCTTGTATATGGGAATGCGGCTGTACATCACGCCCACCAGCAGCACCGCCGGGATAAAGTACACCATAAAATACAGGAGGAACCGGTAGTCAATGATGAGATTGCCGATGATTCCCGTCATGGTCGCCAGGGCTCCCAGAATCACGGTGATCCAGGAGGCCCGGTAGGTGCGCTTGAGTTCTTTGCGGTTTACTTTGAGAAGAATATTGCCGATGCCAAAGAGCGTCATGACCCCCAGGAAAGAAATAGTGTAGACCCCGGCCAGGGAAAGGAGTTTCCCCCCAGTAAGATACAGAATGGAAATGCACAGGATCATAAAGGTGAGGATAATGCGGTGAAAGGTGCCGCGCCGGTTGGTCTTGAGGAAAAATTGGGGAAAACACTGGTCCAGGGTCATGCGGTGCACCAGGCCGGTGATGCCCACGTAGCTGGTCAACACCGCGCCGGAAAGCACCAGGAAAGCATCTAGAACTATGAAGTTGTGGAAAAAATTGCCGCCGACTTTTAGTCCCAACCAGGAAAGCAAGTCGTCCTGGTGATGGCTGATGCCGTCCACCGGCATTAAACCCAGGGCCAGTAGGGCAATCAAGGGGTTGAAAATGGTAACGGCTATCCACATGTTCCGCAAGGTCTTGCGAAACACCCCGTGTTGCTGCTGTTCCACAAAATTGGCGGAGCTTTCAAAGCCGCTTACCCCCAGCATTGCCGCCGAAACCCCTAAGAACAGAGCTTTGGGCCAATTTACGTCATGAACCAGCAAATTCCAATTTTGCACCAAGATCTGGGGGGATTTTAAAAAGGCTGGAAGGCTCAAGAGGACGAAAACGGTTAGACTGGTTAAGTGGATGATAAAGATGGCCAGGGCTACCCGGGCTGATTCCGTGATGCCGAGAATGGTGAGAGCGGCAAAAAATATTAAGACCGCGGCGGTAGTTTCCATGGTGGGAATAAACGGCAACAGATTATCCAGATATTCCACCGCGGTTTTAGCGGAGATCACCGCGGTGGCCAGGTATGACAACAGGGTTAGGCAGGCGGCAATCGAGGCGGTGAACTTGCGGGTAGAGTTTAATAGGCAGTTGTATGCTCCACCGTTCAGAGGCAGGGCTTCTACTACCTCGGTATAGATTTTGCGGTATAAAAAAAGAATGCCGGCAACGATAAGGAGGGCTACCGGAGCCAGGGCCTGGGCATAGACGGTGGCGATAGCGGAGACATAGAGACAGGAGGAAGTGATGTCATTGCCGCAAATGGCCGTGGCATACCACTGCCCCAACCGTTCTTTTTTCCCTTCCCCCTCAATGAGCTCCTCCGGAGTGGGGGAGGGAGCGGAAGGCACCAAGACGGCAGTGTGTTCCGCATCATCCATATATCACTAATATCTAATTTTCAAATATTTGTCCATGTCTTCTGAAAAAGGAAATAACCCTTTGAAGCTCGGAATCCAGGGCCGCTGCCAATACCGCTTAGCCGGGTTATACGAGAAAGCCTGGCCCCTGAGAATTTTGAATTTTCCCAAGCGGCGTTAGCCTCAGGACAGTCTTCCAGGGATTCGTTTCTCCTTCAATACGCCAGCAGCAGGTAAACCATGGAGAGGGCGACCGTGATCAGCATGGGCGCAAAGCACGCCTTCATGTAGCCCAGGAATGAAACCTGGTAGCCTGCCCTTTCCATCAGGCCCACGGTCACCACGTTGGCTGAGGCTCCGATCATGGTGCCGTTGCCCCCCAGGCAGGCTCCCAGGGCCAGGGACCACCACAGGACGCCGCTGTCGGCGCCCGGTATGGTCTGGTTCAGGAAGGCGATAATGGGGAGCATGGTGGCGGTGAAGGGGATATTGTCGATAAAGGCTGAAGCGATGGCCGAGACCCACAGGACCATGATGATGGCCACTGTCAGCGAACCGCCGGAAACATCCCTGACCCACTCGGCAATAAACTGAATCAGGCCGGTTTCCTCTGCCCCGGCGATCACCATAAACAGGGCCATGAAAAAGACCAGGGTGGGCCATTCCACTTCGTGTTCCAGCATCTCCACGATATCCACCCGGGAAAAGACCAAAAGGAGCATGGCCCCCGTCAGGGCGGCCACCGAAGGCTGCATATGGAGGCTGCCGTGAATGATGAACAAGAAAATCGTCAAGCCCAGGAGAGTTAGGCACAGAGCCAGGAGCTTATGGTCGGTGATGCGGTATTCCTCCCGCAGCGAGTCGATGGTGGCTTGGACGTCGTTTATTTCGGCTCGAAGATAATCTTTTTTATACCAGAAAACATAATAAACAGCCGTGACGATCATGCAGATTATGCAAATCCCGGTCAAATTAACGACAAATTGACCAAAGGTGAGGTCGGCGTAAGAGCCGATGAGGATGTTGGGCGGGTCGCCGATGAGGGTGGCCGTGCCCCCCACATTGGAGGCGAAAACTTCGGGGAGCAGCAAGGTGATGGGGTTGATTCTCAAGGTCAGGGCAATTTCTATGGTCACCGGTATCATGAGGAGCATGGTGGTGACATTGTCCAGGAAGGCCGAAACCACCGCGGTAATCCACATAAAAAGCACTGCCAGGACAAAGACATTGCCCCGGGCCAGGGCGTAACTCTTGTAGGCCAGCCACTGAAACATGCCGGTTTTCTTGATGACCCCCACAATGATCATCATGCCCAGCAACAGAAAAACCACATTCATATCCATGGCATGGATGGCGTCATCAAAAGAAAAGATGAAATAGGCGGGATCGTAGACCCCCAGTGTGTAGGAGATGAATAACATCAGGGTGGCGCCCAGAAGGGCGGCCAGGGTGCGGTGCAGCCATTCCAGGGCGATGATGAGATAGACCGAGAGCAAAATGAGGCTGGCCAGCCAGAAGGCCGGGGTTACCTGGCGTTCCAAGGTGATATTCTGATAGGCGTAAAAAATGCGGTTGCCGGCCCCATCGGGCTCCCCGGCTTGCAGTTTCACCGGAATGGGCCCGAAAGCCCGCCAGGCGGGTTTGGAGGTGCGCACCGCCACCGTCCCGGGCAGGGCCCCGGCCGGCAGGATAAAGTCTGCTGCAAAGCTGCCATGGGCCCCGGTGCGAATTTCTCCTTCTTTACCCAGGGGTTGCAGGGGTTGGCCGTTCACCGTCACCTCCACCACCACATCTTTAATGGCCTTCCCCTGGGGGTTTTTTACCGTTCCTGCCAAATTGAGATGATCTGCGGCCCGGGTGTCGGCAACCAGAAGCGCCAGAATCAAGGCGGCCAGGAGGAAGCAATAAAGTTTAGTTGGCGAGGCAGTAGTTTTCTTTGGCAAGCTTGTCATCTTTTATCATCGCATTTCAATTTAAGTCGACGGTAGTCTTTTAAATAACAATGACTTACAAAACGGTAACACATTTTTTGTCACCCTGAGCCGAAGGTGAAGGGTCTCTTTCTGTTTTGAGATTCTTCGCCGCCTTTGGCGGCTCAGAGCGACAAATATGAATGTAATTTATTTATATTTTTTTTTTAGTCATAGACAACAGCCACGGCAGAGCGGGATACGGTGTGCACCACGCTGCTGGTGACGCTGCCGAGGAGCATGGTGGCCAGGGCCGAGTGCCCCTTGCTCCCCATCAAGATAAGGGGATAGCCGCCTTCTTCGGCTTGCTGGACAATGGCCCGGGCCGGTTCCCCGGTGACCAGCTTTTCCTCCCAACATCCCTCCAACCCGGCTTCTTGGAGGACGCGCCTAGACTCGGTCAGAATTCTCTCTCCCTCTTCCACCAGATCATAAGCCCCTTCATCAATCTTCATCCCCAGCAGGGCGATATCGATTACGTAAAACAGGGTCAGAGAGGGGTTCATGGGTCTAAAGGCCTGGGCCAGGGCCGCGGCTTCACGGACTGCGGCCAGGCTGGACTCAGACCCGTCTATGGGCAGCAGCATGGGGGAAATGGGACAACCGGTCTTTGGCAGTGCCTCTTGACCGGCCACGTACACGGTCACCCCCTGCGCCAGTGACAAGACGCTGCGCGTAACGCTTCCCAGGAGCAAGGCTTTGAGGTGCGACAAACCTCGCCGGCCCATGATGATGGTGGAAAAGGCTTCTTCCCGGGTCAATCGGATGATCTCATCACTGACCTTGCCTTCGACGACGCGCACCTCGATGGGAGCTTGGACGCCCAGAGACTGGAGGATTTTTTTCCCTTCCTCCAGGACGGGCAAGACTTCGCTCTCCACGTAGCGCTTGCGGATCCTTTGCCAATCCTTGTCCCGGTTCATGCGGGTGACCCGCAAATCCACGTTATGGACATGCCGGGCCAGATAACTGCCCCCGATGACCTGGAGCAAGGCCAATCCTTTTACTGCCTCCTTGCCGGCAATACTGAGTTGAGCGGCCAGCTCCAGGGCGTTCCGGGCAGAGGGACTGCCGTCATAAGGAAGCAGGATTTTCGTTATGGGATAAGGGAGCCTGGTCATGGTTGCACTTCCTGAATTAATAAGATTAAATACACATGACGTTCTCATCATAGCATTAATCTTATGAAATGAATGAGATTTCTTGCGGAAAGCCGGCGTCTTGTGGGAGTCTGAGTTTGCAGAGCTTCATCCTCAAGCCTCACAAAATCACAAATAAGCCTTGAGTTCATCGGCTCCTTTCCGCCAGCCGATGAAAGCAAAGACTGACTGCCGGTCGGAGGTTTGGCAACGTGGGCAAGGCCTCTAAGGGCAAAAAGTTTGGGAAGAGCCCGCGAACTGCCGGTGTGGCAGCCCACCATCTATCGAATGGCCGGATCAATCAAGCTATTTCTCGAATGGCCCGGGAAAATGTCGTTGCCATTATCCATCAAGGCCGGGTGCCGGACCGGGCTTTGGAAATCGCCACCAGCGCCTTTTTCCTGGCTGAGCATTTAATCCGGAGCGTCGAAGCTGAAAATCCCCTCCCCCAAAAACTGGCCTGCCAGGAAGGCTGTGACGCCTGCTGCCATAACCTGGTGGAACTGACGCCACCAGAAGCCCTGCTCATCGGCCACCACCTCAGCCGCCATTTTTCCCAGGCGGATAAAGACCTGGTGCTGTCCCAGGTGGCCCGGAATCTTGCCCTGGCCGCCGGCAAAACCAAAGCTGCCCTCGCCGCTGCAAGACAGGATTTGCCCTGCCCCTTGTTGCGCGGCCACAGGTGTTCGGTATACCCCATCCGGCCCCTGGTCTGCCGGGCCATGCATGGACTCAACCGGGAGCGCTGCGAGGTCGACTTGCACTCAGGCAACCTGGCCGGGAGTCAATATTACGCCCATCGCCAAGAGATCACTCTATCTGTGAGCGCCGGCGTCTTGGAAGGCTGCCAAGCCGCGGGCTGCCAGGCCGGAACGCTTGACCTCTCCCGGGCCCTCCAGGTTTTTTTTAGCAAAGAAATTTCGGTGGAAAGATGGATAATGGGAGATGAAGTGTTTCCCGGCCTCCCCGGTCCTCAAAAAGCCTAAAACGTAAAAACCTCGGACTCCTCCGCCAGGTCGATGAGAGTGACGCCGGTGCCAATGGCCGTGCCCGGGGGCAGGTCTTCGGCGCTGATAAGCCTGGTTGCGGCGCCAGGTTTGCACACCAAAATGGTGGCCTTTTTCTCCCCTCGAACCTTCCATTAAGTGCAGGTTCGGGCAAAGGATTTTTTCAACTTCGGGAGTACCGGTAGGTTAACCTTGCTCAAACCTTCTAACGCACCAACAAACCTCTGATCAAGGATATGACACCAAAGTTGCCTAAAGGAAGCGTAGTCACAACCTGGGCCTGGGAGATAGCCCCAAAAATCCGCAGCAGGCAAGATCAGGCTTGACTTTGGGCGGTGAACGTTTAACCTTGATATGAGAACGCCAATTAAAGAAAGGATGTTAAACTATGCGTGCAAGCAGGATTCTTCCCTCTCTGGTGCTGGCGGCCTTACTCCTGGTGACGGTAACGCCTGGAACCGCCCAGCAGCCGTATTACCCGGTGGGCTCGGTATCCATTGATATGACCAGCGTATCCGCGGGCGTCGGTTTCAGTTCGGGGAGCGGGGTTTTAAGGTTCAACGGCAAGCGCTATCTCTTCAAGATCGACGGCCTCAGCGTGGGCAGTGTGGGGATCGCCTCCATCAGCGCGGTGGGGAACGTTTACAATATGAACAATGTCTCTCAGTTTGCCGGCAATTATGCGGCCGTAGGTGCAGGCATCGCCCTGGCCGGCGGCCCGGCTGGCCTGAAGATGCAGAACCAAAGCAACGTTATCATCAATCTGTATGCCGTGCAGCAAGGGGTGCAGTTGAACATCGGGCCCCAAGGCTTCAATATCTATATGCAGTAGCGAGACCTATTCCGCCTGATCGGGACCGCCGCAGCCTGGCGATCCCGGTCGGTTCCGACTTCATCCTGTCGCAAATCAAACCGGAGCGCCTTTCAAATAAGCCTGTCTTTTGGCTTCGGGATACTTCTCAATGGCGTAACGCAACATGGTGCGGGGCATTTTTCGGTGATGGGCTCGCACAAAGGCTTCCGCCACCGCCTGTTCGCGTTTGCCCACTTCCCGCAGCATCCAGCCCACCGCTTTATGGATCAAATCCTCGTGGTCGGCCAGCAGGAGGAGGGAAATTCTGAGCGTTTCCTCAAATTCTCCCTCTTTAATGTAGGCAAAAGTGGCCATGATGGCCATGCGCCGCTCCCACAGACTGGTCGAAGCGGCCAGGCGAGTCAGGGTATCTTTATCCCGGTCTCTCAGGTAATGGCCCATCAGATGCGGGGCCGAGGCATCCACCAGGTCCCAGTTATTAACAAACCAGGTGTGTTTCAGATAGAGATGATGGATGTCTGATTTGACGCGGCCTTCGCCTTTATAATAATGATCAATCAGGATGAAGAGGGCAAGTAAGCGGTCTTCATGAAAGGCGGAGCGGAGCAGGCCTTCGGCCTCAAACAGGGGCAGGAAGCTATACTTCCTGGCCAATTTTCTCAAGACCGGCACCCGGATCCCCCGGAAGATGTCGCCTTCGCCATATTCTCCCGGTCCGGTTTTAAAAAACCGTTGGAGAATGGCGGCCCGGGGAGCGTCACCCAGACTTGCCAGCTCCCCCTGGATTTCTGCCAAGCCCATTGCGGAGTTTTCCCCTTGTTGCCTTTATGCCGTGGCACTCATGCGGCCCAGGTAGGCCTCCAGGACCAGGGGATTATGGCGCACTTCGTCGGGGGTGCCGTGGGCGATGCGGCAACCGCCGTCCAGGACCACCACGTGATCCGAAACCCCCATCACCAGTTCCATGTCATGTTCCACCAGGACCATAGTCTTTCCCGCTAGCCGCATTTGGCGAATGAGGGTAGCCACCGCCCCGGTCTCTTCCGGATTGAGGCCCGCCACCGGCTCGTCCAGCAGGGTCAAGGTCGGCTGCGATACAAAAGCCCGGGCCATCTCCACCCGCTTCCGGTCCCCGTAGGGCAGCACCCCCACCGGCCAGCCCGCTTTGTCCGCCAGGCCGAAGGCATCCAGGGTTTCCAGGGTCATAAGTTTCAGGCGCCGCTCCCGGTGCCGCAAACCGGGGAGGCGGAGAAGGGCTTCCAGCATAGAGTCCCCGGCCTGGATGGTGAGACCGCAGAGGACATTGTCCAGGACCGATAAACGGGGAAAAATCCGGAGATTCTGAAAAGTGCGGGTTATGCCCAGCCGGGCCACCCGGTGAGCCGCCACGCCGGCAATATCGGCACCCTGAAACCGGATGTCCCCCTTATCCGGCCGGGTGACTCCGGTGAGGCAGTTGATGAGGGTGGTCTTGCCCGCGCCGTTGGGCCCGATGAGCGCGGTGACCTTGCCCTGCTCTGCAGAAAAGCTGACGTGGTCCAGCGCCGGCACTCCCCCGAAATGTTTGCTGAGGCCCGTTATCTGAAGAAGCGCGTCTTTATGGGATTTCTCTGTGGGCATGCGTCTAGAAAGCGAAATTGGTTATCTTATATGACAGATATTGGCTCATCAGGTTTGCCGCGCCGACGCCAGCCGCCGCCGGGCCCAGCGAATCCGGATGATATCCACCAACCCGGACACGAAACCCTGGGGTAGGAAAACCAGGATCACCACCAGGATCACGCCGTGAACAATGTCGGTGTAGGTTTCCAGGAATCCAAAAAAATGGGGCAGCACCGTGATGAACCCTGCCCCGAACAAGGTGCCCCAGACGGAACCCAGCCCGCCCACCACCACCATAATCACCAGGTCCAAGGACTTGAAGATACTGAAGGCATCAGGGTTGACATAGCCGAAATAATGGGCATAGAGGCTACCGGCCACCGAGGCAAAGACTGCGGACAGCACAAAGACCCTGATTTTGTTGCGCCGTACGTCAACCCCCAGCGCGGCGGCGGCTACTTCGTCCTGGGCCAGGGCCGCCAACCCCCGACCCACCCCGCTCCGCACCAGGTTTAGGCACAGGGTCAGGGCCACCAGAGCAAAAGTCCAAACCAGGTAGTGAAACTTGAGGTCGCTGTCGAAGCTCAGACCTCCCACAGACAGGGGCGGCACCCCGGAAAGACCGCTGGGACCGCCGGTGACTGTGTCCCACTGCACGAAAATGCTGTCCACCACGTAGTTAAACCCCAGGGTCGCCATGGCCAGGTAGTGGCCGGTGAGCCGCAAGGTGGGCACGCCGATAATCAGGGCCAGCATGGCCACAACCGCCGCGGTCAAGGCCATGGCAGGCCAGGCGGGCCAGGCACAGGTAGCGGTGAGGATGGCCGAACCATAGGCGCCCAGGCCGAAAAAAGCCGCGTGCCCCAAAGATATCTGACCGGCAAATCCGATGAAAAGGTTGAGTCCCAGGACCACGATGACAAAGAGGCCGATAAGATTGAGAATCCCCAGGTTGTAAGGATTGCGCATGACCAGGGGGGTGAGCGCCAGAACCGCAGCCAGCCCCCACACCTTGAGCCCGGTATGGTGGCGGATACCGAACAATTTGGCCTTTTTCCAGCCTCCCATGAGTGATACCATTTTCGGTTTTTAGTTTTCGGTTTTAGGATAAAAGATTGCCAATTGAGCCTTTTGCAAAACTACGTTTCTGTCATTCTGAGGGAGCGAAGCGACCGAAGAATCTAAATAATATTAAGAAAATACGAGATCCTTCGCTTCGCTCAGGATGACAAAAAGGGTTTTTGCAGGAGCCCGGCCTAGCGCTTTGATTTTATAAACCGCGCGATGCTGCGGTCATAGGTTCGCTCCACTTCCGGAGTGAAGTAACAGGCCGGCAGCTGGCCGGAGCTCCGGTGGTAACTGAGGCATTCACAACAAATACCTTTGCGTTCACACGGCTCATAGGTGCAGTTGCATTTTGCCAGATTTTTCTCATGCCGGGGACATTCCTTCATTTTTTAATCTCCTTCTATCCAAACTAATACTTGATGAACTCGTAAAAAGTCATTTTTCCCTCCCCTGGTGGGAGGGGATTAAGGGGAGGGGGAAGAACCGGTGAAAAAATGCTAATTATTTCACCTCCACCCTAACCCTCCCCCATTAAGGGGAGGGAATTTTGGACTTTTTGCGGAACCATCATACGTGGTTGCGAAAACCAGCGCGACTGGTCACGAGCCGGCTTATAAAGTCCCCTTTTAAACAAGGGGATTTAGTTGATCTTTTATTATTTTTAGATAGTTACCATTATTCCGCTGCGGCCAACCCAATTTTAAAGGCTCGCAAACTTGTCTCCCGGAAGCGGTCCGGGGTCTTGGCCATCATTACCTCCATCAGGAGGTCCGGCTCGGCAAACAGCCCGCCCTTGCCCGCAGCGTACCCCAAAAGAATCAGGTTGGCTGACACCGGGGGTAAATCATGAGACGCCGCCAGGGAGCGAGCGTCCACTTTCAGGTAGTCGCCGGGTACCGCGGTATTGACGAACACGGCCCCGCCCGGCCTCATATAATAAAGGTGCACCGCCAGGTTTTTGGGATGCAGAAACAGCCCCCGGTCCGCCTCTCCCGCGGGGATCAAGGGACCGCGGAAAGGTCCCACTTTGATCATGGAGATGACCGTACCGCCCCGTTGGGCCATGCCGTGGGTTTCAGAGGTGATGACCGGCAGCCCCAGGGCCGCGGCGGTCTCTGCCAGCAATCGGGTCAGGGTGAGAGCCCCCTGCCCTCCCAGCCCGCTGACGATGATCTGCTGCTTCATGCCTCCCCTGCCTTCCTGGCAACTATAGCCCCCGCAGGACACACATGCACGCACACCCCGCAGCCGACGCAGCGGACCCCGTCGATGACCACCCGGCCTTCCGCGTCATCCAGGGACAGCGCCGGACACTCAAACTCCTCCAGGCAGTGCAGGCAGCCGGTACAGTCTTCGGTAATACACATGTCATACGCCGGTTGCGACTTCCGGGCCTCCCTCTCCAGCAGGCACGGGTGTTTAGCAATAATCACCGCGACGCCGCCCTCCGATCCCCGGCAATGGGCGTCGGCTTCCTTCAGTAGGTCCATGAAAGCCGGCAGATCGTAGGGGTCAGCCTCCCTCAGGAATCCAACTCCGCACCCCCTCACCAGTTCGGGGATGCGCACCGGGCGGCCCGCTTCTCCCGTGGCAGTGAGACCTACCTGAGGAGTGGGCTGGTGTCCGGTCATGGCCGTGGTGGCATTGTCCAGGATCACTAAAATAAAGCGGGCCTGGTGGAACACGGCATTGAGCAGCGCCGGGACTCCGGCATGGAAAAAGGTGGAATCCCCGATGGTGGCCACGATGGTGGGAAACTCACTTCCGCTCGCGGCAAAGGCCCGGTAAAATCCCGCGGCCTGGCTGATCCCCGCACCCATGCAATGGCAGGTGTCCACCGCCCCCAGATTCAGCCCCAGGGTGTAGCAACCGATGTCGCTGGGAAAGATGCCTCCGGGAAAGGTCTCTTTGATGGCGTAGAACGCGGCCCGGTGGGCGCAGCCGGCGCACAGAGTGGGCCGGTCGCCGCCGCCCCTTGGGGTCGGTCTGTTTTGGGCCGGCAGTTCCAGAAAAGTATCCAGTACCGGACGAATGACATCCGGGGTCAGTTCGCCATCATTGGGAATCATTCCCGAGGTGCGTCCCTGGATGGCGCGATTGGCCAGCTGCAATTCAATGACCGGATAGGTCTCTTCGATGACCAGGATTTTTTGATACCGGGAGTTGACCGTCTCGATGAAATCCCGGTTCAGAGGGTACGGCAAAGTCACCTGATAATAATCGACCCGGCCCAAAAGGCCCAATCCCACCAACCAATCCCAGGTATGGGCGAAAGCCACTCCCGAGGCGATGATACAGGCGCCGGGAAAGGAGCCATCCCCGCTGGTGAGCCTGGGGAAGAACTCCGGTAAGCCCGCAATCTGGCTGATTTTTTCATTCAGGTTATGGTGCAGCTCCCGGAGGAACTGGGGGGTGGCGCACCAGCGCCTGGGGTCCTTGTCGAACCGGGCCGGGCGGTCCAAACGCAAAATGGACCCGCAAGAGACGTCTTCCCGGGCGTGGCAGACCCTGGTAGTGGGCCGAACCATGACCGGCATTTCGAACCGCTCCGACAGTTCGAAGGCAGCGCCCACCATGTCCTTGGCATCCTTGGGGCTTACCGGGTCCAGAACCGGCACCTTGGCTAACATGGCAAAAAACCGGCTGTCCTGTTCGGTCTGGGAGCTGTGAGGGCCGGGGTCGTCCGCCGAGATAACCACCATTCCACCCTTGACCCCTAAATAGGCAGAGCGCAGAAACGGGTCTGAGGCCACGTTCAGTCCCACCTGTTTCATGGCCACCGCAGAGCGGCGGCCGCTCATGGAGTTGGCCAGGGCCACCTCAAAGGCCACTTTTTCGTTCACCGACCACTCGGAATAGACCGGGGATCCGGTTTCTTTGGCAAAGACCACCACGGACTGCAAAATCTCCGAGGCCGGCGTGCCGGGATACGAAGTCGCCACGGTGCATCCGGCCTCCACAATTCCCCGGCCCATGGCCTCATTGCCCATGAGGATGCGGTGGTTATCCATATTATTTCGCGAAGGTTGTTTCTTCATGATTTCTGTTCATACAAAACGAAAATTCCTCGGAAAATTCCCCCCTTTTCTCAAGGGGGGTCAGGGGGGATTATGGTAAACTACCCCTGTCCTCCCAACAACCCACGAGGCCGGATGAACAATACCAGGAGCAGCACGATAAAGGCAATGACGTCCTTGTAGGCGCTGCTGATATAGGCTGCGCCCAAGGACTCCAAAAGTCCCAGGATAAGTCCTCCCAGGATGGCTCCGGGAAAGGACCCGAAGCCGCCCAGGATGGCTGCGGCAAAGCCCTTTAGGCCCAAAAGCACCCCAACGTCGTAGCTCAGGGTGGTGATGGGCGTCACCAGGCAACCCGCCAGCCCTCCCAGGGCGCCGGCCAGGGCGAAGCTCATGGCCTTAACCCGCCAGACCTTGAGCCCCACCACCGCCGCGGCCTCTGGATTGGCGGCCACTCCCCGCATGGCCAGGCCCATGGAGGTTTTGCGGAAGAACAACACCAGGCCGATGATGGCTAAGGTCGTTAGGGCCAGAATCCACAAGGTCTGGGGCAGGATGGTGGCCCCGGCCAGATGCAGCGGCGACTCCCCGTACAAAGGCGGCACCGCCATGCGGGTCTTGCCCCAGATGATTTTCATGCCTCCCCGCAAGATGATGGAGAGGCCGATGGTGAGAAAAATCAGCACCAGGTGGCTTTCGGAGCGGGACGGCCGGATGCCCACCACTTCCACCAGGATGGCCAGCAGGGTCACTCCCGCCACCGCCACCAACAGGGCCGGGGCCATGGGGAGACCGGCGGTGACCAGCGAGCTATAGAGGATCATGCCTCCCAGGGAGACGAAGTCCACCTGGGTGAAATTGACGATCCCCATGGTGTTGTGCACCACCCCGAAGCCCAGGGCCACCAAAGCGTAAATGGCCCCACCGGTCAAACCGGCAAAGACGAATTGAATCAAATCCTGCAAGCTGCCCATAGCTCTCCTGGCCGGAACACGAGGATCCCATCAGTCCTCAATCGTAAAGAGTATCTGAAGGCCGTATTGTCTGGCAAGGAAAAAGGGGACCGGGCTTCGGTCGACATCAGGAGGGAACCGGCCGGACAGCAGATTTCATCATTAAGGCGAGTGCAAGTTTCTGCTCTCCTGTCCGATTCCGCCAGGTCCAAGAATTACTTAGACAGCGGCGGCGGTTTGCAAACCGGACATGGAATATAATGGCGCCCTTGGGCCTCTTCCAGCGACTTGAATTTGATCAAGCGCGACGGTTTTATCGTCTTAGCCCACTTGCAATCGGGATAGTGGTATTTGTTGGAAGTGATGGAGCCTAAATATATGGCCTCAGTTGCAGTATTTCCGGTGACGGTTTCTTCCTGGCCGGCTGCCGGGCTGGCCATGGTGCCGTCTTCATCTCCAGGAACTGATACCGCCACGCTTTTTTGATTGCCGGTATCGTTGGGTTGGTTCTGCTCCATTTTCCCCATTAAACTATTATTGTCTTGCAAGTTAAATCTGGGTTCACCGTTGGGCCAAAGTTGGAGTCCGGCCCTTAACCGCTGTTCTTCGTCATAAAGGACCAAGGCAGGAGAACCATCCGGTTCAAGCCCCATAACGGCTCGCAGTTTACCTTGCCGGTCTCTGAGGCTCAGACCAAGTTTACCGTCCTTTTCCCCCAATAAGGCCCGGAGATTGCCGTTTTGATCCCGCAATGCTAAACCCTCAACTTCCAAAAGCCCCTGGGGGTAGGGCGACCGGCTGAGCAGGTAAGCCTGAGTCGCCAGAATTAGCGCCAACAACCCCATCAAAGCCACCCGGAAAATCTTCCGGCCCCGATTTTGACGCTCCAATTCTTCCAGGCGATCATAGACCGTAGTATCAACAAACCCTGGCTTCCAGCCGGGGAGAACTGCAGATGGTGATTGATCAATGCCAGGCCCGCTTTTTGGAGCGTTTGCTTCCGTTTCAGGTCTGGCTGGCTCCTGGAAAGTGTACTGAGAACTTGAAACTTGGGGAGCAGATTCCGAAGGACCACGGCTGAGAGCAGTTACCACGCTTTCTGCTGTGGACCCCGAGGCCGGGTCCTCAGTCGAGACTTTGAACCTGACTTCGCCCTTTCGGTCTTTAAGTTCCAGGAAGGCTTCGCCATCGTCGTTAACCCCCAACCAAGCCCAGGCGCTGCCCTCATTATCGCTCAAGATCAGGCCGGCCGACCCGTCAGGGTTAGCGCTAATTTTACCTCGAGATTTCCCAGTCTCATCACGCAGCAGAATTTTTTCGACCTCAACGACCCGCTCCTGGCATTGGCCTTGGTTTTCCGAGGAATCAGATGGTTCCTCCCTCTTTGCCATGATTCTGGTCATTAAGGCTTCCAGGTCTTTAGGATTGGGCGGATCAAGCATGGGAAACCTCCACGCCAGTACAACCCCCTGGTGACTGCGCCGGCTGCCTGGAAAAAAGTTCGGTTTCTTTCATACGCGTCTGAATCGGCCGGAAGTTAGAAGCACGTTCCCGTAGGGCTCGGAGATCTCAGGCCAGGAAGTCATATCATAGTCTGAGTCCTGAAAAATCGTCAACAAGCTTATTCTCATTATATAATTCCGAACAAGTTTGTACCACTGTGGGATCATAAAGAATGCCGCGGTTGCGGGAGATCTCCTCCATAGCCTGGTCAATTCCCAGGGCCGGCCTATAGGGCCGGTGGGTCGCCATGGCTTCGACCACATCCGCCACACCCAGGATTCGAGCTTCCAGCAGAATCCCGTTCCCCAACAACCCTTGTGGATATCCGGAGCCATTCCATCTTTCGTGATGTTGGAGCACAATCTGAGTGGTTTCCTGGGGGAATTCCAGGGGCTTCAATATTTCAAAACCGGCCATGGGATGGGTTTTAATAATGGAAAACTCAAGTTCGGTCAATTTACCCGGCTTTACCAGGATCTCCGTGGGAACTCCCACTTTTCCCAGGTCATGGAGCGTCCCTGCAATGCGGAGTTTTTCCAATGAAGCGCCTGAAAGACCCATTTTACCGGCAATGGAAAGGGCTATCTGGGTTACCCGGCGCTGGTGTTGGACGGTGTATGGGTCTTTGGCTTCCATGGTGGCTTCGATCACTCTAGTTATGGCAGTCATGAGGCCCCTCGAGAAGGAATTATAGTTATTACTACTACTGGTTGCCATAGTATCTCTTTAAAAATCTGGTGCAATCAGGTGAAACCCTGAAATTTGCCTCCTAAAACATGGATTTTAACTTGGGACCTGTACTGAAAAACCACCAGGGTTTCGAGACTGCATTATACCCTCATTTTTACCACCCAATAATTAAGGGTTTTCCCCTAGCGAAAATCAGGTCCACACCTTATTGCATTTAATTCAATGGTGATCAATATTAAACACAAAACACTAAACCTGCAAGAATTAACAGTTTTAAGAAAAGAAATTTATTTCAATTACCACAATATGGTTTGAAACTATCATGAGGCCTGACCCGAACGACTCTCCAATTTTTGGCTATTCTTTCAGTCGCCGACGCAGGCTTGCCGGTTTTTTAGGGATTCTGGCCTTTCTCTTAATTGGGTCGGGGTGTGGTGGTGTAAGCAGTCACCTGAGGTCGGCGGAGCGGACCCAGAAAGTTTACTCAGCGGATGAGGATTTGGAAGAACCTCTGGCGGAAGAGGTAAACGCCAAGCATCTTGAAGATCTCTATGCCAAAAGCGGTATTAAGGACCGGGATCGCAGCATCGAAGAAGAATTGAGGAAATGGGAACATCAGTCCAGCTTTGATTTTCCCATCCATATGAATAAACAGGTCAAGGCTTACATTGTTTATTTTACCACGGAGCGCAAAGGGTTCATGGCGCGCTCCCTGGCTCGCTCCAGCCGATATCTCCCCATGATTAAAGAAATCTTTAAGGAATACGGCTTACCCACGGATTTGGCCTATCTGGCCATGGTGGAGAGCGGCTTCAATCCCAAGGCTTGTTCTCCCGCCGGCGCCTGCGGCATGTGGCAATTTATAAAAGGAACCGGCTTGCGGTACGGCTTGACGATCAACGGCAACATCGATGAGCGCCAGGACCCGGAAAAATCAACCCGGGCGGCAGCACGATATCTCCTGGACCTGTATAAGCAATTCGGTTCCTGGTATCTGGCTGCGGCAAGCTACAACTGCGGCGAAGGACGGGTTCAGAAAGAGTTAACTAAAAGTAATTACAACAATTTTTGGGAACTCTCCGCCAATAAATGTATTCCCGGGGAAACCAGGAATTATGTGCCCCAGATGATCGCCGCCACCATTATTGCCCGAAACCCTAAAAAATTTGGTTTTACCAACGTGCCCTACCAGTCCCCCTTGACACCTCATCCAGATCCAAACATCAAGTTGGGCCAGGCTGATTCCTCTGGCGAGCCTTCAAGGCCCCTTAAGAGCGCCACCGTCCCCAAGATTCAACTTGCTGCGCCCCCCAGCCCTCAGCCTCGAACAGCCGGCGTGCCTAAAAAGAAATCAACCCTGCACGCCCAAGGCCGCAGCCAGACAGCTCCTAAAAGGGTCTACGCCGCAGCCCCAAAGGCTCAGGGCCAAAAAGCCGCCAAAGCCAGACCTTCTCCCTACACGGCTTCTCTGTTCGGTTATCCTCAGGCCAATTCGAAGAAAACCGGGACCGCCAAAAAATCTAATTCACCTGCTCGCGCCCAAGGCACTGCAAAGACAAAAAAATCCAAATCCAGTCCAGCCATCTTTGCCCAAAAGAACAGTTCGAAATCCACTCCCTCCCTAAAAAAGTCAGACATTCATAAGCAGAAATTATCTAAAACGAAATTCAAACCCAAGTCTAAGGCCTTATTAGTTTCCCACGCCAGATGATTAAGTCTGGAAATGGTCTTGATTCTGGGGCCGGCCCCCCCTTCAAGACCGAATGTCAAAAATAATCTTAGGAACTGGATATGTAATTTTTGTGGCAGCGGAGGAGATCGGGCGTTTTATCCAGGAAAGCAGCTCTGAGTTTAGACTTCAAGTTCCTTTGCAGAGGATGTAAACCACCAAAACCAGACCCACAATAATCATCATACAAAATTCGATTCTTCGAAATTTTTCTTCTATCTCACGGCAGTCGGAGGTGGGTTTCATTTCCTCTGCCCGGGTGGGGAACCCGGACATGAGGGCCTCATACTCTTCCCGCTCAATGATAGTTCTCTGGACGCACTTCGGCTCAGGTTTCATAAAACCCTCTTGATGATCGCTATAGGCATGATGAGCGGAGGGAAACGGGATATTTTTTTCCTCGGGACTCCGGATCTAGCACCCCAAAAATGTAACAGACTCAATATACAATTAATTGAGAATCAGTATTTTTTAATCCGAAAGTGAAAATGACATTAGTTTGGATTCCTGCTATATTTTTGAGTCATATACGGGTCAATGATCATCAGTTTTCCATCCCTCCTTTCAAACCAATAAGCTTTGGTCGGATCGGAACTTGATGGAAAACTCGCACATTCAAAGTTAATACTGTAGCCATTCCTTGGCTCTCGATCAGGCTTCACTTCTCCTTGGCTTCGAGTTTGCCCTCCTTGCCTTATAAATTTTCCTGGCAAGCCAGAGTACTTATAGTTTGAACCTTGAGATTCAGTGGCCATGGTTTCTTTGGAGGTTTTCGTGCCGTCCGGCTGCACTTTCTCCTCTCTGGTCGTGGTAGTTGCCTGCCCCGGCCTTTGGTAGGGCTGGAGCGTCACCGTTTGTTCCTGGGCCGCCAGGGGAATGGGTAAAGAACCGAGCAATATAAAAAAAATTAATAGGCCGAGTCCCTTCAGCGCCAACCTGCAAGCCCGGTTTATCTCCCTAGATTCTGTCATAACTCCTCCGTTGCTAAGGGTTAAGATAGAGAGTACCCTCATTTGCCTTATCGGCTCAATGCAGCTACGCCATTAAATACTTTTCGCTTTATTTTTGAAGATACATAACTACCAGACCGGCAAGAATAAGTCCAAATGCCACAAAATCACCCCACGCCAACCAGCGGGTCAAGCCCCGGTTGGCAGACGCTTGTTCCTGGCGTGCCCGCCGTCGCCCCAGGTTGCTGAACAATAACACTCCCATGCCTATCAATGCCAAGATTTCCCCTGTTTGAAGCGTCACCGTTGGTCTCCCCGGGCAGAAGCCCTTGGTTTAATAGCTTTAAGGATTAATACTAACACAGCAGGTCCCAGCGGCCAAGGAGAGAGGCGCGGCCCTGGGAACTGGGTTAGCGGGTAAGGTCCGCCTAACGCTTTCGGGGCAACAGATTGGCCGCCAGATTAAGGGCCGCCAACAACGCAGCCAAGGCAAAGGCCTTGTGAAAAGACGACAGTCCCATACCGGTTCCTCCCTCTATGGCCAGGTTAGGAGTGCGAAGCCACGCAAAGACCGTAACCATCAAAGTGATGCCCACCAGTGAACCCAGATTTTTCAAGACCGCGTTGGTGCTGGCCGCCAGGCCGATCATGGCAGGGAAAACATCGGACAGAATTTCATTGAGGTTGGGTGCTTGGAAGAGGCCGAACCCCAGACCCAGAACTATGAAACGGGCTGCCAGAGCCAGAGTGGAACTGTCCAGGCCGGTGAACAGCAGAGAGATTAACCCGGCCAGGATCAACCCGGCCCCGGTTCGCAGGATCAGCAGGTTTCCCAACCGGTCGGCCAGATACCCCCCCAAAGGGGCCACCAGGGCGTTGCTGGCGCTTAAAGCCGCCAACAAGAATCCGGCCTGGTCCGGGGTATAGCGATAAACCTGTTCAAGGAAAAACGGGAGCAGGAAAAAGGTCCCCATCACCGGAGCAAAGGTCAATACCACCGCCAGGGAGCCAATCAAGAAAGGCCAGCTTCGCCACAGCGCAGGATGAAGCAGGGGCTCGGGATGGCGACGCTCCAGGAAGTGCAGGCCCAGGGCCAAAAGGGCCGCCGCCCCCAAAGCTGCCAGGGCCTTGGGGCTGCCTCCGGTTTTTTGGACCCAGGACAGTCCCAACAGAAACAGCCCTAGAGTCCCGGCCAGGATCACTCCGCCTCCCAGGTCAAATGCCTGCCAACTCCAGACTTTCTGGGCCTTTAAGGGTCTCAGGGCCCCGCTTCCCACCCCGAAGGCTACGGCACAGATAGGAAGATTAATATAAAAAATAAACGGCCAGCCCAGATAAGTAGTGATGACTCCGCCCAGGGGCGCGCCTACGCTGATGCCGGCGGCGAACGCGGTGGAAAACAGCCCCAGGGCCAAGCCCCGTTCTCCTTCGCCGTAGGTCAGGGCAATGATCTTGGGGGCCACTCCCAACATCAAGGAGCCGCCGATTCCCTGGAGGGCCCGTGCCCCCACCATCCAGGCCAGTCCTGGGCTCATGCCGCAGAGGGCCGAGGCGCCGGTAAACACCAGCAATCCCAGGAGGAAGAGTTTGCCCGGAGCCAACAGGTCTCCCAGCCGCCCGCTGCTGAGCAGCAGCGCGACGTTCATAAGAAGGTAAATCAGCATCACCCAGGAGATCTGCACCAGGGAACACTGAAAATCCTTGGCAATCTGGGGCAGGGCGATATTGACGATGCTGGTGTCCAGGGTAGCCATAAAGGCCCCCAGGCAGACCGTCAGCAAGACGACCCGCCGGTTCGGGGGCAACTTCCCCGAAGTCGCAGAAGCGGGAGACATGGTTCCCTATCTTACTTGAAGCCGGGTCAAAGGGGGAGAGGATTTTTAGAAAAACGGCTGGCTGGGTCAGGGAGCCAATGAAACTGGCGGAGAGAGAGGGATTCGAACCCTCGGTGGAAGTTTCCCCCCACACTCGCTTAGCAGGCGAGCACCTTAGGCCAGCTCGGTCATCTCTCCGGTCAAGCTTAATTGAGGTTTACGGCCACTGCGCGGCCAGGTCCCGTAAATTATTTCCTGTAAAAGACTCCTGGCAGATGAGAGGATGGCGGAGGGAGTAGGATTCGAACCCACGGACCTTCCGGTCTGCGGTTTTCAAGACCGCTGCCTTAAACCACTCGGCCATCCCTCCATAACCGTTATTTTTTAACACCAGGTCCCGGAATTGTCAAGAAAAGTGGGGCTCACCGGGCTGGTGGGGGTTTTTGCCCCTGATCTCAATTCATTTCACAAGGGGTTGATAATCCATGCTGCATCCCGAATAGTGTTTGGGAACGCAATAAAACAGGCAGACAAGTGCCCGCCCGGATTCTGATTAACCAGTGATTTCTATTTCCTCTTCACTACCAGCACCGGACATTTGGCATGGCCGATGACCCTTTCCGCCACCGAGCCCATGAGGAGCCTTTTCAGGCCGGTGCGCCCGTGGCTGCCCATGATGATGAGGCTGGCGCCTTTGAACTCCGCGGCTTTGATTATACCCTCCTCCGGCCGTCCCGTAGGAATCAAGGTTTCCAGGTCGATGCCCTGCGCCGTTGCCACCGTCTCCAAAGTCTTGACCACATTGTTCGCCCAGGGGATCTCCCGATCGTCCGCAGCCACCGAAACCGCGATCATCGTACTGCCCATAAGTTGGGCCAGCTTCACGGCTTCCCTCCAGGCAGCCTCGCCAAAAGGCGAGCCATCGCTGGCCACCAGTAGGCGCTGGAAGTTTAAGGAGGCTCCTTGGGGTACCACCAGAACATGGCAGGGGCTGTGGCCGATGACCCGGGCAGTGGTGCTGCCCATGAGCAGTCTGGTTAAGCCGGTATAGCCATGGCGCCCCATGATGATCAAGTCGGGCTGGAGTTCTTCCACTTCTTCCATGATGCCTTCATAGGCTGAGGAACTGGTGCGGGTCCGGGGTTCCAGGTCTATCCCCCGCTGGGCCGCCTCAGCCTTTTGCTTCTCCAGGCGCTCCTTAACCGCGGCCTCCTGGACCTGCATCAGCTCCAGGTTCACCACCGGGGGCGTCAGGCTATCCGGCGATTGCAGTTCATAACCCGCAAGGAAGTAGCTTACTTCCAGGAGATAGATTTGACTGCCGGAAGTATGGGCCAATTGGATGGCGGAGTTGATGGCCCCGTCGCTGTCAGGGGAACCGTCGGTGCATACCAGGATTTTGGAAAAAAGGGTTGAGGGGCTGGCTGGAATCATAGGCTTCTCCAAATAATATTAACAAAAGTAATCAGTAACCAGCATGCAGTGACCAGAATTAACCGGCGATTACTCACAACTTACTGCCTGTTAAATTTTTGCAGGTTACATTCTATGGCCATTAACTGACTATGTCTGGCCCATACCCTCTGCTCACTTCTTCACTACTAATACGGGACAGGGGGCCTGGCCGATAACGCGTTCAGTGACGCTCCCCATGAAGAGCCGCTTTAAACCGGTGCGCCCATGGCTGCCCATTATGATCAGATCAACCTCGTTCTTGATGGCTTGGTGGACGATCCCGGCATCCGGGGTCACTCCCTGGGGAGATATCCCTTTCAACGGCATCTTGGCACGGTTGGCATCGGTGAGCATGTTGTGGATGAGGTCCTTAGCTTCAATGATGTCCCCTTCCTCCGGGGCCACCGCCACGGCGATCAACCGGCTTTCGGCCTGTTTGGCCATGGCCAGGGCAAGTTCCCAGGCCGCCTGGCTGTGCGGCGAGCCATCCGAAGCCACCAGGATGCGCTGGAAACCGATGGCTGCGCCCCGGGGCACTACCAAGATATTAACCGGGCTGTGGCCGATAACCTGAGCGGTGACGCTGCCCATCAAGATCCTGGTGGCCAGGCTGTGCTTGCCTCGCCGGCCCATGATTACCAGGTCGGGCTGGATCTTTTCGATTGCCATTACAACCGCGGCATGGGGCTGCTGGCCTTCGAGCATCAAAAGCTCAACCGGCACTTCCAATTTTGCAGCTGCAGCCTTGATGACCTCCAGGTTGGTATGTGCCTCTTTTTCCAGGGTGCCCCTCAAGTCCGGCATTACCGCCTGGAACTCCGGGGCGGCCTGCACCACCTGCACCACAAAGACCTGGCTGCCGCAGGCCTTGGCCAACTCCAGGGTAACGGCCACTGCGTTGTTTCCTCCGGCGGAACCATCGGTGCAAACCATTAATTTGTCCCATCTGGCGGGACAGGCCAGAGGTGGGAACATGTCTAAAAATTTTTCCATATCGCGTCTTACCCGTTTGGGTTGATTTTACTCTCTGGCTCCTGGCGGGACTCTCCGGTTTCTTCCTCCCCCGGCCTCTCGTAATGGCCGGTCAGAAAACGTTCCGCCAAGACCTGGCTGATGCTGTCATCTTTCATGAGCATATCCATCTGACGCACGTAGGCCATAAGGCGGCCCACCAGGTTCAAGCGCTCCTCCATCACCGGGGCCGGATGGCGCCGGAAGCGGGCCCGGATGACATCGCCGAAGATCTCCATATTAAAGCCCAAACGCTCCAAAACCGTGGCGATGAGCCGGATGCGGCGAATGCGGCGGATATCGTCCGCACCCCCCCCCTTGAAGGTGAAGTTGATATAATTATCCGAGGGGGAATCCCCGATGTAACTGTCCACGCTCTGGAAATGATACCCCAGGCGGCAGGCGTAATTGACATAGTTGGCCGCCACAATGGCATAGGTCTTGTCCCAAAACTTCTGGGGCGGATTAATGGCCGACTGCCCCAGCACGTGCAGGAAGCCGCCCACGTCCACCGGCACCGGGCCGGCCCAGGTGATGTCGGGATGGCTGATGCCCTGCCACAGGGCCTTCATGGGCCGGGAGATGATATCTTCCGGCGGCACCGGGGTGTCGTGGCTGGCCAAGCCATCACCCAGATCGATCAGGTGGAGGTTGAGGGGTATCGAGGTCTTAAGCTTCAGCAGTTTCAGAGCCGGGACGCGCCCCTGGGCGACTTCGTCCATGAGGCCGAACATCACCTGGATGGCTTTTTCGTGGGCAAAGCGGGTGATGTCGTTGTAAGTGCGGCAATTCTCCGGGCGAAACGTGGGGCTGCGCCGGTCCACCAGGTTTAAGGGGATAATCAGGTCGGTCACGCTCTGGAGTTGCTCCCGTACCGGCAAATCGGATTTAGAGGCCGCGGCTTCCAGACGCTGGTGAATGGCCTCTTTGATTCTGACCCGGGCCTCTTCCAACTCCGAGTATTTGCCCCCGGAGATTTTTTGCAGCGCCGCCACCATTGCGGCAAAGTGCTGGTCCAGAAGCCGAATTTGGGAGCTGATAAGAGAGAGGTTAGGGACCGTCTGCCCCGTTTGCATCTCTTCCAGGCTGCCAAAGATGCCCTGAATCTCATTATTGCTGGCCAATATTTGCTGGAAACCGCTCCAGATCTCCCTTAACCTGGGTGCAACGTTGGCTCCCCTGCCAAAAATTTTGCGGCGGAAACAATCAAACAGACCCATTACAGTCCTCGGGGAAGTTGCCCGGCTGCCCTGAGCAGGATAATACTTTTTTGCCCAAATGTAAGCCCAAAAACGGTAAGCAATCATATTATATCCGCAAATTCATCTTAGCGATAATCATATAAACCATTGTGATTAAAACTCTCTCCCAACCGGTTTTACAATCTGTAAAAATTCCTGACAGGAGAAGCATATCAGGCCTAGGGTAATTTTTCCCCCACCCCCATGATTTTCAACTCTTTTCATACATTTAATCGTTGTCCATTTTTGCCCCAAGGCTTGGCACGGGCATTGCCTGTATAGGTGACAAGCCAGAAAATCCGGTAGTCCGGCTATAATTTTAGAACGCCGGCTGCTATCATCAATTTGACAAATTGAAGGGAGGTGGACAACGTTGAAAAGGTTTTGGGTCATTTTCTTTAACTTGCTCTTATTGGGGATGCCGTCCCTGGTCTGGGCCGCCGGACCTGGAGAAAAAGTCCCCGATATGGCAACCCGTAAAGTGGCCACCGCAGGCCTTTCCGCCATCAACTTGTTCTTCGCGGGGTGGTACAACGATAATAAATGGGTCTTCGCCATTATTGTTACGGTGTTGATGGGGGTGACCGGAGGCATTATCGCCTTTGTAACCGACATTTTTCTGAAGGCTGCGGGGCTGGACGTCAGCAAAATCGATCATCATGAATAGCAGGGAATGGGAGGAATCATCACATGCTTGATATCTTCACTGTCTATCTACCCATTGCCGAAAGAGATTTTAATGCCCTCATATTGATCGCCATCGGATTTTCCGTCGGGGTCTTGGGCGGCTTCTTCGGCGTGGGCGGGGCCTGGGTGGTAACCCCGGCCCTCAATATCTTCGGTTTCCCCATGGCTTATGCCATCGGGACCGACCTGGCTCATATCTTCGGCAAATCCATCGTGGCTACCGCCAAGCACCGCAAAATGGGCAACGTCGATGTAAAATTGGGTCTCTTGTCCATTGTGGGATCTGTCATCGGCCTGGAAATCGGGGCTCAGAATGTCATTTGGCTCACCAAGCTGGGCCTGGCCGGCCCGGTGGTGCGTTATACTTATATGGCTTTGCTTTTTGGGCTCGGTATCTACATGATTTACGATTACGCTACCAAAGACAAGCGAGCCGCAGCCCAAGCCGCTAAAATGGCCGCCGCCGTCCGGAGCGGCGCTCCCCCTGCCCCAAAAAAGGGCTGGAACCTGCCGCCCATGATCCACTTCCCCGCTTCGGGGATCACCATCTCCTTCTGGACCGTCACCGGCGTCTTCCTTTTCACCGGCTGGCTGTCCGGTTTTCTGGGAGTGGGTGGTGGCTTCATCCGGATGCCGGCCCTGATCTACTTGATCGGCTGTCCCACGGCCATCGCGGTGGGTACCGACCTGTTCTCGGTATTATTCGCCGGGGCTTATGGCTGTTGGACTTACGGCGTTAAGGGCGCGGTGGATATTATCGCCGCCATCTTTATGCTGGTCGGCGCCTCCATCGGGGCCCAAATCGGCGTCACCGCGGTGAAATATATCCGGGGCTATGGCATCCGGCTGCTCTTTGCCATTATGATCATCCTGGCCGGGTTCTCCGTGGTCCTGAAGCAGGTAGAGTGGACCACTGCCGCCGCCTGGGTAGTCATGTGTGCCGCCCTGGGGATGTGCGTGGTGATCATGATCGGATTGTGGAAGGGCTTCCAAAAGGAAAAAGCCGAGAAGGCCGCTTACGCTAAAGGGGAGGCATAACCATGAAGATTTTGGTTCCTGTGGATGGTTCGGCCTACTCCATGAAGGCGGTGGAAGCCGCCTGCGACCTGGCTAAAGCACAGCCTCCTTCTTCACTGGTTTTGGTAGCGGTGGCTGTGGAAATTATCGAACTTGCAGAAGGCCGGTATATCTATGAAAAGATGAAGGCCCAGGCGGAAATTGCACTGGAGAAAGCCAAGGAAGTCGCCAAGAATTGCGGTACTATGGGCGATGTGCTCCTGGCTACCGGGGCTTCCCCCGCAGATGAGATCGTCCGGGTGGCCAAAGATGAAAAAGCTGACCTCATCGTTATCGGCAGCCGGGGGTTGGCGGGCAAGACCAAGTCTTTCTTGGGCAGCACCGCCTCCCAAGTGGTGACCTATTCGCCCTGTTCGGTCCTGGTGGTCAAGACCCGGGATTGATCTCTATAATAAGTAATGTTGCAGGCAGGCGGCTCCTTATGGGGCCGCCTTTGTTATTGACAGCCAGTTGCGGGCAAGGATGATTATGATTTGGTGGGGCGCGCCTCGGTGTCCGCCATTACTGTAATAGAGCGCCCCCCCCATCATTTAACTTGACTTTTGGGAGGCTCTCCCTTAATAAAGAAATAAGGCTTGTGAATATTTTAACAATATCAAATTTTTGCCGGTGTTGGTGCCTGAAAAGCAGGGCCACCGGTTCTTCATATAGAGGGAGGGCTGGAATATGCTACCGCAACAGCTCTCCCTCACTCTACTTCCCCCGGCAGTCTCGTATCGGTCAGCACCTCCAAGATTTAGCCAAAGCTTGAACTTCCTGGCTAAGTGAGCTAAATTTTGATATAATTCAATAAAAATCGCTCAGACGACTTCCGCCCTTTCAAAACCATGAAAAATCCAGGAGGGCGGGCCTCTGCGCCGTCACCGGCTAGATTGGATTGTTTGCGGCGCACACTCTGATTGACGATTTGAACCTTGAACTTTGAACTTTTTGTAACCGAAAAAGGCTTCAGGCAGGAACACGCGGAGAAATAATCAGACTATGCGACCCTTTCCCATACTTGCTTCCCGATATGCCCTGGCCTTTCTGCTTAGCGTTAATTTCGTTCTATTGGGGATCAGCATCTATCTGGGTCTCAAGTCAGCCAACCAGATGAAGGAGATCGTCAAGGAGGATTTTAACCAGCAGCAACTGGTGTTGGCCAGGCATACGGCCAGCCTCCTGGAGCAGGATATCAATTTTCTCAAGCGGGAGTTGAGCACCCTTAACTTCTCCCCTTCCATTCAGTACCTGGAGCCGCTGTCCTGGGCCAACCGCATGCGGGCCACCCTGGCATCCGTCCGGGAGGAAGGCGTGGTGGAAATTTTTCGCGTCACCCCCGACGGCAACCGGGCTTACCAGGTGGACAGCCGGGGCGTGGACCAAATCATCTCCGGCTCCTTTAAGGAGACCCCTTACCTGGAGTGGGCCGCCAAGCCGGAAAATAAGGGGCAGATCCTGATACTGCCCGTGTCCACCCAGATACCCCATTACGTGGGCCGGCTTATCAAGGTCATGGCCGTGCCCACTTACGAGGTGTCCGTGGACGACACCCACCCCCACCCTTCCGGCGCCTTTGCCGGGGTTTTGGTATTTTATATCGATGCCCATCATCTGGCCTCCAAGTTCACCCAGGGGATCAGGAGCGGCAAAAGCGGCTATGCCTGGATCATGGACCATCAGGGCGTCTTTCTGAGCCATCCGGAACGCGACTTCATCGGAAAAAACGCCTTCACCGTGCGCAAGGAACGGATGCCGGCCATCTCCTTTGACGCCATCAACGAAATCCAGCGGGAGAAGATGCTCACCGGCAAAGAAGGTTTAGGCACTTATATTTCCGGGTGGCACAAAGGCATGGCCGGGGAGATTCCCAAGCTCATGGCCTATGCCCCGGTGCAACTGGAAGACCCCAATGTGGTCCCAGATGCCAACACCCGGATATCGTGGTCGGTGGCGGTGGTGGCGCCGGCCAGCGAAGTGGAGGGCGTGATCCATACCCTTTATATCCGCCAGTTTTACCTCCAGGTGATCATCGGCCTGGTGGTGCTGTCGGGCACCATCGTCATGCTGAATTTCCGTTATGAACAGCAGTTCTCCGCCAGTCTGGCAGAAGAAGTGAACCGGCAGAAGGAAAAGCTTCAGAAATCCGAAGCCCGGTACCAGGGGCTGGTGGAAAACGCCGCGGACCTTATCTATACCGTGGATGGCGATGGCCGCATTCTCTCCATCAACCGCTACGCCGCCAATCTCTTTGCCATGGCCCGGTCGCCCGTCAGGCCCGGTGGGCCTAAAACCCTGGCTGCCGGCAATCCCCAGGATTTCGTCGGCCACAACCTGTACCACATTTTTAACCAGAAATCCGCCGACTTCCACATGGAATGGCTCCGGGAAGTCAAGGAGACCGGCCGGGTCAGGAGCAAACGCCACCGGGTAGCCATCGACGACCAGGAATTCTGGTTTTCCACCAGCATCGTGGGCATCAAAGATGAGCACGGCGAGACCTTCGCCTACGAGATCATTTCCCGGAACATCACCGGCCGCAAGGCCATCGAAGACCGGATGATCAACATGGAAAAGCTGGCCTCCATCGGCACCCTGGCCGCGGGGGTGGCTCATGAAATCAATAATCCCATGACGGTGATCCTGGGCTTCACCGAACACCTCCTGGAACAGACGGAATCTTTGCCCGAGATTCACGAAACCCTCCAGGTCATTGAAGATGAAGGGCTACGCTGCAAGAAAATTGTGGAAAACCTCCTCACCTTTGCCCGCAAACCCGAAACCAGCGAAACCACCGCGGAAGTAACCGGTATTTTGGACAAGACTTTGGCAGTGGTGAAAAATACCCTGCTCACCAAAAAAATTCGCCTGGAAACCAGCCTGGCCCCTGCCCTGCCCCGGGTCAAGGGCGATCCCCAGGAACTGCAGCAGGTCTTTATCAACATGATCAATAACGCCGCCGACGCCATGAAAGGGGGCGGGATTCTTAGAGTCACCACCGAGCTGGCCCCTGACGGCAAACGGGTGGCCATCGAATTCACCGATACCGGCTCTGGTATTCCCCGGGAAGCCCAGCCCAAGATTTTCGACCCCTTCTTCACCACCAAGAGGACCGGCGAAGGCACCGGCCTGGGGCTATCCATGTCCTACGGCATTATCGCCAAATTCGGGGGTAACATCATGTTCACCAGTTACCCCGCAGAGGAATATCCCGAGAAGCACGGCACCACCTTTACCGTTTATTTGCCCATAATTACAGCCTCCGAGGCCGAAGCGGCCGGTCCCGAGCAGGAAGTGTCTAACCCGACCGCGGCTATCTCTTAATGCAGCAAATCCTGGAGGAATAAGATGCCGGAGAATTTACTTGTCGTTGACGATGAGCCCAACATGCTCAGGTTGCTGAAAACCATCCTGATGGGTAAGACCGGCTATGAGGTAACCACGACCAATAATCCCCTGGAAGTGAGCAAATTGCTCCAGGAAAATCATTATGATCTGGTCATCACCGATCTCAAGATGCCTTTGGTGGACGGCATCGACCTCATAGGGATCATTAAGGGTATCGACCCCGACATGCCCATCATTGTGATTACCGCCTACGGCACCATTGAGACCGCCGAAGAAGCCATCCAGAAAGGCGCCTACGATTTTATCACCAAGCCCTTCCGCAAGGAGACCATCCTCATTACCATCAAACGGGCCCTGGAGTGGAAGCGGATGCAGGGTGAACTGGCGGCCCTTAAAAAGCAGTAGTCAGTGGTCAGTTATAGGGCGGAACGTGACCTCTAAACGAATTGTGGGTTTCATTGTTATTCTTGAGTCTTAACATGATAACTGAGGGGTATTCGCTTTTAGCTAATTGCTAATTGCTAACTGCTGAAAGCTGAAAGCCATGCTTTTCAAATTCCTGCGGCGGTTTCTCAAGGAAGAAAAAGACGAACAGGTCCTCTTGCAGGAAAAGTTTACCCATTTCCGTCGGCTTTTGGACAATAACAACCAGGCCCTGGAAACCATGGCGGACATGGAAGAAAAACTCTCCGGTGATTACGTCTTTGATACCAGCTATCTCTTCGCCCAGGTGGATAATTTGGGCAAACAGATCGGGGGCATGGTAACCTCCCTCAATCTCCTCACGCAAAATCGCTACCGCGACCTGGTCCCCATCGCCGAAGGCCTCCAGAAAGAAATGCTCGAAGTCCTGGAAGAGGTGCCCACCATCCCGGACACCCCGTATATCCTGCCGCTGTCGGCCTTGGATCAGGCCCTGGCCCCGGCGGTGGGCGGCAAAATGGCCAACCTGGGGGAGATTGGCAATCGCATCGGCCTGCCGGTGCCCCAGGGTTTTGCCATCACCGCCGCGGCTTACAAGCGCTTCCTGGAATCTTCCAGCCTGGCGGCAGATATCGAAGCCAAGCTTTCCGAAGCCAGCATCCAAGACCTGGATACCCTCAAAACCATCAGCCGGGAGTTGCAAGCCATGGTGCTCCAGGCCCCCCTCCCCCAGGACCTGGAAGACGCCATCATTCAGGCGGCCCAAGACCTTCCCACCCCCTGGCTGGCGGTGCGCTCCAGCGCCGTGGGTGAGGACACCGAATTCTCCTTTGCCGGCCAGTTCGCCACCCTCCTCAACGTGGACGCGGCTTCCTTACCCCGGCACTACAAGGAAATCGTGGCCAGCAAGTTCACTTCCCGGGCCATCTTTTACTGGAAATACCAGCAATTTTCCGTCAACGCCCTGCCCATGGCCGTGGGCGTCCTGGCCATGGTCCCGGCCCGGGCCAGCGGCGTCATGTTTTCCCTGGACCCCCACGCCCCCCAGGAGGGCACTGTTCTGATTTCCTCAGTTTGGGGCTTGGGCAAGTACGCGGTGGACGGCACTGTCTCCCCGGACCTCTTTACGGTGAGCGGTCAAGCCCCCTACCCCATCATTAAGCGCCGCGTGGCCCAAAAACCCGTGGCCCTCATCTGCGCCCCGGAGGGCGGGGTGGAGGAGGTGACCCTTGCATCCCCACAGGCCCAGGCCCCCAGCCTCACCGACGACCAGGTCCGGACCCTGGCCGACATTGCCCTGGAGTTGGAAGAACACTTCGGGACGCCCCAGGATATCGAATGGACCGTGGGGGAGGCCGGCAACATTATCATCCTGCAATCCCGACCGCTGCGCCTCAGCGCCCCGGCCTTCGCCGAAGAGCCGCGCCCGCCCTCCCCGGAGCCCCAGGCGCCGCCCCTTTTGCACTACGGCATCCGGGCGGTGGGCGGCGCCGCCGCCGGCCGGGTCCACCACTTCCTCCACGATGAAGATGTGGGAGCCATCCCGCCGGGCGCCGTGGTGGTGGCCCGGCAGCCCTCGGCCCGCCTGGTGCTGGTCATGGACCGCATCGCGGCCATCGTCACCGAAGTGGGCAGCCCCACCGACCACATGACCATCCTGGCCCGGGAGTTCCGCGTTCCCACCCTGGTGGAGGTGGGCGGGGCCACCAAGGTTCTCCATGCCGGTCAACTGGTCACCGTGGACGCCGACGCCGCCCTGATCTATCCCGGCATCATCCCCGAGCTCTTGCAGCGCCAGGTCCCCCTCGATGAAGAGTGGCGCAGCGACCCCGTTTACCAAAAATTGCGCCGCATTTTACAATTTGTCACCCGCCTCAACCTCCTGGACCCCGAGAGCCCGGACTTCCAGGCCAAAAATTGCCGCACCCTCCACGACATCACCCGGTTCAGCCATGAAAAGGCCATGGATGCCATGTTCATCCCGGACATGGAGAAGGCTTTGGAATCGGGCGGGGTCCGCCGCCTCAAGACCGACCTGCCCCTCAACCTCTTTATCCTGGACCTGGGGGGCGGCCTCAAGGTCACGGGCCAGGAACAAGTCACCGAAGACGATGTCATCAGCCGCCCCTTCCGGGCCCTTCTCCGGGGCTTTCACCACCCCCAGGTGACCTGGGCCGGCCAGGTAGCCCCGGACCTCAAGGGCTTCATTTCCGTCTTCGCCAACACCATGTACGACATGGCCAAGGCGGAGCGGGGCCTGGGCGGCAAGAGCTTCGCCATCGTCACCGAGAACTATCTCAACTTCAACTCCCGGATCGGCTACCATTTCGGCATCGTGGACGCCTACATCTCCGAAGAGAAAAACGACAATTACATCAGTTTCCAGTTCAAGGGCGGAGCCGCCGGCATCGAGCGCCGGGAGCGCCGGGCCCGCCTGGTCAAGCAAATCCTGGACGACCTGGGCTTTAAAGCCCAGACCCGGGGCGACCTGGTCCAGGGCCGTCTGGTCAAGCTCTCCCTCATGGAAACCGAACAGACCCTGGAGTTGGCCGGGCTGCTCATCGCCTTCTGCCGCCAACTGGACCTGGCCCTGGCCTCCGACGCGGTCGCCGAACGGGTCCTCCAGGCCTTCAAGACCGAAGACTACAGCCTCAAGTGCCTCCGGCCCCAAGAAGCCGCGGCAAGCTGAGGCGATTTTAGGTTCCGGTTTCTAGTGAAGTGTTTCTTAATAAAATGACAGCATAACATGCCAGTTTATTCCCCTCCCCTGGTGGGAGGGGGTAGGGGGAGGGGGAATTGGAGCACTTTTTCCCACCCCATCAAGGGGAAGGGAACTATAAGTCCTGTTAATTAAATCGTAAAACCTTTCCAATGGTTCAAATGCCGTCAATAGCCATTTCTCACTTCCAATTAATGTGGCACACCCCATAGGGAATACTCCAACATCAAGTCCGAGGCAAGCCACGGGAATTTTTCTTCCAGCCTTTTTATCCTTTTTTTAAAATACCCTACTTTCGCCTGGAGGTCCTCATTTCCGGGTTCAGCATGAAGTTTTGCTTCGGCCACCTGCAAAAGATTACGCAGTTCCAAATACTCCCGCTCCGGACCCTTGGCTTCTCTCCGGAAATTTTTATAATCCTCCGGCAGTTCATCAAAAAACCACATGAGATCTTTGTCCATGTTTATCCTCCTGGTTTCTTGCCCCTGGGGCAGGTGAGTCCAGCCAGAGAAATCGCATCTAATTCAATTCAAATTTTTTGCAGGGAATCGGCCTCATAAAAGATGTTTACCGGGTCCTGACCAGCCAGAAGCCTATTTAAGGAATCCACCATGAAGCCAGCAATTATTTGATTGGTCATGATGATTGATGGATCAGGTTGATAGATACAGGACTCTTTTGGGCGCTGGTAGGTCTCGAGCCGGCGCCGGTCCACGATTTCATACAGACCCAGCAAAGCCGCAGGAGCCGCTTGGTTGCGGCCCGGGTCAAAGACTACTACCTGCCCCTTATCAACGCTGGTGCCACCGGATATCAGGATTTTCTTCTGCTTTTCACAGGTCTCGCTCAGCACTATCTTGGTTTCATAATTATCCACACAATCGAAGATAATCTCGAACGGAGAAAGGTCGGTATCGCTTCTTACATAAGACACCGAGGATCTGGCCCTTAATCCAAATTGACTGCTAAGCCTTTGGGCCAATATCTCGGCTTTATTTAATCCCAAGGCATCGTAAAAAAAAACCTGGCGGTTGAGGTTGCTTATCTCAATGGCATCCGGATCAATGAACGTGATATCCTGAAATCCGGAGTAAGCGAGCCCCAAACCGACAAAGTTGCCCAGGGCTCCCGCGCCCACCACCCCTATGGCCATATCGTTCCGGACCGGGGCTAATTTCTTTCTGTAGTAGCTGAACACATCTGCCGAGGCCTTTCGGCCCATCAAGATATTTTTAGTTTCCTCCAGAACAATTGCCGCACAGATGATATCCAAGACAGCATCATCAGGATGGCTTGAGGGGAGATTAACCGAGGAAACCACTTCTTCGAGTTCCTGCCATTCACGCCCCCTTAAATAAGTGAAAATCTTGAAACCTGCGATATCTTCCTCTTCAAAGCAGAAACCGCGAATAATGGGGAGGCTGGCTTTACGCCCTCTCTCCAATAGCAGTTTATTGGCCAGCCCATAGCGGCTCAGATCCGCAATAACCTTGCACCCTTGCAATATATCGCCCAGCAAGGGGTGGGTATAATAACCTTCCAAGAATATTAATCTAAACCAGGGATTGATCTTCCGGGCCATATCCAGAAGCGGCTCATCCAGGGCAGGGGCGATAACCACGACCTGGTCAATTCCCAAGGCTGAGGCGGACAAAATAAAAAGCGAGGCCAACCGGTCGTCGTCACCAACAACCCCGATGCGGGCCTCGCTTAAAATGCTCTGGTCCCAGCCTTCTATCCCTAGCTGTCTGTTCAGTCTTTCGTCAAGCCTCATAGTGGTCCAGGGTTCGGGCGCAAAGAGAGAAACTCTGAAAAACCAGCTTAAAAGTTACATACTTTCCAGTTTGGCGAGGACATACTTCAAAGGTTGAATTTTGTGCTTAACCTCCTCTTGAAGGGCAGCGATGTCTGATTGGGTCAAAGACTCCTGGGTTTCCAAATGAATAATCTCGGCGGATTTTTGACTGAAGGAGGTGTGCCCTGAAAGGATGCCCCGTCTCTTATAATGAATCTCCTGTTGATGCCAGCCTGAATCGCCGATGACGATGGCATAGCAAAACCCCCCGTAAACGGTCTCCATTATTTTGGCTTTGGCAATGGGGGCGTCCGTAATGAGGCTGACGCTGCCCTTTTTCAGATCTTCGTCGCCGCACTGGCCTTCCACAAGGAGGACCAGGTCCCGGATCAGCAGTTCCCGTTTGGCCACGGGCACTTTTAGGAGGGTGGTAATGTAATCGAGCACCACTCTTTGATTTTCGGCATCGATTTGCGAAAACCCTTGAAAGCTAAGCTTACCGTGAGAATGAATCCAGCCGTTGATAATCCGCTCAACCGGGAGAGACTGCTGATAGGCGGCAATATTTTCCGGGCTCACCCGGGTGTATTGCTGCATATTTTCATCATTTTCCGGCAAACCGATATCTACGATCCGTTCCGGGTTTTCCTTGCTGCCCAGGGTGTATCCGTACCATTCATAACTGTCTTCATGGATCTGGCGCACCAACTCATTGATTTTAAAAGCCTTGGCCTTGGCAAAGCTCGTCAACTTGATTTCTTGCGGCAACGAGGCCAGTTCGATCTCATAAGCTTCCCCCCGTTTCAGTTCTGCCAGGCTCTTGAACCTCATCCCAATCTCTCCTGGACCAGGCTTTCGTCCACAACAAATTTACCCTGGAAGGTTCCGGGTAGCCGAAACATTTCATCATGCAAGAGACGGTGGAGAATGCTGACTAAACCCCGGGCTCCGGTTCCTTCCAGTTCTGCCCAACGGGCTATTTCGGTTACGGCGCCGTCGGTAAAGGATAGGTCAATATCCCAGGCTTTAAAATCATCAATATAAGCCCGAAGAGGGCTACCCTCACTTTTAATCATGATATCTTTGAGGTCTTGGGTCGATAACAAACTATAGACCACCCGGACTGGAAACCTTCCCATCAGCTGTCTTTTCATCCCAAAAGTGACAAAGTCCTCGGTATTGAGTTGGTTTTGCCAGTCCCCGTTTAGACTCTGGTTGTTTAGCCGTTTTTTGACAATGTCCTCCAGGTTGTCATATACCCCTCCAGCAATGAAAAGAACGTGTTTGGTGGACAGAGTGATTCTCTCCCCTCCCAAATCAAGTGTATTTTCAATGCCTTCCACTAACTTCAGGAGGCCCTTTTGAACCCCTTTGCCGGAAACATCCCGGTAAATTCCGGGCTCGGTGGCAATCTTGTCAACTTCGTCCAGATAAACAATGCCTATTTGGGCAACCTGGGAGTTGCCTCCCGCCGAGATCAACAGGTCAACCAGGATGTCCGTAACGTTGTGTCCCACGTAGCCCACTTCGCTGAATTTGGCCAGGTCCACCACCATGAAAGGAACCCCCACCAACTCCGAGGCGATTTCGCTGGTATAAGTCTTGCCGCACCCCGTGGGCCCCACGATCATGATATTGGCCTTGGGAGTTCTGGTGGTCCGCAGGGCAGCATCGAAGTCCTTCTCCTTTCCATTAACCGCTTCCTTGAGTGCAGTGGCCAACCTGCGGTAATGGAAGGCGATGGCAGTTGAAATGATTTTTTTCCCGGTGTCTTGCCCTACAATAAACCGGTCAAGGTCAGCCTTAAGGGCGGCGGGAGTTTTATCGAATTCCAGGATTTGCCGGACAGTTTCGCTGACCTGGCGTTCTTTAAGCTGCCCCAGCTTCTCTTTGATCTGTTGTTTTTTTTGACGTGAAATTTCGTCATGCATGGCTATGGACCCTTTAAGCTCTAGGCTCAATGAATTCTTAAAAACCTTTTTCCCTATTAGGATTTAGGGAGGAGGAAGATAATAACTATTCGAAAATATGCGAATTATTTCACCCCCACCCTAACCCTCCCCCATCAAGGTGGAGGGAATCTTTGACTGTTTACGAAGCTATTATGCTTTGACTTCGGCCAAAAAATTCCGAAGCTTTTCCAAACGCTTTTGTAAAGATTCATCTAATTCCGCATCCGGCTTTGAATTTCGCGGGGTTAAAACCTGCAACTCTTCCTCAGCATAATGGCATAGCAGGAGGGTCTGGAAATGATGGGCAGCCAATTTCTGGGGTGCCAGGGCAGGGTCGCAACGGAAAAGGGAGTTGCACGCCAAGATCTCGTCCGGGGAATTGGCGAAAGCTAGGTAAGGATTGTTGACCTTATCGATAATGGCCAAAGTAAGAGCAAATTCCGCCGGCGTGGCCAAAGCAAATAAGGGGGCCCCGAGTTTCTTTTTATCCTCAATCCGGTCATACTCCGGTTCGGCCTGCCATTGCTGGTTGGTGGATTTCTCCAATTGGCTCAAAAATTCCCCCTCCAAGCCATATTCCTGCACCAAGGCGAGAATTTTTACAAAAAGAGATGGTTTAAACGGCAGCTTGGCTTTCTTCTGGGACCGTTCGCTTTTCAGATGCCTTAACAAACCCGTTTCAACGGTAGGCATTTTTCACTTCCACCCGTCCGGAAGAAATTTTGTGGTGATCCGGCGCAATGCGCAGATCCTCGAAATCCACTAGCCGTTCCTCTTTTGGAAGTTTATCCAGGCTGTGATAACCGTTGCGGCGTCGATAATTGTAGCCATAATACAAAGCATTGACCCCTTGTTCCAGGGCGGCAATGGCATCCGAGGCAGTGAAGGCCAGTGGTGAGTGGAAATTTGTCAGGCAGATCTCCTGCCGGGCAGAATGCCGGCGCAAGAAAGGATGCTTATATTTTTCCATTACTACCGGTCTCATGCGGGCAAGGGTGGAAACCGCGACGCGACAATCGGGAAACAGGTAAATCTGGCCATAATAATCTTTAAGGGCATATTCTCCCGTGTGCTTATAAATTACGTAATCCCTGGTGCTACCAATTCGGGAGAAACCAAAGCCATCGATCTCTAAAGAGCCTTTTTCAGACAGGTATAGCAAGACGGCAGTCTGCCTTCCGCTCATGAAAGGTTTTTCTTGTTGGCCGATCGTTTGTTTGAGACGGTCTTTTTCATTTTCAATTATGCTTTTGGCCATTGCCTGGTGGAACCAGCAGCGCAAATCTCGAGTGGAGATTACACCCTCCCCCAGAGGCGCTACGGTTACTTCAAGATTTTCCAACTCATGGAGCCTTTTGCCCAGCAATTCTGGATGAAATTGAGTTGATGCTTGATCAAAGTACTTTTGGGGAATATCGATTATTTCCCCGATAAATTCCAATATCCCCTGGTTATTCGATCTTATTCTGCCGGTCCGCTCTGTCTTCCTGACGAAATGGGGCATTATCTGGAAGATGATGGTTTTCAGTTTATCATCCAGGGAAACTTCGTTTCTGGCCGAAACAGCCGAAGGAAAATACCTCTCCAGGCAATCACTTTTTAGCTGGTTATAGGCATGGGGGTGGAGATATTGAAAGTTCTGCAGCAGGGAGGACAAGCTCAAGGCTTTGAGGAAATATCTGCCGTCAACGGCAATGAGATTATCCCAGTCCGGCGACCCTCGACCGCCAGGTTGGCCTGGGGAACTCTTAATGGCCTTGATTTCCGAGGCTATCTCAGGATCTAGAAGAAGCGGCAAAAAAATGAAATTCGAGGCCACCACAACTTGCATATCGGAGTCTAATAACTGTAGCACCGTGGTATTTCCTTCTTAAAGACCCCCTTCTTGAGGCTTGATGGCCCTCACGGCCACATAGCGGTACCGTTCTTCAGCCGTAGTCTGTTCAATAATTGCATACTTTTCGACAGCACCGCTAATATCACTCCCTTTGGCCAGGAGCCTGCCGCCGTCAAGTTGCCTTTGAATATCCTCCAGCACTTGCATAGCCTCTATATCCCAATTAGTTTTGGTCAACATCCTTTCACACAATTCTTGGAGAGACCTGCCTTCATAACTCCCCGGTTCAAATACCTCCATGAGTCCTTCACCCGCCTGTCCGGGAATAATTTCGATCACCAACGGCAGCAGTTGGGGCAAGCCAGCCGGTTGTGCCGCTTTTTCCTCTTCGATTTCCATGGTACTCCTTACTGGCCAACAGACAGCCTGATTTATTTGGGCCTCCTGGAGAGGGGTTTTATATTGTGATATTGTTAAAAATATGATCTGTCAAGGGGGTCCGGGTCCGGTCTTCCTGAACCGGATTCGCCTCGGCGGGATAAACTCTTTATTCAACCAATTCATCCTTTCCTTTCCACTAAAAAATATGGGTACCGGTCTGGCCTTGCAGGGCCAGCGCCAGGCTTTCGGGCCGAGTGATCAGCACCCGCCTCCCCTCCTGGGATAAAAATTCGAGGGCCGACTCGATCTTGGGGCCCATGCTGCCAGGGGCAAAATGGCCCTCCTGCTGAAACTTCCGAGCTTCGGCGGGACTCAGGGTCAGCAAGGGACGTTGTTGAGGCTTTAAAAAATCTGTATAAACACACTCCACCGCGGTTAAAAAGATCAAGAGATCCGCCGCGATTTCCCTGGCCAGCAAAGCGGAAGCCCGATCCTTATCTATGACCGCCTCCACTCCGATTAAATCGCCGTTGAACCTGCGGATTACCGGCACCCCACCGCCCCCAGCGGCAATGACGATGATGCCGCCAAACAAGAGATAAGATATGATTTCCTTTTCAATTATGGTCAAGGGGCGGGGGGATGGCACTACGCGGCGCCAGCCGCGGCCGGCGTCCTCCATGAGCCTCCAGCCCCGTTCACTTTCAAGACCCCCAGCCTCCTCGGCAGAATAGAAAGGACCGATGGGTTTGTCGGGAGCGTTAAATGCGGGATCATCTGCAGACACCTCAACCTGGGTGACCACCGTAATCACTCCCCGCTTTTGGCCGCGGCGATGCAGTTCATTTGCCAGACATTGCTGGATAAGGTACCCCAGGCTCCCCTCGATGTCAGCGTCGGAAATAAACAGAGGCATCGGGGGCACGGCCAAGCGGGCACATTCCATCTGAAGAAGCAAATGTCCTACCATGGGGCCGCTGCCATGGGTTATTACTATGGCGAATCCCCTCGCGACCAGGTCGGCGGTGGGTACCATGGCCTCGCTGATCCTGCCACGCTGTTCCTCTAAGGTGCCAGCTTCATCCGGCCGGACCAGGGCATTGCCTCCCAGGGCTATCACTATTTTAGGGTATAGGGCCGGATCGATAGGAATCATATAGGAAGAACGTCGAGCTCCTATAAATTTCAGGAAATTTTACTCATTTTTTAATATAAGCACGCCTGGATTATTTGGTAGTGGATAATAGTTTACCCTCAAGGGCCTTTGCAACGGTGATATGCCAGGATGAAAACTTATCAGCAGGTATGGGGGGTGATGGCGGTGGCCCAGGCAGGGGACCCGCTTTCGAAGGCTTCATAATTGCCGGTAATTTCAATACAAAATTTTATGACCACAAGCTAAAATCACCGGCATAAAAAAGGGCCACCGTTTGACGGCGGCCCCTTTTGGCATGAATAGCCCGGAGCAATTATACCAGGGCGTACCCCGCGGCGGCCTTTTTGGCGGCTGCCTCGGCCCGCTTGGCCTTCCACATGGCGCCCAGGATGATAAAAGCGCCGACGCTCAGGGCGATGCACATGATGACAAAGCTGGCAATTCTGAGGATAGACAGGGCGGTAGCGCCCATGGAGATCAGACCCAATTCCGTGAGATACTGCGGCACCGCCAGACCCCGGCTCACGGCCACGATGATCATAATGGTGCCCATGACGATCTTGATCATGTGCTCTTTAACATAGGTGGTGCCGATGGCCCCCAACTGCACCCCCAACAGGGAGCCCGCCAGGATGATCAGGGTTAGTCGGATGTCCACCTGGCCGTTCATGGCCCATTTGATGGTGCCAAAGAATCCCATGACAAAGGCGATGACCAGTTCCGTAGCCGAGGCTACTAGGCCGCTGGCCCCGATCACATAGATCATACCGGGAACTCCGATGAAGCCGCCCACTGCAATAGTGGCCGCCAGCATCCCGGTGGCAAAGCCGATGGGAAGAGTGAACCACATGGAGATGCGCACGTTGGCAGTCTTGAAGTGCATCATGGGGGGCAGGTTAATGGATTGCAGCCACGTAGCCAGAGGGGAAACCTTTTCCTCCCCGCCGGATTTGGAAGTCTTGAAGGCATCGTAGAAGACGTAGCCTCCCACCACCACCAGAATGATTACAAAAGACAGGCTGACGTAGAGGTTGGAGCCGGCCTTGCCCCACTGTTGCAGGATCCATTCCTGGATCTTGATGCCTACCCACACCCCGATGCCCGCAGAAGACGCCATGACCAGACCCAACTTGATGTCCACCTGGCCGTATTTCCAGCGCTTGTAAGCTCCCACCATGGCTTTGGGGAACTTGTGGCACATGTTGCTGGCCACGGCCACCGTGCCCGCGACCCCCAGGCTCATCATGCCGGGGGTCAGAACAAAAGCGCCGCCGGAACCGATGAAGCCGCTCACCAGGCCACCGATAAAACCTACGATAAATAAGAACGCAATGGATATCAGACTTAAATCGATAAATTGAACGTTTGCGGCAATATCTTGCATGGTCACTTTCTCCCTTCAAAAAGTCATTTATTAATAGCTTTATGTTCCGGAGGATTGCAGAAAATTCTCCCCACCAGCCTATCCCATTGAGAAATAGGCTGGTTTACCGGCTAGGCATTCAGGTTTAACTGCGGGCGAGGACGCTTTCTCTGCGCCGGCCGCTTCGGAGCCACCCGGGGCTGCACCTTCTTCGTGGCTTCAATGCCCAGGAGAGACCACAAACTTGAAGAAAAAGCACCATGCACAAATGAGAAGACAAACACCGTTGCAATAGGCAGAGCGGCAAAGATGCCCCCCTTGGTGAAGTACTTCATTACGGTTCCGGTGTTGGTAAAAACTGCCGCATAGAGGGCCGCAGTGGCCAACCCCAATCCCACGGTCTTGCCCAGCAGCTTGCTTCTGCCCTTCGTTTCCAGTTCTTGAGCCATTACCTGTTCTCCTTGATATCCTGAGATGCTGAAGACGGGGAGTGGAATCTCCCCCATAATTTCCTCGTCCTTGATGCCCGCATCGGTGATGACAAAGTCAATGCGCTTGATTGCGTGATTCAAATCCTTGATGGCCGCAGCCAGAGCTTCGAATTTCACTACATGCTCAGCATTAATCCCCTGCCGGGCCAACTCTGACGCCACCATAGCCCAGGCGGCCTGGGCCCGCTCGGTGAATTTGCTCCGTAGGTGCTGGTTATAAGGTGAAAAGAACTTGCCCGTCTGGCCCAGAGTGGGATTGACGTTCATGGCGATAATGTCATAACCCAGACGTTGGCACAGGCTAGCGGCATAATCCATCACCCCGGTGGTGAAGGCGTAGTTTTTAGCCACCACCAGGATCTTGCGCTTGACCTCGTGCCGGTTGTTGGATTTATTCGCGCCGCCATTCCCTTGGCCGGAACCCCGGGATGAAGAGGAATTTCCATCCCCCGGCTTTCTGCCTTTGCCTTTTTCATTGCTGAAGTTCATCATGGTCTTAACCTTCCCCTCGGTTTCCTTTTGCCCACCTGGAAGGGGGGGAGTAGCTCTTTTCCTGATATGAATACAAAAACCTTGCCAAAGTCATAATTGTTATATATCTATTTGATTTTTCAGTGATAATTATTATGTAAGCTGGATTTCTAAGAATTATTGACTGTTGCAGTATGCAGCAGTTAAATTGACAATAGTTAAATCTTCAATCTATTCAGTATATTCCATATTATTGCAATATTTTCCGATTATGATTGCATAATGCAACAGCAGACCGGGCTGGTCATGGCCTGTAGAAAAATTGATAAGAAAATCATGAAATTAAAAATGACTGTCCCCAGCAATGCATTGCTGTTGCAGGGATAATCCCTTATAATTAACCGATTAGACTTAAACTTTATTAAGGTTATCAGTCATGGTTTTTTTCCGAAAAGCAAGCGAAGAGGAGCGCCCCAAGCCGGCCCAGGAACTGGTGGAATTGCGCACTGCCGTGCAAAAGGCCCATTTGCCCGAAGGGGTGGCCGCCATTGCCATGAAGGAACTGGAGCGGCTGGACAAAACCGATCCTTCCGTGGCCGAATACTCCATCGGTATCAATTACCTGGATTACCTGATCTCTCTTCCCTGGAACCGCTACACTGAAGATAACCTTGACTTGAAGAGGGCGGAGCGCATCCTGGCATCCCAGCACTATGGCCTGAAGCACGTCAAAGAACGCATTCTGGAGTATTTGGCGGTGCGAACCTTGTGCAGCGTGCAGACCTCCCAGGTCCTGGTGGTGGACGATGAAGAAATCGCCCGGACCAATTTGGAATATATTCTGCATAAAGAAGGCCACCAGGTGGCCACCGCAGCCAACGGCATGGAGGCTTTGGAAAAGGTCAAGGCCCAGGAGTTCGACGTCATCCTTACAGATTTGAAGATGGAGAAAATGGATGGCATTCAGCTTCTGGAATCCGTCAAACAGATCGCTCCCCACACTGAAATCGTCATGGTCACCGGTTATGCTACGGTGAGCTCCGCGGTGGACGCCCTGAAAAAAGGCGCGGCCCATTACCTATCCAAGCCCATTAAACTGGACGAACTCCGGGCCACGGTGCGGGAAATCATCGACAAAAAGCGTCACATGCAGATGAACCGGGGTCCCATCCTGTGCTTCGCCGGTCCTCCCGGCACCGGCAAAACTTCAATCGGGCAGGCCATTGCCGAAGCCCTGGAGCGCAAGTTCGTACGCCTGTCTCTGGCCGGTCTCCGGGACGAAGCAGAATTGCGGGGCCACCGCCGCACCTACGTCGGAGCCATGCCCGGCCGCATCATCAACGAACTTAAGCGTCTGGAGGTCAATAATCCCGTTTTCATGCTGGATGAGATCGACAAGATCGGCCAGGATTTTCGAGGCGATCCGGCCTCGGTGCTCCTGGAAATTTTGGATCCCCAACAGAACGCCAATTTTGTGGACCACTACGTGGATGTGCCCTTTGATTTGTCCGGAGTGATGTTCATCACCACCGCCAATGTGGTGGAGAGTCTGCCGCCTCCCCTCCTGGACCGCCTGGAGGTCATCTATTTTCCGGGTTACACTGAGCACGAGAAAATCGAAATCGCCAAGAACTTCCTTATTCCCCGCCAGCTTCGGGAGCACGCCCTGGGTCATCTGGGAATAGAATTTACCGAAGGGGCCATTGCCAAGATCATCCGGGGCTATACCCGGGAGGCGGGTTTGAGAAACCTGGACCGGGAAATGGCCATGGTCTGCCGCAAGCTGGCCCGGATCTGTGTCCAGGAGAAAGGAACCTGCGCCCTCAGCGTTGACGAAGACCTGGTGGAAAAGTTTTTGGGACCCAGAAAATTCAGCCACGAAGTGGCGGAGATGGGCAATCAGGTGGGGGTCACCACTGGGCTGGTCTGGACCGAATTCGGGGGTGAAATCATCTTCGTGGAAGCCACCCGCATGCGGGGCCACAAACAGTTGATTCTCACGGGCTCCTTGGGCAGCGTCTTGCAGGAGTCGGCCCAGACTGCCCTAAGTTATATTCGCAGCCACGCCGAACAATTCGGCCTCGCTCCGGACTTTTTCACCGACAGCGATATTCACATTCACCTGCCCTCCGGGGCCATTCCCAAGGAGGGGCCGTCTTCCGGGATAACCATTGCTATGGCCCTGCTTTCTCTGCTCACCGGGCGGCCTGCCCGGCGGGACGTGGCCCTGAGTGGGGAGCTTACCCTCTCCGGACGCATCCTGCCGGTGAGCGGCATCCGGGAAAAGGTCCTGGCCGCCCAGCGGGCCGGGGTTCAGGTGGTGGTTTTCCCCAAACCTAACGAAGTGGATATCAGTAACCTGGAAGATGAAGTAAAGGCAGGATTGGAGATAGTTTTAGCCGACAAAATCGAATCCCTGGTGGACCTGGTGCTGCTGCCTAAAAATGACTGATGTTTTGATGGAATGGCATTAACAGTGGCATGGATTACTTAAGACTTCAATATTTCCCCCACCAATTTGCTTAATTCAGCCGGTCGGAAAGGCTTTTGGATGAACCAGGCGTTAGAATCGTATTTGTTGTCGGCGGAAAGTAAACCTAATTCGTATCCGGACATATAAATTACTTTGATCTCAGGTTTTAACAATCGCAAACGCTTTACTAATTGTTTGCCGCTCATTTTCGGCATCACCACATCAGTCAGGACTAAATCTATAGGGCCCTGATGGTGTTTCCAAACCGATAAAGCTGCTTCACCGTCCTGAGCAGCCAGTACATCATAGCCCTCCCTTTGCAAGATTTCACAGATCAGGGGCCTTAACATTTCCCCATTTTCCACCACCAGGATAGTTGCAGATATTCGTGTCATTGTATTAGAACGTGCATCTTAATATAAGTGCTTATCCGAAGATCTGATTCCCATCTTCGAACAAAGAGCTTTCATTTCTTTAATTGAAGACTTTCCGGAGAGATAACGTCTAAAAGGGTAGAATTATTTTGCCTTTATTACAATATATTTTCCAATTTTTCTAAAAAAATGTTTGGGTCAGAAAATCTCAGAAGCCGTTATCAAAATCGTAGCGTTTGAGCTTGCGCCAGAGGGAGACCCGATCGATTCCCAAGATTTCTGCGGCCTTGGTTTTGTTCCCGTTTACTTGATTAAGTACCCAGGAAATATACTCTTTTTCATTTTCTTCCAAAGTGGCGAACTCCCGCCGCTGGTGGCGTTGTACCTGGAAATGGGGCTGTTGGAAATCCAGGGGCAGGTGGTGCATTTCGATAACGCTGCCGCTGCATAGGGTAACCGCCCGTTCAATGATATTTTCCAGCTCGCGAATGTTGCCCGGAAACTCGTATTCCAGCAAAACCTCAGTGACGTCGTCGGAAATTCTGTCAATTTTTTTACCCTGGGCCTCCGAGAACTTTCTCAAAAAGTGCTGACATAATAGGGGGATATCATCCTTGCGCTCCACCAGGGTGGGCAGATGCAAGGTGACCACGTTGATCCGGTAATACAGGTCCTGCCGGAAATTGCCCGAATCCACCTGACCTTTCAGATCTTTGTTGGTAGCGGCCAGGACCCTGATGTTCACAGGGATCTCGGTGGTGCCACCAACCCGCATCAGGGTCTTATCCTGAAGGACCCGGAGCAGCTTGACCTGCATGGAAGTGGGCATGTCCCCGATTTCGTCCAGCAAGATGGTGCCTCCTGAGGCCGCTTCCAAAAGGCCCTTTTTGACTCCCCGGGCTCCGGTGAAGGCTTCTTTTTCGTGCCCGAAGAGTTCGTTGGCCAGGAGGTCTTCGCTGAAGGCGCCGCAGTTGATGGCTAGAAAACGATTTTCAGCCCTGGGGCTGAGGTGATGGATAGCCTTGGCCACCAGTTCCTTGCCGGTGCCGGTCTCTCCCAGAATTAGCACCGTGGCGTCACTCGGGGCAATCTGTTCGATGGTCTTTTTCAGAAGCTCGATCTTGGGACTTTTTCCAATCAGGAAGGGCACCGTTTTCTGGCTCTGGACCTGGCGCTTCAGTTCGGTAACTTCCTGGCGCAGAGAGCGCTTTTCTAGGGCCTTGCCCACCAGGATGCGCACTTCGTCAATCTTGTAAGGCTTGGGCAGGTAGTGATAGGCCCCTTTCTGCATGGCCTCCACTGCTGTGGATACGGTGGCAAAACCGGTGATCATGATGACCTCGGTATCGGGATAGAGCTCCTTGGTGCGCTCCAACACTTGCAAGCCGTCCACCTGCTGCATGCGCAAGTCCGTCATGACCAGGTCAAATTCTTGTTTTTCCAGTTCCTTGAAGGCCAGGACGCCGCTTTCCACCGCCACGGTATCATACCCTTCTTTTTTGAGCACATGATCCAGGTTTTCCCGGGCGATCAATTCGTCTTCGACGATGAGGATCTTACTGCGTCTCTTCATGAGGTCCTCTCTGACTTGGCCTGGGGCTTATAAGGCATGCGGATGGTAAACCTGGTCCCCTCCCCTTCCTTGCTTTCCACTGCGATGTGACCTTGATGTTTCTCGATAATGCCGTAGACAATGGACAATCCCAGTCCGGTGCCGACTCCTACTTCCTTGGTGGTATAAAAGGGGTCAAAGACCCGGTCCAACTCCTCCTTGGGGATGCCCACTCCGGTATCCTCGATGGTGATGACTGCTTCATGACTAGCCGGGTCAGGCGCGGCAGTAATGCGGATTTCCCCTGGGATCTCTTTAATGGCCTGAATGGCGTTCATCAAAAGATTCAAGAAAACCTCCTGCATCCTCTGGGGGTCTAATTCCAGCACCAGGTCCCAAGGCACCTCATCCACCAAATCAATCCCCGGAGGCACCTGGCTGGAGATGAGCCGGATCGAACGTTTGACCACGTCTTCCAGGGGAATAGCCTTGAGGGCAAAATCCCGCACCCGGGAGAACTCCAAAAGCCCTTTGACGATATCCCGGGCCCGGTAAACCTCCTGCTCCACATTAGTCAGCATTTTCCTGACCAATTCCAGGTCACCCTGGTCCAATTCCTCTAAAATTATCTGGCAGGACGTGGAAATATTGTTAAGGGGGTTGTTCAGCTGATGGGCAATCCCCGCGGTTAAGACTCCCAAGGATGACATCTTTTTCCCCTGCACCAGTTGGTCCTGCCGCCGTTCCAGCTCTGCCACCATGCGGTTGAAAGCCTCCACCACCCGCTGGGTTTCGTCCCGGGTATCCAGCACCGGCAAAGGCTTAAAATTTCCCTGAGCAATGCGCCTGGTGGTATTTTCAATTACCCGCAAAGGCAAAATAATCTTGCGGCTGACAATAAAGATGAGGAACCCCATGGAGGCCAGAAAGACAAACAGGGAGATGAGTAGCTGGGTCTTCAGAGTTGTGATGATTTCCAGAATCCGTAAACGCTCGAAGGCCACCAATTTCACCGAAAGGTCCACCAGGGCCTTGCCCATGGTTCGCAATTGTTCTTCCAGAGCCCGGCTTTCCGCTTGGCCCCGCTTCCCGGGTTTGGCCAGTTGTTCCATCAGTCCCCGGTAGGCCAGCAAATCCTGCTTGAAGGTCTCCATCTGGGAAGCCACTCTCAGGTTGCGGACATCGGACACGATGGTGGCCAGGACCTCCAGGGCCTTTTGGACATATTGCTGATTCTCTTTGAGGTCCGCCTCCAGGCCGTAAAGGAGATAGTTCTTTTCATAGCGGCGAATCTCCAAGACGATCTCCCGGAGGTCATCGGCAATCTGGACCACATGCTGCTTCAATTCGATGGCTCGCAGGTAATGATAAGAGAATCCGCCGATGAAACCGATGACCAAGACACAAATGGTGAAGCCCAAGATCACTTTCTGGCGAATATTTAAGTGCAAGACCTTCCTCCTCGGGGTTTAGCCAAGTCTCCTCGGGGCATTAATCATAATGGCGAGAATCGCAAAGCTTCTGGCCCTCTGTTTTATTCTGCAACATAAATTTTTTCTCTTCCAAAAAGGCCTGGATTTCAAAGGGCTTAAGAGAGGCCAATCCCATTTTAAAATGCCTTGCAATTTTAAGTCCATTAATTATTTAGTATTTTACCATGCAATGATGCATTTTGCAACAGAACTATGACAACAGAAAAGAACTTGACACTTTGTGAGATTTTTAACATACTATCCCGCAATCTGAACTATTATTGGGAGGGAGCAGGCAGGATGGATATTTATCTTCCCATTGCGGGTATGAGCATTAATTTTTTTCTTGTCCTGGGAATTGGGGGCGTGGTGGGTTTCCTCTCCGGGCTATTCGGGGTTGGCGGGGGCTTCCTGCTCACTCCGCTGATGATGATGATCGGCATTCCCCCGGCAGTGGCCGCGGCTTCGGACTCCAACCAGATCGTGGCTGCGGCATCCTCGGGGGCCTTCGCTCACTGGCGCTTGGGGAACGTTGACTTCAAAATGGGCCTGGTAATTCTGGCCGGCGGCATCTTCGGCGGCACCATCGGGGTGCAATTGGTCAAAATTCTCCGGGCTGTGGGCAACTTTGAGTTTGTCATGAAGGTAATTTATGTGCTCATGTTGGGCCTGGTGGGTGGCGCCATGTTCGTGGAGAGCTTGCGCACCATCCGCCGCAGCAAAAGCCCCGCAGCGGAAGTTGCCGCAGTATCAAGCGGGGAAGGCGGCCTTTCCCGTTTCTTCAATAAGCTGCCCCTGAAAATGAACTTCCATCGTTCCGGGTTGCACACTTCAGCAATTTTTCCCTTCTCCATCGGCACCATCGTAGGCATCATGGCGGCCATTTTGGGGGTAGGCGGCGGTTTTATCATGGTGCCCGCCATGATCTACATTATCGGCATGCCCACCATCGCGGCCATCGGCACCGACCTGTTTCAGATTGTTCTCACCTCGGCTAACGTCACCCTGCAACAGGCCATCGTGAACCGCACTGTGGACCTCCTGCTGGCCTTGATCCTTCTGGGCGGCTCTACCATTGGGGCACAGTTCGGGGCGGTGGCGGGCAAACGCCTCAAAGGCGAGCAGATTCGCATCCTGCTGGCCATCATTGTGCTGGCCCTGACTGTCAAGCTCTTCCTTGATCTGGTGCTTACCCCCAGCGACTTGGTGAGCCTGGCCCCGGCCAAGGGAGGTGGGCACTAAGATGAAACGGCTCTCGATTATCCTGATGGCCTGCTCCCTGGTCTGTTTGTGGGGAGCAACAGCCTTGGCCATATCTCCTGAGGCCCAACATAAAGTCGTCACTGCGGCCTCCAAGAACGTCATTGATATCGGCCTATCCTACCACGGCGATCAGATCTTCTTTTTCGGGGTCAACCCGGTAGCCGGCTCTGATGTGGTCATAAAACTCACCGCGGAAAAAGAGGAAGCCATCAAGCTCTCCGTCAAGGGCAGGGTCGGTCCCTTCTGGATGACGGTGAAGCAGTACGAAGTAACCGGCGCTCCTTTCATCTATAAGATCCATGCCAATAAACCCTTGAGCCAGATTATCTCGGAAGAAACCGCCAAAGAATTGGAACTGGGATATGAGGCAGTGCGAGGCAATATGAAGATGCACCTCATCCGAGGTGAAGCGGCTCCTGAAGACGAGGCCCTGGTCTGGAAGGGGTTGCTCAAGATCAAAGAGCGAGCCAACCTTTATAACATCGTGGAAGACCCCAGACGCCTGGAAATTTCCGAAGGCAAGGCCTTCAAACATTATTTCCGCTTCCCGCCCGCGGCTACCGAGGGCAAGTATAAGGTGGAGTCCTTCTGCTTCCAGAACGGCGAACTGGTGGGCTATGGCAAGGACATTATCGAAATTAAGAAGGTGGGCCTGGAAAACTGGCTCACCCAAACCTCCCAAAACTCACCGGTCTTTTTCGGGATCATGGCTGTCGTCATCGCCGTTGGAGCCGGGTTGCTGGTGGGAGTCATCTTCGGGAAAGGAGGCCACCATTAATGGCCGCGGAAAAAGCCAAGTCAATTGCCGTGGCGGTGGATGGATCTGCCGCCAGTTGGGAAGCTATGCAAAGGGCCCTTAATATGGCCCGCTTACTGGAATTGCCCTTGGATGTCCTCCATGTGGTCCAACTGCGGAAAGCCGGGTACTTCGCCTTTATTGACCGGCACCTGAAAGAAGATCAGGAATCTTATGCCAAAAATGTTTTGCAGGAAGCGATGCAACGGGCCGAAAAAAGAGGAGTAGAAGCTCACCCCCACCTGTTGGAAGGGGAAAAAGACCCCTCCGCGGCTATCATTGATTTTCTGGATAAAGCCAGGGGAGTGAAATTCCTGGTGCTGGGCACCCATGGTCATGGCTTTATGGGCCGGCATCTCCTGGGCTCCACCACCGAGCGGGTGGTCCGGGAAGTGGCCCGCCGGGCCCTGCCGGTGCCTGTATTGGTGGTGCCGTTCACCAAGGCGCCAGAAGGTGAAGAAGGCGGCCCGCCCCAAGTTCCTTCATATTAGGACTGGGGTTTCAGGTAATTCGGACCAATAATTCAAGGGAGCCGGAGACATCCGGCTCCCCTTTTTTATGGCCAGTTACCGCAAATTCTTCCCTTTATAGCGTTTGCCAAAGATTCCTTCCGATTGCTCGTTTTTTAGGTTCTTGGAGTATGAGCCGTAACTGAAAAAACTTTTGGCATTCGCTATAAAAAATTCTAATCAAAAAGTCGAAGCCAATGGCTGGACCTGGCCCGCATGGAGGAAATACTTGGCCACTATGACTTCGAGGCGTTTGGCCTCGACGGCTTCCCGAATGATGGGGCTGACCCGGAGCAAGGTCTCTTCCAGGGATTTAAGGTGAAGATCGGTGCTGGCCTCCACCAGTTCTTTGCCGTTTCTGCCGCCTTGGCGGGCCTGGGCCACCGCCGGAGAAATCTGCTGGATGATCGCCCCGATATGACCCTCATCAACTTCGGGGTGCTCCACCGCCGCGGTCACTGCACCGCAGCTTTCATGGCCTTTGATAACCAGCAGGGGCACATGAAGATGCGCCACGGCGTATTCCAAACTCCCGATGCTGGTTGGGTCCAGCACCAGACCCGCGGTCCGCACTACGAAAAGGTCCCCCAGGCTTTGATCAAAGATGATCTCTGCAGGGACCCGGGAATCGGAGCAGCAAAGCACTGCCGCTTCCGGCTGCTGCCCCATGGCCAGGGTGCGCCGCAAATCCAGTAAATTCCGCCCCTGGAATAACCCCTGGACAAAGCGCATGTTGCCTTCCATCAAACGTTGCCACACTTGTTTTCCATCAATCTGCCGTTCCACATGATTCATTATGATGGCCCTTCTTGCCTTTCTTGTGTGCCATTACCCGACATCGGTTTCAGGTTCAAATTCACGATTTCAGAAGATGCCCCCGGTTTTATGCGGCTGGACCAGCCGCAGTATTATCTCCCTCAGCAACCCCCGCCGCGAAGGAAAATCAAAGTCGCCACAACCACCAGGATGATCACCCATTCCATAGAATTCTTCCTTTGCTAATGTGCTAATGCTGATTTTGCGCAGGGGTGGCGCTAGATCCACCCTGTTTGAGACGCAAGCCCAAGTGAGCCCGAAAAAATCGGGGCAAGGTAAATCAGAGACGCCATACTAGGCCCCCTCCAACTTCTGTTTAAGGGCCTTGTTCTGCTGGACCATATCCCGCCACCGCATGGCTTTGTCAATAGACAACAAAATCTGTTCTTTGCGGAACGGCTTGGTGATATAGTCAAAGGCCCCTTGGGCCATGGCCTCCTCCGCTGACTCCAAAGATCCATAAGCAGTAATCACCATCACCAGGGCATCTTCGTCCCTTTTCTTGGCCTGGGCCAACACCTCCATGCCATCCATGCCCGGCATCTTAAGGTCGGTGAGAATCAGATCGAACTTTTCCTTTTCCAAAAGTTCGGAGGCTTCCAAAGGATTGTTGGTGACCGTGACTTGGTGGTCGGAATAGCCCTCGATGATCATTTTGAGCAGGGCCAGCATATCCAATTCGTCATCCACGGCCAGAATCCGTCCCATTTTATCTCCTCCCCAATTAGCAACGTGAGCGGCACAGCGTTTGTCCGTTGCCTTACAAATGCGTATTCGTCACAAAAATAAAAAAACGGGCGCGAGCCCTTTTCTTAGGTTATCTGAGCGGCCTTAAGGTGACTCTCAGAAAATTCCTGGTAATACTGTTCCACTGCATCCTCGGAGATCATCACCATGTCCAACTGCTTGGCTACCATCATCAGGCGGCCCAGGATTTCCAACTTCTCTTCCAGGACATCGGCATCATAACCGTCGATCCGGGCGGTAATGGAGTCCTCTTTGGGCTCCACCCGGAAACCCAGATCATCTAGAACCCTGGTGAGAAAACGGACCCGCCGCATACGGCGGGGCAACTCGGCACCCCCACCGTAGAAGGTGAAGCTTACATAGTTCTCCCCCGGGGCTCCCAGGAAGGCCTCGATAGTGGCGAAGTGGAAGCCCAAGCGGTTGGAAAGATTCATATAATCATTAGTTATGATGGCAAAATTCTTTTCGTGGAGACGCTCCTGAATATTGGTGTCGGTGGCGGTGCTCATGACCACGGACATGAACCCGGCCAAATCCACGGGCTTGGGGCCGGTCCAGCCCACCGCGCTCACCCCCCGCCAGTAGGCCAGCATCGGCCGGGATTGCAAATGTTCGGGGCGGACTTTAGCCAGGTCCGCAGCCTCCGGTGTCAAGCCACCCCCCAGGTCTATGATGTTCAACTCCAAGGGGATGGAACTCACCAGGCGCCGGGCCCCTTCTTCTTCAAACCGGCCCGCGGACACCTGAAAGAGCTCTTCCATAGCCTTTTCATGGCCAAACCGGGTAATGTCGTGATAGGTGCGGCAGCTCTCGGGGCGGAAGTTCTCCGCCCGGGGGTCCAGGAGATTGAGAGGAATGACATGCTTTAAAACCCGTTCCAGCACTTTGTAAGCCCGGGTCTGGCGCACCATCTCACCACCCCCCCGGGGAGCCTTGAGCAGTTCCTCCACCCGGCCGGCGTAAATGTTGCCATAGTAAGCATCCACGGTTACCACTTCACCGGGAGCAAGCTTGGCGCCGGCCTCTTTGGCTCCGAAAAGCGCCGGGATGTGAGCCTCCCGAAGCACCGTGGCCAAATGGCTGGTGGCGCTTCCCGCCTCGCTGACCACCGCGGCCACCCGGCCTACTACCACGCCATACTCCGGCAGAGCCCGGGAGGTTACCAGCACCGCGTCTTTGGGGATATCATTCAGAGACTCCCCCTGGAGCAGGTGGACCGGTCCGGACGCCGCTCCTCTGGAAGCGATGATGCCGTTAGACAGGAGCACCTGGGCCCCCTTAATTCGGGGCGGCAGGTAATCCGCCTTGAGCTGGCGGCTGACCCGCAGAGGCCGGGCTTGCAACAGGTAAAATCTGCCCTGGTTATCCAGAGCCCACTCAATATCCTGGGGCAGACCGAAGTGCTCTTTGACCTGGTTTCCCAACTTGGCCAAAGCCAGGGCCTGATCATCCTCCAGGCAAGGCCCCCTTAGTTCCTCCGGGATGGCCACATCCAGTATCCCGCCTTCCGGAGCGGCAACATGCATGTGGGTCTTATCGCCCACGTGTCGGGCCACAATCCGGCCGGCCTCGATGCGGTAGATATCCGGTTCCACCACGCCGCCTACCGCCAGGGAACCCAGGCCGGAAACGGCATTGATGATGGCGCCCTCACCTCCCCGGGGATCGTCAGTATAGAGCACCCCAGCACTTTTGGCCGCCACCATCTCCATGACCAGGACCCCCATGGCCAGTTCCTGGTAAGAAAAGCCACTGGTATGGCAATAGTATAAGGCCCGGGGGGTAAACTGGGAAGCGATGACCTCTTTGTAGCGCTGTTCCACCAAATCGGGAGGGACATTGAGGACGCTTTCGAACTGACCGGCAAAGCTAAAGAAGCTGTCCTCCTGGAGGGCGGAACTGCGCACCGCGAGGCGGGATGGGCTCAAGCCTGCCAAGTTCTCTTGAATGGCCTCGGACAACTCGGGCGGGAGCGGTTGATCCATGATTTTTGTACGGATGGCTTCCCCTGCCTCCCGCAGACTCTCCAGATCGCGGATATGTGAATGGGCAATGGCCTCCCGGATGAACTTCTCCAGGTCTCCGGTTTCGAAGAAGAGCTTCTGGGCATAAGCGCTGATCCCGAAGCCACCTGGAACTTGCAGGCCCAGCCGGGTAAGTTCTCCCACTTTTTCCGCCTTTCCCCCGAAAAAGAGGCCTTCCCGCACCTCGGCCAGGGGAAGCGCCAGGGGGACCGGCTTCAAGGTCGGGCCGGCCAATTCTTCCGCCACCAGCCGGGCCACCCGCTCCCGGGCGGCTTCCAAGGCGCGATAACGGTTTTGGGACATGGCGTTCAAGGCCGCTACCATGGCCGTCACCTCCTGGCCCAGTCGGTCGCAGGCCTGCCGGACATAATACATGTCAAAAAGAAATCCTTCATCCATTTTGACCTGCAAATCGGCCACGGTAGTGAGGATGGCACTGTTGGCGGCCAGAAGGCGTTTATACTGAAGGTAGCGCTCCAGGAGTGCAGGCGGAGGGCCAAAAGATGCGGGAGCAGGCCGCGGCTTGCCCTTGCGGGTGAACCATCTCTTAAGCTTCTGCAAAGCCGCGGTCACCGAATTTTCCTTTGAGAACAGAACATTTCCACCCAAATTATAAAATAAACCGAAGCGGTCCTCAACAGTAATTAAATCCCCCAGACCCTGCCCTCAAACCCTAGCAATCGGCAACGTCTCATTCGTTGGCATACGAACATCTATTTGGTCCGCCACTGGAAAACCTAAAGATTTATTACTGTTAAGAGCCCAAATTGGTATTAGGAAGACAACAGAGAAATTAGTTAATAAAGAAATAATTTTTCATCTAGTATATATGTTTGGTTCTAAGCCTGCGCCTTTGAGAAAAATTGGTTGACATACCTGGGGTTTTGCGATTTTATGGAGCAATTTCAGATAACTGCACGGGTTAATTTTAATGCTCGGAGGTTAGCATGCCTCAATGCTCCCATTGCCAGACCCAGTATGAAAGTGGCCAGCGCTATTGCAGCACTTGCGGTAGTTTTCTGCTGCATCCCGAGGAGGGTGATACTTTCTGCCCCCAGTGCGGGGTCCGTGTCTCTCCCCGTCAGGAATTCTGCCACGAATGTGACGCACCCTTGAAAGGGGCCAAGGCTGCGGCAGAAATTTTGGGACCGGAAACTGCAACCCCGGCGGAGTCCCCCCCTGCCCCGGCTACCCCCAAGGGGACGCCGTCCTGGCTCATCGGCTTGATGGTGGGCACGGGTATAGTCATCATCATCTTGCTGGTCTTGTTGTTCAGCCGGGGTACTTCTCCGCCGCCGGCCCCACCGCCCCAGGCCCCCAAAGCCGAAGCACCGGTTACCCCCACCACTCCGGCCGCTCCAGCCCCGAGTACCTCCGCGGCCCCGACTCCGGAGCAGACTCCACCCGCCACCGCGGACCTCAAAGAACAACTTCAAAGTGTTTTATCCCTATTGCGAGAGGCCCAGGTGCATAAAGACATCGTCCAGTTCATGAGCGTCTATTCCGCCACTTACCCGCAACTGGACGACAAGCGTGGCGATACTTTGAAGTCCTGGGAAAATTTTGACTTCACCAACCTGGTCTTTACCTTTGACAAAATCCAGCTTTTGGACCCCGATAATGCCATTGCCCAGGTTACCTGGTACATGGATACCAGAAACCGGCGCAACCAGGAACTTGCCAGCATTACCCAGACTTATGAAGTCCGTTTTGCCAAAGAGATGGGCACATGGCGCATCCGCTTCCTGGAAGAGGTGGAAAAGTAAATGGCCGTTATGAAATTTGCCCGCATCACGCCGGGATTGCTGCTCATCCTTGCAGGTCTAGTCCTGATCTCCGGGTGTCAGCCGCCAGCCACCACCGGCGGCTATCCCGTGTCTCCCACTTACAACTACGTGGTTCCCACCATGACCTACTTGCGGGACTGTGCCGGCTATGAGTGCGGTGTGGTCTCCGAAGTCTACAGCGGGGACCGGGTTGTTGTCCTGGACCGCAATGACTTCGGCTGGGTTCGGGTGCAATTGGACCGCTCCGGGGCCATCGGCTGGATTTCCAACGACCTGTTGAGCTACAACCCGGTGCCGGCATCTTTCTATGTGTCCTTGACAAATGCTTACCTGCGCAGTTGCGCCGATTACAACTGCCCCACAGTGGAATTGCTGCACCGGGGCGACCGGGTGGATAAGCTGGACCAGGACGGCCGGGGCTGGTGGCGGGTCAGGTCTTTTCAATCCGGCAAATTGGGATGGATTCCCGTCTCGGCGCTGTCTATCCGGTCGGGAGCGCCCTATTATTATGTCAATGTCAGTAGGCTGGCCCTGCGCTCGGGCCCCGGCACCGGCTACAAAGCCCTCACCACCCTGGGGCTCAACAACCGGGTGGAAGTGCTGGGTTCCGGCGCTGGCGGCTGGCTCCAGGTTCGGGATACCCGGACCAATATCATCGGCTGGGTTTATGGCCGCTATCTGGAATCGTTCCCGGTAAGCTCGCCGCGCCCGGACCCCAAACGCTCCAGCCCTTCCCAGCCGGAAGCCCCTAAAGCCCCGGCAAAACCTAAGGCTATGTAGAACGAGAAGTCGTTTCTGCATCATGACTTAGCCAAATTTTTCGCCCCTGAACGGCATGGGGTCAGGGCAAGCCGACAATTTTCTGCATATTCTTCACAAACAATTTGAAATTATTAAATTGTTATGTTAAAATAAAAAATAAGTTTTTGATGCCATCGGCTCTGGCCCTTGTAGGAGTCGAGTTATCATGGAAGATTTCTGGCATCCCCACAACTCTATAGCACATCTGGCCAAACGTCTCTGGGTCCAGGGATTTTTAGCCGGGGTCGGAGTTGTGTTGGTTATTTCTTTCATCTGGTTATCGGTCCGGGGAGTCCACGCCCCACCCAGCCCAAACGACATCCCGGGAACATTTCCCCATGCCCCCCCGACTCAGCCTAGCCAGAATTCGCCAATCAGCACCGTCCCGCCCCCGATAGAGACACCGCAACAACTTTCAGGCCTAGCTGCGGTCCTGAAAACTCAGATGGAAAAGGTCCTGGAGCGTGTAAAAGAGGCTAACCAGAAAAAAGACCTGGACCAGTTATTGACCCTCTATTCTCTCAACTTCCCCGAATTGTCCCGAAAAGCCCAACACTTTTCCCGAACTTGGGTAACATGCAATTATCCCAAGATGGAATTTCTGATAAACGAGGTTAAACCTTTGCCCGATGGCCGGGTCTTTGCCCGGGTCACCTGGGATATCCGGGTAGAAGATGTTCAGACCAAGAACTCTAAAGAATTAACTAAGACTTACTTGGTCTGGTTCGTTCGCGAGTCGGGGGAGTGGCGAATTCAAGCCCTCAAAAAAGCCGGATGAGTCAACGCTCAAAATGCCTGTGCAAGGGACCTTGGTGGTTCTCTTTTAGGACCATTCTGATAGCACTGGTTCTCGCTCTGATAGGAAGCTGCGCTCCGATCCGTCCCACCGCCCCCCTGGCCCATTATTATGTCAATTCTGAAATTGTGTACTTGCGGGATGGACCGAGATATGAGGGCCGCGTTCTGGGCCAGCTTTATAAGGGGGACCAGGTGGAGACCCTTGAATCCTATGGTTTGGAATGGTGGCGGGTGCGCTCCGGACGCACCGGCCAGGAGGGCTGGGTGCAAGAAGGCCTGATCAGCTTGAATCCCGTCCCCATTAACTACTTTTATGTCAGTCCGGATACCGTGGCTCTGAGAGAGTGTCCCGGCGAGGAATGCCCTTCTTTGCAACTACTCTACCGGGGGGACGAGGTCCAGCCGGTGGAAAAGAATACGCGCGGATGGTGGCGGGTACTGGTGGTCAAGGGCCGGGGGCTTGGCTGGGTGCCCGAGAAGGCCCTGGTGGAGGACCTCCCTCTCCAGCCCAAAGTTGCCGCTCAAGCCTATTATTACGTGGCTGTGAACCGTTTAAAACTATACCAACAGCCCCTGCACCTGGCCCAAGTCGTAAAAACCCTGAAAATCAACGACCAGTTACAGAAACTGGCAGAGACCCCCTTGGGTTGGTTTAAAGTGCGTCAGCCTTCCAGCGGCGCGGTGGGCTGGGTGGAAAGCCGGTATCTGGAATCCCTGCCCCTGCAATTCCCACGACAGCCCAAAAGTCCCAAAAAGAAAGCTCCCCCAGCCCCTCTGCCTGAACCCGAGGTTATGTGAAGCTGGCCTTATTCGGTTTTAGGTGTGTCCAGTTTTACCTATTGATTCAAGGACCTTGGCCCCGCTGAATCCGCCGAATGAGGTCGGAGACCGAGGTGGGCTCGGTGATGGGCACAAGGACCATCTGGCCGCCGTAGCCTGTGACGATCTCCCGGCCCGCCACTTGCTCTTTGGGGTAATTGCTCCCCTTGGTGAGGATGTCGGGCTTGAGCGCAGCCAGCAGTTCGGCCAAACGGTCGCTGGTGAAGAGGGTGACATAGTCCACAGCTTCCAGGGCCGCCAGAATACGCAGGCGTTGGCTCTCGCCGATGACCGGCCTCCCCTCGCCTTTCACCTGCCGCACCGAGGCGTCGGAATCCACCGCCACCACCAAAACGTCTCCCAGGCGCCGGGAAGCTTCCAGAAATTCAATATGACCGCCGTGTAGCAGGTCGAAGCAGCCGTTGGTGAACACCACCTTCTTGCCCTGGGCCTGCAATTGGGACACCAGCAGACGCAGTTCAGAGATCGGCCGGATTTTTTCTTCCAGGCGGGTCCCGTCCTGGCCCAACTCCCGGGCCAGTTCAGCCCGGAAGATGGGGGCGGTGCCCACCTTGCCCACCACCACTCCGGCCGCGATGTTGGCCAGAGTGGCCGATAGCAAAGGGTCTCCCCAGCAAGCCAGGCCCAAGGCCATGACTGCCGCCACCGTGTCTCCGGCCCCGGAGACGTCAAAGACTTCCCGGGCCTGGGTGGGAATATGCGTTTCCGGCCGTCCGTTCCTAAAGAGGAGCATACCTTCGGCCCCCAGGGTGATGAGCAGGTATTCCAGGGAGAGACCCTCCCGCAGCCGGGCTCCGGCTACCACCAGGTCTTCCCATCGGGCCAGGGATGTTCCAGCGGCCAGTTCCGCTTCCTTGCGGTTGGGGGTGATCAGCGTGGCCCCGGTGTAGGGAGAGAAATCTGCGCCTTTGGGGTCCACCACCACCGGATAGCCGAACTTGCGGCCATGGGAAATAAGCTCCTGCAAGACCGACGGTGTGAGCACGCCTTTGGCGTAATCGGACAGGACCAGGGCGTGCAGATCCGGCAGGCGGGCGCTTAAAAACTTCCGGGCGGCCTGCTCAAAGGCCGGTGGGGCCGGGGCCCGGGTTTCCCGGTCGATGCGCACCACTTGCTGGGAAGCGCCTAAGACCCTGGTTTTCCGGGAAGTGCGGCGCTGGGGGTCCGTAATGAGGCCCTCTACGCCCACCCCCAGCCGCAGCATCTCCTGCTTCAGCAAGCGGCCGGGGTTGTCTTCTCCCACCAGGCCCAGGACCTCCACCTGGGCCCCCAGGGCCACCAGGTTGTTGACCACGTTGCCGGCGCCGCCCAGGGTGTGGGTCTCCCGCTCCACGTCAACCACCGCCACCGGGGCCTCCGGGGAGATGCGCTCCACCTTGCCCCAGAGATATTCATCCAGCATAAAGTCTCCGGCCACCAGGAGCCGGAGGTTGGAAAATTCCTCCAGGTCCATCTGGCGGAGGTGCGCGGCGGAGTTTTCGGGTTTATCCTGGGATTTGGAAGCCATGGTTTAGAAAATTTCTGCTTTCTGTGAAATGGGTTATTGAGGGGGCGGCACGGCAGCCCGCCCCACCGCAAGGAGCCCTCCCACCTTTATCAATCGATCTTTTGGCCAATATGAAAGTATTTAAAGCCCAAATTGGCCAACTTGCCCGGGTTATACAAATTGCGGCCGTCAAAGATCACAGGGGACTTCATCAGCGACTGCATACGTTCGAAATCAGGCTCCCGGAATTTGGTCCATTCAGTGCAAATGATCAGAGCGTCAGCGCCTTCCAGGGCCTCGTAGGTGGAAGAGGCATAGGCCACGGCCTGATGATCCCCGAAGTATTGGCGGGTGGCGGGCATGGCTTCCGGATCATAGGCCCGGATGCGGGCCCCGGCTTCCAGCAAGCGGGATATTATTGTTAACGCCGGGGCCTCCCGGATATCATCCGTCTGCGGTTTAAAGGACAACCCCCAGACCGCGAATAGCCGCCCCTTAAGATCATCTTTAAAGTGGGTCCTGATCACATCCACAAAAATCCGCCGTTGATCCTCGTTGATGGCCTCTGCGGCCTCCAGCAGGCGGGGGGTATAGTCGAGCGATCTGGCCGTATGGATTAAGGCCTGCATATCCTTGGGGAAACAAGAGCCGCCGTATCCCAGGCCGGGAAACAGAAAGAGAGGACCGATGCGGGTGTCGGAGCCGATTCCCTGGCGCACCTTGGCGATGTTGGCGCCGGTGCGGCTGCAGATGTTGGCCAACTCATTGATAAAAGAAATCTTCGTGGCCAGAAAAGCGTTGGCGGCATACTTGGTAAGCTCTGCGCTCACCACGTCCATGATGATGATGGGGCGGTTGGTGCGGGTAAACGGCGCGTAGAGTTCCTTCATCAACTCCGCCACCCGCACCTCGTCAGACCCCACCACGACGCGGTCCGGCTTCATGAAATCATCGATGGCGGTGCCCTCCTTGAGGAACTCCGGGTTGGACACCACATCGAATTCAAAGGACTCTCCCCGGTTTTGCAATTCTTCCTCGATGACTTGGCGAACCTTACGGGCCGTGCCCACCGGAACAGTGGATTTTTCCACGATTACCTTATAGCCGTTCATCTGGCGCCCGATGTCCCGGGCCACCTGGAGCACCATGGACAGATCGGCGGAGCCGTCCCGGTCCTGGGGGGTCCCCACCGCGATAAAGCAGATCAAGCTCTTTTGAATTGCCGGGCCCAGCTCAGTGGTGAAAAACAGGCGGTGCTCCTGATAATTCCGTTTGACGTAGGCTTCCAGCCCCGGTTCGTAGATGGGAATGCGCCCCTGTTCCAGGGCCTCTATTTTGCTCGCATCCGCGTCCACACAGATAACTTCGTTGCCCATTTCGGCAAAGCAGGCCGCGGTTACCAGCCCCACATAGCCTGCGCCGATTATTGCCAGTTTCATGAATTACTTACCCTCCTCGGTAGTTTGCTCCCGCTGCCTAAAACAGATCAGGCCCTTCTTGATTTTTAGTCTCATTGGGGAAGCGCACCGGCGAGCGCTTCATGCGTTCCCCCAGACCCGGAATGAATACGGTAAAACCGATCCTCTGGTCATTGGGCCGGTCGGTGTATGACAGAACAACTCCCCAACACTGGCGCTGCAGCACCACACCGTATCTTTTCTCCAGTTGATTGTTGGTCTCAAACGTATGGCCATAAGTAACCCAGGTTTTCACAGAGCGCAACAGGTTGAGATAAGTCTCGACATTGATTTGCTTGGCAAAGTCCTTGACCACGATGTAGTTCAAGCTCAGGTAATTCTGGCTCCTTTGGTCCAAAAAGGTAACCTTGAAATCCGCCCTGTCCAATCCCTTATTATAAGGGGAAATGCCCACGTTGCTCCCCAGCGCGAGTTGGCGTATGGGGTTGAACTGCAATTCTCCCCAAAAATCGGAAAACGGGGAGTGAAACACGGGATTGCCGTCCAGGCCCATGCTGGTCTTGTTAAAAAAGGCGCTCTGGCTCAGACGGAACCATAAAAGATCCCGTACCGTTGCCTGCCCTTGCTGGTTCTGGCCACGCCACAGGATGTGGTTGGAGATTCCGTAGGTAAGGGCATTGACCCCGCCCACGGGCTCATCCCCATCCCTCACCGGCAGGTTGCGGTCGGCCTGGGCTACCCATCCCTGGTCAAAGGGGTCGAAGTCGGGATAGCGCCTGGGGTTGTATCGGGGGATATTCCAGTAGGTCACGTCGGGACGCACAATGTGTCTAAAAAAATGGACGGGTTCAGCCCCGCGGCCATAATCCCTGGACCAGGCCCCGGCCAGAGAAACCTTGGAATCGTACAAATTGCGGGGAATATATTGCTCCGGCGGCCCATCGGGAACGCTGTGATCTATCCTGAACAGAGTCTCTCTAAACCCCACCCGGGAACTAAAAGAAATACCCGGCAGGGGTTGGCCTTGCAACCAGAGCTGGGGATGAAAATCCATCCGGTCCCCGGTCATGCCGTGGTTCTGATAAAAATAATTATACGAAGAGTTCAATCCCAAATAAAGGGGTAACCCCCCCAAGGTCAACGGCACCGAGGTAAATGAGACTCCCGGGACCCGGTTGAACAGGTTGGGATCATCATCGATCAGTTTCTCGTAATAGCGGGTATAGAGGGTGAAATTGGCCACGGGAAAATTGCGGGCCAGCAGGAAGCTGGAAACCCGGGTATTCACTTCTTCCTGCTCCAGGTCCCGGCCAAACTCCATGAGCAGGTCACGGGAATAGCGGTTGAGGCCCATATAACCGAAATTAAAATCTGCCAGATAATTGGAATCGCTTACCCGATCCAGGGTGCCCCGGGCTTCCCATTCACCTATAGGCTGGTTGATCATCCCTGCCGCCCAGTAGCGGCGGTTGGTGGTGTTTTCGTTGTAGGGGGCATAACTATCATTTATATAGAAAAAACGGAGGTTGAGCGCGGCTTCGCCATATCCCCGACTGCGAAATTCCCCCCCTTGCATGTAGCCCCGGTTAGAGAGAACGGTCTGATAGAATGTGGCGTCGGCAAAGTTGTTGATGGCCCAGTAAAAGGGGACTTCCACCACTGAGCCCCCCGCCCGGTGCTGCCCATAGGAAGGGATCAAGAATCCGCTTTGCCTGGCGGTCATCACCGGCAGAACGGCCACCGGCAGGTAGAGAACCGGGATGCCGGCCAGCCGCATGAACCCGTCCCGGCCCGTGGCATACCCCTCCAGGACCACCGCTAGATTGCGGGCCGAGAAGCTCCATACGGGCTGGTCCGCATCACAGGTAGTAACCTTGGCTTCCTCGGCGTAATAGGTATTTTCGCCGGTCTTGCGCAGCAAAGGGCTGTCTACATGAAAGTGATTTTTGCTCAGGAAGAGCCGGGCCCCCTGCATCTCGCCGCATCGAGTTGCCAGGTTGAATTGGCCCTCTTGCCCGGTAAAGATATCATCGCCTAGGACCAAGACCACATTGCCCTTGACCCTGGCGATTTTCGAAACCTCATTGACTTCCACCTGGTCCGCGGTCAGCCGCCGGTCTCCCTGACGGATCTCCACTTGGCCTTCGGCAGTATAAATATGGTTGGTGGCATCGTAAGTAAGCCTCTCGGCGCGAATCCGCCAAGGGCCCCCCTGGAAGCGTTCTTGATTGAACAGCTCCATCTCCATGACCGCCCCGACGTTCCCCACGTTGAGCAGAAAGCACAACATCCCTAAGGCCAGGACCAGATACCGCGCCACCGCCCACTCCCCCAACCAGGCTTAAAAATCGAAACATCATACCATAGGCCACCTTGGCTTTCAAGAAATGCGCTAAAGCATTATCGGGTTGAATTCCCCAATGAAAATAATGCCACCATAACTGGAGATTGCGCGGGCCTGACTACTTTCGTATAATGGCAGCTACCGGACACAGAATTCTAGGTGAGCCTCTTAAAAATGTAGCCGCACGCTTCAGCCTGCGTTTGCTGGAAAGCGTGCAACCGAGGGTTTTATGTAGTACCAAGAAGAATCTTGTCTTTGGATGAATTTTGCAAGAGGCTCGATTGTTATAACAAAATGAACCGGGAGGGACTTAAGGTTTTAGTGGGTAAAAATCAGTAACGGCGGCAACCGCTATGGATACCGGATTTCCTTAAATCTCTAAACTCCACGCCCCCGTAGCTCAGTAATGGATAGAGCAAGGGATTCCTAATCCCTGTGTCGCCAGTTCGAGTCTGGCCGGGGGCACTATGATTTCAACTACTTAGGTTTAGGTAAAACATATTTATATTTGGCCGGGTGCATATAAGGTGCATCAATGGCCCTGGGAAAATTAACCTACCAGGGCCATTTTTTTCTTGACATAAGGGTAACACTTTTTTTATATTGTGACCATTATGCAAAATGAAACTTTGCTCAAGGTTTTTAAAGAATGGATGACCCCCAGGCTGGCGGCATATCAAGAGCCAACCCGAGAGGGGACGCCGCGGGGTTCGTCTATCGGATTTTCAAAAGCGAAATATTACGCGGCTAATCTCATGATCTTGCATGAATTGGCTAAGGTTCCTTTGGCAGAATTGGCTATCAAGGCGGGCGTTTCTCATGAGCTTATCCGTAAATGGCGCACAGAAAAAGAATTTAGGAATTTTGCTTATTACTCTTTTAAAGAATTTAAGGAATATATCGAAGATCATGTATTACATTGCGTTGATAATTGGAACGCAGATTGTGATCAGTGGTTTAAAGTTATGGATATGTTTAAATATCGCTCCTTGCGATTTAAAGAAAAATTATATCATAATTTTGTTGATAAATTAGTCAACAAATTAAAGGAAGGCTCTGACCAATCAATCTTAGATTGGATTGGGTTTTTTACTGCAAGCAATTTTAGTTTAGAAAACCTTGAGCAAGAAAAGCCGTCTAATACTGATATAGACATTACCACAACATTTATTTTGTGGCTCCTTTCATTTATGGCAGAAACAAGTAATCCACTTCAGAAGCAATTAATTGGATTACTTATTAAACAATTATTTCCTAAAGATTATAATGAGTGGCTTCGTTCTCAATTTTTCCCCGATTAATTTTTTTTGGTCTGATAAGTAACACATTTAATTATTTGTTACTGATTAATACTATTTGCATCCAAGAAGTTTAAGAGGGGCTTAAATGAATGTCCGGCTAAAAACCCTTGATCCCGGCTTTTTGGACCTCAAAGCGGCGGCGGCCTACACTTCGCTTTCCGTGCGCACCTTGCGAGTGCATATCAAGAAGCCGGGTGGCCCCCCGATTTATCGGGTAGTTGGGAAAATCTTACTCAAGCGATCCGACTTAGACAGGTGGCTTGAGAGCTTTAAAATTGACCTCGATTCCCTGGCAAACAGCGTTTTAGAGAGTTTCCGTGCCCAACATTCTCGATAACCCCGAAGCCGAGCAGAGCGTCTTAGGGGCCTTATTGATCCGGCCCGATGGAGTCGGCCAGGTGGCCGACGTGCTCACCCCGAGTGATTTTTACCGTGAGGCCCACGGCCTTATCTTTCGAGCTATACAAGAGCTTCACGAAAAGGGGGAGCCGGTTGACCTGGTGACAGTAACTCAGAGCCTAAAGAATAAAGGGCAGCTTGAAAAGACCGGCGGGGCGGTTTTTCTTGCGGGCTTATCAGAACAAGTGGGGTTTGCAACAAATGTTTTGTATTATGCTGATGTCGTCAAAAGTTGCTCACAAAAAAGGCAACTAAAACTTAAGCTGCAAACCCTTTTAACCCAAATTGAAAAGCCAGACACCTCTATAGACTCCCTATTTGATCTTGCCGATTCTCAATTACAAGAGCTTATAACCGGGAGCAATAATGGAAACCGAGCAAACTACTGTGCTATTTCCGCCAATGATCTTTTATCACAAGAGTTATATGCTCCCCCTGACATTATCGGAGCCGGTATCATGCCCCAAGGTTCAGGGGTGTTTTTAACCGGCGATAGTGGAATCGGAAAATCATTATTGACCTTAGAATTAGCTGTCAAGTTGAGTGAGGGTGTTGATCTATGGGGGTTGCCAGTTAAGCGGCCTATAAAGGTCTTGATAGTGCAGGCCGAAAACCCGGACCACTCCATGCAATTTCGTTTGAAAAGGATCATATCCGGCCTTTCGCTTGCTCAGGCCCCTCGCTTATTTCTAACCCCGTCAGATTTACGACTCAACCTCAGTCAACCCAAAAACCGTAATACTTTAAAAGACCTCATCTCGAGAACAGAGGCCGAACTTGTCATTTTAGACCCCTTGATTTCCTACCACGCGACCCCAGAAAACGATAATTCCCAGATGCGCAGTTTTTTAGATTCCCTGACAGACATTTCACGATCATCGGGGGCGGCCTGGCTGCTGGTGCATCATCACGGGCGGCCTCAAGATGGAGAGTCCCGTTTTCGTGGGGCCAGCGCCATAAAAGATTGGGCAGACTCTTTCCTCACCTTGGCTCACAAAACCTCCCGAGATCGCACCTTACTTGAACTGACCTTTGCCAAGATCAGGCACGGGGCGGGGCGGGCTCCTTTGATTCTCGAAAGGGATTCCAACTTTCTCCATTTCCCCACAGAGGAAGATGGAATAGCACCCCCTTCCCTGGTGATAACCGCTCTTCAACAATTGGGGGGCCAATGCACAGGGCAGGCGCTCTTAGTTGACAAAATTATGGCCATGACCGGATGTAAAAGAAGCACCGCTTATCAGGCTATAAAAAATGCAGCCCTTGGCAAAGGGATAGATGAAACGGAGCACGGGGGAAAGAAAATCTATTTTGTCCAAAAGGGCTTTGGACAAAAAGTTTTCCATAACTCCGATGGACACGAATAAGCTAATAATTTCAATCAAGTACCTCTTGTGACTATATGGTTTATCCATTAAAACAAAAGACATGGAATATCAAACACTTAACACTTGTCCAGGCGTCCATTCCTATAGGAATAGGAATATAAAGGCTGTCCATAGCCTTTATATTCCAAAATCCTACAGGCTCGGGTTTCATGGAATGGATAAAGTATCCATGTTTCATGGCTATCAACCCTTGATAATTATTATTGATTTTAAATCGTAGTTTAGAGCGGGTGCATATAAGGTGCATTAAACCAGAGAAAAAGCGAATTTCGACCCCATGAGACAGTTAACCCACGGTTTATATTTTCGCCCTGAAAAGCATAAGGTGGACTATCGGACCCGGCTTGGAAAGACCCTCAAGGCGGTCACGGCGGCCTTGCTTGAACAATTCCCTTCCCCTCCCCCTGTGGCGGCGCAACTATTGGCGCAACGGACGGCCTTTAAGCTGGTGAGGGCGGCTAACTTTGAGGCGTTCATGCTTCAGGAACCGCAGGCGGGGGGGCCGACTCTGAATGCGGATCAGGATTACCTCAAGTTGACGGCCTCTATCCGTGCCGACATCCAGGCTCTTTTTGTCATGTCTAAACAAGGAAGTGGCCTCGAGAAAGAAGTGCCCGACCTACAGACTTACCTCGAGGCCCTGAAGAAAGGGGGAAGCAATGACCTTTGAAACCGTGCTGAAGCGCATGGCGGAAATCCACCGGGCCAAGAATGCCGACTATGGGGCGAGCTATGATCTGGCCCCTCAGCTATTAGGAATCCCAGCCCACTTGGGCATTTTGGTAAGGATCACTGACAAGCTGGCGCGGGCTTGCCGGTTGGCCCAGGGGCAGGCGGCCCTGGTTAAGGGGGAGGCCCTGGCCGATACACTCTTAGACCTGGCCAACTATGCGGTCTTGGCGCTGATAGCTCTAGAAGGGGATAAGCCCCGTGAGTAAGTTGCTGATAGTAACCGTGGCGGCGCGCCGGTTAGGAGTAACAGACAATTACGTTCGTAGGCTGGCACGTCAAGGGAAATTGGACTATGTGCGGGAAAGCCCGCGGAAAACCTTCATTCTTGAAGATTCTTTAAAGGCATTCCAGGCGGGAAGAGAAACCGATGTCTGACATAATCCAGGCGATTCACGATCCGCACCTATTCCGGCCCCTGTTCCGAGATTTGGAGACGTGGGCCAGCTGGCAGACGTTTCTCAAGGCGGCTTTTGGCCTCTCCATGAATGACCAGGCGGAGCTTGACTTGTTCCGGCAATGTACCAAAAGACAGACTCCCCCGGCGACCCCGGCTAAAGAAGTTGATTGCATCGTGGGCCGCAGAGGGGGCAAGAGCCGGATCATTAGCGTGATAGCTGTATACCTGGCGGCTTTTGTGGATTACTCACAAGTCTTAGCGCCTGGTGAAATGGGAGTTGTGGCGATCCTGGCGGTTGACCGGGAGCAAAGCCGTATCATCTTAAGCTATTGTCGGGAGGCTTTTCGCTTTTCCCCTATCCTGGCGCAAATGGTGAGTGATGACCTGGCCTATGAAATTCGCTTAAAAAATCAAACGGCGATCCGGGTTATGACTTCAGGTACGGCCTCAGTACGGGGCTATACCCTGGTAGCGGCTATTTGCGAAGAGGCCGCATTCTGGCGGGTTGAAGGCCGCGACCCCGGCCATGAGATTGTAAGGAGTTTGCGGCCCGGCCTGGCCACCACAGGTGGGCCGATGTTTAAAATATCCTCGCCCTATTCCAAAGCCGGGTTCTTATGGGAAAGCTATCAAAAGCACTATGGCCAGGAGGGGCCGGTCTTGGTATGGCAGGCCCCGACTCGCGTGATGAATCCCAGTATTCCCCAGGAGTTGATTGATCGGGCTTTAGCAGATGATCGGGTAGCGGCGGAATGCGAATATTTGGCCATGTTCCGGCATGATATTTCCGGCCTATTTGACGGTGAAACCATTGATTCCGTGGTGATCCCTGGAAGGCGGGAACTCCCGCCCCGGCCAGACGAGCGTTATTGTGCCTTTGCCGACCCTTCGGGGGGCCGTCAGGATGCTTTCACCCTAGCTCTTGCTCACAAAGATATGCAGACCGGCTTTATAGTTTTGGATATGCTCAAAAGGTCCGTACCTCCCTTTAATCCTGCCAAAGTAGTGGGGGAATTTGCTGGGGCATTGAGAGAGTACCGGGTTTATGAAGTGGTGGGGGATCGGTATAGCGCAGAGTGGGTAGTATCGGCTTTCCGGGAAAATGGCATTACCTACATAGCATCCGATAAAGATCGTTCACAGATTTTTCAAGAGGCTTTACCTCTATTTACCCGGGGGCAAGTGGAATTACTGGACGATAAGGTTTTACTTTCTGAATTGCGGGGCCTCGAGAGGCGCACCCGGCCTATGGGCCGCGATATGATTACCCACGGGCCGGGGGGTAATGACGACCTGGCTAATAGTGCTTGTGGGGCTATGGTTTTAGCTGTGGGCAAAGATATGGGGCCCGTGGAATATGAGAGTGTAGCAAGGCGGAAATATACCTCGGAGCTGTGGGGGGGTGATCCAACTCGCATGACAAACCGGCCTGACCATCGTGATGATCTACCCTCGCGCTGGAGGCGCTGGGATTCATTTTAGGAGGTTTGGATATGAACGGCTATAGAATAGGGGATGGGGTTGACCTGCGTAATTACACCTGGGTTGACGTATATTTAAAGGGCCAAAAATATCAACAAGAAATTGATGAACTTAAAAGAGAGATTCAGAGAGTTCAACAGTTTCCCAAGGCAAAGAAGGAAATCCTTGAAGAACTCAAGGGGATGGGGGATCAGATAACGGCCCTGCGAATTGAGAAAGTGCGGGCGGTTCTCTCGCGATTTCAAAGGCAGGAGATAACCGGCCTGACCCCCCATGTTTTTGCCCAGGTATGGATAGGGGGAGGAGGGTCTATTCTGGGCTTGGCGCATACTGCGGCTCATGATTTTGCATCAATCTTGGCGGGCGACATTATTGACGCGGCTATTGAGGGGTTGCCAGATGGAATAACTCAAGAAGAAAAGGCGGCCCAAATAGTAGACTTGGAAGCGAAGATCGCGGCATTGACGGCCAAAATTGAAAAAGAGTGTTGGCCTGACAGCAGGAAGGTTTTTGACAACAGAGGGCACCCCCGACCAGGCCAAGATCGCTGGCAAGAGGTGGTGGATCACTGGCGCAAAGTGGCCGCGCCTTATAACAAGCCGGTGGATTTTTACGGTTACGCCATAGATCAAAGTGACCCGGCTTGGGAAGCATTCAGAAAATTAGGTTTTCGCTTGGCCGGGGACACTTCGCCCAGGCCCCGGAAAAGCGGTTAAGAGATCTTTCATAGCCTCTCTTTCCCATGCTCCTAAGGCCAGCGTGGAGTCTTTAAGGTGGGATGTGGGGGAGAGGTAATTATTAATCCCACTACCAGGGCCAGGCCTGAGCCAGATCAGGCCAATTCCCTTTTAATGCCGGGGTGCATTATGCCCAAGAATGAATTGACCGCTTTCGTTGGGGATCGTTACCGCATTGAGCTTGATGAATGCTGGAAACACGAAAAACCTGAAGTGCGCAACCCCGACCGGATTTGGTATGAACTGATTTCTTGCAAGGGCGGGGCTTGTATCTGTCTCTATTCTCTTAATCCGCCAGCCTTGAAGCTATCCACATCCCGGCCCAAGAATGCCCGAGAGATTTATGAAGCCGTACGTCACATGCCCGGAGTAAAAGCTGACTTCCATTATAACGGCGAAGCGGAAATCTTCTTTCCCCCAACTGCATTTCATACTGTGGCGCCTTTGGCGGGGGCAAGGAAAAAGAAACGACTTTCGCCAGAGCATAAAGCGAGGTTGGCCGAACAGGGAAGAGCTAATCTTGAACACTACCGAAAAGCTAACATACAGACCCCGAAAACCTACCCGATTTTTGACGATTTTAGGTGAGGCAAGGGGTAAGGTAGGGGTAGGCCATGTTCTATAGAAAAGGCTATTGTAATCGCTGCAGGGAAGCCCTTGAATTTAAATATTTATTTCGGCACAAGGAAAAATACTACTGCTATTTTTGCCTGATTCGAGTTTATGCCCAGGAAGGAGATGAAAAAGCACAAAAATATCTTGACAGACTCCCACCCATTGTGGCAAGGTGATAATGTCAAAAACCTAAACCGGGAGGCCCCCCGGCATGTGGCCATTTTTATTTTCTGACAATCAATTTCCCGAGTGTCCCGGACCCGTGAGGGCCGGGGGGTCTGTTTAGGGCCTTGACAGCACTCGGGGTTTTCTTTTTGGAGGTGTGATATGACTCAGGATAAGTTTAACATAATCCTCTTACAAGCAGTGCTCACCGAGATTCGTATGTTTTCAGACAAATGGCGGTTGAAGCTTACTGCATACCAATCGGCGGTTTTGACAAATTTGATTTATACCCAAGTTCTAAGGACCGGAGAAACGCTCGACAAAAAAATGGTAGAAAGGTTTTTAGGCCAAGCCATGGCAGAGGAACGGACTAAAGTGATTTTCAGGAAGTGGCGCAAGCAAGACGGCAGGGTCTTGGCATTATTTCCAGAGATACAGGCGGACATTCAAGGCCACCATTGCAAGAGCTATGAACACAAAGGCCAGTACGGGGCGGCGGATTACCACCTCTGTATCGGTAGGACTACCCCGGCAAGCCCTGGCGAGTTTGCAGACCTCAAGGCCGAACTTGAGAAGATCGGCTATCAGCTTGACGTGGTGGATAGGATCACCCCGGCAATGGTAGAGGCCCGCAAGCGGGCGCTTGCAAGGGAGACAACGACATGAATGATGATCTTCTCACTTCCTTGCGAGATAAACTTGACCCCCAGAAATTCCCAAACATGAGCTCACAGTTTGCAGCGGTGGTGGGATGTCTCTTGAAAATCCGCATTACCGAGCCCCGCATAGTGGAGTTGGTTGTCACCTCAGACGGCTTTCTCTTAGGGCGGCATGAGGGGGAGCCCACTTGTGATCAATTCTTGGGTACAAGAGAATGGTTGACCGAAAATTGGGAAAAACTAATAAGCTTGCCAGAGGTGGGTTTGACTGGAGATGAATACCGGGCGGCCCGTGACCTGGTGGCCCACCTTGAGAAAGAGGAACGCATTTACCACGGGTAAAACAAGAACCGGGGGCAGGGCTTAGGCCCTGCCTACCATTGGGAGGTACATTATGGGTGTAACTGTGCGGCAAAAGGAAAAGGGCAAAGGCAAGCCCTGGTGGGTCTTTATCTGCCATCAAAAGAAGCGAAAATCAATCATGGTGGGGGATAAGTGGGCGGCGGAGCGCCTGGCGGCCCAGATTCAATTACAGTTGGCGGCCGGTAATTACTCAATGGACCCGCCTAAACAAGTCCCAACCTTTGGGAATTATGCCCGGCAATGGCTTAACCGTTATGGGGAAATTTCGCTCAAACCCTCAACTCGCAAGGGGTATGAATCCATCTTGAAGAACCATTTAACGAGCCTGGCCGACAGTCCCTTAGACCAGATAACTAAAGCCGACCTAAGAGACTTGATTTCCGCCAAGCTGTTAACTTGCAAGACCCCGGCGACCGTAACCCGAATCAAGGCCCTAATTTCGGTGATTTTTTCCCATGCTTTTGACGATGACAAGATTCCCTTAAACCCGGCGATCCGTTTGGGAAAGAACTTTATCAGGGATAAGCGGCGGGAGAAAACCATCAAGCCACTTTCAAGGGAGGAAACCCAGGCATTTCTTGCCAGTGTGCAAGAGCATTACCCAGGCCATTACCCCTTTTTCCTGTGCGCCCTAAGCACTGGAATGCGCTTAGGGGAGCTGCTGGCCCTTGAGTGGGGGGATATTGACTTTCACGGGAAGTTTATCGAAGTACAAAGGGCTTATGTGGAAGGCAAGATAGAAACCCCGAAAAGTGGCAAACCCCGGCGAGTACCTATGAGCGACAGTCTGATAACAACCCTTGAGAGTTTGCGGTCTGACCGTAAGGTGCAGGCTTTGCGCCGGGGGTGGGGGAAGGTTCCCGACCTCGTTTTTGTGAACGAGGCCGGCAAGATCATGAATGATGGCAACTTGCGCCGGCGCGTTTTTTATCCAGCCCTGGAAAAAGCTGGCTTAAGGCATATCAGGATTCACGATCTACGCCACACCTTTGCAAGCCTGCTCATCCAAAACGGGGAAAGCCTGGCCTATATCCGCGATTGGCTTGGTCACCACTCAATCCAGATCACGGTTGATATTTATGGACACCTTGAGCCTGAGAAAAACCGGGAAGCTGTAGAGCGGTTAGATGCTGTATTTTTAAATACTTCAGAACATAAAAGCGGGTGCGTGGAGGGTGTATCACCCTGTCACTAAAGGCCCCATTATGGCACATTTTGCCGACCTAATTAGTTGAAACTATTGGAATCATTTTATTTTTAGATTATTCCTAATCCCTGTGTCGCCAGTTCGAGTCTGGCCGGGGGCACCAATAATAGCGATAGGTTAATCCAATTAGCCCAATTTCTCATATTTTCATATCCTGTGCCCGCTTTGCCTTCAAGAAAAATCCCAGGGGCTAGTCCGGCAGCAATCCTTACAACGGAAGTATGATCTCCTGCAAATGCGGGTCTTGCAGCAGATGGGGACCGGTCCCGGAGCGGGTAATGCAGCCTTTTTCCAGGACATAGGCTTTCTCCGCCACGTTCAAAACCCGCTGCATGAGTTGCCCGGAAATCAATAGGGTGACGCCGGCCTGCCTCAAGTCCCGGAAAGAGTTGCAAAACCTCTGCACCAGCTTGGGGCTCAACCCCATGAAAGGTTCGTCCAGCATGAGGAGACGGGGCGCCGCCATGAGACCCCGGGCCAGGGTAACCATGCGCTGCTGGCCGCCGCTCAAAATGCCGGCCGAGGCCTCCAGCCGATCCTTGAGTTCCGGGAAGATTTGGCAAACTTTGTCCAGGTTGGCTTTGAGATGCGGGCGCACCAAATACGCCCCTACTTCCAGGTTTTCCAGAACGGTCATCCCGGGGAAGACGCGCATGCCCTCAGGCACATAAACCACCCCCCGGCGCACCATTTCCCAGGCCGACAAGGCCTCCACAGACTCACCCTCAAACCAGATACGGCCGGCCACCGGCCGCTGCAAGCCCCCGAGGGCTTTCAAAAGGGTGGTTTTGCCGGCGCCCTCGATACCGACGATGGCCACTATCTGGTGGGCCGAGCAGGTAAAGTCCAAATCCTTCAGAACCTGTTTATCCTGCAAGGAGACCGAGAGATGCTGCACATCAAGGAGGGGCAGAGTATTAGTGCCAGCTTGCATCAGGCGCCTCCGTCGGCGTTTGCCTCGTATCGCGTCCCCAGATAAGCGGACACCACTTCCGGGTGGTGGATTAAAGCTGAAGGCGGCCCTTGGGCAATGATCTCGCCCCGGTCCAGGGCCAGGACCCGGTCGGTCACCGCCTCCAGCAGGGTGAACAGGTGGTCGGTGAGTAGAAGGGTAAGCCCCTGGTCCCTCAACTTGAGAATCCCGGTCGCCAGACGATTGATGGCGCCTTGACTAAAGCCCGCAGCAATCTCGTCCAGGAGCAGCAGCCGCGGCCGGGTGGCCAGAGCCCGGGCTAATTCCACCAGACGTTGCTGCGGTAAGGGCAAATCTCTGGCCCTGGTATGGCGCTTATCCATCAGTCCTACCAGAGAAAGCCAATGGTCGGCCTCTTCATAGGCCTGGGGGAGCGCAGGATGCGATTCCCGTCTCAGCCAGGCCCCCATAAGAACGTTTTCCAAGGCGCTCATTTCCGGAAAAATTTGGGGGGCCTGGAAGGTCCTGGCCAATCCGGCCCGGCTCAAGCGGTCCGGCGCCCAGCCAGTAGTCTCTTGACCGAAAAAGACCACGCTCCCGGAGTCAGGTTTCTGCCATCCGCTGATGATATTGAAAAGGGTAGTTTTGCCGGCGCCGTTGGGGCCGATGAGGCCCAAAATCTCGCCTTCTGGCAAGGAAAATGAGACTTCCCTTAGAACGGCTTGGTCCCCAAAAAATTTTTTGATCTGCAGAACAGCTAAACAGATCTTGGGGCTGGCGTCAGCCATGCGGCAATTCCCTTGGGAAAAAAGAAAATCGTCAGAATAATGACCAGTCCGTATACTGCAGAATGCCCCATCGGAAACAAGGGCAGGAGGACGAGCTGTTCCAAAGGATAGAGGATGAACGCTCCCAGGACCGGCCCCAAAACCCTTAATGAACCACCAAAGATACTGAAAATCAACGGTAAGACAGACAGATGCAGGTTAAAAACCAGAGCCGGCTCCACCAGGCCCATGATATGGGCATAAAGAGCGCCGGCGATTCCCGATAAATATGAGCTGAGCATTAAGGCCTTGACCCTCTCCGGGTTAGCCGCAATGCCCAGTGTGGAGGCAGCGGTTTCGTTTTCCCGGAGGGCTCTTAAGGCCCACCCCCACCTGGAGCGGATGCACTCCCGATGAATCATTACCGCCAAGAGCATAATGCCCAACAGTAAGTAGTATTGGGCCTTTATATTCAGGCCAAAATCCACTTCGAGACCCCCCAGGGACAAGGTGGGCAGGGGGGTCAGGCCCACTAGCCCCACAGATCCATAAGTGAAACGGTCCCAATTATCCACTATGGTTTTGGGAATTTCCATGGCCGCCAGGGATGCCAAACCTAGGTAAACGCCCCGGAGCCTCTTAAAACCCCAGCTCCAGAAAACCGCAAAGGCCACGCTGGCCAGGCCCCCCAATGGAATGGTCAAAAGGGGGGACCAATGGTAATAGTGGTTAAAGAGGGCCGAAGCATAAGCTCCCAGACCGAAAAAGGCCGCGTGTCCCAGGGACACGGCCCCGGAGAGGGCATAAATATTCCAGGCCAGAGCCAGGGTGGCATAAAGACAGGTAATACCCAGCACCTGATAGAACTGGGTAGCCTCCCGGAAAACTAATGGCCAGGTGACCAGGAGCAAGATCCCGGCTGCGGTGGAAATGAACGATGTCTGTAATTTACCCATAAATACTATAACGTTTGCCAAAATTTTCTTCCGATAGTTAGTGCTTAACTACCCCTAAACCCCCTTTTCCAAAGGGAGACTTTTAATGCAATTCCGAATATATATCATCAGACCTCGCTCAACTCTCTTTCTTCAGTGATATTCCCTCCGGACGGAAGTAGAGCAGTAGGATGAGCAGGACGGCACTGACCAGTTCCCGCCATTTGCTGCCCAGAGTAAAGACCGCGGCCGACTGCGTGAGGCCCAGCAGCCAGCCCCCCAAAAGAATGGTCCGAATCCGGCCCAGACCGGCAAAAATGGTGACGACGATGGCTATCATGGTCGCCTCAATGCCGGCCGCAGGATAGAGGTACATATTTTGCGCAAAGAGCGGGCCGGCCAGGCCGATGAGCAGGCCTCCCAAGCCAAAGGTGACCAGCGTCATCCGGTTGACATTGATCCCGGCCATCTGGGCCGCCTCTCGGTCCTGGATAGTGGCTCGCAGGGCTTTACCCAAAAAGGTATGATGCAGCACCACATAGATCGCCCCGGTGACCAGGAGTGCCAGGATAATGAGCACCCCTTGACGTAGGGGGAAAGCAAAGCCCAACCCGGGGAGAGTCACTGCAGGCCAATCTAACTGCATTAGTCGGTAGTCGGCGCCAAACCAAGCCAGCAAAAGAGCTTGCAGCAGTAGAGCCAGACCCAAAGTCACCATCAGGGTATTCAAGCCATAAGGTTCCGGCAGCCGATGGAGCAGGTAGTGCAAGGGAATCGTTAACCACAACAGAGTTAAGGCGCAGATAGGCAAGATCCAGAAAAAGGGAACCTGGAAATACTGCCACAACCCAAAAGCGAGATAGCCCGAGAGCACGATCATCTCTCCGTGGGCCAGATTGAAAGCCCGGGCGATGCCCAGGATCAGGGAAAAACCCAGGGCTATGAGGGCATAAAAAGAACCCAGGGAAAAGCCGGCAAAGATGATGGGGACCCCAACCCACATGGTCACAAGCTCCTTGTAAATGAGACTAACATTGTTGGCGGGATAGGTCGAGGGACGGTAAAACCAGGGATAAAGATTAAAAGAATGGCATCAGTTCTTTGGTCCCTATAATATCCGCTTCTAGCGCCCTGCCAAGTTGAAGTCGACCCGGCCCGTGGCCCGCTGGGGGGGGTACACTGCCACCAGCCGCTGCTTTTGAATCTGGACAATGACATGCTGATAATGTTGGGGGTCGCCATGTTCATCAAAGGTCAACCTCTCCATGGGCAACTGGAGGTCAAGGCTGGCCAGAGCCTTGCTGACGGCCTCCCCGGTGGGTTGCCCCCCTTCCCTAAGAACCTTTTCGATGGCAGCCAATAAAGCCCGGGCGGAGGTGTACCCGTGCATGGTTGTGGTGTTGGGTTCCTTGCCGAGTTTTTTGACAAACCCTTCTACAAAGGCCTGGGATGCCTTTTCAGTACCGGGTTGAGTAATGCCAGGAGCCCAGGCACAGGTCCCGAAAAGCCCCTCTGAAGCCTGCCCCACCTCGTCAATAAAACTCTGGTAGGCCACTCCCCAAGGAGCGATAAAGGCCTTGACCCCCAAAGGCCGCTCTCGCAACTGCCGCGCCATGATCAGGTTGTCGGCATAAAAGCCGCCGCTGATCAGCACCTCAACCTGGGCCGGAGGCAACTTGAGGAGAAACACGGAAAAGTCCGGCCAGCCCGGGCGGAACTTTTCTTGGAGAACAATGTCAATCCCCAATGGCTGCAGGCTACCCCGGACGTTATCCGCAAACTCTGTCGCCCCTGGGGAGGCGGCATGGAGTATGGCGACCCGTCGGGTTTTCAGGGTATGGGCTAAAAACTGGCACAAAGGTTGAACTATGCCTTCCAGGCGGGAAACACGAAAGAAGTAAGGGTTTTTGTTGGCCGTGAAAGCCTGCTGGAGGCTGGCCGAAGCTACATAAGGCACTTTGTGCCTGGCAGCCTGCTGACTGATGGGACCCACCAGCGAATCCACGTAGCCGCCCACCAAACCGGTCACTTTTCCCCGAAAAATCAAGTTCTGAGCCTGGTTGACCGCGACGTCCGGTTTGCTCTGGTCATCCCGGCTGAGAAGTTTTACAGGGTTTCCCGCGATTCCGCCCTGGGCGTTGGCTTCCTCCACCGCATAGAGAATACCCTGATGGATTTCCAAGCCGTGTTTAGCCAGATGGCCGGAAAGAGGATTAATTTCCCCCAGGCGGATTTCCTGGGCCGCCCTGAGCGGCCAGGCAGTAAAGATGACTTGGACGATCAGGAGACCGGCAATCACGCGGGCCCAGAAGACTGGGGTGGAACTTTTCGGGTTCATAGAATCTTATCCATTGACCGGCCCATTATTTATGGGTTGCCATCAGCTTTTTTCATGGGGCCGGTCCTATTTTCAGCATATATTCAGATGCAAGACTATCCAAAGAAATTTTGCAAAAATCTACTGCTTTGTTAAGAAACTCCAAGGATGCGGCAAATTCATTGCACCTAAAGAGATAAGCATGGCTGAGAATAAGAATCCGAAACCTGGAAAATCGTCAGGCAGACATATATCGATTCCCGATTATTGGTTGAATTTTGCTAATATTTTTGAAATAATCGGGGTCGAAAAACTTCAGGGTTAGTTTCAATAGTTCACTTTCCCTTTAATCGCCATGTCAGATCCCGCCAAAATAGCCTTATGGGCACGGGGCTTGAGCCCTGTTCACCCCATAAATCCAAGAAGTTTGGTCTTACCCCCAGCTTTTCCAGTAAGAGGCCAGGATTCTAAAGGTCCCTGTTCTTCCTTCCATTCTCACTACTTCAACCTGGGCGGATTTTTCATGGGGGTTATCATCATCCTCCTGGCGGCGCTGGGTTGTAACTCATCATCACAAATCACTGCAACCGCGGCACGACCATTGTGCGTCGCCGGATCCACCTCGGTTCAGCCCTTTGCGGAAAAATTGGCGGAAATATATATGCACCGTCATCCTCAAACCCGCATCGATGTTCAGGGAGGCGGTTCCAGCGCCGGCATCTACGCCGCCACCCACGGGGCCGCAGATTTGGGGGCCTCTTCCCGGGAGCTGTTGGGCGAAGAAAAAAAACTGATAGAGATTCCCATCGCGTATGACGGCATTGCGGTCATCGTGCACCCCAGCAATCCTTTGACCACGATCAGCGTAACGGAAATCAGGAAGATTTTTAACGGCGAAGTGAAAAATTGGAGTTCCCTGGGATTGCCGCCCCATGCCATTGACCTGATCACCCGGGAAGAAGGCTCCGGCACCCGGGAAGCCTTCGAGCACCTGGTTATGAACAAGCAGGAAATCACCCCCGCGGCCTTGGTCCAGGATTCCAACGGCTCGGTGCGGGAGATTGTCGCGGGCGATCCCCATGCCCTGGGCTATATTTCAGCCGGACTGGTGGACCAACGGGTCAAGGCGCTGGCCATTGACGGCATCTTCCCCACCCGGGAAAACATTAAAAACCACTCTTATAAGCTGGTGCGACGTTTTCTGCTGGTGAGCCGGGCCGCGCCCGCCGCCCCATGCCAGGCCTTTCTGGATTTCGTTCTGAGCCCCATTGGCCAGAAGGTCCTCGAGTCCGAAGGTCTGGTGGGGGTGAAATGATGCACGGGGAAAAATTCATCGAACGGGGCCTCCTGCTTCTGGCCCTGTCATCCATCGGCTCCCTGGCCCTCATCACCATCTTCATTTTTTTGGAAGGCTTCCCGCTAATACTTTCCACCGGCCTGGAAAAGTTCATTCTTTCCAGCCATTGGGCCCCCACCAAGGGTCATTTCGGCATTCTGGCCATGATTATCTCCTCGGTCCTGGTCACCTTGGGGGCCATGGTCCTGGGGGTGCCTTTGGGTCTGTCCTGCGCCATTGTGTTGGCGGAGTTTTCGCCGAAACGCCTCAAGATGGTCCTGAAGCCCACCCTGGAACTGCTGGCCGGCATTCCATCAGTGGTTTACGGCTTTCTGGGGGTCATCTGGCTGGTGCCCCTTATCCGTAATTATTTAGGCGGACCGGGGCTGTCGCTGTTGGCCGCGTCCATCATCCTGGGCATAATGATTCTGCCCACGGTCATCAGCATCTCCATCGACGCCCTCACCGCGGTTCCGGACCTTTACCGGGACGGTTCTCTGGCCCTGGGAGCCACCCGTTGGCAGACGGTGAGCCGGGTGGTGCTGCCCGCAGCCTCCTCCGGAATCATCACTGCGATCATCCTGGGGATGGGCCGGGCCATCGGCGAAACCATGGCGGTGATTATGGTGGCGGGCAACGCCCTTCAGATCCCCACCTCAATCCTGGACCCGGTGCGCACTCTGACCAGCAATATCGCCCTGGAACTGGGCTACGCCGCGGGCCGCCACCGGGAGGCCTTGTTCGCCACCGGCATCGTCTTGTTCATTATCATTATGATCCTGAACCTGAGCGCCACCTTCATTACCCGGCGGAGGTAGAGAAGCAGGTTTTGGGTTCCGGGTTCTGGGTTAAAGTTTAAATTGATAACTTGGAAAAAGTCAAAATTCCCTCCCCCTTGATGGGGGAGGGTTAGGGTGGGGGTGGAATAATGCGCATCTTCAACCAGCTACCTTCCCCCTCCCCTTAATCCCCTCCCACCGGGGGAGGGGAAATTGACTTTTACAAATTAATCAAAATTCAATAAGCAGAATTTGATTTGAAGCATTTGGAAGGCAAGAAGGTGTAATTTCGTGCGACTCGACCCCCACCTTACCCAGCGCCTGGTAAAAGGTCTGCTTTGGACCTTTACCGGTTTCACCCTGGTGATCCTGGTCTTCATTATCGTGGATATCTCCATAAAGGGACTGCCTCAGGTCACCCCCGGGTTCCTTACCCATGACCCCACTGATATGGGCCGGGCCGGCGGCATTTTTTCCACCATTGCGGCCACCGCCTACATCACCGCGCTGGCAATCCTTTTGGCGTCTCCCCTGGGGGTGGGAACCGCCATTTATCTAACGGAGTATACCCGGGAGGGCTGGGCCACCCGGATCATCCGCTTCGGCGCCGAGTGTCTGGCCGGGGTGCCTTCCATCATCCTGGGGCTCTTCGGTTTTGTGCTGTTCGTTCTGAAGCTGGGGTTCGGCTGGTCTGTGCTCTCCGGCGGTCTGACCCTGGCCATCATGGTGCTGCCCATCATCATCCGCACCAGTGAAGAGGCCATCAAGGCCGTGCCCCGGGATTACCGCACCGCCTGTTTTTCCCTGGGGATGAGCCAGTGGCAGACCATTACCCGGATTGTTCTGCCCAGCGCCTTGCCGGGCATCACCACCGGCATCATGCTCAGCGTCGGCCGGTCCCTGGGGGAGACCGCGGTGCTGCTGTTCACCGCGGGGGCCGCCCTGCGGACCCCGGTGTCTGTGTTTGATTCCGGGCGCACCATGGCGGTGCACTTCTACATCCTGGCCCGGGAAGGCATCTCCATGCCCAATGCCTACGGCACCGCGGCGGTTTTGGTGGTTTCCATTCTTGCCATCAATGTCGCGGCTTACAGCCTGATGCAGCGGCTGATGAAAAGGTATTCATAAGAATTTTTTGACATAATTATCGGGCGGCCTGTGGCCGCCATGGAGCGGCGTGCACGGCACGCCCATATTAACATGACCCTGGAAACACAATACAAACTCCGCCTCGAAGACCTGTCCTTTTTTTACGGCGATTTTCAGGCCCTGGACGGGATCACCCTTACCATCCAGACCAATGAGATTTTCGGTCTCATGGGTCCTGCCAAGAGCGGCAAGTCCACCCTGCTCCGGGTGTTGAACCGCATGTGCGATCTCATCCCCGGTATCCGGGTTACGGGAAGGGTTCGGCTGGATGAGGAAGATATCCTGGCCCCGGACTATGACGTGGTGCAGTTGCGGCGGCGGGTGGGTCTGGTGCTCAGCCGCCCCACCCCCTTGCCCCGCTCCATTTATGAAAATTTGGCCCTGGCGCCGCGGCTGGCCGGAAAGAAGGGCCGGCAAGATCTGGACGCCCTGGTGGAGACCAGCCTCAGGGCCGCGCAACTCTGGGACGAAGTTAAGGATAGGCTGCCGGATTCGGCCTTGAAGCTGTCCGGGGGACAGCAGCAGCGTCTCTGCCTGGCCCGCACCCTGGCCATGTCACCTGAAGTGATTCTGTTGGATGAACCCACCAGTGGCCTGGACCCGATTTCCACCGCCAAAATCGAGGAAACCTTGCTGGAATTGAAAAATGATTATACTATCGTTCTGGTGAGCAACAACACCAAGCAGATCGCCCGGGCCACCGACCGGGTGGCTTTTCTGTTGATGAGCCACATCATCGAAATCGGGGAAACCAAGCGGGTCTTCACCGTACCCGCCGACCAACGCACTGATGACTATATTTCCGGCCGCTTCGGATAGTGATGCCCCCACCAAAACTCCGGACATTATCGTCCTCCGGCGCCTCAATCTCTTCTATGACTCGTTCCAGGCCCTGAAGGATATCGACGCGGCGTTTCCGCAAAAGACCATCACTGCCCTCATCGGACCTTCAGGCTGCGGCAAATCCACCCTGCTGCGCACCCTCAACCGCATGAACGACCTCATCGAAGGGGTGCGGATCACCGGCCAGGTTATTATCGACGGCCAGGATATCTTTGGCCCCGATGTGGTGCTCACCCAGTTACGCAAAAAGGTGGGCATGGTCTTCCAGCGGCCCAACCCGTTTCCCCTCTCCATCTATGACAATGTGGTCTATGGTCCCAGGTTGCATGGACAACCCAAAAAGAGCGAACTGGAGGAAATCCTGGTCCGGTCCCTGACCGGGGTGTATCTATGGGAAGAAGTGAAGGACCGGTTGAAAACTTCGGCCCTTCAGCTGACCGAAGAACAACAGCAGCGCCTGTGCATCGCCCGTCTTTTGGCGGTGGAGCCGGAAATCCTCCTGATGGATGAGCCCTGCTCCGCCCTGGATCCCATGGCCACCCTGCGCATTGAAGAGCTGATGCGGGAGCTGGCCAAAAACTACACCATCATCATTGTCACCCACAATATGCAGCAGGCGGCCCGGGCCTCTGATATGTCGGGGTTCATGTATCTGGGGGAGCTTATTGAGTTTGGACCCACAGGGTTAATCTTTACCCGCCCCCGGGATTCGCGAACGGAGGACTATATTACCGGAAAATATGGCTAAGATTCATCCGCAATAGGGAAATTTCCCGCTTCCAGGAGCAGGTTTGCTAATTTTTTTAAAAATTTACCATATCTGGCGGGGTGATTAACAAATTCATTGACATTTATGCTATCATCGCAATCGCCTGGCCATGGATAAAATAGAAGTAAGGGCTACCTAAACCATTTTTTGACTGCGGTGGCCGAGCCTGCCGCAAAATTTCAAATTACATCTTCTCAAAACTGCGTAAGGAGGACGTCGTCATGAATGCCGCGATTCTCATCCTGGCGGCCCTGGCAGTGGCAGTGGGAGGATACCGCTGGTACGCCGGCTATGTGGACCGGAAGGTGGTCCAGAGCGACCCCAAAAGAATGACCCCGGCCAAGATGTACATGGATGGGGTGGATTTTATGCCCACCTCCAAAAATGTCCTCTTCGGCTACCAATTCAAGAGCATCGCCGGCGCTGGACCGGTGGTGGGCGCCATCATCGCCCTGCAATGGGGGTGGCTGCCGGCCCTATTGTGGCTCTTTCTGGGGGTCCTGTTCATCGGTTGGGTGCACGATTATATCTCCGGCGTGGTGGCCATGCGTTCTGACGGTCTGTCCCTGGGAGGTCTGAGCTACAAGCTGATTTCGCCCCGAGCCCGCATCATCTTGCTATCATTCGTCTATTTTTATCTCTTGCTCCTGGCCGGGGCCTTTGGCGGGGTCATCGCTGGAGCCTTGATCAAACTCCCCTCAGGACCCTTAGCCGTGCTGATTCTGGCCCTGGCCGGGGCCCTGGCGGGTCATATGCTCTATCGTTGGCGGATTAACCTCCTGGTAATGACCGTAATCTGCGTCGCCCTGGCCCTGGTGGGCATCAAGCTGGGAGAGATGCTGCCCGCACCCGTCTTGATCGGGACCTGGGCCCAAAGCAAATTCACCTGGGGTTTGTTTGCGGTGGCCTTTTGCTATATCAGCGCGGTATTGCCTATCTGGAGGTTCGCCCTGCCACTTAACTATGTAGCCTTTTATATAGTCATGATGGGCCTGGTGGGCGGGATCATCGGTATCTTCGTGGGCCTGCCTCCCGTGGATGCGCCGGCCTATACCCAGTTTGTCGTAGGCATCGGCCCCTTGTGGCCCATTCTCTTTGTCACCATCGCCTGTGGGGCCTGCTCGGGTTGGCATTCCATGGTGACCACCTCTGGCACCTGCCGCCAGCTGGAATCGGAGTGCGACGCCAAGCCGGTGTTGGCAGGCTCCATGTTTACTGAGATGGTCTTGGGAGTAGTGGCCCTAATGACCGCGGCCGCAGCCATTCCTTTTACCCAGTACAAAGATCTGATGAAGGCCGGGGGTCCCGGTGCGGTGTTCGCCACCGGGCTCTCCAACCTGCTGAATATCATCGGCCTGCCCATCGCCTACGGCAAAACCATGGCTACGGTCATCATCATTATTCTAGCCATCACTGTTATGCAATTGGTGTTGCGCTTCATGAAGGTGGCCACTATAGAGTTGGTAGGTGACCAGGTACCCGTGATGCGCAGCGGCCCGGTGGCCACCTTTGTGGCCGCGGCCCTGGTCTTGCTGCTGATCCAGACCGGCTGGTGGCAGTATCTGTGGATTCTCTTCGGGGGCGCCAACCAGTTGTTGGCCTCCCTGGCCCTGCTGGTGGCCTCGCTGTGGCTTATGTCCCAGGGCAAGAAGGCCACCTTCACCCTCATCCCCATGTGGTTCATGTTTATCACCACCATTGCCGCGCTGCTCTATACCTCTTTTAACCTTTTAAGCAAAGTGGCGTCCGGCCAGGTGAAGGGCGAAGCCTATATAGGCAACGGCCTCATGGGTATCGTGGCCCTGTTTCTGGTAGTGGCGGCTATCATCCTCCTGGCCGACGGCATCAAGGCCTTGCGCCGCTACCGGGAGCCCGGCAGAGCCATGCCGGCCGAGGCGAAATGAATGAAGATGTGAGCATAGAAAGCAAAGTTCGGGATCGCAGTCGTCACTTTGATAGCCTTGGTTTTTTTACCCCCCTTTTCTAAAGGGGGGCCAGGGGGATTATAATAAGCTCCTGATAATCCCCCTAAATCCCCCTTTGGGGAAGGGGGACTTAAAAACCTCTTTGTCAGATTCGGGCAATATATTTGCCATACAATTTCTGGAGCATAAGCTTAGAGGTGATTATATGACCGAGAAAAAAGGCGGCTTCTTAAAGGCCGTCAAAGAGTTTATTTACGGCATGGCGGCCCATGATTCCGCCCGCTTTGCCCTGAAAACCCGGGCCCAGATGGAGCACCTGTTCATCCTGGTGACCATGGGCGACCTGGTGGGCGTGCCCCTGTTGCCGCCTTACTACTCTCTGCGGCTGCTCCCCTACGTGGTGCCCCAGATCGCCACCTGGAAACGCCGGATGCTGCGGGAGAAGGATTTGACGGATACTTTGGCCTAAGGAAGCTGTCAGCTATCAGCGATCAGCTTTCAGCTTAAGAGGTAATAGGGCGTGCCGTGCACGCCGAATTATATCAATCACGGCCTTCCTATTTTTGAACCAGACATGTTAATCGAATCCGGATCATATGATCTCCCCGAACAGGATGAGGAACTCTTGAGTCTATTAACTAGGGGAGAACAAGAGATTGCTCTTGGTAAGGGTTATGATCTGGAGACTGTGTTGGCGGAGGCCGATGCTCTTCTGGCAGAAGAGCCGGTTTGAAATTGCACTTTGCGTTTTAGGCAACCAGTCAATATCATCGTGCACCACATGATCGTAGCAGGAAGGTTTTGCTGTTCACTCTTATTGTACGGAGGTTGAAGATGACTGAAAACCAATGCCATTTTTGTGAAAAGACACCGAAACACTTTCTCTTGACTAACGGAATGAAAGTTGGTTTTTGTGAAAAATGCAAAACTTATTCAATAAGCAAAATTTCGGACATCATTCGTCGAGAAGGGTTGACCCCAAATAGGGTGCGTGAGAGAGATATATGGAATATTGTGGGGTTCCAACCCAAGGAAGCCGGTATGCCACAATATACAGGAGATTTTCCCCTTGAATGGAAAGAGGAAGCAATTAGGTTGGCTAAGATTGAGAAGAATATCTGAAAGCTGACAGTTAATAAATATCATTGCTTTGAAACCAATTATATGAACTTACAGTTAAGACTTTTTTTAAATAAACAAATTATTGATTCCTGCAAGAATCTTGTGGAAAGAAATTTAGGTACTCTTAAAGACCTTCCTTATGAGTTAGCTAACACTATTGCTAATATGTATTACAAATTATTGTTATTTGCTTCAGACAAAATATCATTGAGTACTTCAGGAGATCCAATTCAATTGGTAATTGAATATGTGAAAGAATATAATAGATTAAAAAGTGATGTCTTATCTATTCCCGAATTTGTATCTAATTTAAGAGAAATGAAAAACTCTGATGAATATGATTATGCATGTGAATACGTTATTGACTGTTTAAAATATGATATTGAAAATATAAATTTTAAAACTCCTGCACAAAGAAAGGCTGAAAGGGGAAAAAAAATAATAAACGAGATAGATAATCTCGTTGATATACTTGATATTTGAATTAGCATGGCGGCCGTGGGCCGCCCCATTTCTGAACGATATTTGTTATGCATTTTTTTTGCTGAAAGCTGACAGCTGATCGCTGATGGCTGATCGCTAACCGCTGACAGCTTCACCGGAGGTGAACCATTTCTCTCGCAACCTTACTTAAAGATTACCCCGAACGCCGCTACCTGATGTTCGGCGGCAAGGGCGGTCTGGGCAAAACGACTTTCTCGGCCGCGGCCGGCTACTACCTGGCCCAGCAGGGCCACAAGGTTCTGGTCTTCTCCGTGGACCCCCAGGCCTCCTTGAGCGACATCTTTGAGCAGGACCTGTTCGGCAAAGGGCCGGTTAAAGTCATGGACAACCTCTGGGCCCAGGAGATCGACGCGGACAAGCGCATCAAGGCCTATCAGGACGAAATCCGCCAGAAGATCAGGGATATGTACGGGTTCACCGACCTGCCCGAAGAGATTGAATCTTACATACGGGCCGCTTCGGCGGAGCCCGCCATGGAAGAGAGCGCCATCTTCGACGCGGTAGTGGACATCATGGTGGCCGGGGACTACGACTATTACATCTATGACCTGGTGCCCCTGGGCCACGCCCTCTATTATCTCTCCATGGCCACGGTCTATGACGCCTGGATCGGCAAGATCACGGCCTTGCGGGAGCAGATGCGTGAGTACGACCAGGTGGCGGCCCATATCAAACGGGACAGCGACACCCTGGACGAAGACGCCATCCTGGGCGAGCTCCTTTACATCAAGGATCGCATCCAGGCGAGTTCCAGGGTTCTTACGGACAGGGAGAAGACCGCATTCTTTTTCGTCTTGACTCCGGAAGAGATGATCATCCAGGATACGCTGAAAGCCGCGGAGCTGTTTGCCAAGTTCCAGGTGCCCCTGTCCGGGTACGTGGTGAACCGGGTCCTGCCTGAGACCCTGAAGCAGCAGGAAATTCCCGAGTTTCTCAAGCACCGTCTGGAAATGCAGGGCCGGTACCTGGATAAGATTCGGGATACCTTCGGTGGCCAGGTGGTCACCCAGGTGCCGGAGTTGGAACGGGACGTCACCGGGTTGACCATGATCTCCCGGGTAGCGGAATTTCTGTGCGGGTGAATGACATGGCCGGGACTATAACCACCAACATGCGGCAATTTTTAGGCAAAAAGCCCGACTTGAAGTTTATCTTTTTCGGCGGCAAGGGCGGGGTAGGAAAAACCGTCATGGCAGGCGCCACCGCCTTGTGGCTGGCCGGCCAGGGCCACCGGACCCTTTTGGCCTCCACCAACCCGGTGCACTCCCTGTCCGGACTCCTGGGCCGGGACGTCTTCGGCCGTATCACTCCCCTGGAGGAAGCGCCCGGCGCCTTTGCCTATGAAATCGACACCCGGGACACCATCAACCGGTCCAAGAACGAAATTCGCGACAAGATCAACTGGTTTCTCCGTTTTGCCGACCTCCAGCTCAAGGCCGATGAGTTTGTGGAGGCCGCCACCCTGAACCCCGCGTTTGAGGAGTCCGCCATGTTCGAAAACATGCTGGACCTGATGTTCGGCGGGGAGTTCGACGCCTACGTCTTCGATACCGCGCCCACCGCCAACGCCCGGCGCCTGCTGGGGATGTCCCAGGTCTATTCTTTGTGGGTGGATAAAATGGTGAGGAGCCGGGAAGAGGCCAAGTCTCTCCGGCAACTGCTGTCTTTCAGCAAGAAAAAAGAAGAAGCCGATCCGTTGATGGACTATCTGGTGAATTTCCGGCAGCGCATGGAGCACGCCCGGGAATTGCTCACCGATCCGGCCCTGACCGCCTTTTTCTTCGTCACTCTGCCTGAAGCCCTGCCCATTGCGGTGATCACCAGGTTTCTGAAATGGTTTGAGGACTTCGGCATCCCCGTGGGCGGCATCGTGGTGAACGGGCTGATCCCCTTTGACCCCACCCATGAACCGGAATTCATCGCCAACCGCCGGGCCATGCAGGCGGAGCATCTGGAGACCATCTGGCGGCTCTTCGACGGCCAGGTCCGGGCCCTGGTGCCCTTGTTTCAAACGGAGGTTAGAGGAGTCGAGGCCCTGAACCGCTTGGCTGCGGCGCTGTTTGGGTGAATAGTCTTATTTATGAGCCGGCATGGGGCGACCAATAATCAAAATAAATAAGTGACTTAATACTTGGGGAGGCCTACAGATTTTGGTATGATAATCTTTAAGAGGGGTATTTACCGACCTAGGTAATCACGTCCTCAATAAATCCAATCCGCCAGTTAAGGTTCTTCCCAAAATCCTTTCCATTTAGTCTTATGAAATTGGATTTTTTCTTTCACTGAATTACTATTAAAATCCCATTTAATTTCGCTAGTTTTAATGACGTTCTTAAATATTTCTTCAAATAACTCAATAATTGTAAAATGAGTATGTATAATCCACAAGAATGTTCTTATAAGATCAGACGGGTAATTATTTTTTAACTCAAAGTTGTCAAAACTAATATTAATAATAATAGATTCTTCTATTCTATGAAAAGTAACCCTCTTATCAAATGAATAAATTGATGGATGAATTGATTTAAAACAATATTCATAACATTTATATAATCTTTGTAAAATATCATTTTTAATGGCAAACGTTTTACCGATTTTATATTTTTGATTAAATATCAAATATGATTCGTTATGATTAGCTGCATCAATTAATATTTTGGTCAAGTGGGGGTGTTTCTTAACTTTAAAAGCATATCCAGATACTTCAATTGCATTTCTTGTAAAACTGAAAGAATCTGTCAAATGGCCTCGGAGACACGCTAAAGTGCCAATCATTAAATAATACCTGCAAGCCAACATGAACTTAAAAGCGGCAACGCTCTCTTTTTTTGCCTTAATTTTTGAATCTTCGATAATTTCACCAATTAAATCATAGAGGTTTATCAGGTCGTGGATAAGACTGACAGTTTCCCCGAGCAACTTCCGTGATTCTAGATAATTTTTATCTTCAGTTTTCCTCACCTCCTCTATTTCTTCTGCATAATCTTTTGCCATGAAATCATTCTCCTTTTTGGCAAAGAATCCTTAACTTAGATTTTATCCTAATATTCAAATGACCAGTCTAATGAGGTGATCTAGTCAATCACACACCTACCGCACCATCCTGTACAGCCTGAGATTGGCTACCGGCGATCTGGAATCACCGGGGTTGGTAGCTTTAAAGGCAAACCCATGGTTTGCTTTTTTGATTCCCGCGTTAATCGTGGTCCCCGGGTCTTATGACAGGAGAAAAAATAGACTTTTCCTCTACTAATCTTCTTAAAATATTTTTTGTCAATTATAGCCGCAAAGCAAAGTTGCAATAAAGAAAATTCGAAAGGGATGAAAAAATAACCCTGTTTGTCGCTGGAGCCGTTGAAGATTCAGGGTCCTAATGAAAATCAACGGTGTCCTTTTCCAGGATAAATGTGACAGATTGGGTAAGGTCACAACAATGGAAGCTGGCCTGACGCACTTCAAAGAAAAGTTCAGCCTCAAGGGGCTTGGGATCGACCTCTACCCAGGTCCCGCACTTGCAACATCGGGCCAAGTACTTGCCGTCTTCGGCAATCTTGGAATTCGCCATTAAATTCCTCTTGGCCATGGTTATGGTAGGTTAGTTGGTTTTGGACCTCGTATGAGGATAGCACTTTCAAGGATTAATAAACGCGTTTCGGCACCCCGGCATAGATAGACATGGTGGCCGGGTAACCGGCCGCTCCTTTCCCTTGGGCCAGCCTGGTTTTTACCCAGGCCACGAGGACGGCAAAAGCTTCCGCCCACTCCTGGGTATGGTCTTGACCGGAGTAGAGGTGCGCCAGTTCGTGGCAGAGGGTGGTTAGTCGGCATCCCGGAGGATAGAACCGGATAGTTTTTTGGCGGTGATCGGCTTCAGCCATTAACACCGAGGCTTCCAGCCGAAAATTTTCCGGGTTGTGATCGTGCTCAATCCCGATGGCAGGTAATCCGAAAGTCTGGCAGATAATATGACACCAGGCCTCGATCTCCGTTATTTCCCGAGGCCGGATCAATTCCCGATCATACTCATGGCACCGGTCGCACCAGACCTGGCCATCAAAGACCAATTTCCCATGGTCCGCCGGGTTTAGAACGGCACGGCATCTCGGGCATTCCATCATCTACCCATCCTGGGCAGCACCGGTCTATCCTCCGCTTCAGCCATGGGGCGATCCCCAAAGCAAATATTCTACCGGGAAGTCGTAGTTAAGCCAGGGCGCCTGCCGCTCCAAGGCCTTCAACCTTTGCTTAAGCTCGGCAACCATAGTCTCTCTGGGTTTATCCTCGGGGTGAGCCTTAAGGTCCGCCTCTGCCCGGTGCAGCGCCGCCCGAAGCTTTGAGTACTCTATTTCCAAAGGCTGGTCTTGTTTTCGGAAGCTCTGGAACTCTCCCAGTTCTCCCGCGTCATCAAAGCAAAACATGGTATTAAGACCTCCCCGAGGCAACCCGCCTTTAAAACCAGATGGTTTGGAGATTACATGGTGGTGAAGGAAAAGGTTCCGCAAATTTCAGAAATTCCCCAGGGAACATGATCCTTCGTCACCTTCGTAAACCGGCTTGCCGTCGAAATTGAATTTTTCCCCGGACTCGTCCAGGGTCAGGATTTCATAGGTTTCCTCCCATTGACCCCATTGGACATTATCCCCAAAGACCCTGGCCCCCCGTCCGAGGTCGTGGCAAACAAAGATTGATCCCAGTTCCCCGGAAGGGGCGCGGAAATGGTAACTGGAAACGACAGCTTCTCCTTTCTCCGCAATGACCTTATCAATCATTTCGAGGGCAGCGTTTGCTGTTATCCCCATCTCAGCCAATTGCTGGTCTTTAGTGCTAAAGGTTAGCCGGTGTTTTTCCCAATAATTTAGGAGCATTCCCTTTTTCAATCCTTAATTGTGAGAGTTATCAGGGTGGAAATTAGTTTAAACAGAAAATCACCGCCCCGGCAATAAAAACCTTAATTTTAAAATTTATGTTTGACAAATTTTTAAAGATATGGTTTTCAGATTAATATCTGACCCTTTGTGTTCAAAAATTAGACATATATAAAATGGGATAAAAAAATATGTCTTCTTCTACTCACTTCTCCCCATTTAAACAGGAATACAAAGATCCTCTGGAAGGCGAACAGTTTCTCCGCCGGATTTTTGACAGTTTTGCCGACCCCCTGGCGGTTTATGATCGAGACTTTCGGATTATTAAAGTTAATCAAGCCCTGATTAATTTTTATCAATGTTCCGCCGAGGAGCTATTGGGCCATCACTGCTTCCAGGTCTTTCATGGCCGCAGTTCGATCTGTGGCGACTGCCATGTGCAGCAAGTCTTTAGGACCGGCGAACCCCAACGGCGGGAAATGCTGATTTCCTTGCCGGACGGCAGCCAGCGCCATTTCGTGGTCCATTCCTACCCGGTAAAAGACGCCAGCGGGGCCACTGTCCAGGCCCTGGAGCACGGTCGGGATGTTTCCAAAACCAAGGCTTTGGAATTACAGATCAAAACTTCGGAGGAGAAATATCGCACCATCGTGGAGTTGGCCAGGGAAGGCATTTTCATTGTAGACCCCGAAGGTTCCCTGACCTTTGCCAACAAATTTTTTATGGAGATGCTGGGTTATGAGACCCAGGAGATCATCGGGGGGTCGATATTTAACTTTATAGACGAATCCTACCGGGAACTGGTCCGGGGCCAAATGGAGCGCCGCCGTCGTGGCCATGCAGATTCCTATGAGCTGATCCTTAAACAAAAAGACGGGTCTGCCTTGGCCGGCCTGGTTTCAGCCGCACCCTTCGTGGTCAATGGCGTCTTTCTCGGTTCAATCGGTATTATCACCGACATCAGCCATATCAAACAGGTTGAAGCCGAGCTGCGCCTCGCCAACCGCTTTCGGGAAAACATCATCAACGGCATCACGGATAATCTGGTGGTGGTTGACCCCCGGTCTTACCGGATTATCCAGGCCAACGAGTCTTTTTTGCGCCGGGTCGGTCTCGACTCCGAAAAGGTCCTGGGAGGCACCTGTTATGAGGTTATGCTCAAACGGCAGACTCCTTGCGCCAATGACGGGATCAAATGTCCGATGGAAGAAACGCTCAAGAAGAAGCAGACCGCCCTGAGTGACCGGATCTATCCCAATGCCTCGGGAGAAAATCGCATTCTCCAGGTCGCCACCTATCCACTGCTTGATGGCCAAGGAAATGTGGAACTCATAATACGCCTGGAACGGGATGTCACTGAGAGGCGGAAAATGGAGGAGGCGCTGGCTTTCAGGTCCCGGGAATTGCAGAAGATTCAGCATCAGTTGGCGACCCTGTTTGAGATTTCCCGGCAAATGAACGCCAAAAACTCCCTGGGCGATTTGATCGATTCCCTTAAAGCCGTAATCCGGAAAATCTTCCCCGAATCCAATCCGTTTTTCTTTATCCTGGACGTCAACCGCAGCTATTTCTTGCACATCGACGAGGGGTTGGATTACACCATCGAACAACCGGGCCTGGTGGCGGATTTTATCCGGCATTTGGGAAAGTTTGAGACTTCCCAAATAATTACCGACAAAGAGGTTGCAAGCTATCCGGCTTTTCTTAAACTGATCTCGGAAATCTTTCGCAGTTGGATCGGCATACCCATCATCGTGCAAAGGCAATGCATCGGCTTTTTCATCCTGGGTTCCCGGAGTTCCACGGACTACTCCCAGATAGACCTCCAGTTTGTGCAAGCTCTGTTAGACCAAACCTCGGGGCATATTCGCTTCCTGGTCATGCATGAGGCGGAAATCAATCAAATCCGGGGTCAGGCTACCAAGATCTCCCATGGAGAACTTATCGGCCAGAGCAAGAAGATGCTGGAGGTTTACGAACTCATCGATCTGGTGGCGACCTCCGACGCTACCGTGCTCATTACCGGAGAAAACGGCACCGGTAAAGAGTTGGTGGCCCGGGCTATCCACCGGCAGAGCCACCGTCGGAAGGGACCCTTCGTGGTGGCCAATTGTTCGGCTTATTCCCCCACCCTGCTGGAGAGCGAGCTGTTCGGCCACGAAAAAGGGGCCTTCACCGGCGCCATCCGGCAGAAAAAGGGACGTATCGAACGGGCCCATGGCGGAACCCTCTTTCTGGATGAAATCGGTGATATCTCTTCAGCAACCCAGGTGCTGCTGCTGCGATTTCTCCAGGACCATTACTTTGAACGGGTAGGAGGTGAGCGGGCCATCGAAGCTAACGTCAGGGTGTTGGCCGCCACCAACCAGGAGCTTCAAAAGGCGGTGGAGAGCGGGAAATTTAGGGATGATCTTTATTATCGCCTTAATGTCATCGCCATTCACCTTCCGACCCTGCGTGAGCGCAAGGACGATATCCCTCTCCTCTGCCGCCATTTCCTGAGCAAATGCAACGCCAAGGAAAAGAAAAATATTCATAAATTCTCGGCTAATGCCATGCAGGCTTTGATGGATTATGATTGGCCCGGCAATGTTCGCCAGTTGGAAAATGCCATTAATCATGCAGTGATCATCGCCCAGGCTGATACTATCAGGCAGAAACACTTGCCCCGCTTCCTCAAGGAGGTCATGGCAACTCCCCAATCCACTTCCCTGGCGGAAAACGAGCGCCGGTTGATTCTCCGGGTATTGCAGGAATCCAACTGGAACAAACACGAAGCCGCCAGGCGCTTGCAATTGACCCGCAGCACCCTCTATAGCAAAATTCGCAGGTATGATCTGGCCAAAGATCTGACTAAAGATGTCAATGTTCCTCTTTAGAGAGTCCTATTTAATACATATTTAATATTCATTGATTTATTCAAATTACCTTAAAAAATTTAGTGAAAATTTTTTAAAGGGTCTTATTTCATACATATCTTTCATTTCAAAATAATTTTTTAATAATTTTGCGACAATTATCTCAAGCTAACTATCTGTTTTAACAAGACAAACTAAATTATCTTCTGCTTCTCCCTAAAATGGCAGGAATCTTGAATAATTAAACAAACGGGGGTTCGCGCTAAAGGTGGGGCCTTGGCGCGAGCCCACACTTGTCAAAAATTTCTAGTGCTCTGATCAGCCATCCTAGGCCGGAAAGGAGGTGAGATTTTTCAGGGAAAGGAACGGCAGCCGGGGACGTCCCTGGGGCTGACGTTCGTGTTTTCTTATCGGCCTTCAGTTCGTCATGGAAATTTCTCCGAATGTGATGCATTGACCATCGGGAGGAACCTTGGTTTTCAAATCCATCAAATCGTGGTTCGATTCCTTCAGGACTTCAACAAAGGCTACTCCTATGACGCCAGATATGGGAGGTCAAAACATGGCGAAAGAAAAGCGTGATATTGAAATCAACAGCCGGGCCGACACCTTGCCCTTGATGGGTCAGGATGTCCGGCCCTGGCCCGTAACCCCGCCGCCTACACCGGAATGGGTTATGGACAACGTCTATGCCAAACGGAAGGCGCAGGAATTTGGTAAATGGTGCGAAGACAACCTGAGAATAGAATACATCTATAACAAACCGGAGGCCCTGCAAGGGGTCCGGGTGATGTCCATGGGACTGTGGCGCATCGGCCACAAGTTTGCCGCCGGTCTCCTGGGCGAGCAGGGCGCCGAGATTATCAACGTGGAGCCGCCCGAGGGCGACCCCATGCGGCAACTCACCCCCTTCGGACGGGAAGAGTACATGCTCACCGACACCCAGGGTGGCAAGTGCGGCATGACCTTCGTGCACGAAGTAAGGAACGCCCACTCCATCACCCTGAACATCGAGACCCCGGAAGGCCGTGAGATTTATAAGAAAATGGCCAGCCTGGTGGACATCATTTTCGAGGAATATCCGCCGGGTTACATGGACTCCCTGGGCATCGGCTACCGTCAGCTCTCCAAGATCAACCCCAAGCTCATTTATGTGACCTGTTGCGAGCGCGGCACCTGGGGCCCCATGAAGGACGAGCTCTCCAGATATGGGCAGTGGATGCTGGCGCCCTTCGGCACCTGCTCCAGCGCCTGGGTGCACAACACCGGCTTCCCCCCGGACCAGTGCCCCCGGGGCGGCAAGGGCGGCGACCCCATGCGTTCCGGCGTCTGGCTGGAAGACTACGTCTGCGGCGAACAGGCGGCCAACACCGCCCTGGCGGCCCTCTTCTGGCGGGATTGCCTGGGCAACGGCCTCGGCCAGTTCTGCGAGGTGAGTGCCGCGGAGTCCATCATGGACATCACGGACTTCGACATCACCTGGTACGGCTTCAACGCCTCCATCAAGGCCAGAACCGGCGCCTGGGACCCCAACCTCAACCAGTATGAATGGAACCCCTGCAAAGACGGCTACATGATGATCGGCGGCCAGACCGACCGTCTCTGGTACCGCATCGGCATGTGCATCGAGCGGGACCTCCCCATGTTCGGGCGCCTCATCCATGAAGACCCGCTCCTGAAAGAGATGGCGGCCCGGAACGCTCTCCAGGCCCTGATCAAGACCTACACCGTCACTACCAAGTGGCTCAGAGATATCAACCGCATCGAGGCCGAGCAGAAGCTGATGGAATATGAAATTGCTGCCGGTCCCGTCCTGTATATCGACGAAGTGGCGGAGTTCCCCCACTTCAAGTACCGTCCCTGGGTTAACGTCATCGAGGATGAAGAGTACGGTACCCTGATGTACTCCGAGTCCACCCTGGCCTACCAGCACCGCACCCCGGCCCGGGTCAAGAGTTTAGGCCGGCCCCTGGGCAAAGACAACGGGGAAATCTACAAGCGCTACCTGGGCTTAGGTCCCATGAAACTCCGGGAACTCAAGGCGAAGGGGGTAATATAAATGGATTGGGAAAAATGGCATAAAAAGAATAGGGTGTGCGACATCTCAGAACTGGACGGCCCCAAGAGCAAGGAAGAACTCGAAGAGATGAAGATGCCCTACGAGGAGTACTGCCGGCGGGTCTTCGACGTGGGCAACGAGTTCGTCAAGCCCGACGCCTTGAAGGGCATCCGCTGGATGAGCACCACCATGTATATTTTCACACCCCATTCCGTGTGCAACCTGGCGGAGCTGGGGGCCGAAGTGGTTAAGGTGGAAATGCCCCGCATGGGCGACCCCATGCGCCACACCTCCCCCTTCAACGAGTGCTATCTCTATCCCCTGCACGACACCCGGCCCATGACCGGCACCGGTCTGGGGTTCGTCAACGCCAACTCCAACGAGTATTATATCAGCCTGGACTACCACGTGCCTGAGTCCAAACCGGTGTTCTACAACCTGGTGAAGATGACGGACGGCCTCACCGAGTGCTACCGCATCGGCACCTTCGACCGGTGGAAGCAGAGCTACCCCTACGTCATGGAAATGAACCCCCGGTTCATCTATGTCTGGGGCGGCGGCTTCGGCTACGGCCCCAAGGTCTTCGGCGGCTCCTACGACATCCTGGGGCAGGCCCACGCGGGCCTGGCCAGCGTCACCGGCACCCACGAGGACTTCGGCGGCCACGCCACCAAGTGCACCAACTGGAACATCGACTGGTACTCCGGGACCCAGATCACCACGGGCATCCTGTCGGCCCTCTACTGGCGCCATAAGACCGGCCTGGGCACCATGATCGAGTTCTCCCAGGTGCAGGCGGCCACCCGCTGTCTGGAATACGCCGCGCCGCTGTATGGCAAGTTCGGCATCGTCCGCCAGCGTTGGGGCAACTGGGACACCCAGCTTTGCGTCCATGGTATCATTATGACCGGCAAGGTTGACTTTCCGGACGCCATCAACCCGCAGGATAAGTTCGAGTCCCGCTACGTCATGGTCAGCGCCTTCCAGGACGCGGACTTCAAAGCCCTGTGCGACGTCATCAAAAAGCCGGACCTCTACAGCCAGTACAAGACCCACAAGGAGAGAGTCGGCGCCGAGGCCCAGATCGCCATCTACAAGGCCATCGAGGACTTTGCCGCGGACAAGACCCGCTCCGAGACGGTGCGCATCCTGAAGGAGGCCGGCATCCTGGCGGCCCCGGTGTTGAACGACCGGGAGGTCTATGAGAACGAGCACTTCCGGCAGCGGGGCACCGTGCGCTGGAACGACGACCCGCTCTTCGGCGACGTTCTCATTCACAGCGCCTACAGCGCCGGCCTGATGTCCAAGACCCCGAGGCGGCATAAGTGGCTGTGGCGGCCGGTGGGCGCGGACAACGTCAAGATCTATCACGAGTGGCTCGGCTATTCCATGAGCCAGATCGAAGAGTTCTACAACAAGGGCATTCTCTAGCGGAGGGGTGAACGCATGACTGATATCATCTGGTGCAAAAAAGAGAAAGACGGCAAACTTTGCGATACCGTCAACTATCTGGACCCCTACTGCTTCTGGAACTGGGAAGGGAAAATCGCCTGCGCTCACTGCGGCACGGTGTATTATATCCATATGATCCAGGGGCATATGTACAGCGGTCCGGATGAGAAACCCGGCGAGCAGCCGGATATCTATCCGCTTTACGCCGACCAGCCCAACAACGCCTATTTCAACTACCTGCCCGGCATCGAAGGCCGCACCCGGCCTTACACCTGCCTGCCGCGCCACATCTACCTGGGCAAGGCGGACATGGTTAAATTCAGCATCCGGGGCCGGCCGGTCAGGGGCTGGAGGCCGCAGCCGCCCGCCGGCAGCGTAGCCGGCTCCTACGGCTATTACTGGGACATCGAGAAGCTCTCTCCTGAGGTCTGGGCTGAATATCAGGAGAAAATCGCCAAGGGCGAAGTGAAAGACTGGTAACGGGAGGGGCGACGCATGACTGATAAGAAAAGGACACCGGTTGAGTTTCTGGCCCACGTGCTGACGCCGGAAAAACAAACCGACCATATTTGCTGGCAGTGCAAGTACCTGAAATGGGTGTTGAAGGGTTCCGGCTTCCCGCCCGCGGACGTCATCGGCTGGTGCAAGAAGATTCACTGGCCCCATTACTGGTCCATTTCGGAAATGGACGTCATCAAGAAGTGCTACGCCTTCGAGCAAAAGGTGTAAATTGTGGATTTGACCGCTGAAGAAATCCGTCGGCATGGGGTGGAAGAGCTGGAAGAGCTGCGCACCCGGGTGGGGTACTGGAAGGAGGACTTCCTCAGCCAGGCGCCCGCCGGGGGCGGCCAGGAATGGGAGTTCCTGGTGAGGGAATTCCATGCCGAGATTGACGAATATGTCTATCCCTATTTGCGGCGGATGATAGAGACCGAACACGTTACCGCCCAACAGGCGGCAGAGTTCATGGACTTCTGCTACTGCCAGGTGTTGGAGGTGGCGGATCACCTGGAGATAACCCAGGGTGCATCAAAAGAGGGGAGTTCGCGGGAATCGATTCCTCTCATTTATAAGTGATACGAGGAGGGTAAATATGCCCGAAAAGTGCCGTGTCAGCGTCTGTGGCTTCGACCCGATGCTCGTCAAAGGGTATGTGAAAACCGGGTTTAGAGCCCTGTGGTTCTATCTGCCTGATGAGATCTTTGAGGAGTTCGAGGTCAAAATTGGCGACAAAGTTCAGGGAAAGCTGCTGGCGGTCATTAATCCCAAAGAAGAGAGGACCTTCGAAGGAGCTGAAACCTTCGAATGGTCCACCAGCAAGGAGACCGGATACGCGGTCCTGATCCCCGCCGAAACCATCATAAAACATGAACTCACCGAATTCCACTTCATCGAAGTGGAGTTGACCCATATCGTCCGAGGAGACCAGATCATCTCGATCTACCCGGGTGAAACCAAGCAGCGCAAATGGTGGCCGGATGGCAAGATGAAGCTGAGCTATTTCTTGCCCTATGCCGCGCCATAATTAAGTCTAAAAACCGACCCGGCCTCCTTCTTTCCAGAGGGAGGCCGGGAATTCCTCTTTAATCTCTAACGTCCCGCTGATAAACTAACCCCCACCAGAACCTTTATTCCTCAAACCGGGAGTGAGATATCACCATGGAAGAAATCAGCAATTACGAACTCCACACCCAGGAGAACTGGCAAACATTGGCCGAACTTCTGAATATTCATAACCCCCTGTTCGAGAAGACTTTTTTTCTCTTTGGCTATGACTTTTCTTCCAACATCTATTTAATTCAGGGGGATTACCTTTCCCTAATAGATCCCGGCAATGACTATACCGCATTTATGCAGCTTCTAAAACTGGGGTTTAAGCTTTCCGATATTAAAAAAATTGCCGTCACTCACGGTCATCATGACCACGTCATGGGCACCATAGAATTATTCAGAGGATACTCTGGCATCCAATATTCGGAGATAGAGATCATCCTGCACGAGGCGGGGCCACATGAATTTAAGGAAATCGTGAAAAGCTGCGGCTGTAAGCTGAATGAAGTGAGGGGTGGAGAAAAAATTAATCTGAGCGGCTTCGAATTCGAGGTAATCCATACCCCTGGACATACTTTGGACGGCATGTGTTTTTATCATGAGCCCACCCAAACCATGTTTACCGGGGACACCGTTATGCCTCATGGCATGGCTGATGCAGATAAAAAAGCCGGGGGCCGAATGGATCATTATTTCTATTCTCTCAGAACTCTGCGCAAAAGGCAGGTGCAGCATGTGATGCCCGGCCACGGCGGGGTGGCGCCCCATGTGGGCCAGCGGGTCATTGAAGAGACTTTTGAAGGTCTCATCAGAAAAGAGGTGGGACTTGAAACTCCCTGGATGGAAGCAGCCATGACTCTGGCCCAGAAGGGATTGCTGGAAGAAGCCCTGTTTTGCTGCAACCATGACCTGGCAGCAACCCCGGAAAACCCGCAGGCCCTGGAAATGCAGGCCTTCCTGCTGCTGGACCTGGGCCGCACCGAAGAGGCTATTGTTATCTTCGATAAAATTTTGCAGCAAGATCCCCGGCATTTTCATGCCCTCCTGGGCAAGGGCAGGACCCTGCTGGGTATGGGGGAATCTTCGGCCAGCCTGGAATATTTTGAGCGGGCTCTGGAACTCAGACCCCAAGACCCGGAAGTCTTGATCAACAAGGGCTTGGCGCTGTATCTCAGCGGCCGACCCGATGAAGCCATGGATATTGAGATATTTCAAAAGGAGTTTACCCGGAGGATTAAAAAGGAAGTGTCCGGCAAGCCGATGGTTTCAACATAAACAGCAAGCCAACCCGAGCCAGTTATACAGGCGCCCAAACCAGGTCTAACCCCGGCCAAGGAGGCGGAAATCAACCATGGGAAAAATACTGAGGCTGGACCGGGAAAAAGAAGCCATCGAAAGAGCCCTGCATGATCTGCAGTCGTTGCCGGTGGAACAAATCGTCGTGGCCGCCAGATTCTCCGACCGCTCGGAACAAGTCTTTTTCTACGGAAATCCCAAGGAAATCATTCAGTTATTAGCTTTGGCCCAATTCCAGATCGGATTTCGCTTCCCTCTGGGGGTGTGGGACAAAGAAATTGAAAAGGATAAAGATTGAGCTGGATTGCGACCTTTCAATGCCTGAGTTGTTCCCACTCTTGGTGGGAGCCGGCGCCGGCGGAAGCCTGGGAGATGGTCTGCACGGTGGCCGTGGCGGTTGTCTGTCCTCTGTGTGGAGCCAAGATGCGGGAAGGTCAGGTGGAATTGTTAAATCATAAAGAGACTAATTTTGCAGTGCTCTGCTCCAGTCCTCATAATTTTATAAAGGTCGGAAAATCTTCTTAGGGGTCGATTATTGAACATTAGATAATTTAATATTTAGTAATTTTAGGTCGGAAATTATACAATAATTATTAAATCCCCAAAAAATTGCTTATAATTTATTTGAATTTTTTGGTTTTATTTATTGGCCCAAGATTTGCATAATATAGACAATGTAGAGAAAAAGTCATCGGACAACTTTTTCCTCCTACGCAGTTTCACTTTGCCGGGCCCCACGAGCTATTCGCCGTGGGGCCTTTATTTATGTCCGGGCGTTTTTGCAAGTCTCGCTAATCTTCGAGGCATCGAGCCTTTCTTGGATCCGGAATTTAATGGGCATGATTTCGCCATCAGGACCAACAATAAGGAAAAAATTGAATCCCCAAGATAAGTCTTTTTCTATTCTATTGATGATTTCTCATAACCAGACCCGCAATTACTTGCGGAATCTCCTGGCGGAGAATCATTATTCTCCCCTGTTGATCTCTGATCAAACTGAATTAATGAGTGTCCTCAAAGAGAATCAATTTGCCATCGTGTTGATTGATTGCGGAGTGGTGGAATCTTATGGGGTTACGGCCATATCGAAGATCAAAGTCGTTTGCCCTAATAGTCGTATTATAATTTTATGCGACAAGGAGCACCTCTGCGACAGTCAGCATAGAGACCTCATTAAAGAAGTTTTGAATATTGGGGTGTATGCCTGCATCCTGGCCCCTTATAAAGAATGGGAAATTCTGAGCCTGGTTACTTATTATTCTCGTTTGGAAAAAAGTAAGAATTAAATAATTAGAGCTTTTTATAGCCCGCAAGCACAGCAATGGTAGATTAAATCCATGGGACTATGACCCACTAGCCCGAATCGAAATTTGCTCCCTCATTTATCGGCTTAACGGCCGAGCCCGCCATAGAGTCCAAATCATTAGCCGCGTCTCTCTTTAATCGTTGATATTAAAACGTCATCTTAACCGACCCGTGTCATAAAGCCTGGTCAATGCGAAGGCAGCGCAAATTTATATGCCCAGACAGCTGCCGTCAACCTTAATGGCAGCGGCTATTTTATAATTATAAAAATTTGCCATGATAAACCTGGCAGACAGTGCTATACTCGGAAGCGTTAGAGAAACTTACTAAATACCGCAGGGTGTGCTGGGCCTGGAGTGCCCCCTATAGATAATTTTGCCGAAAATTCTTTGGCTGGATAGAGTTGAAGATTGCTGCTGCCACAAAACACGCCTATCACTAACCGGAGTCAATGACTGTCTATATTTGCATAGCACGATTTCTCCTAACCTCTTGGGTAGGGCTGCTGGCTTGGCTGGGATTGTCGCTGTTGCTACAGGCCCCTGCCACGGCAGCCCGGGACCTGACCCTGATCCAATGTATAGATCTGGCAGTCAAGAATGACCCCCAGACCCAGAATGCCAGGCAAAAAGTAGAAATTGCCAAGCTCAAACGAGACAAGGCAATCCAGGATTTTTACCCTAAGCTCGACGTCTATGTGACCCGAGGCCCCCAGACGGATTATTTCGGCCAGCCGGTGACCCAAAACAATATTTACTATACCGGCGTCGGCATAGAGCAGCCTCTCTATAAGGGCGGCAACCTGACCAACGGCGTAAAGTTGGCCGAAAGCGAAACCAGCCGCCAGGAACAGGAATACTTATTTCGCAAGCTGGCGGTGGCTGCCGAAGCAGTCAAGGCCTATTACGAGGCCATGACTGAGCAGGCCAAGATTCAACAGTTTGAGGCCTTGCTGCGTTATGGCCAGGAGGACTTGCGGGAAGCCCAGGCCCGGTTGGCTGCTGGCCGGGGCACCCGCCTGGATGTGCTGGACTTGTCGGTGAAGTTGCTGGAAGTTCAACAGCGACTTTCCAAAGCCCGGGCCGATTTTCAGGTCAAGTTGTCCGCTTTAAATAGATTGGTGGGGTTCGAGGAGGGAACCAGCCTCTCCCTGGTCCGCCAGTTTCCCCTCGTGGATATTCAGGGGGATGAGTCGGCCTTGCTCTCAGAAGCTCAAGCCCGGCGTCCGGACCTCAAGGCCAGCCATGAAGACGTTAACTATAACCAGTTGAAAACCCAGATCGAGGATGGCAAGCGTTGGCCGCAGTTGAGCTTCGTGGCCCGGCACGAATGGGAGAGCCCCACCTTTTTTTCCGGCAAGAAGGACTGGATGATCATGCTCAAGGCCTCGGTCTCCCTGGGTAATAGCACCTTAAGTTACTCGGAACAGCGCAATGAGCTCTACCCCAACCCCTACGCCTTCCCTCAACCGCCGGGTTTCCCTAACGCGACCTATGTTTTTCCGGTGCGTCAATTAAGGTATTCCCTTTTCGACCGCAGTTCGAATAAAGTGGAGTTGGAGGAGGCCCGGGCCGCCAGGGATTTATCCCAAAATCGCTGGGCTCAAATGCGGCTCCAGGTCAATTTGGATGTGAAGGACGCTTACAGTCAAAAAGCCGACAGTTCTGCCCGGATGGTAACCGCCCAACAACAAATTACCATGGCCAGAGAATTGGTGGGTATCAACCAGATAAAATACGGTTCAGGAATGACCACCCTGGCGGAGGTCTTTAAAGCCAGAGCGACGCTGGCGGAGGCCGAAGTTAACCTGGCCACCGCTCAAAATGACCGGGCCACAGCCTTGGGAAAACTCTACCAGGCTGTGGGTCGGGACATGGTATTTAAGGAAAAAGGCCCATGAGACGCCGCTATTGGCAGATAAGCTTAATTATCCTGTTGGCAATGGTGGGGGTGGGGCTATATCTGCGTTTCAGCAAGACCACGGATACCGGCTCCGAACCGGGGTCCCTGGGCAGGACGGCCCCTGCGCCGCCGGTAGCTATGATAGAGCGGCTGCCGGTTAAGACCACCCCGGCCCTAAAGCGGGACCTGGAAATGACCATGCCGGTTTTTGGGGCTATAAACTATCTCACCAAAGTGGACGTAGTCTCCGAAATCCCCGGTGTTCTGAAAGAAGTCCCGGTAAAAACCGGGGATTTGGTCAGGATAGGCGAGATCGTGGCGGTGATGGACACGGAACTGCTTCAGGCGGAGTTAAAGACCAAAGCGGCCCTCAAGGCCCAGGCCGAGGCCCAGTTGCATCTGGCCGCCTGGCAATACCAGGCCCAGCGTAAGGTTCACAAGGTGGGGGGCATCTCCCTGAACGACCTCCAGGAAGCTGAAGCCAAATACCATGAAAAGCAAGCGGAGGTAGCCCGCTATGCCGCGGAGATGGCTCAGACCCGGACTCAGATAAAAAAGGCCACCATCACCTCTCCTATCGTAGGCATCGTGGGCCATCAAAACTTCTATGCCGGAGAACGGGTGCCCAGAGAGTCGGAAAAAGGGGTGTTGACTCTGATGCAAGTGGATGAAGTTTATGGGGAAGCTGAAGTGAATGAACGGGATATGGCAAGGCTGCGCCCCGGTTTGGAGGCCATCGTCATCCCGGATGCATTTCCCCATTCCCCGGTGAGGGGCAAGATTGACCGCCTGGAACCGGTCCTCAAACCGGAGTCCCGCAGCGTTATCGCCAAGGTGCGTCTGGCCAACCCCCAGTTACTGCTGAAACCTGGAATGTTCAGCCGGATAGAGATCATTCTGGACAAAATTCCTGAAGTCGTAGCCATTCCCAGCGCTGCACTGCGGCAGGCGCCGGACAAATCCTGGCAGGTTTTTGTCGTTTCTGATGATGTGGCCTTTTTGAGGAAGGTCACCGTGGGTACGGTCACTCCCACTTGGGCGGAAATCAAGGAGGGCCTGCAGCCCGGTGAAATGGTGGTGGTGGAAGGAGGGGAACGCCTGAAAGACCTGTCCCGGGTGATTTCCACCCCGGCAGGGCCGCCCGGACCTTGAACCATGCGCTTCACTGAGCTTGCCCTTAAACGCCCCATTGCGGTCACCATGATTTTCCTGGCCCTGGTTCTGGTGGGGCTCCTTTCCTGGCAGCGCCTCCCTTTGGAGCTGATGCCCAGCCTCAATTACCCTCAACTCACCGTGGTAACCAATTGCGAAAACGTGGCTCCCCTGGAGATGGAGGCCCTGGTCACCAAAACCCTGGAATCGGCCTTGGGCACAGTGAGCCGGGTAAGGCGGATCAATTCCCTTTCCAGGGAAGGGGTTTCCTTGATAACCCTGAATTTCGATTGGGGCGCCAACATGAATTACGCCTCCCTGGATGTACGGGAAAAGCTGGACCAAGTCCGGGATTTGCTTCCCAAGGAGGCCAGCACTCCCATGATCATCCGCTACGACCCGGGGTCATTGCCCGTCATGAGCCTGGTGGCTAAAGGGGAGGGGCTTGATTTCGAAGAACTGCAGAAACTGGTTTCCGAGGTAATTAAACGGGAGATCGAACGAGTGCAGGGGGTGGCCTCCGCCCGTCTGAGCGGGGCCCGGGAACGGGAGATTAGGGTTGCAGTGGACCCCGGGCGGCTGGTGGGGCAAAAGCTCTCCATCTCCGATCTCGGGGAGGCTTTGAAGCAGGCCAATCTTAACTTTCCCGGCGGCAAGCTCGTGCAACATAATAAGGAAATCCGCCTCCGGGTGTTGGGAGAATTCAACCAAATAAGCGATTTGGGCAAGGTAGGGCTGTCAAAAAAGCAATTGGATCGCCGCAGCAATGACAACAGCATGCCGGCTTTTGTTCGGCAAGTGGCCAACATCCAAGACACTTTTAAAGAAGAACAGTCGGTGGCCCGCCTCAACAGCCAGCCCAGCCTTATCCTGGCCGTATTTAAGATGGCAGAAGCCAACACCGTCCAGGTGGTGGAACGAGTCAAGGCCAGAGTAGCTGATCTGAACCAGGAATATAAAGGAAAACTTCATCTCCTGGTGGCCCAGGACCAGGCCCGTTTTATCCAACAGGCCATCTGGCAATTGGAGGAGGCTGCGCTCCTGGGCGGACTCCTGTCCTTTGGGGTGCTCTTGGGGTTTCTAGCCAATTTTTCCAGCGCCGTGATCATCATGACTGCCATCCCGATTTCCATTTTAGCTACTTTCAGTTTAATGTACCTGGCAGGGATCAGTCTCAACATGATGTCCCTGGGGGGATTGGCCCTGGGAATCGGGATGTTGGTGGATAACGGTGTTGTGGTGCTGGAAAATATCCGGCGACACCAGGAAGGCGGCGAGGCCATTTTCCGGGAGGCCATTGTCCAAGGCACCGACGAAGTCAAAATGGCGGTAACCGCCTCCACTTTTGCTCACATCGTGGTGTTTGTGCCGGTAATTTTCGTGGCGGGAATGGCCGGTCAGTTCCTTTATCAGGTGGGCCTGACCATCTCTTTTTCCCTCCTGGTCTCCCTGGGGGTGGCCCTCATCTTAAATCCCATGCTGGTGTCGTTATGGCGGCCCAAGACGCAGAACACTATCCCGGGCCGAATATTCTCCAGCTCCTGGGCCCTGGATTTAAAAAATCGTCTGGACCGCGTCTACGCACATCTCCTTAACCTGGCCTTGAGCCACCGGCGCCTGGTGCTAAGTGGAGCGGGGGTCCTAACCGGCTTGGGCTTGATCATCCTTATGTTTTTGGGGCGGGAACTGCTCCCCGTTTTGGACCAGCGGGAGTTTGTTTTGCGGGTGACCGCCCCGGAGAACACCACGTTGGAAGCCACTTCGGAGCGATTAAAAAATATTGAGGAAATCCTTCTGGCCCATCCCGGCGTCCAGACGGTCATCACCCAATTGGGATATAACCCCAAAGAGCAGTATGAAAAGGTCATGGAGGAAAGGGAACCACGGGTGGGCACGCTCATGGTCTCTCTGAAACCCCGGAAGGACTATGACGTCTCCGCCATAGCCACTGTGGCTGAGCTTAGGCCCCGTCTGGACCGGGTGCCTGAGACCAAAATCGAATATATCTATCCCCAAAGTCTTAATCAATGGATGGGCCAAAAACCGGAGTTGCCGGAGTTGCTGGTTCTCCAAGGTCCGGACCTGGAGGTTTTGGAAAAGCTCTCCCATGAGGTTCTTGATAAGGTGAAGCATATCTCCGGCCTGAGGGATTTGCAGATTAGTCTGAAAAAAGGAGACCAGGAATCCCGGGTTGTAATAGACCGGGAGCGGGCCGCAGCCTTCGGCCTGTCCATCAAAGAAATCGGCGACACTTTAAAGGCCTCCATCCAGGGGGATGTGCCCACCCAGTTCCGCCAGGCGGATAAAGATATCGACATCCGAGTGCAGTTGGCCCAGGCCCGTCACAGCACCCTGCCCGAATTGTCCAATCTGCATATTTATTCCAAGCATCTGAAGACGGAAATCCCGTTACAGGCTGTGGCCCGGATCGAAACCGGTCCGGGATTGACAGAGATTCAGCGCCGGGATCAGGAACGTATGGCAGCCATCCAAGGCAATGTGGCGGGCCGCAGCCTGGGACCGGTGCAGGAAGATATGGCCCGGGCCGTAAAGTCCCTTGATCTGCCCCCAGGTTACACCCTGGCTCAAAGCGGCGAGACCCTGGAAATGGGGAGATCGTTTCACAGTCTGTTCTATGCCCTCCTCCTGTCAATACTACTGGTCTACATGATTCTGGCCGGCCAGTTTGAATCCCTCCTGCATCCCTTGATTATCCTGTTCGCGGTCCCCTTTGCCCTGGTGGGGGTGGCTCTGGCCCTGGGTTTGACCGGATGGGGGGTCAGCCTGGGAGTCTACTTCGGGGCCATCATGCTGGGCGGTATCGTGGTGAATAATTCCATTTTGCTCATTGATTATACCAACACCTTGCGCCGCCGGGGTTATGACCTGCTGGAGGCTGTGGTTCTGGGCAGCCGGGCCCGCCTGCGGCCCATCATCATGACGACCCTGACCACCTGCCTGGGGCTCCTGCCTCTGGCCCTGGGGCGGGGGGAAGGAGCGGAACTGCGGGTTCCCCTGGCCCTGACGGTTCTGGGCGGGCTCATCGCTTCCACCTTCCTGACCCTGATTCTAGTGCCGTTATTATACCTTTGGAGTGAAGAACTCCTGGCCAAATGGCGTAAATCCCATCCGGCGCACCTGGATTAGCTATGTCATTGGTCCAACGGGCCCTGAAACGACCCATCAGCGTCTTCATGTTTTTTGCGGCCCTGGTGTTGCTGGGCTTGATCTCCCTGACTTTCCTGCCCCTGGACCTGATGCCGGAAGTCTCTTATCCGGTGCTCACCGTTACCACCCATTTGGGTGGCTACAGCTCCCCTGAGATCGAACAAACCATCACCAAGCCCATGGAAGCTGCCCTGGCTTCTCTCAATAATCTAGTGCGGCTCCGATCCTATTCCCGGGAGGGGGAATCGGAATTCCGGCTGACTTTCGAAGTCGGTACCGATATGGACTTTGTCATCCAGGAAGTGAGGGAGCGGCTCCATCAACTTTCCTCCCAGTTTCCCCCGGATACCCGCACTCCTCAGATGGTGAAATATGATCCGGCGGCGGCCCCGGTAATGGTGGTCAGCCTCTTTGGTGAGGCGGATCCCATTTCTCTGCGCCTGGCCGGCGAGGAGGTTATCCAGAAAAACTTGAATCGTGTTCCTGGGGTGGCGAATATCAAGGTATTGGGGGGGCAGCGCCCCGAGATCGTCATCGAGCCCGATATGGACCGCCTCCGGGCTTTAGGCGTTTCCATCCTGGATTTGACTCAAATGCTCAAAGACAATAATCTGGAAATTTCCTTGGGATCTTTAAGCCGTGGCCCCCGGCTCCTTCCATTGCGCTCCCTGGGAGAATTCAAGAATCTGGAGGACATCGGCAACCTGGGGGTGCGGCGCACCCCTTATGGGTCTTTGGTGCATTTGAATCAGTTGGCCAAGGTCCGCTATACCGCCCAGGAAGAGGACGTAATTAGCCGCTACCAGGGCGAGCCCCGGGTTATGGTGACCGTGCAGCGGGAATACGGAGCCCATATTGTCGACTTGGCCACGGCCCTCCGGAGCGCCCTGGATCGCCTGAACAAACAGTTGCCCTATGGTTTGAAAACCCAGGTCATTTATGACCAGGGTGAGTTTATTGTCCAAGCCATGGATCGCTTGCGGGAAGCCGGGATTTTGGGTGGGCTTTTCGCAGTGCTGGTGGTATGGATCTTTTTGCGGCATCTGGCCAGCACCTTGACCATCGCGCTGGCCATTCCCATTTCCGTCATCGTCACCTTCGGGTTTATGTTCCTCACCAAAATCAGTCTCAACCTGGTCTCCCTGGCCGGACTGACCCTCGGGATCGGAATGTTGGTGGATAATGCCATTGTGGTGGTGGAAAATATCTACCGGCAGGAGAAGCTCGGCCTCCCCCGATTGACTGCCGCCGCCACCGGGACCCAGGAGGTGATTCCGGCCATCACCGCGGCCACTCTGGTTCATCTGGCGGTTTTTTTTCCCATCTTCTTTTTCCAGAAAAAGGTGCGCCTTTTTTATCAAGACCTGGTCTATACTGTTTCTTTTTCCTTATTGGTCTCCTTAATGGTGGCCATCATTCTCGTGCCGGTGCTGCTCACCCGGTTTCCGCCGCCCCGCCGGGAGGCCACCTGGCTGCCCCGTCTTAAGCGCTGGCATCGCCGCCAATTGGCCCGGGGGCTTCGCCGTCCCTGGCTCTGGCTAATAGGCAGTGCTATCCTGTTGGGGTTGAGTCTTTTCATGCTTCCCCGGCTGGGCTTCGAGACCGCGGCTCGAATAGATCGGGGGGAATTCACCCTCATCCTGCAAACTCCGCCTGCCACCGTGGCTGCCACCACTGACAGCCTGGCCAAACAGGCTGAAAAGATAATTTTGCAGCATCCCGAGGTCAAAGATGTCTCTACGGAGATCAGGGAAAATGTCGCCCGGCTGCGGGTGCGCCTGGTGCCCCGGGTGGAACGGCGCCTGAGCACCCGTGAACTGGTGGAGAAACTGCGTCGCCCCATTACCTCGCTGCCCCTGTCTCAGGCATACTTTCAAGTGGAGCGCCGCGGCGAAGATGAAAATGTGGTAACCTTGGAGGTAAGCGGTCCCCTTCAGGATACCATCATCGGTCTGGCCCTGGAAGTGCGGCGTCGTCTCCGGGCTTTGCCCCAGTTGAAGGATGTGGTGATTCATTTGAAGGACCCAACTCCCGAAATGCAAGTACGGGTGAACCACCAACAGGCCGCCTATTTGGGGCTTACGGCCACCGATGTGGCCCACGGCATTCGCGCCGCCCTCACCGGCCCCTTGGCTAATCGTTTCCGGGAGGCTGACCGGGAAGTGGACATGCGAACCCGGCTTCAACCCCAGGATCGGGACAGTTTGCAGGTGCTCCGCCAGTTGACCGTGCCCAAGTGGGTGGGGACTCCGCCTCGCCTGGTCCAGGTGCCCATTTGGCCGGCCATTGACCTGAAACCGGCCATGGGCAGTACCGAGATTCATCGTTTCAACCAGCGCCGGGCCGTGGCCCTGACCGCGGAAACCGAAAACCTTGACCTCTTCCGGGCTGCGTCCTTGATCCAGCCGGAACTGGACGCCATCGACCGGCCCCCTGGTTACGACATCAAATTTGGCCATAGCTTTCAGGAACTCACCGCATCCAGACGCGAGATTATCTTTGCCCTGGCCCTGGGTTTGACCCTTATCTATATGATTATGGCGGCTCTGTTCGAATCATTGCGCACCCCTCTGGTGATCATGGTATCCGTGCCCCTGGCGGCGGTGGGCATAGTGGCGGCCTTGGGGCTCACCGGCTACGCCGTCAGCGTGGCCGTGTACGTAGGGGCCCTGGCCCTGTTCGGCATCGTGGTCAACAATGCCATCGTTTTGGTGGACCATATCAACCAGTTGCGTACCCGGGGGCGGGGTTACTATCGCGCCGTGTTGCAAGGCTCCCAGGATCGTCTGCGTCCTATCCTCATCACTTCGGCCACTGCCATCCTGGGACTTTTGCCCATGGCCCTGGAACGCCACGAAGGCGCGCAACTCTGGAGTCCCCTGGCCTGGACGGTGATCGGGGGCCTGTTGAGTTCAACCTTTCTGACGCTGTTCATTCTGCCGGTGGTTTATACCCTGATCCTGCCCCATCGCTTCAGTAAGCCGTCAGCTTTCAGCAAAAAAAGTTAAGCAATCCTCACAAAAACGGTTGACATACTCTCTTATTCCATGACGTTATGAATTTATCCATTTAGCTGATGGCTGAAAGCTGATTGCTAACGCTTACAATAGACAACAGGAGGATAAAAGCATGACCTTGAGGCGAGTGGCCCTTCTGGCGGTATGTTTGATGATTGGCGGTATCATGGGAGGCCTGAGCCTCATGGCGTGCGGGCCCACGGGCACCCCCCCCAAAGCTGAGAAAGACTCCAAAGTTACCTTGAGCCCCCAGGCCATGGAGCACTTCCGCCAGGGCCACAAGTTCCTGGCGGAGCAAAAGCTGCCCGAGGCCCTCAAAGAGTTTCAAGAAACCGCCCGCCTGGCCACGGAATCCCCTCTGGCGCAATTCTGGGTAGGGAAAGTCTATTTTTTTCAAAAGGACCGGGAGCAGGCCGAGAAGTCCTTCAAACGGGTGCTGCAATTGGAGCCGAAGAATTATCATGCCATGGCCATGCTGGGCCGCCTCTACTCTTTTGACCGGGACAAACTTGACCAGGCTCAACAATATCTCCAGCAAGCGCTGGACGAGTCGCCGGACAATCTGGAGGCCCACTTCGATATGGGGCGTATCTATGCCATGAAAGGGGATAAGCAGAGGGCGATACGGGAGATGGCCTTTATCTTTAATAAGGAACGGGAATTCGCCCTGTACCATTTCGAGATGGGGCGCATCTTGGAGGCCTGGGGTGAGAAGGCCGGCGCCCTGGAGCACTACAAGCGGGCTCTGGTGCTGAATCCCAAGTTTGAGCCGGCCGAACAGGCCATCAAGCATCTGCAGGATACCAGCCGCAAAGATTCCCCCTCCAGCGCCCCGGCTGCCACCGGCGGGAAAACTTCCCCGCCCCCGGCCACGCCGGGCCGGCAGCCGGCAACCACCCGCTGATAAGGGCGGCAGCCCGGGGCCGATACCCAGAGGCAGCCAAGGGTTAAGTTGCAACGGGGTTTCATGCCGGGTTCGGATTGCAAATGACAACGTCCTGGCGCGGACCTACGGGTCCGCCTTGAGAACGGGCCGGCCCCCTACAATTTTCTTCACTTGATGTTTAATTTTTCAAACATCAATCCCCCTAGTCAGCGGATGGGTCGGACCATCCCAGACTTCGTCCAACCCAGGGGACGGGGAATTCCCTTAGCCCCACTACTTTATGCAGTGATTGCCAAAAGTTTCTTCCGATTGGCTCTGTAGGCACATAGCTTGCTATACTTAAACCATTACTGGCATGGTAAGCTGCATCCCGAGAACATATGTCACCCCGAGCGTAGCGAAGGGTCTCATGTATTTAAAATTTAAAGATTCTTCGCTCCGCTCCGAATGACAATTTTACAGGATGTGGGTTTTGAAATAGCTTATAAAATTAAGAAAATTTTTTGGCGCCACCGCTTTATCCTTCTCCCGGTAGCTGGGGTGGTGGATTTACCCAAAAAGTAATGAAGTTTTTAAAATTTTGAGAATTTTGTATATCCAAGTTACAAAAAAATATACCTTCAACAAAATTTATGATATATTTGTATGCCCAGGAGAAATTAGTCGACACGGAGGTCTTAAAACATACCACGGCAGCCTTGATTAGCGCATAATCTTTTAACACCTTAATGAACACTGGGGACTAAATTTCTTAAGAAGGCGCCTTGAGATGGAAACCCTGCCCAACTCCCTGGGACGGAGAGCTGCCCGAACCTATGCCCTGGCTCTCCTGCTGTCGGCGTTCCTCTTAACCCTGCTCCTGCCTCATCAAGCCTTTGCTACCGGAGCTCCCTATTACTTCACCCCGACGGCAGATGCCATGGTGGATAGCGTCTACCCCGATGCGAACTATGGCAGTGAAACTTCTCTGCAGGCCTTGGCGGTGGCTCCAGATATTTTTGGCTCCTACCTCCAGTTCGATTTGAGCAGCGTTCCAGACGCTTCCACCATTCTTTCTGCTTCCCTTAGCATGTATTGTTATGACACCATCGGTGCCAGTCAGGCCTCTCTTTACCACGGCAACGGTGATTCTTGGTCAGAATTGAGCCTTACCTGGAATAATCAACCCGGGTATGACACCGGCTACCTGGATTCTCAAGTTACTTCAAGCGGCGCATGGACTACCTGGGACCTGCTGGGCGGAGGAGGGACCTGGAATTATAGCACCGACCTTGCAGACAATATCTTGACCTTATATGTGGGTGAACAGAATTTGAGCGCGGGTTCTGCCTGGCGCAGCAAGGAATACAGCGATCCGACATATCGACCGGTCTTGACCATAATAGCTACTGAAGCGCCCACCACTTACTCCAAGTACGACTTCACCTTCACTTACAGCAACGGCGACTACTACACCGGGTCGGTGTACGCCCAAACGGGCTATAACGGCTACGCCGTGGGTTACACCCAGAACGCCACGGTGGAGGGCAGCCTGACCGGGACCTACGAAATCACCGGGGCTACCACCGTCAGCGACGGCAGCCAGAACGGCCAGGTGTTTGTCGACAATTATTACAACCAGGAAAGCGCCTCCCCCTATACCCCGATGCACACCGGCAGCGCCGTGGGCACAAACTATCTGGGCACCGAATCCGATTATATCCTCAAGGACGGAGTGACCGAATATCTCTTCGGCACCATTGGCGGCCTCGGCCTCTTTTATGAGGCGGACCTGGTCTCTTATGCCTATGGTTTGACGTTCAATTATGCCGGTGGCGATTTTTATAGCGGCTATGTGTTTGCCGCCCCGGAGTACGGCTATTATGCCGGTTACACCCAAAGCGCCGCGGATGAATACGGCCAGACCGGGAGCTACAGCATTTCCTGGGAATACGGCAGCTATGACTTCAACCTCGCGGGCCAGGTGTGGGTGAACGATTATTATGATCACGAAAGCGACCGCTCCTTCACCCCGATACGCTCTGGCTCCGGCACTGCGGCGGGCGCCAACTACCTGGGCAGCGAATCCGATTATATCATCGAGGACGCCGTCCCTTCCTATGCCTTCGGCTTCAGCGACCCTTACAGAACCTATGAAGCGGACCTCATAACCCTGATGGACCTGGGGACACTGGGCTACAGTGACAGTTATGCCTTAGATATTAATGACCTGGGGCAGATCGTCGGCTATTACACCACCACCGCAGGCTATGATCACGCCTTTTTATATGACCCGGTCACCCTGACCATGACCGACCTGGACACCCTGGGCGGTGATACTAGCTATGCCTATGGCATCAATAATTTGGGTCAGATCGTCGGTTTTTCCATTACTGACTCAGGCCAGAGGCACGCCTTTTTGTACGATGACGTTTACGGAATGCAGGATCTGGGCACCCTGGGCGGCACTTGGAGCGAAGCCTTTGATATCAATGACCTGGGGCAGATCGTCGGCGATTCCACCACCACCCCAAGCTCAGGAGACAGTCATGCTTTTTTGTATGATCCGGTTTACGGCATGCAGGATCTGGGCACTTTGGGCGGCGATACTAGTTATGCCTATGGCATTAATGAGCAGGGGCAGGTCGTCGGCTATTCCCAAACCGAAGACGGCAATTACCATGCATTTTTATACGACTCCGAAGCTGGCATGCATGACCTGGGCACCCTGGGGGGCGGCTCCAGCTATGCCCTAATCATCAATGAGCAAGGGCAAGTCGTCGGCTATTCCACCACGGTTGAGGGCCGCACCCACGCCTGTCTATTTATTGACGACGAGACCGAGCCCATTATCGACCTGGGCACCCTGGGCGGCAACTATAGTTTTGCCCATGACATCAACGACCAGGGGCAGATCGTCGGCGATGCTTACACCGCTGCAGGTGACGACCACGCCTTTTTATATGACATCTCCACCGGGACCATGACGGACTTGGGCACCTTGGGCGGCGATACTGGCTGGGCCGAGAGCATTAATGACCTGGGACAGATCGTCGGTAACGCCTCCACCAGCTTAGGCCAGACACATGCCTTCGCGGGGGGGACTTACCGCTACGACTTCACCTTCACTTATGCCAACGGCGACTATTATACCGGTTCGGTGTACGCCATCCCGGGCCACAACGGCTACGATTGGGGCTACACCCAGGAAGTGACGGACGAAAACGACGAAACCGGGACCTATGAAATTACCGGGGTATACAATTACATCACCTACAGCACCCCGCCGGGTCAGGTGTATGTCAACAATTACTACGACAGCGAATCCGGTCAGGACTTACCCACCCTAAACTGGGGCAGCGCGGTGGGCGACAATTACCTGGGCAGCGAATCGGATTATATCGTGGTAGCCGACGCCCCGGCCTTCATGTTCGGCTACGATGCGAGTTACGAGCTCTTCCGGGAAGCGGATTTGTGGGTTTATAACCCCGACACCGGCAGCTATTATTCCGTGACCTACGACTATGGTTTTATCGGCTATTCCGATAGTTGGGTTGCCTCCCAGGCCAGGGCCGCAGCCCTGGGCGGCAACCTGGCGACCGTCAATGACTCCACGGAAAACGACTGGCTAATGAGCCAGTTCGGCTCAAGCCATTCTTATTATATCGGCCTCTATCAAACTGACCGACAGGCCGAACCCGCCGGCCACTGGGCCTGGGTCAGCGGCGAGCCGGTTTCTTACACCAACTGGGATACAGGGGTGGGTGAGCCCAACAACTATGATGGCAATGAAGATTATGGCTACCTCAACTGGGATGGCGCTGGAACCTGGATTGACGGGAGTAGATATGCCTACGGGACTTATGGCCTCGTGGAACAATCCACCGCGGCCCCCGCCGCCACCGGGGTCTTCGACTTCACCTTGCATTATGCCGACGGCGACTATTATACCGGCCAGGTCTATGCCCCGGTGGATTATGGTTATTACCTGGGGGCAACTATCAATCAGCCGGATGAAAATGTCTACATAGACTATTACGAGATCACCGGCGTCAGCTACATCACCGACTCCAGCCAGGAAGGCCAGGTGTATGTCAATTATTATTACGACCACGAAAACGACGCCGGATACACCCCGCTAAACTCCGGCACCGCGGTGGGCTTTTCCTATCTGGCCAGCGAATACGATTACATCATCTCGGAAGACTCCACTTCTCACCTTTTCGGTATGTACGACGCCATGTTTTATGAAGCCGATGTAGTGGAGGTGGCGTACGAGTTCACTTACTCCTTCTATAATGAAGGCCTCAATCCCATCCGGATTACGCATGATTCGCTAACGGATTTCTATCCCTCCATCAATGACCAGGGCCAGGCGGTATGGTTCGGGTGGGACGGGGACAACTACGAGATTTACCTGTACAGCGACGGCATGATCCGGCCCCTGACCCATGAAGGCGGCGGCCATGACAACCTCTATCCCTGGATCAACAATACCGGCCAGGTGGTCTGGTCCGGCTGGGAAGGCTCCTCCCTGGAGATTTATCTTTATGATTTGAACACCGGAGTTAAGACTCAGCTCACCGACGATATCTACAACGACTATTTCCCCATGATCAACGACAGCGGCCAAATCACCTGGCTCACCGCCACCACCAGCGAAAACAACCAGAGCCGCTATCTCCCCGACGAACTGACCCTGGTGAAGGCCTATGACGCGGGGACCATCACCTCCAGCGCCTTCATGAACTATACCTTGGATGGGGTTATTAGTGTCCCGGTGATCAACAGTTCCGGCCAGATCGTTTTTTCCGGTTGGGAAGGCTACGGAAATAAAAATATCTATTCCTATGACGCCCATGCCCACACTACCACCAAGTTGACCGGCGGCGACGGCGACACCAACCCCTATATCAACGACACCGGCCAGATTGCCTTTGTGCGCAGCGACGGCAACGACAACGAAATCTTCCTGTATGACCAAGGCAGCATCCAGCAGATCACCTTTAACAACGTTGCCGACAGCGACCCGGTGATCAACAATGCCGGCCAGATCGCCTGGACTACACAGGTCGCCACGGGGAATCACGAGATTTATTGGGGCCAGGATGGCGGGGATGGCTACTACATCCACCCCGTTACCAATAACAGCACCGAGGATCAATTCCCTCATATCAACCAGAAGGGGCAGATCGTCTGGACCGGGGCCAACGAAATTTACCTCTACAATACCATAGGGGATTACTATACCGGGCGGGTTATCGTCAGCGAGTTGGATGATTCCTATGGAGTGGGCGATATCATATACCCCGACACTGACCTCGGCTTTTATCGAATCACCGGCATCGCCGATTACCTGGAGAACGGGGTCGATGGCCAGGTCTACGTCGACAACTACTATGACTTTGAAAGCCTGCAAACCTTCACCCCGGTAAACTCCGGCACCCCGGTGGGCCTCTATTACCTGGAAAGCGAAAGCGACGCCATTCTCACCGGGGGCGACCCCGCCTATAATTTCAACCCCTATGCAGAGGCCGATGTCCTGGGAATAGGCTACAACTTCACGTATTTCTTTGGCAACGGCGACTACTACTCCGGCACGGTGTATGCCCCGCCTGATTATGGCTACCAGATGGGCTATTGGCAGTCCGTCACCGACGAGAACAACCAGCAGGGCTACTACACCATCACCGGGGTAGATTCCTACACCTCTAATATCGGGTCTCTGGGACAAGTCTTTGTGGACGCCTATTTCGACATCCAGTCCATGAGTTACTACACCCCGGTGCACTCCGGCGCGGCGGCGGGTGACGCCTACTTGGGCAGTGAACGGGACTTCATCCGCGAGGACGGCGTTCCCCAATACTATTTCGGCGCCGGGTACTACGAAGCCTCGGTCTTTCAAAGTGACACCTTCCTGTACAAGGAGTTCACCAACAACAGTTACGATAACCCGTACGTGCGGATGAACGGCTTGGGGCAGGTCGTTTATACGGAATTTGACGGCAACGACTATGAGATATTCTTGAATGTCAACGGCACTGTTACCCAGATCACTAATAACAGTTACGATGACGATATTCCGGTAATCTGGGGCGACCGCCAGGTGACTTGGTCAGGGTTTGACGGCACTGACTGGGAAATCTTTCTCTATAACAATGGCACTACTACTCAGATCACCGATAATTCTTACGATGACGGCCATTCCCTCTACACCATGCTGGATCACGAATACTATTACGGTCCGGTTTTTAACGGCCAGGGCAAGATCGTCTGGTCTGGCGGGCCGGCCAACAACCACGAAATTTATGTTTACACCATCAGCACCGGCCTCACCCAACAGATAACCAATAATTCCTATAACGATGATTATCCCAAGATTAATTACAGCGGCCAGCTCATCTGGACGGCGTTCGAACCCGGCGATCAGGAGATCTTCTTCTATGACCCGGGTACGGGTTACACCACCAACATCAGCAACAACGATACTTGGGATTCCTACGTCAAATTCAACGACCGGGGACAGATTGTCTGGACCAGCGGACCCCAGGGCAGCAGGCAGATATACCTATACGACGACGGCGTCACCTCCAATATCAGCAACAATGCCTATGACAACCTCTACGGCGTCATCAACAACGCCGGGATGATTGCCTGGTGCGGGTTCGACGGCACCGCCTACCAGGTCTACACCTACGTGGAAGGCACCACCAAGCAGATTACCCAGGGAACGACGGACACCACCATGGTCCAGATCTTCCCCACGGGCGAACTCCTCTGGAACGGCTTCGACGGCGAGCACTGGCAGGTGTACCTCTACACCGACGGCGCTGTACACCAGATAACCCACAGCAACTTCGACGTCCTGAACTACACCTGGGTAGGTCCGGGGGGGCCCATTGCCTGGTCCGAATACGACGGGCATGACTGGGAAATCTACCGGGCCGTCAAGACGCCCTCTTATTACACCACAGACCGGGTCACAGATTTCGCCACGACCAACTCTGAGCCCATCATGAGCAACGGCGGCCAGATGGTCTGGTGGGGCTCAGACGCCTCGGGCATCAACCAGATATATCTGTACGACGGCGTCACCGTCCAGCAGATCACCAGCGGCACCCTGGATAGTGAATCAGCCATCATCAACGCCCAGGGCCAGATCACCTGGTCCGGGTATGATGGGAATGACTGGGAGGTCTTCCTCTACGATAACGGCGTTATAACCCAGCTTACCAATAATGCCTACGACGACGGCCGTTCCGCTTATACCGTCTTTGGCGAGACCCGGTATCATCAACCCATCATCAATGTCAACGGCGACATCGTCTGGGCCGGCGGTCCCGACGGCAACAAAGAGATTTACCTCTATCACAACAGCCTCATCACCCAAATTACTTCCAACAGCATCAATGACGATTACCCCATGATGAATAATGCCGGGGAAATCGCCTGGGTCGGGGGGCCGTCCGGGAACCGGGAAATCTATTTCTACGACGGCACTATCCATCAGATCACCAATAACGCATACGATGATGTTCAACAACGGATCAACAATAACGGTGATCTGACCTATATTGGATATGACGGCACCGACTGGGAGCTCTGGCTTTATTCCGGAGGCACCGCGTACCAGGTTACCAACAATAGTTATAATGACCTGCGGCCGCGCTTCAATGACAGCAACCAAATAGTCTGGCAGGGCTGGGACGGCCATGATTTTGAGATTTTCAAGTATGACGGCGCGGTTTACCAGCTCACCCATAATAATTATGATGATCTGGAACCCCGTATCAACAACCAGGGACAGGTGGTCTGGCAGGGGTATAACGGCCAGGACTGGGATGTTTACCTTTATGATGACGGCGCCGTCAGCCAGTTGAGCCGCAACAGCGGCAACGACATTTTTCCCCGCATCAACAACCTGGGCCAGGTCTCCTGGGAAGGGCGGGACGCGGACGGCAACTCGGCCATCTATGTGGCCGTCCCCACCGCAGGCACCCGCACCTATACCCAGATCACCAACAATAACCTGAAGGACAGTGACCCCGATCTCGCCGGTGGTGGCCAATTAGTCTGGAGAGGCTGGGACGGACATGATTATGAAATTTACTACTACGATGGCACGACTTACCAGATTACCAATAATGACACCGATGACGTCACCCCCCGGCTCAATAATCAGGGGGATATAGTTTGGAACAACTACTACTCGCAAACCAGCGGCCCCCAGGTGATGCATTATAATGTTTATGTGGGCGGCACCCCCACGGTGGTGGGCTACGGCTGGGCGCCTGATATCAACGACTCCAGCCTGATGGTCTATAAATCTATCGATATCTACGGCAATACCTTCCTTTATCTCTGGGATGCCCAGGCAGGCCAGGGGGGGCAGATCCCTAATTCCAGCAATCCCGAGGATTACCGCATCAACAATCTGGGCCAGGTAGTCTGGGCCAGCTCGGACGGTCTTGACGAAGAGATTTACCTCTACACCTTTACGGCCACGCCCGGCGTCTGGATCACCCGGCAGATCACCGACAACGCTTACAGCGATATATCCCCCCGGATCAACGATCACGGCCAGATTACCTGGAGCCAAAATAACGGCGACGGCTGGGACACCTACCTTTACAGCGGCGGCGTTATCAGCCAGGTGGTTGACACCATTTACGACAACGGTAATAGCGATATCAATAACTTTGGGAGCATCGTGTTCCTGGGTTCCGACGGCCATGACCTGGATGTTTATCTCCAGCTCAACAGCGAAGTGCTGAACCCCAGAACCTCCACCGGTTATGATGAGGACAACCCGGTCATTAACGACAGCCGTCAGATTGCCTATATCGGTAATATCTCCGCCACCAACCAGGAAATTTTCCTTTCCACCCTTAACAGCAGCGAGTCCGCCCGCTATTCCTTCACCTTCCATTATGCCAGCGGGGATTACTATACCGGTACAGTGTATGCGCCGTTAAGCCGCCTCTATGAAGTGGGATACAAGTTTTACGCTCCTGAAGAAAGCGGTTCCTTGGGATATTACGAGATCACCGCGGCCTATTTGCTCTTGGATGACAGCCGCAACGGCCAGGTGTTGGTGGACGCCTACTATGACGCCCAAAGCGGCAACGCCTATCTGCCCCTCAATACCGGCGCCGCAGTAGGAACCGATTACCTGGGCAGCGAAACCGACTACATCATTAGCTCCGGGGAGCCGACCTACTATTTCGGTGAAGGGTACTGGGAAGCCAACGCCTCGGAACCCCCCTCATGGGAGGCCCGGGCCTACGACTTCACCTTTACCTACGGCAACGGCGATTATTATACCGGTACGGTTTACGGTCTCTATGATGCCTCCGGCCAGAACTGGGATCAAGGCTACCAGGTGGGCTGGACCCTGGCGGTGATCGACGAGCACGGCCTCACCGGCCAGTACGAAATCACCGGCTACACCTCCCTGGGACAGGACGACAGCCAGCGGGGCAACGTCTACGTAGATCAGTACTATGATAAGGAAACGAACACACTCTACACTCCGGTAAACGCCGGCACCGCCCTTACCTCCAACTTCCTGACCTATGAATTTGACTACATCATCAGCTACGGGGAGCTGGCCTTTTACTTTGCCGGCGGCTATTACGAAGCCGACTGGTGGGAGGCCCGGGAATACACCTATACCTTCACTTACGGCAACGGCGACTATTACACCGGCACAGTTTACGGCCGCTTCGACTATGCCGGGGAGAACTGGGACCAGGGCTACCAGGTGGGCTGGACCCTGGCGGTGATCGACGAGCACGGCCTCACCGGCCAGTACGAAATCACCGGCTACACCTCCCTGGGACTGGACGACAGCCAGCGGGGCAAAGTCTATGTAGATGAATACTATGACCAGGAGACTGAGACCTTTTACACTCCCGTAAATGCCGGCACCGCCCTCACCTCCAACTTCCTGACCTATGAATTTGACTACATCATCAGTTATGGTGAGCCCGCTTTCTATTTCGCCGGCGGCTATTACGAAGCCGACTGGTGGGAGGCTAGGGCCTACGACTTCAACTTTACCTATGGCAACGGCGACTACTACACCGGCACGGTTTACGGCCGCTTCGATTACGCCGGGGAGAACTGGGACCAAGGCTACCAGGTGGGCTGGACCCTGAATACCACTGACGAGCACGGCCTCACCGGCCAGTACGAGATCACCGGCTACACCTCCCTGGGACTGGATGACAGCCAGCGGGGCTACGTCTACGTAGATCAGTACTATGATCAGGAAACGAACACACTCTACACCCCAGTAAATGCCGGCACTGCCCTTACCTCCGACTTCCTGACCTATGAATTTGACTACATCATCAGTTATGGTGAGCCCGCTTTCTATTTCGCCGGCGGGTATTACGAAGCCGACTGGTGGGAGGCCCGGGAATACACCTATACCTTCACTTACGGCAACGGCGACTACTACACCGGCACAGTTTACGGCCGCTTCGACTATGCCGGGGAGAACTGGGACCAGGGCTACCAGGTGGGCTGGACCCTGAATACTACCGACGAGCACGGCCTCCCGGGTCAGTACCGGATCACCGGGTTTACTTCACTCGGCCTGGACGACAGCCAGTGGGGCTCCGTCTATGTGGATCAGTACTATGATTTTGAAACCGACACCCTGTACACCCCGGTAAACAACGGCAACCTGGTGGGCGGCAACTTCCTGGGCATTGAGTATGATTACATCATCATCTATGGGGAGCCAGCCTTCTATTTCGGCAACGGCTACTATGAAGCCGACTGGTGGGAGGCCCGGGAGTACACTTATACCTTCACTTATGGCAACGGCGACTATTACACCGGCACAGTTTACGGCCGCTTTGATTACGCCGGGGAGAACTGGGACCAGGGCTACAATTATGGCTGGAACTTGGAGGTGGTTGACGAGCACGGCCTCACCGGACAGTACCAGATCACCGGCTACGCCTCCTTGGGTTTGGACGACAGCCAGCGCGGCCATGTCTATGTGGATGAATACTATGACCAGGAGACGGAAACCCTTTACACCCCGGTAAACGCCGGCACCGCCCGCACCTCCAACTTCCTAACCTACGAATTTGACTATATTATCAGCTCTGGGGAGCCCGCCTTCTATTTCGCCGGCGGCTATTACGAAGCCGACTGGTGGGAGGCCCGGGAATACACCTATACCTTCACTTACGGCAACGGCGACTACTACACCGGCTCGGTCTACGGCCGTTTCGACTACGCCGGGGAGAATTGGGACCAGGGCTACCAGGTGGGCTGGACCCTGGACACCACTGACGAGCACGGCCTGCCGGGTCAGTACCGGATTACCGGGTTTACTTCACTCGGCCTGTACGACAGCCTCCGGGGCTTTGTTTATATTAATGAGTACTACGATAAGGAAACCAACACTACATATGTTCCAGTTAACGCTGGCAATACCGATGGTCTCAGCTATCTGAGCAGCGAATATGACTACATCATCAGCTACGGGGAGCCGGCTTTCTTGTTCGGGGGCGGCACCACCGAGGCTGACTGGTGGGAGGCCCGGAATTACACCTTCACCTTTACCTATGGCAATGGCGACTACTACACCGGCAGGGTTTACGGCCGCTTCGACTACGCCGGGGAGAATTGGGACCAGGGCTACCAGGTGGGCTGGACCCTTGATACCACCGACGAGAATGACCTCCCGGGACAGTACCAAATCACCGGCTACACCTCCCAGGGACTGGACGACAGCCAGCGGGGCCAAGTCTATGTGGATCAGTACTATGACTTTGAAACAGACACCATTTACACTCCTGTGAGCGCCGGCAGTTACCTGACCAGCAGCTTCCTGACCAATGAATATGATTACATAATCCAGTACGCTGAACCCGACTTCTTTTTCGGCGGTGGCACCTACGAAGCCGACGGCATAACCCAAGGCGAGCCGTGGGAGGCTCGGGCCTACGACTTCACCTTTACCTACGGCAACGGCGATTATTATACCGGCACGGTTTATGGTCTTTATGATCCCTCCGGCCAGAACTGGGATCAAGGCTACCAGGTGGGCTGGACCCTGGAAGTAATTGACGAGCACGGCCTCATCGGCCAGTACCAGATCACCGGCTACACCTCCTTGGGTTTGGACGACAGCCAGCGCGGCAACGTCTATGTGAACCACTATTATGATTTTGAGACTAACACCCTCTATATCCCGGTAAACGCCGGCACCGCCCGCACCTCCAACTTCCTAACCTACGAATTTGACTATATTATCAGCTCTGGGGAGCCCGCCTTCTATTTCGCCGGCGGCTATTACGAGGCCGACTGGTGGGAGGCTAGGGCCTACGACTTCACCTTTACCTACGGCAACGGCGACTACTACACCGGGACGGTTTATGGCCGCTTTGATTACGCCGGGGAGAACTGGGACCAGGGCTACAATTATGGCTGGAACTTGGAGGTGGTTGACGAGCACGGCCTCACCGGACAGTACCAGATCACCGGCTACGCCTCCTTGGGACTGGATGACAGCCAGCGCGGCCATGTCTATGTGGAAGAATACTATGACCAGGAGACGGAGACCCTTTACACCCCGGTAAACGCCGGCACCGCCCGCACCTCCAACTTCCTAACCTACGAATTTGACTATATTATCAGCTCTGGGGAACCCGCCTTCTATTTCGCCGGCGGCTATTACGAGGCCGACTGGTGGGAGGCCCGGGCCTACGACTTCACCTTTACCTACGGCAACGGCGACTATTACACCGGCACGGTTTACGGCCGCTTCGACTACGCCGGGGAGAACTGGGACCAGGGCTACAATTATGGCTGGAACTTGGAGGTGGTTGACGAGCACGGCCTCACCGGACAGTACCAGATCACCGGCTACACCTCTTTGGGCCAGGACGACAGCCAGCGGGGCCAAGTCTATGTGGATGAATACTATGACCAGGAGACGGAAACCCTTTACACCCCGGTAAACGCCGGCACCGCCCGCACCTCCAACTTCCTAACCTACGAATTTGACTATATTATCAGTTCTGGGGAGCCCGCCTTCTATTTCGCCGGCGGCTATTACGAAGCCGACTGGTGGGAGGCTAGGGCCTACGACTTCACCTTTACCTATGGCAACGGCGACTATTACACCGGCACGGTTTACGGCCGTTTTGATTACGCCGGAGAGAACTGGGACCAGGGCTACCAGGTGGATTGGACCCTGGACACCGCAGATGAGCACGATCTGCCGGGTCAGTACCGGATTACCGGCTACACCTCCCTGGGACTGGATGACAGTCAGCGGGGCCACGTTTACGTGGATGAGTACTATGACTTTGAAATGAACTACCTGTATTCCCCGGTAAGTGCCGGCACCGCCTTAACTGCCAACTTCTTGGGCACCGAGTTTGACTACATCATCAGTTATGGGGAGCCGGCCTTCATGTTCGGCGGCGGCACCATCGAAGCCGACTGGTGGGAGACCATAAAGTACAATTTCACTTTTACCTACGGCAACGGCGACTATTACACCGGCACGGTTTACGGCCGCTTTGATTACGCCGGGGAGAACTGGGACCAGGGCTACCAGGTGAGCTGGACCCTGGCTACCACCGACGAGCACGGCCTCACCGGGCAGTACCAGATCACCGGCTACACCTCCTTAGGCCTGGACGACAGCCAGCGGGGCAACGTTTACGTGGATGAATACTATGATCAGGAGACTGACACCCTTTACACCCCGGTAAACACCGGGTATGCAGTGGGCAGCAGCTTCCTGGGCACTGAATACGACTACATTATCAGCTATGGAGAGCCAGCTTTCTCTTTCGGAGGCGGCTATTACGAGGCAGACCTGGACTTGGTCGCCTATGCCTTTCAATTTACCTATGGAAATGGGGATTATTATACTGGAACCGTCTATGCGGCCCCGGAGTACGGTTACTCCATTAACTATACCCAGACCCTGGTCGATGAAAACAATCTAACCGGAACTTATGAGATTACCGGGACGGCTGCCAGTGGCGGCAACTTCGTTGGCCAGGTCTATGTGACCAGCTATTACGACTCTGAGAGCGGCCAAACCTTCGATTTGACCAATGAACTTGTGCCCTTGGGCTCGAATTACCTGGGCAGCGAATCTGATTCCATCATCATGTCCGGGGTTCCCGAATATTATTATGGCAATCACGACGGCACTTTTTACGAGGCGGATTTGGTGGCTTACGCTTACGCCTTCACATTCACGTATAACAACGGTGATTATTATACCGGTTCGGTCTATGCCGCGCCGGAATATGGCTACTCCACCAGCTACACCTGGACCACCACGGCTGAGAACGGTCAGTCCGCAATGTATGCAATCTCAGCGGTATCCGGCGGCTATGACTTCAGCCTGGCGGGCCAAGTGTATGTAGATAGTTATTACGACTACGCCAGCGGTACTCCCTATACTCCGGTCAGCACCGGCGCCGCCGTGGGTCTCACCTACCTGACCAGCGAGTACGACTACATCATCCAAGCCGGTATCCCGGAATACTATTTCGGGGGCGGCTATTATGAAGCTGACGTCAAAGCGAATCGCTATGACTTCTATTATTCCTATTATAACGGCAGTGGGGACAACTATTACGGTTACGTCTATGCCCCGGCGGATTACGGCTACAGCGTAGGCTATACCCTCTGGACCCAGGATGAGACCGGTTATTCCGGCTATTACTATATTTACGCCAGTGAGAACGCCGCGGTGGATTATACCCGGTCAGGTCAAGTCTTTGTCACCAGTTATTATGATGCGGAGAGCGGCGTCACCTACACCCCGGTCAGCACAGGCGCAGCCGTGGGTCTCACCTACCTGACCAGCGAATACGACTACATTATCCAAGCCGACATCCCGCCATACTATTTCGGGGGGGGATATTATGAAGCCGATGCGCAAATAAATCGTTACGACTTCTATTATTCTAATTATTACGGTAGTGGGGACTATTACTACGGTTACGTTTATGCCCCGGCGGATTACGGTTACAGCGTAGGCTATACCCTCTGGACCCAGGATGAGACCGGCTATAACGGCTATTACTATATCTACGCCAGTGAAGGCGCAACGGTTATTTATACTGATGCGGGTCAAGTCTATGTGACCCTCTATTACGATGCGGAAAGCGGCGCCACCTATACCCCGGTCAGCACCGGCACCGCTGTGGGGGTCGCCTACCTGACCAGCGAGCACGATTACATCATCCAAGCCGGCATTCCGGAATACTATTTCGGGGGCGGGTATTATGAAGCTGATAAAGGCAGCATTAGTCGCTATGACTTCATCTACTGCTACAGCAATGGCAATATGGATTATTACACCAGCGGTGATTATTATACCGGCTACTTCTTTGCGCCCACTTCTTTTCAGACCAGTCTGAACTTTGCGGTTGGGACAAATCTCTACGACCAGCCTATGGAACTCTGGAGCAGCGGCTATAAGACACTCAATGGCGGGTATTATTCTATCACTGCCATCAATGATGGCTTTCCTTCTTCCTTTGACAAGAAGAGCTATATCACCGCTTATTATGACATGGATGGTGCGAAAACCAACCTGGGGGTGAACACCGATGGCTCCCCCACTGTGGACATGATTTATGTGCCGGATCGGACTTTTTGCTGGGAGGCCGGCTACGCCATCAATGGGTCTCAGTACGCCAGCTTCGATCCTTATTCCGAAGTTAACGTTACCACTTCCACTTCCAGCACCTCTAACCCTAGTGCTGACCAAACCCTGGCGGTCTGGGCGGCCTATTGGAGCTCTACTGACAGCCAATTGGAGGAATAACATTTAGCAGTAAAGCAATTTCATTTTTCTCCCAAGGCAGGTTAATCCACATCCTGCCTTTTTTCTTGCCCGGTTTTTCATTAGACGACCAGGCGGCGTTGCCTAAACTTGGCCTAGCTGCTTAGCCTCTTCATGCGCCTTTCGGTTATCCGTTACCTTCCCCTTAAAATATCAAAGTTTTCCCCCATAATTGTCAGACTTCCCCTACAGACAGCAGAATTATTTGCCCATATATTAAAAATGTAACACGTTGTCTGATCTGTTGATTCTAAATATCTTAATGGTAGGGGCATAGATATGAACCATAATATCTTGATAGTGGAAGATCACGAAGGTGTTCGCCGGTCCTTGCGAGAATGGCTGGAACTATCTTTTCCGCACTATCGCCTGCTGGAAGCCGCAAGCGGGGAGGAAGCAGTTTCTGTAGCCCAGTCCGCAAACCCTCGCTTGGTAATCATGGACATAGGGCTTCCCGGCATCAACGGCATCGAAGCCGCGCACAACATTAAAGCTTCGCTACCTGCCACCCAGGTAGTGATGCTTACCATTTATGACGATGAGGCTCATCGGGCCGACGCCGCCTCGGCGGGAGTTAGCGGTTATGTACCCAAACGCAAGGTTCAAACAGAACTTTTGCCTGTGATCGCCAGGTTGCTGGCGGGTGGCAACGAACCTCTTGAATCATAAAAAATCGATTGATATTCTGTCTGGTCAAAGGAAGGGGGGCGCAGATCACGGGGCAAAATGACCTGGCCTGCTGTGCCTCTGAAAATTTATGATTAACGTCATAAATATTTACCCATCAATGGAGGCATCTTATTGATTATTAAACATTTTGTCGCCCTGAACCGAAGGCGGAAGGGTTCTTTATTTCCGTTTTTTCCAAATTCGTTATCCTGAGCCGCAATAGACGGTGAATCCCCTTTTAACGCTCAATCTTGCCAACCGGGCAGTTGTAACTGCCCGAATTAAAAAGCCCCTCCCTTCACCAAAAACAGCCCAACAGAATTATGGCGCTTTTGAAAGTCATTCTTAAGGGGCCCATCTTGTTCCTTACTTTCATCTATATACTCACAAACTTCATGACGACACTTGGATAAATGCTGAAATTGGGCTATTTTCCCAAGATCAACTTTGCCGCGAGTTTTTAGGCAATAAGTTACCTGCGAGCCTGGCTCAGCACATTTCAATGAAATTGTCAACAATTGTCGGACCAGCCGGAGAAATTCCTGGGATGACTCGGGGTTAAAATCACCCTCAATGGTTAAAAAGATCTCTTCGCCTTTCCGGCAGACCGAAATCTTAGGCTCCATGTCTCTCTCCCACTCGCCCTGGATTAAGGGGCACAATCGAGATGTATATACCAGGCCGATCAGGCCGGGCAATTTATTTTGCTTCGGAAGTTACCCTGTCTGACGCCACACCAACATAATCGGTCTTTCATCAAGTTACCTTTAATTCCCATGTTAAAATCATCTAAGTATTATCAGGCCTAACCAATTCTCTGAGAACACAGCTGCAATTATAAAGAATTATTTGGTTTAAGGCGGTTTAAGGTGGGCCGAAGTTCTGAAACAAGATGGCCAGGGCTATGAAAAAAATGCTTGGAGAATAAAAGTCCGCCGCCAGCGACAGACTTGGGGACCGGCATGCGATTTTGGCAATTTTTCCAAATCGATGGCTTTCTCAGAAGAGAATTAGACCGTATTTACCAATACTTATTCTGCCATTGACGGTAAAAGTTCACGGTCTCGGCAATCCCTTCCTGAACTGAGGTTCTGGGCCGCCAACCCGAAACACTGCTGATTTTGGTGATATCGCTGATGTAATCACCCGTTTCCACGAAATAGCGGTCTTGGGGCCATTCAATCTGTCGAACCTCAGTCCCAGGCACGGTTTTCGCCACCAATTGCGCCATCTCCATAAAAGGCGTTCCCGTCCCTGAACCCAGGTTATAAACCTGACCTGCTGCTCCCGGCGTCAATGCCAGGACGACCATGGCCTCCGCTAAATCCCCCACAAATATATAATCCCGGCGTTGCCGGCCATCGCCATAAATCGTCAACGGTTTCCCTTCCAGGGCCAGCCGGATGAACCAGTTTACTATACCGTATTTGCTATGTTTCATCTGCTGCCTGGGTCCATAAGGATTGGCGATCCGGACGCTTACCGTATCCAGGCCATGGGCTTCGTAATAGAACCGGTAATATTTTTCGCCCGCCAGTTTATGAATGCCGTAAATACTCAGGCAATTGAAAGGGTGGTTTTCATTCACCGGATTGTACTCGATTCTCCCATAGACAAAACGAGAACTGGCAAATACCAGCCTGGCCCGGGATTTGGTGTCCCGGCAGGCTTCCAATAACTGGAGGTGACCCAGGCAGTTGATATCCAGGTCTAATAAAGGGTCTGTGTTGCTGTCCACATAGCTGACCTGCCCTGCTAGGCTGAAAATTATATCCGCTTCGCCCACTAGACTCTTCACTGCATCAAAGTCACGGATATCACCTTGAACAAACCTGATTTTATCCTGGATGCCTTGGAGATTGAAAAGGTTGCCGCCATAAAGAGGCAACATCGCATCCAATATTGTCACCCTGGCCCCATATTTTACAGCCAGCAATGCGATAGTGCTGCCAATCATACCCGCGCCTCCGGTAATCAAGACGCTGGCCCCATGAATTGAGGACAAGTCGGAAATAATACACCTCCAATTTTATAGGGTTCAACCAGACCCACTTGTTTCCAGGAAGCCCCATCTTCTGACTTGACTCAGATAACCCATGGTGTTAGCGATCAGGATTGTCTGCCTTGGCATCTCCTGGTGAGCATCTGAGTTCTGAGAAGGTTTTGCCTGATGTTCCAATTTTATTACGAGTGAGGATAGTTGAACACCAAAAAGATGAAAAGGTTAGCAACCTTAAAAGTCGCTAACCCCTTGATTTCATTGGTGCCGGAGGCCGGACTCGAACCGGCACAGGGTTGCCCCCGGAGGATTTTGAGTCCTCTGCGTCTACCAATTCCACCACTCCGGCAACGTTACTATTTTAGCTTTCTCAAGCAGGATTTGGCAAGTGGGACAATAAAAAAACTGGCAGAATCCTGCACGAGCAGGTTTCCTTGCCAGCTTCAAGCCAATAATTTGAGAAAATCTTGGTGGGAGTCCTCCTGCTTATTGAGGCGGGCGGGACACCGGTATTTCCCGGGGAGGCTGCAATGGCCTCATGCCTCCTGGACCACCCGGTCCGCCGGGACCACCCTTGATGGTCCGGGCTTCCCTCACCAGGCCCATAAGATAAATGATATACCGGGCCTGTTGCACCGGGGTGAGAATGGCCATCTCCTCTTCATCCTTGCGTTGCTGTAGATTGAGCATTTCCAGGCGTTTGCGCTTCATGTCGCTAAGAACCGCTTTAATTTCCTGTTCTGAAGGCGAGGGCTGGCTTAAAAGCTGCTGCAATCGCTGAAAATCCGTTTTCATGCCCATAATCATCTGGCGCCGTATCGGCTTATATTGTTCGTCAATGGTTAACAGCTTGTTTACCGTCTGTTGGTCCACCCCCAGCACCGATCCCAATTGGCTCCGTTTGATTTCAATGAGCCGGTCTTGAGAGCCGCTCCCAACAAATTCATGGGCGGGCTGCCCCCAGGCCCAGCTTGCAAAGGCCAGGGTTAGCCCCAGGAGCATAAGACATACTTTTCGAGACATGACCCATCCTTCGCTCGTTGATACACTCTTTTAAAAAATATTTCTTTCTCCTGGTCGCTCATTCCTGCCAGTTCCGAATCCAGATCCCATCCGGAAATTTCCGCTTCCTCCAAAGGGAGGGTCCCGTTCTCTTCGAGGGCGACAGTAACGAATTGCTCCAAACCCTCTGCCGGTGCAGCGGCAACCGGGGCAGGCGGCGGTGCCGGTGTCCGTTGGGGAACGCCCGCGACCTTCACGGGCATCTCCGGCTTAGCCTCTTGTTTGACGATGCCTTGGTTCTGGGCCAGATTGCCGGGCCCGGTAAGATGGACCGCTACCCACAGCAACAGCACTGCCAGGACCGGCGCCCCTAAAAGATATGGCAGCCGCAACCACCGGGAGAAGGGCGATTCAGGAGCCGCCTGACCCTCTTGGGCCACTTTGACTAATTTTAGGTGCATCTCCCGAGAGAAGTCGTTCCAAAATTCCGGCCCGGGTTCCTGCGCCGGAGACGCTTTAACGGCCGTGATCATTTCCTGGAATCCAGCCAGTTCCCGGCGGCAGGCGGCGCAATGATCCAAATGGTGGCGGAGCCAACGCTTCCCCCACCCGGGGATATCACCGTCGGGATATTCTGGGAGCCACCGCTGTAGAAGGGCGCATTGCCACTTCATGATCGTCCTCGCTCTGCATATGTTTCTTCAAAGTTTTTAACCCTTGACAATAATTAACCCTGGCAGCGCCGGCGGTCCCGCCCAGGACCTGGCTAATCTCCTCATAGGAAAGGCCCTGCTCGATTTTCAGGGTGATCACCGCCCGTTGCTTGGATGGAAGCTGCGCCATTGCCTCATGGAGACGCCGGCGGTCGTCCTGGGTAATCAGTTCCGCCTCCGGAGAGTCCCCCTCGCTTGCCAGATTCACCTCATCTGAATCAATGGGGTCGCCAAATTTTTTGCGCCCTTTCAAAAAATTGTAACACTGGTTAATGGCGATCCGAAAGAGCCAGGTGCGAAACTGAGCGTCCCGTCGAAAACTCTTAATGTGGACAAAGGCCTGGAGGAAAGCCTGTTGGGCCAAGTCCCGGGCCTCTTCCGAATCGGACACCATGCGGCAGGCCAGGCCAAATACGTCCCGCTGGTACTTTTTCACCAATTCTTCAAAGGCCGGAAGATTTCCCTCTTGGGCCTGGGCCACCAGCTGATCATCAGTCATGGGGGCTCTCTACCGCTTTCATCAATATAGACCCCAACGAGCTGGAAATGTTAAGTCGATTTATCATTTTGATAAAATCGCAATGAGTTATTTAAACTGATAAATCCTTTGACAATTATCGCAAATTATAACCCCTTACTCAACTTATCCTTGGACTGGGCCTCAAGGGCCGCCTCACGCATTTCCCTCAAACCCGTCGATAGCGGCACTGTCAGCATCACCAGGCCCAAGGCAGCCACCCCCAGCCAGCCCGCCAGGCCATAAGCATAGCCGCTCAGGGTGATGCCTACAGCCCCCCCCAGGTAATAAGATAATACATATAAAGAGTTAGCCCGGCCGCGACTGGAAGTAAGCTTCCGGTTCAGTGAACCCGCGGCCGCGGCGTGAATGGAAAAAAAACCGCCGCAGACCAGCATCAAAGCTGCCACGATGGCCAGGATTGATTTGACCAGCGTAACTGCAATGGCCAAGGCAAAAACCAATGACCCCAGCACCATGGTGCCGCCGTTACCGATGCGGTTGCTTAACTGACCGGCTACGGGGCCAGTGAATATCCCGATGAGATAAGCCAGGTACAAAAGGGTGATAATTTCTGTGGACGCGTAAAAAGGCGGGCCGTGAAGATAAAATGGCAGGTAATTGAAAATGGAAGAAAAGACAAAAAATCCGCCGAAAGCCACCTGAAATGAGCGGCGTAATTGCTTTTGAGATAGCAGAGCCAGAAAACCCTCTCCACGCGTCTCGTCCTCGTGGGTTAGTTTCCCCGCTGGCAGCCACCGCACCGCCGCCAGGGTAGCCGTCAACACCAGCAGCGAGGCGGTTACGAAAGCGTAGCGCCAATGCAGCGGCTGATGAATCCAGCCTCCCAGCAGACGTCCGCCCAAACCGCCGGCCACCGTGGCCGAGACGTACGACCCCATAACCACATTCAAACGTTCCAGAGGCAGATTAGTGGAAAGATAAGCTGCCAGGCAGGTGGTCAAGGCGGGAATAAACAATCCTTGTATAAACCTGGCGCTCACCAGAAGGGCTAAGTTGAATGTGACCGCGCAAAACAGGCCGCAGGCCACCACCACCGTTCCGCCCACCAGGATGAGACGCTGCACCGGAACGCGGTCCGCCAACATACCGAAAGGGAGGTTGGCCAGGGCGATCCCCAGGATCACCGCCGATACTGTATATGAGGCTTGGGTGGGGTTGACGCCGAACTCCTGCTGCAGGATGGGCAACACCGGCTGGGTAATGTAAACCGTGGTGAAGGCCGCGGCCACCAAGCCAAAGACCAGGGTTTGCAGGGTGAAAAAACTCTGTCGAATCATGAGGTCTTGCCGATCAACGTCGGGATCCCAGCCGGGCAAACTAATGACTAATGCAAAGCGTTCATCAGGTGCCCAGGCAATGATCCCACTATCCCCAGCTTTCTAAGCCGTAAAGACTTTCCCAATCTGCACATACTGATTGATATAATTTCAGCAGTCCGCTTCTCATTGAGGTACTGGCACGCGCTAAGGGCCGGATTACCCAGTATGTTCAGGTAATCCGGCCCTTGGCAGCCAAACTCGATTCTTAAATGAGTTCTTTAGAACCCTGAAGTCAATGGGCCTGGATCTCGGCGACAGACGGCTCGGCCGGCACAAAGACCGCTTCCGGGGTTACCGGCGGCGCCGCCTTAAACAGGCTTTCCGGATCGTCCAGGACCAGGGCTTTTTTCAGGACCTCGTCCATGTGGTCCACGGGGACCAATTCCACCGCCTTGAGAATCCGGGCCGGAATTTCCTTGATATCCTTTTCGTTATCCCGGGGAATAAGCACGGTCTTGATTTGATGCCGGTGGGCCGCAATGATTTTTTCCTTGAGGCCGCCTATGGGCAGGACCCGGCCCCGTAAGGTTATCTCGCCGGTCATGGCCACGTCCCGGTGCACCGGAATCTTCAGCAAAGCGGAAGCAATGCAGGTGGCGATAGTGATCCCCGCGGATGGGCCATCCTTGGGAATGGCGCCCTCAGGCACATGGACGTGGATGTCGATCTTGCGATAGAAGTCCGTGTCAAGACCAAGGTTTGCGGCCTTGGAACGTACATAGCTCAAGGCCGCCTGGGCCGACTCTTGCATGACTTCTCCCAGCTTGCCGGTGATCAAAAGCTTGCCCCGTCCGGGCAGCACCACTACTTCGGTCAGAAGGAGTTCGCCCCCGAACTCGGTCCAAGCCAGACCGGTGGTGAGTCCCACCTCGTCGGCCTCTTCGGTGCGGCCGAAGCGGAACTTGGGGACCCCTAAATACTTGGCCACTGCCTGGCTGCTGACCTTGACCTGATGGTCTTTGCCTTTGGCAGCCACTTCCCGGGCCACTTTCCGGGTAATGGAGGCAAGCTCCCGCTCCAAATTACGCACTCCGGCTTCCCGGGTGTACTGCCGGATGATGGTCAGGATGGCGTTTTCCGAGAATTGAATGTTCTCCTTATCCAGACCGTTGGCGGTACATTGCTTGGGGATTAAAAACTGCTCGGCAATGTGAAGCTTCTCCACCTCGGTATAACCAGCAATACGGATGATCTCCATCCGGTCCTGGAGCGGCGCCGGAATAGAGTAAAGATTATTGGCGGTGGTGATGAACATCACTTCGGACAGATCGTAGTCCAGATCCAGGTAATGATCGTTAAAAGCGAAATTCTGCTCCGGATCTAGGACTTCCAGGAGGGCTGCGGAGGGATCGCCCCGGAAATCGGTACTCATCTTGTCCACTTCATCCAAGCAGAAAACCGGATTGTTGGTCTTGGCCTTTTTGAGGGATTGAATGATCTTGCCAGGCAACGCGCCGATATAGGTGCGCCGGTGGCCGCGAATTTCGGCTTCATCCCGCACGCCCCCCAAAGACAGACGGACAAAATTCCGTCCCAGAGCCCGGGCCACGGATTTGGCCAAGGAGGTCTTGCCCACACCCGGCGGCCCCACCAGACAAAGGATGGGGCCTTTCATCTTCTTAACCAGGCTTTGGACCGCCAGGTGTTCCAGGATGCGCTCCTTGGGCTTCTCCAGGCCGTAGTGGTCTTCTTCCAGGATGCGCTCGGCCTCCTCCAGATTATGTTTATCTCTGGTTTTCTCGTACCAGGGCAAAGACAGAATCCAGTCAATGTAGTTCCGGGAAACTGTGGCTTCCGCCGACATGGGGCTCATGAGCTTCAGCTTTTTCAGCTCATGCTTGACCTTGGCGGTGCCTTCGGCGCTCATCTTCTTTCGGCGGATGCGCCGCTCCAGTTCCTGGATTTCGCCCTTGAGGTCTTCCTTTTCCCCCATCTCCTTCTGGATGGCCCGCATCTGCTCATTGAGATAATATTCCCGCTGGGTCTTTTCCATCTGCTTCTTGACCCGGTTCTTGATGCGCCCCTCGATTTGGAGGATTTCGTTTTCCCGGTTCACCAGGCCTACCACCTGTTCCAGGCGGCGAACCGCATCCAAAGTTTCCAGCAGGGCCTGCTTCTCTTCTGATTTAATGGCCAGGTGCCCAGCGATAGTGTCGGACAGGCGTCCCGGGTCATCCACCCCCACCAGACTTTGGGTGGCTTCCTGGGGGACTTTCTTGTTCAGCTTGGCATAAGTTTCAAAAACCGCCACCGCACTGCGCCGGAGCGCCTCAGTTTCGGATGTAATCTCCCAGGACTCCAAGAGTTCTTCGGCCTCCACCTGGAAGAACTGGGAAATGGGCAGAAACTGGCGCACAATGGCCCGACCCTTACCTTCCACCAGGACCTTGACAGTTCCGTCAGGCAGGCGCAACAGTTGCAGAATCGCAGCCAAGGTGCCCACCCGGTGAATCTCGCCCTCCCGAGGTTCGTCCTTCCGGGGGTCTTTCTGGGTGCACAACAGGATAAATTTTTCCTGCCCCATGGCATATTCCAGGGCGTGTATGGAGCGCTCCCGGCCGATAAACAGGGGCACCACCATATGGGGAAAAATAACTATATCCCGCAATGGCAACATGGGCACCGTGAGCAGATTGCGCTTCTCCCCTTCGCCGCCGCGATTCCTAGGTAATCTAAAGATCATTGTTGCACCGCCATGCCCGGCTTATCCCAGGTCATATCTTCCGCCGTCCGGTAAGTGAGAATCGGAGCGGCGTGTTTAAGTATGAAGTCTTCGTTGATCAGGCATCCCTGGACATCCTTGAGGGACGGCAGCTCATACATCAGGTCCAGCATGGCCCGTTCCAGGATGGCCCTCAGCCCCCGGGCCCCGGACTTGCGCTTCAGGGCTTCTTTGGCCACCGCCTCCAGGGCGCCGTCGGTAAACTTCAAGGCTACCCGGTCCATTTCCAGGAGCTTCTGGTACTGCTTCACCAGGGCGTTTTTGGGTTCCTTGAGGATACGCACCAGGGCTTCTTCATTCAGCTCATCCAGGGTAGCCAGCACCGGCAAGCGTCCCACAAATTCGGGGATGAGCCCGAACTTGAGCAAATCCTGGGGCTGGACCTGCACCAGAATCTCGCCCAGGGGCCGGGTGGCCCGGCTCTGGATGTCGGCTCCGAAGCCCATGGATTTGCGGCCGATGCGGGCGCCGATGATGTCTTCCAGACCGTTGAAGGCCCCGCCGCAGATGAACAGGATATTGGTGGTGTCCACCTTGATGAACTCCTGCTGCGGGTGTTTGCGGCCGCCCTTGGGCGGCACCGACGCCATGGTCCCTTCTATAATCTTAAGCAGGGCTTGCTGCACCCCTTCCCCGGAAACGTCCCGGGTGATGGAAGGGCTGTCAGTCTTGCGGGCGATTTTGTCCACTTCGTCAATATAGACTATGCCCCGGGAAGCCTTCTCCACATCGTAATCCGCAGATTGCAGCAGGTTAAGAATGATGTTTTCCACATCCTCGCCCACGTAGCCGGCTTCTGTCAGGGTGGTGGCATCGGCGATGGTAAAGGGGACATTTAAAATTCGAGCCAGGGTTTGAGCCAGGAGGGTCTTTCCGGAACCGGTGGGGCCCACCAGCAGAATATTGCTCTTCTGAAGCTCCACCCCGTTCAGATCAACCCCGGCATTGATACGTTTATAGTGATTATAGACTGCCACTGACAGGATCTTTTTGGCCCGTTCCTGGCCGATGACGTACTCGTCGATCTCCTTTTTGATGGCTGCAGGTTCGGGAATCGACAACCTGGCCTGTTTGGCTTCGTCCTTCTCATATTCCTCGGCGATGATATCATTGCATAGTTCGATGCACTCATCGCAGATGTAGACACCGGGGCCGGCAATAAGCTTCTTCACCTCACCCTGGCTTTTGCCGCAAAAAGAACACAACAGATCGGCACTCTTATCGGTACCGCGTTTACTCATATGTTTCTTCCTCCCCAAACCCAGAATGTAAGAGGCCTGGGTCTGGCAGTTTTGCTTCGGTGCTGCCCTTCGAGCTTGTTAATTATATCGGTTACCGGTGACCTTTTCTTCAAGTCTTATCCGGCGCCTATTCATGAAGCCGGGGAGGAAACAGGACCCCCGCTTCCCTATGGATGATCACATCGTCAATTAAACCATATTCCTTGGCCTGTTGGCCGGACATATAAAAATCCCGTTCCGTATCCCGGTTGATACGATCAATGGGTTGGCCGGTATGACTGGCCATGATTTCATTGAGCTCTTCCCTTAGACGCAAAATCTCCCTTGCCTGGATGTCCACGTCGGTGGCCTGACCCTGAAACCCGCCCAGTGGTTGGTGAATCAGGATACGGGCGTGAGGCAGGGCAAAGCGCTTGCCCTTGGCGCCTGCGGCCAGCAGCAACGCCGCCATGGAGGCCCCCTGGCCCATGCACAGGGTAGCTACCGGGCTCTTGATGTACTGCATGGTGTCATATATGGCCATCCCCGCGGTCACCAGTCCGCCTGGGGAATTAATGTAAAAGTTGATTTCCTTATCCGGATCTTCGGCCTCCAGGAACAGCAACTGGGCGATCACCAGGTTAGCCACATCATCATTGATGGCAGTCCCCAGGAAGATGATCCGGTCTCGCAGCAGGCGGGAATAGATATCGTAGGCCCGCTCTCCCCGGCTGCTCTGCTCCACCACAATGGGTATTAACTGCATTCTACTCCTTTTCGGTCGCCTCACCGGGAGTTCCGGTGGGAGCACTGATTTCAGCTTTATCCAGCACCATTTTCATGGTCTTGTCATCCAGTAACTGCCGCCGGAGCATTCCTGTGAGGTCACGCTCCTGATAAAACTTCTTGACTTCGGCAACATCCCGGCCGCTATGCACTGCAATGCGGGCCAGCGCTGCGTCCACTTCGGCATCGTCCACCGTTAAATTTTCTTGGGCAGCAATGCGCCCCAGAATCAACCTGACTCGCACCCGCCGCTCGGCCATGGGCTTGAGGACCTCCGCCATCTTGGCGGTATCCACATTGGCAATGTTCATGCCGTACTGGCCGTAGCGCTCCATTTGATCCCGGAACATGCTGTCTTGTTCCTGCATGACTAAAGAGGGTGGCGCCTCAAACTCATGGCGGGCCAGCAAGTGATCCGCCACCTGGTTTTCCAGATAGGCCTGGCGCTCCCGCTCCTTACCTTTAATAATATCCTCTCGCACGGCCGTGCGCAAGTCGGCAACGGTCTGAAAGTTGCCTCCCAGGTTCCGGGCAAAGGTCTCATCCAGTTCGGCAACTACCTTTTCTTTCACTTCAAGAACCTTCACCTGGAATTCAACTACCTTACCGGCCAGGAGAGGGTTAAAAAAATCATTGGGCAGGGATACCGCGAAGCGGGTTTCGACCCCTTCCTTGAGCCCCACGAGATTTCTTTCGAAATCAAGGTTAAATTTGCCGCTCCCCACCTCCATGTAGGTCCCTTCCGCCTTGGCGCCTTCCACTGGCTCCCCTGCGAAGTAACCCTGGTAGTCCAGGATCACGAAGTCACCTTCCTTGACCCCACGATCTTCAGCCAAGGGTTTTAACAGGGCATTGGCCTGCCGGATTTCCTCCAGGCGCTGATCTACTTCCTCGTCGGTAACTTCCACCTCCGAGGCTTCCAATTTAATACCCAGGTAATCTTGGGCAGTAAACTCAGGCGTTACTTCTAGCTCCACACTATAGCGATAATCCTGTCCGGTTACTAGCGGCGGCAGGGGCTCCGGCCAGCTCAGGTTAATGGGTTCCATGTCCTTATCCTTCAGGGCCTCGCCCAGGGACCGGCGCACTAAGTTATCGGACACCTCCTGCTCTATCTCTTTGCGGTAATACATCTCCAGGACGGACCTCGGCACCTTTCCAGGCCGGAATCCTTTAACCTTGGCCCGTTTCCCCAATTCCCGGTAGGCCCGGTCCATTTCCTGGGTAACCTCGGTGGAGGGCACCTCAATCTTTAATCTCCGTTTGATTTGGCTGAGATTCTCCATCTCCACCTTCAATGCGCTCTCTGTCATCTTTTTAGCTCACAATCTTTCCGTAATTTGATTTTTTGTTATTTGATGCAGGAAGGATGCCCCGGCCTGTCGCTCCCCCGCCGGGGTGTGCGAGAGGGGGGACTCGAACCCCCACGGTTATCCCGCTGGATCCTAAATCCAGTGCGTCTGCCTGATTCCGCCACTCTCGCAACGCAGAACTTTCATTCGATAAATTTATTAATTTTCCGGCCTTAAGTCAACCGCCTCCGGGCTGTATTCTAATCCCGGGGGTGTTTCTCCGGACAAATCGTGACAATTGAGGCTCACCTTGCAAAATTCTTCCTTGATGCTTACTAATATCTAAATACGCATAAAACACCTAATAGCTCAGGATTTTAAGCCTTTGCAATTGCGGGTCTTTTCCGAACCCCTCGAAATGGAGGTTAGTTAAATATTCTATCAAATACGCTCCAAACGGCGCGCCTGGTCCTGGGGGCGCACTGGCCCAGCGACTTGCTGTTGTCTTCCCTCATCGGTTTATTGTGGGCCATTCTTCTCATCCGTTACGTTTGAACAAGAAGAATGGCACCAAAATAATAGAATGCCCTTAATAAACCACAACCACCTGCATGTTAAAGACACCCCCAGGGATTATCATAGGTTGCGGGAACTGTTCTTCCTGTTTCTGCGCCTGGGAACTACGGCCTTCGGCGGACCCGCGGCTCACATCGCCATGATGGAGGACGAGGTGGTGCGGCGCCGGCGTTGGCTCCTCCACGAAAAATTTCTCGATTTGCTGGGGGCCACCAATCTTATTCCCGGCCCCAACTCGACGGAAATGGCGATCCATATCGGTTTCCTGCGAGGCGGTTGGGCCGGACTGGTGGTTGCCGGTGTCAGCTTTATTATCCCGGCGATGGTTATGGTCTTGTTGGCAGCGGTTATGTGCTCCTGGCTTTTCTGCAGGCCGATTTAGTGCAAAACTGGCATTGGCTGACCGCGGCCCAACTATTGGACGCCACCGCGGTGGGCCAAGTGACCCCTGGGCCGGTATTTACCATACTGCGACTTTTATCGGATATTTGCTGGGCGGATTTCCCGGCGCTCTGTGATCGCCACCGCGGGGATTTTTCTTCCGGCCTTCTTCTTTGTGGCCATTCAGCGGTCCTTTGGTACCGCACCTGCGGAAATCGACAATTGCCGGAGCCTTCCTGGACGGCGTCATTGCGGCTTCTCTGGCACTCATGGCAGTGGTCACCTGGCGACTGGGGCGGGACGCAGTCATCGATCTATCTTCTGCGCTGTTGGCCCTGGGAAGCGCCGTGCTACTCATGCGTTTTCGCGTGAACTCCTTTTGGCTGGTGCTTGCCGGGTCGCTCAGCGGCTGTTTGATATATTTGGCCAAGTTTTACTTCTAAAATAAGCGTTCAGCCGTCAGCCTTTGTTCCAAGCTGAAGGCTGACGCCGATAAAGGCTTGGCATATAATTATTCATTAGGTTTAGTAAACATGGTATAAAATTCGTAATTGCATCATCTGACACGGAGGATAACCTGCAATATGAATTCCAATGAGAAAGACGAGATCAAACAGCTGCGGGACCGTTTGGCCGTCAGCCCCCAGTTGGTTTGGGACAAAGTGGATTCAGAAGAACGCGCCGCCATCTTCGCTTTCGGCGATCACTATAAAACTTTTTTAGACCGCGCCAAGACCGAGCGGGAGGCGGTGGCCGAGATCGAACGCCAGGCTAAGGCCTTGGGGTTCGTGGACCTGTCCCGGCGCGAGTCCGGTCCCCGGGGTTTTTATAATTATAAAAATAAGGTCATTGTTCTGGCAGTCCAGGGCCGGCGGCCCCTCTCCGAAGGCCTGCGCCTGGTGGCCTCCCATATCGACTCACCGCGGCTGGATTTAAAGCAGTATCCTCTTTATGAAGACACGGAGTTGGCCTTTTTAAAGACCCACTACTACGGCGGCATCAAGAAATACCAGTGGCTGGCCCGGCCTTTGGCCATCCATGGGGTAGTCCTCAAGGCCGACGGCACCCAAGTGCAGTTAACCATCGGAGAAGACCCCCATGATCCGGTCTTTACGGTGTTGGATTTGTTGCCGCATTTGGCCCGCAAGGCCCAGATGGACAAAAAGGTGGCCGAGGCCTTTGAAGGGGAAAAGCTCAACGTCCTGGTGGGGTCCCTGCCCCTGGGAGACAGCGAAACCAAGGAGCGCGTCAAGCTTTGCCTGCTGAAATATCTGGAGGACCAGTACGGCATCCGGGAAGAAGACCTGATCAGCGCCGAACTGGAAGTGGTGCCTGCCGGACCCGCCCGGGACCTGGGCTGGGACCGCAGCCTGGTGGGCGGCTACGGCCAGGATGACCGCTCCTGCGCCTACGCCTCCCTGGCCGCCATCCTGGACCTCCAGGAACCGGAGCACACCTGCCTGGCCCTGTTCTACGACAAGGAAGAAACCGGCAGCGAAGGCAACACCTCGGCGCAAAACTGTCTCCTGGAAGAAATCGTGGAAATCCTTCTGGAACTTCGGGGCGAAAGCCCTTTGGCCCGGCGCCGGGTGCTCATGAATAGCAAAGCCCTTTCCGCGGATGTCACCGGGGCCCTGGACCCTGATTTTCCCGAAGTCCACGAGAAGCGCAACGCCGCCCGCCTGGGCTATGGCGTCTGCTTTCACAAGTATGGCGGCAGCGGCGGCAAGTACTACACCAGCGACGCCAACGCCGAATACGTGGCCTGGATCCGTAAAATCTTCCAGGATCACGGGGTTATCTGGCAGGCAGGGCAGTTGGGCAAGGTGGACGAAGGCGGCGGCGGCACCATCGCCAAGTACCTGGCGGTCTATGGCATGGAGATCATCGACTGCGGCACCCCGCTGTTGTCCATGCACTCCCCCTTTGAAGTGGCCTCCAAGGCTGACCTGTACATGACCTTCAAGGCCTTCCGGGCCTTTTTCCAGAGTCATTAATCCGAGTTCGGCCCTGGGAGGATGCGCCCTGCGTTCCTCTCAGGGCCTTGGTTCATCATCCCCCTTTAAGCCTTAGGGCTTGAGCCCGCCCCTTTAAGGTTGCAACTTTCCGTAAAAATGGTAATTTAATAGTGTTTCGGATTTGACGTTTTGTGGATATGACAACATGGGCAAATTCTTTTCCCGTTTTAAGAAAGATCCTCCAGACCCCTCGGTCGCTTCCCTGGGAAATCTGGCCAATTTTTACAGCCTGCTGATCTTCCTCATTGCCATTCCCTTTGTCCTCATCATCGGCTTGGTGTGGCTCACCGGCATCCTGGGATTCAATGCCTATATCTTCGCAGGCTTCGCCTGCCTGTTGGCTTTTGCCGTCTGGCGGATTTACCGCCGGTGGGGGGCCATCAAAGCCAGGATGGCGGCCCAGACCGGCGACTTTCAGGATTTGATGCGGGAGGCCGCCGCCAGTGGCAAGGACGTGGAAATTTCCCTGATGAACGGCGTCCTCACCCTCCGCTATAGCGGCTCGGACCGCCTGACGCAGGCGCTGCCCGCAGGGCGGGCTCAGCCCCTGGCCCTGGAAGCCCCCACGACCTTGGTGGGCGAATCCGCTGATGCCCAGGCCTGGCTGGCACCGGAACGCTTCCGGGAGGAGTTGGGCGAGTTCTTGCGCCTCCGGGATGAAGGCGTCATCAGCCCTGAGGAATTCGACCGCATCAAAGCCAGCCTGCTCCAGCGCATGTCGGCCTGAAGACCAGCGCGCTTTCCTACCAAAGCCTCAAATTTCCGGGGTAGTCTCTTCCGGCCGGATCTCCTGGCTGCCCAGCGCGAAGAGGGGGCCGGAGGTAAGTGCGCCGCCCTCCCAGAAGTCCCGGCGATAGCGATAGTAGAGATGGAGACGGACCAGGCACTGAGCCAGGCGGTTCAGGGTCTCATCCTTTAGGTTATCTAGGCAGGATTGCAGGAGAGCCAAGAAGGCTCCCGGCAGATAGAACCCCTCTTTCCCCAGGCTGCCTTGGAATTCCAAGCGGTAGCCGCCGCTTCTGAGCTCATAGAGTTCCGCCTGGTAAGTCCGCATCGCCGGCCGCCCGGGTTCCTCGGTTAATTGGAGTTGACCCAATGGCAGGCGGGGCCGCCGCGGCGGGCCATCACTGTCCATTACCCGGTCGCAGACCTGCTCCAGAAACCGGATCAGCTCTCGAGCCACCCTAAGCTCGTTTAGCTCTGCCAATTCATAGAGAATACGGGCGTAAATCAGGAGGACTAGCGGGACGGTATCGCCTTCGGGGTCCTGGCTGTTTAACCAAAAAATATGGGGGGTAACTTGATTCTGGGGGAAGAAATCGACCCGGACCGTGGCCTTGTGGCGGCCCCGGTCCTGGCGAAATCGCTCCAATAGCCGTTTGAACATGAGTTCCTGAATTATTGCCTGGGGAGTGGCTCTCGTCTTTTAGAACCGGCCCGGGTTCCTGGATGACCCACCAGCCGATCCGCTGAGTCTATCCGGTCGCAGGCAGAACATACCGAAATAATTAGCTAAAAAACCCTGCAACATGTTAACCATACCGAATGAAGGCCAGAAAGTCAATACTTCCGCGGTTCCCGGCGATACTTATGCCCGGAAAATTACGGTTTACATACCCGTCAAGATATTTTATATAAAAAAGATAATTTATGTGATTGGGAGTGGAGCTTGAGTCCTGCATCATCGGAGTTGCCCCCAGGGCTGCCTAATTGCCTCAAGAAAAGACAACTTTTGAACGATAAGATGTTAAGCCCTGCTTTATGTCGGGATTATGGTCATAAGTTCCTGGAATTGGGATGGCTGGAAGACGCCCTGGAATTTTTTAAAAAAGGCGAGGTCAAGGATGAGTTGGAGAAGCTGAAAGTCCTTAGCCTTGAAACGGGTGACGCCTTCATGCTGGCCAGAATTGGCAAACAGGAACCGGAGGATTGGCGGCGGCTGGCTGAACGGGCTTTGGCCTTGGGGAAACTACATTTTGCCAGGCGGGCCTTTGAGACCGCCGGTGATGCCGATAAAACCGCCATGGTCGCCGGCCTCATAGCCGGTCAGGGCCCGGCCCCTGATGAGTCCGTGGATAATTGAGTTATGGCTGCTCCGGATTGTTACCGCATTTTAGGGATAAAGCCTTCCAGCACCCTGGAGGAGGTTCGTCGGCGATATCGCCTGTTGGCCCGGCAACACCACCCCGACCTTAATCCCGATGATCCGGACGCTGCTGCCCGTTTCCGACAGGTGGCGGAAGCCTTCGAAGCAGTCCTGGCGGCAAAGGCCGAAGCTAAGGCCAAGGCTAAAGCCAGCAGCCGCACGCGCACTAATACCTCGCAATATCGGCAACCCCGGTTTACCGGCAAAGAAGATTTCTTTGAAGAGTTTTTCGGCATTTATCAGGATGGCTCCCCCCCCTCGTGGTCGGCTGGGGCTGATTTCCGCTATGACCTGGAAATCCCTTTCATGGCAGCCATTAAAGGCATGGGAACCGTAATTTCAGTGGACCATCATCCGCCGTGCCGTTACTGCCAGGGAACCGGGCTAACGCCGGGCACCGCGTTTCGGGAATGCCCGGAATGCCAGGGACGAGGCCGCCGTTTCGGGGGGCCCGGTCTCCTGCGGTTCGGGCCGGTCTGCGGACACTGCCAGGGACGTGGCAAGGTCGTGGCTCATCCCTGCCTGCACTGTGGTGGCCTTGGTTCTTCCTCCCATACCCGGGAATATCATTTACAGATTCCACCGGGTACCCGGGACGGAACCCGGTTGCGCATTAAGGGTGAGGGTGGGGGAGGCCTCCAAAATGGCCCTCCCGGAAATCTGGAAGTAGTTATCCATGTAGCCCCCCATAACTTTTTCACCAGGATGGGCAACGATATTCATTGTAGAGTCGAGGTTTCTTTTGCAGAAGCCGCCCTGGGCAGCGCCATTCGCATTCCTACCCTGGACGGGTTCCAAACGGTTAATCTACCACAAGGCACTCAGAGCGGCTGGACTTTCCGGTTTGTGGGGGCGGGGGCGCCCGGGGGCCCCCAGGAGCCGCCCGGCGATCAGGTAAACGAAGTCATTGTCACCACGCCTCAAAATCTTAGCTCCAGACAGCGCTCACTCCTGGAGGAATTGGGAAGTCTCGAAAGGGAAGCGTTGGATAGGGCCGGTCATGAATAACTTTACCCACCTGGATGAATCAGGGCAGGTACATATGGTGGACGTGGGCGACAAGCCCGAGACCCTGCGCCGGGCTACGGCGGGCTGCCGGGTGGTGGTAGGTCCCAAGGTGTTCCCTCTGCTGCTGGCGGGCCAGCTTCCCAAAGGGGACGTCTGGGCCGCGGCCAGGCTGGCCGGTATCATGGCAGCCAAAAATACCTCCCAGCTCATTCCCTTGTGCCATCCCCTTCCCTTAACCGGGATTGACATAGACTTTACCCCGGAACCGGAGGAGTGGGCAGTGGCCATCCAGGCCAGGGTACGGACATATGCCCGCACCGGAGTTGAAATGGAGGCCCTGACAGCCGCAGCGGTAGCCGCTCTCACCATTTACGACATGTGCAAGGCGGTAGATCGGGGTCTAGTAATTACAGACTTACTGCTCATGGAGAAGAGCGGGGGAGCCAGCGGGGTCTATAGACTAGAGGCAGGCACCCCATAAATTATTGTGCGGAGGCCGGAGTTGAGTAATGGAACCTGATCGACTGGAATATTTTCGCAATCTTTTGCAAGAGCGTTTGGCGGAAATCTTAGGAGAAGCTGATAAAACGCGCAGCGACATGACCGGTGTCACCGCCCCCTTTCCGGATCCCACCGACCGGGCCACCCTGGAGACCGACCGCAATTTCACCCTACGCATCAGGGATCGTGAACGGAAATTGATCAGCAAGATCAGGGAAGCCCTGGACCGCATCGATGCCGGGACCTATGGGTACTGTGAACTCTGCGGCGGGGAGATTACTGAAAAGCGCCTCAAAGCCCGGCCAGTGACCACCATGTGCATCTCCTGCAAATCCAGGCAGGAAGCCCAGGAACGGGCCCGGGGGCAATAACTGCAGTTGTCTCAGTAGTCGGTTATCTCACCATTCCCTTTACCAGTTCTTAATCTCGGGTTTTCAATTTTCGGCTTATTTATCCAAAGCTATTTAAACCGAGCTCATGTACCACTGGCTTCTGACCACTGGTCGTTGATATAAATCCTCTCATGACTCACCCCATAGACCTGAAGGAATTCACTCTACCGGAGTTGGAGCAGCTTATGGCTGCCTGGGGCCAGCCCATCTTCCGCGCTAAGCAACTGGTCAAGTGGCTTTATAAGGGAGTCAGCGACTTCGAAGCCATGACTGATATCAGCCGGACTTTCCGGACCGAACTTGCCAAACACGCCCGCATCAGCAGCCTGAACACGGAGCAGGTACAGGAAGCTGCGGACGGCTGCCGAAAATTCCTCTTTGCCCTGGAAGACGGCAACTTAATCGAATCGGTCCTCATCCCGGAAGAAGGCCATTTTACCCTGTGTCTGTCCTCCCAGGTAGGGTGCGCCCAGGGCTGCCGGTTCTGTTTAACCGCCCGGCGCGGCCTGATCCGCAACTTAACGGCCGGTGAAATCATCAATCAAATCATGGCAGTGAGACATTCGCTGCCCGACGGGCGGCCCCTTTCCAATTTGGTTTTTATGGGCATGGGGGAGCCTCTGGCCAATTTTTCCGCGCTGGTGCGGGCTCTCACTGTGATTACCGCCTCCTGGGGCTTGAACTTCTCTTACCGGCGGATAACCGTATCCACCGCAGGATTGGCGCCGTTAATCCCCCGCCTCGGTGTTGAGGCCAGGGCCAACCTCACCGTTTCTCTGAATGCCCCGGATGACGAGACCCGGAATCGGATCATGCCCATCAACCGGCGCTATCCGCTGGAAGAGCTGTTGGGCGCCTGCCGGGCTTTTTTCCTGCCTCGCCACCGGCGTATCACCTTTGCTTACGTGCTTATGGACGGCATAAATGACGCTCCGGAGCAGGCTCGGCAGCTGGCCAGGCTTCTTCAGGGGTTCCGGGCCAAAATCAACCTTATTCCCTTCAACCGGCACCCGCGTCTGCCCTATGGGCCGCCGCCAGAGGCGCGCACCTTGGAGTTCCAGGAGATTTTGCGGAAGGCCAATTATACGGTGTTGATCAGGGAGAGTCGGGGCCAGGAGATCGGTGCCGCCTGCGGTCAACTGGCAGGAGAAAAATTTTAATGATTGACCGGTTCGCGCCCCATGATTATAGCTAACCTTTAACACCCACCCTCAGGTCATTGAGTCCGGCCCCATGGCAAGTTGACTTTGGGCACCCCATCTAGTTCAGATTCTTGGCGATCCACCGCCCCGCGGTAATCCCGCCGACCCATACCCACCAGACGGTCGTTTTTAAAAACCAGGGGGGTATAGCCGTTCCGGACGGTATTGCTCTCCTCAAAATCCATGCTGTGGGTCAGGTAAAAATATACGGTATAATGACCGGTGCGGTAATCCCCTGCTTCCTGAATTTGGGGCGGTCCCATAATACCCATAACTTCTGCCTTGGTCATCCCCAGCTTAACGTCGTTCATCTTGATGTAATTGGACCACATCCTTTTTTCAAAGCGTTGATAAGCCACCTGCTCGCAGCCCGCCGTCAAGATTCCCAAGATTATTATCAGGTGTAACCAAAACATGTATTTCTCCCCCGGCTGTCCCCACTATAATCACCTCCGCCATCTACGTCAAGCTAAGGTTCAATAACATCGGTATCTGCACCGGCTGACGGTCCAATCTGTTCATCTTTAGACGTTGACACCAGGAATCTTGGCAGCGACTCATTTGCACGGTTCCGGATTAAATACTTAGGAGGAGATAGATTCTTACGATTCAAATAGATCAATCATCAATGCCGACCCTAATTTTCACCGAGAACGGGAGGGCCGGTGAGGATGATCACTTTGACTTAAACAAACTCCGGCTCTCCAAAGACTTTACAACGAACCTGGGGGTTAAAAAGGTCTTAGTGACGGTGCCGGTGCGTAAGCCAAACCGCCAGGAATTCATCCGGGTTCATCCGGGAGAAGACTGGAGTCTTGCGACCAAAATCCTTGAGTTAAAGAAAGAAGGGGAGACCTTCTTGGTGGAAAAGAGGCCTATCAGAAATTAGAGGGATTGTTGCGGTAAAGGCAAGAGCCCAGAAAAGAACCCCGGGCCCAAAAAGTGCTCCCATAGTGCTCCCGACAACAAAAAGGGTGGCTGCTGCCACCCTTAACCCATTGAATTTACTGGCGCGCCCGGAGGGATTTGAACCCCCGACACACGGATTCGTAGTCCGTTGCTCTGTCCAGCTGAGCTACGGGCGCGGCTCTTATCTTCACTCTCTTTTAGACTATTAATTTTAACTTTGGAACCCAAAAAGGTCAACCCTATCTTGGGACTCTAACCCGCGTGCATGAAAGAGAGTTGATGGAATCGCAGGTTAAGCTGTGCAAGAACCCAAACCCGATACCTGGAACCCATATTAAAGCACGCCCTTGGTGGAGGGGACTCCGGTGGCCCTGGGTTCCGGTTGGGTGGCGGCGTCCAGGGCCCGGCCCGCCGCCTTGAAGACCGCCTCCAAGATGTGGTGGGTGTTCTCGCCGTAGGGCACGGTTATATGCAGAGTCATACCGCCGTGGATGCTTACTGCCCGCCAGAATTCCTTGAGCAACTGGGGATCCATCCCGGCGCCCCCGGGCGGCAGGTCCGCTTCCAGGTGAAGGAAAGGGCGGTTGCTCAGGTCCACAGTCACCTGTGCCAAAGCTTCGTCCATGGGCACCCGGGCCTCGCCATAACGCCTGACCTGCGGCCGCTGGGCCAGGGCCTCCCGGAAGGCGTGCCCCAAGCAGATGCCGATGTCTTCCACGGTATGGTGCTGGTCCACCTCCAGATCGCCCACTGCCTTAACAGTCAGATCAAAGTACCCATGGGCTGTGAAGAGGGTAAGCATGTGATCGAAAAATGGGATGCCGGTATCGATGGCCGCCTGGCCCCGGCCATCCAATTCCAGTTCCAAGTCCACTTCTGTTTCTCTAGTGCGGCGGTGGATTTTGCTTAAGGGCATGTTGATGTTCTCCCTGGGTCAGACGCCCTGCTCCCGAAGGCCGTCAATTTAGCTTACACATCCGGAGGTTAAAAAGTCACTTCTGCCCTGCTTCCCAACGACCACTGGCGTTATTATAAACCATGTTCTTTCCATTAACTTCGCAGGTCCAAAGGTTACCAACTTTGCGAACGTTTCTTGCTTCCGGCGGTGCCAGTGGGGATAGCTCGTCCGGCGTTCCCACCCGGCTGCGCATATAGTCGGTCATAGGGGGTTGTTCGAGATGGAGTGCGGTTGGGTTGACCGGAGACGAAGCACAACCGCCCACCAAGATCAGCAAAGGCAGTGCGGCCAGCGCTACCGTGGCAAGATAGGCAAAAGCTTGCATCTGTTAACTCTCCTTTCCCCAAATAAAATCCTTGAAGGCCGCGCGGCTAAGACTTAACTGCCCGTCCGTTTAAAGGGCGTTACTTTTGCTTGGGTTCCCAACGAGTAGTCGCACTATTATAAACCATGGTCTGCCCGTTTACTTCGCATAACCATTGGTTGCCTACTCTGCGAATATTTTGGGCTTCCCCAGGGGCCTGCGGAGAGAGCTCGTCGGCTGTTCCCACCGCACTGCGCGTATAGCCGGTGGGCGCGGGTTGCTGGATCTGGGACGGTGACGAGGCGCATCCCATTCCAAAAATGGTCAACATTGAAGCCACTCCAGCCATCTTGGCAAGCTGATTCTTGAGCTGCATCTTTAGCCTCCTGATTATGGAAAAGTCTTTGAAATTTCCCAAAATAGCATTGGTATAGCAGCATTATAATAAATCTTTTGGCTAACCTTGACAAATGGTTATGGTAAAATACAAGTTAAGATTATCTAAAATCCGTTTTCCGACAGCCAGGATCTGTCTTTATTGGTTGCAACCGCCAGATTCGCACCACTGCGGAAGGAGACGGAATCTGACGACAAGGAGCACCCACCTGACGTGATGGACCCACAGAGATGTAAAAACCACCAGACCAGGCAGCCGCGCTATTTATCCCGACTCTATGCCTTGCTTCTTGTGGGAGCGGCGGCATTCGTTTGGGGAGGGCATTTCACCCCGGCCCGGGCCACAGGGACCGGACCACAGGCCGCTATAGGTGAAACCGCCTTCGATTTTGGCAAAATTTATGAAGATCGGGCCCTGACCCACACCTTCGTGATCAGAAACACCGGGTCGGCGCCCCTGAAAATCGAGGAAGTGGACCCGGATTGCGCCTGCACGGTGCCCAGCTACGATAAAAGCATTCCCCCAGGCGGTCAGGGGGCCATCACCCTGACCATCAAGCCTTTTTCGGTGCTCCATCAATTCAAGAAAGAGACCAAGATCAGGCTCAATGACCCGGAGCGGCCCGTTTTGAATCTGGTCATGATGGGAGTGGCCCAGCCTTTCATTGAAATTAAGCCCAGCCATATCGTGCGGCTTAAAGGCAGCGCCGGTGACGACCTCCGGGGCCAGGTGCGCTTTCTCTCACACCTGCCCACCCCCTGGAAGATTACGGAATATCGCACTAACATCCCCGATAAAATCGAGGTTACCCTTAAACCGGAAGTTCCGGACAAAGAATATGTCCTGGAGGTGCGCAATAAGAGCCAGGATACGGGCCCCTATGCCGGCCTCGTGGAACTTTTCACCACCTCTAAAGAACGGCCCCGTCTAATTGTACGGGTCTTTGGGGAACTCTATTTGCCTTCGGCGGGCGGCCAGTAAAGCAACAGCTCATTGAGCAGGTGGGTGGCGAAAGTTCGGGCCGCCAGCCGCAGCAACAATTCATCTTCTTTAGGAGCCGGGGGGCCGGGATTCACCGGTGAGCTCAGGCTGATTCGGTCCTGACAGGCAAAGAGGATTTTATTCCCTTGGGTGATGGCTCCGGATACCACCAGATGGGCGTCGATTTTGCCTCTGAGAAACCGTAAGGCCGTCCCCCGGATCGCGACATGTTGGATAACTCCGTCCAGGACGGCAACCCCCTGGGGAGAGATCTTCAGGCCATTGGCTTGCCAGGCTTGGCTCAGTTCCTGCATGAAAATTTTCTGGAAAGCGTCGGACGAAAGCCCCTGGGCCGCTTGCACCGAAAACGGCTCTAAGGCGTAGGTCGCGTGGGCCGGGACGAAGTCCGGGGCGCGATAATAGGCGGTGAGATATTTGCCGGGCTGCAAGGTTATTCCCGGGGGGACAGTCGGCGACAGCCGGGGGACACAGCCCCATAAACAAACCAGACACAGGGCCAGGACCACCAGGCCCAGGGAGGTGCATCTGCTCTTATCCATGGCCATCTGATTACCATAAACCATCGTCCTCTGCCAAACCATTTAACCGGCCATTAGTAAAAAGGAGGATTTATGGGAAGTACGGACAAGATCACGCTATCGGTAATCAAAGCCGATGTAGGTGGCTGGGTCGGCCACAGCACCTGCTATCCGGAAATGTTGGCCTTAGCGCAATCATTGGTTAAAAAGGCGGTAGACCGCGGTCTGTTGGTGGACGGTCAGGTACTCAACGTCGGGGACGATGTTGAGCTCATCATGACCCACCACCGGGGCGAGGAAGACTCGGACATCCATCAGTTCGCCTGGGACACTTTCATGGAACTCACCCAGTTGGCCAGGCGTCTAAAGCTCTATGGGGCCGGCCAGGACATGCTGGCGGACTCCTTCTCCGGCAACGTCAAGGGCATGGGGCCTGGAGTGGCTGAGCTCCAATTTGTAGAGCGCAAAAGCGAACCGGTCATTATCTTCATGGCCGACAAAACCTCTCCCGGCGCCTGGAATCTGCCCCTGTTCCGCATCTTCGCTGACCCCTTCAACACGGTAGGCCTGGTCATTGACCCCAACATGCACCGGGGCTTCCGATTCCGGGTGATCGACGCCATCGAACACAAGGAGTGGATCCTGTCCTGCCCCGAAGACATGTACGACCTGCTGGTGTTGATTGGCACCCCGGGTCGTTACCTCATTGAAAACATTTACCGCAAAAAGGACAACGAAGTGGTGGCCGTGGCCTCATCCCAGAAGCTGGGCCTCCTGGCCGGACGTTACGTGGGCAAAGATGACCCGGTAATGATCGTGCGCTGCCAGTCGGGCATGCCCGCAGTGGGCGAGGTCTTGGAACCCTTCGCCTTTCCCCACCTGGTGGAAGGCTGGATGCGGGGCTCCCACCATGGCCCCCTGATGCCCGTGGCCTTTAAGGACGCCATCCCCAGCCGCTTTGACGGCCCGCCCCGGGTGATCGCCGCAGGCTACCAGTTGTGCGAGGGCAAACTTTTAGGGCCCATGGATATGTTTGCGGACGTGGCTTTTGACGAAGTGCGAAAAGAAGCCAACCGGGTGGCCAACTACATCCGCCGCCACGGGCCTTTTGAGCCTCACCGATTGGGCCTCCACGAAATGGAATACACCACCCTGCCCCAGGTCATGGCCTTTATCTTTGAAAAATCGGCCATCCCTCGGCGCAGCGACCTGGAAGAGCAGCTCAAAAAGCTGTACCCCCACCTCCGGGAACTGCGGGTGGTGGACCCCGGCCTCAAAGATATGGACGCCATTCAGAAGACAGTGGCCCGGGAAGCCGCCTATTATGTGGAGGAGATCGCCTGGGCCGGCGCCAAGATCGGGCTGTCCGGAGGCAAGACCCTATATTATCTGATAACCTATCTGGAACCGGAGCGGCTCACGGGCCTGCACCTCTATCCCTTGACCCTGACCCCCATCTTGACCATGCCGGGGCTGACCGCCAACGCCATGGTGGGTATGATGAGCACCAAGTATCCTGATGCCACGGCCTATACCCTGCCCACCATTCCCGTGAAAACCAGAGAGGAATATGAACAGCAGATGGCGGCCAACCCCAAGCTCCAGCAGATCTACCGGGAAATATGGGACGTGGATATTATGGTGCTAGGTGTTGGCTACCTAACGGGGCCCATGCCCGGCTTCCGGGCCTTTGCCGACCAGGAGATGGGGCTGACCGCCGAGGACCTGAAGGCCAAAGGCGTGGTGGGCGAAATCAACCATACGCCCATCGATGCCCAGGGTGAGCCCATGCTGGACGGCAAAGATAAGGAACTGGCGGCCCTGACCCGGCGGGTCATCGGGGTGGGGGCTCTGGAACTTCGGGAGCGCGCCACGAAGAGCGACCGCTACGTAGTGGCGGTGGCCGGCGGCCTGGAAAAAACCCAAGCTATCCGGGCCTGCCTCAAGGGCAAGTACTTCAACGTCTTGATTACCGATGCCTATGTGGCCGAGGCGCTGGTCCAACAATAAGAGGTAAATGGGAAAAAGGGAAAAAGGCTAAAATCGGTAGGGCGGGCGTCCCGCCCTTTGCATCTCGGGAATTGACAATTGTGGCGCGCCGCCCTCCTGGAGTTTGAACAGGACACCCGAGGGTGAGCGTTCTACATTTGCCAAAAGCTTTTCAGGGAAAAGCCTGGAAGAAAAAAATGTAAGGCGAGCCTGCCCGCTAATGATGGTGCATGCAAACTCTACAACCAGGCTCTGATTAATTTTAACCTTGATCAATCAGCCTGCCCCGACGCAGGCAAGACGTCGCGAAGGCGGCATGAGGGTTTGACATCCGGGGAAAGATATCATATTTATGCTGACATCTCTCCGGGGGCGTGGAAATTTGTTCCCTCGGCGGGATATGGCCAAGCCATGGATTGCGGATTTTAGCTGGCACTTGCGGACAATGCGAAAACTTGCAGAGCTTCCGGGCGCATGGTAACCTTCCGTAAAATCGCCCAGTGGGCCGGTTTGCTGGTGGCCCTCTTGGCGATGGGCAGCCTGGGCTATGTCTGGCTGGAAGGCTGGAATTTTTTTGACGCCCTGTACATGACGGTGACCACCCTGGCCACCGTGGGTTACGCGGAGATTCATCCCCTGTCGCTGGCCGGGCGCCTCTACAATATGGCGCTCATCCTTAGCGGCATGGGAGTTATGCTTTATATTTTGGGCTCCCTGGCCCGGGTAGTGATTGAAGGGGAGATCCGGTCCGCTTTAGGAAAACGCAAATTGGTCAGACACATCCGCAGGCTAAAAAATCACTATATAATTTGCGGCTTCGGGCGCATCGGCGAAATTATCGCCCGGCAGCTCAAAGAGCGGGGTTTGCCCCTGGTGATCATCGACAGGGAACCGGACCTGGCCACTCGCCTGGAAGAAATGGGTTACTATTTCATCAGTGGCGACGCCACCCGGGATGAGATACTGCTGGAAGCGGGGATCGAGCGGGCTAAGGGGCTGGTGGCGGTGGTGTCCACCGATGCCGATAATGTTTACATCGTCCTGACGGCCCGCAGCCTTAATCCTGATATCTTTATCGTGGCCCGGGGAGAAGAACCGGGTTCGGATAAGAAGCTCCTGCGGGCCGGAGCCAACAAGGTGGAGTCGCCTTATCAAATGGGGGGGCAAAAAATGGCTCATACCATTTTGCACCCTACGGTGGTGACCTTCATGGAACTGGCCATGAAGGAGGGGGTGGAGTGGAGCATGGAGGAGATCGCGGTGGGCCAAACCTCCCCTCTCCTGGGGGTGCCGCTGGCGGACTCCGGGATTCGCCAAAAATTGGATCTGATCCTGGTGGCCATCAAGCGGGCTGATGGCGAGATGCTGTTCAATCCCAGCTACAACACCACTATTTTAGCGGGTGACACCCTGATTGCCCTGGGGTTGCGGAAAAATCTGGACGCCTTGGAAGAGTTGGTGCAGTAAGACAACTATCAGCTCAGTTGTCAGCTTTTCAGCAAAAGAAGCCCGGGAAGAGTATTTAATAGGAGGGTTTTATGGCGCAAGCAAAAATCGGTCGCGGGGTTAAAATCACCTTCTTGGGCCACGCGGTCTTCAAATTGAGCGGGGCCGGGGTCTCGGTGCTCATCGACCCCTGGCTCAGCAACCCTTTGCTCAATACCCCGGTGGATAAAGTTGGCCCGGTGGACGTTATCCTGGTAACCCACGGCCACGGCGACCACGTGGGGGAAACCGTGGCGGTGGCGAAGGCGACTGGCGCGCCGGTAGTCGCCATCCACGAGCTCAGCGTGATTTTGGCAAGGCAGGGGGCCCCCCAGACCATCGGCATGAACAAGGGGGGCACCACTTCCGTCGCCGGCCTGAAAATCACCATGACCCATGCGGTGCACTCCTCCGCAGTGGACGAAGGGGGCAAGCTCATTGCCGCAGGCGACCCCGGCGGCTTTGTGGTTGAGTTCCCCAACGGCTTTGTGGCCTACCACGCCGGCGACACCGCGGTCTTCAAGGACATGGAACTCATCCGGGAACTCTACCACCCGGAGTTGGCCATGCTGCCCATCGGCAGCCATTACGTCATGAGCCCCGCGGAGGCGGCCCTGGCCTGCCGGATGCTCCGCCCCCGCTGGGTGATCCCCATGCATTACGGCACCTTTCCGGTGCTCACGGGCACTGCGGAAGAGTTGACTGAACGTCTGAAAGGGGAGGACATCACAGTGATACCCTTGAAGCCCGGAGAGACGGTGGAATAGCAGAGATCAGGGGTCAGGGGCCAGGGATTAGGAGGTAGGGCATGCATGTTCCACGCGCCTTGTTGTGTCGCGCAATCAATAGGGCGTTATGACCAAAGGATGAGACAGTATTTTAATGCCAGATTTTAGATCAGACCTCTATAATCAATATGTATCAAAATTTAAAAAGGAGGATTCTCAACTTCACGGAAAGGGTCTCCAGGCTTATTGGGATTGGTGCAGTTATAAGTATCTGCCATTCCTGAAGGAATTAAAAGCTGCCGATAATATCCTGGAATTGGGTTGTGGTCCGGGATATTTGCTGGAATTTCTAAAAAATTCCGGTTTTATTAATGTTCGGGGCATTGATATCTCAGAAGAACAGCTTCAGATAGCGAGGAATAAAGGGCTTGGGGTTAAAAAAGCAGATGCAATAGATTACTTACAACAGAATAAAGAATTTTTTCAGGCCATTATCGCCATTGATTTTATCGAGCATTTTACCAAAGAAGAGGCGTTGAGGCTGTCCCAACTGTTATATAATTCTTTAGAGACGAACGGCATTCTAATAATACAGACGCCCAACGGACAAGGGCTGTTTTCAAATCAAGTAATCTATGGTGATCTGACTCATCTGACGATCTTTACCCCTGAATCACTCAAACAATTATTATCATTATCGGGTTTTTCTGACTTTAGGTTCCAGGAAACCGGCCCTGTGGGCAAGAACCTGTACGGCAAAATCCGGCTGGTTTTATGGAAAGTTATTAAAAAAATTGTTAGTGGCATCCGGAAAATCGAGACCGGCAAGTCGCAGGATATTTGGACAGAAAATTTTATTTGTTATTGTAGAAAACTATAACCAGGCGCCGCTAATAGAAAACCGAAAACTAAAACCTGAAAACCGGAGGACCATTGCGCCGCAAGAACCGCTGGCAGGAATACCCGGAACAGCCGGAGTTGTTGGCCGAGGTTATGGCTCGGCATGGATTACCGCCTTTGGTGGCGCGGATCCTCTTGAACCGGGGCCTCGCGGCTACTGACGACATCCTGGCTTTTTTGGACCCCTCCCTGGAACGCTTGAATCCACCATTCGGACTGCCGGACCTGGAGGCCGCCACGGCCCGCCTGGGACGTGCGGTGCGCCAGGGGGAAGCCGTAGCCGTGTACGGCGACTACGACGCCGACGGCCTCACCGCCACCGCCCTGTTGCACCAGTTTTTCCAGGAGTTGGGGCTGCCTTGCTTTCCCTACATCCCCGACCGGCTGACCCAGGGTTACGGCCTTAAGCGGGAGGCCCTTGTGGAACTGGCCCGAGAGGCCAGCCTTGTGGTTACGGTGGATTGCGGCATCAGCGACGCCTCCGAGGTGGCGTGGGCCAGGGAACAAGGTATGGAGGTGATCATCACCGATCATCACGAGGTTCCCCCGGAACTGCCTGGAGCCCTGGCCGTGGTCAACCCCAAGCGCCGGGGGCATGATTACCCCTTTGGGGACCTGGCTGGGGTGGGAGTGGCGCTGCTCCTGGCCCTGGGAGTGCGGGCGGAGCTGCGGGCCGAAGGCTGGTTTAAAGACCGCCGGGAGCCCAACCTCAGGTCTTACCTGGACCTGGTGGCCCTGGGCACCGCCGCGGACGTGGTGCCGCTGGTGGGTGAAAACCGCATCCTGGTGCACCAGGGGCTCAAGGTCCTGGAAGAAAGCCGGCGCCCTGGAATCATTGCCTTAAAAGAAGTCGTTGAGCTGGAAGGCAAACCCATATCTTACCGGGACGTGGTCTTCCGGCTGGCGCCCCGCCTTAATGCTGCGGGCCGGATGGGGCAGGCCCGGTGCGCCCTGGAATTGCTCTTAAGTGACGATCTGGCTCAAGCCCGGGTTCAGGCCAGGTATTTGCACAATCTCAACCGGCAGCGCCAGGCCCTGGAAGACGAAGTCTTGAAACAGGCCAAGACCATAATCCGGCAAACGAATTTGGAAACGCGGCCGGTGATGGTTTTGGGTAAGGAGGGCTGGCACCCCGGGGTTCTTGGCATTGTGGCCGCTCGTCTGGCCGAGGAATATTACCGGCCCGTAGCCCTGGTGAGTCTGGAGAACGGCCGGGGTCGGGGATCGGCCAGGTCCATCGAGGGCTTTCATCTTTTCCAGGGACTGCACGCCTGCCGGGCCGCCCTCCATAAATACGGAGGCCACCAGGCTGCCGCGGGCTTCGAGCTGGCGGCACCAGACCTACCGGCCTTGCAAGACCTGATGGAACAGGCTTTTTGCGAGCAATTAGGCCATCAACCACCCCGGCCTACCCTAAAGGTGGATGCTCAGGCAGAGTTAGGAGATCTTGACCACGCCTTTTACCAACATCTCCAAACCCTGCGACCCTTCGGACCCGGCAACCCGGCGCCGGTGATTGTGTGCCTGGAGGTGGAATGCCTGGGGTCCCGGGTAGTGGGAGGAAAACATCTGAAGGTGCAGTTGGCCCAAGGCGGTAACATCCAGGAGGCCATTGCTTTTGATCAGGCCGACAGCCATCCCATGAGCGGGAAGCTGGATGTGGCCCTGGGCACCAGGGTATCTCATTTCAAAGGGCGGACCTATCCGGACTTGCGCCTCCTGGACTGGGGAAGCCCGTGAGGCAAATTATTAGGAAAGCCTGGCGGACCGCCTGATAGGTCAACAAGCGGCTTTTCCCAGACCCTCATAATTCGCTTCCCGGTTTGAAAACAGCAAACTCTATTGTTTATTAGGGGTTATCTTATCCGCCGAAATCCGCCAATAGTCGCCGGGCTTCCTGGTGGTCTTCTTCAATATCTTTGGGTTTAACGGCATGCTGGGTGCATTTGAGCACCATTTCCAATTCCTGCCGGGCCAGGGCGCGGTAATTCATGCGGTAGAGGGTCTGGGCCAGGTACAGGCGGTTGGTGCTGTTGTTCGGGGTTAGGCGCACCGCAGCCTTGAGGTGTTCCAGGGATTTATGCAAATCCCCCACGGACATAGGCCAGGCGGGGGCTTCGGAATAAATGCGTCCCAGCACCCGGTGGGCTCCGGCCTGATCATAGGTTTCATCCAGGACCAAAGCGCGTTCCAATTCCTCCATGATTTGGGGGAGCAGGCGCCGTCCTGTTAAATAGCCGCAGGCCTCGGCCAGGCCACAGAGGTTAAGGGCCAGCCAATAGTGCCCCTCGACCCGGTAGGGGTCTTCTTGGATCAGGATATCGGCGTAAACCTTGCCTTTGCGGAAATAGCCTTCACAATATTTTTTGGGGGCAAGTTCCCCCAGGATAAAACAGGTCCGGCTCAGTTGAGCCAGGACCAGAGGCCGGGGGGCCGTATTGGAGGAAAGCAGCCCTGCATACAGATTCAAGGCTTTTTCGGCCTGAGCCATGTCCAAGGTAGGACTCTGGAGGAGGGCGTCGGCTGCGGCCATGGGTCCGGGCGTAGCGCTTATTCCCGCGGTCGCGCTCAGAAAAGTAAAAAAAAGGCATCCCAGAAGCTTCAAGCAGCAGGTCGGTTTCATGATGTACCCATCCAGGACATATAAAGGTAGCTTACGCCATGCACCCAGACAGCAATCTCTCCAGATAAATATAAATCTGAGAGTTTGGCTTGCCAACCCTGGGGGGAAGACAAAAAAGAAAATCATGGCTGTGGAAAACCAAACATCGAGGTTTCAGCATAAGTCCTTGCCCGGCTGCTTTTTCTGTGATAGAGGATTGAAGAGACCGATGCTCCGTGGCAGGAGGGGGTATGGCTGGCGTAAATAAGGTTATCTTGATAGGTCGTTTAGGAGCTGATCCTGAGATGCGCTATACTGCTGACGGCACCGCGGTGTGCAATTTTCGGTTAGCTACCAGCGAGAAATTTAAGGACCGGCAGGGCAATTTGCAAGAGCGCACCGAATGGTTTAAGATCGTGGCTTGGCGCAAACTGGCTGAAACCTGTGGCCAGTATCTTGCCAAGGGGAAACAGGTCTACATCGAAGGCAGGATTCGCAACGAAACCTGGGAAAAGGACGGAGTTAAGCAATATTCTTATAAAATCGAGGCCCTTGCCATGCAAATGCTGGGAGGCGCCGGGGATCGTGGTATACAAGAACCGGAACCGCCTTTTGGCCCGCCGGAAGGCGGCCTGCCCGAGGATGATATCCCCTTTTAGTTCATAAGGGCGGAGAAACTGGTTCTGGACGGTCATCTGGGGCCTTAAGCCCACGGGAGAGAACCAAAGTTTTGGCATTAAGCAGGCGACAATTGCGGGAGCAGATCGTCCCGTTGCTTAAAGAGGGCAACTTTTCGGAACTCACACAACTGGCAGGCCTGGAATCCCAGGTCGCGGCTATTCTCATGCAATTTTTCTATGACCCCGGTGACCTCCTGCAATGGCGGGCCCTTGAGGGTTTGGGGCATGTGGCCGGGTCGCACCCGGAACAGGTCCAAAAACTTATCAATCGGCTCCTCTACCTGCTCAACGAGGATTCAGGCAGCACCGGCTGGGGGGCCGCGGCGGCCCTGGGAGAAATCGGGCGCCACCAAATTTCGTTGGTGAAAGAGATTATCCCCATGTTTGTCGGCTTCCTGGAAGAACCATTCTCCCAGGAGCCCATGCTCTGGGGAGTTGGCAGGTTGGCCGAAGTTCATCCTGAACTTCTCTATGAAGTTTTGCCGGTAATTGTGCCTTTTCTCACAAGCTCCGAGCCCCAGTTGCGGGCCTTGGCGGCCTGGAGTCTCGGTAAAGCCAGGTATCGCCAGGCGTCAGACGCCATCCAGGCCTTGAAAGGGGATGACCATCAGGTGCATCTTTACGACCAGGGGCAGCTCCTCCAGACCACCGTGGGCCAAGTAGCCCAGAAAGCTCTGGCGGACCTGGATTGATTGAGACGGGAAAGACCGGTTTCCAATATTTCTCTGTGCGAATGCATCAGATTAAACTCGGATAAGAAAGGAAAATCCAAATGTTCTTACTTATTGTAGGTTTTGCCGTCGGCGTATTCGTGGGCTACAAATATCCCCAACAAGTGGAGCAAGTTGTCCAGTCAGCCACAAAAATCTTCAATGATCTGAAGGATAAGATTTCCAAAAAGGCCCCGTAAGGTTAACGCTGAAGCTGGAAAAAGCTGCGTCTCACAGAGTTTGGGCTGACGGGCCAGTTAGAAGCGGGCGATGGAGCTGTTGGATCGGCCAGCCAATGTATCAAGCCCGCAGCGCGATAACGGCTCCCTGGCGGCCTGTAACCCGGTCCCGGCGGTAAGAGAAAAAATCTTTTTCCCCGCAGCGGGTGCAGAGCTTTGCAAGGTCGAGATGTTGCGGTTGCAGTCCCGCGGCTATTAGTTGATCCAGGCTGAGTTGCCAGAGGTCAAAAAAGTTAGGTCGTACCTGGTATCCCCACAGGGACCGGGGAAATTCCTGCTGGAAGTTGCGGAACTCGGCGCAGCAGGGGCCCAGGCTCGGTCCTACGGCCGCGATCAGGTCCCCCGGCTTGGACCCAAACCGATTTTGAAGCAGGGACACCGTCTCGCCCAGGATATTTTGGACTTGTCCGCGCCAGCCGCAGTGGACATTGGCTACTACTCGTTTTTCCGGGTCATAGAGCATCACCGCCTGGCAGTCGGCTTGCTTGATAATCAGACCCAGGCCGGTCACTGCGGTAACCAGGATGTCCACTTCAGGAACGTCTTCCTCCTGGACCTGGTCGGCCGCAATAATAACTGCGCTGCGGCCGCCGTGCACCTGAGCCGCCCCCGCCAGGACCTTCAGACCTAAAGCCTGCTGTAGAAGACGTTGATTTTCGGCCACCAATTCGGCCCGATCTCCCACTGCCGGGCCTACATTGAGACTATGAAAAGCTCCGGTGCTGACGCCTCCCTGCCGAGTGAAAAACCCGTGTATTACCTCCGGAATTGTGGTTAGCAAGGGGCTGCAATAATATTTAGGCTTGCCGACGGCCCGCCATTCCCCCATTCTACACTCCTTCCTAAGGTCAGGTTAGTATAGGGCAAAAATTTCAATTATCATGCCTTCCGGGGAAAGTACAGGTACAACTTTTCCTTTGTGTTTGGGTTCGATTTCCCGGAAGATAATTCTCCCCCGTAGGAAGAAATTATGCCCCCTGCCGGCCCATCACGTATAATATAAACAGATTGGGATAATACTCACCAAGATAATTTTAGATGGAGGAAACCGTGCCGGTAAAACGCCTGTTGATTGTGCAGCACATGGAATGGGAGGGACCAGGACAGCATTTATTGGCAGCGATTCTGGACGCAGGGATAAACTTTCAGGTGGCCAAAGTCTGGGAGGAACCTTTGCCTGGCATGGACCCATTCGCCGGCATGATTGTCTTGGGAGGATCGCCCAACGTGGATGAGGAGGAACAATTTCCTTACCTCAGACCCTTAAAGGCTCGCATTCGGGAAGTTATCACGGCGGGTAAGGCATACCTGGGGTTTTGTCTGGGGCATCAGCTCCTGGGAAATGTGCTGGGGTGCCGGGTAGGCCCACTGCCGCAAAAGTCCGTGGGCTTTATCACCGGGGAACTGACTCCCGCAGGGGTGGCCCATCCAGCTTTTCAGGGGTTGCCGACCCCGCTCAAGCTGTTCAAGTGGCACGGCCAAGGAGTATTACCGCCTCTGCCCGCCGGAATCAGTCTTCTGGCCCGGTCGGCAGCGGCGCCGGTGGAGGCTTTGGGATTGGATGATAATCCCCGGGTTTTGGGTCTTCAATTTGACAACCATGCCGCGGCGGCGGACGTGGCCACCTGGCTAAAGCACGACGGCGAGTGGGCTTTAAGCGGGTCGGGTGCGGACCCGGAAGCTATGGTCTCTACCGCCCTAACCCAGGAAGCGGTTATGGGGAGGGAATTTCGGCGATTTATGGAAAACTTCTTTCGCTTGATCTGGAGGTCTTAATTTTTTTAGGGCCCGCTGGGGCGGTTTTGATCAGGGTGCGCTTTTCAAAGATAACTGGCACGAAAGTTGAATTTGATGTCAAGAAAAATATAAAGGCTGGTATCATGAAGAAGCGCAATAAACGCACGGATATCATGGCCCACGTGGAGTTGGCTCCGCTTACGGAGCAGATTCTGGCGCAAATGGGCCAGGAAGGGGCTAACATCCGTCAACGGTTAAAGATTTTTTATCGCCAGCGGGCTGCCAGAGACCGATGCAGCCTAGATGAATTTCCAGAGAATTCTGCGTGAGACTTGAAAGTGTCGAGGAAAAATCAAGCATTCCTAACACTTGGCTGACACCATGACTTGGGTGCAGGGTATGGGTATTTACGGAAGCAAGTCTATACTTTGACGCCGATCTGGGGAAATGGATTTTTCTCATTCTAAAGTTCCAACGTGAATCGTTTCATGTCATCCGGGTTATTGAACCTTGACAACAAAGATCTGTCCCTTGATTCTAGATTGGTTAGGTTGTATATTAGACTCCTGCACATTTAAATAGGGAGCCGAAACTTTTTCCATGGAAACCACGACAATCCAATCATTAAAGCCCCGGGGAATTTTGGCAGATAGAATAATCAAGGCCGAGTTGGCGGTAACCTCTTGTTTCCAATGCCGGAAATGTTCGGGAGGCTGCCCCTTGACCTTTGACATGGACCTTCTGCCCCACCAGGTTATCCGGTTAACCATAATGGGTCAGGAAGACCGGGTGTTGGGCTCTCGGACCATTTGGATCTGTTCCGGTTGCCAAACCTGCACCACCCGCTGTCCCAATGGCATCGACATCGCCGGCGCTATGGATTGGCTCAAAGAGGAGGCAGTCAAGGGGGGCTTCGCCATTCCCGAAAAAGAAGCGGAGGTTTTCCAACGCTATTTCCTGGAGAGTATTTTAAGCGCGGGAGGGCGGGTGCCGGAAACCAAATTGCTGCGACGTTATACTTTCCACAAACTGCAGCAAAACTTCGACCTGGCGGATGTCAAGCAAAATTTGAAGTTGGGATGGAACCTGTGGAGGCGAGGCCGGGTGCGCTGGCGCGGCCCCGCTCCCCTTAGGGGCAAGGCCGAAATCACCGAAATTTTCCGGAAGGCCCAATTTTAAACCATGAAAGTGACCTACTATCCCGGGTGCTCGTTGGAAGGCACCGCGGTGGACTATGCTGCGTCCATCGCCGGTATCGCTCCCCTGTTGGAGGTGGAACTGGTGGAGCTGTTCGATTGGAATTGTTGCGGGGCGAGTTCGGCCCATAGTCTCAATCACTGTCTCGCCTTGGAATTGCCGGCCCGCAACCTGGCTCTGGCGGAAAAAGCCGGACGGCGGGATGTGGTGGCTCCCTGCGCCCTATGCTTCAACCGTCTGAAAACCGCAGAAAAGGCTTTACTGGGCCCAGAAGGCTCGGGGCTGGGGATTGCATTTCAAGGGGAAATTCGCATCTGGGATTTATTGGATTTCTTTACCCAGGAGGCCTATCTTAAGGCCCTGGCCTCCAAGGTGGTCACGCCCCTCAAGAATCTTCATGCGGTCTCCTATTATGGCTGTCTGGTGGCGCGTCCTCCCGGGGTCACGGGCAAAGCCGATTATGAAAACCCGCAAAACCTGGATCGTCTGCTCAAGGTTTTGGGGGCCACCCCGTTAGACTGGTCTTTCAAGACCGATTGTTGCGGTGCGGGTCTGGCTGTGGCCAGACCCGACCTTATCGATACCCTGGCCCAACGGCTCTATGAGCGGGCCCTCCAGGCGGGGGCCGATTGTTTCGTGGTCTCCTGCCAGATGTGCCAGGCCAACCTTGATCTTTCCCAAGAGCGCATTTCCCGGAAATTCGGCAAAGATTATTATCTTCCAGTCTTTTACTTTACAGAATTAATGGGGCTGGCCACGGGGCACCCCCAAGCCTCAAACTGGTTGGCCCAGCACCTGGTGGATCCTCTGCCGCTGTTAAAGGGAAAAGGAATTATGGACTAGTTTCCAGGTATTGGGTTTTAGGTTCATTTGATAAAAGACGAAACCGTGAACCAAGAATCCCAGAAAAAAACTTGGAATTAAAACCATTTGATCAACCGTTAACCTTTAAACAGAATAGCGAAGACAAAACCATGAAAAGCGAACCCCAAAACCCCGGATCCGAAACCCAAAACCCCAAACCCGCGTCCCCAAGCGGGAACCCAAAACCTGCTTCTAAAGTGGGGGCAGTGCTGGTAATGGGTGGAGGGATCTCCGGCATTCAGGCCGCCCTGGATCTGGCGGAAAGCGGGTTTTTGGTTTACCTGGTGGATAAAAAGCCGGCCATCGGCGGGGTGATGCCCCAACTGGACAAAACCTTCCCCACCAATGACTGCTCCATGTGCACCTTGGCCCCGAAACTGGTGGAAGTGGGCCGGCATTTAAACATCGAGATTCTGGCGCCGGCGGAAGTGGCGGGAATTTCCGGGAAGGAAGGGAACTTTCAGGTCGAGGTGCTGCAAAAAGCCCGGTTCATTGATGAGAGCCGTTGCATCGCCTGCGGCATTTGCGCCGAAAAATGTCCCCAAAAGGTGCCCAACGAGTTCAACCAGGGGCGCGATTTCCGTAAAGCCGCTTATGTCCTGTATCCCCAGGCGGTGCCATTGAAATATGCCATAGACCGGGAGAACTGCATATATTTTCGCAAGCCTGGCAGATGCCGCGCCTGTGAGAAATTCTGTCCTTCCCAGGCAGTGGATTTTTCCCAAACGGATCAGATCCTGCACCTGAACGTGGGGGCGGTGATTCTATCCCCGGGGTTCGAGGTCTTCGATGCCCGGCTGAAGCCGGAATACGGCTACGGCCGGTATCCCAACGTGCTCACCTCCATGGAATTTGAACGGATGCTGGCGGCCACCGGGCCGACCCACGGGCACATCACCCGGCCTTCTGACGGGGTCGACCCCCGGAGAATAGCCTGGATTCAATGCGTCGGCTCCCGGGACCCCGCCCGGGACCGACCCTATTGCTCGTCGGTTTGCTGTATGTACGCCACCAAGCAGGCTATCATCGCCCAGGAACACAACCCGAAAATTCAGCCCACCATTTTCTTCTTGGATCTCCGGGCCCACGGCAAGGGCTTTGAAAATTATTACCAGCAGGCCAAACACCATCACCAAATTAAATACGTGCGCGCCATGGTGTCCCGGGTAATCCAAAACCCCCAGAACAAAAACCTGGAACTGACCTATGTGGATGAAGCCCTGGGGGTTAAGACGGAAGAATTCGATCTGGTGGTCCTATCGGTAGGCTTGGGGATCTCCCCGGAAATCGCAACCATAGCAAAGAAATTGCGGATAGAAATCTCCGAGCACAACTTTGTGGAGACCAGTTGCTGCACGCCGGTGGCTACCTCCCAGCCGGGGATTTTTGCCTGCGGCGTCTTTACCGGCCCTAAGGACATCCCCGATTCGGTGATGCAAGGCAGCGCCGCCGCTGCCGCCGCAGCCAGTAAGTTAGCGGCTGTCAGAGGGACCTTGCAGCGGGAGAAGACTTTTCCTGCTGAAAGTGAGGTCTCCGGGGAGCCGCCCCGCATCGGGGTTTTTATCTGCCACTGCGGCTTTAATATCGCCGGGGTAGCCGATATTCCATCCCTGGTGGCAAGGGCCCGCAGCCTCCCTGGCGTGGCCTATGTGCAGAACAGTCTGTTTACCTGCTCCCAAGACTCCCTGAATCAGATGGGGGAGATGATCAGGGAACACCGCTTGAACCGGGTGGTGGTGGCGGCCTGCAGTCCCACCACGCACGCCTCCACCTTCCAGAGCTTGCTTCGGGAGGCGGGCCTGAACAAGTACCTGTTCGAGATGGCCAACATCCGCAACCAGTGCACCTGGGTGCACCAGGCCGAGCCGGACAAAGCCACCGAGAAGTGTGAAGACCTGATCCGCATGGGGGTGGCCAAGGCCCGGCTGCTCACCCCCCTAAAATACCTTTCCGTTCCCATAACTAAAAGGGCCCTGGTCATCGGCGGGGGCATGGCCGGCATCACCAGCGCCCTGGCCTTGGCGGATCAGGGAATCGAGGTGCACCTGGTGGAGAGACTGGACCGCCTGGGGGGCAATGCCCGCAAACTTCACACCACCTGGCGGGACGAACCGGTGCAGGCCCTGGTGGACCACGCGGTTAGGAGGGTGGAGAGCCATCCCAAGATTACCGTCCATTTCTGGGCCATGGTGGAAGAAGTGTCTGGATCGGTGGGGGCCTTCAGATCCAAGCTGACCTCGGGCCAGCTGATCGACCACGGCGTGGTCATCATCGCCACCGGCGCCGAGCCTTTGCGGCCGGAAGGCGAGTATCTTTACAAACGGCATCCCAACGTCATCCTGCCCCTGGATCTGGACCGGGAACTGACCCGGGGAGCGGAACGGGTGGTTAAGGCCCAGGGGGTGGCCTTTATTCAATGCGTCGGTTCCCGCATCCCGGAGCGCCCCTATTGCAACCGGGTGTGTTGCAGCCATTCGGTGGAGAACGCCATCCGGCTGAAGGACCTGAACCCCCAGAGGGATGTCTTTATTTTGTACCGTGACATGCGCACCTACGGGGAGCGGGAAACGCTCTATGCCGCAGCCCGGAAAACGGGGGTGCGCTTTTTCCGCTACGCGGTGGACGATCCTCCTAAAGTGGAGGCTGCGGGGGAAAACCTAATTATCCGGTTCATCGACCAGGATTTACTGGAACCGGTGGAACTGACGGTGGATATTCTGACCCTGGCCACAGCCATCGTGCCCCATCACAATGCGGTGCTGGCGGATTTGTACAAGGTCCACCTTAACGCTGAAGGTTTCTTTTCCGAGGCCCACGCCAAGATCAGGCCGGTGGAGTCCACCACTCCCGGGATCTTTATGGCCGGGCTGTGCCATTATCCCAAGCCCATCGAGGAATCCATTGCCGAGGCCTTGGCCTGCGCTTCCCGGGCGGGCACTATTCTCTCCAAAGACAGCCTGGAGCTGGAGTCCATCATTTCCTCGCCCATTGACGAGAATTGCGATGGCTGCGCCTTTTGCGTGGATACTTGTCCTTTTAAGGCCATCAGCCTGTTGGAATATATCCGGGATGGGAAATTGGGCAAGACCGTGGAAGTGAATCAGCTTCTGTGCAAGGGGTGCGGCTCCTGTATGGCCACGTGTCCCAAGCAGGGTATCTTCGTGGCCGGCTTTACCCTGGATCAGTTGTCAGCCCAGGTGGACGCAGCTTTGGGATTATAAGGGGGCAAAGGAGGCTTAGGCTGTGACCATACCTCTGGCCAGAGAAGTGGCAGGAAAGAAATTTATGTGGGACGGGGCTATTTATGTAACCAAGGATGACGCCAAGCAGGCCATGGAAGCCTACAAAAAAGAGGGGTTTGAAGTTCACATTTTTCTCGAAGATGATAAGTATTTGGTATTTAATAGGAAATTAGTAAGTAATACCAAGTAGCGGTTTAATGACAACTTATTAAGTCATAACCGATAGCGACAGCATAAATAGGTCTTGCAACCCCTCCACGCCTGCCTGCCCTGGGGCTGCCGTTTATGGCTATAGCTTTCATGAAAGTCCTTTCGGTTGATAATGATGCAAAGTTAGGGTTCGGAGAGCGCGGATCGCGTTGACGCATCGCCGTCCAACTTGACAACCATGGGCCCGGGAGTGACCTATTTGAGTACCTACCTCCTCGATCAACAGGAGTCGGTTCACTCTTGCTCCCAGTAGGTAACGCGCCCGTCTTTTTTGCCTATGAAGCGCACGCCTCCGTCCTGAGAGATCACGATCGCCACCGCTCCGGGCAGGGCACCGGCCAGTCGGTAGGCCGACCGGTGGCGAGCACCTACGTTTCCGGTCTCCTCTTCGGCGACCTTTTCGCCTTCGAGGTCCAGCGCCCTGGCGACGCTTCTGACGGCTGGGAGCCTACCGGAGATCATACCGCCGAACCCCAGGAGCTTGTGGTGGTGCTTGCTAAAGACCACCGCGCCGTCGGCCGCCGCTAGTCCAGCGATCAAATGTGCGGTTTCGAAGAGCGCTTCATCAAGCGTGGCTATCTCGTCGTCGGTCGTCGCCTCGAACTCACGCCAACCGACCACCCCTCGCCTATGCTTATCGGAGGCCCCGTAGAGTTGGGCGAACCGGTTGAGGATGTCTACTACGAGATCAGTAAAATAAAGTTGCTGGGGGCCGTCCGGGAACCGGTATTTGAGGTCGATGTAAGGATCCTTTGCGGTGAGATCTTCAGTATTCTCCTCGGGAACGAAAATGATTGTTCCGCCATGCCGTGCATCGCGTAGCATGGATATGACGCGCTTCATCATGCGCTCGGATATCCGGCGGGGAAGGGTCGGCTCCAGCAGCGCCCAGCTTTCGCCGGAGAGCTGGCAGGCGCAGTTCCGGGCGGCCTCGTGCCGCTTCATGAGCTCCTCCTGCAACCGGGAAAACTGGTCTGGAAGCCATTTCGATCCGAAGAGGTCCACCCGAATTCCCGAGAGCCTCCCCCCCTGAAGCTTGCCGATAAGCTCGTAGCCTTTGTAAGCCTCCATGCTCCCCGGCGCGTCGACGTAAATGACCGGTGCCAGCGGAAGGGGGGGCGCGGCCCGCCTGCCGCCCTGGATATCCCTCAACCAGCGGGTACCCGAATTGATCAAACCCCAAATACGCAGGTCTCTCTTCCCTTCCCGCCGCACCCCGATCAGCGTTCGCCGTGGGTCAGCTGTTACCGAGAGCTGCCTGAGTTCCCTCGGATCGAAGGGAAGCGAGCCTGAGAATTCGAGCCGCTGCAGACCCTCGGGAGGTCTCCCGTCGGATGCGAAAAGTTCCGGGGCGGCGAGGATGGCCCGGAAGGTGACCGGGCGCTCCTCCTCGCGCAGCATGCTGGCGTGGTAACAGGCAGAGAAGAAGTCCTCCAGCGTCGCGGCGTCGGGCAACAGGTCCATCCCGCCAGGTGGCTCCGGCACGTCCCTCCAGCGATCTCGCACGAACCTGGCTAAATTCCTTGGGTATGAGTAATTGGCGGCCGCCTGCCTGGAGCCTGTGACGACTTTCCCTTCGATGTTATTGCTCATAATTTACTCTTACTTGTTCTGACGGCCGTTTACAGACCGGTCATGCCCTCCAGCGCTTCGGGGTATCTCGCCCCTTGCACCGTGATCTTAGAGGCGGCGCTGTCGATCTGCCGGAGATCGCCGGGGGTAAGTTCGACGGCCACGGCTCCGATATTCTCCTCCAGGCGCGTCAGCTTCGTGGTCCCCGGGATGGGCACAATCCATGGCTTCTGGGCCAGCAGCCAGGCGAGGGCTACCTGCGCAGGCTTCGCCTTCTTTCGCTCGGCGATCTGATGAAGCAAATCGACCATGGCCTGATTGGCTTTTCGAGCTTCCGGCGTAAAGCGGGGGACGATGTTACGGAAGTCGGAACTGTCAAACGTCGTTTTTTCGTCCATCTTTCCCGTGAGGAAGCCCTTACCCAAAGGGCTGTAAGGAACGAAGCCGATGCCCAGTTCCTCGAGGGCAGGCAACACCTCCACTTCCGGGTGTCTCCACCACAGCGAGTATTCGCTCTGGACCGCAGTGACCGGTTGGACGGCGTGGGCCCGGCGGATCGTCTGCGCTCCGGCTTCCGAAAGGCCGAAGTGCTTAACCTTGCCTGCCTGAATCAGGTCTTTCACCGCCCCCGCCACGTCTTCAATGGGCACCTCCGGGTCAACCCGGTGCTGATACAACAGATCGATGGCCTCGACCCTGAGTCGCGCAAGCGACCCCTCGACGGCCTCCTTGATGTGCTCCGGCCGGCTGTTAAGGACCGGCGCACCCTTCGTGGGATCTACCTTGGTATCGAACCCGAACTTGGTGGCAATCACCACTTTGCTTCGGAAAGGGGCTAGGGCTTCGCCCACGAGTTCTTCGTTGGTGAACGGGCCGTAAATTTCGGCGGTATCGAAGAAGGTAATGCCGCGTTCGACGGCTGCCCGAAGAACTGAGATCATCTCCTGCTTTTCTCCAGGCGGACCATAACCAAAGCTCATGCCCATGCAGCCGAGCCCGAGAGCCGAAACCTCCAGTCCGCTTGTTCCCAATTTACGCTTTTCCATTGTTCCTCCTTGCCTGTTTAAGACGAACTACCGTAGATTTTGCTCAACCTTGTTGCTGATCATAATTTAACCCTGAAAAAACCAAGGCAGTAGATCAATCCTGCTTATTTTTTGCCTAATCGTCCGAGTCATTCAATAAATGGGTTGTAAGGAAAGGTGGGTTCTAGTAAATACAGGTAGGAGAAATCAATGAGCATGCAAAACATCACGCAGGCGTTTGAGAATAACAGCATGGAAGTTGCGATTGCAGGGTTGGCGAAGAGCATTGCCCGATGGACCGGCAAGGGCGACCAACTCGAGACCGCCATCCCGGGCTTGTCACTTTACCGGCGGGATGAACCGACTCCGCCCACGAGCGGCATGTACGAGCCGAGCATTTGCTGGGCCGCCCAAGGGGCTAAACGCGTGGTGCTGGGAGATGACACTTATGTGTATGATGCGCACCATTTTTTGATCACTTCTGTGGACCTTCCCACGGTTTGGCAGATTATCGAAGCGAGCCGGGAAAAGCCCTGCCTGGGGCTCATGTTGAAACTTGATCTGCGCGAGGTCTCACAGCTGATGGTGGACAGCCATCTTCCTTCGCCGCGGGCGCAGCAGTCGAGCCGGGGCATGGCCACCGGCGAGGTCACGTTGCCGCTGCTCACCGCCTTTCAACGGTTGATCGACTTGCTGTCTGAACCGAAGGATATCCCGATCCTGGCGCCGCTCGTCCAGCGGGAAATCTCCTACCGTTTACTGGTGGGCGATCAAGGAGCGCGTCTGCGCCAGATGGCGTCGGCGGGAAGTCAGAGCCATCAAATAGCGCGGGCCATCGATTGGTTGAAGGGTAACTATACGCGGGCGTTGCGTATCGACGACCTCGCGAAGCAGGTCAATATGAGCACCTCGACCTTCCATCATCACTTCCGGGCATTGACGGCCATGAGCCCGCTACAGTATCAAAAGTGGTTGCGTTTGAACGAAGCGCGACGGCTGATGCTTGCCGAACGCCTCGATGCCACGACCGCGGCGTTTCAGGTCGGCTACGAAAGCCCCTCCCAATTCAGCCGGGAGTACGGCCGCCTGTTCGGCGCGCCGCCGCTGCGCGACATCAATAGCCTGCGCCAACTTGCTTCTGGTGATAGGCTGGAGGAACTCCTGGCCCGGTTCCGGGACAGCCAGGGAGAATCTGCAGGGCATCAATGATTTGGTCAGCCTGCTCCTTGCTGTACCGGGAGCACGTAGCGTTGGAAAACCTGGCCGCAGTGGAACTGGCTTTGGAGCATCAGATCAGTAAAAGTGCCGGGGTGAGACATATCTTACTACACACTCACGTGCCCGCGACTCCGGCGTCCTTGAGCCACTGGCCGGCCACCCTGCTATCAGATTTCTCTATTTACGGGCAGTTGGGGGAGGTGCCCTGAGAGCCACCACTTCCTCCAGGCAATTCCTTGATTTTCCATTCATTTTCTTTTAAAATAGTTTAACCCTTTGAAACGGAGGCCGCGGCATGTCGGTCAAGGAAGCGGTCCTGTCCGCTTTGAAAGAATTGGTGTTGCCGGAGCTGGCAGCCATTAAGCAAGAGCAGGTGGAGCTGAAGCTAAGTTTGGTTGCCAACAACCAACGCATTGACGATGTCGGCAAGCGCCTGGACGACATGAATGCCCACCTGGTGGACCAGAGTCGCCGTATTGATGCAGTGCGGGAAGAACTGGGTGGTCGCATTGATACAGTGCGAGAGGAACTGGCCGGTCGCATTGATACAGTGCGAGAGGAACTGGCCGGTCGCATTGATGCAGTGCGGGAAGGGCTAAACAGACGCCTTGATACAGTTCGGGAAGGACTGGGCGGTCGCATTGATGCAGTGCGGGAAGGACTGGGCGGTCGCATTGATGCAGTGCGGGAAGAACTGGGTGGTCGCATTGATGAAACCAACGGTCGCATCGGTGGGGTCATCAGTCGCATTGACGAGATCAACCAGCGCCTGGACCGGCTCTACGAAGTCATTGTCCGGCGGGAAGAGCATCATGATCTGGCGGCCCGAGTGAGGACTCTGGAACAGGAGATGGCAGACTTGAAAAAGCGGTTCGCGGCTTGAGGCTCGGGATGAACCAGCAGGCACAGGAGAAGATGAACGCCTTTATGGCATTGAGGGGGGGCCCGAGTGTCATCCCGGGGCGATAACCTCAAAGGGCCGCGACTGCTGGATGGACTGACTTAGGCGCAACTGGCCGCCATGATCGGGTCACGGCCAGCCTTATTCCGGAAATGGAGAAGGGCAAGCGCCCCATGTTTGAGCCTTCGGGCATTACAACTTTAGAACTTTGCTTTTAGCCGCCCTCTGTTTCGCAACAAAATTTGGCTTAACAATTCTATGCGCCTCCGCAAACCTTGGTGATGCCGGATACCCAGAAAGATAAACCGGAATGGAAACCCCACCAGATAACCCCAATCTGGTTTAACAATGACGAGAAAAGGAGTTACTATGGCCGGCGAAATCCTTAATCTAACCGCCCAGATTGTCATATCCCACGCTTCGGTGACTAAATTAACTCGCAAAGAATTACTGGCTGAAATTAAGGCCATTCATAATGTCTTGGTTTCTTTGGAAAGGGAGACTGCAATCCCGGAACCAAAACCCAAAGTAGCCCGCCAGCGCCAGCCCCGAAAAGTAAAGATGAAAATGTCATCTGAAGCTAAGGAGATTCAAGATAAGGAAGGCCCTGTCGTGGGGGATCCGGAATATATGGAGTTTATGGAAAGTCGAGAAGGGTAAAAACGGCATCACCTGCAGCAGTGGCCCGGTTGCTTTTGAGCCTTGACCCCCAGGAGGGCTCAGGATCCCAGCTGCCGGTAACTTCTTGATGACTATTTACAGGGGCATAGGGATGCCCTATCTTTAGACTCATCCCCCAAACGTCTGCCCTTACTGACCTTCTTATCATATCCGCAAAGCCCACTTCTCTGTGTATCCCCTGAAAAAAAGACTTCATAAATTAAAGGGGTTCCCAAGAAATTTCTTGGGCACCAGAGTGATCCGAGGTACCTGCCCCAAAGGGTTGGTATCCACCAATACCGGGCAGCCGTAAGCTTTCTCCAGCTTCTCATAAGTCAGGACTTCTTTAGGTGGCCCGGAATGGATAGATTTTCCCTCCTGCATCAGGAGCAGTTGCTCCCCATACATGGCGGCCAGGTTCAGGTCATGGGAAACCATGACCACAGTAAGGCCCCATTCTTGTTGCAATTGCGCCATCAGGTCCATGATGTTCACCTGATGTGCCGGGTCCAGGGCTGCGGTGGGTTCATCCAGCAGGATGAGCCGCGGCTGTTGGCAAAGGGCCCGGGCGAGGCTCACCCGCTGCAACTCCCCCCCGCTTAGTTGCGGCAAGGGCCGTGACGCCAGGTGAGCCACGTCGGTAAAGGTCATGGCTGCTTCGGCCAGTTCCAGGTCCCGCGGCTGTTCCAGGCCCGTCCAACCCAGATGGGGTGACCGCCCCATCAGAACCACTTCCCGGACGGTAAACGGGATATCCGCAGCCGCTCTTTGGGGCACGACCGCAATGACCCGGGCCAGGGCTTTTTTGGAAAAATACCTTATAGGGGTCCCCCAAATCTCCACCTGGCCTTGCTGGGGTTTCACCGCTCCAGCCAGAGTCCGTAACAGAGTGGTTTTCCCCGAGCTGTTAGGGCCAATAATGATGAAAAAGACTCCTTCCGGCACTTCAATGGAGAAGTCATGAAGGACTGTCCGACTGCCGTAGGAGACCTGGAGGTGTTTTGCCAGAATGGCTGGAGGCATCACCTGGACCTCATTAACAGGAGAATGAACAGCGGCGCACCCACCATGGCGGTGATAACTCCCACGGGCATCTCCCCCTGGGAGGGCAGCACCCGGGAGACCAAGTCGCACAATATCAGATAACTCCCCCCTCCCAGACAGCAGGCGGGAATAAGCAGCCGGTGGTCCGGCCCTAACAGCAGCCGGAACAGATGGGGGACCACCAGCCCCACGAAACCCACCAGGCCGGACTGACAGACTGCCAAGCTTACCATCAGGGAGGTGACGATAAGCAGGACCCGGGAAGTCAAGGCCACATTCAGACCCAGGTACAGGGCCGTTTCGTCTCCCATGAGCAAAAGATTCAAGGGGCGGGCCAGGCAGAGAACCACCAGGAAGCAGGGCAACAACAGGTAGATCAAAAAGGTTGTCTGGGCAGGGGTGGACATGGAAAGATCGCCCATTAGCCAGTAGAGCATGTTATGCAGCCGCGCATCCTGGGTGATGGACACCAGGAAGATGATCACTGCGGAACAAAAGGCATTCACCATGACACCGGAAAGGAGCAACGAACCTTTCCTGCCTCCGGGTTCCCCGGCAGTGATCAGCAGGACCAGCAGCAGAGTGCCCATGCTGCCCAAAAAAGCCAGCAGCGCCACACCAGGGAAGGGCGCCAATCCCGCCAACAGCCCCAAAATGGCCCCTACCGCGGACCCGCCGGAGATCCCCAGGATATAGGGATCGGCCAGGGGGTTGCGGAGGAGAGCCTGAAACACCAGGCCTCCCAGGGACAGGGTGGCCCCCACCAGGCCTGCCAGGAGCACCCGGGGCCAGCGAATCCGCCAGATAATGGTGGTCAAAATGCTATCGGGACCGCCCCAGCCCAAAAGCGCGTTCAAGTTCTGGTGCCAACTTGCAGGGGTGGAACCAAGGCTCATTCCCAGAGCCATACTGACAGCCAAGAACACTCCGCCAAATAGCGCCACCCCCAGCAAACGCCGCTCCAAAGAGAGATTCCTCCAGCTCACGGCTGCCTATCCCCCAACTCAGGATGAATCAGCCGAAAAAGCAACTCCAGGCCATCCACTAACCGGGGAGACGGGCGATCCACAATGTCGGAATCGATGAGATAGATGCGATGGTTGCGGGCGGCCGGCAAAGCCTCCCAGCGTTCCCAGCCGGCCTTGACCTGCTCAAAGGCTCCCCCCCGGTCCATGGAGGTGATGATAATGACCTCGGGTTTCAGGGCCAAAATTTGCTCCAAAGAAAAACGGGGATAAGGGACCTTGCCCGCGGCCAGGTTAAATCCGCCGGCGGTGGCGATCAATTCGTTCAGAAAAGTATGGGCACCCGCTGAAACGATGGGGGAGATGCCGATCTGCAAAAAAACCCGGGGACGGCAGACGACCTGGGCTGCGAGATCCTTGATGCGGCGATAGCGGCGGTTAAGGTCCGCGGCCAATTCCCCGGCTCTGGCATCGGCGGCTAAGAGATGGCCGATTTCCTTAATAGTGGCAATCATCGCAGGCACGCTATGGGGGTCAACTACGTAAACCGGAATACCCAAGCCTCGCAAGCGTTCCAGCACATGGGGGGGATTGCCGTCCTTGATGGCCAGGCAGAGGTCGGGGCGCAAGGCCATGATCCTTTCAATGTCAGGGAGTTTATATGAACCGACTTTGGGTAACTCCCTGGCGGCCGGAGGATAATCGCTGAACTGTTCGACACCCACCACCCGGGAGCCCGCTTCCAGGGCGAAAACCATCTCGGTGAGGCTGGCCGCCAGGGTAACCACCCGTAGGGGCGAAGCCGGAAGGTTAACCTGACGTCCTAATTGGTCAACCCGGACCTCGGCTAAAGTCTGCCGGGGGAAAAATCCCGCCAATAGCCCCAAACCGGCAATCAATATGACTTTTCCCAAGTCTTTGCCTAACTTCATTTTAGAACCATGCCATTATTATTAAAGTTATTCCAAAGCCACCGGTGGACGGCTTAAGGTTTACCGCCTGGCTGGGCCCTGGCCGTCAGCCCGTTAATAAACGCCTCACAAGCCATCTGCAGTGGTGGAGGCAGTTCCTGTGGGAAGGATACGGCCTGCCACTGGCTCACCGGTTTGCCGGCCAGATTCTGGGCTACCAATTTGCAATAATCGGCAAAAGCGTCCAAGTCCAGCACCTGGCCCCGTTCATTAGCATCGCTCAGGGCTAAAGCCATTTCCATGAAACCGGCGTAACGCGGCTCCAGCATATAGCTTTCCCATGAGGACAAGACCTGACTTCGATTAGGCTCAGGAAGGTTTCGAACCAGTTCGTAAAGCCCCAACCGCCGTTCCTGGAGTCGCTGCCAGAGGGAGCGGCAGGCGTTGATCCCGTTTTGCTTGGCCACCGCCTCCCGCACGCCCTGGTAAACCGACCTGCCCACCAGCTCCCCCAGTTTGGAGTGTCCTCCCACATTATCTATGGCCGGACCCCGGCCTTCCACCGCGATGATATTGTCGGTCCCGGTCCCCGTGGCCTGAAAGGTCAGGGGGTGCTCCGAACTGCGGATGTCCAAATCTTGGAGGCCAGCGGTTTTGGCCTCAGTGGCGGTGACCAGGACCCGGCTCAGGGCCCGGGGAGATAACCGGCAGTTGGTCAGCAGAATGATATTGATGGTTCCGGGTTCATAGAACTTACCCTCATCCTGGGATAGACGCAGCGCATTGCTTTCCACTCCCGCAGTAACCAGGGCATAAACTTTGATGTCCTTAAACGTTGACTGCTGGACCGAGAGATTGGCCATATCAGCCCCGGTGAACAGGAAGCTGGTGTTTGAGCCGGTCTTTTTCAACAGCCGGTAGAGCTGCGCTCTATCTTTGGCCAGCCCCAGATGGTGGCTGATACCCCAACCGGGTGGAGGAGTATAATGATTGCCTACGGAGAGGATGCCTGGGCGAGGACCCTCCAAAGTGGAAATAACGTTCATAGGGGTTTTAAAGTCGATAATCAAGGACTTATGCTCAAAGTCCATAATCCGGCTGCGCGTCACCCTGGCCTGCCGCACATAGGGGAGGTCCAGGCTAAGCGGTTCACTGGCGAGAACGGCATCGGACCGCACCCGGTTTTTGGGATCGGCAAAGTCCTTGAGATAGAGTGTGGCAGCCAGCCAGGCTACGAAGTCCCCGGCGTGCACTGAAGCCCGGCAGGTCAACTCACAGGGAAAGCCGTAGATCCTGCCCTGACGCACCGCCTCCGCCTCCTGCCAGCCCGGTTGTTGTACCAGCTTTTCCACTTGCTTCAGATCGCTTCCACAGATGAAGATGGCCTGTGGGTCGAATTGTTGCCATTCTGAGAGGGAGATGGGCACCACCGCCCCCGTTTTTCCCAGCCTGGGTGGGATGCCTCCGGCCTGCCGGATATAATCGTTCTGGAACGAATCATCGCCGGGAACCAGCATCTCCTTGTCACTCATCAGCCTGAGGGCCCGCACCCGCCGGGAGTCAGGAATCTTGGCAACTTTTTCCCGTATGAGATCCAATTTATCCTGGATCTGGCGGCCCAGCATTTCCGCCTGTTCCTGCCGCTGAAACATGGCCCCCAGCAAACGCAGGTTGGCGTAAATGTCCTCAACTGTTTGAGCCTTAAGGCAAATCACCGGAATGGCCGAATCCTTGAAGTGGTCTTGCACCGCTTTCTGGATATCGGAGACAAAAATACAGTCCGGTTGACATTGGCAGATGACCTGGGTTATGGGACTAAAAAAACCGCCCACCACTGCGGGTTTCCCCGATTGCGGGGGGACGCGGTCATAGTAAGTCACCCCCTGCAAGGTATCTCCCACCCCCAAAGCCAGCAGCATTTCGGTGACTCCGGGGACTAGAGATACAACTCGTCGGGGTGGCTGCGTCAAGGTCAAAGGGCGCTGATAGGCGTCGGTGAGGTTGACTTCTATTACGCCTCCGGCCCCTACCGGTATGACCAGACAACCAAGGATTAGGGCTGTTTCTATGAGAATCGAGGAAACCCGCCGGTGCATAAAACTATCTCCTAAGTGGTTGATATCTTAACATAATTACATCTGGAGTCTGAGGCCCCCGATAAATTGGAACCGGGGGGAGGAATACCCAAACACCTCTTCATAGTTTTTATCAAAGAGATTCATGGCCCGGGCCATGAGTTGCAAGCGGTTAATATAGCTCCAGTTTTGAATTACTGTATAGTAGGCCGCCAGATCGGCAGTGAAAAAGCCGCCGTTGACCAGCCGGGTGGCGTAATAAGGGGCGTCATTGGAAGGCCGCCGGTCGGCCCGGGCCCCGATGTAATAGCCATGGAAGTTCACTTCCACAGGACCACAAACATAGTTTAAGTCGAAGTTCCAGGACTGCCGGGGACGGCGTAAGAGGTTCTGGCCGGTGATGATATTGATATTCACCAGGCCCCCGTCATCCAGCACCTTGAGTTCGGTCAGATAGGTGTAGGCCGTGCGAGCAGTGAATCCTTTAAAGGGTGTCGCCTGGAGATAGAGTTCAAAGCCTTGGGTGCGGGCCGCGGCAATATTGAAGAAACTTCCCGTGATAAAGCTGGTTTGGGCGTACTGAATCAGGTCGGTGAAGTGGTTCTCAAAATACGTGAGCCCCCCTTGCACCCGGTCCTGCCATAACCACTGGTCAAAGCCCACCTCCCAACTGACGTTCTTCTCCGGCAACAGCGTCGGGTTGCCGAGAAAAAATGGGTTGAAGGAATTGGTCTCAAGGAAGGACGGCGCCTTCACCGCCTTGCCGCCCGCCGCCCGCAAAGTGGTGTTGGTTTCCGGAAAACGCAGGGCCGCGGAGGCCCGGGGACAGAATTCCAGCTTCTGGAAGGCACTGTTGTCCTCGAGGCTGCCCCCTACGGTCAGGAAAAAGCGGTCCCACACCCCCACCTGCTCCTGGAGATACCAGGTGAAACTGCCCCGACGGGCTTTATTCATGCTATCGCTGTATTCATTAATGTTCCAGTCCCAACTGTTGCTCCAGCCTTTAAACTGGGCATGGCGCATCTCCACCCCCAGGGTTGTGGTGGAGGCCAGCTTCTCTTTGGACCCGAAGATAAAATTGGACCGGTAATTCAAGGTCCACTGTTTTTCCAGGTCCCGGCTATAATAATTGGTGGTCTGAAAATTTACGAAGAATGGGTTGGCTGGATTGTTATACCGGGAATCAAGATTCAGGAATCCCAGGAGCAATTCATTTTGCCACCAGGAAACGGGCTGATAGTTAGTCCCCAAGCCGATTAACACCGTGGAAGTTTTCTGGTTCTGGTCAGGGTCCAAGCCGTTGCCGCCCCAAGGTACAGGATCGAAGCGGTCGCCGCTGCTGGTGGGAAACCCATAATAAGTATTGACATAGTAGTTCGTCAAGGTGAATTGCAGATTATCCACGGGTTCCAGATCAAAACGGGCGTTCACCACATTGCTGGAAAAGCGGTTGTTGATGGCCAAGATTCCACTGTCATCGTAGTGGCCATAAGCCATGGAATAGGAAAATTTTTTCCAGGCGCCAGTAAGACTGACCCTCTGTTCATCAATGAGGTTAGTGTCGCTATGTCCTTCGGCATGGCCGCCCCACAGGCTGCTCGCGGTGAGTTTGGGCGGACCCTGGCCTTTGGTGGTCATCAGGCTGATCACCCCGGTCATGGCGTCGTTGCCATACAAGGAACTCATGGGCCCCCGCACCACTTCGATGCGGTTCACGTTGTCCACCGTCAATTTATTGAAGTCAAAGGCTCCCCCGGTATCATTGAGCCGAAAGCCGTTGAGCATAACCAGGTTCATGTTGCTGTTGCCGCCCCGTAGGAAAAGGGAAGTCTGGCCGCCCCGGCTGCCGGTTTGCGATATAGTGGCGCCGGGAACATCCCGAAGAAATTCCTCCACCCGGGGATCTTGCCGGGCTTCCATCTGCGGTTTGGTGATGATCGTGGTGGAGGTGCTGGTTTCTTTCAACGGAACTTCGGTCCCGGTGGCGGATATTACAATTTCACCCAATACCTGTTTGTCAGTTTCCAGCCCGGGCTCCGAAGCCGGGGGAGCGACATCGTTCTCTCCCCAGAGGGGAGCAACGCTCATTAAAACTATGAGCAGAGACCAACACATGGAGGAGAAAACCCGGTTTTTCAATGGAGCGCCCCCCCTTGTATGTTAGTCCTAAAAGAGTCCTCCGTCACCCGAGCCACGCCCGTCAAGCGCACCATGGGATAGAGCGGACGCAGACGGTCGTTCTCCGCCAGGGCTACCAAAAGGTGGATCGGTTCACATCCCAGATTCAGCAGGAAATGCCAGGCATCATCGAGTTCTAAGATGCCGGGCTGTGAGACCACAACTTCCATGGCCTCGTCGAACTGACTCAGCCCCTGATAATGGGTCCCCGTTTTCAGACCTTCCGGCGGTGCCTCTTCCCCCAGTAAATGAATGATTACTCCCTGTGTCATCATGCCCTCCGTAAAAAGAAATAAGAGAGCGCCAGGCGCCCCGAGGCATGATCCACGCGGACAAAAAAAATCCTTGAGCCCGTGTGGACCCAAGGATTGCACCCAGTTTACTTGATCCCTGGTTTGGCTGCGGAGATTTACCATCTCTCCGCACACCCCGATCTCCCAATGCCTCGTTGGGAACACCGGCAGGCTTACAGGCAGGTCTTCTGACTTCCGGATCTTTCTAATCCCTGCGCCTTCCCGTCCTTTTAAGAAAAGACAGTGGCACTTTGCAGGTTTCGTCCCCGGTTACAGCGGCGGGACCGCGCCGGTTTTCCACCGGCTTCCCTTTTAAACCCCGAAGGGCGCCTGTAGGCTGATAATGCGCCCATCCTAATACAACCTGCCTGCATGTCAAGGAAAAAAGCGCGGCCCCCTCCCCTTTTCGGCTGAAGCGCCTCCTTCCCTAAACCTCTGCCTTGCTGAGCTTCTTATGATATCTGCAAAGCAAACTTCCTCATCTACGAATGGTCAATCTGAGAGAACTTATCGGATTGTTAATTTACGGAGGAGAAAGATTTCATGAACCAAATGAGTCAATCATCGCCACCGATCCCGGTTTTAGCCGGTGACCAGGAGCCCGCAGGAGACGATCCCTTTAACCTGAATAAGCTCCAGCTCTCCCAAGACCTTCCAGCCAACCTGGAAGTTAAGAAGGACTTGCTCACGGTGCCGGTGCGCAAGCCCAATCCTCAGTGCCCGAGGCGGCTGGTGGCGCCTAGCCAATCTCACCCTGCGAGATTACCGCTAAACGCCACTCATCAAGAGGTAACATCATCATCCTAAAAACTCTTAACCGCTATGCCATTGATGCTGACCAGACGAATTTCCCGCTCCCCGGTGGCCGTTTTTTTGGAAACCTGAAACTCACACGATCTCATATCTCTGGCATTGGGAGATTGCAGGTTGGTTACCACTACATATGTCCCTTCCGGAGCATTCCCGGGAATCGAAGTGGGTACCGAAAAATTGTAGCTGCCGTTTTTCCGTTCCGATTTGTTTGTATACGGTTTTCCCATCTGTTTGCCCTGATACGTAATTGTCTGGGTGAGATCCATAGGTAGGGGTTGGTCAGTAGGATTCAACACGGTGAAGTCGGAGGTTAAAGCCACCTGGCTACCTTGGGAAGTAGTTGCCGGTGTGACCCCCACCGTTTCCAGGATCACCCGCTCTCCCTGCTGGGGCTGATATTTGTACATAGCCTCTGCCGCCTGCCGGTCACGCAACAGCTTCTCCTGGTGTTGGGCATAGATAAAGCCGGCCACCGCGCCTGTGGCGGCACCGGCTATCGCACCGATAGCCGCGCCACGTGCCACATTCCCGGTGGCCAGCCCGATCAAGGCTCCGATAGCTGCACCTGTCGGCGACAGCCGACTGTATCACTTCCGCCATGGCCGGATCATCAACCAGACCAAAGACCACAGCGTGCCTGCATCGGCCCCCCAGGAGAACCGGGGGAGGCATTGAGCGCAGGTGGGGCACTGGAGACCGGGGCTGAGATTGTATCGGTTCGCATCGGGAATAATGCTAGGTAGGCCAGGGATCCGAGGGCACCGACTAAACCCAATAAAATTGCGCCATAGGCGGCGATTTTCTTTGCTCTGAAAAGATTACTCTGTTCCGGCAGGGTCTCCCCAGACTCACAGGCCAAAAGCGCTACGGTAACTATAGGCCATCCATTTTCCACGTCCTCCCACTTTTACTCTAATTCTTTTCCAGAAATACGCACTAGATCTGGCCGGAGTCTTCTTTGTTATGGGGTAAATGGCCGCAGCGAGCTCTCCTGAAGAAAGTTATGGCTTCTTTTTTCCTGGGTAGGCCATGTAGCTGCAAAGTTAAAAAAGATAAAATAACGCAGATGTGGCCTACTCCCATAACAAAACGAAAAGGAAAACGCGAATTTTCACGGGGATTTTTGGGCAATTAGCAAGTTTAACCGTGCCCGGTGCCGATGATTGAAACAACCACTGCTGCAGCAATAATGACCTCGACGGTTCCACCAACGGTAGGGGAAGATAGGTGGGATCTGTAAATGTTCCTGAAATTAATGGTTAAAACTCTCACTGTTGTGGGAGTTTGAGTAATAAAGATCCGGAGGGATCACGTTTTAAACTACTTGTTGAAGAAATTTTCTCCTTTTGAAACTGACGATGACTGCCCTATCTTTGCACTCGTCCCCCAAACGTCTGCCTTGCTGATCTTCTTATGATAGCCAACGTCTCTATCCTGTAAAGGTCTCTGGCCATTTATAAGGGCCATGGATCGGCTCAAGAAACCGGCTCCGAACTACCGTTGGTGGAACTGTCGAGGTCATTATTGCTGTAGCAGTGTCTTAGGAAGCAACAATTTTAACCAAGTTCTGGTGTCTGCCGTAGTAGTGTACAGAAAAGCACCGCCTTTCACTGGAAATTGCAGGTTTATGGACCCATTCTCAGTGTGATGGTCACCAGGGTCCCCTTTTGAGGTTCGCTGTCAATGGTGATTTCGCCCTGGTGGGCTTCAATTATTTTCTGAGAAATAGCCAACCCCAAGCCGCTTCCTTTGGGTTTGGAAGAAAAGAAGGGCTGGAAGATCTTTTCCCGAATTTCCGGGGGTATCCCCTCTCCAGTGTCGCCAATTTGCACGAAGACCCGATCATCCTGACGGCCGGTGATAACGGTCAACCTGCCCCCGGCCCCCATGGCCTCAATGGCATTCTTGGCGATATTCAAGATCACCTGGCGCAGATGATTCACGTCAAATGGAACCTCCGGCAGGTGGGGGTCCAATTCCTCCACGAGCTCGATATTGCTTTCCCGCAGACTCGGTTCCAGGCGCCCGCAGGTTTCCCGGACCAGGGCGTTGAGGTCGCCGGGGCGCTTTTGGGGCTCGGAAAATTTGGCATACCCCCCCACTTCCACGAGGAAATCCTCCAACCTCTTGACTTCATCCACGATAATCTTAAGCTTCTCCAAATTTTTGGGTAACTCTTGCCCGCTATCTTTCAGAACCTGGCGGGCAAATCCTCCAATGAGCATCAAGGGGTTTTTGATTTCATGGCTGATATGGGCCGCCATCTTGCCCAGGACCGCCAGGCGCTCACTCCGGAGGAGTTCCTCCTCCATGTGTTTGCGTTCCCGCAGGTCGCGAAAATGGCCCATAATCCCCATCTCCCGGTCATCTTCATGGAGGACCCGGGCGGAGAGCCAGACGGGGATGAGGGAACCATCCTTATGCCGGATTAAGGTTTCATAGTTCTCTAAAATACCGACTCCGCCATACCCCGGTTCGTGGATTTTAGCGTCGATTTCTTGTGACTGGCCGGGGGCATAGAGTTCTCGGATGTTCATTTTGCCGATTACTTCTTCAGGCTTATAACCCAGGATTCTGGCGGCCGTGTCATTAAAGGTTAGCATAGTGCCGTCCTTATCGTGGGCCAGAATACCATCCATGCAGGTATGGATGAGGAGCTTCCTTTCCGCAGTCAAAGCCTCTTCGGCCCGCTTGCGCTTAACCTGCCACCACATGCCGTTCATCAACAACGTCAACTGGCGGACATCCGATTCATCATAATCGTCATCCTTGTTGCCCACCCCGGCCACGGCCACGATATGGTCGCCGTCAAAGACAGGAATATTCATGTGGCGGTATATTTCCACATGACCTGTGGGATAGCCTCTTTTATAAGGATTGGGGGCGGCATAATCATTAGTAATAATGGGCCGCCGCTGGCGCACGGCCTCGCCCCAGAGCCCGGTGGTGTTCAAGGGATAAACCAGGGGTTTGTCAGTAACGGCGCACTCCTGCATGGCCGTTTCAGACCAGGCCTGCATCGTGAGCACCGTTTCGTCCTCGTTCGTGAAGGCCAGGTAACCGATCTTACTTTTGGTCAGCCGGACTCCCTCTTCCAACGCGAAATTGGTAATCTCTTTAAGGGTTGCCTTGGTCATTTGACTCAACTGCCATACTGCTTCTAACCTGGATTCGTCCAGACGCAGGGCCTCCTCCATGTTGGCGCTGCGCACCGCCAGTCCCAACTGCCCGGCCAACGATTGAAAAAACTCCATGTGTTCTTTAGTAAAAAAACCCTTCTGGCTGCTGGCTGCCGTCAATACCCCCAGGGTCAAGGTTTCCGTGGCAATGGGCGCCAGCACCACAGAAGCCAGGGTTTCTTCCTCCAAAAGGCCCTGAAGACGATCAAGAGCTGAGGAGGTATCTGCCAGAGAAATTACCTGGGAGGTAAGCAAGCACTGCCCTAAAAGAGATTCCGGGTCAGGTTTAACCACCATCTCCCGGGCCTCGGTTGGCAAACCCCTAAAACCTTTCAGGTGCAGAAAGCCATCTTCATCCAACAGTCGCACAGCACATTTTTCTACTCCCAACTGGTCCACCAACACCCCCAGCACCCCCTCCAGGAGATCGGGAATGTAAAGAGAAGTGGCTAATCTGCGGGCCGCTTCGTAGAGCACTGAGAGTTCCGCCACCCGTCTCTTCAATTGCTGTTCGCTTTCCTCCAGGGAACTGGAGATCCGGCCAAAGAGATCAAACACCTCTTCCATGCGGGTGCCCATGGCGGAGAGGTAGCTTTCCTTCAGCACCCGGGCCGCAGCCGGGCCGATGGAGCGGGCCAGGGTACGTTCCACGAAGTCCGCCAACCGGAGTTTTTCCCGGTCCCCCCATTCAGATTCAGGGATCACCACTTCCCGGAGAAAGCTCTTGCGGGCTTCTGCGGCCTTGCGGGGACCGATGAGCTTCGCCATAAAGCGGGTCAATTCCTCCAGACTCGGGAAGTAAGTGTAGCGCTTCTCTATAGGCGCCTCCCTTTCCCGTTCGAACACTCCCACAAACCGCCGGGCCTGCTCCTCTTCCACCTGGCTGGGCACCGACAATAAGGACACACTCACAAAAGTGCCGACATTGAACAGCAAGGACCAGAAGAAGGCGTGGGAGAGCTTATCCAGGCCGGTCAGCCCCAAAAAAGCAGTAGGCTTAAGAAAGGCCAGGCCAAAGGGGCCAGCAGTTAAGATACTGAGAGGAAACCAACCGGCTTCCACCAAATAGGGCAAGACCAGGGTATAAGCCCAGAGAAAAAAACCTGAGCCCAAACCTGCGATGGCCCCCCATCGGGTGGCGTCCCGCCAATACAAGGCGCCCACCATGGCCGGCGCCAATTGCATCACCCCGCAAAACGCGATGAGTCCTATGTCCACCAGCATTACTGTGGGAAAGACCAGGTGATAACCGAAATATCCCAATAGAATTAGGAAAAGAATGCTCCCCCGTTTAATGGTCAACAGATGTGGGGTAACGCGCTCTTCCAGCTTCAGCCGGATGGCCAGGGGCATTACCAGGCTGTTGAGAAGCATGGTGCTCACCGCGATGGAAGCCACCGACACCATGGCGGTGGAGGCCGACAACCCCCCCATAAAGACCAGCAAGGCCAGATAGGGATGCCCGGTGGAAAGGGGTATGCGCAGCACAAAGGTATCGGCCTGCTCCTGGGGGAAACCCAAAAGCAACCCCCCGAAGGCGATGGGGAGGACAAACAGGTTAATCAGCAGAAGGTACAGGGGAAAGAGCCAGACTGCGGTGAGAATGTGCCTTTCATCGGTGTTTTCCACCACGGCCATGTGGAACATGCGGGGGAGGAAATGGATAGCCCCCATGGCCAGTAAAGTAAGCACCAAAAGGAGGGTATAGGTGTTGCCAGGACCGGTGTTCACCAGGAGAAGCTGTTGAAATTCGGGGCTCTGCCGGATATGCGTAAAGATTTCCCCCCACCCCGCAAACAGGCCAAACGTCACCAGAAGGCCTAAACTGGTAAAAGCCAGGAGTTCAATGAGGGATTCAAACACTACCACCGCCACTAAGCCTTCATGGCGTTCCGTAGGGTCCAGGTGGCGGGCCCCGAAGAGGATGCCGAACATGACCAGGAGCAGGGCCACGTAAAAGGCGGTATCCTGATAAATCGGGATGGCGGCGGGAGGATGAATTTCTTTTGAGACCAGGATATTAAAAGTATCGGAAATGGACTTGAGCTGCAGGGCGATATAGGGAGTTATGGCAAAAAGCACCCCCACCGTAGCCAGGACCCCCAAAAAGGCTCCCTTGCCATAGCGCAGCGTCAGGAAATCGGACATGGTGGTAAGGTTGTTTTCCTTGCAAATGCGCAGGAGCTTGCGCAAACCGAACCACCAGGAAAAGGCGATGATAGTTGGCCCCAGATAGATGGTGAGAAAGGTCACGCCTGAAGTGGCGGCTTTGCCGACGCTGCCGTAAAAAGTCCAGGCGGTGCAATAGGCCGCCAGAGAAAGGGCATAGATATAGGGATTGGCAATAATGCTCTTCCCCCGCTCTCGCTGCCTGTCCCCATAATAGGCGATGGCAAACAGGAGCAGGAGATAACCGAAAGCGACGGCGGCAACGGGCAATTCACTGAGCATTGATTTTCGCTTCCTGTTTGCTTACCGCATCTGCCGAAGCAAACCGGTTGCTCATAGCATAGAGGCCGATTATCGCCAAAACCCACACGCCAAAAATATATAAAAATAAGAGTGGCAGTCCTGTCACAAAAGTGTCGTAGTTAAAAATTTGCATTAGAGGATAACTCAATAACAAGAAACACAGAATTCCCAGCAGACTATAAAGTTTTCCTTGTCTAGCCAAATCAGCCATTTCTTCTCCTGCTTCACCCGATTTCGATACCGTCATTCAACTTTGGGAAAGTCACGGCCAGTTGCCACTTTCACCTTAACGGCGATGCTCACCCGTATCAATTAATTTTTTGGGGTTTAAACCGGGAGCCCCGCTGGAAGGGGTTAATAAGACGGTAAAAGAGATGAACCAGAAAGGCCAGGAAGGCTTCCCGCTAAGTTTGCCCCATTCCCTTCATTACTTCACCCCCCTCACCTTTGAAGATTATGGGAGAGAAAAATTTAAATAAAAATTAACCATTCCCGAAACATTGTCAATGAGCTTGGGCTATGAGTCCTCCAGGACGTGGATAAGTCAATCCGAATTTTACCGTCTCTACAAATTAAAGCTTGGACCGGAAAGCGTTATTCTAATCAGTCTTCAGGCGGAATGCCAAGGGAATTTCGATGGTAATGTTCTGGCGGTTGAGTTCGGTGGGGATGGGAGGAAATTTGCCTACCCGGCGGATGGTTTGCCGGGTGGCCTCATCCAGGATATCTTTTCCCGAGGAGCGGCTGACCCGGTAGGATTCGACCGTTCCGGCGGATGATATGGTGAACGTTATGACCGTCACCCCCTGGATATGCCGTTGCCGGGCTTCCCAGGGATAGTCTTTATGCTTCTCCAGGAGCCGGCGGATTTCTTTCAGATAGCCTTGGAGAGCCGAGCCGCCGCCGGAGCCCCGCCCCTGGCCCGAACCGATACCGCCGCCGGACCCGGTCCCCTGGCCGCCGCCGGAGCCGCCCTGACCTGTGCCCGAGCCGCTGCCCGCGCCCGGCGTGGACCGGGCCTGGCTGGTTATAGCAGAGGAGGGTGCAGGTGGAGCTTTCGAAGCAAGGGCCGGCGGCGCGGGTGTGGGAATCACCGGGGCCGTGGTGGGTTCCGGCGGTGGCGGCACCGGCTTCGGTTTGGGCCGTTCTTTGGGCTTGACCGTAGGTTTTGGGGGAGGCGGTGCCGGCGCCGGCTTGGGGGGAGCGGGCTCGGGGCGGGTTACCGGGCCGGGCCGGCCCCCACCGCCTTTGGGGCCGGGCTGCATGGGCACCAGGGTTACGGTTCCCACCGGCACCACTGCCCTGGGTTTAGACGGCCTCTCGTGGAAAGCCATGACCACCAGGGCCACGATCAGGGCGTGGACCGCCATGGAACCCAGCAGGCCCCAGGACCAGGTGCCCCGGGAATCCCACGGTCCTTCTAACCCTTGATAACCGCCGGCCATGGCTACTTTTGTTCCACCTCGATGCCGATACGCTGCACCTTTAGACCTCTTAGGCGGTCGATCACTTCTATGAGCCGCCCATGGCGGGTGTCCGTATCCGCCGCGATGACGGCCTGGGGCTCTTTTCCCTGGTGCTGGGCGGTAAACACCTGCTCGAAATCATCATCCCGGGTCAGTCTGACCCCATTGACGGCGATTTGCCCCCCCCGGTCGATGCTGATAATCACCGGGACGCTTTCCAGTTTGTCGGCCTGGGAAGCTTTAGGCAAAGCAATGGCGAAGGTGCGGGGCATCATCACCGTGGCCGTCAGTAGGAAAATAATCAGGATGACCAGGACGATATCCACAAAAGGGGTCATGTTGATCTCGGCGAGGGGCCCGTGAATGTTGCCTTTCATACCGATCTCCGGGCCTGCCGGGCGGAGTGAAAGAGCTCTTTATCGGATGAGGCGATTTCCCCGGTCCCGGCGGCGTTATCCAGGTGAGCCAACAGCAGTTGGGCCAGAAACTGGGAGCGCTCCTGGACCACGTGCAGCCGGCGATGAAAAAAGTTGTACATCATCACTGCAGGGATGGCCACCAGTAAACCCACCGCGGTGGCCACCAGGGCCTCGGCAATCCCCGCCATTACCGCGGGGCCGCCGCCTCCTTCGGTCAAGGCCAAGTCTTTGAAGGCGTGAATAATCCCCAACACGGTGCCGAACAGCCCGATGAAGGGCGCATTGGCTCCCATGGTGCCCAGGAAACTCAGGCGCCGGCCCAGAAACAGGGCCACCCGGACCCGCTCGCCTTCCATAATGTCCTGGACCGCGGCCTTGCCCCGGGGAATCTCCCGGAGGCCGGCCTCCAGCACCCGCGCTTCCATGCCGGGTTGCGCCTCACAACATGACATTACCGAGGGCCAGTCTTTTTGCCGCAGCAACGGTTCGATTTCGGCCACAAAGGGCTCAAGGTCAAACCGGTAGCGATAAAAGGTCAGGGCCTTGTCGAAGATGATCGCCAGAGAAACAACGCTCAACGCCAAGAGCAGCCACAGCACCCAGGCGCTGCCGCCCAGGGCCATATTGAGCAAAGCCTTGGTTATGTCCATGTATCCCCCTGAAAAATAAACAAAGCCATGAAGCTGCGGTCCTTCCGGACCGAGGCGCCTTCATGGCTTGGGTTTCTTTTTTAACTTGCCTAAATTGCTCTTCCGAGAGTTCAATCTCCCGATTGGCTGGGATTATAGCCCCATGGTTCATTGGCTGTCAACCATAATTCCCTTCCTGGAGTCGCAAACATCAGACTATCTAATTGAACTAGTGGTCTGTATAATAATCAACAGGACTTATAATTCCCTCCCCCTTGACGGGGGAGGGTTAGGGTGGGGGTGGAAAAAGTGATCTAATTTCCCCTCCCACCAGGGGAGGGGAAAAACTGGCATGTCATTCTGTCCACTTAATGAAGTAACACTTCACTAAATTATTTCTCATTGACAGGAAAATTAATTCTGTGTTAGGAGATTGGTAATTGGGAAGTTGAACTTCCCGGATTTTTGAGTGCAATTTATTTGTAATTGAGCCACGAAGGCCTCTACATGCCTGTAGATGACCTGACGTGGTTTTTTTTTGTAAAAAATCAGGGGTTTTAAGCCCAGATAATTTTACCAAAAAAAGAAGGCGGCCCCCCTGCCAAGACGAGTCGCCTTCTTAGGAGCCGCACCTGAAACATTACGACCCCCATCTCCTTTTCTAACAGAGATGGGGGGCGCTGTCAAAACCAGCCCAGCTAATAAGGGAAAGGAGATGGGGGATGTATGTCTTAAATCGGCTAGGGATTTTATTGTGCTTGGGACTGATTCTAACAGGGCTGCCGCAGCCGGCCATGGGGGACGAAACCCCCGCAACCCCGGAGGCGCCGGTCCAGCAAGAGAGTGGCAAAGTCGAGCAGCCGGCAAAAGTGGAGCAACTGGAACAGATTGAGGTTCTGTCCTTTGCTGAAAAAGCCGCCACCAGCAGCGTCGTCACCAAGGAGCAAATGGATCTCGGTCCTTATCAGAACATGCCGGGCTACCTGGAGGAACAGACCGGGGTGGATCTGACCCGCCGGTCCTTGCTGGGGGTCAGAGGCCATCAGATGTCCATCCGGGGATTTGATGAATCCCGTTATCAGGTATACCTGAACGGCCGCTCCTGGAAAGGTGCCGGGGTCAAAGGCGGTTTTTATGTGGATTGGTCCACCATCAGCCCCATGGACCTGGAACGGCTGGAACTCATCCGGGGTCCCGTATCCGCGGAATATCCCAACACCTTGGGCGGCGTGGTAACCATCAATACCATCAGAGGCAGCAAAGAGCCCAAAATTTACCTGGATACCTACTGGGGCAGTTGGGCGACCACAAACTACCGGCTGCTCCACACCGGCGGCTATGGACCGATCCAATACTCCCTGGGCGGCAGCTATGGAAATTCCGACGGATATCTCCGGAATAACTTTGTGCGCAACCGGACCAACCTGGAAGGCAGTCTGACGTATACCACGCCGTGGGAGACCAGCATCACCGGCCAGTATCGCTACATTACCCAGGACACCGGCATGATTGTCTACAACAAGCCCAACTCTCCCTACTACCAGAGCAATGAACCCAAAAGTCTCGGCGACGTCCTGTATGGTCCTGCCATCAACTTTATTGGCGGCAACACCGGCGGTATCAATGGCCTGACCTATGGAAACAACAGCCACGTGGTCAGTCAACGCTATGAGCTGGATTTTGAGGCCAAGCAGAAGTTCTTGTATGGGGAGGCCCAGGCCCACCTCTTCTATTTCCAGGCAGTCCGGGAAGAATGGTTTTATGCCCTGAACAACCCTAGTCAGTTGATAGCCAAACGGGGGAGTTGGGACGAAGATACCTGGGGCTGGAACTTTAAGGTGCGACAGAGCCCGGCGCCGGTCCGCCTGGGTTTCGGCCTGGAAGGGAATTATTACGGTTATGGCGGTCTCGCTTATAACTATCTCAATCCCAACTATGTGGCTCGGCCTTTCCCCACCAGTAGCTCCGGAGTCAGGAACGCCCAGAAAATCCATGGGGGGTTCGTAGACGCAGCTATGCCCTTTTGGAAATACTTCGAACTTTACTTGGGACTGCGTTATGACAATTACGATGCCGCGCCCTCAAACCTTGCGGCTACGGGTTCACCGGTCACATATCTTCAGGGATTTAGGACCGACGCCTTGAGCCCCAAAAGCACCTTAACCATCCGGCCCACCGATACCACCGAAATGTATCTGGGAGCCAACTTCAGCACCCGTTTCCCCACCCTCCCGGAGTTCTACTGGTTCGGGGCCGGCTACCAACCTCCCGGCAGGACCAGCAGTTCTGTCCTCCTCCCGGAGTTCGGCATGCAATACGAAGCGGGGATCACCCAGAAACTGCCTTATAATGCCCTGATCAAGGTAAGAACTTACTATTATGACATTAATGACTATATCCGCACGATTTTTGGCTTTCGCCCCAGCCGGGTAGTTTACAACATCAATTTGGCCCTGTTCCGGGGCGTGGAAGTGGAAACCCAAATCGGCCTGCCCTATGACCTGACTGCTTATGCCAACCTGACTTGGCAAAAAACCAGCACCAGTCCCGACCCCTTAAACGGCAATATCCGGGAACTGCCGGAATTGCCGGAATGGAAGGGTCATCTCGGCCTGAAATACACCAATCCCAACGGCGCCGAAGCCAAGGCTTACGTGCGTCTGGTTTCCACGCGCGCCCAGCCCACGGCCATTGTGAATACCCGCACCAACACGGTCACCGGGGTTTACTTAACCTCAATGAACAGTTTCGGCACGGTCAACCTGGAGGGCCGTTATCCCGTGGGCTCATTATATGGCATGAAGGGTTTCCTGTATTGCGGCGTCCAAAACCTGTTTAGCCAGTTCTATGAGGAAGATGCCGGCTATCCTATGCCCACCGCCACCTTTTACGGCGGAATACAGCTCCGCTATTGAGGCGGCGGACATACCGATTCGATGCCAAGGAGATCAGCATGATCGTGAAGCCGTTGAATACCAAGTTGCGCTTATACAGGTAGTTCACCATTAGTGTTTTGTAGAGGCGGACCTATGTGTCCGCTGTGTCCGCCCACCTGAGGGCGCACACGCAGGTGCGCCCCTGCAAAAGCTTTTCTTCCTTCTATGAGCTCAACTTGGTATAAGAGGGAAGCCTATATCCCCTTGCCTGCAGCTTTTATATTCATCATCAGCCCTGCCTATGAAACTTCTCCCTTTAAAAAGTATATTATATTGTTGGCAATCTGTTTAATTGAACATCATGGTAGCACAAAACCCGATATGGAGCCTTGTCTATCCGTACTGATTGTCGATGATGAACCCAATATCCGCAAAACCTTGTCCATTGCTTTAGAGGCCGAGGGCCATGGGGTGGTGGCTGTGAGCAACTTTAAATTTAAAGACGCTCTGGCCAAAGCCTCCCGTCGGTTTTTTGATATGGCCCTGGTGGATTTGCGCCTGGGAACGGCATCGGGCCTGGAATTGATCCCGGGACTGCGTTCGGCCTGCCCCTGGCTGAAGATCGTGGTGATTACCGCCTATGCGTCCATCGACACAGCTTTGGAGGCCATGCGCCGGGGTGCCTTTGATTACCTGCCCAAGCCGTTCACTCCGGATCAATTGAACCTCTTGATTAGCAAGATCAGCGAAGTGCGGACTCTGGAGGCGAAAGTGGCGGCGCTGGAAGAAGCCCTCCATGAAACTGCCCCGGAAGCGGACCTCACCAGCCGCAGTCCGGTGATGCAGAAAACCCTGGCGCTGGCTCAGCGGGTGGCGGACAGCGACGTCACCCTCTTGATTCGAGGTGAGAGCGGGTTCTCCAGGATAAGGAATATGAAAGGGTGGGCGAGGTGGAAACCCGCAAGGCCGACGTGCGCATCATCACGGCCACCAGCGTCGATCTGGCCGCCGCGGTAAAAGGGGGTAGATTCCGGGAAGACCTTTTTTATCGGTTAAATGTGGTGGATATCGTGGTCCCGCCCTTAAGGGAGCGCCAAGAGGACATCATGCCCCTGGCGGAGCGCCTGCTCGCTTTTTTTGCCCGCCAGAACCATCGCCGCATCCTGGGTCTCACCGACGCGGCTGAGGCGGCCCTCCAGCATTACTCTTGGCCCGGAAACATCAGGGAGTTGCGCAATGTCATTGAGCGCGCTGTCCTGCTCTGCGCCGACGATATCATGGACGTGGAGTGTATGCCGATGCACCTCACTCCGGCGCCACTGGCGCCCCAAGTGGGCGACCCGGTTTCCCTGGAGATCATCGAAGAAATGCACATTCGCCAGATTTTGGCAACCACCAAGTCCTTGGATGAGGCGGCCCGGGTTTTGGGCATGGACCCGGTCACCCTCTGGCGCCGCCGCAAAAAATACGGCATACGACCGCTCCCTTTCATTCTGCAATCTTGGCATCAACCACAGCCTGCATTTTGAAACCACCCTTGCAGTCGCCTCCGACTAGACTTATTAATAAGACAACGATTCCAAGCAATTAGGAATTGACCACCACCGGCATGGGGATTGCATCCTCCGTGGTCAGGGGGCTCAATTCTATGGGGATCAGGACCAAACTGGTGATAGCCTTCGCCGGCCTTTTGCTGATCGTGGCTGCGGTGGGCGTGGTGAGCATTCATACCCTCAATGAGTCCGGTCAGGCCATAGCCCGCAAAACCGTGGAAGATACCGGTATAGGTATTTCTCCTGAGTATCTGCCCCGCGTCTTCGAAAAATTCTTTCGGGTGCCGGGACAGGATCAGATCAGTTCGGGTTTGGGACTCACCATTGTCAAAGAAATCGTTGAGGCCTTAGGCGGGACCATCGCCGTCGCCAGCGATCCGGGAAAGGGGACCAAATTTACCTTCACCGTGAAGGCGGCTCAGGAACCTGGCTTAAAGTAACTTGGAGGGAGGTTTCACTCAATCCATGGACATGGTTTGGATAACCATTACCGTGCTTTTCTTCGCGGCCTGCCTGACCTACGTCGGCTTTCTGGCCAAGGAGGGCAAGACATGGAAAACCTGATCGTGGGCTTGGTGGCCGTGGCCCTGATTATCTATCTGTTCGCGGTGCTGCTGCGCCCCCAAAAGTTTTAACCGGGAGAATCTCTTATGAATCTGAGTGGTTGGATTCAGTTGGCTTTTTTCAGTCTCGTCTTGCTGGCGCTCACCAAGCCCATGGGCCTGTACCTGGTGCGGGTGCTGGATGCCAACGGCCGCACCTTCCTGGATCCGGCCTTGAAGCCGGTGGAGCGCCTGATTTATCGCCTCGCCGGGATCGATCCGGCCAAGGAGCAGGATTGGAAAGGCTATGCCATCTCCGTTCTGATCTTCAGTCTGGTCACTATGTTGTTGACTTACTTTATCCTGCGGCTGCAAGGCCTGCTGCCCCTCAATCCCCAGGGTCTTAGCGGGGTGGCCGGTGATCTTGCCTTTAGTACCGCCGCCAGTTTCACCACCAACACCAACTGGCAGAATTACGGTGGCGAAAGCACCATGTCTTACCTCTCGCAGATGGTGGGGCTGACCTTTCACAACTTTGTTTCTTCCGCCGCGGGCATTGCCATCGCCGCAGCCCTGGTGCGGGGCATCGCCCGGGATAAGGCGGCGACCTTGGGTAACTTCTGGACCGATCTGACCCGCACTTGCCTCTACCTGCTCCTGCCCATCTGTTTGGTGTTAGCGGTATTTCTGGTGTCCCAGGGGATGATTCAGAGCTTTAGCAGCTACCAAACCGTTAAAGTACTCGATCCCTACACCGCCCAAGTCGCTAAAAAAGACGCCAACGGTCAGGGGATTACAGACCCCCAGGGCAATCCGGTCATGGAGGACGTCAAAGTCGAAACCCAAACGATCCCCCAGGGCCCCGTGGCCTCCCAGGTGGCCATCAAGGTGCTGGGCACCAACGGCGGCGGCTTCTTCAATGCCAACGCCTCGCATCCCTTCGAAAACCCCACCCCGCTGTCGAACTTCATTCAGATATTATCCATCTTTATAATTCCCAGCAGCCTGACCTATTACCTGGGGCGCATGGTGCGCCACCAGAAGCACGGCTGGTCGGTGTGGTCGGCCATGTTTCTGTTATTCCTGGTGGGCGTCCTGGTCTGCTGGTATGCCGAAGCCCGGGGCAACCTGCGCCTGACGGCATTGGGGATTGATCAAACCTGTGGCAATATGGAAGGCAAGGAAGTCCGTTTCGGCATCTTTAATTCCGCTTTATTTGCCACGGTGACCACAGATGCTTCCTGCGGCGCGGTCAACTCCATGCACGATTCCTTCACGCCCCTGGGGGGGTTGGTGCCCATGTTCAACATGCTTTTGGGGGAGGTTATCTTCGGCGGCGTGGGCGCCGGCCTTTTCGGCATGTTGGTCTTTGTGGTGCTGGCCATTTTCCTGGCCGGTCTCATGGTGGGCCGCACCCCGGAATACCTGGGTAAAAAGATCGAGTCCTTTGACGTCCAGGTCGCGGCCCTGGCCATCCTGGTGCCCATCGTGTTTCTTTTGGGCTTTACGGCGGTGGCCGCCACGAGCCCGTGGGGCCTGAAGGGTCTGAACAATGCCGGTCCCCACGGCTTCAGCGAGATGCTCTACGCCTATACCTCAACCATCGGCAACAACGGCAGCGCCTTTGCAGGCTTGTCGGGCAACACCCCCTGGTATAACCTGACTCTGGGGCTGGCCACCCTTATAGGGCGCTTCCTGCTCATCGTGCCGGTGCTGGCCCTGGCCGGGAGCCTGGCGGCCAAGAAGACCGTTCCGGTTAGCGCTGGCAGTTTTCCCGTATCCGGGCCTACCTTCACTTTGCTACTCATCGGCACGGTGATCATCGTGGGGGCCCTGGCCTTCTTTCCAGCCCTCAGCCTCGGGCCCATTGTCGAGCATTTTTTGATGATCAACTCTGACAAGCTGTTTTAAGGACCTTGACCATGGCTGCCAAAATAAAATCTCGTTCTTTGTTTGATAAGACGATTCTTTTCCCGGCGATCTGGGATTCCTTTCGCAAGCTGGACCCGCGCCTGATGGTCAGGAATCCCGTAATGTTTGTGGCCATGGTGGGCGCCGTGGTCACTACGGTCAAGCTTTTCTATACGCCCTTGCATGGCGGCCCCTGGTGGTTCTTCCTGCAGATCGCCCTCTGGCTCTGGTTCACGGTGTTGTTCGCCAACTTTGCCGAGGCCATGGCCGAAGGCCGGGGCAAGGCCCAGGCTGCCACTTTGCGTCGCGCCCGCACCCAAACCATGGCGAATCGCCGCCTTCCCAACGGCGTCATTGAGACCGTTCCGGCAGAATCCTTGCGTAAGGATGACATTTTCGTCGTTAAGGCCGGGGAGCCCATTCCTGCGGACGGCGAGGTAATCGAAGGCGCGGCCACCGTGGATGAATCGGCCATCACCGGCGAATCCGCCCCGGTCATTCGCGAGGCCGGCGGCGACCGCAGCGCCGTGACCGGCGGCACCCGGGTGCTCTCCGACGAAATCGTGGTCCGGGTTACCGCCAACCCTGGGGAAAGTTTCATGGACCGGATGATTGGCCTCATTGAGGGCGCCAGCCGCCAGAAGACCCCCAACGAAATCGCCTTGACCATCCTGCTGGCGGCCTTAACCATCATTTTTCTGGTGGTCATTGTTACCTTGAAACCCTTTGGAGCTTATGCCGGGGTGTCGTTTTCGGTCCCGGTCCTGGCCGCCTTGCTGGTCTGCCTGATTCCCACCACCATCGGCGGCCTCTTGAGCGCCATCGGCATTGCCGGCATTGACCGGCTGGTGCAGAAAAACGTGCTGGCCATGAGCGGCCGGGCGGCTGAGGCCGCAGGCGATGTGGACGTGCTCCTTTTGGATAAAACCGGCACCATCACCCTGGGCAACCGCCAGGCGGTGGAGTTTATCCCCGCCTCGGGTGTGGAAGTGAAGGAACTGGCCAATGTGGCGCAACTGGCTTCACTGGCCGACGAAACCCCAGAGGGGCGGAGCATCGTAGTCCTGGCAAAAGAGTATGGGTTGCGGGGCCGGGATCTGCGCGAGTTCTCTCAGGGCCGCTTTGTGCCCTTTTCCGCCAAGACCCGCATGAGCGGGGTCAATATCGATGGGGACCGCTACCGCAAAGGGGCTGCGGACGCCGTGCGTGATTTTGTCGGCGCTTCGCTGCCCAAAGAAGTGGAAAGCGAGATCGAGCGCATCAGTTTTCTGGGCGGCACGCCCCTGGTGGTGGCCAGCGCCGAAAAGGTCTATGGCGTCATTTATCTCAAGGACATCGTCAAGGGCGGCTTGCCGGACCGTTTTGAACGCTTCCGGGCCATGGGTATCAAAACCATCATGATCACCGGCGACAATCCCCTCACCGCCGCGGCCATCGCCAAAGAAGCGGGGGTGGATGACTTCCTGGCTGAGGCCAAGCCGGAGGACAAGCTGGCCCTGATTCGCCGCCAGCAGGCAGCCGGCCACCTGGTAGCCATGACCGGCGACGGCACCAACGACGCCCCGGCCCTGGCCCAGGCCGACGTGGGGGTGGCCATGAACACCGGCACCCAGGCGGCCAAAGAGGCCGGCAACATGGTGGACCTGGATTCGAACCCCACGAAACTCATCGAGGTGGTGGAAATCGGCAAACAGCTCCTCATGACCCGGGGCGCCCTTACCACCTTCAGCGTGGCCAACGATGTGGCCAAATACTTTGCCATCATTCCCGCCATGTTGATGGCTACCTTTCCGCAGATTGCTCCGTTTAATATAATGAAATTGGCGTCTCCGGAAAGCGCCATCCTCAGCGCGGTGATCTTCAACGCCCTGATTATCATCGCCCTGGTGCCCCTGGCCTTAAGAGGCATCCAGTTCCGGCCCCTGGGGGCGGTGGCGATTCTGCGGCGCAATTTGCTGATCTATGGTCTGGGTGGCGTCATCGTGCCATTCATCGGCATCAAGCTCATCGACTTGATCATCATCACCTTGCATCTCGCCTAAAAGAGATAAATCATGAAGATCCGGGAATTCTTCAAAGAGATCAAAACGGCGTTTTTGATCATGGCGGCCCTGCTCATAATTTTGTGCGGCGTCTATCCCCTGGTGGTTTGGGGGATCGCCCAGGTCGCGTTTGGGCATCAGGCCAACAGCTCTTTGTTGGTACGGCAAGGACAGGTGGTGGGCAGCGCCCTCATTGGGCAGAACTTTGGCGGCCCGCAGTATTTCCATCCGCGGCCCTCGGCCGCAGGCGAAACCGGCTATGACGGCGCCAGTTCAGGCGGCAGCAACCTGGGGCCTCTTTCCCAAAAACTTGTAGACCAGGTCAAGGAGCGTCTTGCTGTGTATAGGGACGAGAATCAGCTTGGCCCCGATACCCTCATCCCCGCGGACGCCGTGACCGCCTCCGGAAGCGGATTAGACCCCCACATTAGCCTGAAAAATGCGGAACTTCAGGCCGTTCGGGTGAGCGCCGCCCGGGGCTTGAGTCTGAACCGGGTCAAAAATCTTATGGAAACCTGTATCGAAGGTCCCAGTCTTGGTTTTCTGGGCGAACCGGGGGTGAATGTGCTCCGGCTGAACCTGGTCCTGGACGCGGCAGCGAGTCCCTCCCATGCCCGATGATAAAGCCCTAAGCTTCCTGCGTTTGATCCGCCGCGCCCAACGCGGGAAGCTTAAGGTTTATCTGGGTTATGGGGCGGGGGTCGGCAAAACCTGGCAAATGCTCCAGGAAGGCCACCGCCTGAAAAGTGAGGGCATTGACGTGGTGGTGGGTCTGGTGGAGACCCATGGACGGGAAGAAACGGCTCAACTTATCGAAGGCTTGGAAGTCGTCCCCCGCCGCCGGGAGCAGTATCGCGGCATCACCCTTGAGGAAATGGATCTGGACGCGGTCCTGGCCCGCCGACCCGAAGTGGCCTTAGTGGACGAACTGGCCCACACCAATGTCCCCGGCAGCAAAAACGCCAAACGCTACGAAGATGTGCAGGACCTTCTGGCCGCCGGCATTCACGTCATCAGCACCCTCAACGTCCAACATCTGGAAAGTCTCTATGACACCGTGGAAACTCAGATCGGCGTAAAGGTTTTTGAGCGGGTCCCGGATTCGGTGCTGGCCGAAGCCGATGAGATTGTCAATGTGGACCTGGCGCCGGAGGACTTGCAGCAACGGTTGCGTGAGGGCAAGATTTATCCCCATGAGCGGATTTCCACAGCCCTGGAAAACTTTTTCAAGCGGGTAAATCTGGATCAGTTGCGGGAATTGACTCTGCGGGAAGTTGCCTCACAGATTGACTTGAGACGCCGGGCCGAACCCGAAGAGGAACATGATACCGCGCCGGATCAAGTTATGGTGTGCTTAAGCTCCCGGGGCCCTAACAGCGCCGCCTTGCTGCGCTATGGCTCGCGCCTCGCCGGCCGCCTGAACCGTAACTGGTATGCGGTCTATGTCCAGACGCCCCGGGAAGAACCCACCGTCATCGACACGGCCACCCAGAGCAAGCTGGCCGAAACTCTGACTTTGGCCAAACAATTGGGCGCCCAAGTCTTTCCTTACAAGGGTGAGGACGTGGCGGAGACTATTTTGCACTTTGCCCGGGAATACCGGGTGGGGCACATCGTCATCGGCAAACCTGGCCCCCTGCCCTTCTGGAAACGCTGGATTGGCGGGAAAACTATTGTGGAACAATTAATCCGCAAGTCGCACGGCATTACCATTGTGGTGGTTGACACCGGATCGAAGGTGGGCCATGAGGCTCCACAATAAAATACGGGGCTTTCTTTTTCTCTCCTTAGGCAGGCTGTCGGCCGGTTCCCGTTGGCTGCCCTGTTTGGGCTGCACGTGTCCCTCCAGGGCTGGAGGCGAATAAAAAATCCCAAAATGCAAGATAATTTAATTATTGGCAGGTGAGTTTCGCCTTTGGCGGCGCTCTAGCGGGAGAGGAACCCTTAATCCTGACGGTGCTTGCGGGAGAGAGTTTCGCAGTATTCCTGTATGAGGCGGGCGGGATACTCCTGCGTGAAGCGGGCCGTCAATCGGTAATGCAATTCCCAGGCTTCATCAACGGTTTCGGTCTGGATGCAGAGGTCCGGCTGGCTCCAGCGCCGGGGTAGATAGAAAAAATTGGCCTCAAACACGGCGGTCTCGAAGATGTCGTCACCCTTACGGATGGTGGACACCACGAATTTCCGCCGGGTGGGCCGGTTTTTCACCTTGTTGAACAACCCTTTCCGCGACATACACCACTACTCAGTCATTTTTTGGACAAAGGGTTATTGGTCCAGGTTCTTGGACCTTCTCTTGACAACCGCTTTTTTCTTAGCCGGCACTGATCCCGCAGAGCCCATCACTACTTTGCAGGCCCGCCGGCTGGATTTCCGGGAGACCCGGATGGGTTGGCCGTTACTGCGCTTGGCAAACCAGAGTTTCTCTTCCGCGGGGGGCAGTTTGGCGATGGGGGTCCCCTCCAATTCGAATCCCTTCTCAATCAGAGGCCGCAGATCGGCCCATTTCTTAGTGCTCCCCATCATCGCGATGATAATTTCCTGGTCGCCGTTTCTGAAAAGGCCCACATAAGTATGTTTGGAAGCCCGGGTATAGCCGGTTTTGCCCGCCACCGCCAGGGGCGTGGTGAATAGGAAACGGTTATGGTTCCGCAGTTCCCGGTCTCCCTGGATGGTGTAATACTTGGTGGACATGATTTTGGCCAGTTCCGGATTACTCATGGCCCGCCGGAACATGAGGGCCAGGTCCTGGGCAGTGGAATACTGGTTGTCCGCAGGCAGTCCGTTGGCGGTGGCACAGGTGGTGCGGTAGGCCCCCCATTGCCGCACTTCCTGGGTAAGTTGATGGGTGAACGCCGGTTCACTACCGCTTACCTTTTCCGCCAGGGCCCGGGCTGCATCGTTAGCCGAGCTCAAGAGAAGAGCGTAGAGCAAGTCGTGCACCGTGTAAGTCTCACCCGGTTTTATATTGATCTTGGACGCAGGCGCCGCCGCGGCATAAGGGCTGACACTTACCTTGTCGTCCATTTTCAGGTGCTCCACCACCGACATGGCGGTCATAACTTTGAGGGTGCTGGCCGGAGGAAGGAAAAGCTGGGGGTTGAGAGCTAATAAGATCTTACCGGTTTTGGCGTCCATAATGACAAAAGAGCGGGCGGACACTTTGAACCCTTCGTCCTCACCCGCTGCAAATCCGGCCGCCATCATCAAGACTGCCAGAACCACACAAACCGCAATACCGAACTTGACGCGTAAATTCATGGAGCCCCTTGAATACAGAAATGATCTTCGGCCCCGGAGGGCCCGCGGTTAGACATGCAGCCTTATACTATACAAAATTTCTCTCATTGGCAAATCAGAATAGCCGTAACCAAGAAGCAAACCGCAGGACTAAAGAATTATGGGAACGCAGCCGCGAATCCGCTGCCGCCGCTTAGCAGCACAGGGGCTTATGTCGTCAAAAAAACCCCACCGACAATTTTAGGGACTGACTTGGCCAAGCTCCAGTGCCGGTTTCGGGGGCTGCCTTGAACATTAGAGCTCAACCCCTCAGCCTGACCCTCTCCCCCTTAGGCGTGAGGGGACGGGGAAATATGTTACTGGATTTAGGGAATCATTTCATCTCAGCCGGTTTTTTCCAACTCTTTCAAATAGTCAGCCGGCGGATAGTAACCGGGAAAGCGGTGCAGTTCTTGGCCATCCGGTGACAGAACCAGGGTTGTGGGGGCACCGGTGACGTTGAATTTTTTCACTACATCCATGTGGCCGCGCCCTTCCAGGCGTACCGGGATATACTTGGAGTTCAAAGTATCCGTTACTCCGGGATCGGCATGGGTCTCGTTGTGCAACCGCATGCAATGGGGGCAGCCGTCCATGTACAGCTCCAGCACGATGCGTCGGTTGACTTGTTGGGCCTCTTTTAGGGCCGAATCCCAGTTATCCCGCCAGTTGATTTCTCCCATCAGACCTCTCCTCAGTTAAGGAATCTTTGCTGCCTTTTGCCGCGATGCCACTGCCCTGGCGCCCCCTTGGTGCCGGAGGCAAAGGGCAAATCGAGGTTCCTAAATATTAAATGCCATATTAATATAAGTCGCAACCTGAAAAAGGCAAGGAGCACCGATGCCAGTGGCGGCCGCAGGTGTCTTTTTCCCGGGGAGATGGTATGATGGATTGTCAGCGGCTGATGGATTTTCTTTTTCAGGAATGACTGATTTCAAATCTCCGGCCGCTCCGATTCCCGACCTGATAGGTGCCATGGTTTATCTGTTTATTCTTCTGCTGGCGGCAGCCTGGTTCTACCAATTCCTGGTCTTGGTCTCCCTGGGGCGGTTTTTTAACCCTCCTCCCCCTCCCCTGCCGCCGGCTCCCGTCGGTCCAGGCATCACCGTTTTTAAACCTCTCAAGGGCCTGGAGCCCCTGTCCCGGGAATGCCTGGCCAGCTTCCTGACCCAGGATTACCATCCCTACCAGGTACTTTTTGGCGTCCGGGATGCCGACAACCCCGTGGTAGCTCTTCTTAAGGAATTGCACCAGGCCTATCCTGGCTGCGACCAGGAGATCATCTTCTGCCCGGAGGACCTGGGACTCAACCCAAAAATCAGCACCTTGCGTCAGCTTTGGCCCCGGGCCCGTTACGACCTGCTGATAATTGCCGACGGCGACGTGAAAGTCGGCCCCGATTACCTGTCCCAAGTAGCTGCGGCTTTTCGGGAGCCTGGCCTGGGTTTGGTGAGCTGTCCGTACCGGGCCGGCCGGAGCCGGACCCTGGGGGCCATGTTAGAGGCCTTGACCATCAGTGCGGATTTCATCCCCTCGGTGGCCGCGGCCACCTCGGTGGAAGAGATACGCTTCGCGCTGGGGGCCACCATGGCCCTGACCCGGCAGGCCCTCACCGCCAGCGGCGGATTCGCCCCGCTGGCCGATTTTTTGGCGGACGATTATCAGTTGGGACTCAGGGTCGCCCAAACCGGGCTTACAGTCAAGATTCTGCCCTATGTAGTGGAGACCAACAACCCAGAGATGAACCTGGCTGCCTACCTGGCCCACCAGCTTCGCTGGGCCCGCACCTACCGGGTCTGCCGCCCCGGAGGCTACCTGGCTTATGGCATTACCCATGCGCTGGTTTACAGCCTCGCCATCGTCCTGGCCACGGGCTTGGCGCCTTGGGCCTGGGGTTTGGCCGCGGCTACCCTGTGCTTGCGGGGGACGGTGGCGGTTTTCTCTGAACGCCTCTGTCTGAAAGGGGTGCTGTCTTGGTGGGCTTTGGCTTTATTGCCACTGAAAGACTTGTTGGCCTTCGGCCTGTGGCTGGCGAGTTTTTTGGGCAGCGGGGTATCCTGGGGAGATCAAACCTTTCAGGTAACCAAAGAGGGCAAGCTGGTTCCCCAGTGAAGTCAATCTAGTGTGGCGTTACTTTAATAATCGAGGCCCTTTTTAATTCCCCCTCCCCTGGTGGGAGGGGGTGAGGGGGAGGGAGAATTGAAGGCATATCCATTGGGATTTAATCACCCCCACCCTAACCCTCCCCCATCAAGGGGGAGGAATTCAGGAACTTCTGCTGGATAGCTAATTGCGAAACAGACTACCAGGAATGACCTATGGATAAGAAAATTTTAGAGCACCTGTTGGAAGAAGTTCGGGCGGGACGGCTGCCGGTGGCCGGGGCCCTGGAGCGCCTGCGGACCCTGCCTTTCGAAGACCTGGGGTTTGCCCGGGTGGACCATCACCGCCAGTTGCGGCAGAGCTTCCCCGAAGTGGTGTTCGCTGCGGGCAAAAGCCTGGAACAGGTCCGGGGCATCCTCGCCTCCCTGAGCGCCCGCTCGGACCACATCCTGGTGACCCGCCTGGCTCCGGACCACGCCGCGGCGCTGGCGCCCGAATTTCCCGAAGCCCGCTATTATCCGGATTCCCAGGCGTGGACCCTGAGCCGGGGCGAAATCCCCGACCGGGGCCGGGGCCTGATCCTGGTGATCTCTGCGGGCACCTCGGATATCCCCGTGTCCGAAGAGGCCCTGGTCACCGCCCGGATCATGGGCCACCGGGCCGAAGCCTTGTACGACGTGGGAGTGGCAGGACTGCACCGGCTCCTGGCCCACCAGGAACTGCTGGCCCAGGCCACCTGCTTCATTGTGGCGGCAGGCATGGAAGGGGCGCTCCCCAGCGTGGTGGCAGGGCTGGTGGACCGGCCGGTGGTGGCGGTGCCCACCAGCATCGGCTACGGCGCCTCTTTCGGCGGCTTGGCGGCGCTCTTGGCCATGCTCAACTCCTGCGCCACGGGGATTGCGGTGGTGAACATCGACAACGGCTTCGGCGCCGGATACCTGGCAGCCCTGATTAACCGGAAGGATTAGGCCGCCCCTGTCCCCAGGGGGAGCGGGGGAGACTGACAATTTATAGTTTCTATTTCAGTTATTTCAGGCACTTGACCACCTTTGACCGGTTAAATTGCAGGTTTGTTCCGCATCCCGTACCGCATCCGCGTCGGAGGCGTCCCGGAGAGAAGCGGAGGCGCCCCGGAGAGAAGTCGCTGGATATCCGCACGAAATCGGATGTGGACTGGATAAGATGCGGAACGGGGGCATTAAAACTTTCCTGACAGGGACTGACGGATTTTTTCCCGGAGATTGAAGATGCGGAGGACTTCCTGGACACAGCCCAGGGAGATGGAAAGTGAATGGCTTTCTTGGGCCTTTTGATAGATGCGTTCCAGGCGGAACTCTAAGAGGTTTAATTTATCCAGGAGCGCGTTCTGATGGGCCTGATGGTTCTCGTGGTCGGCGGCTTCCAGAGCGCGGCGAAGATGTTTGGTGTGGCGGGAGAGCGCAGAAGGGGAAATCCCGTAGTGAGCGGCCAGTTGACGCAGGGGCATGCCGGCCATCAGGTCGCGGTCGATCTCCGCTAGATTTTCGTGAGTGCAGATGGTACAGCGTTTTTCCATGGGTTACATTTCTTCTTGCTGCAGTAATTTTTTATTATTCTTTCCCTCTCCCCCCACCGGTGGCCGGTTTTAATGAGGAGACTCTCAGATAAATGGTTTAAAAGGACCTGAAGCGCGGCACCCCGCAAGAAAGAGCGGGGAGAGTGTTGCCGGGGGTAAGCCTACCCTTTTGTAAGGCAAGGAGCCAGCACAAGCGTGACGCATGACAGAAAAGGATTAAAGGATTGGAAGGCGGGAGGCCCTTTGCTTTCCCGCCCTAATTATTGCAATTGCCAAAAGAGCCTCTTGCAAAATTTATCCAAAGACCGACTATTTTTCTTGATTGTCAATTAAAAGGCCCAGTGGCACAGGCTTTCCAGCCCAGGCAAACGGTAAAGCCTGCGGCTACATTTTGCCAGAGGCTCAAAAGGTTTTTCCTTTTCGAGAGCCTCATGAGCCACCTGTGATTGTCATTCTGAGGGAGCTATGCGACCGAATAATTTTAAAAAAGCGAGATGCTTCGCTGCGCTCAGAATGACAAATCTAACCGGATAACCAGCAACAACTTTCGGCAATCGCTGGAAATACGCCTAGACTTAAGTCGGCAAGCCCAAAAAAAGAAACAAGAGGCTGGCTGGATCGGGCCTCAGCCAATTTCTGAGGTCTGATGCACCGATCCAGCGGCGCCTCCTGCCCTGGCTTTCTGCGGGGATTAAACTTCCACCCCGGTTAATCTTTGCGGAACCATTTCCTTCTTCCACCCAGGAGGGTGAGACCTATCAGTCCGGAACCGAGGAGAAACACGCTGGGTGGCAGGGGGACAAGGGTAGAAGCCGAGTGGTAATGGACACAGGAGGCGATGGCCGCGCCTTCGTGGGTGGCACTCGCCATGCGAAATTCTGACCCGGGACTGAGCCAAATTCCATCGACGTCATTAAGCATCGAATAAACCAAGCCGTCATGGGTGGAATTGAGCAACAGGTTGAACGGGTTATTCGCAGTAATTACATCGAGTAAGATGATACTGCCCGGAGCCGGGAGATTGAGAATAAGACAATCGGCAGCTCCACCTGTGATCCCGAGGGGCTGGGTCAACAGAATGCTGTTGACATTAATGATGACCAAACCCTTTCCGGTTATATCAATATCGTTGTTGGCATTGGTGATGTTGGCAAACCCTTCAAAGCCCGCGGTGGTGGGCTGCGTGCCATAAAAATCTGAACGCGCTTCTGCAGCAGCGAAGGCGGCGGTTATGAGTGCATCTCCCGCTGCATCTTGCTGAACACCCCCTGCAACAAGGGGGGGAATTGAGGTTCCTGCATCTGGCGGAAAAAGATTTTTCCCCGTTTGGATTATCAAACTCCCGGCCATAGTTGCAGGGGGAGGAATGGTAGCACCGGTAAGATCAACATTGCCCAAAGAGCCGCTTGGGTCTGTATTGAAGACCTTGGACCCCCCGGAGAGGGTAATACCCATCGGTCCGGCCAGGATAGCCCAGTTTGCCGCTAAACCCAAATCGATAGCTGCCGCGTTAACGTTGGGGACCATCAGGCAAAACGCCGCCATGGTCATGAAAAGAACCCCAAGGATCTTTCCTCGTATTCGCCTCTTTTTGACTTTAGTAAGCATTCTCCCTCCCTTAATCTTCAATAATTTTCTATAAAATTAATAATCCACATTATCTTTGTCAATCTTTGTTATATTTTTTTTAAAGTAATAATTATAAATTAATATATTGCCTCATCGGGGGACACCGGGAATGCCGGTGCAACTGGTCACACTTAGCGGTTTTTTCTAAAGAATCGGTGGGTTGGGTTAACGTATATCCCTTTTTGTTATGCCGGGCCCAGCGAAGCATCTACTGTCTAGAGTCTTCGGTTGCCTTTAACCGCCTCCGAATTACCAAAGAGATAAATTCAAAGTTCTTTTCGCATTGCGCTTAATCCTGCCTGCCTTTAATGTTGTGCGGCAGCCACAATATTAGTCACCCAATCCTGGACCACCAAAAAGAAGCATAATGACGTATCATCTTGCGATAACATGATGATATCTAAAGATTTGATAGAATTATATCAATGGATTCTTGGTGAGTCTTTTAGGGGAGCAGCAGTAAAAACTTCAAAGCACGTTGAGGTTGGCGAGAATGTGAAGATGGTTGATAGATTAGATTTTGGGCGGCTCCTTTTTGGAATCCAGGACTGCCCGCACATGGGCCAGTTCCTTTCTGGCCCGGTGCAGTTCCATTTCCAGCCGGGTGCGCTCCTGAAGGGGGGCCGCAATCCCCAAGGCAGCCAGGGCCTTTTCCAGGTCCTCCACCCGGCGGGTCAAACGGTAGAGTTCTTCGGCCAGATAGCGGATGCTCATGCTTCCCCGAGGTTCTGTTCAGGAGACTCCAGACCCGCCAGCGACCCTTCCGGGGTAACTACCAGAGGCAGCACGAAATAGAAATTGTTGCCCCCGGGAGTGGCTTCGTAGCCCACCTCCCCGCCATGGGTTTCCACGACATTGCGCACAAAAAAGAGCCCCCGGCCGGTGCCCACTTCGCCGTCGGTATTGGTGCCCCGGTAGCCCTCGTCGAAGATATGGGGCACATCTTCCGGGGGCAGGTGGGGTCCGGTGGTGAAGACGTTGAACTTTATGCCATCTTTCCCTGGTCCGAAATAGTTTTTCAGCAGGTCCCGGCCATAGGCCATGTATTTGCGGCCTTCGTAGTTGCGGCGGGCATACTTCACGGCGTTGGAAAACAGGTTGGCATAAACCTGGGACATCAGGCCCTTGTCCACGGACAGGGGGAGGTCCTCATCGGGCATGACCCCGGCGCCGGTGTCGATCTCAATATGGCGCTCCCGGAGCTTGTCAATCTGAAGGTTCAACTGGGGCTCGATGATTTCCTTGGTGACCCGGGTGGTCCGGCGCCGCAGGACGAACTGGCCTTTCTGGAAGTGGGACAGGCGGAATAAAGATTCGATAAAAAGACTGACCCCTTTATAGTGCTGCTCCAGGTGCTCGTAGTCATGTTCCAGTTCGTCGATCAGGCCGCGAAAAACCTGTTTAGCATCCGGCTGTTTGGGACATTCGGGATTCATGAATTCGCAGACACATTCCAGTTCTTTCAGCTTTTTTATCTTGTTCCGTAAATGCCGGAGGTAGAGGCTGAGGCTGATGTTGGGAATAATGACATTGTGTTCGATGTCCGCCACCAGGCTGTTGATGAAACGGATGTGCTGAATGTTCTGGCGGGCGATGATCTTGATATGGACGTTGTAGCCCAGGCGATTGGCATACTTTTCGAAGAAAAAGCGGTCCTTTTCCGAGATCTGGCTCCCAGGGTAGAGTTCCAGCATGCCGATAACCTGATCTTTAGCGTAGAAGGGGAGCTGGTTAACCAGGAGCAGGTTGCCCCGGATGGGGATTATCAGGCCGCCATCGGCGGAAAAAGCCTGACTGGCCAGGCGGATATGGGGTGGCGGATGGGTCTTGTCGGGGTAGACTCCCCGGAGGCTGTCGCAGGTCAGCTCCAGCCGACCGTCGGCACAGACCAGGTAGAGGCGGGCCTCGAGATCAAAAAACTCCTTGATCACGCTGACCGCAACCCGGTAGAAATTTTCTATGGTCTCATATTCCTGGGCCAGGTCATAAAAGGTCTTTAGAGCGTCATCCTTCAGGGGGCCAAAATTGTATTCCTGAAAGATGCGCCGTTTTTCCTTGACCCGGGCGACAACCTCTGCCAGGTCCATTGGCATATCCATCGCGGCATCCTTAAGGACGGGATGTTCCTCATCCCGGTGAAGCCCCGCAGGCCTCAGATGCTAGCGGGCCGCGGCACGGCGGTATTGCCTAACTCCCAGTTCATAGAGATCCCGACCCTGACAATCATTTACCACGATAGTGGGGAAATTTTCCACCTCCAGGCGGTGGACGGCTTCAGGACCCAATTCAGGAAAAGCAATCACTTCAGCCTTTTTAATGCGCTGGGAAATGAGGGCCCCGGCGCCGCCGGTGGCCCCCAGGTACACGGCCTTATATTCCTTCAGGGCGGCAATGACTTCGGCGGAACGCTTACCTTTGCCGATCATCACTTTTAAACCCATTTTGATCAGGGTGGAGGCATAGGAATCCATGCGATAACTGGTGGTGGGGCCGGCAGCTCCTATGACCCGGCCGGGCCGGGCCGGACTGGGGCCTACATAGTAGATGATTTGTCCCCGCAAATCCATGGGCAATTGCTCACCCCGGGCCAGCATATCCACCAGACGTTTGTGGGCCGCGTCCCGGGCTGTATAGATAACTCCGCTGACTATGACCGTATCGCCGATTTCCAGCGGCAATACGTCCTGGTCGGTCAGAGGGGGCGTTAGTTTCACCGTTTTGGCCATAAGATACCTTTTATATGGTTTCCGGTTTCCGGTTTTCGGTTAAAGTTATTTGTTTTTCAGCGCTCACCCTGGTCTTCTCCCCTCAAGAGAGAATAATGGAAGGGATTTTTTGGCTGCTGCTATATACCAGTTTCCCATTAAAAAATTATCAGCAAACAATGCCTTGTTTTCTTTTTACAGAAAACAGGAAACAGAAAACAGAAAACTGTCTCAAAGCACCACTTCCTTATGCCGGGAAGCATGGCATTGAATATTGACCGCCACCGGCAGCGAGGCGATGTGGCAGGGCTGCATCAAAACATGCACGGCCATGGCGGTGATTCGGCCTCCCAGCCCCTGGGGTCCGATGCCCAGGTCATTGACCTCGGACAGAAGTTGGCGCTCCAGGCCGGCCAGTTCCGGATCAGGGTTGGGGTGGCCGAGTTCACGGAGCAAAGACTTTTTGGCCAGCAAGGCGGCCCGCTCGAAAGTCCCCCCGATGCCCACCCCCACGATAATGGGAGGACAGGGGTTGGGACCGGCTTCGGCCACTGTAGCCACCACTTTCTCTTTGATGCCGGCCAAGCCTTCTGCGGGCTTCAACATGTAAAGGCGGCTCATGTTTTCGCTGCCGCCGCCCTTGGGGACCACGGTGAGCTTAAGGCGGTCTCCCGGCACAATCTCCACATGAATGACGGCCGGGGTGTTATCTCCCGTGTTGGCCCGGGTCAACGGATGGCACAAAGATTTCCTCAGGTACCCCTCGCCGTATCCCTGGCGGATGCCTTCCTGTATGGCTTCGGCAAAATCGCCGCCCACCAGATGGACATCCTGCCCCACTTCGGCAAAGACGATGGCCAGGCCACAATCCTGGCACATGGGAATCCGCTCCTCCTTGGCGATGCGGGCGTTCTCCAGCAGTTGCCGGAAGATTTCTTTGCCGCTGGGAGATTCTTCGGCCTCCGCCCCATGGGCCAGGGCGGCCAAGAGATCGGCCCCGGGCTCGTAATTAGCAGCAATGGCCGCAGTTTTTACTGCCTGGGTGACCTGGGCCACCTCGATTTGTCGCATAGATGCTCCTAAAAGACTATTTTCAGTTTAATTCGTTTAAGAAGACAAGAGCCTTTTACAGTCTCCATCCCAAGCGGATATGGTGGCTGGGAAAGGCAATTGCAAGCCAAGCTGTGGGTGACATCCTGCTTCGTTCCCAGGTGCAACTTGGGAATGAGTGAAAAACGGCCTAAGATATAAACCATTAACGGCAAAGGCGTGATTACTCACGCCTAGGCTATTAATGTTATTAAACTTTATACCGAAAATCAAAAACCGAAAACCAAAAACTTTCTTTATTCCAGGTCGTCCTTAAAGAATTGCTGACTGGAGGCCTGGGGGGTGGTGATTTTTTCCTCCAGAGTCTCGTCCTCGGGATAGAAGGTCTCGTCGGATTGTGCCGCGACTTCATCATCGGTGGGACTGCCGGCGGCCTCCTCGTGGCCCCCCTTGGCCAGCACGGTGTCCGAAGGCTCATGGAATTGTTCCACCGGAGTGCCCTTCAGGGCTTCCTTCATGTAGGCGATGAAAATGGGGGCTGCGGCCGCCGAGCCCGTTTCCTTGGGGCCCAGACTGCGTTCGTCATCCATCCCCACCCAAGTCCCGGTGATCAAAGAGGGAGTGAAGCCGATGAACCAGGCGTCTCTGGTTTTATTGGTGGTGCCGGTCTTGCCGCCCAGGGGCCGTCCCAGGACCCGGACCCGGGTGGCGGTGCCCCGCTCCACCACCCCCATCAAGAGACCGGTCATGGTCTCGGCCGTTTGGGGGTTGATCACCTGCTGGCTCTGGGGCCGGGTCTCCACCAGAACCCGGCCATCCCGGTCTTCAATCCTGGTAATAAAAATCGGTTCGACCAACTTACCGTTATTGGGGAAAGCAGAGTAGGCCCGGGTCAGTTCCATCAAGGTGAGATCGGAGGCCCCCAGGGCGGAGGCATAATTGGGAAAAATGGGGCTGGTGATCCCCAGGGTCTTGGCCATGCGCAAGGTGGCCGGGACGCCAATGGCCATCATCAACCGCACCGCGGGGACGTTCCGGGAGTGGGCGATGGCGTAGGACAAGGGTATGGGTCCGTAGAAACGGTGGTCGTAATTCTGGGGCGACCACAATTGGCCATGCTTGCCTCCGGGCAGAGAAATGGGGGAGTCCACCAGGATGGAATCCGGGCGGTAGCCTTTTTCCACCGCGGCAGCATAAAGAATGGGTTTGAAGGCGGAACCGGGTTGCCTCCGGGCCTGGACAGCCCGGTTAAAGGTGCTGTCGCCAAAGTCCTTGCCTCCCATGAGCACTCGAACTTGCCCGGTCTTCAATTCCATGGAAACCAGCGCACCCTGGACCATCGGCGCAGGGATCAATTCCGCGGTCCACTTGCCTTGTTGGCGCTCCCGGTTCAGCAAGCGCACCTGAACCACGTCCCCGGGCCTTAAGGAGGCTACCGGGGTGGAGGCCCGGGATTTACTGCCACTGGGGTCCTTCAAGATGCCCCATTGGTCCCCCAGGCGAAAATAGACGCCTCCGGCATTGCGGCGCCGGTCTGGGGAATTAACCACCAGGGCAGTCACCGCCAGACCTTTGCGCGGGGGATATTTCCGGTAGTATTTGACCTGACGATCCTGAAAGACCGCCATTTCTTTGCCGCTGACATGCTTAAGGGGACCCCGGTAGCCATTGCGCTGAATGAGGCCATCGATGCCTTGGGCGATGGCATCGTGGGAGACCTTGTGGAGATAGACGTCCGCGGTGGTATAAACCCGCAGCCCCAGGTTATAAACGGATTCCTTGCCAAAGCGGTCTTCCAGGAGGGTCCGGACGTGCTCGGTGAAGTAACCGCAGTCCTTGATCCATTCCGGCCGGAAGGGCTTGAGCTTGATGGGCTGCCGGAAAGCCGCCTCTTCTTGCTCCTTGGTGATAAACCCCACTTCGGCCATACGCCGAAGCACGTAAGCCTGGCGCTCCTTGGACCGTTGGGGGTTAAGGTAGGGGTCATAACGGCTGGGAGCCTTGGGGATGCCCGCCAGGATGGCCGCCTCCGCCAGGTTCAAGTCTTCGACGTGTTTGGAGAAGTACTCCTGGGCCGCGGCTTCCACCCCGTAGGCCCCATGACCCAGGAAGATGTGATTCAGATAGAGATTGAGAATGTCTTCCTTGGCCATGTAGTTGTCAATACGATAGGCCAGCACTGCTTCCCGGATTTTCCGGGTGAAGCTCTTTTCGGAGGTAAGCAGAATGCGCTTCACCACCTGCTGGGTGATGGTGCTGCCGCCCTGGACTACTTCGCCGGCTTCCAGATTGCGGAAAAAGGCCCGGACGATGCCGGTGATGTCCACTCCGGGGTGTTCAAAGAAGCGGGCATCTTCCGCAGCCACAAAGGCCAGGATTACGTGCCGGGGCAGGCGGCTGTAAGGCACCTCGATCCTGCGCTCCGAATAAAACTCCCCGATGCGCTGGCCGTCCCGGGCGAAAACCTGGGTAATCACCGAAGGCCGGAACTCCTTGATGGAGGTGAAATCCGGCAGGTCCCGCAGGAAATGGTGGTAAATAAAAACTCCGCCTGCCACCACCACCAAGAGGCCGGTGAACACCAGGCCATACATGATCATACTCAGCCGCCGGGCCCAGCGCCGGCGCTGATGATATTTTTCCAGACGGTTGGGATTGGGCTTGAAAAATTTCATAGCCACCTTATTTTGCCTAAAACGGTTAGGTATCCTGATTTTCGGGGGCAAGGGCGGGCCGGTGGGCGGCCCCTTAGCTTCTCCCCGCCTACCCACACCAGGGTGGCCGGCCTCCCCGCCGGCGCGCTTTTATAACACTTGTCGGCGAAATCACGCTTATGGGTAATTATAATCATTTATTTTACTTTTTGAAGATATTCCAGAAAATTAACCACAATCATTCAGGCTTAAAACTCATAGCGCAGCCCGGCATTGAGGTATTGAACAGTAGAGTCGCCCCGGCCCACTTCGGCATTATAGTTGACCTGGGCGTATAGGTTTTTCTTCAGTGACACGGTAAGGCTGGCTCCCAGCAGCCCAAAGTTCCGCCCGGTTGTGTCTGTCTGGAAATTGAAGGCGCTGCTCCCCTGGCTGAGACTGGCGCTTAGGCTCCGGCTGCCGTTGGCAAACTCGTGTTGATAGAAGGCGTAACCTTGGGGCACCACTTTGACCGAGCCTGCCTGGAGGGGTACAGTTAGACGTCCGCCTATGCCGGTTTGCAAAGTATTTGCAGCTTGGGAGGCAACTTTCAAATTGAAGGCCCCGGCACCCTGTTCGGTAAATCCATTCAACCACAGGGCAGAATAGGCCAGGGTTGCGGAAGGGGTCAGGATAAACCGGCTCAGGCTGAAGTCATAACCTGTCTCTCCATACAGATTGAACTGGTGGCCGGTGGTAGAACTTGAAGCACTGCGGGCCAGGCCTCCGACATTGATCCCTCGTTCCAGGTCAAAGAGGTTGAGGGCATAGCCCAGGGAACCAAAGGCATAGAGCGACCCGGGAAAATAGGCCGCATAGGCGTTAAAGGGCACAGTATTAGCGCTTATAAAGCCTCCAGAGCCATAAAAGTCAGCACTGGTCCTGCCATAGCCAGTGGCGAGCCCCACCAACAGATGGTCCCGCAGCCGGTAGTCGCCCCCCACAGTGAAGCCCCCCAGGGTAAAGTTATAGCCCGTCTGGTTGACCGTGGAGTCCTGGCTGCCAAAGGCCGCCCCCCCATCAACGAAGAAACCCCACTGGCTTTCCGGGGCCTGGATTATTTTCCGGACGCTGAACAGGTCGGAGAGGCTGGCCCCGTTGTAAGCCAGCATTATGCCCTCCATCTGGGAGTACTTGGGGCTAAGGCCCTTTGGATTGAGACTGCCGCCCCTTGGACTCCCCCCCTGAACAAACCGAAGGTTGGTGGTCCGGGTGGCCAAATTCCGCATTTGGCCTGCCGCCGCAGCAAACCCCAGGGTGGCCAAAGCCCCGGCCTTCTCCGGGGAAATCTGTTTAAAGGCGTCCTGCACATTAGCGCTGGCCGGCAGGCTGTCAATAGCGTTCAGCATTGCATTAAGGTCCCCGCTAGTGGCGCCGGCAACGCTGTTGAGCATGACCCCCACCCTCTGCTGGTTTGAGTTTAGGCCCAACCCCGGGTTGACATAGTTGCGCTGGACCAGCAAATCGACGCTGTTGGAGAGGTAACGCGGCTGCCATAACAGGGTGGGGCCAACAGACTGGTTGGCCACGTTGTCGAAGCTGCCTTTGATGCCTCCAGAAGTCGTGATAATATCGGGAATGACTTGATTTCCCAGGGGACGGTACCCTCCCAGCAGAGTTGGGGCCAGGGTGCCGGCCAGGGTGGCGGTGCCGGGCTCGCCGGTGACAGCGAGTTTGTCATAGTTGGTGGGGGAGGCCACCTCCACCTCCAGGATGCCGGTGGTTCCCTGAGTGTAACTCCCCACCACATTCAGGGTGCCGGTGGAGTTGCCGGGACTGACACTGCCTTGATTGGTGAAGTTGCCATTGACACTGCCGTTGCCCTTTAAGACAGAGTATTGGTCTAAAATCAGGTTTCCCGTAAAGGTAACAGTGTTCAGATATATGGCGCCGGCGTTATTTTCCATGCCGCCCTTGGGGTTGAAATCGCTGTAGAAATTGGCGGTGCCGTAATTGACCAGGGTGCCGCTGAAAATGCCACTGGTATAATTGAAGGTCCCCCGGTTCGTCAAGCTCCCCGTCACCGTGCCCCCCTGCTGATTGAAGGTGTTGAAGCTCAGGACACCGCCCGTCTGGTTGAAGGTTCCTCCCGTGTTCAAGGTGATGGTCCCGGCGTTAAGACTGCCGCCCCTCAGGTTGTAAGTGCCGCTGCTCCCGGGATCAACCGCCAAGGCCAGGGTACCGGTTATTGTGTGGCTGCCGCCGTCTTGGGTGAAGCTGCCTGTGCCGGAGGTGCCGATGTTCACATTTAGGGCCGACAGGCTGCCGTCCTGTAAATTATAGGTGCCGATGCCGGTGGGAGCATAGCCCAAGGTCAAATCGCCGCTCACCGCATGAACTCCGCCGGTTTGGTTGAAGCTGCCGGAGCCGGACCAGCCAACACACTCTCTGCCGTTGACCGCCAGGCTGCCGCCGCTCAAGTAAAAGCTGCCTCGGCCAGTGACGGCATAACCCAAGGTTAAATCTTCCTCGCCGCTAACCATAAGCCCGCCACCGCCCACCGTATGGCTGCCGCCGCTTTGAGTGAAGACCCCGATGCCGTTCAAGCCCACTCCCTCACCTCCGAAGATCGCCAGATTACCGCCACTCAGGTTAAAGGTGCCGATGCCGGTGGTGTTATAGCCCATACCCATATCGCCGCACACCGTATGGCTGCCGCCGCTCTGGTGGAAAGTTCCGCTGCCGAAGAAACCCACCGCCTCACCCCCGGAGAAGTACATCCTCCCCCCGATAGATACTTCCAGGCTGCCACCCTGCAGATCATAGCTGCCGGAGCTCCCGTGCAATAAACCCAGGGCCAACCCTGAGCCGCTCACCGTATGGCTGCCGCCGCTCTGGGTAAAAGCTCCGTGGCCGGACAGACCCACAAACTCTCCACCGGTGACGTTAAGATTGCCGTCCTTAAGGTCGATGGTGCCGCGGCTTGCGGGAATCTCTCCCAAGGTCAAGGTATTAGTTATCGTGTGGCTGAAGCTGTCCTGGTTCAAGGTGCCGGTTGATTGGCGACCAACTATTTCGGTATCAGAAGTGAGGTTTCCGGTGAGGAGGTAAGGACTGGTGCCTTGGGTTTGGTCGACCAGTAGTTCCGAGGCCGAAGTTACAGACGGCAAAGACATTAACAACAGAGCCGTCGCTATTATCCTCCACAGTAACTCCCCTCTCAGCCAAGCAAGGATGGGCATTAGGCCCCCTATGGTTTATCTCATTTTCTTGGAATATGTTATGTAAATATTTTAGCTTTATTAATGATAAAATGCCACAATTTATCATCGCGCAGGGCATTTTTACACTTTAAAAATAAGATTAATTGAGTTATAAAATTTCCCAATAACTATCTGAACTTTATGTAGCAGTAATCGTTGATCTTCTTATTACGTTTCCCTATTATGCTTCCCACCACCTTAAGTTTCCAGACCCCCTTCTGTCAGGAACTTTAGGGGGAGTGGAGAAGGCAATACCAACCCTATAATCAACCGGCAAGTAGGGTAGGCTACCCGTGCAAATGGACGTGCTGCAAGCGACTCTGTAAGGAAATGAGCTTCCGGGTGGCAATGTCTTGATAAATACGCAAAAAATCGGGTTAATTGACCTTGCCAGCGGCAGCATTCGCGAGCAGGAAGTTTCTGCCGAAATGCGCCGGCTGTTTCTGGGTGGCCGGGGGATCAACATGTACCTCCTGTACACCCACACCACGGCCCATCTCGACCCTCTTTCTCCGGACAATCCTGTCATCATTGGGGCCGGTCTGTTGGCAGGCACCTCCGCCCCCACAGCCGCCCGCTGTTCCATCAGCGGCAAATCCCCGGAAACGGGTCTTTTGGGGGATTCCAATATCGGCGGTTACTTTGCGGCTCATTTGCGCCGGACCGGGTTTGACCACCTGATAATCACGGGTCAGGCCCCCGAACCCGTATATGTAGCCATCGAGGAAGGGCGCATTCACCTGCGCGAGGCCTCTGATCTTTGGGGCAAAGATACCCTGGAGGCCCTGGACCTTATCCGCGGGACCCACGGCCCCGCCAGTCAATCTTTGATCATCGGTCCTGCGGGAGAGAACCTGGTGAGATTTGCCGCGGTGCGCCACGGCCTGAAAAATACCGCAGCCCGCACGGGCTTGGGCTGCCTGATGGGGTCCAAGCGGCTTAAAGCCGTGGTGGTCAAGGGCAAGGGGCCGCTGTCCCTGCACCGCCCCGAGGAGATGGCCGCCTATACCGCAGAATTGCGGCGCCGCCTCAGAGGGACGCGCACTTCGGAGGTGCTGCACCGCTACGGCACCCCCTTTCTCTACGATCTGCACAATGCCCGGGGTATCCTCCGTACTAGGAACGCCCAGGCCAGCCAATTCAAGGAAGGCCGGGAGTTGCGCGCGGGAAACCTGCGAAAGTACTATACCAAGGCCAGCGGCTGCTATGCCTGTCCCATCCGGTGCACTCACAGTTACCGATATCCCGGCCGGGATCGCGGGGATCTAACCGGAACCGGATTGGAATACGGGGTCATTGGGGCCCTGGGTCCCATCTGCGGCGTGGAACGCCTGGAATGCCTGCTCAAAGTCAGCGACCTGCTCAACCGGCTGGGCCTGGACGCCAGCACCACCGGCAACCTCATTGCCTGGGTTATGGAACTGAGCCAGCGGGGCCTCATCAATCCGAAAGATACGGGTGGGCTTAGCCTGTCCTGGGGGAACGAGGAGACCATAATGGCCCTCGTCAGGCAGATTGCGGCCCGGGAGGGTTTGGGGGCCATATTGGCAGACGGCGCCTGGGAGGCCGCCAAGCGCTTGGGACCTGAAAGTGAGCGGTATTTAATCTGGTCCAAAAGACTGCCCCAATCGGACTCCGTGGACCTCAGGGCTTTGCGGGGTTTCGCCCTGGGGGTGGCCACCGCCAGCCGGGGCGCCGATCATTTAAGGAGCCGCCCTACTCTGGAGGCTATAGAGCTTACTCCCGAGGCGCTGCACCAGGTTTACGGGCGGGAGGTCTCCACCGATCCCACTTCTTATGAGGGCAAGGCCTACATGGTCTGGTGGTCGGAAATCCAATATGCCCTGGGAGATGCTCTGGGACTCTGCCGATTCGCCCAGAAATTCAACAGTTCGGAGCATTTGGGACTGGAAGAATTCGCCCGTCTGATTTTTTTGGCTACAGGAATAAAATTTTCTACCGATAAGCTAATACAGGTGGGTGAGCGGATCGTCACCCTGGAGCGCTTATTTCTTGAGAGGGAAGGAGTGGACCGGTCATGGGATACCCTGCCGGAGCGCTACTTCGAGGAAGCTATGGAATCCGGGCAGTTCAAAGGGGAAAAGATCGACCGAAAGGCCTTTAATCGCATGCAGAATGAATACTATCACCTCCATGGCTGGGAGGTTGTCACCGGCAATCCCCGCCCCGAGTCTTTGCATGATCTGGGACTGGATCGGGTCCTCCAGGGAGAAGCGCTGCTATGACCATTGTGGAAATGTTAGAAAGGCATGCCCAGGAAATTCCAGATCAAACGGCCGTCATCTCCCGGGAGGGAACCTTTACTTACGACCAGCTTAACCGGGTCGTCAACCAGATGGCGGGAGCTCTGCTGAACCGGGGCCTGAAGGCGGGAGAGCGGGTATGCTTCATGCTGCCCCGGATGCCGGAGCTGGTCATTACGTTTCTGGCGGTGGCCAAGGCTCGGGGGGTGGCGGTTCCCTTAAACTTCGAGGACCCCGGTCCCCAAACCCAGGCCTTGCTCCGCGGCCTGACGCCGCGATTCCTGGTGGTCCACACCTCATTTTTGGATCTGGCAGTGGGAGCGCTGCCCCGGGACAGTAAAACAGACCTCGTTGTCGTCGGCCATTCTGAAGCCGCTCCCGGAGTGACTTGGGATGAACTCCTCCGGGGGGAAAGCACAGCCAACCCCGGCTTGCCGGTGACCGAAAATGAGGTAGTATACCTGAACTACACCTCCGGGACCACCGGCAAACCCAAAGGTGCCCTCACCACTCATTCCCATCTATACTGGAACACTTTGGCGTCAGTGGAGACCTTGGGCCTAACCCGGGAAGATATCCATCTGTGCCTGTTTGCCCCGTTTGCCCATCCTCACGAGCTCTTTGCCCGGCCCCTATATCTGGGCGGCGCCATGGTGCTGGTGGACAGCATCCGTCCCAGAGCCATCGCCAAGAGCATCATGGATCACCGGGTCACCTGTTTCATGGGGCTGGTGCCCTTTTTCGTCATGTTAATGGATATGGCCCGTTCCCGGATTTTCGATCTCTCCTCCTTGAGGATTCCGGAAAGCGGCGGCATGCACACCCGGGTGGAGCTGATTCGGGAGTTTGAACAAACCATGGGGGTGCCCATTCTGCCGGTGTGGGGCAGCACCGAAACTACCGGCATCGCCATAGCCACTTCTCCCGGGGGAAAACGGGCTTACGGCTCTGTAGGGCAGCCGTGTCAGCACTATGAAGTCAAAGTTGTCGGTGAAGACAACAAAGAATTGCCTCCCCAGGAGGTGGGTGAACTGATCTTCCGGGGTCCAGGCGTGGTGAGCGGTTACTTCGAGTCTGACGCCAATAACCAGAATGCCTTCCGGGATGGCTGGTATCATAGCGGCGACCTGGGCCGGCGGGACGCCGAAGGCAACATTTATTTCATTGAAAGAAAATCCGGGATGCTCAAGGTGGCGGGGCACCGGGTATTTCCCCTGGAGATCGAGTTAACGTTATTGCAGCATCCTGCAGTCAAAGAAGCAGCGGTTATCGGCATCAAGGACGAGATGCGCGGCGAAGTGCCCAAGGCCTTCGTGGTCCTGGAAGAATCCGAAAAAAGGGACAAAAAAGATTTGATGCAGTTTTGCCAGGCAAACCTGGCTCATTATAAGCTGCCGAAAATAATTGAATATCGGGACGTATTGCCCAAGATCGGCAGCGGCAAACTCAACAAAAAAGCCCTGGGTTATGGAGGCAGTATGAAAGCTCTGGTGGCGGAAGGAGAATGGCAACCCCGTCCCGGATATTCGGTCTCAGCCCAGGAAACCCAAAGAAAGAGGGCTTTAAGCGGCAGTCAGGTCTGGAGGCACCCATCGTTTGGCTTCAAGGACATCCCTTTTCCCCAAATCGAGGATGACGAAGTTTTGATCCGGGTGCAGGCGGTGGGCATCTGCGGTTCTGACACCCATGTTTATGAAACTGATGGCGATGGCTACATCCTTTTTTCCGGATTGGTGAAATTGCCATGTGTGTTGGGCCACGAATTTTCCGGAGTGGTGGAAAAGACCGGCAGACTGGTGCGGGAGTTGGAGCCGGGGGACCTGGTGGCCATGGAGAGCATCCAATGGTGCGGGTATTGCACTCCCTGCCGGAGCGGCGCCTTTAATCAGTGTCAGAACATCGAACTCCTGGGTTTGAGCACCCAGGGCGCGCTGGCGGAATTTGCCGCCATCAAGGCTAAATATTGCTGGAAGCTAAATGGCTTGCGGGATCGGTACGGTGAGCAGGACATTTTTGAGATCGGAGCCCTGATCGAACCCATCGGCTGCGCATACAACGGCATGTTCATCAGTGGCGGCGGTATGAGACCGGGGGAAAGCGTGGTGGTCCATGGCGCCGGTCCCATCGGGTTGGCTGCAATCGCCCTGGCGCGGCTTTCCGGGGCGAGCCTCATTATCGCCTTCGATCCCTTGGAGACCCGCCTGGAACTGGCTAAGACATTTGGGGCCGATTTCGTGTTAAAAGTCGGGGCGGAAGACAATCCTCTTTCACCCAGCCAGCAAGTTCTGGAACTAACCGGAGGGGTGGGAGCGGACGTGCAGGTGGAGGCTGCGGGGAATGCGCCCTTAACCATCCCGGAGATGGAGCGGTCCACTGCGGCCAACGGCCGCATTGTCTATTTGGGCCGGGCCGAACGCTCCACCCCCATGTCTTTGGATGGCCTGGTTTCCGGGGCCCAGAGGATCGTCGGCTCCCGGGGGCACTCGGGCTACGGCATCTTTCCCAATATCATCAGGCTGATTGCCGCCGGCAAGCTGGACCCGCGGCCCATGGTCACCGCCCGCTTCCCCTTTAGCGAAGCCCGGGCGGCGTTGGAACGCTCTTCGGCCCGCATCGACGGAAAGATCCTGGTGACCATTTCCTGAAAAGGGAACGCACTGGAACGTAACGCCAAGGCATTGCCATGCAGGTGTTATTACTGAATCCGCCGTTTTTAGAGGAGCACGGGAAGTTCTCCCGTTCCCAAAGAAGTCCCGCCATCACCAAAAGCGGCACTCTGTACTACCCCATGTGGCTGGCTTACGCGGCCGGCCTCCTGGAACAGCATGGCTTTGAGGTTACCCTGTGGGATTGTCCGGCGGAGGGCATCCCTTTTGCCAGGGTGGAGGATTTTATTCGCCGGCAGCAACCTGAATTGGTGGTCCTGGACACCAGCACCCCCAGTATCTTCAGCGACCTGGAGACTGGGGACATCATCAAATCCTTCCACCCTGCCGCCTTTGTCCTGCTTGTGGGCCCCCATGTTTCCGCCTTGCCGGAAGAGACCCTGCAATACAGCCGGTCAGTGGATGGCGTCGCCCTCCGGGAGTATGAGCATACCTTGTTGGATCTGGCTAAGGCCTTGCAGGACCACATCTCACCTTATGAGGTTCCGGGGTTGTGTCTGCGCCGGAACCAGGAAACGGTGAGAACCCAGGCCCGGGAATTGGCCACTGACCTGGACGCCCTGCCTTTTGTCAGCGGAGTTTATAAGCGGCATCTCCATTACGAAAACTATTTCTATGCTCACAGCCGTTACCCGGTGGTGGTCATTATTACGGGACGGGGATGTCCCCATAAATGCATTTACTGCGTTTATCCCCAAACCTTCAGCGGCCACCGCCTCCGTTACCGAAGCATCCCTAACGTCATCGATGAGATTGAATTTATCCTGAAGGAGTTCCCCGGCGTTAAGGAAATCATGTTTGAAGACGACACTTTGACCATAAGCAAACAACGGTGTCTCGCCTTTGCCGAGGAGGTCCTGCGCCGGAACCTTAAATTCACCTGGTCGGCCAATTCCCGGGCTGAAGTAGACCTGGAAACCCTGAAGCTGTTGAAACGGGCCGGGGCCCGCTTGTTTTGCGTGGGCATTGAGAGTGGCGATCAGGCCACCCTGGACCGGATGCGGAAAAATCTTAGCCTGGAGAAAATCAGGCAATTCTTTCGGGATGCCCGCCAAGCCGGCATTCTGATCCATGGCTGTTTCTTGATGGGACTGCCGGGAGAAACCCGGGAGACCATGGAGCGGACCCTGGCCCTGGCCAAAGAACTGAATCCGGACACCGCCCAGTTCTTCCCCATCATGGTCTATCCCGGCACCGAAGCCTTCCGGTGGGCCCAGGATAAAAATTACCTTATCACCGAGGATTTTCGCCGGTGGAATACCTCTGAGGGACTACACCATTGCGTGGTCAGCCGGCCGGGGCTCACCAACCGGGACCTGGTGGAGTTTTGCGACCGAGCCCGGCGGGAGTTTTACCTGCGCCCCACCTACTTAGGGCGTAAGCTCCTCCAGAGCCTCACCGATCTCCACGAATTTAAGCGATTGCTCAAGGGGGGATGGTCGTTGTCCAGACATTTGTTCAAGAATGACGCCGTCCGCCAATGCTGAATGGCTAAATTAAAGGGGCCTGTAATTTTATGCACTCAGACTTTCCGGGGATACTCCCCTTTCCTGGGAGCCTGGCCAGGGTTTGCAGTCGTTAGGGATTGCGGGACAGCGCTATGCTAGCCTCCGTCGTCATCCCGGTCTTTAACGAAGCCCAGAGACTGGGAGATTGCCTGACGAGCCTGGTGCGTCAAGCGGGTTCTAATCAGGAAATAGAGATCATCGTGGTGGACGACGGTTCCACCGATGCCACACCGGACGTGGTCCGGAATTTTCCGGAAGTCCGTTTGCTCAGGCAATTGCGGCAAGGGCCCGCAGCCGCCAGAAACCTGGGGGCCCGGGAGGCCCGAGGTGAGATCGTCCTCTTTACCGACGGCGACTGCATCCCCTTGGAAAACTGGGTCCAGGAGATGTTGGCTCCTTTTCAGGCAGAGCCGGATCTGATCGGAACCAAAGGCGTTTACATCACCCGACAGCGGTCGCTTACGGCAAGGTTCGTGCAGCTTGAATATGAGGATAAATACGATAACCTGGCTAAACGGCAATATATTGATTTTATAGATACTTATTCCGCGGGATACCGGCGACGGCCCTTTTTGGAAGCGGGTGGTTTTGACCAGGAATTTCCGGTAGCCTGCGCCGAAGATGTGGAACTCTCTTATCGCCTGGCCAACTCCGGTAGTAAGCTGGTGTTTAATCCACGGGCCAAAGTGATTCATCGGCACCCGGACAACCTCTGGGATTATCTTAAGAAAAAATTTAAATTTGCCTATTGGCGGATGCTAAGTTTGAAAAAGCATCCCAATAAAATCCTGGCGGACTCGCACACCCCCCAGTCCATGAAGGTACAACTATTGCTGTTTCCCGCGTTGGTTGCGTCGTTATTTTTCACAGCAATTTCTCCCACAGTGTCAATAATCAGTTTAATCTTTTTTGTTTTGATCCTTCTAACCACCGTGCCTTTTATAATGAAGGCGATCCGCAAGGATGTGGTTGTCGGTCTTTTGTCCCCCTTATTTCTGATATTGCGCTCGAGCGCTCAGTTTCTGGGGGTGTTTTTGGGGATGCTCGACAACATGCTGCCCCGCAGCCCGAAAAAATCCTCACAACATGTTTAATTTTACAGTCCTACGGCTCGTAATAAAAAGGCTCCTTGACGTCATCCTGGCCATGGTGGGCCTGGCCGTGTTTTCCCCCGTGTTACTTTTTTGCATAATGATGTCCTATTGGCAATTGGGGCGGCCCATTTTTTTTACCCAGGATCGTTTGGGGCAAGACGGAAAGATTTTCAAAATCTGGAAATTCCGGACCATGTTAGTCAATGCCCATCACATTGTCCAAACTTGTCCGGACTACTCCAGGTTCTACGCCAAAAACTATAAAATCCATTGCTCCGAATCCTCCCTGGTGCCCCCTTGGGGGCGGATCATGCGGAAAACCAGCCTGGATGAACTGCCGCAATTGTTCAATATTTTAAAAGGAGATATGAGTGTTGTGGGGCCCAGGCCCATCGTGCCTCCGGAGATCAAGAAATACGGGCCTTATGGCCGGAAACTTCTCTCCGTCAAACCGGGGCTGACCGGTTTTTGGCAGGTATCCGGTAGAAACAAGATCGGTTATCCGGAACGAATCTCGTATGACATGTATTACATTAAGCATAAATGCCTTTCCCTGGACTTTTGGATCATGGCCAGGACGGTCTGGGTGTTCCTGACCATGGAAGGGTCCATGTAAAGGGCAGTTCACTGTCCTTGCTGCTGATGCCGGTTATGGCTTTAAACCTTTCGTCTCCCGGCCAAAACCCTGAGCGGGAATCCCGGGCCGGAGCCTCCTTCCTGGTCTGTTTATGAACCTGGCCCAGGAAAGTCTGCTGCAGGATTTTGGCCGCCTGGTGGTTTGGTACCCTTTCCGGTGGCTCACCCAGGCGCTGCCTCTCCGGACTACCTTCAGGCTCTTCGAGGCCTGCGGTGATCTGGCGTTCGTACTCTACCGGAAAAAACGCGAACTTTTGGACCGACGCCTGGGACTGGCCTTGCCCCATTTTACCCCGGCGCAACGTCGGACTGCGATCCGGGCCAGTTTTCGCAATTATTTTGCCGACCGCTTTCTCATCAATCTCGTGCCGGGGTTGGACCGCTACCGCATTGACCGCATAGCCTGTCTGGAAGGGGAAGAACATCTCAGCCAAGCCCTGGCCCAGGGGCACGGAGTGGTACTGGTCCATGCCCATTTCGGTCCCAGCCAGTTGCCTCTGATCTATTTGGGCTACAAAGGTTACCCCATGGCCCAGATGGGCCTGCGGGAGGCGGGAGAGACCAGCCTGATGGGCCAGGCCACCCAGGAGTTGCGCCTACGGCTGGAAAACCAGATGCCGGTCACCCACTTCTATGCCAATGATTATCTCAGGCCCGTAGTGCGCTGGCTGGGGCGGGGAGGCATCCTCATGACCGCCGGCGACGGCACCGGGGGCGGCCGCCGGGTCGGGAAGTTTCACCCGGTCCCGCTTTTGGGCCACCAGATGCCGATGCCCTTGGGACCCTTCCACCTGGCGGCAATAAACCAGTCTCCCATCCTGGCGGTCATTGCCTTGCGTCAAAGCTGCGGGTGGTACCGCATCGTCATCAACCCCCTTAAGACGGCGCACCGCGACCCAAAGGCGGCCCAGCAGGAGTTCGTCGCCTGGCTGGAGCCCTATTTAACCGGGGATCCGGGCCAGTGGCATTTTTGGGACGAATGGGACCTGGAAACGGAGTCAAATGCCGGTAGTTCCTCAGCCGCAGGGACGGAAAGATGAACTGCATGACCGCCAGTGGTTTTAAAAGTGACGGGCTCAGATTGCGGCAAATGGGGTTTAGCCTACTGCGGAAAGGGTTCCAATTCCTCCCAGGGCCTCCGCCTTTCCCGGGGATTGAGCCTCCCGGTCATATCGTGTTGGTGCGCACTCATGCTATCGGAGACGTTTTACTCACCACCCCAGTGTTGCGCGCCCTGAAGGAGGCCTGGCCACAGACCCGGTTGACGATGTTGGTGGGGGATAAGTCGCGCCCGGTGCTGGAAGGCAATCCCCATCTCGATGCCCTTGTTTCCTTCCCGGAATCCTGGTGGTTCCAACGTGATTGGGGCAAAATCGGCAAGCTCACCCTTTCTTTCCGGCGGCTGCCCAAAGATATGCTTCTGTTATTTCACGCCTCACCCCTTGTCCATCTTTGGGGCTGGCTTATCAGAGCCCCGATACGGGTTGGTTTTGACGAGGCGGGCTCGGGGTTTTCCCTGACACACCGGGTCCCTTTGGAATTTGAGGGCAAGCGGTACCTGGGAGAAGTGAACCTGGACCTGGTGCGGGTTTTGGGAGTGCCCGCCACAAGTTCAGATTTGGAAATTTTCCTCTCTCCTGGGGAGCGGGCCGATGGAGCGGCGCGTTTGCCGGGGACCGGCGGCAAACGCTGGCTGGTCGGCATTGCCCCAGGCGGCGGGCAGAATCCCCTGGAACAGATCGCCGTCAAACAGTGGCCAGCTTTTCACTATACCCAACTGTTGCGGGAATTGGCGACGGTCTATCCAATTACTGTGGTGGTGTTGGGAGACCAGCATGATAACCAGGCGGAAGAAATCGCCCAAGGCCTCGGAGCTTCCGGGCTGGAGGTCATTAATCTGAAAGGCCGCACCAGTCTGAGAGAACTCGCCGCGGTCATCGGGTATCTTGATCTGTTGATCTGCAATGACTCTGCCCCCATGCACCTGGCAGTGGCCCTCAAGACCCCGGTGCTGGCCTTGTTTGGACCTACCGCAGCCAGCGCCCTGTTCCCCCCGGGCCGGCATAGGGTTGCCCTCCAAAGCCCTGCCCCTTGCAGCCCGTGTTATCCGTTCGGCCGATTCCCGGGCTGCCCGAACCCTTGGTGTATGACTGCCCTCCCGGTGGCCACGGTTTTGCAAGCCGCTGCCGAACTTCTGGCCCGGCTGGGAAAGCCTCAACAATTTTTCCGCGGTGAGCATCTCTCAAAGACAATAATTATCGGGAAAAGGCTTCGTCCGGCAGACCATGCGGGGTTGTGAATGTCTCAGGAGTGCAGGCCGACCTCAAACCGCTGACAAATGGCGGCAGATGACTTATAATTTGTGTCTATGATTGAAACAGCGATCTCCGATGAGGCACCATCCCGGAGTCTCGGACATTGCCTGATGGACGCAGCCCGGGATGCCCGGCGCTGGTGGCACTGGTATCCCTGGCGCCGTCTGGTGCAGGGTTTGTCTCACCCGGCCCGGCTCCAGGCCGGAAGGATTTTGGGCGCTTCGTATTATGTGGCTTCTCCAGGTTGGCGCGCCCTGGCCCAAGCGGAGTTGGACGCCTGTTTCCAGGACCGGCCCACCTCTTATCCCATGACCCGTGTGAGCCTTTGGGGGGCGCAGCAATACAGCCAGGCCCAACTGGAACTCTTTACCTACCCCTGCTTAACCCTCCGGGATATGGAAAACTATTTCCCGCTGGAGGGACGGGGCCATCTGGACGCCGCCCTTAAGAGCGGAAGAGGCGTAATGATCCTGCTTTCCCATCTGGGGGCCAACCAGATGATTATGCCTGCCCTGGGTTTTCGAGGTTACCGACTCAACCAGATCAGCCGGCCGGCGCAGGCGGATAACGATGAATACCAGGGGCGCCACCTTTCCCCCCTGTTCCTGAAAATCATAAATCTGCAGCGGGCCTACGAGGAGTCCCTGCCCGCCCAACACATAGACGTCACCCGGGGTCTGCGTCAGGTGTTCCGGAAGCTCAAAGCCAATGAGATTGTGGCCGTGGCCGGGGATGGGCGGTACGGAAACGAGTGGGTCCCCCATAATTTTTTGGGGCGCCCCGCCACCTTTTCCCCCGGCCCCTGGCTTATTGCCCACCGGACCGGGGCGCTGCTGATGCCCACGTTCGTGCTACGTCCCCAACAGGGCTGCAACTACCGGGTGATAATGGAGCCTCCCTTAACCTTGCCTTACAGGGCCGATGCCGAGACTTTCCTTCAGGCGGGTCTGGATGCCTATGTTCACCGCGTGGAAACTTATTTCTACCAATATCCCTGGCAGTATGTGCCTTTCCTGTACCTGGCGAGGCGCTACACCCGGAACCGGGTAAACCAGTTTTTCCAGGATTATCCGGCGGACTAATAGTCCTCCGCCAACTATTCCTGGGCCAGACCACCGGACCGCCATGAAGCTTCTTTTGGTGCAACCATTCCTGGGCCGCCCCGAGCCGCCCGTCTATCCTCTGGGCCTGGCCTGCCTGGCCACACATCTGAGCGGGCATGAACTTGCAGCCGTGGATCTTAACATTTCCGCTTCCCCCATGGCGGCGCTCGGCCGTGCGGTAACCGAAGCCGACCCTGAGGCAGTTTTGCTTTCCCTGCGCAATGTGGATACCACCTGGTACGGCGACCCTTTTTATTATTTTCCCTGGTTTCAGGAACAGGTGCGCCAGATCCGGGCCCTGGCACGCCAGGCGCACATTATGGTGGGGGGGTCCGGCTTCAGCATCTTTGCCAGGGAAATCATGATGCGCACTCCGGAAATTGATGTGGGTCTCCTGGGCGAAGGGGAGGTCATCCTCCCGAAGTTCCTGGCCGCGTTTCAACACCCGGAAGCCTTCCCAAGCCTGTTGTTTCGCCAGAATGGAACCGTGGCGGGGGGCACGGAGGTCAGCATTGCCTCCCTGCAAGATTACCGGCGTCCTCGATATGATCTGTTCCCGCCCGCTTCTTATTTAGAAAATCCCCTGGGTGTGGGGGTGGAGACCAAGCGGGGCTGCCCCCTCACCTGCAGCTATTGCACTTATCCCCACCTGAACGGCCGTCATGTCCGTCTCATTGATCCGGCTACCGTGGTGGCTATCCTGGCTGAACTTCGTGACCGCCACCAGGTCCGGCACGTGGTTTTCACCGACTCCACCTTCAACGTCCCCAAGGCCCCTGCCGAGACTCTGATGCGGGAGATAATCGCCGCCGGCCTCGACCTCACCTGGGAAGCTTATTTTCACGAGAGCGGCTTTGACGCCCCCTTCCTGGACCTTTGTCTAAAGGCGGGATGCCGGCGGTTCTGGTTTTCCCCGGATGGCTTCACCGACGCGGCTTTGTCCGCTCTCCAAAAGATGCAAACAGCCGGGGAAGTGCGCCGGGTTTATCGTCTCCTGGTCGAGCGGGAAGATGTGGCGGCCAATTTCAGTTTTTTCTGGGACTATCCCGGCATGCGTTGGCGGGATTTCGGGGCCATGATTGCCTTTTACCTAAGGCACCGACTCCAAGGGCGGCGGCCGGTGGCCGTAACTTTTAACAAGATCAGGATTGAGCCCGGTACGGCTATCCAGAGGCAGGCCGAAGCCGAGGGGCTCATCGAATCCGGCGATTCCCTCTTGCCTCCCGGACCAGCGGATATGGGGCGGGTTTTTTACCGCCACCCCAGGACCCGCTTCTACGATTGGTTTTACGACCGCCTCCTGGCTTTGCAGGGACGGAGAACGCCGAAGCAAAAGCGTCTGGCGGCAGCTCATTAAAATTACTAAATAATTAACTAAATTCTACCTGACTGCTCAATAAAGATTACTGTATGAGGGATGTGAGCCAGAAAAGCCCATGAAGCCGAAGGATAAACCTGTTCTTGAAAGTTTTTGGAGAACCATATGGCGGGATTCCCGGGTCCGGGCAGTCCTGGCTCTGGGCATCATCGTCCGGTTATTGATTCTGGGTTATCTGACGGTTCACCCGGCAGGTATTTTTGCCAAAGGGGATAGCAAGGATTATCTGCAACTTGCCCAGAATCTTTTATATTATCAATCCTTCGGACGGGCCGAAATCTCACCCAAGGCCATCCAAAAACCCGTGGTCCGGCCGCGGGATGAAGGGGAAAGGGCTTCCTTAATTCCAGAGACTTTCCGTACTCCGGTCTATCCGGCTTTTTTGACCGTGGTTTACGGGGTAAGCGGCAGTCCTGTGGTTGCCGTGACGGTGCAAAGTCTGATCAGTCTCTTAACGGTTTGGTTGATAATTTTGCTCATGGCCAGGCTATTTCGATCCAGCGCCGCCTGGCTGGCCGGACTGCTGGCGGCCTTGGACCCTCTGAGCCTCACTTACACTCACCAACTCATGACCGAAAGCCTGTTCCTCTGCTTTATGGTCCTGGGGGTGTATGTTTTCTTAACCTTGATGATTACTGACGGCCAGGGGAAATCGAGTCTCGCCTGGCCGGTTCTGGGGGGGCTGGCCCTCGGCCTGGCGGCCCTGACCCGCCCGGTGGGGATTTATTTCCCCTTATTTTTATTAGGGCTGTGGATGGTGGGAGTTTTTTTGGGCGTTTGGCAGAAGCTGCGGGACCGAACCGTCAGGGCAGGGATAGAACCGGGATCCCCTGTAATCCGCCGGTTTGGCGCCGCTTCCAAAGCGGTCATCATATTTGTGGCAGTATCCTTCCTGCCGCTGGCGCTCTGGTCGGTCCGCAATCACCATCATTATAACCGTTTTATAGTTTCCACCTGTGCCGACCACAATCTCCTGGTGACTATAACGGCCCATATGGTGGCCAAAATTCGCAACCCTGAAGGGAATATTTCCAGTTGGCAAATATTTGAAGAAATTGAGCAGCAATTGGAGGCCCAGATGGCCAGTCAGGGTTTTAAAAACCCCACGGAGCCGGAAAAAGCCGATTATTTTCGCACCTGGAGCCTTCAAGTCATTAAAAGCCAGCCGATGCTGTTTCTCCAGTATTATTTCAAAGGAATGGTTATCCTATTCATCCCGGATGTAGCCGGGTTCTTTGAATTATTCGGCTTTACCCAAGAAGGCAAGGGAGCTTTGGGCGCGGTCTTCCGACAGGGACTGCAAGCGGCGTTGACGCGTTATTTCGGAGAGCACTGGCCTTTCTGGGTGGCCGCTGCCTTGCCCCTGATTATCTTCGAGTTGGGGGTCTATGGGTTGGCGGTTATCGGGATTGCGGCATTATGGCGGTCTCGTGATTTTTATCTTTTATTCATTTTACTGGCGATAATCGGCTATTGGCTGGCCTTGGCGGCCATCGGCGCCGCCCCCCGTTATCGTGCTCCGGTCATGCCTTTTTTGGATTTGTTAGCCGCCTGGGGATTATTTACTTTTGGTTCCCGGTCCTGGGTTGGGTCACGTTAGATCGAGTCTCTTCCCTCCCCTCCCCTCCCTAAAATTGCCCTCAGCCTTGGGGCTCGCCGCTGGCCTGCGACGGAAATTTGTCAATAATGGGAGCGGTGCGGCGTCTGACGGACAGTCTGGCCTTTAGGGTGCGGAGCCGGGTCAGGAACCGGAGCAGCACCGGTTGGTTGAAAAACTTGAGTAAAGAGGGGTGGGCCAAAAGGCGCAGCAGGGAGCGGGGAAAGGGGCTGCCGCTGAGGCCCATCAGGAGTTTAAAATAGATGTTGCCGGCCACGTGAAACTGCTTGCGGTAAATCTGGCGCTGTTCATCCCGGATGAGGCCGTCGGTTAAGGCCTTATTATGGAGGTCCGTGCCCGGAATAAATACCAGGGAGAAGGGCTGGACCTGGTAGGGCGGCGGAATGCGCATCAAGAGACGGATGGTGTCCTGGAGATCCTCCAGGGTTTCGTAAGGATTGTCCAGGATAATGTCATACTTGGGGGGCTCCAGGGGCGGAATATAGCGGGCCAGGATCTCTCCGGCCTTGATCACGTCCTCAGCCGAGCCTTCCCGTTGATAGAGTCGCCGGGTCCGTTCACTGCCGCTCTGAACCCCGATCTGCAATCCCCGCAAGCCCACGCCGGTGAGGAGGTCCAGTTTGGCCGCGGTGATGGCCAGGGGGCTGGCCAGGCAGCGGAAGGGCAGCCCCACCTCCTGGGCATACCGGCGGGCAAACTCCTTAAGCCAGCTCATGGGGGCTGAAAAGAACGAATCATCGGAAAAGAGGACCATGTTCAGAAAGGGAAACCGGGTGGTCATATCCTTGAGTTCGGCGATGAGCGTTTCTATGCCCAGAAAGCGGACGTATTTCTGCCGGGGATAGAGGCGCCGGAGGAAATTGTTGCAGCAATAGGCGCAGTGGTAAGGACAGCCCCGGCTGGCCATGGTCTGGTAAACTACTTCGCCCCGGCCAGGATTCGACAGGGGATTCATGACCATGAGGGCTTCAAAGCCGGCCAGGTCCATATGCTTTAAGGGAGGCTGGCTGAAGAGGGAATAATAGTGTTCTTCCAGAGCATAATCCGGACGGGGAAAGGCATCCAGGTTTTGGGCCAGGGGCCCCACGGGGTTCAGCACTGCCTGCCCGTTCTGCCGAAAGCCCAGGTTGGGAACATCGGCTGGCATTTGCCCGGTCTCCAGGGCCGCCACCAGACTGGCCAGACACTCCTCGCCCTCCCCCCGGCAGACGTAATCGGCATGGTCCAAACATTCCTCCGGGCGGATGGTGGCGTGGATCCCCCCCCAGATGACCGGGATATGCACTTTGGCTCTCAGGTAATCGCTGAGTTGAGCTACCCGTTGAAAACAATAGGTCATAAGCGATATCCCGATGAGGCCGCTGCCCTGGCAGCGTTGGGCAATCTCGGCCATGAGGTCCGGCGGGTAGTAATCGTCGGAGTCGCGCCGGTCCTCCACTTCTTCCCGGTAATCCGGGAGGAAGATCATGGTCACCTGGTGCCCGAGGCTTTTCAGATAGGCTGACAGACAGCGCAAACCGTAGGAGGTGATGTCGGAATAGGGGGAAATCAGGGTTACTTTCACGGGGGCTCTTTCCTATGATGCCGTTTTAAGTTTATGGTTTTATATACAACAACATTAATTTCTGTGCATAAATTCCGTTTTCGCATTTTGTCATTCTAAGCCGCCAAAGGCGGCGAAGAATCTCGTATTTTTAAATACTTGAGACCCTTCGCTTCGCTCAGGGTGACAAAATGCAGTGATGATCTTAGGGAAGCACAATTTAGGCGCAATTATCTAGGCGCTATGTATATGGTTAAAACAATATTATCTTGAAAAAGACGGTGACCAACTTGCCAGCTTCATAAAAACTCATAAATTCCCTCCCCCTTGAGAGGGGAGGGTTAGGGTGGAGGTGAAATAATTCCAATCTTCGAACAGTAAACTTCCCCCTCCCCTTAATCCCCTCCCACCAGGGGAGGGGAAAATGACTTTTTACGGTTCCTCAAATGCATAATGGATATTGAAGGGCGATGACCATCCTGCTTCCACCCCTGTTTATCGAATGGCGCCCAAGATCTGGTCGGCGGCCTCATGGCCGCTTTTGATGGCTCCCGGAGTGACGACATAGAGGAACCGGCCCTGGCGTCCGGCCAGGCGCAACCGCGGCGATTCCAGTTCTGTTATAAGCCTCTCCACCTTCTGCTCAAACCCCAGTTTGTAAACCGGATAGGCCCGGCGCACCAGGCCCGCGGACTGGGTCACGATGTCGTCCCGGGCAAAGAGCTTGACTTCCTCAGTCAATTGTTGAATAACGGCGGCGTCGGTTTCGGGCCCCGGCGGTCCGGCTTCCGGCTGGAAGCCCAATTCCACGGTAACCGCAGTCATCCCCCCGGGAAGGGCCAGCGCCAGAAGCCGCTTCCAGGGATGTTGGGGTTCAAAAGAGTAGAGCACGAAAAATTCATGCACAATGGAGGGGCGCCGGATCAAGAGAAAGATGAGCTTGAGGTCCAGGTAAGAGAGATCCTGGGCATCGGCCCAGGCCTGGTCCGACAACTGCTCCCGGCTGGCTTGAGCCAATTCTTCTAAAGGTATAGTGGAAATGACATAGTCGGCCTGATAAACTGCCGCCCCTTGAGGCCCTCCATAATGAATCTCGTAGCCGTTATCGCCTTTCCTGAGGACTCGCTGGACGCGAGCTTCACAGATGAGGCGCACACCCCGGGCGGCGCACAGGTCCGCCAATTTCTCGGAGATGAGTCCCACCCCGCCATGAAAAGGATAGATATCCGGGTTGTGCTCCTGCATCTTTTGCCGGATTTTGCGGCTGGAAGACAGAAGGATGCCAAAGAGGCGGCCCGGGCGCGTCATCTGATGAATGTTGGCCAGGCGCCGTGCCCCCAAGGTAGGAGAGAGCTCAGTCACCGGCAGGCCCTGCATTTTGGTCACATACAGATCCAACCGGCTCAGGGCCAGCAAACGGGAGGTGAGGCGGTAGCGCAGCCAGTCCTTAAGATTGACCCCATCCCAGCCCAGGGAGCACCGGATATAGGAATAGAAATAGTCAAAGGCGACACCCAGGAGGGCGAGCTTGGATTGCCGGCGCAGCAGCCCCTTGTCCACAGGGAAGTCGCGCATATCACCGGCCAGCCAGGCTCGCTGCAACATACCCCCGGTGATGGGCTGGAACACTTCCGGCAGGAGCTGCCTCAGGTAGTTTTCCCAACGGAAATAGAATACGCCATTATCCCACCAATAGCTGTTGTGGCGGGTTGTCTGGAGCAGTCCACCGGGTTGCGGTTTTTCCTCCAGGATGACAATCTCGGAGACGGCCTTTGAACCGGCTTCCTGCAGGCGCAGGCCGGCGCACATGCCGGTGAGCCCTCCCCCCAGGATGGCAATCTTCACAATTTCTCCATATCATATCCATTGCAGCAAAAACAGCCGCTGCAAAATTGATATATTCATGAGCCGCATTGTGAGGCGCACCCGTATGGGCGCCTTTAATCGGGGCGGACACAAGGGTCCGCCCCTGCCGTTAATGCCGCTTGGCTGCAGAAGATCTCAGCCGGTGGCAGTCTGCTTCAAAGACTTTACCTTGGAGCGTTTCCTCAAACGCTCCAGGATTTTTTTAAAGAAGAATCGCGGGTCATGTTTGAAAAGAAACCAGGAAAGATAACCTTTCCTCCGCAAAAGATTGAGCCAACTGTTATTGAAGGCATAAATCCACTCTGCCATAGCATAGGCCTGACGGTTGAATTCCTCCGGGGTCACATACTTCATAAAGTGATTGTCGGGCCAGAAGAGAAAGTTGCTCCAATCGGGCTTTTCCGAAACCAGGCCCAAACGTACGCAAGTGTCCAATAATTCGCTTCCGGGCATGGGATCGAAGATGTTAAACGCGATTTCCAGACAGGGGATGGATTTCATCAAGGAAAACGTCTGCTGCAAGTCTTCGAGAGTTTCTTCGGGAAACCCGGCCATGAAGAAAGCCCCGGAGGGAATGTGCTCTTTCTTGAGCAGATCGAAGGCCCGAATAACGTCATTGTTGTCAATATCTTTATGAATCAGACGCTGCATCCTGGGGCTGCCGGTTTCCACCCCAATCTCCAGCTTGGCGCAGCCGGCACGCTTCATCCACGGCAATAATTCCTCAGTCACCAGGTCGGCCCGGGTAGCGGTGCGCCACATAAATTCCAGGCCGCTGTCGATAATCGCCCGGCAATAACGCAGGACGATATCCCGGTTGATGCTGAAAGAATCGTCCCAGAGCATGACATAGCGCATGTCATAATGGTCCCGGAGGTGCCTCAGTTCAGCCACCAGGTTGCCGGGGGACCGGAACCTGACCTTTTTTTCCCAGAAATTGCAGGAAGAACAAAAAGCGCAGCGCCAGGGACAGCCCCGGGTAATGATCATGCTCCCCAGGTTCTTGTGGTCAAATTCATCATAAAATAGCAATCGGTGCCGGGCCGGGAACGGAATCTCATCCGGGTTGCTGATCAAGGGGCGTGTGGGGTTATGATGGACTTCCCCTGCATGGGTGATGGAGGTGCCGGCAATTCCCCTGAAATCGGTCTGGCCTTTGGCGATGCATTCGCATAAATCCCGTAAGGTATATTCCCCCTCGCCCCGGCACACCACGTCCACTTCGGGATAGCCCAAGCACTCCGCGGGAAGAAAAGTGGGATGGTTCCCGCCCCAGACTACCCAGCACCGGGGATTCCAGGCTTTGACTACCTGGGAGACCTTGCGAGAAGCCGCGACCTCCACTGAAAGCAGGGAAACCCCCACCAGGTCCGGCTTTTGAGTCTTTAAAACCTCCCGCAGTTCCTGCCAGACCGGGTGGTCGTCCTGGGCCACTGCTTGATAATACCTTTTTTGTTCCCGGGAACGCTGGTAAAAGGTGGCCTCGGCATCGCTGATGATTTCGGCGTGCGTTGGGCACTTTTCGAGTTCCATATTATAAATATTGACTTCAAAACCGGCCTGCTCCAGCACGGCTGCGAGGTAGCCCAACCCCAACGGGAAATAAGCCGGGTGACCGGTGCCTCGCAGACGGGAGTACGGGGGGCGAATTAGCAGGATACGCATAAGTTTTCCTTTTTTCTTATAACATATCATTAGTTACCAGCATACAAATAGTTCAAATCATCACCGGGCTGGACTGCCCTGCTCCTGCGGGGGCGCTGATTTATGAGGCTTGCCCAAGGTTTCCCGCAAGGCGACGATTTCCTGCCAGGTTATGGCCTTGAAAACCCAGAGCAGCGCCCCGTAGAAGATCAAAGCCACTGCAACTTCTGTGATGGTAATCAGGAGAGGCGACCACGCTCCGGGGTTCGACCACGGGTTCAGATGATGCCAGGCCAATAGCGGCACGGCCACTGCCAGACCCACGGGCAGGACCCGGCTTCCCACCCGGGTAAGGGAGAATCCTCCCATAACCCGGTGGGAAACGATGAGGGAGAGGATAAACCATAATCCATAAGCCCCGATATTGGCATAGCAGGCTCCCAGGTAGCCATAAGAAGGGATCAAAACCACGTCCAGCAACAGATTTACCACCAAAATGGAACCATTGGTGAAAGGGACTATCCAGGCCTTTTTGATACCGATGAGGACCCCGGTCAAAAAGGGTTCAAAGAAGGCAAACAACAGACACCACGACAGGATTGCCATGGCCAATTCCGACGGCTGGAATTTGCTGCCGAAGCAGGGGACCATCAGGTGCGGCCCCAGGAGATGGGCCACCATGGTGATGGGGATAACCAAGATAAGCAGAATCTTCAGGCCTTGCTCCACCAGGCTGCGAAAGCGCTCAGCCTCGCGTTGACCCAACCTGAACAAAGCCGGCGACAGCACGATGGCCAGGACCGAGGCCACCAAAAGGATGCGGTAGATGATCTTATAGGCCACATCGAAATAAGCGATCTCTACCGGGTTGCGGAACACCCGCAGGAGAATGATATCCACCCGCAGGAAACTCTCCAGAAAAATAAAGGAAATTGCCAGGGGCAAGGCTTCCTTTACCCAGAACCACAGGAGGTGGCCGTCCCACACCAGGCGGGGTGTCAGGAACTGGGCCTTGACAATGAGCAGCGCCACCAAAAGAGCGACGCCATTGATGGCGGCAAAGGCAATGAACACTGCCAGAAAACCCAGATCGAAGTAAGCGATGGCCAAAAGCAGGATGAGCGCGAGGACCCGGTTGGTCATGGTCAGGTAAGTCTCGAGCTCCATCTTCTCGAAGGTAATGAAGATCTCGGCGCAGGTTCGGACCCCCAGAAGACAAAGTTCGCTCACCAGGCAGATGACCAGGGCCACCCCCAGGCGATGACTCAGGGAGACCAGGGGGAGGACGACCGCGGTGCCCACGACCGCCACCGCAGCCAGCAAGAGCCGGAAGGCCAGGCCCGCGCCGAAAATTTCATCCCTGCGGTCAGGGTGCACCGACAACTCCCGGACCATGATGGGAGTTATCCCGAAATTGATAATGGGCAGATAGATAAACACCAGGGCCACCACGAAGGCATAGTCGCCGTAGAGGCGGGGGCCGAAATAGCGGGCCAGGATCGCCATCACCAGGAAGGTGTAAAGCACATCGAAGACGCGCACCGACAGCAGGGAGACGAGATTCTTGGCTACACGCTTGATTGCATCTTCAGCCATGAGATGATCCTGATTGCTTGAGGGAACGGGGCAGGAAGGAAAGGCCGATTACGACCGAAGCGGCCAGAGAATTTCCGGTAATGCACACCAAAATGAAAGGCAGAAGTCAAGTTAGAGAACGCCACAAGGCTACAACGCCCCGAAAACCCAAGAGTGGAGCGTCAAAGGACAAAAAAACAGGGGCACTGCGGCCGCCACCCGGAAGGGCCGGTTGGGTCCGGTTCCGGCCCGGCGGTGTCTAGCCCTCTTGAGGGATGGTCCCTTTTCTGCCGACATCTCTGCCCCTCGCCAAATAATTCCGGATGCGCTGGAAATCCCCGGTGAGCAAAGCCCGCAGGCCCTTGTAGACCACAATGGAACTGTCGCCGAAACGCTGGAAGGTGTGGAAGACTTTTCGAAATTGCGGAACCTCAAAGACCTTGACCAACCGGGGGTGGGCCATCAGACGCACCAGCCACCTGGGGAAGTTGGAGAATCCCGCCAGATAAACGAGAAAATTAAGATAAGAGCCCTCGGGAGTATGGAGGTGCTTGCTGTAAATGAGGCGGCGCTCATCTTCTTTGCTGCAAATCAACCCTTCCTGCACCGCCCGGTCCAAGAGCTCGGTCCCCGGAAACAAGGTCAGAGAGGCCCGCTTGAGCCAGAAGGGCCGGGGGAGCCGCAGAACCAGGTCCAGGGTTTGGGCCACGTCATCCGAGGTCTCCCAGGGGTTGTCCAGAATGACATGATAACAGGGCGGATGAATCTTGGGATATGACCTATGAATAGTGCGGGCTGCTTCCAAAATCTTTTCCGCTTTGATCTCCCGGCGGTATATGGTCATGCCGGTCTGACTCACCGTTTGAATGCCCATTTCCACAAAAAACAGGCCGGCATCCACCAAGGCCTCCATCTTTTCAGGGGTGGTGGTAGTGGGACTGGCTTGAATGCAGAAGGGTAAACCGATGTCCTGTTTATAAAGGCGGCTGAAGTTCTGGATATCATGTAGGGGCCGGGCCATGAAGGTGTCGTCGAACAAAAAGATGCTCTCCACGAAAGGCAACTCCTGTTTGACCCATCTCAGTTCGGCCATGACATGCTCAGCGCTGCGAAAACGCAGGTAGCGCTGCCCCCGGTACATGAGCGCCAGGGTACGTTCGGCGCAGTAAGTACAATGGTGCGGGCAGCCCCGGCTGGTCATGGTCTTATAGTTGATGGTGCGGCGGAAAGCATCGATGAAGGTGCCGTGCGGTGCCGGCTCTTGAGGCAGGTTCTGCTTTAGGAGTTCCTTAGACAGGGGCTTGAGGCGCTTCTCCCGGTTGCAATAGAGGTAGTGCTCCTCCAAACCGAAATCAAAAAAGGGAAGCTGGTCCAGATCCTGGATCAAGGGCCGAAGCGGATTTCGGATGAATTTCTCTCCCTTTTTCAGCCAGATATTCCGGATATCCTGGATATCCTGGCCGTTGGACATTTTTTCCAGCAGTTCCAGGAGGGCCTCCTCGCCCTCGCCCACCATGACCAGGTCGGCGAACTCCAAAGACTCTTCCGGCCGCACGGTGGGATGGATGCCACCCCAAATGATGGGCACCTTTAAAGTTTTTTTCAGGTGCTGGGTCAATTGCCGGGACCGATCGAAGTAATGGGTCATGAGGGAGATGCCGATAAGGTCGCTGCCCCGGCAGACCTCCTCCACTTCCTGTAACAGCCGCGGCTCGTATTGGTACACATACCCCTTGCGGTACTTGTATTCCTCCACCCCGCCGGGAATAAGGACGGTGCGCACCGGATATCCGTGTAACTTGAGATAAGCCCCCAGGGCGCGCACGCCAAAGGCGGATATGTCCATAGGGGTTGGGGCCAGCAAGGTTATACGCATCGCACACCCATGAGATTGCAGACTTGTGGCAAAATGATTTTGTCGAATATGATAGCATTATTACTTGGCAATTGCCACCTTAATCCCGATTCCGCACAGAGGGAGTTTTTGCGAGCCTTATGAATGAACGATTACGAGGTGTGGTTTTGATCCAAGCAGATATTGCTATAATGCATTGAGGATATTAACCATTTCTTGACAACCACTATAAATTTCTTTATAGTTATTTATTGTTAGTCATTAAATATATGGTTGGTAAAACAATGAAAGTAACTTTTATCTATTTGGGGATTACTACTGATGCGATCGGGATCCGGATCCTTTCATCCATCTTAAGGCAACAAGGGTATCAGACTCAACTAATATTTCTCCCGACCATTAAAGACTTATGCCGCAGAACTATAGGCGGAATCTATAGTTATGATGAAGACGTTCTTAATAAAGTTGTTAATCTTTGTCAAGAATCTCAATTGATTGGCATCTCTCTGATGACCCACCACTACACCATTGCCAAGTTGTTCACCGAAGAACTCAAACGCCGGGTGTCGGCCCCGGTGATCTGGGGAGGCATCCATCCCACCGTCAATTCCGAGGAATGTCTGGAGACCGCCGATCTGGTATGCATCGGAGAAGGTGAGACTTCTGTCCCGGAATTGGTCCGCCGCCTGGAGAACGGGGAGGACGTCGCCGGCATTCCCGGGATTTGGCTGAAGCGTGACGGTCGCCTCCTGGCCAACGGCCCCGGCCCCCTGGCCCAGGATTTGGACGCCCTGCCCTTCCCCGATTACAGTTTCAGCGATCATCATCTGTTAGTAAATGAAGTCCTTCAGCCAATGACGGTAGACAACTGGTATACTCACCTTTGTCGATTCACCCCGCCGTTAAATTTTTCCCAACCCCCTAAGCCGGCTTACCAGATTCTTTCGGCCCGGGGCTGCCCCTTCGTATGCACTTTCTGCGGCGAGGCTCCCCTGATGAGCAGCAAGAACTATGGACGGCGTTATTTCCGTAAACGCAGTATCGACAATGTCATTAAGGAACTCCAGTGGGTCAAGGATACCTTCTCGTTTGTCGGCGAGGTCTGTTTCTGCGATGACACCTTTGCCAGCCGCAGCCTGGCGGAAATCAAAGATTTTTGCCATCAGTATAAAGAAAAGATCAATCTACCCTTCTACATCCTGGTATCGCCCGTTAACGTGGTGCAGTCCAAATTCGATCTTCTGGTGGACGCAGGGTTGACCAACATCGGCATGGGCATTCAGTCGGGCAGCCCCAAAATCATTGAGCTATACAAGCGGCAGCGATGCGGCAGCCCGGAGCAATCCCTTAAGGCCGCCCACATCCTGAACAGTTATAAAGGCCGGCTTTTGCCTTACTATGACTTTATCGTGGAGAACCCTTACGAGACCAGGGAAGACCTGCTGGACACCGTACGCCTCCTCGTCGATTTGCCGCGGCCCTACGTTACCAGGGTATATGCCCTAAGCTTCTTTCCGGGCACCCCTTTATATGAACAGGCCTCTGCCGACGGCCTCCTGTATTCCGGGATGTATGAGAAGACCTTCGGCCAGCGGACCCAGGGAGGCTACCTCAACTTCATCATTGACATGAACAAATACAATGTGCCCAGGCCCATTCTGAAGCTGTTGATCAGCGAACCCTTCCTTAAAATCTTTAATAAGCCTGCCATGGACCCTTTTTTCCTAGCCATTCACCGCACCCTGAAGTGGCTGGCCATGAAGCTGGGATTTCGCCGCTACGGCCTTACCTGAAGACGGCCGTTTTCTGCCGGTAGCTGAACCTTATCGGTTGTGATTTGCCTACAAAGTTCTCTGAGGGGCAGTGGCTTAAAGGAGAAAATCGTCACTTGGCAAATGGGTCGGACCATGACCCCATTGGAACGTTATCTGAAAGACAAGTTACGGGGAAGATTTGATCAGGTAGCGGACCCCTTTTACTGCGGTGACGCTGAAACCCAACATTATCCACATATGATAAATATAGAAAAACTGATCGCCGAAGGGGTTGCCGAAATTAACCAAACAACTGAATACGCCCAAGATAAAAATCTTATACCGTGGGTCCGGGCATTTCAGCCAGGCCCAGCGAAGTTCAGCGAACAGATTAATCATGATCCATCCCATTAACATGAGGCTCAGAATGCCATAACCATGATCCGTCAAAACTGAAAAATATAAGGAGGGGGAATCGATCCAAGCACTGGGATCCATCTCCCGCATAATGCCACGCGTTCCGGCTCCTAACCCGGCGGTATTCCAAATGCCTTGAACTGCAACGACTATATGATCCCAGCGGTTTTGCCACCCGGAAAAACGATAGCCCACGGTCTGTTCCTGGCCAAGGGCTCTGGCAAAAAGTTCACTGGCCCCGGCTAAAAGGTTAAACATCACCAGAAGGGCCACGAAAATGACCAGAACCGACGCTGCCGCCCAGAGATGAGGACGAATCCTGTGGTTGCGCCATTGCGGATTCAGATGCACAAAAGTCAGCCAGCCCAAGAAAAGGCACATGGTCTCTAATCGAGTAAGGGTCATGAAGTGCACAAATAACATGATTAAAATGCCGGCAAGGATGAGCAGCCTCAAGTTGCGGCGGACTTGGGTGCAATATAAAGTCAAACCGCAGAGGATTGAGACATCGAGAAGAGCGGCTATGGCCTTGGCGCCCGCTCCCATGGTTCCATTCAAGGTTACTCTGGTCCCGTCGAATTGCGTGATGTAAATCCGAAAGTAAAGCTGATCATAAATATGATATGACTTAATTAGCGCAAAGAAGAATGTGGAAAAGGTGGTTAAGACAGTTAATATCCCCAGCAAAAACCACAGCCAGAAAAGCCTTTCTAAATGTTGTGGTTTGTAATTGAGGGCACTGATTAATAAATATAAACAATATCCCATAGTCGTATAAATAGCGACATGCACTCCATCCTGGGGAAATGCCGACCAGAGCACTGCGATAACGCAGGAAATAGCAAATATTGCCAGAGGAAGATCAAGTGTAGTGGATTGATATGGGGGGGTAATTTTTGCTAAGCGTGCTGTGCACCAGCATAGCAACCCAAATACAGCCATAAAATAGCATATACCATAACCGTAACCGAATAACTTGTAAAAGTATGCAATAGTAATACCATCAAATCCTATTAAGAATGTGGCGGCAACGAGGGCGGCATAAGGCCACATTAAAAAGCATAGCACTACAAGCAAAGAAACTACAAGAACCAGGATAGGGACGGGCCAGATAAGATTCAAACATCCCAGAAAAATCAGGAAGAGACCACCAAGCCACTGATTCCAGGTCCAATTAAACCAGAAATTAATGCCGTTCCTCCTGGCAAGGGAAGCTTTCATCAGGCACTCAGTCTTGGGAGATTCGATTATAACGGCTAGTTAACGCTACCAGAACCCCTGAACTTGTCAACTTTTAAATATCTTGACTGCTTCGTATCGGTCTCACCGGTGGCTTCGCTTTAAGTAGGAATAAGAAAGCGAAGGCTTATGGGCTTTTTCTTAACACCGGTTAATTCGGAAGAGCTGCCGGCAAATGATATATCCTTCATCTTATCCCAGGCCCTGACCGGAATTTTCCCTTGTAATTGACCATTAATGATGAGACTATAAGTGTAGGGGGTTCCATATCTTTTTAAAAAAATCAATATAATTTTTAATATAAATAACTTAACACATTCATTTAACTTATAACCTAATAATGCGAAAGATTGTGTTTTATATTCTGTACCTATTAATATCGTCTTTGATTCTTTTGGAAATAATAGTGCGGTTTTGGGGTTATTCAAAACCACATATATATGACCCTATTTATATGCCGCCAGAAACCCCGGAAATTCCTTATATCTTGAAACCTAACTTACATAATGCCACAGCTCCTAGCAATACCAAAATCAATACTGATGAAATGGGTCTTAGATATCAAGGCGCTAATACTCGATATGAGGCAAAGAGTCATAACGAATACAGAATAGTCTTTCTGGGAGACTCATTTACTTTTGGCCAGGGGGTAGATAATGACAAAGTTTTCTCTCACATTATTTCAGAATATTTAAATAAATGGCAATCGGATTATAAAGTAAAGATATTCAATTTTGGGGTATCAGGTTATAATGTGAAAACAATGGTTGATACTTTCTATTATCGTGCCCTACGTGTTAAACCGGATTTAGTGATTATGTGTATCATCTACGATGATTTTGATATTAACCGGACCGGTGTCGTGGACTCCTATGGCTATACGGTAAATAAATATGGCTCCGAACATTCAAAATTTTGGTCTTTTACAAAAAGATTGTTGCGCAATGTTCACCTAGTTTATATTCTCCGGGACATTTTCAGGCCGAGTCCGGGACCTGAGTCCGAAACAGTTGAGGGGATTCCTCAAACATACCAATATCTGCAGCAATTTAAAGATATTGCGGAAGCTCAGGGCATCAGTTACCTGATTGTGACCCTGCCGTCAAAACATCCGCGAGACGCACACATCCTGGAAATCCAGGAACAATTGCAGAAAGATAACATCAGATATTATGATCTGTTCTCCCTTGCAGATTCCATCAGTTTAAGAGATTTCTCTTTGAATAAGAGAGATGCACACCCATCTTCCCTGGTCCATAAAAGAATAGCAGATTTGTTGGGAAGGTATATCTTAGATAATTATTTAAAAAATTAGAGAGCCTCGATCCAAAACCCCCTCGGGGATTTCCCTTCAATTTCATTGCATCTTGCGAAGATCGTATTTTCTGATCTTAGCTTCGGCCATAAAGTAGACATAAAGAGTATTTCTGGGAAAATCAAAATAATATTTTCCTGGAATAACTGCGTTGGCGCCGGTTGACAACTGACGAGGCGCTTGCCCTGGGACAAATTTATACAATACATTTCTTAAACGGCCCTTTGTTTGGTCAGGTAAAATCTGGTCTGCATATACAGAATTATCATGATTGTTGAAGCCCACAATAATTAAGGAGTGCGGGGTTAAGTGGTTTTTTTCTGTGAAATTTACGGAGTCTATGATGTGATTTCCTAAATAAATTTCATTTTTATCATCATTACTTAAAAGAATGCTGTTAAACTGATCCAGGCCGCCGGGAATGATGGCTTCCCTCTCTATCTGAAAGGTTTTTCCATTCAGCCTGATAAGTTTTTTTTCGTCCGTCAGGAATATATATAGTTTGTCGCCTTTCGAATTGTAAGCCAGCTTAACCAGCCGAAGCCCCCTGTTCAGGGACCTGCTTTTATCAAATCCAAAAGGGGACAGGTCGATTGTCCCGATAACCTGTCTATTCGTCAGATCTGCCACGCCGATCAATCCAAGTTCCGGCCATACTGCAAACATTCTATTGTTGGAATAGTCCATGGTTATTTCCGACAAAGAATCCGTACGAGGCTTCCATGGAACGGGGAAAATAATTTTAGTCAAATAATTTCCTGTAGCAACCTCAATTACATCTATTGCGGCGTTATAATGGCTCAAAACATACATTTCCTTGCCATCCCGACTCAAGGAAAACCCCGTGGGCCACATGCTGATACCGCCACCCTTCCAATTGTTGGAGTTCCAGATTGCTTGTTTCTTTGAAAGATTATTCTCATTGTCTGCGAAGAGCGAAATGCGTTTTGTTGATTGATTGTATCGGTATATAGTACTGCCGCCGAGTCTGTTTCTAATATAGATATTGCCTGAAGAGTCGAGAAGTATTTCGTCAATGCTAGTTCCGAAATCGATATCTTTCACCCAACAAGAATTTGCCTTGCAGTAATTAGTATTGTTGAGTTTCTTTAAATCGAAAACAGAGATTGATCCGTCACCGGTATTTGAGGCATATATTTTGCCATGTTTCGCATCTAGGTCAAAAAACATGGAATCTGGACCATGAATTATCACTCCCTTTTCCGAATGGTTATGAATCAATTTAATCTTGTTATATAATCCATTTAGATTTTGGGTTGATGTTGGAGAAAACCCCCGGTACCTTTGTGCATCCCAAGTGCTTTCCCCTACCAGCGCATAACCATTCCAAGACCTCTGGCGGCCGATGCCGTATTTTTTACTATCCATGGCTTGCTGACACTCGAACGGATTTTGAAGGTTTTCAGCAGTTTTGGTGTCTGGATTATACTTAACGTAAGCTGGCAGATGTCCGTTTAAAATATATAGCATACCAGAGTCGCTTAAGGCCATCGTTCCCCCGGGCATGCCAATATCAAATATATTTTCGACCGTATCTGTGTCCGGGTTTATGATCGCAAAAGTCGATTGGGTTAACCCTCCGGATACATAAACCTTATTCCTCTTGGAATCATATACAACATTACCTTGTTTTATTATGTTGTTATTGAAGCCATTAACCAGTTTCTGGACATTAATTTCCTCAATCAGGGCTGTTTCTGAGGCTCTGACATTATCTTTAAAACCAGAAATTAAAATGACCATGGTCACCAGGAAAGGTATTAATACAGATAATACAGGTCTCCGTTCAGACCTGGTGACGGTGCTACCAGAGCTAACCGCTTTGATTTGACCTATCTCCATATAATATTCCTCAGATCGTTGGACAAACCAGCATACCAAAGAGCAAGACCTGACTCAGGTCTTGAGACATCTTCCACTGCTGTGATCATTATTTGTTCAGTCTGAATTTAGAGTGTTTTTCCACAAAAGAAAAGAGGCGCTTCACCGGCGGCCATGAGGTAATTGTCGAGGCGGTGGAGGAAACTAAAGGCCAAAGTTCCAGCTTTTTATAGCGATTGAGCACCAGCCCCGCGATCCGTCCGTGACAGCGCTGGATTTGCTCCAGGGCCCGGGCTACCTGGGTCTTGGGACTGTGATCTGCCGCCATCACCATGAGAATCTGCTCTCCCAAGGCGGCCAGAGGCGCGCCTTCCCCACTCCCCACGGCAGGTAAATCCAATAAAAGCACATCAAATTGAGGTCTTACGGTGGCCAGCCACTGAGCCAAAACCTTGGGGTCCAATTGTGACCAAGCAACTTCCTGGGCTCGGCCATTGGGCAAGAGATATAATTCACCCGGGCCAACCTGCTTAAGGCAGTCGGTCAGGTTTGCTGTTTCCTGGAGAATTTCTTTGACGCCCTCGCCGGGAGCTAGACCCCACATAGATGACAGGGTGGGATGAAAAAAGTTGAGATCAATCAACAGCACCCGCAAGCCTCTGGAGGCCAGAGCCCAGCCCAATGTGGCCGCCACCAGCGTTTTCCCTTCCCCAGGGTTGGTACTGGTAATAGACCAAACACCCGATGGCGCCTCCTTACCCGCAGGCCGGACCATGTCAGGCAGCGACCAAATGGCCTGGGGCCAGGGAGGATAGGACATAATCCGGTCCAGGTCGAAAGTCTCCGAGGGCGGCAACTCCGGTAAACTGGCAAGCACCGGAAATTTCAAGTACTCCTCAGTTTCGCCCGGATCGGACAAGCAATCGTCCAGATATTCCTGGAATAAAATTGTGGTCATTCCCAAAAACAGCCCAAAGACCAAGGAAAACATCGTCAGGATTTTGCGCTTGGGAAACCAGCGAAATCTTTTAATTTGATCAGACTGGACGGGGACTACGGCTCGTTCGACTATGGTGGCATTAGAAAGATCCATATGGGCGGCCATCTTGGCTACCTGTTCCTGGGTCAACAGATTGGCCATGGTGTTTTGCAAGGCGGTGACCTCTCTTTGCAGCGGCATTGCCTGCAATTCCTTCAAGGTCAGGTCATCCAATTCTTTCTGTCGATCGAGGATGTTTTGATTGATCTGCTGGCGGCGGGCGGTACGCACTGCAAGGTCTATTTCATTTTCAACCAGAGTTTGAATGAGGGCGGTATGCACGCTATTGCGGGTTGAGGTCTCGCTGTAGAAGAGCTTGGCAGCCTGTTGGCGGTATTCATCTTTCAACTTTTCGATGGAAGCCCGATACTGCCTCTGGGTAATATATTCAGGCATAGCCTTGATCCCGCCACTGGCCATATTTGACTCGGCATCCATCAGTTTTTGCCGGATATATTCCAATGTTGCATTTGTGCGATACTCCTGGGTGCCTTTCTGAAACTCCGGAATTTTCTTTAACTTTGCCTGGAGTCCACTGACTTTTTTTTCGATTCCTGCCAGTTCGGTCTCGTTGGTATCCTTGGTCTCCTGCAGAGTGGCTATATTGGTCAACAATTTTTCGCGCAAATAGGTGACATTGCTTATATGATTGGCCACCTTATAATCCGCCAGAGCCTTTTCCGCCTGATTCAGTTGGGCCGAAACTTTCGGGATGCTCTCTTGAATAAATCCCAAGGCCTGTTTGGCCGTGGTCTGGATATTTTGATTGTACATGCTGACAAAGCTGTCGGCGACCTGATTGGCAATGTCCGCGGCCTCTTGGGGAGAACTGGAAAAGCCTGACACCTGGATAATCTGGGTGCTAGCCACCGGACTCACGCTAACCCCTTTTTTGTTGAAGATAAGATCCAAGCTACCGGGGTTCAAAAATTCGCTGGCGCCGTATAGAATACCTTTCCTTTTCTCCAGCTCCATTTTCTTTATGACATCCTCAATCATGGAAAGGTTTTTGATCATGGCCAACTGGGTATACATCACCAATTCACTGCCTATAATCCCAAGGGTTGCCAGATTCTCGGGCATGCCGGTCAAATTGACTTTGGGGTCAGCGGTTTTCACCCAGATATTGCACTTGAACTGGTAAACCGGAGAAATAATAAAACTGCCTAAAATTACCGTCGCGACTATGATCCCGATAATCTTAAGGAGAGTACCCCGCCGCTTGAGGATGATTTGCCAGTATCGTTTCAGTTCCATAGATTTCTCAGACTCGACTCTTAAGAAATAGTTTTCGGGGAAGGAACCTGGTCAATTTATTGGGAAGTCGCGGCAGGGGTTGTAGTACTGATGGACAACCCGGCGCCGCCTGTTTCTACGGCATTTCTGAAAGCGGGCCACAAGACCACCATTTGTTCTATGGTCATAAAAGGTTGCAATATGGCCTGGATGTTATTCATAAACCTGGCAATATCTCTCATGGCAGTGGGCGGCACAATGACCAGATCTCCCGGTTGAAGGAGATACGACTGCGGTGCTGGACTTTCATCCTTAAGCACTGCATTGGCGTTTATTTGATAAACGTTAAAGCGGTCTTTGGCGCGGCGCACCAGCAGGACGTTGGATTTGTTCGCATGTTCGTTAAACCAACCCGCCCTGCCGATGGCCTCCATCACCCTGAGGGGACGGGTATAGGTGTACCGGCCCGGAGTGGTGACTTCGCCCAAAACAAAGACCTCAAACCGACCGGTAGTGGAGGTGACATCCACCTGGGGATCAACTACGTATCTCTGCAACTTTGCCGTGAGCATCTCTTGCGCCTGCGGTATGGTCTTGCCCGCCAACTGCAGACGACCCAACATCGGGTAATAAATATCTCCGGAACTGTTGATGATGGTAGTTTTCTGGAGATCATCAAACCCCCAAACCTTGATGGTTACCTCATCCCCAACGTCGAGGACATAGGGTTGGGTGGTGCGGGTTTCGGTAGCTGACTGGCTGGTTGGCAACTGCTGCCCGCCTTCCAATGGCTTGGCCTTGATGGAAGCGGAAGTGCAACCCGCCAGGGTTGACAAGAACGCCATCAGGCTCAAAACCGCCACAACCTGCATCCCTCTGCAACCTTTAACTTGCTTCACTTGTCCCTCATGCTAACAAAATAAAACAATGCTCTAAGGGCATTATATACATATCCTTACAAAGTGGGCATCATAAAGAAAAGGGCCAATGCTTAGCCTCGACAACTAAGGTGGCAGCACCGCTCGCAATGGCGTGCGTCAATTCTCGTTTTCGAATTTAAGCTTTAGAACTTCTTGTAAAAATCTTTATGATAATGACATATGTCTTTCATAAAATTTTCATATGACTATCTCCTCAATAGTTGCAGGAGGTGTTATGTAACCTTTTTACTTTTCAACTTTAAAACCATATATAGCTTTAATGCTCCCTAAAAGTCGAGATTTTTTTTAGACCACCATTCAAGGCCGTTTCTTCCGGGTTATCTTTCCGGCAAAGCCGCTCATGTTCCCTACGTTCTTTATAGCAGTTGCACAAATAAGGCGTGCCTGCGTGTGGGCCTTCAATAAGGCGGACACATGGGTCCGCCCCTACAAGAAAATTGGCTCTTGAAAAATACACAGACTGTGCCGCCCAAAACTCGGTTAGATAAGCGGATAACCAGGTCGTTATGCAAACCGGACCATAATTCCGTTAGGTGAAAGCTTTGCAAATCGGAGAAAACAACGGAATAGGCGACACAAACATTAGCCCGCCTTGAAGCCTGGCCAGGGGGGAAGGACTTGCACAAAAGGCGCCAGGGGTATCAAAACCATTAGCGCCTTATAGTGCCATGCTTCGAAATTATTGGAGGAAAGCTCCGAGGACTTCTTTCAGTAACATCAAAAAGAACTGCCGTCCAAAATCCCGCAACCAGGATCAACAGTTCAACATCTTACTATCACACCTTTTTGAAGTTCTCCAGGAACTGGCCAATTTGCACTCCCAGATGGATGCATTCGATGTTATCCATGCATTTGTCTGCGTCCACCTTGTCAATATATGTGGCCAGGTGGTGCTGGTCTTTCTTCAACTCCAGGACGTAGGTGTTTTTTCCTTTGTCGAAGGTGAGGGAAGAAGTCACCCCGTACTTGTCTATATCCGGATACATCATGAGAATCTTGGCTTTTAATTCTTCGATCGTGTGCTTCATGACCTCACTCCTTGTGGTGAATTAGGCGGTCAGTTCCCCCCGCCGAGCCCCGACGGGACTTTCTATAAAAATAAGAGCAAAGAACGGGCGCGGCAAGAGGTGAAAGGAATTTTCCCCCCCCTCATCTCGTCCCCAAGCTCCGGCTTGGGGATCATATTCTTACGCCAAGCTCGGCTTGGCGACAGATTGATCTATTATACCATCAGAAAAATGAGCAAAGCAGAGCTTTGCAGAAAAATAGGTTCCCAAGCTGGAGCTTGGGAACCAGAATAAAACCCCCCAAGTAGGATGTTTATCAACTTGTTTCCAAGTTGCATTTGGGAACGAACATGAGTGCCAAGCTCAGCTTGGCATCAATAGAGGGCGTTCCCAGGCACAGCTTGGGAACGAGAAAGTTTGTCCTCCATCTGTTCCTTCGTCAAAACTTCCTATCCATCGTCCGATACTGAATAGCTTCGGCCACGTGGGCGGGGCCGAGGGCGCCCTCCCCTTCCAAATCGGCGATGGTGCGGGCGATCTTCAGGATGCGGTGGTAGGCCCGGGCGGAGAGACCCAGGCGCTCCATGGCGGCCTCCAGCAGGCGCTGGGCCTCGGGGCCCGGAACGCAGTGCTGTTTGATTAGCCGGGGCGGCATATAAGCGTTGGCATAGACCCGGGTTTTGTGAAACCGCTGGGTCTGGACCTCACGGGAAGCCACTACCTGGACCCGCATTTCTTGAGAGCCCTCCCCTGCCTCAGGCGCAGCCAGGTCCTTAAAAGGCACTGCGGGCACCTGAATCTGGATGTCGATCCGGTCCAGGAGGGGGCCGGAGATGCGGGAGCGGTAGGAATTGATCTGGTTGGGGGTGCAGGTGCAGGGCCGTTTGACATCGCCGTAAAAACCGCAGGGGCAGGGGTTCATGGCGGCCACCAGCATGAAGCGGGCCGGGTAGGTGAGTGCGGTGGCCGCCCGGGAGATGGTCACCTTGCCCTCTTCCAGGGGCTGGCGCAGGACTTCCAGGGTGGAGCGGCGGAACTCCGGTAGTTCATCCAAAAAAAGCACCCCATGGTGGGCCAGACTGACCTCGCCGGGCCGGGGGATGGTGCCGCCGCCGATTAAGCCGGCGTCGGAGATGGTGTGGTGGGGGGACCGGAAGGGCCGCCGAGGCACCAAAGCCTGGCCGGGCTTTAAGCGTCCCATGATGCTGTAAATTTTGGAGGTCTCCAGGGCCTCTTCGAAACTCCAGGGCGGCAGGATGGTGCGGAGGCACCGGGCCAGCATGGTCTTGCCGGCGCCGGGCGGGCCCACCATCAGGACGTTGTGGCTGCCAGCGGCGGCGATGAGCAGGGCCCGTTTCACCGGCTCCTGGCCCCGGACCTCCCGGAAGTCTTCATCGTAACGGGGCGGAGATCCCAACAGCTCCGGCGCCTCGGAGGCCAATGCGGCCAGGGGCTCACGCCCGTTCAGGAATTCCACCACCTGGGAGAGGTGCTCGGCGGGATAGATGTTAATTCCTTGGACTACTCCCGCCTCCTTGGCGTTGGCTTTTGGTATGATAAGGGCAAGATTCGCCTCCCGAGTGGCCAGGGCCATGGAGAGTACTCCCCGGGTGGGTTTGAGGCGGCCGTCCAGAGAGAGTTCGCCATACAGGAGATAGTTTTCCGGGGCCTCCGGGGGGATGAACCCCTGGGCTGTCAAGATACCTACGGCCGCGGGCAGGTCAAAACCCGTGCCTTCCTTGCGAATGTCGGCCGGGGCCAGGTTGAGGGTGACGCGGTTGCCGGGGAATTTATAGCCGGAGTTTTTCACCGCGGCCTTGACCCGGTCTTTGCTCTCTTTGACCGCGGTTTCAGGCAGGCCTACGGTGGTGAAAGCAGGCAGGCCGGGGGCCAGGTCCACCTCCACCTCGACGATGTAGGCATCCACCCCCAACAAGGCCCCGCTTTTCACCCTAGCCAACATGGGCTGCTCCCATAAATCGCATCGTCAGTTGTTCACCCCCCTGTCCTCTTCCATCAGGGGGCAAGGAACATTAGACAATAAGCTTTCTTTCAAATTTATACTAATAACCATGCCAAAAACTATAAGAGGCGGACACATGGGTCCGCCCGACAAGGTGACCTGGGCGTATCTTGCCTTCGGGGAGGTATGGTTGGTTGTGATAGGCTGCCTGAGCCACGACGCGATCAGCGTTTGGGACCTGCTTCCAGTAGTTCTTCCAAAGTCTTGTTAGAGAACCCGTAGCACAGAATCGGTTTGATTACCTGAGATTGTTTTTCCCCTTTGGCCGGCTTGAGGTATTTCTGGGGTTTGAGGGGCTCGACTTCTGTGGCTATGGGAGATTTGCTTTTGATGAACCCGGCGCGCAGTCCATAGATATCAAAGACCGTGCCGTTTTGAAACCAACCTAGTTGCCTGCCATCCCAGCCGCACACCTTGTCATCTGAGAGATAGGCCACAGGGCGGCCATCCCAGAGATAAATAGTTTCCCCGTCATCTGCGATATAGGCTACCGGCTTACCATTCTTGTTGAACAGGGTGATTTCCATGCGGTTAAGCTCCTTGGCGGCAAACAGGTAGGTCCCACCTGGTTTTTTTATCCCTGCTGATAGCGTTGATTATGTTCGATCTTCAGACAACGGTTCATGACCACCCGGAGGCCGGCCTCCCTGGCTTTGCGGGCTGATTGGGGTTCTTCCAGACCTTGCTGCATCCACACCACTTTAGCCCCCACCGCAATGGCGTCATCCACGATTTCCGGGATGGCCGAAACGACGCGGAAGATGTCCACGACCTCCACCGGGAAGGGAATATCCTTGAGACCGGGGTAACACTTTTCACCCAAAACCTTCTGACAGTTGGGATTAACGGGGATAATGCGGTAACCGTGTTCCTGCAGATAACGGGCTACTCGATAACTGGGACGGTCGGGATCGGCGGACAACCCAACCACCGCCACCACCCGATAATTATGCAGGATCTCGGTGATTTCCGCCGCATTGGCTTGAATCTCTGAGGTTATGGTCATATTTCCATATTATTAATTTAAGAAAATTTTTTTGCCACAGAAAATATATATTGGCCTAGCTTACTCCCCAGGAGATGAAGGAGAAGAAGGCAAAAGGCCGGGAAAAGCATCCCGGCCTTGGCAGAGTTTAGAACGTCAGGGTCGTGGCTCCGGGGCCAGGACCAATGGGCTTAGCCAATTCCAGGCTTTCCGCATCCGCAATTTTCAGGGCCATTTTGACGTACTGATAACCGAACTTCAAGAGCTCCTCATCGTCATCCCAGATCTTCTCCTGGACATCCTCGTCCACGCTGAAGATAGTCAGAAAGCGGCTCTTGAAGACGAAGTTCCGGAACTGGTCCAGATCGTACATAACCATGGCGAAGAGCCGGTTGCCCCGCTCGTCGGTGACCGGCCCGCCATCCGCGCCCCGGCGCAGCATCAAGGTCTTCCATTCCCGGTTCATGTCGTCATACTTGTCCACGCCCTGGTCTTGCCGCCAAGTGGCCACGGTCCATTCCGCATCTTCTTCATAGCCCCGGCAATGTTCCTCCCGCACGAAGAAGTAGAATTCATCCAAGCCTTCTTCGGTGATGAGAGTTCCCTGCCCTACCGGGTAATAACGGCAGGTGGCTGGACGGTCGCTATAGACCGAGCAGCCTGCCACCGGCTTTACGAAGGGGCAGCGATTGCCGAAACGGGGCATATCCATGATGATTAAAGGGAGGCCAGATTTGTCGTGAGGCTCGGTTCGGGTATATTGGGCCAAAAAGTCTGCTGCCTTCATATTTAGACGGTTTTTCAGGCGAAGGATATCGTAGGGGGTGAGGATGATGGTGGTCCTGCCGCAGCACTCGGTGAAGCAAGGGACACCAGGGTGGCACCGGAACTTGAAGCGGCTCTCGGGGGTCAGTTTCCGGGGCTCCACCACTCGCATGTTCAAATCTACCATGTTCTACTCCTTAACGGTTTTTCTTTGCTTATGAATATCTTATCAAAATTTTACCCAAATAACCAACCATATTGAGGTCGAGGGCCGATGCCGAGCTGGGCTTAACAAAAAACCATTTAAGCCCCATCTCCATTATGCCGATAGATAAAAGAAATCAACAGGAGACAATTATGCCTGATTCCCCGGATTTGGAACAAAAGGTAACGGAACTGGAAGGCAAGGTGAAAAAGCTCGAATTTTCTTTGATAGCCACGCTTCTGATCGTTTTTTTGCTTTTTATCTTTAACCAGGGGCTAAAGTAGGAACAAATTGTTGTCCATCTTATAAAACGAACTTTTCTCAGTCGGTTATTACCTTAAGGCCTCTTGCAAAATTCATCCAAAGACCGACTGCAGCCTATGCAACGCAGGCTAAAGCCTGCGGTTGCCAATAATTGCTTTTGAGTGCAACTCGGTACAAGAATATGGGGTATAGTGAGGTGAGATTACTTGAAAAAAACCGGCCCCCACATGGGGGCCGGCAGTGTTTCAGGGTCTTGATCTGCTGCGACTAGAAGCCCCGGCCGGACATACGGGCCTGGAGCATGGCCACGGTGCGGTAAACAATGTGGGCCAGCTTGGTGTAAGGGGCGTAGAAAAACAGCATAAAGACCGTGGTCAAGTGCAGGAAGTACGTGGGGTAAGCCAGAATCCGGATGCCCACCAGACGGAAGAGCCAGGCGAGGAGGCCGGTGGCGCCCACGGCAAAGATCACGTAGATCAGGAACCAGTCAAAATAGGAACCATAACCGGCTTTTTCAGCATTGGCCTGACGTTCTTTCAGGATATTGTAAATGCCGTAGAGCAAGGCCGCGGTTCCCACAATAGCCAGCAGTTTAATGGGCTCATAGATCGCGTAAGGCGAGTCATGGTGCAGCACCCATTCGTTGAGGAAGCCCCAACTGGTGACAATCCCCAGGAAAATAAACCCAAATACCAGGAACAGGTGGTTGGTGGAGCGGTTATAGGTAGTTTCGCACTCCCTAAAGCGGTTGTGCATCAGGATGTCTTTTATGGTGGCAATGAGGTTCCCCACCAGGTTGCCTTCAACCTTGACCTTCCAGGGGTTGGTGGCGTTTATATCCTGCCAGAAGGCCATGACGCCCTTGGCCAGCACCGCCACCGCGAAGAAGAAGGCAGGCACGAAGATGAAGTCCACCAGGAGGGTGGGGAACAATTTGGAGTAAACGATGGGGCCCTCGGGGATGGCCCAGTGCCCTGTGGCCTTCAAGGCCAGGAACAAGAGCAGCATCGGGAAGGCAATGAGCAGCGGCAGGAACTTGGGGTCTCCCACCGCCTTGGCCAGCTGTGGCGGTGTGGCATATTTTTCAATGCACATCTGCCGGAGGACGCCCAGGACCTCACCGGGCTTGGCACCCCGGGGACAATAGACGGTGCAGTCGCTGCACTGGTGGCACAGCCAGATGTCCGGGTCTTGGAGCACTTCGGTGAGCCCCCATTGGGCCTGGAGCATCTCCTTCCGGGGGAAGGGTTTTTCGTCCGGGGTGAGATTACACACCACCGAACAGGTATCGCATTGATAACATTTTTTGACCGTGTCTCCTCCGGCGGCCACCACCCGCTTCACGAATTGGAGGTCCGGTTTTATGATTTTTTCACCTGCCATGGATCATACCTCCTAAAATTCCTTGAAGGGGTTGGGGCCGATCTCCCGCACCCGGGCCACAAAATCATCTAGAATCTGCGGCAGGCGGTCGAAATCGGAGTGGGCGATCTGATACTGAACCACGCGGTCGGATTCCAGACCGAGTTTGTCCAGGGTTTCCGAAAGCTTGCTCAGGCGGTATTCACAGAGCTCGCTGCCCTTGGCGAAATGGCATTGATAGTCGTCGCCGGACTTGCAGCCCAACAGGATTATGCCGTCAATGCCCCGGGACAGGGCATCGGAGACCCAGACCATGTTAAAGGACCCCAGGCAGCGCAGGGGAATGAAACGGATATACGGATTCAGGCGCAGCTTGTGCAGCCCTGCGGCGTCCAGGGCCGGCATGGCGTCGTTTTCGCAGATCAGGCCGATGATGCGGAACGGAGCCGCGGGATCGTCTTCATCCTCCAGTTCCGGGACATCCACGTTCTTAAGCATGGAACCGATGAGGTCAACGTTGTAGTCCTTGAAGGACACGATACGCTCGGGACAGGCCCCCATGCAGGTAGCACAGCGGCGGCAGCGGTTGATCTTGTAAAAGGGCGTGCCTTTTTCGTCTTCTTCGATGGCGCCGAAGGGACACTCTTCCGTGCACCGTTTGCACTGGGTGCAACGCTGCATGAACGGATCCGGGAAGGTCTCATCCCAGGCCCGGGGATGCACCGCCATCCCCGCAGCCACGTGCTCCGCGGCCTGGATGGCTTTGCAGGCGGCGCCCACGCCGTCTTCTGCGGCCATGGCCATGTTCATGGGCTGGTGGACGCAGCCGGCGGCATAGATGCCGGTCCGCCGGGTTTCGTAGGGGAAGCAGATAAAGTTGGAGTCGGCAAAGCCGTTGAACAACTCCAGATCGGGCAGCCCGGGCCCCTGGCGATAACCCAGGTTAAGCACCGCTTCATCCGCGGTCGCCGGGACAATGCCCACGGCCAGGACCACCAGGTCGGCCTCGAAGATGACGTTTTCACCCAACAGGGTGTCGGTGGCGTTGATCAGGACCTTGCCGTCGTCGCCCAGGCTGACGCCGGCAATCTCGGCCTTGGTGAGCATGACACCGGGATCGCTCTGGACCTGCTTGTAGAACAGCTCCGTCTGCCCCGGAGTACGGATATCCTTATAAAGAATCATGGCCGTGGCGTTGGGGTTCTGCTCCCGGACATAGACGGCCTGCTTCAAGGAGGCCAGGCAGCAGAAGTCGGAACAATACGGCAGATGTTCCGGGTCCCGGGAACCGGCGCACTGAATGAAGGCCACCGATTGGGGGGCTTTGCCGTCAGAAGGCCGCACGATCTTGCCGGCCTTGGCCATTTCTTCCATTTCGATGCTGGTAATGATGTCCTTGGAGAGCCCATAGCCCAGATGAGTGAGCTTGGTGGCGTCATAGGGCTTCCATCCCGCGGCCATGACCACGGTCCCCACCCTCAGGGTCTCGACATCGCCGCCAACTTTGATATCAGCGTCCAACAGACCGGGCTGGCCATCGAGCTTCTCCAGGGTGGCTGCGGTCATCACCCTGATTTTGGGGTGATTCTGGACTTCCTGGATTTTCTTGAAGACCGCGGGCTCCTGGAGGGTGGTGTAAGGGTAGCTGCTGGGGGTCTGGCGGTACATCTTGGCCGCGAACCCTCCCAATTGCGCCTCTTTCTCCACCAGGACCACGGCATAGCCGTTGTTGGCTGCTTCCAGGGCAGCGCTCAAGCCCGCGATGCCGCCGCCGATGACCAGGATGGTCTTGTCACATTCGGTCTCCCACGGCTCGGGCATTTCCACTTTTTTGATCTTGGCGCAATACATGCGGAGATAGTCTTCCGCCAACAATTGGGTTGCTTCAGCCTTGGGCTCCTGAGTCCAGGCCACCAGCTCCCGGATGTTGCAGCGCTCCACTAAGACATTGGGAAAATCCAACTCTTCGTATTTTACCCGGGGCGAGCAGGCTGCGATGACGATGGCATTGATGCCCTCGCCTTCGGGCTTCAGGTCTTCCAGGATCAGGGCCCGGCCCTCGGGGCTGCACATAATGTCAGCTTCTTTGATGTGCTGGATTTTGCCCTCTTTTTTGATTATCTTGGTGAGGCTCTCAAAATCAATGGCATCGGCGATGCCACAGCCTTTACACAGATAGACTCCGTATTTCTTTTCCATCATGACCTCCTGCCCAAGGCGATGAGACTCTTAAGGGCGGCCCCGGTGCCATCCTGCACCGATTTGGTTACATCCAGGGGGCCCTTCAAGGTTCCCACGGCGTAGACTCCCGGCGGCAACAGTTCTTGAATGACGAAGCCATCCGGGGTGTAAGACAACGGCAGGGGGAAGGGGGAGGCTTTGGTGGAGGGCACCATGCCCGCCGCCAGGACCACCATATCGAAGACCATGCTTTCTTTGTTGCCCGTGGCGGTATTTTCCGCCACCACCACAACGTTGTCGGTCCCGGGTTCCTGGGTGATCTTGGCCACCTTACCCCTAATCAGATGGACATTCTCATCGTCCCGGACCTTCCAGTAAAACTGCTCATAGCGGCCCGGCGTGCGGATATCAATATAGAAGATATAGGCTTCGGTTTCCGGGTCTTTCTCCCGCAAGTAGGTGGCCTGTTTCAGGGAGGCCATGCAGCAGATGTAGGAACAGTACGGGAGGTGATTTTCATCCCGGGAGCCGGCGCACTGGACAAAAGCCACTTTCTTGGGCGGCTGCTGGTCGCTGGGGCGCAGGATCTGGCCGCCGGTGGGGCCGTTGGAGGCCGCCAGGCGTTCCATCTGCATGTTGGTAATGACGTTAGAGACCTGGCCGAACCCCAGGTTGTCCATCTTGGTGGCGTCGTAGAGTTCCCAGCCCCCGGCCATGATGATGGCGCCCACATTGAAATTCAGGGTCTGGGGTTTCATGTGCAATTCGATGGCGTCATACTTGCAGGCTTCCAGACACTTCTGGCCGCAGTCGCCGCTGCACACGCTCTTGTCGATGACGTATTTCTGGGGGAAGGCCATGTCATAGGGCAGATAGGCCGCTTTGGTCTTGTCCAGACCGTAGTTGAAGTCGTTGACCCGCCACTCGGTACAGGCTTCCGCACAGGCATGACACGCCACGCAGCGGTCATTGACGTAGCGGGGATGCACCGTTACGGTGACGTCGAAATTGCCGGCGCTGCCGCTGACCTGGGTGACTTCCGCCATGGTGTAAAAGCTGATGTTGGGATTTTCTTTGATGCGGCGAAAGTTGATTTCCAACCCGCAGGTGGGAGGGCAGAGCTTGGGGAAATATCGGTGGAGTTGGGCAACCCGGCCGCCCAGGTAGGGGGCCGACTCGGTGATGATCACCTGAGACCCGGCTTCCGCCGCCTCCAGGGCCGCGGTGAGGCCGCTCATGCCTCCCCCGATGACCAGAATTTTGTTATCGGCGTTCACACAAGTCCTCCTTGGGGACGTTGAAGCGATCCAGAGCAGCGGCCGAAAAACGGCTCCGGCTCAGGCCCTGAGACCCACTTTCTCCCTGGTATAATACATTGTGAATATGGGTTCAAGGAAAAACCGCGTCGCTCTGGTGGGGGGATGGTGATGCATCCCTTATACCCAATGCCAAAAGGTTTTTCTCCCCCTTCACCCTAACCCTCTCCCCCCGTTGGTTGGAAAGGGGACAAAAGGAAAGAACTTTTGACAATTGTTATAAAAAATTGGCCGTGGTTGGCCAGGTGGCCTGTTACCACGGCCAAAAAAACGCCCGGGGCCCCGGGAAACCCGGAACCCCGGAAACGCTCAAAGGTTAGCACAATTGCTTGTAGGGCTCGGTCTCAAACTTCCACTCGTTGGTCTTCATATTGTACTGGGAGATGGTGAAGACCTTCCACTTGCTGTCGTCGATGGACAGGAAGTCGGCGCGGTAGTAGTAGCCGGGATAACGGCTCTCTTCCCGGAACAGGATGTGCCGCAGGTGGGCCTCACCGGCGATGATCCGGTGATACTGTTCCCAGGCCCGCATCAGTTCGTGCAGATCGCGGGCGGCCAACCGGGTGGCGTCTTCCTTCAGCAGGGTGAGGCGCTTCAGGCCCTCTTCCAGCATGATTTTGTTGGTCTGGTACATGGGGGTGACACCGGCCACGTACTCGTCCATCAGCTTCTGCAAGCGGGTCTGGACCTGCTTGGGCAGCAGATAGTTGGGGTTGATCTCCGGAGCGGAGGTGTAGTCTTTGTACTTCTCATAGATCTCGAAGGGCAGGTAGATCTCGGCGATGACGTCGTCGATGTTCTGGGCCGCTTCCAGCTTGTCGTCCTTGTGGTCCAGGATGAAGGCCAAGGCGCCCTTGGCGGCCATGCGGCCCTCAGCATGGGACCCGGAGGAGAACTTGTGCCCGGAGGCGCCCACGCCGTCACCGGCGGTGAACAGACCTTCAACAGTGGTCATACGGTCATAGCCCCAGAACCAGCTGTCGGGGGCGCCCAGGTAGTTCTTGGACGGACCGGAGACCCACAGACCGGCGCAGCCGGCATGGGAGCCCAGCAGATAGGGTTCGGAGGGGATGATTTCCGACGGCACCTTGTCGGGCTCCATGTTGAAGGAAGCCCACAGGGAGGCGGCGGAGATGGACATATCCAGGAAGTCTTCCCAAGCTTCCGCTTCCAGATGCTTGAGCTCCTTCTTGGAGAGGACCTTGGCCAGTTCCTGCATGGCCTTGTCGGTATGCATCATGATGGGGCCGCGGCCAGCCCGCATTTCCATCATGGCAGCGTGGTTCCGCAGGCAGGTGCCGGGGGAATCGGCGTAGCCGGGATACTCTTCTTTGACCTTCTCCCAGTTTTTGGCCATGTAGTCTTCGCCATAAGCGTTGGTGGCCTGGGCTTTGAAGAACAAGAACCAGGCGCCGACCGGGCCGTAACCGTCTTTAAACCGGGCCGGGACGAAACGGTTTTCCATGAGAACCATCTTGGCGCCGATTTCGGCGGGCATGGCATAGGTGGAGCCGGCGTTCCATACGGGGTACCAGGCACGGCCCTGACCTTCACCCACGGACCGGGGCCGGAAGACGTTGACCACGCCGCCGCAGGCCACGATCATGGCTTTGCATTTGAAGACGTAGGTCTTGTGCTCACGGACGGAAAAGCCCACCGCGCCGCATACCCGGTTGCTGTTGTTCTTGTCGGTCAACAGCTTCACGATGAAGACGCGCTCGTAGATGTTGTCCATTCCCAGGGCGTTCTTGGCAGCTTCGGCCACGATCACCTTGTAGGACTCACCGTTGATCATGCACTGCCAACGGCCCGAACGGACGCACTTGCCGCCGTCTTTCAGGAGGGGCAGACCCTCGTCCCGAGCAGTCTGGCCGTCCACGGTGTGGTTTTCGGCATCTTTCTGCCAGATGGGCAGGCCCCAATCCTGGAAGTCATGCACGGTCTGGTCGACGTGGGCGCCCACGCTGTGCACCAGGTCTTCCCGGATGATGCCCATGAGGTCGGTCCGAACCATGGCGACATAATCGGTAATCTTATTTTCCGGGCCGACATAGGTATTGATGGCGGAGAGGCCCATGGCCACAGCGCCAGAACGGTCCAGGGCGGCTTTATCAACCAGGGTGACTTTCAGCCCAAGGCCTTTGGCATAGGCGCAAGCCTCAACCGCGGCGCCGGTGCAGGCCATACCGCCGCCTACCAGCAGCAAGTCGGTCTCAACAGTGACTACTTCCGGTTTCGCACAAAAAGACCATTTACAGAATTCTCTTTCCAGAGCCATATCTCAATAACCTCCTTGAATTTTCGCTGCTGCGTGAACTACTCGGTGCGGGCCGCGCCGGTGAAGAAACCGGGCTTCTTCAGATCGTCCGCCGTGGGCATGGTTTTGCCCTTGAACACGTCTATGGAACCTTCCGGGGTGGTCCGGATGGGGAACTTAAACCGCTTCATGGTCTTCTGATCCCGGAACTTAATGGTCCACATGATGGAGTCGGAGCCGCGCAGCGGGAAGGTGCTGGAGCCCAGGGGCATGATGTCGGCATAGTGCCGGACTTCGATGGCCTGCTGGGGGCAAATCTTTACGCAGTTGTAGCATTCCCAGCACTGTTCCGGTTCCTGGTTGTAAGCCTTCTTGCTTTCGGCATTCAGGACCATCAGGTCATTGGGACAGATGTACTGGCAAGCGGTCTTGTCCAGGGCTTTACAGCCGTCACATTTTTCCACGATTACAAAACTCGGCATAACGTAAAACCTCCTCTTAGGGTTAAGCAGTTATCTTTAATATACCTGCATAGCTTGGTGGGAGCGGAAGAAACTTCCGCCCCGCACCGCTTTACTCTGCCTACTTTTTCGCCGGGATTTCCCCGGTGGCGAAGCCGTGAACTTTGACTTCCACTTTCTCGGTAAGGCTCCGGTAGTATTTGCGCAGCACGGCCAGGACTTCGGGACGGCTGAAGTGATCCGGCACTTCCATGTCTTCGGAGAGCATCTTCCTCAGCATGGTGCCGGAAAGCATCAGCCGGTCTTCTTTGCCGTGGCAGCAGGTACGCATGGAGGCCATGCCGTCGCACTTGTGGCAATAGAAGGTCCAGTCGATGTTCAGGGGTTTGAGTTCCAGAGCGTCTTTCGGAATCTGGAGGAAGATCTTTTGGGCGTCAAAGGGGCCGTAGTACTCGCCCACACCCGCATGGTCCCGGCCCACGATGAGGTGGGAGCAGCCAAAGTTCTGGCGGAAGACCGCGTGGAACAGGGCTTCCCGGGGACCGGCATAACGCATATCCAGGGGATAACCGGACTGAATGACCGTGTCCTTCACGAAGTAGTGCTGGGTGAGGACATTGATGGCCTCGGTGCGCACTTCCGCGGGGATGTCGCCGGGTTTCAGTTTACCCAGGAGCTGGTGGATCAGAACGCCGTCGCAGACTTCAACGGCGATCTTGGCCAGATACTCGTGGGAGCGGTGCATGGGGTTTCTAAGCTGCAGGGCGGCGATGGTGTTCCAGCCCTTGTCTTCAAACATCTTCCGGGTTTCCCAGGGCCGCATGTAGAGGCCGGGATACTGTTTGGGGAAGGGGCCTTCACTCCAGACTTTGCAGATGCCGCCCAGGTTGACTTCCTCCTGGTTCATGACCATCTGCACGCCGGGATGTTCCTTGTCGGTGGTGGTGAAGACTTCTTTGCACTCCCAGGCTTTGTCGATGGTGTACTTGTCGGTGACCTTCATGGTCCCCATCATCTCTTCGGTCTCTTCGTCCACCAGCAGGACTTCCTGGCCGATCTTAATGGAATCGGCTTTGCCCTTGTTGACGGAGAGGGTGACGGGGATGGGCCAGAAGGTGCCGTCAGTGAGTTTCATGTCGCCGACGGAGCCCTTCCAGTCGGCCTGGCCCATAAAACCATCCAGGGGAGTGAAGCCGCCGATACCCATCATGATGAGGTCGGCTGTTTCCCGGGAGGTCATTTGGACCACGGTGAGTTCCTTGGCCCGCTTTTTCTCTTCGGCGATCTCCGCCGGGGACAGCAGCAAGGGTTTTAACTTCTTTTCTTTACCAAGCGGATTTACTAAAGCCATCTATTTCCCTCCTCGGGGTTTTAAATTATTTTTTGTCAGAAACGCTAACTAGGCGGAAATTATGTGAAAAAATTCACATGCCATCCAGATTCTCACAATAAATCATCTCTCAACACTTGTCAATAATATTTTTCACGAACTCGTTTTTTTGCGGAGATCTCGACTGCCCTTGCATTTACCGGATTAAACCTCCAACCGGTATATAGGCGTGGGTTCCTTACGGCCTCGCAACACCGTGGCCGGCCCCGGGATGGCCTCGAACCGCCCTTCCAGTTCCCGAAAGGTGGCTTCGCTGATCAGGGTATCGGCCTCCAACTCCTTGGCCAATTCCTGGAGCCGGGCCGCCACGTTGACCACATCCCCCACCACCGTGAAGTCCATGCGCTTGGCGGAGCCGATGTTACCCACAATGGCTTCTCCGGTATTGATGCCGATGCGCATGCCCTGGATGTGGGTACGGCCCGCGGTCTGCATCTCCTTTAAATGGCGCTGCATGGCCAGGGCGCATTCCACGGCCCGGGTGGCGGCATGCGGTAAGGGCAGCGGCACCCCAAACACCGCCATCAGGGCGTCCCCCACGAACTTGTCCAGGGTGCCCTGATACTTGAAGACCAGGTCCACCATTTCGGTAAAATAGGTATTGAGCACCTCCACCACGGCTTCCGGAGCCAGGGACTCCGACATGGTGGTAAAGTTGCGGATATCGGCAAACAGCACCGTAACCTGCTGGCGCCGCCCGCCCAGGGACAACAAGCCGGGATTTTTCAGGATCTCCTCGCACAGCTCTGGACTGACATAACGGGAGAAGGTATCCCGGAGCACGTGCCGTTCCTGGTAAAGGCGCAGGCGGCTTCGCAGAGAGGCCTCGTGGCTGGCCTCCTCCATGGCGATTTCTTTGAGGAGGGTTTTCAGCTCCGGGTCGTCGGTCTCCTGAGAGAGAGTGATGTAGCTCTTCCGGGCCTCCAACTCGTGGGCGATGGCCAGTTCGATGGCCTGAACGATGTCCAGTTTCGGTTCGGCTTGGGTTTCGGGTTGATTTGCTTCCATAAATATCTGGGGGCCAGGCGGGCCGGCCCGACATGCTTGGTTTCAGAGTTAGGGAATTATATCACAATCTTTTGAAGAGGGAAGGACAAGTTAGTCTTTGGCACAAATTTCCTCTATGGCCGGATAATTTAAGAGTCTGATTCAACAATATACAGTTTGGGCTGGCGAGCTGGATGCCCGGGCTACGGTTCAATATCATAGAATACTTTTACCAGATAAAGCCCCTGGGCCGGGGCGGTGGGTCCCGCCAGATGGCGGGCGCCGCTGGCCAGCAGCTCCGCCAGCCGCTCTGGAGGAGCTTTGCCCCTTCCTACCTCCACCATGGTACCCACCAGGCTCCGCACCATGCCCCGCAAGAAGCCGGTGGCAGTGATGGTGAAGGTGAGCCGGCCGCCGGTCTCCTCGCGCCAGGCCGCAGCCAATACCTCCCGAACGGGATTGTGATTGTCACTGCCACTGGCCCGAAACGCCGAAAAATCATGTTCTCCTAGCAGAACCGCTCCGGCTGTGGCCATGGCTGTCAAATTCAGGGATCGGGCGATCCACCATACATACCGGCGATTTAGGGGCGAGGGGTTGGGGCGGTTGAGGATACGGTATTCATAGGTCTTGGCCCGGGCGGATTTGCGGGCGTGAAAATCTAAGGGAACCTCTCGGGCTTCCATCACCGCAATGTCCCGGGGCAACAGGGAGTTGAGACCGTCGTGGAAAGCCTTAAGGGGAATAGTGCTGTTGATGCGGAAATTGGTCACCTGGCCCAGGGCGTGGACCCCGGCGTCGGTGCGGCCGGAGCCGATGAGGCTTACTTTTGCACCGGTGAGGCGTTCTATGGCTTCTTCCAGGGTCTGCTGGATGGTGGCCGCGTCCGCCTGGCGCTGCCAGCCGTGGTAGCGGGTGCCGTCGTATTCCAGAAGGAGGCGGATGTTTCGGGCCATAAAGATAAACAACCTATAAGGTTATACAAGTTAATCCTCTGCACAGGGTTTTGCGTGTTGACTTTGAAGAATCGATTTTTAATTTATTACATGGTTTCATACTTCGATTGGAGGAATTGATTATGGCACCATCTGTAGAAGTTAACACCGATGCCATGGGTCTTATGATCCGCGGCTACGATCCAGTCGCATATTTCACAGAGGGACGCCCGGTTCCAGGAAATCCCGATATCTCCGTGGAGTACAAAGGGGGAAAATTCCTTTTTTCGTCTAATGCGAACCGCGATGCCTTTAACGCCGACCCTGAAAAATATATCCCCCAATATGGCGGCTACTGCGCCTTCGGGGTCTACGAAGGCAAGAAATTCGACATCGATCCCGCGTCTTGGCGCATTGTGGACGGCAAACTCTATCTCAATCTGAATCCGGTGGTGCTTGAGATGTGGAGCGCTGATACAAAGAAGTACTTAAAGGAGTCGGAAAAAAACTGGCCGAAGATCCGCGGGAAGGCCCCGTCGGAGCTTTAACAGTCCCTCTCTTCTTTCTTCGCCAGGCTCTGAATTCTAAACAGGTACGCCGGGGCATAAAAGCCGGAAAGGCAAAGTTACGGAATGAACGGGACCACATCCAACCCCATCGTTTCAGGGAAGCCCACCATCAGATTGAAGTTGTGCACCGCCTGGCCGGCCGCGCCTTTGGTGAGGTTGTCGATGGCCGAAACGACAATGACCCGCCGGCCTCCCGGGGCTACCTTGAGGCCTAAATCGCAAAAATTAGCGCCCCGGACGTCCCGGGTATCGGGGAGGCTGCCCGCGGGATGCAGGCGCACAAAGGCATGACCCTGATAGAATCTTCCGTAAAGTTCCCGGAGGTCGGCTTCTGACCGAGGCTCCACCAGGTTGGCATAAAGGGTTCCCAGGATGCCCCGGCTCATGGGCACGAGATGCGGGGTAAAGGTGACTCTCACCGGCTGGCCGGCCAGCAGGCTCAGTTCCTGCTCCATCTCGGGAGTATGCCGGTGCTCCAGTACTTTATAAGCCCGGAAGCCTTCATTGACTTCGCAAAAAGTTATGCCCAGCAGGGGCTGGCGCCCGGCGCCGCTGGTCCCGGATTTGCAGTCGGCAATCACCGAATCAGGCTCCAGCAGACCGGCGGCGGCCAGAGGCGCCAAACCCAGGATCACGCCGGTGGGATAGCAGCCGGGATTGCCCACCAGACGGGCTTGGCGCAATTCTTCGCGGTGCAGTTCGGGCAAGCCGTAAACCGTCTCGGCCAACAATTCCGGCGCGGTATGGGCCTGGTACCATTTCTCGTAGAGGTCTTTATCCCGGAAGCGGAAATCCGCGCTCAGGTCCACCACCTTACATCCCAGTTCCAGATAATGGGGGATCATGCCCATGGCGGTTTGGTGGGGCACCGCGGTGAAGACCACTTCGGCGGCGGCCGCGATTTTCTCCGGGGTGGGGTCCTGACTAAAGGGCAGGTCCACTATGCCGGCCAGGGCCGGGAAGACCTGGGAAAAAGGGCGGCCCGGATATTCCAGGGAAGTGAGGGCCGCGAGTTCGCAGCCCGGATGCCGCGCCAACAGGCGCACCAGCTCCAGCCCGGCATAACCGGAAGCGCCGATAACTGCGACTTTGATTTTGGTCATGGTATGGAAATGAAGATTTGGATTATGGGGGAAGGGGCTTGGGGCGAAAGCCCCTACCCCTTCCCCCATACCCCCATCCCCAACCCCTTACAGGGGGTTGGGAGGGGAGTTTGAGGGGAGGGGGGGAATTGACTTCCCCCGGCCCTTCCCTCAAAGTTACCGTTTCGAATACTGACAGCCGCGGCGGGCGCCCCGGAGGCCGTATTTCTTCCGCTCTTTGATGCGGGCATCCCGGGTGAGGAATCCGGCTTTTTTCAGAATGGGGCGCAACTCCGGGTTAAAGACCGCCAGGGCCCGGCTCAGGGCGTGCTTGACGGCTCCGGCCTGGCCTTCCAGGCCCCCGCCCCGGACGTTGACCAGGATGTCGAACTCAGGGCCGGCGTTCACCAAAAGCAGCGGCTTGCGCACCAGGTTCCGGGTGGTTTCCATGGGGAAATAGTCTTCGAACTCCCGGTGATTCACGGTGATGCGGCCGTTGCCGGGACGCAGATAGACCCGCGCGATTGCGGATTTGCGTTTACCAGTGGCTTGGATGGCTGCTTGCTCCGCCATTAATCCTCCCAGGAAAGGGGCGCCGGCTTCTGGGCCGCGTGGGGGTGGTCGCCGCCGGCGTAGATCTTTAATTTCTTCAGCAGATGCCTTCCCAAACTGTTTTTGGGCAACATACCCCTGACGGCATGGCGCAAAACCTCCTCCGGTTTTTTCTGGAGGAGTTTCCGGGCGGAAATCTCTTTGATCCCGCCGGGATAGCCGGAATGCCGGTAATAGATTTTATTGTCCAATTTCCTGCCAGTCAACTGCACCTGAGCGGCATTTACCACGACCACAAAGTCACCGGTGTCGATATGGGGCGTAAAAGTGGGCTTGGTCTTGCCCCGCAGCGCCATGGCAATGCGGCTGGCCAGGCGACCCAGGACTTTGTCCTGGGCGTCCACTACGTACCACATACGGGGCACTTCCCCTGTCCGGGCGGTATAACTTTTCATTGGGTTTGCTCCTGAAAAATAACCATATATATTTATCTTTTCATTCCAGCCCTGTCAAGACCTCTGATAGAGAAATATCCAGTTGGGAAAAATTGCCCCAATCCTCCCAAATCAGATATCTTCTTTCATGAATCATCAAGAACCATAATTAGGCCATTGTCGGTTTTTAGCCTATCGCATCTTGGATCCTGGACGCTACCTGAAAATCCCCACCCCATACCCGAATCTAATTTCCTTTGCTTTGGCCGGAGAATATGGTAGACAAATTTATTAATCTGTTGGTGGAAATCTATGCCGTATTGCAGTCAATGCCAGTTAGTCCACGGAGAGGAACACCGTTTTTGTCAGCGCTGCGGCCAATTGTTAAAAGGCTCTGACAGTGCCGGGGCCCGATCCTGCGCCCGCTGCGCCACCCTGACCTTTCCTGGACAAAAATTTTGTACCGAATGCGGTTTGCCGTTGCGAGTGGCCCGGATTACCCCCGAAGGGGAAGAAGCCCCCGCCAAGCCGCCGCTCTTTTATCCTCGGAGACCTGAATCTATGGCTCGTCGCCGCCAACGGCGCCCTGGCCGTTTTCTGTCCCTCATCGCCCTGGTCCTGGTTATCCTGGGCGGGGTTTATCTCTGGCGTTATCTTCCAGCCCGGGTGCCCATTACTAAAGTCCCCACCACGTCGTCACCGCAGGACGACCTGCGCCGGGAAGTGGAAAAAATTTCTGAAAAGATCCGTTCCGCCCATCTTAACAAAGACATCAACAAATGGCTCAGTTGCTATAATTCCTCCTATCCTCATCTGGGGCAGCTTGAGAACCGTCAACTGGAGCTGTGGAAAAACTACGATATCAAAGAAGTTTCCTATCGCATTTCCAATGTTCAACGGTTGAGCGATAAGCAAGCCACCGCAGATATCATCTGGAATATCCAGCTCTATGATCACCGCAGCCACGATTACACCCTGGTGCGGCAAAGCTACAAAATTGTTTTGGAGGATGGGCCGGGAGGCTGGAAAATTCGGGATAGCAAAGAAATCGCAGGGGGATAAAGAGAAGTGGGGGTAGCGGATATTCGTAAATCCTGGGGCGCCTTGGGGTTGGGCTTGGGCATGGTCTGGTGCTTGACAGGCTGTCAGAGCTTATTTCCTCAGCCGGTGTACACGCCGCCCCCGGCTCCCAGTACGCCGGCCCCGGCGCCGGCTCCGGTGCAGGTCGCTAAACCCACGCTCTATGTGGCTGTCAACCGCCTCAACCTGCGGGCCTGCCCCGGAATGGATTGTCCCAAGATTGCGGTTTTGGACCGCAACGAAGAAGTGGAGAAAATAGGCGACGCCGCGGATTGGGCCCAGATCAGGGTCAAGCGGGACGGCACTATTGGCTGGGTGAGTTCCCGCTATCTCGCGGCCTCCCCGGTGGCTGCGGCGCCGGAAGTCGCGCCGTCCCCAACAACTATCCCGGAGGTGACTGCGCCGCCGCTTCCGGAAAAGCCCGAAAAAGCGAAGCCGACCCCGGTTAAACCTCCGGCGGTGGAAAAACCCCCTGCGGTGGAGAAACCTCCGGCGGTGGAGAAACCCAAACCCGCCAAACCCGCAGAAGCTCCAACGCCGGCTATTAAGAAAAAGCCGGAAGAGGCCAAGCCGGCCAAACCGGCCAAACCGACGGAAGAAGAGGCGCCGCCCCCGGAGAAGCCAGCTAAACCCGAAAAACCGCTGAAACCGGAGAAGGCCGAAAAGCCAGAAAAACCGGTGAAGACGGAGAAGCCGTCAAAGCCGGAGAAACCGGCATCGGCTCCTGCGGAAAAACCGGCTCCACCTGCGGAAACCCCTCCGGAAAAGCCCTCGGGGATCAGGATTATGTAGGTTAGGGATCAGGGGCCAGGGGGCAGGGGTCAGTAAAGATTACACCGAGTCTGGTCATTAACCACACGGTCCTGAGGCCCAAAGTGGAAAATAGTTAGGAAAAATAATAGGGGCGGGTTAATCCGCCCCTTCGCTTTTTCATTCATCATTCCTTGTGCTGATAGTAATTCGAAGGCTAAGGAGTTGCTGGCTATCCTGACCCCTGGTCCCTAACCCCTAACCCCTAACCCCTAATCCCTGCTTTCCTACCACTCCAGAAGCGTCCCCCCCCAGGTGGCTCCGGCCCCGAAACTGATAAGCAACACCTTGTCGCCCGGCTTGATTTTACCTTCCTGCAAAGCTTCATGCAGGGCGATGGGCACCGAGGCCGCGGAGGTGTTGCCATAGCGATGGATATTGACGTAAACCTTGTCCATGGGTACCCGGGCGAATTTGGCCCCGGCCTCCAAGATGCGGTAGTTTCCTTGATGAATAATCAGATAATCGATCTCTTCCCGGGTTATGCCGGCCTTCTCCAGGACCCGGGGGATGGAAACCTTCACGGCGTTCACTGCGAATTTAAAGATCTCCGGGCCGTCCATCCGAAGGAAGTGCCGGGGAGAATGGGTTTGCGGAGGTACAAAGGGACTCACTTCTTTATCAAATGCGGTATGGCAATAGAGTTTTTCATTCAATTGGGAAGCGATAAAAGAATTGATGATGCGGCCCTGGTCGCTGGGACCGATGACCACAGCGCCAGCGCCGTCGCCGAACAGTACGCAGGTGCCCCGGTCGGTCCAGTCCGTAAAACGGGAGCAGACATCGCTGCCGATGGCCAGGGCATATTTGCCTTCCGGGGCCACCAGGCGCTCCCCCACGTACAGGGCGTAGTTAAACCCGCAACAGCCTGCCTGAAGATCAAAGGCCGCAGCCTGCCCGCCAATCCCCAACTCCTCCTGGACCCGGATGGCTCCGGCGGGGAAGAAGTGGGGCGGAGTATTGGTAGCCAGGATAATGTAGCTCAACTGCTCCGGCTCGATACCGGAAGCCTGAAGGGCCTGGCGGCTGGCTTCCGCTGCCAAGCTGACGGTGTCCTCGTGGGGGGCGGCAATGCGCCGCTCTTCAATGCCGCTGCGTTCCAAGATCCACTGGGCCGTGGTTTCCACCATCTTTTCCAGGTCCTCGTTGGTCAGGACCGCTTCCGGCACATACACCCCGGTGCCCAGGATGCCGATTTGCTTCTGGCTCAAGGTTGCCACCTATAATCACAAGAGTATTAATCAAATTTATATCGCAGTGGAGGCAAAAAGGCAACTGAATTGGGGGGGCAGGGGCCTGGACTCTCGCCCTGGGCGGAGGTCTCTGCCGCTCAAAAGATTCATGCCGATTCTCTCTGCCATTGCAATTTATACTAATTATCTGTATAGTATTATTAAGTCATTAGTCATTTGGAAAATTGTCAGAAATTTTTTCTTGACACCCAAGATATTGTATTTTAATATAGTTACCAATACAAGATATTGCTATTAAAAGGAATTTCGGCAACCGCCCAAATTCAAGGAGGAAACGATGGCGCCGCAGGGGGAAATCAGGGAGATCGCAGGGGAACTGCCGTTAAGCCATAACGCCTTGGTGGTATTGAAGAAACGCTATCTGAAGAAGGACGAAACCGGGGAGCCCACCGAAGCGGCCCCGGACATGTTTCGCCGGGTGGCCGACACCATCGCCGAGATCGATCGCCGCTACGATCCCGAAGCGGACGTGGCCGCCACCGCGGCCAAGTTCTACGACCTCATGGCGTCGCTCAAGTTTATGCCCAACTCCCCCACCCTGATGAACGCCGGCCGGGAACTGGGTCAACTCTCCGCCTGCTTCGTGCTGCCGGTGGACGATAACATCGAGTCCATCTTCGATGCGGTGAAGCAGACAGCCCTGATCCACAAGTCCGGCGGCGGCACCGGCTTTTCCTTCTCCCGCATCCGGCCCGCCAACGACCCGGTGCTTTCCACCAAAGGGGTGGCCTCGGGGCCCATCTCGTTTATGAACATTTTCGATGTGGCCACCGAAACCATCAAGCAGGGGGGCACCCGCCGGGGGGCCAATATGGGGATTCTGCGGGTGGACCACCCGGATATCGAAGCCTTCATCACCTGTAAGAACGACACCAAGCGCCTCACCAACTTCAATATCTCCGTGGGTTTGACCGACGCTTTTATGGAAGCGGCCCAAGAGGACCGGCCCTTTCCTCTCATCAATCCCCGGACCGGCCGGGAGGTGAAAAAAGTCAACGCTGCCCAGATCTTCGACCTCATCGTCCAGAGCGCCTGGTCCACCGGCGAGCCCGGGATCATCTTCCTGGATGCGCTTAACCGCAGCAATACCATCCCCCACCTGGGTGAGATCGAAGCCACCAACCCCTGCGGCGAGCAGCCCCTTTTGCCGTACGAGTCCTGCAATCTGGGGTCCCTGAACCTGGCCAAGGCGGTGGCCGGCGGCCAGATTGATTACCCAACCCTTAAAGAAATGGTCCACGGCGCGGTGCACTTCCTGGACAACGTCATCGACGCCAACCACTTTCCCCTGGACATCATCCGGGAAAAGACCCTGGAAACCCGGAAGATCGGCCTGGGGGTCATGGGTTTCGCCGACATGCTCCTGAAGCTGGGTATCCGCTACAACTCCGAAGAAGCCGTGGAAGTGGCGGAAAAGGTCATGGCCTTTATTCAGGAGGAGTCCAAGACGGCCTCCGCCGCGCTGGCCGATCAGCGGGGCAATTTCGCGACCTACCCCGGCAGCCGCTACGACGGCAACGGCATGGGCCGCATGCGCAACGCCACTACCACTACCATCGCGCCCACCGGCACCATCAGCATCATCGCGGGCTGCTCCAGCGGCATCGAGCCCTTGTTTGCGGTCTCCTTTGTGCGCCGGGTGCTGGAAGGCACCGAACTGGTGGAAGTCCACCCCTATTTCGAAGAACAGGCCAAAAGCCGGGGTTTCTATAGCCCCGAACTTATGAAGCGCATCGCCCAAACCGGCTCCATCCGGGACTTCCAGGAAATCCCCCAAGACCTGCGCCGGCTCTTTGTCACCGCCCACGAGGTCTCCCCCCAGTGGCATATCCGACTCCAGGCCGCGTTCCAGAAATACACCGACAACGCCGTATCCAAGACGGTGAACTTCCCCCGGCAGGCCACCGCCGAGGACGTGCGGGAAGTCTATCTCAAGGCCTTCGAACTGGGCCTGAAAGGCGTGACCATCTACCGGGACGGCAGCCGGGAAGAACAGGTGCTCAGCTTCGGCGGCCCCAAGGCCAAGATGCAGTACATCACTCCCCGGCCCCGCCCCGAGCGCACCATGGGGGTCACCGAACTCATCACCACCGGCTGCGGCAAGCTCTACGTCACCGTGAACCGGGACGAATACGGCTTCTGCGAGGTCTTCGCCCAGATGGGCAAGACCGGGGGCTGCGCCTCCTCCCAGATCGAGTCCACCGGCCGACTGATTTCCCTGGCCTTGCGCTCCGGCGTCAAGATCGACGCCATCATCAAACAGATCACCGGCATCCGCTGCCCCAGCCCCTGCTGGACCAACGGTAGCCAGACCCTGTCCTGCCCCGACGCCATCGCCAAAGTGCTCTCCCACGTGGCCGAAGTGGACCCCCCGGCCCCGACGCTGGCCACCATGGGCGCCTGCCCCGACTGCGGCGGCGCCATGGAACACGAAGGCGGCTGCCTGGTGTGCCGGAGTTGCGGGTTTTCGAGATGTAGTTAGGAATTTGGAAGCGCCATGGGCTAAGCGGTGGCAAACCTGGAGGTTTGTCTGATAGTGGCGTTCCCAAGCTGGAGCTTGGGAACGAGGGAAAAAAAGTCAAAAGTCCTGCTAGTGTCCAAGAAGTACGCCAGCTAATGGGATTATTGCAAAAAGATGGCGATGTAGGAATTTTTGTATCTTCTGGCGGTTTTACCCCTGACGCTAAGACCACGGCAAGGGGTTCTCATGTTCATGTCGAACTTATAGACCTGGATCGGTTCATTTCAGGTGGGCACTGCCCAAAATCAATAACCTTTAACCTCGTTCCCAAGCTCCAGCTTGGGAATGCTATTTTCCGGCGAAGCTCTGCTTCGCCACCTTATAGCCCCCAGGCCACATGCGAAGCCGCTACACCATCAGAGAATCCGGCGTCCCATACTTCATCACCTGCACAGTGGTCAACTGGATTCCCATCTTCACCCGGAAACCCTACTTTGACATTCTCATCGACTCCCTCCGGTTTTGCCGTCAGCATAAAGGCCTGAAGATTTATGCTTATGTCATCATGGACAACCATCTTCATTTGATGGTCGCCCATGACAAATTGACCCATATCATCCGGGATTTCAAAAGCTATACCGCCAAGATCCTGATATCCCGGTTGGAGCAGGATCAAAAGACCTGGGTCTTGAACCAATTGCAGTATAATAAGAAGCCTACAAAGAGCAAAAGTGTTTATCAGGTCTGGCAGGAGGGGAATCATCCCCAGCAGATTATCTCTGAAGAGATGCTGCATCAGAAGATCGATTACCTGCATCACAATCCGGTGCGAATTGGGGTGGTGGAGCGGTCCGAAGATTGGGTCTACTCCAGCGCCAGGGATTATGCCGGGGTGAAGGGCCTGATTGAATTGGACGCATTAGGCTAGTGGTGGCAAACCAGAGGTTTGCCGGATAATAGCGTTCCCAAGCTGGAGCTTGGGAACGAGTAGAAAGCTGAAGCTTGGGAACGAGAACGAAAATCCATCCTGTCGATTCTCCTTCTAAAAAACGCCTCTATCCCTGGACAATGGTTCGATTGTTGCCTATATGTTGTAAAAGGAGGTGGCACATGCAGCAGTTACGAGTTTTCAGCGTTGCAGGAATAATGGTGGTGGCGTTCCTGTTGGCCTGCGGCCAGGGGCAGACGGGAGGCAAACCCTATGAGGCCCAGGATTTTAGCAAGTTAAAAGGCATGCCCGGTTTCAGCGACAAGGCGCTGGACCTGCACATCGCCCTGTACCAGGGCTATGTGAAAAACGCCAACCTGCTGTTGGAACAACTCCAGCAGATGGCCGCCCAGAATCAAACGGCAAGTCCGGCGTACGCGGAACTAAAGCGCCGCCTGGGGTGGGAATTTGACGGCATGCGCCTTCATGAGCTTTATTTCGGCAACCTGGGCGGCAAGGAAGCCCTGAAAAAAGACAGCCAGCTCATGAAGCGCCTGGAAGAAAATTTTGGAAGTTACGACAACTGGGTGGCGGACTTCAAGGCCACCGGGGGCATGCGGGGTATTGGCTGGGTGGTGCTCTATGAGGACCCCAAATCCGGGCGGCTCATCAATGTCTGGATCAACGAACATGACGTCGGGCACCTGGCGGGCGGCAATCCGCTCCTGATCATGGACGTCTTCGAACACGCCTTTCTTCCGGACTATGGGCTGAAGAGGGGGGATTACATTCAGGCTTTTTTTCAGAATATCAACTGGCCCGCCGTGGAAGCCAGACTCAGCAAGTAGTCGTGATAGCCCTATGGGGTGGAGCACTGCCCGCCTCAATTCATAAAGGTGGAAAGGTTGGCAGTGCCCAAACCTGGCAAAAACGTCTATTCGCTGCAAGTTCCGTTATTACTTCCACCTTTTGGTCTTCCCAAATGGCTGTATCTGGCGTATAATACAAGGTGAATCCATTCATGGTTGGTTAGCCATGGAATAACTGCGACTGAAGGTCGAGCCTCAGCAGGAGACGGCGGCCCGGGCCGTGGCTGAGGTGTACCGGGCCCACCCTTCCTCGGTTCCCTCTCTTCCCAGTTATTACCACCCAGTCACAACTGGGTGCTCATTTCCAGCAAGGACGTTGTGTATTGAAAGCCCTTTTAGTTAATCCCAACCATCCTCAGACCTTCTGGTCCTTCAACCGCGTCCTCGAAATGCTGGGAAAAAAGGCCCTTATGCCTCCTCTGGGGCTGCTCACCGTGGCAGCCCTGCTTCCGACGGAATGGGATTTGACGTTCCGGGACCTGACCTTCCAGAAGATCTCCCCGGCAGACTGGGAAGCGTGCGACCTGGTTTTGGTTTCGGGGATGATCGTCCAACATCAAGGCATCATTCAAACTATCAAAGAAGCCAAACGGCGGGGCAAGATCGTGGTGGTGGGGGGGCCCTGGGTCTTCCATTTCCCCGAAGACGCCCTGGCTGCGGGGGCCGATCTGGTGGTGAAGGGGGAAGCGGAACTCATCATGCCGCAGCTCCTGGAAAGCCTGGAGCGCCGAGAGTCGGGCAAAGTCATCACCGCGTCCGGTTTCGCAGATCTGGAGCAATCCCCACCGCCCCGTTTTGACCTGATTGACCTGGACAGCTATCTGGATATGGATCTGCAGTTTTCCCGGGGCTGCCCGTTTCACTGTGAATTCTGCGACATCACCCTGATGCTGGGACGCCAAGTACGCACCAAGACGCCTCGACAAATCCTGCGAGAATTGCGGGTGATAGACGACTTGGGCTGGCGTGGCAACATCTTCTTTGTGGACGATAACTTCATCGGCAGCCCTCCCAAGGCCAAAGGGCTGCTAAAAAAGTTGATTCCTTGGATGGGCTCCCGGGGCCATCCTTTCGATTTCTTCACCCAGGCCTCGGTGAACCTGGCTGCAGACCCGGAATTGCTGGATCTGATGGTCCGAGGCGGTTTTACCAGCGTCTTTCTGGGAATTGAGACCACGGACGTGGATAGCCTGGTGGGGGCCGGCAAATTACAGAATGCCAGGGTAGATCTTGAGGAAGCCTGCCGCCGCATCAGCCGGGCGGGATTGCAAATCACCGCGGGCTGCATTATGGGCTTCGACCAGGAAAAACCCGGCGCCGACCAGCGTTTACTGGACTTCGCAATCCGCACCCACATCCCCAAACTGTTCGTCACTCTGCTCCAGGCGGGGCCGGGGACCGACCTGTGGGACCGATTGACACGGGAAGGGCGACTCTTGGCGACTTCCTATGAGCATCTCTCCAACCAGACCAGCCTGATCAATTTTGTGCCCACCCGCCCCCAGGAGGAGATCGCCGAGGAATTCATCCATCTCTATGATCGCCTTTATGAGCCCAGTTTTTATTGGGAGCAGACCTTACGACATTTCCAGGACATGGAACCTTTGAAGGTTAAAAAACCTTTCTCACTGCCCCGTCTCTTTGAATTGCGGGCCCTGCTCATTATGTTTTTCCGCCAGGGGGTGCAGTCCCTCTCCCGCAAACAATTCTGGAAGGCCCTGCTCAGTGCAGCTTGGACGATTCCCCAGCGTCTCCCCTTTTTTCTCAGCCTCTGTGTAGAGTTGGAACACTATACCGAGTACCGGCGCACCATTGCCCGGGAATTGCATCGTCAGATTGCTGAGCTTCCGCCTCAACCGGTGGGAAAAGTCGCGGCGGGGTTGTAGTCCATTCAGGATATGCTTAGGTGGAAAAATAAGAGCCGGGTTTTCCCCTCCTTTTAACCTTTTCAAACCATCCTTTTTGCCGTATAGTTCCCGGTGAATAATTTATAGACAGTAAGCCATGGAAGAAATAGGACCAAATACCGAGCCCCAGCAAAAAGCCGCGGCCCCAGCCCAAGCCGAACCACAGGCGGAGCTTTGCCCTCCCTGCCCTTCCCCGGAGACGCAGGAAGGCTTTCCCACCCGGTTTGCCCGGCTCTTTTTCGGCGTCATCACTCTTCTGGTCCTCTATTACTCTTACCTCATCATCAAGCCGTATCTATTGGACATCTTCATGGCGCTGGTGGTGTTTTTCACCGCCAAACCGCTGTATCGCGCCCTCACCCGGCTCCTGGGAGGCCTGAAAGCCCTGGCCTCGGCCATAACCTGTCTCATCCTGCTCCTGGTTATCTTAATCCCGCTGTTCAGCCTGATGAGCATCATTGCCTCTCAGGCCCTGGAGTTTTCCAGCGAAGTAACCAAGGGGATGCAAAACGGTGAGCTTTGGCAGTGGTTCAGCGCCAAGATTGACGCCATCAAACTTTACCTGACCCACCTGAACCTTCCCCTGCCTCCGGGCGAGATCAATCTGGAGCAAATCATCAAGACGGTGGTGACCAGGGCCAGCGCCTTTGTCTATACCAATGCCATCGGCCTGATCAAGGGCTTCACGTTTTTCTTTTTCGACCTGTTGCTGGTGCTCTTCATCGCCTTTTTCATGTTCTTGCAAGGGGATGACTTTATTGAAGCCATCAAACAGCTCTCCCCCCTGGACCCGGTGCATAACGAGGAAATCCTGCGGGAAACGGAGACCACCATCAAGGCCACCTTATGGGGCACAGTAATCGTGGCCTTTGCCCAGGGAACTTTGGGGGGGGTGGGATTCCTGATCGTCGGGCTGCCCCAACCGGCTTTCTGGGGCACGGTGATGATCCCGGCTTCGGTGATCCCGGTGATCGGCAGCACCATCATTTGGGGGCCCGCCGCCATTTACCTCCTGGTTACGGGGCACGTTGCCAAGGGCGTGGTGCTGATCCTCTGGGGGGGGGTGGTGGTGAGCGTAATCGACAACGTCCTCAAACCCATCCTGGTGAAAGGGAGCAGCGAAACTCCCAGCATCTTCATCCTGTTCAGCATCCTGGGGGGGCTGACCTATTTCGGCATGATCGGCTTTATCCTGGGGCCCCTGATCCTGTCATTCCTCCTGTCGCTGCTGCGCATTTACCAGAAAACCATCCTGGCCCCGCCGACCCTGGCGCCGGCGCCGGCCGCTGTCGAAAGCAAAAGACCCACCCCCCTGCCGGAGGATGGGTCTTAAAAGGCCTTGTCCGATACCCCGGACCCAGGCGTTTTGGGTTAACCTGGAAGCGCCAACTCCCGTTTGACTTCGGAAAGATCCAGTTCCCCTAAGGAGATGGGGGTTCGGGATTCCAGCTGCTCGATTTCCTGTTGCACCAGTTCCTTTTCCAAATGCCGGTCCTCGTGGATAAACTGGCAGTATTCTTCGAACAGCTCTTTTTTCAGGTCAGGGGAGAAAAGTTGTTCTTTCTTGAACCTCTCCTCGAGGCTGAGAATATTGTCCAAAAGGTAGAAATATATGGAGCGGGCCTCAGCCAGGCGGCCGCTTTGGGCCAGGCGGTCGGCCCGGGCCTGAGCCCGCCGAAGCTTGTCCTCAGCTTCGGCCAGGGAGGCCGCCTCATCTGACACTTCTTCCATAACCCTATCAATTGACTCCAGGATATCATCCAAGCCCTGGTCTTCCTCTTTCAGGACCGCCCGGGAAGCATCCACCCGGTCCGCCAGGTCCAGGATAATATCCACCAGTTCCCGTTTGGAGTATTTCTTCAACCGCTCTTTCAGTTCCGTCTGGTTAAGAAATTTCTCCGGTTCCTGGGTCCAGGCCCGCAACAGGGCCAACACATGAGGGCAGAGAGCCCCGCCTTCTTCCTGGGGGCAGGCGCAAACATAGCTAAGCTGGTCATCGGTAATCCTGACCTCCACCCGGAAGGGTTGCTCATCCTGCACCAATCCCCGCAGACGATCAGGCAAACGGTAACCATGCTTGACCTGATGGTTCTCGACCAACAACCGGGCCTTATCGTTGTCTTCCGGCGTCCCGATCTGGTCCAGCGTCTGGGCGTCTAAATCTTCAAACCGCATGGCAGTGGTCAATTCCTTAATTATTTTATTAAAATTTAACACATTAACGGCGCAAGGCAACCCTTATTGACTAAATTGTCTGACAATTATTAATTTTTTTTCCTGGGGGGATAATATGATTGGCTCTGGAAGAAAAGGCGGTTGAGGTGGGCTTCCAGTTCCAGACGCCGAGCCTCCAGAGCCGGACCCCGGTCATCCGTTCGAACCCGGAATGGTTCCCCCATCAGCAGGGTCAGGCGGCTCCCCGGCAGCGGCAATTCAAACCGGTCCCAAGTATTGAAGGTCACTTTGCGGCTGGCGGCCACTGCCAAGGGAAGAATGAGGCCCTGGGTCTCCCGGGCGAGGTAGAGGGGGCCTTTTTGAGCCACCCGGGCCGGTCCCCTAGAACCGTCGGCAATCATGCCGCAACTGTGACCCCGGTTAAACCATATCCCCATTTGGCGCAGGGTCTGGACTCCGCCCTTGCGGCGTGACCCCGAGAGCACGATAAAACCCAGACCCCGGGCGACCTCCGCAATAAACTCCCCATCCCGGCTGGGGCTGGCCATCAGGACCATGGGAAGCTGAGATCCCCGATAGCGCCGGGCAAAAAACAGCGGGCTGAGCAAATGGCAGTGCCAGGTGGTGTAGATGACTGGCGACGGTGAAATGATGAGTTTCTCGACCTCGGGCGAAACCACCAACTTGCACGGACAGGTCAGAAGGTAAGCCTGCAGCAGGCGGCGGGCCAAGGCCGGGGCATTACGGCGCCATAGGGGGTGGTCAAAGCGAAGTTTCATAAGGGAAGCGGTCAGCAGTTAGCAGTCAGCTTTCAGCAAAAACCCTTGTGCGCAATGCGCACCAACCCTCCTCCAGTTTGCCGTACATTCGTTCTTCTTGCTGATTTGCAAAATCCCCCTAAATCCCCTTTTTCAAAGGGGGACTTTTATAGCAATTCCTCATAGTTCCCCCCTTTTCTGCAGGGGGGTTAGGGAGGATTTTTGCATTTTAAAGCATTTCTAATACCAGGGCATCTGCATTAGCTGAAAGCTGACCGCTGAAAGCTGAAAGCTATTTAGACCCCAGGCGTTCCAGGACCTTGGGAGCATAAAGGTCATGCTCCAGTAATTGGGGCGACACCGGCCGCATCATGTTCAACTTCATTATCAGGAAGTTAAGGCGGCGCATCTGCTTGAGCTTTTCGGCTTCATCGGGCATGGAGGCCACCAGGTCCTGGAGAGTCACCACTTCCTGGCGCAGCTGCAGTTCCAAGGGCAGGCAGTCAGCATTTTTCAAGATCTTGTAGGCCATGCGCAGTTCAGGCGGGATGTGGCTGTCCTCCTCCAGATTGAGAGGTTGGCCCTTACCCCTGAGATTGTCGAATTCTCCGGCCTCGATGGCTTCCAGGATGCGGTTTTCGGCGAGTCTGCTAAAAAATTCCATAAATACCCGTTTTCTGTTTTCTGTTCTCTGTTCTCTGTTCCCTGTTCTCTGTGAAGAAGTGCCTACCCTTCGTGTTTTTGGTGTAAAGCTGAAAGCTGACCGCTGAAAGCTGACGGCTATCACCGCCGCTTGCGGGCCCGGTCCATTTCCCGCTTTTCTTCCCGGCGGCGGATGGTCTCCCGTTTGTCCACCTGCTTTTTTCCCCGGGCCAGGGCGATCTCCACCTTGGCATGTTCGTTCTTGAAGTACAGGCGCACCGGAATCAGGGTGAAGCCCCGCTCCTGGGTCTTACCCAGCAAACGCCGCATCTCCCAGCGGTGCAGCAGAAGCTTGCGAGGCCGCTCGGGGTTGTGGCTGTCCTCGGCGGCATGGGAATAGGGGCTGATATGGGCATTATAGAGGTACAGTTCCCCATCCTTGAAGCGGGCGTAAGCGTCGTTAATATTGGCTTTCCCCTGCCGCAGGGATTTGACTTCGGTCCCTTTCAACACCAGGCCGGCTTCGTACAGCGCGTCGATGGTGTATTCAAAATAGGCCTTGCGGTTGCGGCAGATGATTTTGAGGCTGTCTTCTTTCATGAGCTTTATTGAGTGGCCAGGGGACGGCCGAAGCGAAAGATATCCGGGAACCGGTGATCCATCTCCTGGCTGACGTATTCATTCACTTCCTCCACAGTGGGCCGTTTCATGACCCGGCGGGCGATTTTCCGGGCCTCGTCCAGGGCGGTCATGCGAATGACCCGCTTGACCACGGGGATGGAGGTAGGATTCATGGAGAGTTCTTTTACTCCCAGACCCAGGAGCACCGGGATATAGAGGGGGTCCCCGGCCATTTCGCCACACATGGCCACCCGGATGCCGGCCTTGTCGGCCACCTGGACCACCTCCCTGACCATGCGCAGCACCGCCGGGTGCAGCGGTTCGTACATATCCGCCACGCTCTTGTTGCCCCGGTCAATGGCCAGGGCATATTGAATGAGGTCATTGGTGCCAATGCTGAAAAAATCCACTTCCCGGGCCAGCAGATCTGCCAGGGTGACGGCCGCAGGCACTTCAATCATGGCTCCCACGGCTAGGTTGGGGTCAAAAGGGATATTTTCCTTGGCCAGCTCTCCCTTAACGGATACCAGAAGCAGCCTGGCGTCGTGCAATTCCCGGGGGCTGGAGATCAGGGGAAACATGACCCGTACCTTGCCGAAGGCTGAAGCACGGAGGATGGCCTTGAGCTGGGTTCGGAAGATTTTATGCTCCTTGAGGCAGAAGCGAATGGCCCGCAGCCCCAGGGCAGGATTCATCTCAGGGGCATACTGCAGGGGGGAGAGAAATTTGTCACCCCCGATGTCCAGGGTGCGGATGGTGACCTCCCGGGGGGCCATGGCCTCCACTACCTGGCGATAGTTCTGGAACAACTCCTCTTCCGTGGGCATCTGACGCTGGCGCAGATAGAGAAATTCGGTGCGGTAGAGACCGATGCCGTCGGCCCCGTATTTGTGAGCCAGGGAGACTTCCTCCGGCATCTCGATGTTGGCCAGCACCCGGTTGGGGTGGCCGTCAATGGTCACAGCCGGCAGGGAACTGCCCTGGGCGACCTCCCACTTAAAGGTCTCAAATTCCTGGCGGCGGACTTCGTAACTCCGTTGCATGGCCTCGTCGGGATCAACGATCACCCCTCCGGTGAGACCATTGATGACGACCAAGTCTCCGGACTCGATCTCCAGGGTAGCGCTGTCCAACCCCACCACCGCCGGAATTTCCAGAGAATTAGCAATGATGGCCGTGTGGGAGGTCTTGCCGCCCCGTTCAGTGATGAAACCCAGCACCTGACTGCTGGACATCTTGGTGGTGTCAGCGGGGGACAGGTCCCGGGCCACGATGATCACCGGCTCGGCGAACTCAAAGGTCCTGCTGCTCCCCCGGCCAGTCAAGTGCCCCAGCAGACGGTGGTAAACCGCTTCCACGTCCTGGATGCGCCCCCGGATGTGTTTGTCCCCGATGCGCTGAAACACCTCTTTGATCTTCAGGAAGGCCTGGTAGAGAGCCCGTTCCGCGTTGTAATTCTGCTCTTTAATAAGCTTCTGAGTCTCCAGGAGCAGCATACGGTCCCGCAAGATTAACAGGTGCAGCTCCAAAATATGGGCATGCTCCTTCAAATCATCGGCAATTTCCCGCCTGAGACGACTGATTTCATCTTCCGTCAGGTCCACCGCCAGGTTGAAGCGCGCCAATTCCTCAGCCACCTCCTGGTCGGTGTAGAGCAGACGCGTCGAAACCTGGCCCTCCTGGGTCAGGACATGGGCCGGCCCCATGACGATGCCGGGTGAGGCAGGAATTCCCTGAAGAGCAAGATTCTTTGGAGTCATTTCTCCTCAAACTTCCGGGCGAACAGCGAACCTATGAAGGTGGCCGCCTCCCGGGCTTGGGGGCCCCGGGTGCGCAGTACCAGCCTGGTGCCTTGAGGGCAGTCCAGGGCTAAAACATCCAGCAAATCCCTGGCGTTAACCTCGACACCGTCTTTTTCCAGGGTGATCTCGGCTTCGAACCCTTTGGCTGCGGTGGCGATTTTGGCTGCAGGCCGGGCGTGCAGCCCCAACTTATTTTCCACCCAGAGTTCTTTTTCGATGGTCCAGAGTTTGGTTTCTTGTGTACTCATTGTATCATGAATAGTTTTTGGTTTTTCGTTAAATAGATTCTTAAGGAATCTGGAGGTCTTACCGTGAAATACCTCGCATCCCCCTAAATCCCCCTTTTCCAAGGGGGGACTTTTATCCCCTCTTGGAAAAAGGGGGGCAGGGTGGATTTTCATCCTCGGGGGTGAAACATTTATGGTTCATAAACGTTTAGCCTGCGTTTGCATGGGCTGGAAAGCCTGTGCCGCCAGGTTCTTGCGCCTTATTCCAGCCGGCCTTGCTCTTTTAAGGCCAGATAGGCCTGGTAGACCCGACGCCGGGGAATCTTGAGGGCCTCCGCCACCCGGTCCGCCAGGCGCCTTCCTTTCAACCCCTGCTGCTGGGCGGTCTCAATCAGATGGGCTTCCAGGTCCGCCACAGGGGCCGCCGGGGGCGCTGCGGGGCAGGAAAGCACCAGGGCGCATTCGCCTTTGATTTCCACAGCCTGCAGCTTGGCGGCAATTTCTGAAACCGGCCCCCGCCAGGTCTCCTCGAACTTCTTGGTGAGCTCTCGCGCCACCAGGACCTGACGGTGGGGCATGGCCCTGGCGATTTCCGCCAGCGTCCGGGCCAGGCGCCGCGGAGACTCATACAAAATTATCACCCGGTGTTCCGGCGCCAGGTCATGGAAAATTTTGAGCCGCCGGCCCTCCACCCTGGGTAGAAAGCCAACAAATATTATATCCCCTTTGAACCCGGAAAGCGAGAGCGCGGTTATCCCCGCGGCGGGGCCGGGTACCGCTTCCACTTTCACCCCCGCCTCCCAGGCCCGGGCCACCAGGTCGGCGCCGGGGTCGGAAAACCCCGGGGTGCCCGCGTCACTCACCAGGGCTACATTTTCCCCATTAGTAAGCCGCTGAATCAACTCCGGGCCCCGAGATTCCTGGTTGTGGGCATGGTAGCTGATCAGAGGCGTGGTGATGTTGTAATGGGTCAGCAGTTTCCGGGTATGGCGGGTGTCTTCCGCGGCAATGAGGTCCACCTCTTTCAGCACCCTCAGGGCCCGTAAAGTGATGTCCTCCAGGTTGCCGATGGGCGTGGCGACAACGTAGAGCTTGCCTATAACGTGCTCGTTAAAACGCATTGCGAATAATTTCTATCTGCGGGACTTCATTAGCTAAGATGATAGCCACCACATCAAAACGTAACGGGACACCGGTGAGTCGCTTTTCTTTCAGATAATAATCGGCCAAACGGCGCAACTTGGCCTGTTTGGCAATTGATACTGCTTCCTGGGGAGTGCCGAATCGCGTGCTCTTGCGGGTCTTGACCTCAATGATCACCAGGGTTTTGCCCTGCCGGGCGATGAGGTCGATCTCCCCCAGAGGAGTTAAGTAATTACGCTCCAGAATTTTGTAGCCCTGTTTTTTCAAGGCCGCGGCGGCCAGGTCTTCGCCGGCGTCGCCCAGTTGCTTGCGTGGATCTTTCATAATCTTGGCCAAGGGCAAAGGGAGGATGCGCTTCGCTTTCCCGCCCTACAGGATACAGGTACTCCCCCCAGCGGGGGATGGGAGATTAACAGAAGGAATTCTGGAAATTGCTATAAACCAACTTACGCCGGCACAGGCGAGACGCCTGTGCCACCCGGACCAATTCTCCCTTTTCGCCATTTCGCCTTTTCCCCTTTTCGCCCTATTCTTCCCCAATCCACTCTCTCACGCCCTGGAAGGTGCGGCGGTGGAGAACGCACGGGCCCCAGCAGCGCAGGGCTTCCAGGTGTTCAGCAGTGGCGTAGCCCTTATGCCGGGCGAAATTATATTGGGGGAAGCGGCGGTGCAGGTCCTCCATGAGCCGGTCCCGGTAAACCTTGGCCACCACGGAGGCCGCGGCAATGGAGGGGCAAAGCGCGTCGCCCTTAACCACCGGTTGTTGGGGATAGGTCAGGGGTAAGGGTTGGTGACCGTCCACCAGGACCATTTCCGGGACCAATGACAGGTCCCGGATGGCCCGGGCCATGGCATGAAGCGATGCCGCCAGGATACCCTGGCGCTCGATCTGGCGGGGTCCCACTTCCCGGACTGCCAGGGCCAGGGCCTGGGCCCGGATTTGCTCATTCAGCTTCACCCGGAGTTCCGGGGTGAGGCGCTTGGAATCTTTGAGGCCGGGAAAAGCAACACCGGCAGGGAGGATTACAGCTGCGGCCACCACCGGACCTGCCAGGGGGCCCCGGCCCACCTCATCCACGCCGGCAATTAAGGTCAAGCCCTGAAAACGCCAAAAACCTTCCGGGTCAGCCAACACATCGACGCTGCCCGGAGCACGGCTCATAACATCGGGGTCCGCTTTTCCTTGATGCGGGCGGCCTTGCCCTTCCGTTCCCTCAGATAATAGAGGCGGCTCTGCCGGACTTTGCCCCGGAAAAGGACGACCACTTGGTCGATGTTGGGGGAATGGATGGGAAAAATTCGCTCCACCCCCACGCCATAGGAAACCTTGCGCACCGTAAAGCTGGCCCCGGTGAGACCGCCCCGCTTCCGGATAACCACGCCTTTGAAAACCTGGATGCGCTCTTTGTCCCCTTCCACAATACGCACATGCACTTCCACGGTGTCCCCGGGACGAAATGCGGGCAAGTCGGCGCGCATCTGCTCCCGGGCCAATTGGTCTACTCGTTCCATATCCTCACCTATCTTCCGCCTGGCCCTGGGCCAGGGATTTGATGTATTCACGGTCGTCTTTACTGAGTATGGTTTGGGTCAGCAAATCCGGCCGCCGCCGCACAGTCCGGGCCAGCGCCTGCTGCCGCCGCCAGCGGGCAATACGCTGGTGGTCGCCCTCCAGCAAAACCTGGGGGACCTCGTGTCCCTCGAAAATTCTGGGTCGGGTGTAATGAGGGTATTCCAGGAGGCCCTCCTGGAACGACTCCTCTTCAATGGCCCCCTCCCCTCCCAGCACCCCGGGAAGCAACCGGGTCACCGCATCCACCACTATCAGGGCCGGGATTTCTCCCCCGGTCAGAATATAATCGCCTATTGACAACTCTTCATCAATATAAAAATGCAACCGGTCGTCCACACCCTCGTAATGCCCGCAGATGAGCAGAAGGTGCGAGTGGCCGGCTAACTCCTTGGCCTTGGCCTGATTGAACACCGGCCCCGAGGGACCCATCAGGATCACCCGGATTTGGGGATCCTCTTGCCGCGCCGCCCGGATGGCCGCCACCAGGGGCTCGATTTTCATAACCATGCCGGGGCCGCCGCCGAAGGGCCGGTCGTCCGTCACCTGGTGCTTATCGGTGGCAAAGTCCCGCAGGTTGATCACCCGGTAGGTAACCGCCCCCAGTGCCTGAGCCCGCTGGAGCATGCTCTGGCTTAAGGGCGAGGCGAAAAACTCGGGAAACAGGGTCAGCAGGTTAATCCGCATGAGCTTCCAAGAGTCTTCCAGGAGGCAAAGCCGCTCTCAATTTCTTCTGGAAAGGGCGCCAGGCGGTTCCCTCACATAAGCTACAAAAGTCCTTCGGGAGGTGAGGCTTTGATCACCCCCTCTTCCAGGTTGATCTCAACGATCACGTCTTCCATTGCGGGCAGCAGCACCTCCCGGTCGCCGGCGCGCACCACGTAAACGTCGTGGGCCAGGGTCGGGATAATCTCCTCTAAATACCCCAAGAGGGCGCCGTCGGACACATCGACCACCGGCAGTCCCAGGACCTGAAACCAATAATACTCACCTTCCGGGAGTGGCGGGAAGCGCCGGCGGTCCCCCTGGACTTCCAGTCCCACCAGGGCTTCCGCCTGATTCCGGGTATCAATGCCAGCCAACCGGAGGATCACCTGGGTTTTGAGGCGCCCGGCTTCGAGAACCTGGTAGCTTTGACCGCCGATCCATACTTCTCCCAGGGCGCTGAAGACTTCCGGGTCAGTGGTAGCGGCCTCGGCATCCGCCCGAACCTTGATGGCTCCCCGAATACCCTGGGCTCCGGAAACCCTTCCTAATCCCAGCAACGAAGTCGGGACTGGCGGTCTGTTACTCAATGATCTCCAGGACCGCCCGTTTGCGAATCTTGGTTGAGGCGGCGCTAAGGATAGTTCGCATGGCCCGGGCGGTGCGCCCTTGCTTGCCGATCACCTTGCCGAGATCTTCTTTGGCCACCTTCAACTCGATGACCGAGGTTTGCTCCCCTTCGATTTCCTTGACCTGCACCTGATCGGGATTATCCACCAGCGACTGGGCGATGAACTTCACCAATTCCTTCATAGTAGCCACCTCTGTCAAGGGATGGGGCGATCAACCTCCCTCGTGCTTCTGGGCCGCGTTCAGGATTCGGCCGCTGCGGCGGCTTGGGGCCGCTTCAACAGGCTGGCAACCGTATCGGTGCAGGTGGCGCCCTTGCTCATCCACTCATTGAGCAGGTCCTCTTTCACCGAGACCGCCGCCGGCTCCTGGCGCGGGTCGTACGTGCCTATGATATCCAGGAATCTGCCATCCCGGGGAGACTCGCTGTTGCTCACCACGATGCGGTAGAATGGGCGCTTTTTGGCGCCGTAACGGGCCAATCGGATTCGTAATGCCATGGATGCTGCTTTTATCCTCCTTTGGTTTGATAGCGTAGGGGCGCACCCATGTGTGAGCCCTGAGGGCGGATACGCGGGTCCGCCCCTACAGAAAAATTATTGAAAAAAATTCATGGGGAGCCGCATTTTGCCCTTCTTGCCCCCTTTGGCCACCTGCTTGATCATCTTCTGGGTCATGGCGAAATTCTTCAGCAGCCGGTTGACGTCCTGGACCGTGGTGCCGCTGCCCAGGGCGATGCGCCGCCGGCGGCTGCCGTTGATGATGGTGTGGTCGGCCCGCTCTAAGGGCGTCATGGAGCTGATGATGGCTTCCACCCGTTTCAATTCCCGCTCGTCGGGCTGCATGCCTTTGAGGTCCTTGATTTTGCCGCCCAGCCCCGGAATCATCCCCAGGAGCTGTTCCATGCTGCCCATCTTCTTGATCTGCTTGAGCTGCTCCCGAAAGTCATCCAGAGTAAAAGCCTCCTGGCGCAGCTTCTTTTCCAGGGCCTGAACCTGATCGGCGTCAAAGGCCTCCTGGGCTTTTTCTATCAGGGTGAGCACGTCACCCATCCCCAAAATCCGGGAAGCCAGGCGGTCCGGATGGAAGACCTCCAGGGCGTCCAGCTTTTCCCCGACTCCCAAAAACTTGATGGGCTGGCCGATCACTTCCCGCATGGAGAGCGCCGCGCCGCCCCGGGCATCGCCTTCCACCTTGGTGAGGATCACCCCGCTGAGGCGCAAAAGGTCGTGGAAGCTTTGGCCCACGGCCACTGCGTCCTGGCCGGTCATGGCGTCGGCCACCAGGAGAATTTCCTGGGGCTCGACTTTGGCCCGGATGGCCTTGAGCTCGTCCATCAAAGGGGCATCGATGTGGAGACGGCCGGCAGTGTCCAGGATCACCGTATCAAAACCAGCGGCATAGGCCGCTTCCATGGCGGCTTCGGCAATGGCCACCGGGTTCTGGCCGGCTTCGGTGGGATGCACCGCCACCCCGATGTCAGCCCCCAGGCGCTTGAGTTGCTCGATGGCTGCGGGCCGCTGCACGTCGGCGGGCACCAGATAGGGCTGGCGGCCCTGGCTCTTCAGGCGTTTGGCCAGCTTGGCCGCGGTGGTGGTTTTCCCGGAGCCCTGCAAGCCCACCAGCATCAAAGCCACCGGCGGTTTGCCGCTCAGGTCCAGTCGCGGCGACTCGCCGCCCAACAGGGTCGTCAACTCTTCATGGACGATCTTGATGACCTGCTGGGCCGGGGTCAAAGAACGCATGACCTCTTCGCCCACGGCCCGGTCCTTGATGCGCTCGATGAAGGACTTGGTGACCTTATAATTGACGTCGGCTTCCAGCAAGCTCAGGCGCACCTCGCGCATGGCTTCATTGACGTCGGCCTCGCTAAGCTTGCCCCGGCCTTTGAGCTTTTTGAAGACTGCGTTTAGTTTGTCGGAGAGGCGATCAAACATATGAAGCCGGTTTTCGGTTTTTGGTTTTTAGTTTTCGGTTAAAAACCTGTCATTCTGAGCCGCAGAAGCGGCGAGGCTAACTGTATAGGGTGGGCACTGCCCACCATTTCCATTTCACACTACTTCTGCTTGGGAACGCATTTTTCCGCCCAAGCTCTGCTTGGGCACCACAATTCTTGATCCGCTTTTGTGATGGCGGGCAGTGCCCGCCCTACATTCAGGCCGCCAATTTGTACCTTTGTTATACCAGAAACCCCAAATCTGGAAACCGAAAACTATCCCTTAATAACCCCTAATGGTTTCAACTTGGCCACCTTTTTGGCAATCCCGGCGCCGTGGACCACGTCCACCACCCCGGCCACGTCTTTGTAGGCCTCGGAAATCTCTTCGTCAATGGTGGCCCGGCCCGCGCCCCGGACGATGATGCCCTGGGCTGCCAGTTCTTTGACAATGAAGCGCCCTTTGGCCGCCTTTTTGGCCTGGTGCCGGGACATCTTCCGGCCGGCGCCGTGGCAGGTGCTGCCAAAGGTTTCTTCCAAAGCCTTCTGGGTCCCCACCAATACGAACGAGTAACGCCCCATGTCCCCGGGGATCAGCACCGGCTGGCCGGTCTCCCGGTAGGCCTCGGGGACTTCCGGGTGATGCGGCGGAAAAGCCCGGGTCGCGCCCTTGCGGTGGATGCAGAGCTTCCGGGGCGTGCCGTCCACCGTGTGGGTCTCGAGCTTGGCAATGTTGTGGGCCACGTCGTAGACCAACTCCAATCCTAAATCCCTGGGACCCATTTGAAAAACCTGCTCGAAGGACTCCCGGACCCAGTGGGTGATCATCTGGCGGTTGGCAAAGGCGAAGTTGGCGGCGCCGGCCATGGCTGCCAGGTAATTCTTGCCTTCCGGCGAGGCGATGGGCGCGCAGCACAATTGGCGGTCCGGCAGCTCGATGCCGTACTTGGCACTGGCCTTGAGCATCACCTTGATATAGTCCTCGCACACCTGGTGCCCCAGCCCCCGGGAGCCGGTGTGCACAATGGCCGTCACCTGGTCTTGAAAAAGGCCCAACTTGGCGGCCAGGGGCGCATCGAAAATTTCGCAGACATAGCCCACTTCAACGAAGTGGTTGCCCGAGCCCAGGGTGCCCAACTGGTCCTTGCCCCGGTTCATGGCAAACTCGGAGACCAGGTCGGGGTCGGCGCCGTCGATCCGGCCCCCGGCCTCGATGTGCGCCAAATCCGACGCCTCGCCGAAGCCTTCCTTAACCGCCCAGCGAGCCCCGTCCTTGAGGGCCTTATCGAAAGCCGAGCCCGTGAGCTTAAAATCTTTCCGCCGGGAACCCACTCCCGAGGGGATATTGTTAAACAGAGTGTTGACCAGGTCTTCCACACAGCATTCCAGCTGCTCTCTGTGCAACTTGGTGCGGAGCAGGCGTACTCCGCAATTGATGTCATAACCCACGCCGCCCGGAGAGACGATGCCGTCTACCGGGTCGAAGGCCGCCACGCCCCCGATGGCGAAGCCGTAGCCCCAATGGATGTCGGGCATGGCCATGGAAGGTCCCACGATTCCCGGAAGAGTGGCGACGTTGGCCACCTGCTGGAGGCTCTGGTCCTCCTGGATGGCGGGCAGCATCTCCCGGGAACAGAAGACCAGCCCCCGGGTCCGCATCTTGCCTTCCCGGGGAATCTCCCAGCGGTATTCGTCGATTTGCCGCAGCTTCACCATATTGCTAGCAGTAGGGGCGCATCTGCGTGTGCGCCCTTAATTAGGGCGGACACCTGGGTCCGCCCCTACAGTCATAAATCCAGCACCACCGTGGCGCGCCAGCCGTCCCGGGCGGGCGCAATTTCCAACTTGTGAAAAGTCGCGGCCTTGACCGCAGTTTTGGTAGGATGGCGTTCGGCATCAAATATCTCGCCTTCCACCCTGGCCTCCAGGCGTTCCGGGGTTAAAGTCACCACCTGAAAATCTCTTCCCAAAAAGCCATCAATATCAAACAGATAAAGCAGATGGTTGAGCCAATCCACCAGGAGGGCCTCCTGGTCGCTGGATTCCAGGCTCACTTGCCGGGTCTCCCGGCGGCGCAGAGACCGGATATCCGTCAGGGTGGCACTCAAGGCACGACCGGCATTTTCAAAGAGCTTTGGAAGATTTTCCCCCCAGAGGCGCCAGGCCAGGTCCGCAGTATGGGGTATCTGCCGGTAGGGACGGCGGTGCGGCCGGGAAGAAGTCTCCGGGTTCTTAACCCTCATAACGTGTTTAAGTTAATAACTTTACAATTTATATCAAGCCTTATAGAGCGTTTGCCCAAAGTTTTGTCCTTTTACCCCTCAGCTCAATCATTTCCATAAAAAGGAAAAGAAGGAGGAGCGGTATGCACCCTACAAGAGGAGTTTTCAAAGCCCGGACCGCCGCTGCCAGTTGTTGGAATCCCGGGCCGCCGCAACCCCCAGGTCGAAGGCCTTGAGATTCGAGGCCAGAAATTTTTCCTTGGTCTGAGTGCGGATTACCGCGAGGATCGTCTCACTAGGGATGGGCAAAGAGTTGGCGGCGGTCAGGGCCCCCAGGAGGACCATATTGACGGCCAGGGGACTGCCGGCCTGCCGGGCCAGCTCATTGGCGTCAAAGGCCAAAAGCCCGCCCACGTGTTCGGCCAGACGTCGGAACATCTCATCCACCGGGGGATACTGCGCCTTGCCGATGGCCACCGGGTAGGGCACCAGGGTGGCGGTATTGGCGATCACCAGGCTCTGGGCGTGGCAGCGGTCCAGGGCCCGGAAGGCCTCCAGGGCCTCGAAGCCCAGGACGATGTCGGCTTCGCCGGGGGAGATTAAGGGGCTTTTCAGGTCCCCCAAAACCACGGTGGAGACCACAATGCCGCCCCGCTGGGCCATGCCGTGGGTCTCGCTCACCATGGGGTTAAAGCCCGCGGCCAGGGCGGCCTCGCCCAGGAGGCGGCTGGCCAGGAGGGTCCCTTGGCCGCCGACGCCGGTGAGGAAGATTCTTAGGTTTTCGGTTTTCTGTTTTCTGTTTTCTGTGTAATACATGTCGAATAATCTTTTTTAATCATAGAGATGTCCGAAGCCGTTAAAATCAATGCACACAGCACGCTCAATCCTATTGGAGGCCCAGCCATGTAGGATGGGCTTTGCCTACCACAAAGCACAGGCGGGACGCCTGTGCCACCATTTTGGGGTTGGGGGAGAGGGTTTGGGAGAGGGGGCAGGGGCCAGTGGCACAGGCTTCCAGCCTGTGGAAGCCCCTGGCCCCCTCTCCCCAATGCTATTCATTCTTCCCTTTCATTGAGGACAGCTATGC
>JBMORG010000010.1:94467-141495 GCA_049322355.1 Thermodesulfobacteriota bacterium | reverse complement strand
CCCCCCCCCCCCCCCCCCCCCCCCCCCCCCCCCCCCCCCCCCCCCCCCCCCCCCCCCCCCCAAAAAACTATTCCTTTCCCTTCCCCGCCCCCACCGGCCGGATGTGCTCGCACCATTGGACGCAAAAGGCGCAGCCGGAGCACAGGTCCGAGTCGATCATCAGGTGGCCGGCTTGACCACCTTCCAGGTACATGGCCGGGCAGCCGAAATTATCCAGGCAGTCCCGGCATTCGCCGCACCCTCCCACCACCTGAAAACGGGCCTGGCGCTTTTTGCCGGTGAGGCGCTGATGGTAGAGGTGGCAGGGGGCCTGGGAGATGAGCACCCGGACGCCTTTGGCCTCCAGCGCCTCTTTGGTGGCCGCCAGGCTCTCTTTATATTTAAAGGGATTGGTCACCCAGAGTTGGTCCACCCCCAGGGCCTTGACCACCCGGTTGATGGGGACATGCACGCCGGGGTAGCCGGGCGGCGCCATACTCACGCCGGGGTGGGGCTGAGAACCGGTCATGGCCGTGGTGCCGTTGTCCAGAATGACCAGAAGAAAGTCGTGGTTGTTGTGCACTGCGTTGGCCAGAGCGGGCAGGCCGGCATGGAAGAAGGTGGAGTCGCCGATGAAGGCCACTACTTTCTGGCCGGTGGCCCGGGAAATGCCGGCGGCGGTGCTGATGCTTGATCCCATACAGATGAGAAAATCCGCCATGGATAAAGGGGGCAGAAGTCCCAGGGTGTAGCAGCCGATGTCCGTGGGAAAGACCCCTTCGACCCCCAAATCTTTGAGAGCGATCTTGACTGCATAGTAGGTGGCCCGGTGGGGACAGCCTGGACAGAGATTGGGGGGGCGGTCCGGCAGATGCTGCTCCAATACCGCCTCCGGGGCCAGCACTTCCGGCGCCTCATAAGCCACGTCGAAAAAGCCGGCGATGATCTGGCGTACCAGGGCCGGGTGATATTCATAGAGGCGGGAGAAGAGGTCCGGGGCTTTGCCCCGAATGGTAACATTGAGCCCCCGGGCCTGGGCTACGGCCTTGAGGCCCTCTTCCAGGTAAGGCTCCAACTCCTCCACCACCAGGACTTTGTCCAGGGGCGCCAGAAAATCCACCAACAGATTCTCGGGAAGGGGGTGAGTAAACCCCAGTTTGAGTAGTCTGACTTTATCGGCGAGGTTCAACTCCGTCAGGGCATCGGCCACATAGGTGCTGCTCACCCCACTGGTGACAATACCCCAGGTCCCGGCCCCGCTGATGGCGTTAAAGGGCGAGGTTTCGGCCTGGTTCCGGGCCTGGTCTTCTGCGGCCAGTAGGCGCACGTGGGCCTGGCGGGCCACTGCGGGCACCATGACCTGACTAAAGGGGTCTTTATGGAATCGGCCGGTTCCGGGCCGGGGCGCCAAGTCTCCCAGTACCACCGGGCCCCGGGTGTGGTTTACCCTCGTGGTGGTGCGCAGGAGCACCGGGACCTTGAGGTCCTCGGAGAGGGCGAAGGCCGCCAGGGTCATTTCCTTGGCTTCCTGGGGAGTGGCCGGCTCCAGCATGGGCAGGCCGGCCATCTTAGCGTAGTAGCGGTTGTCCTGCTCATTCTGGCTGGAGAAAAGCGACGGGTCGTCAGCGCTGACAATCACCATGCCGCCCTTGACCCCCACATAGGCCAGGGTCATAAGGGCGTCGGCGGCCACGTTCAGCCCCACGTGTTTCATGGCGGTAAGCACCCGCCAGCCGCAAGCCGCGGCGCCGGCGGCCACCTCCAGGGCCACCTTTTCATTGGTGGAGAATTCGAATTTAAGGTCGGTCTGCCGAGCGATCTCGTAACAGCGGTCGCCGATCTCCGAGGCGGGAGTCCCAGGGTAGGTGGTGACCAGGGCCACCCCGGCTTCCAAGGCGCCCCGGACAATAGCCTCATTGCCCAGGAAGAGCCGCCGCTCCCCGGCGCCTCCGGTTAAAAGCTCTGACATAAATCTCTACCTGAACCGTCCCCAGGTTGTGCCAGCCACCACCTTCAAAGGCGCCTACCCACCATAACCCCGGGTTAACGAAAATTTGCTCAAACAATAATTTTTAACATATTTATGGCGAATTACGAATAAAAAAACTGTCAATTGCAGAAGAGAGACGGAATGGCAGCAGGATTCACTAAGCTATGGGCGGGTGCCTTGGCTGGAAGTCGGGCTTGGCCGGCTCAACCCTCTTCCCATTCACCCCACCATTTTTTGTTGGGAAAGGCAGTAATGGAGCCAACAAATTAAATCCAAGTCCTAATTGAAACGGTAATATTACAACTTTCTATTCTTTATTACGTAGAATTTTTTATATAATTAATTTAATATTATTATGTAAATAATTTTATTAAAGCAATTAATTAAAACTATGATCATTCGTTAAGCAGAGGTGAAATAAAGATTTTACCCTGCCGCACTATCTCGATGGCGGCAAAGAGCGCTACATCCGCATCTTCTTTGAGGAGATAGCCATGGACTCCGGTGGCCAAGGCTTGGCGCAGATACTCTTTATTCCGATGCATGCTCAGGATTAACAATTTGATGTCAGGATAGAGTTGTCTGATTCTCTCCGCGGCCGCCAACCCCTTCAGGCGGGGCATGGAAATATCCAAAATGACCATTTCCGGTGTAATTTTTTCCAAAATTTCAAGTAATTCTACTCCGTCCGCTGCCTCCCCCACCACCCGCATCTCCTGGTTTTCCTGGAGGATTTTTTTGATTCCCTGGCGGACCAAAATATGATCATCCGCCAGAACAATATTATAGTGGGTCATTGTTGAAATCCTTATGGGCAAGTAACTTTTCTGGCAATGAATTATATCCAGGTGTTCTAATTATGGACCCAGAGTTTTGTATTTAATAACCATCTAAGTTGCATTTGTCAATGCATCAAATATGCTAATATTAAAACTATTTTTGCTGGAAATATTTTGGATAGCCTAGTTCTGTTCACGCAGAAGAGGAATCGACAGAATTCTGAATCACCCGATGCAGCATGGTCAGGGGCTTGAGTGACTATGGATGCTCCGGGCATGACGGGAGGTTTTAGAAACTGATAAGTTCACGGCTAAATAAACCACGAAACCCTGGGGCTTGCGGCTCCGCAGGGCTTCGTAACCTTCAAATCAAATTATATGACCGTCTGGAGGACCGGTCTTGTTCCTGGACCTCCGGAAAGCTTAAAGGAAAAGTTTCATCAACTTTTCAGCAATTTCAGCAGACAGGCTTTCACTTTAAGCTCTTCCGAGCCTGGGCCAGATGGTCCAAAAAAATATTGACGATGGCCTCCTGATACCCCAGACCCTGGGTACTCCCCTGGATGCGATAGGCTTTCTGTTTCAATAGTTCGGATTTCCAGCTATCCGGCTCATCACCCAAGACATCATTGGCGACATGTTCCCCGGCTACAAAAAAGAAGGGCGTGAGAACCACAGTCTCAGGATTGGCCTTTTTAACAGCTGCCATCACGGATTCCCGGGTGGGTTTGCCCTCCACGGTTCCCAGAAAAACATTCTGGTTGGGATAATGGGAGCGCAGCAGCCGCTCGAAGTCCATATAGGCGGCGGTGCCTTCGGGGCTGGGACTGCCGTGGGCCACCAAGACAACAGCCGTATTCTTCAGGTCTTTGGGGAAAGTTGGGGCCAGAGCCTGGAGGACCCGTTTCCGGTCCTGGGGGCTGCTCAACAGGGGTTTTCCCAAGGCAACCTTCAGCCCGGGAATCTCCCGGCTTACCTCCACAACCTTCTTCTCCCATTCCTCCCCCGGCACTATATGGAGCGACTGCACCACCACCCGGTTAAATCCAGCGGCTTTCAACTCTCGCAAGACCGTGGGCAGGTCTTGAAGCTTTTGGCCTTTCTCTTGGGCCAGCTTTTCCCGCACTTTTCTGGAGGTAAAGGCCCAACGAATTTCTTGATCCGGAAAGCGCTTTCTTACTTGAGTTTCAAAGTGGTGATAGGTTTCGAAAGCCTCGGTGCTGGTGCCAAAAGCCGCTAAAACGATGGCGGTTTTATCGGCTGCCGCGGCATTTAAGGTCCAGAGGGGCATCATCGAAAGGAAAAATGCCAAAACCAGCCAGCCAAATCTTTTTTGCTTTGCCATGTCGTCCTCCTTGGTTCGGTTTTTCAAAAAAAAATCCTTAAGTCACGATGACTTAAGGATTGCACCCAGCTTCTTTATCCTTAAATGCGGCCCGCGCTCCCTATGCCTCGTAGGGGCCCAAGCCTTTATTCGGGCAGGTCTTCTGACTTCCGGATCTTCCTACTGCCTGCGCCTTCCCGTCTCTTTGGAAAGACAGTGGCCTAATGCAGGTTTCGTCCCCGGTTACAGCGGCGGGACCGTGCCGGTTTCGCACCGGCTTCCCTGTTATACCCTCGAGGGGCACCCGAATATTTTGGTATCACAATGGGTAGATCAGGTCGATCTTCAGACCTAACCCCTATTTCCATTTGGCGGGGACGACGAGACTCGAACTCGCGACCTCCGGCGTGACAGGCCGGCGTTCTAACCAACTGAACTACGCCCCCGCAGGGCTGGTAGGCGGAACAGGGCTCGAACCTGTGACCCCCGGCTTGTAAGGCCGATGCTCTCCCAACTGAGCTATCCGCCCGCCTAAGGTTTTCAAGCTTTGTTGACTAAACCCCTCTGAGCTCCGGGGATGCAAAAAGATATTCCCTATTCCTGTAACACCATCTCCTGGGTCACGCAGTTATTTTACCACCGTCTTCCGGTTTGTAAATAGCCGGGCGGTTTTTTTGGTGCAAGTCTGGTTTGGCCGGTTTCAAGTTGGCGCATTGAACAGCGGTCCGGGGCGGACTTTTCCAAAGCAGCGACCTGTTAGGGGGACCGACCTGCTTTCTTTTCTCCTGATTGTCCGGTATAAAATATCGATAATTATGAAGATAACCATTAGCGTCTTGGGACGGTTTCAATTATTTCATTTGGCCAGGGAATTGCAGGGGCACGGCCATCTGAAGCGGCTGATCACCAGCTATCCGGTATTTGAAACCGTAAAATACGGCATAGAGCCCCAGAACATCAAATCTCTGGTTGTGCACGAAGTTTTGAACCGCATCGGGGTAAATTTTTCCGACAGTTTAAGGGCTATTTATAACCCCCAATACCGGGTTTTCGAGTTATTCGACCACCACGCTTCTTGGCATATCCCATCGGATACCGAGATTTTCGTGGGGTTGAGCAGCGGGGCCCTGCATTCCTTGCGGCGGGCCAAAAGCCTAGGCGCGAAAACCGTATTGGAGCGGGGCTCGACCCACATGCTGCATCAGGTCAAGGTGCTCACCGAAGAATACGAGCGCCTGGGGATCAAAGCCATTATTGTCCATCCCAGGGTGGTGGACAAAGAACTGGCGGAATACCAGGAAGCGGATTTTATCTCAGTGCCTTCTATCTGCGTCAAAAGGACCTTTCTGGAGCAAGGGATTCCCGAGGGGAAGCTCATTCAAAATCCCTATGGGGTTAATCTGACCAATTTTTATCCCTCGCCGAAGCAAGACCAGATCTTCCGGGTCGTTCACTGCGGCAATTTGAGCCTAAGAAAAGGGGTGCATTATCTGCTCCAGGCCTTTAGGGAACTCAACTTGCCCAACGCCGAATTATGGCTCATTGGGGATATTACCCCGGAGATTTCGCCGTTTCTGAAAAAGTTCGCTTCTCCCAGGATCATTTTAAAAGGCACCTTCCCGGAAAGGGAATTGCACCGCCAGCTGTCCCAGGGGTCGGTCTTCTGCCTGGCCTCCATTGAAGAAGGCTTGGCCATGGTGCAGGCTATGGCCATGGCCTGCGGCTTGCCCGTGGTGATCACGACCCAAACGGGAGGAGAGGACATAGTGCGAAACGGAGTGGACGGGTTCATCGTACCCATCCGGGATGTCGAAGCCCTGAAAGAGAAGATTCTCTATTTTTACGAAAATGAGGAGGCCCGGCGGACCATGGGGACCTCAGCCTTAAACCGGGTCAAGCAGGGATTTACCTGGAAAGATTATGGCAGCCGCATGATTGAGCATTATCATAAGATATTGACTGATGGATGACTTGATCCCAAAAGGAGATGGAACGCAGGCTTATTCCGGCTTTTCCGAAGCTGGGATCGGGTAGCGCAGGGTCTGCTCCTTGAGGAGCCGCTGGTTGTAGGCCGTAAGGGCGTCCTCAATTTTCAGGATGCCCACCACCACTTTATCCCGGGGAGGCAGGACCACCGGCAGGGTGGAAAAGTTTTTTTGCTCCAGGAGATGGAACGCGGTCTCAAAATCGTCTTCGGGATGCACGGTGACTACTGCGGAAGTTTTCAGGTCCCGGGCCAGCACCGTTTCCGGCACTTCTCCCCGGGGCCATAAAGTTTGCCGCAAATCCCACAGAGTCAACACCCCGCTTAATTCTTCCTTCTCGTCCAGCACCACAAAAAACGGGTAGGGGCTTTCCTCGGCCCGGCGCAGGATTTCCGGCAGCGGGGTATCATCATGAATAATCTCCATTTCTTGGGTGGCATAATCCTTCACTTTCATGGTTTGCAGCCGGTGAACCTCGCGCCCCTGGAAAATATGGATGCCGCGACGCAGGAGTTTGGTTTCATAGGTGGAATAGCCATATAGGGATTTGACCACCATATAACTGGCGATACAGCTTACCATAGCGGGCACGATGATTCCGTGGCTGTTGCTTAGCTCGAAGATGATCAAGGTGGCGGTGATGGGTCCCAGAGTGGTGCCGCTGACCAGAGCCCCCATGCCCACCAGGGCGTAATCCGTGGGAACCAGGTTAATGCCGGGGAAAAAATGATTGACCGCCAGGGACAAGGTAGTACCCAGCATCGCCCCCAGAAAGAGACTGGGGCCCATGATGCCGCCGCTCATGCCGGACCCCAGGCAGATGATGGTGGCCAGAAATTTGGCAACCATCAGAAAGGCGGCGGTGGCAAGGACAAATTTCCCCGCCAGAGCCAAGTTGATGCTGTCATAGCCCACCCCCAGGACATAGGGTGAAGCCACGGCCAGCATTCCCAGGCCCAGGCCTCCCAGGGCCGGCTTAAGCCATGCCGGCAACGGCAACCGGAGGAACAGGCTATCAGTGGCGTAGACGGTCCTAGTGAAGACTATGGCCAACAAACCGGCCAGCACCCCCAGGGCCAAATGAATGAGCAGTTCGGCGTTGTGATGAAAGACAAACGGGGCCACCTGGAAGGTGGGAAAATCGCCCAAAAACTGCCGGGATATCAACACCGCCACGATGGCGGCGATGACGATGTGGCCTAAATAGACAATCTCCATATCCGCCAGGATAACTTCGATGGTGAACAGCGCTCCGGAGATGGGGGTGTTGAAGGTGGCGGCAAAGGCGGCGGCGGTTCCGCAGGCCAGACAGATTCGGCCCTTACCCTGGCTGAAACTGAAAAGCCGGGTCATGGCCGAGCCGATTGCCGCGCCGATCCCTACCACCGGACCTTCACGGCCCACCGAGCCGCCGGTGGCGATGGTCAGACCGGTAACCCAAGCCTTGAGCAAGGCTTTGGAGGGGAGAATAAGGCCTTCCCGCAGGGCGGCCGACTCGATGACTTCGGGGACGCCGGGCCCCCGGGCCTCCGGGGCAAAAAAGGCGATCACCGGCCCTACCGCCAAACCACCCAGGGTGGGAATCAAGATTCTGAGCCACCAGGGAGTGGACAGCACCCGGGCCATGAAATGGCCTTCTCCCGGCCAGATCCCCCACTGCCCCACTGCGATGAGGGCCAGGAACCCCAGGGTTCCCACCCCGGCCAGGGTCCCGATGAGAATAGCCAGGAGCAGAAAAAGGAACTCTTTGGTCGGGTTACTCGGGTTCATGGGACCCTAGGGGTTGATAAAAGGGGATTCAGACTTCCTCTTCCAGCTCCACTTTGAGTGAGAAGAAATCCAACAGGTCTTTCAGAGTGACAATCCCCACCAAATTCCCGTTTTCCACCACCAGCATCCGGCTGATGCCGCTTTGAGTCATCATGCCCAGGGCCTTGATGGCATCGGTTTGGGGTGGAATGGTATTTTCCGGCGAGCAGCTGGCAGCCAAATCCCTGATGGTCCTCCGGCTCCAGTCCTCTCGGGGAATCTCTTTCACCTGCCGGGTGGTGATACAGCCCGCCAACCTGTCCCCGGACAAGACCGGGAACATCTTATAATGATACTTATAGATATAATCTTCCACGAGCTGCTCGATGGTGATGGAATCCTGGACCGTCACCGGGTTGGTATTCATGAATCGGCGCACCTTCTCACCTTCCAGGGCTTTGCGCACCAGTAGCTGCTGGTAGGACATCTGGGCGGCGTTGCGCAAGAACATGCCGATGAGAAACATCCATAAACCGCCGATAATGTTGCCGCCCATGAACTGAAAAATACCGAAAACGATGAGGCCGATGCCGAAGGCGGAGCCGATGGTGGAAGAGACCCGGGTGGCCCACCGCAGGTTGCCTTTGACGCCCCAAAGGATGGAGCGCAGTACCCTGCCGCCATCCAGGGGAAAGGCCGGCAGGATATTGAAAGCCGCCAGGATGGCATTTATGTAGGCAATGTAATAGATGACACCGTTGACCGGGGTGTCCCAACCGCCGGCCACGCCGGCGCGGTAGATCAGATAAAAAACGGCCGCGATCACGAGACTGGAGATGGGCCCCACGATGGCCATGGTAAATTCTGCTTTGGCCGTGGGGGGTTCGTCCCCCATCTCCGCCACCCCGCCGAAGATGAACAGGGTGATGCCTTTCATGGGCATGCCGAACTTCCGGGCCACCAAGGAGTGGCAGAACTCATGGGCCACGATGGAAATGAACAGGCCCAAGGCCCCCACCAGCCCCATCAGCCAGTAGGTTTCCCGGTCCAGACCGGGGTACAGGTATGGAAAGAGCCCCGCCGCTAGAGACCAGGTTACCAATACGGCAATGATGACCCAACTTAAATCGATGTTGACCTCGAACCCGAGGAGTTTGAACAACTTCATACGCTTGCCGAACATGAGGTTACCTCCGAAAAATGAGTTTCAATGAGCCGATTTCATTGCGACATACTCTGCTTCAAGCTTCGCCCATGGAATCCTGTGTGGCCGCCGCCGGCACCGCGTTGGCGGGCCCAACCCCCATTTTGGCCAATGCGGCCTTGCCCCGGACTGTCATATCGCTAATGAACTGGAACTGGTCGCGTCCATCCAGGGGGTAGGCCTTAAGTTGATAATGGGTGCCCCAGGGCTGTTCCTGGACGATCACCCGAATCCTATGATCCATATCCAGGTAGGGGCTGGTCAGGGCGACATCATAGAGTTTCTGTCGCACCAGGACCGCGTCATGGTTCGGATTTACAAAAAAATGGGCCACACAGAGCAGGTTGCGCTTGCCGTTATTAGCATTATAGATGTTCTTATTCCAGATTTTGATGTGTGGAATAGTAACCACCGTGTCGTCAAAGGTAAACAGGCGGAAGGCCCGCAAGTTCATGGAGATAATCTCGCCATAAGCCCCATCAACGCTCACCCAATCTCCGACCCGGTAAGGCCGCTCGTATACGGCAACGATCCCGGCAAGGAGGCTGCTGACATAATCCTTGAAAGCAAACCCCAGGGCCACTGCAGTAAGACCCAGTATAGCAATGACATTTTGCAGGCTGGTATGAATCACCATGGGAATAATCAGGGCAAGAGCAATAATCAGAATGAACAGGCGAATGACAGGTATGGAAGGTAAAAGATACATGCGCAGACGGGGGGACAGACGTTTGGCCATCCAGGGTAACAGTCGTTCCACCACAAATATAGAAGCCCACGCCAGCACGGCAATCAAGGCAATCTGACTGAAATTTACCTGGTCTAATCTGTTGAAAATTTGCCCCACCTGGTATCTGGTGGGGTCCGTAACATTAGACGGCATCTATGAGATACCCCTCAGTTTGCAAAGATTTCCTGATAACCGGATAACCCAGGGGCGTTACCTGCCAGAATCCCTGCTCCGATTCAACCAGTCCGGCGGCTTCCAAAAGGTAGAGATGTTCCATGATCTCGATGGGCGACAAGGGCAATAGTTCCGGGAGAACCCGTGACCACAGGCCGCCGTGGATGAGAAGGGCCTGGAGGACCATCAGCAACGAATGAGAAGCACGCTGACTGGGAATCTTCGGGAAGCTGAGTTGGGACCAAGGTTTGACCCAGATTGGGAAGGCAGGATTAGCAGACACGTCCGATTGAGGCTGCTGGTCACTCTCTTTTTCGGCGTTTTCCTTCTCTGAAATCACGAAACTGAGACTGCTGCGCCATGCCGTCCAGGCAATTCCCGGGATGCCCAGGCTAAACGATGCGATATATTTGAGAAAATCACTAAACCCCTGGTTCTGTTCCCCGGCCGACCCATCTTCTGACACCGGCGGCAATATGAATTTTCCGTTGTCGGCCTGGCGGAATACGAAAGTGGTCTCCCCCGATTGCGCCGCCAACTGCTGAAACCATAGCCTGAGGCGTTTCTGGTCGAAGCCCTCTAGAATAAACGGAGACGGGAACACAGCGTCAATTTTGATGGCGTTGCTTAAATAAGCCCAAGCCCAGGAATCGCATCCCACCAGCCAGCGATGACTATGAGAAAATATGCGGTCCAGCAAGCGGCGGAGCAAAATCAGGCCATCGTAATGGCGGAGAAAGCAGTGCTCAAGATGAGGCAGCACCAGCGGCCCATCGCCCTCATCCGACTGGGTCAGCCAGGTCTCGCCACCGCTAAGGATCGCCTCCGGCGACGGCGGCGGAATGGAAGACCAGCCACGGGACTGGGCCCAAGCGGTTAAAATCTCAGGGGTGCCATGATAAGGAGGCCCAACGAATATTTGGGCGGATGAGCCCGGCACCTTGGCGTCCAGCCAGGATTCCAGCACCGCGGTCACGGCCGCCAGTGCCGCTGACCAGTCTGGATGAGCAGCAGCTTTATCCAGCAAGTCTGGGGGCACCTGGCTCAGGTCTTTTTCTACAAAAACAGATTCCTCGGTTTTTTTCCTCCATCCCAGGTGATGCCACAACCCGAAAATACCTTTCCGAACGGTTTCCCGGGACGGTTCCGGCGGCCGACTATATTGATTCAGCCGAATGAAACGCCAAAGGGGCGCGGTTGAATCAGAGGACTCCGTCAAAATTACCAAACCTCACCATTATTGCCTAAGGTTTAACATTTGTGTCAAGGAGAATTTTTTAGCAATAAACAATTATTCGCCTTGAGGTCATCGAAAATCTCTTACCTGCAAAGGTAAGACCCTGATTATAAAGAGTCAACAAGGTTTATTCTTAAGATACGTCGCCACCGCGCCTGATAATGAGCAGTGGCCATCCTGACCCTTCCATTGAATATCCTCCCTCCCACTTCCAATCTCTCTTTTTGAACAATATTTTTAAAAAGATGGTTGAATATAGCCCTGCCATGATTAAAATTAAAGCGATTCAGATTTCTCCGGGCTTATATATTTTTTATAAGTTTCGGCTGTACCTCCCCGAAGGTTCAGGTTAACCTCCGAGGCCCAAACTAACCTACGCCACACAATTACCACATAAACCGGGGCAAATACTGTTAAGAGGAGATCGGCCATGAAACATTCCATAACAAAGTTAAAATGGCTGCTGGTGCCGCTAATCCTTGGGATTAGCCTCGTTTTGGGCCTGGGGTCTTTCTGGGGGTCCAAAGAGGCGAAAGCCGCCGATCCCAAAGAGCAAGCGTCCAGCTACGCGCCGGTAAAAATCACCGAACCTTTTGCCACCACCATGGCCCGCATGAAGGGAGAAAAAGACAAGGTCATGGCCCGACAGAAGGAACTGCTGGAAAAACGTTATGATTTGAGCGACCGGCCTGCCAAAGGGGTCACCATGACCCGGGGCAAGCCCATCCAGGAGGGCGTGCGCGTCAAGCTGCCATCGGGGATGACCTGGGAAAAACTGGCGGCCATGAGCCCGGAGGATATCAAGGCAAAGGGGCTGTGGCCGGCGGGGTTTTTACCCCTGCCCCATCCGAACCATAATGAAGGGGGGATGGTCTTTCCTAAGTTCCACATCGAAGAGATCAAGAAACAGGAAGGCCGGGACCTGACCCGATTCGATCTGGATTTTGACCTGCCGGATCACTTCCTCCCCGAATTCCCGCCTCCCATCTTTCTCACTACCCGGCCTGACCTGGGGGATGTGTCCCAGGGGAAGCTGGTGACCATCATGAACTACTATGAGCTGTTTAATGGCGTCTTGAACCCCAAGCAGATTGAAGGGCTGCGGCTATTGGTCACCCCCTTTCCCCAGCAGCAGTTCAACCAGACGGAAGACCGGCGCTCGGAGCTGCCCAGCCGGGGCGTGACCTGCTTCGACTGCCATGTCAACGGCCACACCAACGCCTCCACCCACCTGGTGGGGGATATCCGGCCCCAGGAGTTCCGCCACCGCATTGACACCCCGCCCCTGAGGGGTGTAAACATTCAGCGGCTCTTCGGCTCCCAGCGGGCCTTGAAGACAGTGGAGGACTTCACCGAATTTGAGCAGCGGGCGGCCTACTTCGACGGCGATCCGGTGATTGCCACCAAGAAAGGGGTGAATATCCTGGAGCGGGGCAGCCAGGTACACTTCATGGCGGAGTTCCAGGAAATCCTGGACTTCCCCCCGGCCCCTAAACTCAATATCTACGGCAAACTGGACCCCGCGAAGGCCACTGCCGAGGAAATGAAGGGCCAGGAGATTTTCTTCGGCAAAGCCCAATGCGCCGCCTGCCATCAGCCCCCTTACTATACCGACAACCTGATGCACAACCTGAAAACCGAGCGCTTTTTCAAGCCCCAGATGGTGAACGGCCGCATGGCCAACATGGACGGCCCCATCAAGACCTTTCCGTTGCGGGGCATTAAAGACTCACCCACGTATCTGCACGATGGCCGCCTCCTGACCCTGGAGGACACGGTGGAATTCTTCAACCTGGTCCAGGGCCTGAAACTGACCGACCAGGAAAAGAAGTCCCTGGTGGCCTTTATGCGGGCGTTGTAAGCGCACTATGGGGGCAAAAGCTGCAGGGGCGGGTTTAAAACCCGCCCCTACAGGACTTTCCGAATCTTATAAACCAGAAAAATTGCGGCCCCCAGCACGAAGAAGCCTGCCACCAGCATCAACAGGTAAGAATGCACCTGGGGTATGACCTTGCGCCACTCTTCCCCTACGAAGTAACCCAGAGACAAAAAGGCGGCGACCCAAAGAAAGCCACCGGAGTAAGCAAAAGGGGCAAAACGCCGGTACTCCAGGCCGGATACTCCGGCGGAAAAGGCGGTCAAATGCCGCACTCCCGGCAGGAAATACCCTCCGAAGAGACTCCAGGTGCCATATTTCTCAAACCATTGATGGGCCTGGGCCAATCTCTCAGGGGTGACGTGGAGGTATCTGCCGTATTTCTCCAGCAATGACAGGCCCAGGGTGCGCCCCAGCAGGTAGGTCAAGGTAATGCCGCAGATGCTGCCCAGGAAGGCTGTCAGGAGAACAGGGACCGGGTGGAAGTATCCTTTGAAGACCAAATAGCCGGTAAAAGTCAGGATGGTTTCATCCGGGACGGGCAGACCGAACACCCCTAACATGAGCGAGGCGAACACCCCCAGGTAGCCGTAAGTCTCGATCCAGTGGAGGTGGGCGGATATCATGCCCTTTTCCGCAGCTTAACAGGAAATAACTTGGGGAAGCTCGAGTCGGAGAGATTCTTCACTCCGCTTTGCTTCGTTCAGAATGGTATGCATATTCATTTTTTTACTGCAACTTCTTAACATTAATAATTTCGCAAAAGTCAATAATTTCCTCCCCCTTGATGGGGGAGGGCTAGGGTGGGGGTGAAAAAATTCGCATCTTTGACCAGGTATCAACCCCCTCCCCTTAATCCCCTCCCACCTGGGGAGGGGAAAATGACTTTTTGTGAGTTCATTATTTATAACGTAAACATTGTCTGGCGCAATGTCAGCCCAAGGACAGGGAGATGTGGGAAAGGGGAATTAGCCCGGGGCCTTAGCTCCCCCCGGCCCGTTGCAGGAGCGCCTCCAGTTCCCGGGCGGCCTGCTCCTGGCCCCGGGCCTGATAGATCCCCAGGAGCAAGGCCGCGTTAAGCCGGGCTTGCTTGTGGTCGCCCCGGGCCAGGGCCACGAGCGTCATAGACTTGAGCACGGCGGCGATGCCGTCGGTGTCCTGGAGGCTGCGGAAGTCTTCCAGGGCTTGCTTCAGGTACAGGGTGGCCCGATCATAATCCTTCAGGTCCAGAAAGGTCCGGCCCAGACGTTCTGCCCGCATGGCCCGCCCCCGCCGGTCTTTGCCGCCTTCATCGGCCTTGAGGGCCTGGTGGTAATAGTTCAGGGCCAACATGTAATCCTGGCGGGCCCGGGCTACATCTCCCAAGTGGGTAAGGGACAGGGCCAAAAGCGGCCCCGGGGGCAGTTGGCGGGCGTTATCCAGGGCCTCCAGGTAGGCGGCCTCGGCCTCCCGCAGCCGGCCTTGGGATTGATATGCCAGACCCAGATTGTTCAGGGTCTCGGAGATGCCTTCGGGGGTATGAAGCGCTCGATTAACGGCCAGGGCTTCCTGAAAATAGGTAGCGGCCTGGTCTAGATCCCCCTGTTCCTGGGCGATGACCCCCAGGTTGTTAAGGTTGGAGGCGATGCCGGACCTGCGGTCGATGAGGCGGTTGTAGGTGAGGGCTTGCTCAAATTTGCTTTTGGCCAGTTCCCAGCGGCTCTGGCGGTAATAGAGATATCCCGATTCGTTGAGGGAGATGGCCTGGCCTTTCAGGTCCACCGTGGTCTTGGCGGGGCCGCCACAGCCCGCCGCAATTACCAGCACCAACAGCCAATGCCATCGCAAGTGCACGTCTAATCCTTTCCCGGTTCGGCATCCATCCGGATGGTGTGTTCCTGGGGTTGGGGCACGTGACGGCGCAGCAGCCAGGATTTTTGGGCCGCCTTGAGCGTGGTGCCGGCCTCCCCGAAGGCCGCTTCACCCTGGGTCACAAATCCCGGCAGGCCCTGCCCGGCCCGGTCCAGGTTCACCACAAAGCGCTCCAATTTTTTAGCCATATCGGGCAGGCGGGCCGCCGCGTCCTTCAGGTCCACCGTGATCTTATTGAGATTGGCAAATGAGCTCTGCACCTCCCCCATGGTCTTGATGGCCTGCTCTCTAAAGGCCGGGTCATTCACCAGGGTGCCGAACAGGCCCTTGCCTTTGACCACGTCATCGATGAATGTCCGCACTTGCTTCATGGTATCCGCGGTATCCCGGTAAAGCTGGTCATCATTGACCAATTTCCCCAGGCTGCCCTTGCCCTTATTGATCTTTTGGGCAATATCTTTAAAAGAAGTGACAATTTGTCCGAATTCGCTATCCGGTTCTGCCAGGCCTTGGGTAAGACCCGCCAGGTTGTTGATGACTTTTTGGAGGTCCTGCAGGCTGGGGGCCGCCTGGGCCACAATCTGAGTGATATCCAACGGCTCTATGGACGCCACGATGCCCTCAGGGGGAATGGGCGCTTTATCGAGGGAACCAGGGGTCAGGTCCAAGCTCTTTTCCCCCAGCAAACCCATGAAAGCGATGGTGGCCTTGGAATCCTGGCGAATCCGGTCGCTATACTTTTTGATCACCTGGAAGGTGACCACGATGTTACCGTCAGGGGCGATGATAGTATCGGTGACATTGCCTACCGTGACCCCGGCCAGATGAACCTCGGAGCCGGTCTTGAGGCCGCTGACATTCTTAAAGATGGCCCGGTATTTGATATATTCCTGAAAGAGTCCCTCTTGCTGGGCCACGATCACCACCATGACCAGGAGGGCCGCCAGCGAGGCCACCACAAAAATCCCGACGATGGTTTCATATTTGCGAGTAATCATGGGGGTGTTTCCCTCTGGTGCCGGCGGTGGAGAAAGCGCAAGACCTCCGGATGGGAGGAGTGCAAAAATTCATCAAAAGTCCCCTGAAAGGCCCACCGGCCGTCATCGAGAAGCGCCAACCGGTCCGACACCAGTTCAGCCAGACGCAGATCATGGGTAACGACCACGGAGGTGACTTTCAGGGCCTTCTGCAAAGTCAGCATCAGTTGTCCGATCTCGTCCCCGGTGATGGGGTCCAGCCCGGCGGTGGGCTCATCATAAATGATGATCTGGGGGTCCAGGGCCAGACTGCGGGCCAGGGCGGCCCGGCGCTGCATGCCCCCCGAGAGGGCCGCAGGTTCCAGGGGCTCCACTCCGGCCAGCCCGACTTTTTCCAATTTCTCCGCTACCCGGCGCTCGATCTCCGCTTCCCCCCAATCAGTGTGTTGCACCATGGGAAAGGCCACATTTTCCCCTACGGTCATGGAATCATACAGCGCCGAGCCCTGGAAGAGGTAGCCGGTTTTCAGCCGCAAGTCATGCCAATCGGCATCGGTGACATACTCGGTGATTTCCATTCCCTCCACTTTAATGCTGCCGGCATCCGGAAAATTCAGTCCCACGAGCATACTGGTCAACACGGTCTTGCCTGAGCCGCTGCGGCCCATAACCGCCATGATCTCCCCCGGATAGATATCCAGGTCCACTCCGTTGAGAACCTGGTTATCCCCAAAAGCTTTATAAATCCCCCGGAAAGAAATCAGGGGTCTGCCGGGCTCTGGACCCATACTGACAGCCACTTGTGGTGACTCAGGGCCAGAGAAGTAAGGTGAGCTTGGTGAGAAAGACATCGGCAATCAGAATCAAGAGAATGGAGGCCACTACTGAGGTCTTGGTGGCCTGGCCCACCCCGAAGGTGCCATGCTCCGTGTTATAGCCGTGGAAGCAGGACACCACGCCCACAATCATGCCGAAGATGATGGTTTTGCCGATCCCCGGCAGAACATCCTTCAGCGTGAGATATTTGACGGTCAGGGTATAGTAATAGGTGGCGGTTATACCCACCTGGGTCACGCCGATGACCATGCCTCCCAGGATGCCGATGAGGTTGGCGGCCACGGTCAAGAGCGGCAAGACCAACATGCAGGCCACAATCCGGGTGACCACCAGGTATTTTATGGGATTGACGGCGCTGACAGTGAGGGCGTCGATCTGGTGGGTCACCCGCATGGAACCAAGTTCCGCGCCCATGCCGGCGCCGCCCCGGGCCGCCAGCATGATGCCTGCCAGCAGGGGACCGAGGCCGCGCACGAAGGTGAAGGCTACGCTGGTGGCAATATAATTGGCCGCGCCGAACATTTTTAAAACCGTGACGCCCTGCATGGCCAACACCAGACCCACGGAAAATGAGGCCACCGCCACCAGGGAGAAGGACCTCACTCCCAGGTGGTACATCTGGGCGATGACCTCCCGGATGAACCAGGGCGGGTGCACCAGGCTGCGGGTGGCATCTACCCAAAAAAGGAACAACTCCCCCATGTAGTCGATGAAGGCCAGGGTTTGGTGGCCGGCCCGATAAAACATGCCTTCTTTCACCATGCGCTCCATGGAAACGTCACCGCTTAGAAGACGTGGGGATATTGGTTACATTGCCGCGCCTCTGATTCCAACTACTCAAAATTACCTAAAAATCGGGATAGTGTCAAGAGAAAGCCCAGTTCGCCGGCCCGGCTAATCTTTCAATTCCTGGAAAAATGCGAATTGGTCACATTTTCGTAAATTATTGTTGTCATTTTGATGCAAAATATACGAAAATGAAATTGATGAGATTAATCCTTAGGGTATAATATCTTAGCGCTTATCCGCTTTTTGCGAAAAATCAAGAGTGATTTATGAATGACCTTAACCTCCTTTACGAAATTACGGAAACCTTAGGGGCGCCGGGTCCCCTGCCCCGGAGTCTGCAATATGTGCTTCAGATCCTGGCTCAAAGTATGAATATGCGCCGGGGCACCGTCACCATTCTGAATCCGGAAACCTCGGAGCTGCAGATCGAGGTGGCCCACGGCCTCACCGCCGAGGCCCGGCGCCGGGGCCGTTACAAGCTGGGGGAAGGCATCACCGGTCGGGTTGTGGAGACCGGAGAACCCGCAGTTGTCCCCCGGGTGAGCCAGGAACCCCTGTTCCTGAACCGGACCCGGTCCCGGGGCGCCCGTGAAAAGGAAGAACTCTCCTTTCTGTGCGTACCCATAAAAATCAACCATAAGACCATCGGGGCGCTGTCCGTGGACAAGCTCCACCAGGACCTGGATCTGGACCGGGACCTGAGGCTGCTCACCATCATCGCGTCCATCATAGCCCAGACAGTGAACAATCTGCTGCTCATCGACCGGGAGAAGGAACGCCTCCAGAACGAAAATCTGAAACTCAAGGGGCAGTTGCAGGAACGCTACCAGATGGGCAACATTATCGGCACTTCCGGGCGTATGCGCGAAGTATTCGAGATGATTGAACGGGTGGCCAAGAGCAACGCCACCATCCTGATCCGGGGTGAATCCGGCACCGGTAAAGAGATGGTAGCTTCGGCTCTCCATTATAACTCCCTGCGGGCCGACAAGCCGTTCATCAAAGTGAACCTGGCGGCGCTGCCGGAGACCTTGGTGGAGAGCGAGCTCTTCGGACATGAACGGGGGGCCTTTACCGGGGCCATGCAACGCAAGCAGGGACGCTTCGAATTGGCCCAGAAGGGCACGATTTTTCTGGATGAGATCGGGGACCTCAGTCCCAACGTGCAACTAAAACTGCTGCGGGTCATCCAGGAGCGGGAATTCACCCGCCTGGGCGGCACGACCACCTTGAAGGCCGATGTGCGGCTCCTGGCCGCCACCCACCGGGACCTGGAACAAGCCGTATCCAACGGTGCTTTCCGGGAAGACCTTTACTACCGCCTCAATGTCTTTCCCATTTACCTCCCCCCTTTAAGGGAGCGCATGGCCGACATCCCGGCCCTCTCGGAGCACTTCCTGAACAAGTTCGCCGAAGAGCACGGCAAGCCGGTGAAGCGCCTGTCGGCCCCGGCCCTGGATCTGCTGATGCAGTATCCCTGGCCCGGCAACGTCCGGGAACTGGAAAATATCATCGAGCGCGCCGTGCTGGTGTGCGATGAAGATACTATCCTCAGCGTTCACCTGCCTTCTACCTTGCAGCGCCAGGAGGTCGGGGGCGACCGCCGGGGTCTGGCGGCCCAGGTGGAGCACCTGGAGCGGGAGCTCATCACCGAGGCCCTGCGCCAGACCCGGGGCAACCAGAGCCAGGCGGCCCAGATCCTGGACACCAGCCTGCGCATCTTGGGCTATAAGATCAAGCAATACGCCATCGAGGCCAAGCGGTTCCGAGCGGCGTGATTCCACCGGTTGAAAACATTGTTCATTGGACAGCCGAGGGCGCATGCGTGTGTGTCCTCATCCAGGGCGGACACATAGGTCCGCCCCGACAAGCGATAAATTACTTGTATGAACGCAACTTGGTATGAGAGAGCGGCGGGTTCGAGGAGTGACTGCTTGGAGATTACAGGCCCGCAGCTAGATGCCACGGTCAGGCTGGTGCAGACTACTGGTGGCGGCTGCTCCTGGTGAAGGAGAACTCGACCGCTGCCTTTACCGGCTTGCCGCCTATCTCCAATACCGGATAGGCAAGGAAATTTATCGGGCCTGAAGTTGGCCCCGGTTCAACCACAAGGTCGCGGCCGCGGCTGAGTTCCAAGCGGTTGGCCGGGTGGTGGCCAAAGTAGTAGGTCGCCAGGTTCGTGTATTTGTTCCCCTCGCTGATGTCCAGGGGCCACCACTTGCCGTCGGCAAAGAACTCCGCCCAGCAGTGATAGCCGTCTATCCCGCCTTCGTTCCGCTCCGAGGGGATTGCCGCGCCGATGGCAAAGCGCGCCGGAATGCCCACCGCCCTTGCCAGGGCAATGAAGTAGGAGTGAAAATCCGTGCAGTTGCCGGTGCGGGCGTCGCAGGCGTAGACTGCGTCCCCCTTGCCCCAGCCGTCGCCATACTTCATGTAGCGCATGCGGTCGATGACGTGGTCATAGAGCGCCCGGGCGCGCACCAGGTCGCCCGTCTTGCCCTCAACGACCTGCGCTGCGATAGCACGGAAGTTCTCATTAACCGGTACCAAACGCTCCGGTTTAAGATACTTATTCTGGTCCGGTGTCTGCGCCGCATAGGCGGCCTTCTCCAGGCGCTTTACCTGATAACGGATTTCGATGTTTTTGCCGCTGTCCTCCGGACCAAGTTCGAGGAAAAGGACGGTGTTGGAGTGTTCCCGATCCTTCACTAGGCTTTGCTTCCCCGGAGCGCTGATGGATTTTATCTCCACTGTCTGGAAGGAGTCCGTAGCCGCCAGAGGAAGCCACATGCGGGCGGAATCGGCTATCTGGGGCAGCGTAACCCGATATAAGAACTCGAACTCGTCCCGATCTCTGATGACACCGAGGTGGCCTTCTGAGGCTTCTTTCAGGGGGAGGCGCTGCCAGGTGCCGTCGCTTTTTTGCTCCCAGGCGTAGAAGGGCTGGCCATTGATCTTATGGACGGTCGTTTCGGTGACCCGCATCGCTGCGGGATCACCGGCAAGAAAGAAATCAACATCATACACGTCGCCGCTGATGTCCACCAAGTCCACACAGGCGAAATAGCGGCCAGGACCCAGCTTTGACAGGTATTCGGTGTGGACCCGGACCAGCCTGAGACGGAGCTCCTGGTTGCGGAAGGGAAGCTTGAAATATCCGCCACCCAGACTGACCTGCTCCTGGATGTGACGCTCGATGCCCGCCTGGATATCGGCGGTGGCTGCCGGATTGGGGGCAGGCGGGGCAGCCGCGCCAGGTGCATCTTGCCCCTCATTGCGCCCGCAACCCGCTAATACCAGGCAAGCTACCACCGCCGCTGACAGTACTGTTCGCCAACCCATGGAAGGTCCTTGCATGGCCTTAATCCGTAGTCAAGAGCACAGATCTTACTTCGGATGCTCCTGCTTCGGGTGCTCCGGTTTAGTGGGCGCAGGTGTTGCCGGCGGGGCCTGAGGCGCTACTTTCTCGCTCTGGGCCGGGGGGGCCGCCGGTTTGGCCGCGGCCTTCTCTTCCTTTTTTTCGCCGCAGGCAAGCACCAAACCAAACATTGCCACGATTAGCAAGATCCCTAGTCTTTTCATTTTACGCCACTCCTGTGAGATTAAGATTTGCCATGACCTAAGAAGGCGAGATTATTTAAATGATAATGTCTGATCCTGCCATGTCAACAAACCTTGCCACTGAAAAAAAGCTTTTGTCCAAGTCCCCAAAGCGATCTCAAATGTTCTGGAGAAAAGCGAGATTCCTGCCTCCGCTTCGCTCGGTTCAAAATGACAACTCAAAATTACCTCTTGACGGCAACTTGGTAACGGTGATTGATGTTGCGTGGTGCGCAGCTCCATTGAACTGGACGCGGAGGGACGGGTGTCCTACACCTGAAAACCAATTGTTTCAAGGAGTTGCAAGCTGATTTACTTTACCTTGATCCACAGCAACCGGGCCACTGCAGGGCCCGGGTTGCGCCATTCGCCGGGGATTTCCGAAGTCAGGTAAATGACGTCCCCGGTTTTCAGGGTGTGCACCCCTTTCCCTACCCGCACTTGCAATTTTCCCGACAAAACGTAACCAACCTCTTCGCCCTTGTGGAAAAAAAAGTGGGCCGGCAGTGTTGTTTTGGGGGAGATTTCAATAAGATATGGTTCTACCTTGACATCGACATCCACCGGGTAAAGCAGCCGGGCCTGGATGGCGCCCTCGGGCATATTGGCAAATTTCACCGCCACGGAGTCCGCCGGGGTAAAAAGCATGCGCCCCGTGCCTTCCTGGCGATCCTCAAAAAAAGAGGTGAGATCAACTGCCAAGGCTTCCGCCATTTTCATGAGAGCCGGCAGCGAGGGGTAGATGAGATTGCTCTCCACCTGGGAAATGGTGCTGGCGGTGACCCCTACCAGCTTGGCCAGTTCGGTCTGGGACAGCCCCCGCCGGAGCCGGAATTCCTTGAGGCGCAGCCCCAAATCGATGCGGCCGCCGGTCCCCCGGTCATCGTCAAAAACCACGGTGAGGTCTTTAGTCCAGTAATTATGGGGCTTGTGGAACTCTTCCGTGCTGCGGTTTTCCGCCTTCAAGATCGTCAGGGAAGTGGTGCCCCGCTTAATGGTCAGTTCGATGGCCACCTGAGCGATCTGGTTGATCTGGGCTCGAAACCGGGAGGAATGGGCGTTCTTCTCCAGGACCCAATAAGCAATGGTGTTCAAATCGTAAAGCCGGGGGCAGGAATGGGAGTAAAAATTGAGGAGCCGTTCTTCGCTGCCCCAGAGTTCCTGCATGCCGGTGAGACTCTCAAAAATAAACCGTACATCTCCTTGGAGGGACCCATGGACTTCATAGAGGAGGGCCTCGAATTCCCCGGGCTTGCGAGGCTCCTCCACCATGATGATGCGGCAGGGAGGCTCGGGTTCCGGGTCTTCAAAAAATTTGAGAAAGAAGCCGGAGCCGCCGCCCTTGCCTTTGGTAAAGCAGTCCAGGATGATGAGACCGGGATAATTGGCCAGGGTTCCCAACTTGTCCAGCAGATTTTTAGGAGACCGGTCAAAGCTGACATAGACTATGGGCTTCTCCTGCAGTTGTGAAGCTTGCAGAAAATTGAGGTAGAAGACAGGCGCCAGGCTGCCGGCATCGTCATGCCAGACCACATTGTCCCCGATGAATAGCCCGCCTAAAAGCAGGTCCAGGCGGCTGACCCCTGAGGGGACCCGAATTTTTTCCGATCCCACTTTTTTTCTCCCTGGCCGGATAAGATGATAAATATCTTATGGAAATCATGTCCAGGCGTCAAGGCCAATGGGGCTGGCTGCCAGCGCTGGCCAGGATTTTTAGTTTTACTTAATAAAAAACTTGATTTTTAACATATTTGGGGGGTAATATTAGTAAAACTAACAAGTTTGTAATTATTTTAACTATAAAATTCAGCCTCCCTTAATATAACCTGCTGTATTCCCTGTTAAATTTAATTTTATTATAATTTGGTTCATTTCTTGCATTTTATTAATGTTTGGACCAATACGCCTCCTTAATAGTTAAAAAAACTATTCAAAGGAGTGCGTAATATGACTCTCAGCAATCCTAACCGCAGCCCCGCCACTCTGACCAAAAACCGGGTGAAAGCTTCCCCTGGTTCCGGCATCTGTGTCACCTGTCTGGATAGCTGTCCCGGCCCTTGTGAAATCGGCCGGTCCGCCATTCGCGGCCGGGAGATGCTCTACCCCCAGCCCTTCGGCAACGTCACCGCCGGCGGAGACAAAGACTATCCCGTGGATTTTTCCCACTTCAACATTCACGGGACCTGCGTAGGCGCCGTGGGCATCCAGGCCGACCCGGATATCGCCACTTTCCCGGCAGTGGATGTCTCCTGTGAGATTGGCGTAAAAGACAAAGTCAAGTTATCCTTTCCGGCGTTCACCGGGGCCCTAGGATCCACCGAGATCGCCCGGGTGCACTGGGAAGCCATGGCCATCGGCGCCGCCATCAGCGGTATTATTATCGTATGCGGGGAAAACGTCTGCGGCATGGACCCCCACGCCGATATCAAAGGCGGCCGGGTTATCCGCTCCCCGGAAATGGAGCGCCGCATCAAAACCTTCAAAAAGTGGTACCAGGGCAAAGGGGATATCATCATCCAGGCCAATGTGGAGGATGGCCGCCTGGGGGTTCCGGAATACGTCATCGAAAAGCTGGGAATCGAGTTCTTCGAACTCAAGTGGGGGCAAGGGGCCAAGAACATCGGCGGCGAAGTCAAGCTCCATACCCTGGAGCGGGCCCAGCTCCTGCGGAACCGGGGCTACATCGTCCTGCCCGACCCCACCGACGCCGCCACTGAAGAGCGCTATCTGGCCAAGGGCATCAAGGAATTCGAACGCCATTCCCGCCTGGGGATGGTGGATGAAGATGAATTCTATAAAACCATTGAACACCTGCGCCGGGTGGGCGCCAAGCGCGTCTCCCTCAAGACCGGAGCCTACCGGCCCGCGGACCTGGCCCGGGCAGTGAAGTTCGCCTCCCAGGCCAAGATCGACCTGCTTACGGTGGACGGCGCCGGCGGCGGCACCGGCATGAGCCCCTGGCGGATGATGAACGAATGGGGCATTCCCACCGTTTACATCGAATGCCTGCTTTACGAATACCTCAACTACCTGCATCAGAAAGGCGAGTTTGTCCCGGACTGCGCCATCGCCGGCGGCCTGTCTCTGGAAGACCATGTCTTTAAGGGTTTGGCTTTAGGCGCGCCCTTCGTTAAGCTGGTGTGCATGGGCCGCTCCATCATGACCGCGGCCATGGTGGGCACCAACGAAGGGCGGAAGCTGGAAGATATGTGCCTGCGGGAGGAACGGGACTGCAAGGATGCCTACGTGGAACACTTTGCCGAAGCCGCAACCCTGCGCCGGGATTACCCCCTGAACGAGTATGGCCGGATTCCCGCCGGCGCCATTGGCATGTACAGTTACATCAGCCGCATGACCCAGGGGTTGCAGCAGTTCATGGCCGGGGCCCGCAAGTTCGCTTTGAAGTACATCGACCGCAACGATCTTTGCGCCCTCACCGAAGAGGCTGCCAAGGTTTCCGGCATCCCTTACGTCATGGATGCGGATGCCGGCGAAGTGGAAAAAATCTTAGGCTACCGCCGTTAAGCGGTAAAATCCAAGGGGCGCCCCTCCCCTGGGGGCGCCTCGCTTATGATGGAATCCTATATTGCCATTGCCAAAAGTTATATCAGGGCCGGGGTAAGGGTCAGGGCGACGAGGAACGAAAAAACTATTGGGTTTAAAGTGATCGAAAAGTACCCAAAACGGTATTACTCATCCTCCACCAGGACCAAGTTCCGGCCCATCATGATCCGGTCCCGGCCCCGGTTTTTGCTGCCGAACATGGCCCGGTCGGCAATGAGCAGGAGTTTTTCGCGGTCTTCAGCGTCTTGAGGCACGGTGGCGATGCCGTAGCTGGCAGTGACCTTGATTTCCAGACCTTCATCCTGCAGAAAAGCCATCTGGTTGAGGGTGAGGCGCACCCGGCGGGTGATCTCCAAAGCCTCCGCTGAGGACCGTCCGGGCATAAGGATGACGAACTCATCACCGCCATAGCGCACCAGACTGTCGTCCGCTCCCAGCACTCCATGGATCACCCGGGCCACTTGGGCCAGTACCGCGCTGCCGCGGAGATGGCCATAGGTGTCCACCACTGTCTTGAAGTTGTCCAGGTCCAAAAATACCACGGAAAAAGGCTCACCCTGGCTTAGATGCCGGGGAATGAGACGGTCCAGTTCATGAATGAGATAGCGGGTATTATAGAAACCCGTCACCTCATCTATAAAGGTGCGGGCCTCCAGCTTCTGTAAGTTGCGAACGTTGTCCACCGCGATGGCCACATAGTCAGCCAGGATGTTCAGGTGGGGCAGGTACTTTTCCCGGAAAAATTTTTCGTCTTCCACGTTTACCACTTCAAACACCCCGATGACCTCTCCCCGGACCAACAGGGGCAGGGCGATGATGGAGCGGGTCTCGAAGCCGGTGGTGGCGTCCACCCGGCCGGAAAAACGGGGGTCCTGGTCCACGTCAGGGATGAAGATGGGTAGGCCCATCCGGGCCACGGTTCCGGCAATGCCTTCCCCCGGCTTCAGGCGGATATCTTTCACCTTTTCGGGGGCTACTCCCACCACCACGGCGAAATAAAGTTCTTTGGTCTGGGGGTCAATGAGCAGCAAGGACCAGTTCCGGGCGGGGATGATAGACTTGATGCGGGCCAGGATGGCAGTGAGGAGCGTTTCCATATCATAGGCGCTTATCAAGGCCTTGGAAAACTCGATGGTGGCCAGCAGCCGCTCCAGTTGGCCGGTGTCTTCCGGGTAAAGGAAAAAATCCTCTGTGGGGCCCATAGGCTTTGCTCCTCAGCGCGGAATTTTAGGACCGAAAACAAGACATTGCAAGGTTTTTGTAAAAAGACGGTTTCGGTTTTGGATTACATCCCTTTAAAAGTACTGGTCATAATAAAACCACGGCCTTCGACCTGCTCCATCAATGGCTGGAAAGGGGCGGAAAGCCTGGACCACCGGTTGACATCCCCTCCCGGAGATGATTATATTGGGCCTTAATTATGAAAAGGAGGCTGTCATGGCCCATAAGGTACTAATTGCCCTGGATAGATCGGAAGGGGCCTGGCGCGCGGTGGAATACGCGGCCGAAGCTTTCGGCAGCGCTCCGGGGGTAAGCATCACCCTGTTTCATGTCTTGTCGGGTCTGCCCCCGGCTTTCTGGGATGACGGTCACATCCTAAACGAGCAGGAGAAAGAATCCCGGCAGCGGTTGGTGGCCGGTTGGCAAAAGGATCAGGAAAAGCAGTGGCAGGGTCTGGTTAAAAAAGCTCACGATCACTTAACTAAGGCAGGAATCCCCAAGGACGCGATAGTCAACAAATTCAAGCCCAAATATTTTGACGTGGCCGAGGACATCCTGGGCGAAGCCGAGGAGGGAAAATTCAATACCATCCTCATGGGTCGCCGCGGCCTGGGCATGGCTAAGACCTTGCTTATGGGAAGCGTCACCAACAAAGTGGTGATCAACGCCAAAGGCTGCGCGGTCACCATCGTGGGGTAAGCAAGGGTTCTAGGGTGAGACCTCTGCTAAAGTCATTTTGTCATCCTGAGCGAAGCGAAGGATCTCGTATTTTCTTGTATTTAAGAGATTCTTCGGTCACTTCGCTCCCTCAGAATGACATTCAAGGGGACTTTCGCAGAAGTCTCAGGGTTTAGGTTCTGGGTTCTGCGGAATAGTATTAATCCCCACGGAATCGGTTCCACGATTAACCCAGAACCCAGAACCCGCTTTTAACGCTTGAATTGCATCTCCAGGTAATTATCATTGAGGATGCGGGCCAGACCGAAATCCCCCACAACCTCTTCCTTGGTAATAAGAATTCCCTTGTCCGTAAGTTCTTTAACCGTCAGTTCCGGGGCGTGGCGGGCGAAAAGCCGCCGCACCACCTGGTGCATGGTGCTGGAAGAGACATTGCCCCGTTGAGGCACGCCCCGGGGCACGTCGTTGTGGATCTTCTGAAAGAAAAAGTCCACCCGGTATTCTCCGGCTTCGCTGCCGAACCGAACTACTTGTTCGGCCGGGGTGCCTTCGTTGAGGATTTCCTGGGGCACATAACGGTTCAAGATTTGCTCTGTGCGGTTCTGTTGGGCCAGATAGAGGATGGAGACCAGGTCGTAATGATCCAGGGGACGCTGCTCGTCCTGCTCCACCCGACTGGTGCCGAACTTGCGGAATCGGTATTCCGGGGCATTGCGGACGCGGTTGACTACCAGATCCGCCCCAATGGTACCCACTGAGCATGACAGGTTAAATTGGGTATCGTCTTCGATGGGTACTCCATAGTTACGTAATTTTTCCACGATGAGGCCGTGACGATGGCCGCAGAGGATGCGGCGAATCAAAGCCTGCATCAGGTTGGGGCTGGCCTGGTACTTGGGAGACACGGCCAGGGAAGTCAAGCTTTCCACGGTCATTTCCAGAAAATAACTTTCGGTATTGAGCATCAAGTTGATTTTGCCTTGCTGGGCACCGCTGCTGTAACGCCGCCAAATTTCCTTCCAATCGTACTCCTTTAATAGACCCAAGACAGTAATCAGATCATAGGAATCCAATTCTCGCCCTTCCGCGGTCTCTACAAAACAGTTTCCCATGGCGAGCCTCCCTTGGTTTTTTAACATACAATAATCATGGAGAATACCGGGTGCAATGTCGTTTGGAACGGCTGTTTTTGTTTTCCATTCTTCGTTTTCAGTTTTGGATAATATACAGGAATTTCATCCCAAAGTGGTTTTTCAGTCCACCCTTGCCTTTGATCTCAAAATGATTATGTTTTGGCCACGGGAGGGCGTAAGCCCCATCCTCAAAGGAGGAAATGATCATGGCCCTGAGTATATGTTGGCTGGATGATCTGGCCAAAGCCAAAGAAAGCGCCAGACAGACGAAAAAGCCCGTTCTCCTGGACTTTTTCAACCCACAGTGAACCGGTTGCCAGCAAATGGGTGCAGTTACGTACCCAAACGAGAAGGTTGTAAAGTTTGTGGACTACAACTTCGTTCCGGTCCAAATCAATGTGGCGAATAAGACTTTGACCGCACAATACAATGTGACCTGGACGCCCACCATCATTATATTAGATGCCGATGGCAACGAGGCCCACCGGGAAGTGGGATTTCTGCCTCCGGAGGAATTCATCCCCACCTTCATGGTAGCCAAGGGTAAATGGTATTTCAACAATGACCAGCATACCGAGGCCCAGGCCATGTTTGACGAGGCTCTGCGGGATTATCCCGACAGCATCGCGGCGGCGGAGGGACTCTATTTCATGTGGGTCTCACGATTTAAGGCGACCCACGACCCCAAATATTTGCGGCAAGCTTACGACGCGTTGACTGCCAAGTTTCCTACCAGCGAATGGGCCAAACGGGCGGCCCCGTACCGTCTTATATCCGCATAAGAATCGCAAAGGGACGGAGGGAGGATGGGCGAAACACCTTCCGCCTCCCCTCCATTTCTTTTGGTCCCCTGGCGCTTTTTTCTTATCTGTGGGAGGGAATTCCATGGAATTGCAGGTAGGTCAATCCACCCTGGAATTGGTGGAAGGCGATATCACCCAGCAGGACACAGAGGCTATCGTCAACGCGGCCAATGCCGCCCTGCGCCCCGGGGGCGGGGTGGACGGCGCCATCCACCGGGCCGGCGGCCCCGCCATTGAGGCGGAATGCCGCCGGTTGGGGGGCTGCCCCACGGGGGAGGCCAGGATCACCACGGGAGGCAACCTCAAGGCCCGGTACGTGATCCACACCGTGGGCCCCGTCTATACAGACGGCTTGCACCGGGAGCCGGAGCTTTTGGCTTCGTGTTACCGAGAGAGCCTGAAACTGGCCTCCGCCAAGGGTCTTAAGACCGTGGCCTTTCCCTCCATCTCCACCGGCGTGTATGGTTATCCCATCGGAGACGCGGCCAAAGTGGCTCTGACTACCGTAACGGACTACTTGGCCCAACACCCGGAGATTCTGCGGGTGCGCTTCGTATTATTCGGGCGCCCTGCTTTTGACGCCTATGCCCAAGTGTTGAAGGAGTTGTCTAAGGCGGGGCCCAAAGTCAGCCAATAGTCACAGAAAATTCTTAACAGCGCCGGACATCTCCCGGTGTGGCGCACTCTGACTTATCTTTGAACTTCTTGGAACAAAAAAAGCCCCACCTCGGACAGGTGGGGCTTGAGAAAAATGCAGGGCTAGTTGGCTTCGGGGGATTCGATCCGTCCCTCCAGTTCGCCGATATAGTTTTCTAAAAATTCCTCGATAAGATATTCCCGTCCCAGTTTTTTGTCGCCGCGGGGGAAAACTTCCACCGGTGCCCGATCGCCTTTCTTAACATAACAACACAGGGCCGGGATGGTTTTGCCAAAGTACTCTTTGTAATCTGACCCCCGGACCTCACCAAAAATGGGGCGCTTGTCGGATGCGGGGCCGCTGGAGGCCTTGTGATATTGGCGGAAAGGGTCGGCGACATCAGCCATATCGATGGCTGCGGTTTCCACCCCTTTGGACTCCAGGCTCTTGAGTAAGTTCAATACATTAGCGTTGTCGCATTTATATTTATCTACGGGTTTATGCTTGGTGCTGTAATAAAATTCAATGTAGCCAAGTCTCGCCATCTTCTGCCTCCTCCCTATTTAGGACCATTTATTTGTGCGCAATTTCACTTTGCTCCTGCCTACATACCATCTATCTGCAAAATATGTCAAGAAGTTTTCTTTCGCAATCATAACTCTGGGAAATATTTACCCGGATTGGAGCCAGCCGTGTTAAAAAGGGGAGGCTGATTTCGAGTTTTCTCCGTTTGTGGTTCAAATTCAGGGTTCACTAAAGCGTGGGCCCCGCGAGGAGGGAGTATAGCAGTGCAGGAAGTGTGGTCAGGCTTGTCCCGGTGGCTGCCTCTGCCCACCACTAAACTGATTCCGACGATAATTCAGGATGCGGCCAGCAGCGCGGTGTTGATGCTGGTGGAAATGGATCGAGAGGCCTTGGAACTTACCTCCGCCACGGGTCGAATCCACTATTATCATCCCCACAAACGCAAGGTGGTGGCCAAGGGTGAGGCCTCGGGGCATTTTCAGGAGGTTGTGGAGGTACGGCTATCCTGCGGTGGCGACCAACTGCTCATCAAAGTCCGTGCTGCCGGCGGTGCCTGCGAAATGGGGTATAATTCCTGTTTCTTCCGGCACCTCACCCCCGAGGGCTGGGAAACCGCAGACTCCAAGGTTTTCGACCCGGAAGAGGTTTACCCGGAGATCGCGTTTTCACATTGAGCGAGAATGGTAAGGGCGGGTTTTAAACCCGCCCCCCCATTCCCCCTCCCTGCCCCCTGTATGGGATTGGGGGAGGGGGCGTGGAAGAGGGGGTAAGGGCTTTCGCCCTTAGCCCCCTCCCCCAAAAACTTCACCTCAACTTATTCTTACAGCTTCACCAGGCCGGCGGCCAGTTTGGCGGCCATGACGGTGTTTTTCATGAGCATGGTGATGGTCATGGGGCCCACGCCGCCGGGGACCGGGGTGATGCAGGAAGCCACTTCTTTGACGCTCTCGAAGTCTACGTCACCGGCCAGGATGGCTTTGCCGGTCTTTTCGCTGATGCCGATGCGGTTGACGCCTACGTCGATGACACAGGCGCCGGGCTTAACCCAATCAGCGGGAACGTACTTGGGCACGCCCGCGGCCACGATGAGGATGTCGGCCCGTTTGCAGTGCTCGATGATCTTGTCCTTGGGGGTGCCGGTGTGCACGCAGGTGACAGTGGCGTTGGCCCCGGCTTTCTTCTGGATCATGATGGCCACCATGGGTTTGCCCACGATGTTGGAACGGCCCACCACCACCACTTCCTTGCCCTTGGGGTCGCCGTAGCCCCGCACGATGAGTTCCTGGCAGCCCGCGGGGGTGCAGGGCAGGAAGGCGTAGTTGCCGATGAGGATGCGGCCCACGTTCACCGGATGGAAGGCGTCCACGTCCTTATTGGGGTCGATGGCATACAGGACCTTGTTGGAGTCGATGTGCTTGGGCAGGGGAAGTTGTACCAGGATGCCGTGAATCTTGGGGTCCTTGTTATATTTGTCCAGCAAAGCCAGCAGGGCCGCTTCGGTGATATCCGGGGACTGGTTGTCCTGGACGGAATAAAAGCCCAGCTCGTGGGCGGTCTTCTGTTTGGCGGTGACGTAGCTGACGGAGCCGGGATCTTCCCCCACCAGGATGGTGACCAGACCGGGGGTTAAATTGTGTTTGGCCTTGAGTTCATCTACTTCTTTCTTGAGTTCTTCCCGTATCTGGGCGGCCACTTCGGCCCCTTTGATCAATTTTGCAGCCATGGATCTGGCCTCCTTACTTGTGATTTTTTTCATTAATACCACCCTTTCGGCGTCAGCGTCAACGGAAAAATTAACCTCTGTTCATAGGAAAGATGGCGGGACGGCCCTGAGGGCCTTTTAAAATTATTAATTACTTGCGCTGTCGCGTTGAGGCCGTGCACCGAATTGATCAGTAAAAAAACCGCGCCGGATTTTCCCAAAGGTTCCACTTTGCTTTTTTTAAAGTTGAGATATAATTAAAAATTTATAGCTTATTGGAGTCAATCGTGCCTATTATCGTCCAGAAATATGGCGGAACCTCGGTGGCCAACCCGGATCGCATCGCCAACGTGGCGAACCGGGTAGCTAAAGGGTGGATGGATGGCAATAAGATGGTGGTGGTGCTCTCGGCCATGGCCGGGGAAACCGACCGTCTTATTAATTTGGCTAAAGAATTGTCCGAGGAGCCTGACGCCCGGGAACTGGACGTGCTTTTGGCCACCGGCGAACAGGTGACTGTGTCCCTGTTTTCCCTGTTTCTAAGGTCCCAAGGGGTGCCCGCCACCTCTTTGCTTAGCCACCAAGCCCGGATTTATACCGACCGCTCTTACGGCCGGGCCCGGATTGTGGGGATCGACACCGCCCGGGTCCGGGAAGAATTGAAAAAAGGGCGTATCGTCACCGTAGCCGGCTTCCAGGGAGTGGATGAAGTGGGGAACATCACCACCCTGGGACGGGGAGGCTCCGACACCACCGCGGTGGCCATTGCCGCAGCCTTGAAGGCCGATCTTTGTGAAATCTATACCGATGTGGATGGGGTCTACACCACCGATCCCCGAATCTACCCCAAAGCCCGCAAGCTTGACCGTATCTCTTATGACGAGATGCTGGAAATGGCTTCCCTGGGGGCCAAAGTCCTGGAGATCCGCTCTGTGGGGTTTGCCCGGCGCTATGAAGTGCCCCTGGTGGTACGCACTTCTTTTACCGATCAGCCGGGCACCTTGGTGACCGTGGAGGATGAAGAAATGGAAATTGTGCCGGTATCCGGGGTTGCCCTGAGCCGCAATGACGCCCGGGTCACCATCACCCGGGTTCCAGACCGTCCGGGGATCGCCGTGCGGCTTTTTAAACCGGTGGCCGACGCCAATATCGTGGTGGACATGATCATTCAGAACACCAGCATCGATGGCTATACCGACCTGACCTTTACCGTACCCCAGGGAGACTTGAAAAAGACTTTGGCACTTCTGGGTCCGGTGGCTCAGGAAATCGAAGCGGAACGGGTGCTTAGCGATGAAAATATCGCCAAGGTCTCCATCGTGGGCGTGGGCATGAAGAACAACGCCGGGGTCGCGGCCAAAATGTTCGAGGCCCTGTCAGCCGAGAATATCAATATCTTGATGATCAGCACTTCGGAGATCAAGATATCCTGCGTCATTGAGGACAAATACGGCGAGTTGGCGGTGCGGGTGCTCCACGACGCCTTCGGGCTGGATCAGCCGCCGCCGAAAAAAAAGTAAAAATTTTTTAGGGGCGGACCTGCATGTCCACCCTCGATCAGGGAGCACACACGGCTGCGCCCTTACAGTTGAGGATATTATGCGCCAGGTGAAAATCTATGACACCACTTTGAGAGACGGCACTCAGGCCGAGGATTTCAATCTGTCCCTGGCCGACAAAATCCGCATCGCCCAAAAACTGGCGCAGTTGGGTATTCATTACATTGAGGGCGGCTGGCCGGGCTCCAACCCCAAGGACAAGGATTTTTTTACTGAAATCCGCAACTACGACCTAAGCGGCAGCCGTATCACTGCATTCGGCAGCACCCACCACAAGGACCGACCGCCGGAGTCCGATGCCAACATGCAGGAGCTGCTTATCAGCCTGGCTCCGGTGGTGACGATCTTCGGCAAGTCCTCGCTCTTCCAGGTCAAGGAGATTCTGCAAACCACGCCGGAGCGCAACCTGGAACTCATCACCGGTTCCCTGGCCTACCTCAGGCCCCGGGTGGAAGAGCTTTTTTATGATGCCGAGCACTTCTTCGACGCCTTTAAAGAGGACCGGGATTACGCGCTTAAAACCCTGCAAGCCGCGCTGGACGGCGGCGCCCAGGTCCTGGTGCTGTGCGACACCAACGGCGGCACCCTGACCAGCGAGCTCATCGAGATCATCAAAGCCGTGCAAACCCACCTCCCCCAGGCGCCGCTGGGCATCCATGCCCACAACGACTCGGAACTGGCGGTGGCCAACTCCATCATTGCGGTGGAGCTGGGATGCGGTCAGGTCCAGGGTACCATCAACGGCGTGGGGGAGCGCTGCGGCAACGCCAATTTGTGCTCCATCATCCCCAACCTCCAGTTAAAGATGGGGGTGGAGTGCATCGGGGCCGACAACCTGAAGCGCCTCACCGAAGTCTCCCGGTTCGTGTTTGAAGTGGCCAACGTGCGGCCTAACCGCTACCAGCCGTATGTGGGAAAGAGCGCTTTTGCCCACAAGGGCGGCATCCACGCCGCGGCGGTGAAGCGCAACCCCAAAGCCTACGAGCACATTGAGCCGGCCCTGGTGGGCAATACCCGGGGCATCCCGGTCTCGGACCTGTCAGGCCGGGGCAACATCTTGATGAAGGCCCAGGAGATGGGGCTGGATTTGGGGACCCACGACGTGGCGGTGCGCCAGGCCCTGGACAAGTTGAAACAGTTGTTGGGCCTGGAATTGCAGGGGCTGGAACTGCCGCCCTTTGACAGCAACGTCAAAACCGTCCTGGACAAGGTCAAAGACCTGGAGGCCCAGGGCTTTCAGTTTGAAGACGCCGAGGCTTCCCTTGAACTTCTCCTCAGGGCCGCCTTGGGCCAGCACAAGGAATATTTTCAGCTGCAGTCCTATCGGGTCATCGATCAGAAGGTGGGGAGCATTGAGCCTCCGGTACCCGAAGCCACACTCCGGGTACGGGTGGGGATGCATGAAGTCCACACCGCGGCCTTTGGCAACGGCCCGGTGGACGCACTTTACAACGCGGTGCTCAAGGCCCTGGTGCGGTTTTATCCCCGACTGACGGAAGTCATCCTGGAAGACTACAAAGTCAGGGTGCTGCCGGGGATGCGGGGCACCGGCGCCAAGGTCCGGGTCCTGATCATCTCCCGGGACGGCCATGCCTGGTGGAATACGGTGGGGGTGGCCACCGACATCATTGACGCCTCCTGGCAGGCGCTGGTGGATTCCATCAATTACAAGCTGTTTAGGGATGAGCAGGGTAGCGGCAAGTAAGGGCGAAAAGGCCGGAAAGATTTAGGGGAAAGAAAGCAAAAAACCCGCCAATGCGGTTACTTTGGCTTTGGCACTCGTTTCCAAGCTTGGCTGGGGAACGCAATTATGATGGCCAAAGCTCCGCGGTGGTACCTTAGTAATGTAGGGCGGCCACAGCTAGCCAGAAAAACAGAAAATTGGAAATAGACAAGCCCTGTATTTTCCTCCCCCCTTGATGGGGGAGGGTTGGGGTGGGGGTGAAATAATCTAAGTTAATATAAGGTATTATGAGCTATGGAGTCGCCCCCTCCCCCTACCCCCTCCCACCAGGGGAGGGGAAATCAATCTAAGACCCCGAACCCGACCACCATCAAGCTCCCTTTTTTCAGCCGCTCCCAGTTAGGCGTCATTATTCTCCTGGGAGCGGTCCTTATCGGCGTATACGCCTGGCGAGCCCATTGGTTGTCCTCCCCCTCCCCTCCCCCGCCTGGGATCATGCCTCTTACTTTTGTTGAGGTTACCGGTCCAGTGGCCCATCCCGGGGTTTACTCCTTTCCCCAGACGCCTACATTAGGGGAGGTCTGGCAGCGGGCCGGAGTCACCGGGGCTGCGCCGGAACCGGACAAAAAAATCCCCAGCGGCAGCCGGGTGGAAGTGACCCTGGAGGGCAGCTATCGCCTCGGGTACATGGCGGGGACCCAGCTTCTGACCCTGGGGCTGGCCCTCGATCTCAACCGGGCCAGCGCCGAGGATTTGGAAGCCCTGCCGGGAATCGGGCCGGCTTTGGCAAAAAGAATTATTGATTATAGGAAGGCCCAGGGGCCGTTTAAGAAGATTGAGGAACTGGAGAAGGTCTCGGGTTTGGGCCCCAAGAAGGTGGAAAAAATAAAACCGTACTTGATTGTTTCAGAGGCAACTGAAACCGCCGAAGAACGGTGATGAACGCCATATCTGTGCGCAGCTGCATTTATCTGCGGAATTAATGCCAAATGCTAATCTTAGGCATCGAAACCTCCTGCGATGAGACCGCCGCCGCGGTGGTGGCGGACGGGCGCACTGTGCTGTCCTCGGTGGTGGCCACCCAGTTCGAACTGCACGCCCAATATGGCGGGGTGGTGCCGGAGTTGGCGGCCCGGCGGCACCTGGAAAACATTTTGCCTGTTATGCAGGGGGCGTTGGATCAAGCCGGCGTGACTTTAAGCGACTTGGACGGCCTGGCGGTGACCCAGGGGCCGGGGCTTATCGGCGCCCTGGTCATTGGCATGGCCGCAGCCAAGGCCCTGGCTTACACTCAACAAATTCCCCTGGTGGGGGTCCATCACCTGCAGGCCCACATCATGGCGGCCTTCCTGACGGAGACCCCGCCGCAGTTCCCCTTTGTGGCCCTGGTGGTTTCTGGCGGCCATACCAACCTCTACCGGGTGGACGGCTTTACGGAGATGACCCTGTTGGGTAAGAGCCGGGACGACGCCGCGGGCGAAGCTTTTGACAAAGTGGCCAAGCTCATGGAGTTGGGCTATCCGGGCGGGGTCAAAATCGAGGCTTTGGCAGCAAACGCCAATCCCGAGGCCTTTTCTCTCCCCCGGCCCCGCATCCGGGAAGAGCCGCTGACCTTCTCGTTTTCAGGGCTGAAAACCGCGGTGGCTCACCAACTGAAGCAGCATCCGGAAATTCTTGCCGATGAGGCCGCCCGTAGGGATTTGGCCGCCAGCTTTCAAGCCGCGGTGGTGGAGAGCCTCACAAGCCGGGCCGGGCTGGCCTTGGAAGAAACAGGCTGCATCCGCCTGGTGGTGTGCGGCGGAGTGGCTGCCAACGGCCATTTACGCCGGATGTTGCTGGCCCAGGCCCGGACTGAAAGCTACGAATTATACCTGCCTCCCCTGGCGCTATGCACCGACAACGCCGCCATGGTTGCAGCCTTGGGGTATCAGCGGCTGCTGGCCGGGGAGCGCCTGGACCTATCCGGCGACGTTTTTTCTCGAGGATAACCGTCTCAAAGCAGATTATCTATTATAAATGGTGCGTAGAACGCACCCTACTTTGCTTCCTTAGGGCATCTGTTCCAGGTGAGATAACCCCAACAGCACCCGAAAAATTAACCAAAAATATAGAAAGCCCCGAGTTATTATAATAATATAAAAAGAATAATTTCAGATCGGGTGATGGATCGCCGGGTGCTATTTCTAGCCCCCCTTCCATCACCGTGCCCACAGTGAGGCGAACTTGAACCAACAACCCTTGGGTGAACGGCTGGCCCTTTTGACTGACCTTTACCAGTTGACCATGGCGGCCTGCTATTTCGACCAGAACATGCAGGACGAAGCCACCTTCAGCCTGTTCATCCGCAAATATCCGGCCCAGCGCGGCTACTTTGTGGCCGCGGGGTTGGCCGAGGCCTTGAATTACCTGGAAACCCTGCGGTTCACCGCAGAAGACCTGGCTTATCTCGCTTCCACCGGCCTCTTTCGGACCAGCTTCCTGGACTATCTCGAAAGCGTGCGTTTCACCGGGAGCGTTCACGCCCTGCCCGAGGGCAGCATCTTTTTCACGGATGAGCCCATCGTCGAAGTGAGCGCACCGATCATTGAAGCCCAGTTCGCCGAGACCTTCATCATCAACGCGGTCAGTCTCCAGACCATGATCGCCACCAAGGCCTCCAGGTCAATCCACGCAGCCGCAGGCCGCCCCCTGATAGACTTTTCCCTGAGGCGCACCCAGGGCAGCGACGCAGGTCTCAAGGCGGCCCGGGCCAGTTACCTGGCGGGGTTTGCCGGCACCAGCAACGTCCTGGCAGGAAAGCTTTATGGTATTCCCATTTTCGGGACCATGGCCCATTCCTATATTACCAGTTTTTCTTATGAAATCGACGCCTTCCGGGTGTTCGCCCGGAATTTTCCTAATCGCACCACCCTGTTGATCGATACCTTTGACAATATTTCCGGAGCCCGCCACGCGGTGACGGTGGCCAAAGAAATGGAGGCCAGGGGCGAACGTTTGGGATATGTCCGCCTGGACAGCGGCGATATGGCGGCCATCAGCAAGGAAGTCCGCCAAATCCTGGATGATAATGGCCTGGGCTACATCCGCATCCTGGCCAGCGGCGGTTTTGATGAGCACAAGATCGCCCGGCTGTTGGCCGAGGGGGCCCGGATTGACGCCTTTGCCGTGGGCACCAAGATGGGGGTTTCGGCAGATGCCCCGTATTTCGACATTGCCTATAAACTGGTGCGCTACGCCGACCGGCCGGTAATGAAGCTGTCTACCGGCAAGGTGACGCTGGTGGACAAAAAGCAGGTTTGGCGGACCTTCGACCATCAGGGTAACATGCAGCAAGATATCATCTCCCTGCGGGACGAAGCTATTTCAGAGGGTGTCCCGCTACTTACGCCAGTGATGGCGGGTGGCCGCATTACCCGGCCACTGCCGACGCTGCCAGAAAGCCGGGACTATTTCCAGACCCAGTTTGCCCGGTTGCCCGCAATTTACAAAAACCTCCAGGACCCGGCCCACTATTCGGTGAGTTTAAGCCCTGGGCTCAAATCGTTACAATCGCAGGTGGAGGAGCACATCCGGCACCGGGAATTAGGAGAGAGCTGAATTCATGGGATTGACCGAACTTCTTTGCCACTATAATACCCTTCTCATCCATTATTTGGGGTACACCGGGGTTTTCGTACTGATGGCCCTGGAAAGCATGATTTTCCCCATCCCCAGCGAGTTGGTCATGCCTTTTGCCGGGTTTCTGATCATCACGGGGCATTTTGACCTGGTCCCGGTGATGGTGGCCAGCAGCCTGGGGTCCATTGCGGGGTCCCTGTTATCTTATTATATGGGAGTCCTGGGGGAGCCGGTGGTGATACGTTACGGCCGCTATCTGCTGCTCAATCGCCACCACCTGGAATGGACCGAGATGTTCTTCTTCCGCCATGGCGGCAAGACGATTTTCATCGCCCGGTTCATTCCGGTGGTGCGCCACCTCATTTCCATTCCTGCGGGTCTGGCCCGCATGTCGTTGGTTCCTTTTATTCTTTATACCGTGGTGGGAGCCACCTTGTGGAACGGGTTTCTCACCTACCTGGGGATGCGGCTCAAAGAGAATTGGTGGGTCATCCAACGATACACCCATATCTTGGATTACTTCGTAGTTGCAGGGCTCATCTTTGCCACGGCTTATCTGGTCTGGAAGCTGAAGAATTCGCGGAAGCCGGCATGAACAGCGGAACCGGAAGGGAAGTAAGGCTTGATGCTCCAGACCTACCGGGTGGCCGGAGGACCGGCATCTTACCTTCTGAGGCCATTATCAACCCAACCCGGGAACCCTGGGACCAAGCGGTAACGGATAGGGTAATCCTGACTTTCACTCTGCCTGACTATCGGTATCTCTGCCGCCTCATGCAACCTGCAACGCCGCCCCGCTATATTTTCAACTGCGCCATGGTGGAGGGGCGCTGGAACGACCGCTCCCTCACCCTCCTGGCCCCGGCCTTGGGGGCCCCTTATGCGGTCATGGTGTTGGAAAAACTCATTGCCCTGGGTGCCCGCATGGTCCTGGCCCTGGGGTGGTGCGGGTCGTTGCAGCCCCATCTAGTCATCGGCGACCTTGTGCTCCCCACCGCCACGGTGAGCACCGAAGGGACTTCCCGGCACTATCCCTTGGACGGCCAGTCCCCGGACCCGGACCAGCATCTAGTCCAGATGCTGCGACACCTTTTGGAAACCTCGGAAAGCCGCTGGCAGGCAGGCGCGGTCTGGTCTACGGACGGCTTTTACCGGGAAACGGTGGACCAGGTGCGCCACTATCAGGCCCAGGGGATATTGGGGGTGGATATGGAAATGGCGGCCTTGTTCACCCTGGGCCGATTCCGGCGGCTGCCGGTGGCGGGTCTCTTGGTGGTGTCCGATGAGTTGGCCGCCCTGCAATGGAATCCGGGGTACCGTTCCGAGCGGTTTCGCCAAGCCCGGGATCAAGCCGCCCGGATGGTCCTTACCGTCGCGGCGCAATGGGACGAGGCCCATGCTTGAAGGGTCGCTATTGGCCATAGATGTGGGCGGCGGTACCCAGGATATCTTTATATGGGAACCGGGCCAAGCGGTGGAAAATGGGGTAAAAATGGTTCTGCCGGCGCCCACCCAGGTCTTGGCCAGGCGGATTCGGCGCTTCACCGCGATGGGTCAGCCCATATTCCTGAACGGGCGGATTATGGGCGGCGGTGCGGTGACACAGGCGGTGCGCTGGCATCTGGGGCATGGGCTGCCGGTTTCTGCCACACCGGAGGCCGCTTTGACTTTCAGCGACCGTCTCGAGGTGGTGGAAGATTGGGGTGTGAAAATCGCTGAAACCCCGCCTCCAGGGGCCGTTAAGGTGAGTCTGGGAGACGTCGATGTGGAAAGTCTGCGCCAGGTCCTGGCGGCCTTTGAGGTGCCGTTCCCAGCTCACTTTGCAGTGGCGGTCCAGGACCACGGCTTTTATCCCCAGGGCAGCAACCGCCGTTTCCGCTTCCAGTGCTGGGAAGATTTTCTGGCCCAGGGAGGCAGACTGGCAGAGCTGGCCTACCACAAGCCTCCCGGCCACTTCACCCGCATGGTAGCCGTGGCCGAGACGCTGCCCGGGGCGCTGCTGATGGACACCTGCGCCGCAGGCGTTAGAGGGGCGCTGCTTGATCCCCAGGCCCAAGAACACCTGAACCGCGGACTCACAGTGGTCAACGCCGGCAATGCCCACACCTTTGCGGCCCTGGTGCAGGGCGAGCATATGTACGGGATTTACGAACATCACACCGGCCTTCTGAGTCCGGAAAAATTCTTTTCCCACCTGGAACGCTTTCAAAAAGGGGAACTTACCAACTCTGAGATCTTTGAGGATCAGGGGCATGGCTGCGCTTATGTCCCGGACTTTGCTGGCAGAGGCGACTTTACCTTCACAGTCATCACCGGCCCCCGCCGACGCCTGGCGCTGGGCTGGCCTGGTGTCATGGCAGCGCCATTCGGAGATATGATGCTGTCCGGCTGTTTCGGCCTGGTGGCGGCTTTTTTGAATAAAAGGACCCTTGATTAGAGATCAAAATAAATGGTCGAAAATAAGCTACCAAAAGCCGTTCAACTGGCCCTAATGGAATTGAAGCAATCCTTAGCGGAGGTCTATGGGGCGCGATTGAGTGGCATCCATCTCTTTGGTTCTTATGCTTGTGGAGATTTCCAACCCGATTCAGATGTAGATATCCTCATCGCGCCCGAGGGAATGGTCAATCCCGGCAAAGAAATTAACCGGGTGAGCGAGAGAGTTTCGGACATTTGCCTGGAATACGATGTTCTCATTGCTATTTTTCCTGTCACCGAAGACTGGCTGCAAGTAAGGAAAAGTCCGCTTTTCGAAAACGTGCGGAGGGAGGGGGTGCCCTTATGACTTTGTCAGACGAAGTCAAAGGAATGTTATCAAAGGCACGCCGCTTTATGGAATCCGCCGAAGCTGGCGGAGAAAAAACCTTTCCTACAGCCCTGCCAGCAGGAGGAAGCGCACCATATGCAGATTAAATTCTGGGGCACCCGGGGGTCAATCCCGTCTCCAGGCGCTCAAACTCTGGAGTTCGGCGGCAACACCACCTGCGTTGAAGTGATCCTGGACAACGGCCAAAGAGTCGTGATTGACGGAGGTACCGGATTTCGACTTTTGGGCCAACATTTAATGGAGACCAACAGTGCCTGCCGCTTTCACCTGCTCCTCACCCATGGTCACTGGGACCACCTGCTGGGTATTCCGTTTTTTGAGCCCATCTACCATGAAAACACCAAAGTGGTCGTTGATGGCTGGCCCCCGGCCTTCCAGGCCATGACCCGGGTCTTCGACAGCCACATGGGGGATGGCTTTTTCCCGGTGGCCTTCGACCACCTCAAAGCCAGAATCGATTATCTGAACACTCTGGCCTACACTACCCTTGATCTGGATGGGGTGCTAATTGATTCCATGCGTCTCAATCATCCCCAAGGGGGATTGGCCTTTCGTTTCCGGGAAGGCCAGCACACCATGATATTCATTACGGATAACGAGTTGGGTGCGGCCAGGGGCAGGCGTATTCCGGAATTTGTGGATTTTTGTAGAGGATGCGACCTGTTGATCCACGACGCCCAATATTTGCCCTCTGAAATTGCGGGCCGTCGGGGTTGGGGTCACTCCACCTATGAAGAGGTGGTCACGCTGGCTCAGCAAGCAGAGGTTCACAATTTGATTCTCACACATCACGATCCCTACCGCAGCGACGCGGAGGTGGAAAAGATCATAGCCCGGTCCCGGGAAATGGTACCAGCCCCTGGTAATCCTCACTTTATCGACGCCGCCCGGGAAGGAGCCTGTTACCGATTACCCTAAATGCGGGTCTTAGTTTTAGGTTCTGGGGTCTGGGTCATTATCCAGCAGATTTTTTAAGGTAGGATAATCATATGGATTGGAAGGTTTTTTGGGTCACCTTTGGTACAATTTTTCTGGCGGAAATGGGGGACAAAACCCAGCTGGCGGCTCTTACTATGACCGCCGAGACCCGCCTCCCCCTGCCGGTTTTTCTGGGAGCCAGCCTGGCTCTGTGCCTGGTTACCTTATTGGGGGTAGCCTTCGGAGGCCTTGCCTCCCAGTGGCTCCCCGAAGGCTTGCTGAAAAAAATCGCCGGAGCGAGCTTCATTATTATCGGTGGATTGATCCTGTGGGGGAAATGGTGATAAATTGTCGAGTTTCCCTTTTCTGGAAAGATTTAATAAGATATTAATAGGTTAAAGCATATTAGACTAAAAAGGCGAGACTTAAACCAAGTGCAGACTCAGCGGCGGCAACCCCCTAACCTGGTTCTCATCGGCTATCGGGCCACCGGTAAGACTGCCGTTGGGGCGCGGCTGGCAGAGATTTTGAGTCGCCCCTTTGTGGATCTGGATCAAGTGTTGGTCCAGGAAGCTGGCCGGCCTATCGCCGATATCGTGGCCCAGGGCGGCTGGACCGAGTTCCGGCGGCGGGAAAAAGCGCTGGTGGCCCGGTTTTGCCAAACCCGCGGCCAAGTTCTGGCCACCGGCGGCGGTGTGGTTTTGGACCCGGACAATGTCGCAGCCCTGCGGGAGAACGGCATCATTATCTGGCTGACCGCGGACCCGGACACCATCCAGGCCCGCCTGGCGGAAGATTTGCCCCGGGATGCCAATCGCCCCAGTCTCACCGGGGGTGACACCATCCAGGAAGTGGCGCAAGTGCTAAAAGATCGCTACCCCCTTTATCAAACCGCGGCCCAGGTTACCATTGACACTACAAACCGGGACGTCGCCCAGGTGGTGCACCTGGTGCTGGCAGCTCTAGCCCCCGAGGAGGCCGGCAGCATTGGCGGGTAACACCATCGGACGTTTGTTTAGGGTGACCACCTGGGGAGAGTCCCACGGCCCGGCCCTGGGAGCCGTTATTGACGGCTGCCCGCCCCGTTTGTCCCTCAGTGTCGCCGACGTCGAAGCGGAACTGGCCCGGCGCCGCCCGGGAGTGCAGGCCCATGCCACCAGCCGCCGGGAACCGGATAAAGTTGAGATTCTGTCCGGGGTGTTTGAGGGTCTGACCACTGGCACCCCTATCAGCCTGATCATTTTCAACCGGGATGTTAAGAGCCAGGATTATGACGCACTCCGGAACCTATTCCGTCCCGGCCACGGTGATTTTACCTATCAGGCCAAATACGGCATCCGGGACCACCGGGGCGGGGGCCGGGCCTCCGCCCGGGAAACCGCAGCCCGGGTGGCTGCGGGCGCAGTGGCACAAAAAATATTGGACCAACATGGCATCGAAGTGGTGGCTTATACCCTGGAACTGGGTGGAGTTCGGGCCCAAAGACTGGACGAAAACCGAATTTGGGATAATCCCTATGCCTGCCCCGACCCCGAGGTCATCGCCGCCATGAATGCCCGGGTCCAGGAAGTCAGGTCCCAGGGAGATTCCCTGGGCGGGGTGGTCCAGGTGCGGGTTCGGGGTTGCCCGGCGGGATTGGGAGAACCGGTCTTCGATAAACTGGACGCGGCCCTGGCCTACGCGGTGATGTCTGTGGGCGCGGTTAAGGGGGTGGAAATCGGGGCTGGCTTTGCCGCGGCCCGGATGCTGGGGTCGGAGAACAATGATCCTCTGATTCCCGGGGGCTTCGCCTCCAATAACGCCGGGGGCATACTGGCAGGAATTTCCAACGGTGCCGATATCATTATCAATGCCGCGGTGAAGCCCATTCCTTCCATCGCCCGGGAACAGCAGACCATTGATCTGGAGGGCCAACCCCGCACCCTCACAATCAAGGGGAGACACGACATCAGCGCCATTCCTCGCATCGTCCCGGTAATTACCGCCATGGTGCGCCTCACCCTGGCAGACTTTCTCCTGCGTCAAAAGGCCATCAGATGAAACCCAAAATCGCCATAATCGGCGGCAACGGGCAGATGGGCCGCTGGTTTAAACGCTTCTTTGAAAGCAAGGGTCTGGAAGTCCTGGTGGCCGACGTTGACACCCCCCAGACCGCGTCTGAGGTGGCGGCCCTGGCCGACGTGGTGGTTCTCTCGGTCCCCATCCCCAAGGTTCCCGAGTTGGCCCAGGAAGTGGCCCCACACCTGAAGCCAAACGCGGCCTTGATGGACCTGACTTCAGTAAAACAAAGGCCCATGGCGGCCATGCTGTCGGCTTTCCCCGGTGAAGTGGTGGGCACCCATCCCCTCTTCGGCCCCGGGGAGGAGTCCATCGCCGGGCGGACCGTGGTGCTGTGCCAGGGGCGCGGGGAGCGTTGGTTTCAATGGCTGCACAACCTGCTGGCCCAGGCGGGGGCCCGGGTGAAGGTTACCAGCGCCGCGGAGCATGACCGCCTTATGGCCGTGGTTCAGGGACTGGCGCATTTCCTGCTCATCTCTTTCGGGTCGGTCATCCAGGAGTTGGGGGTCTCGCCGGACGACCTGGAGGAATTTTCCACCCCCACCTTTGCCACCCTGCACACTCTGGCCCGCCGCCTGCTGAGCCAGGACGCCAAACTTTACGCCTGCATTCAGCTGCAGAATCCCGCCAACCGAATGGTGCTTCGGGCCCTGGAGGGGGCAGTGGCCGATATTCTCTATTTCATTCAGCGCCAGGACGCGGATGGATTGGTGCGCCTCATCGAAGAGATCAAGTAATTATCCAAAAAAGGTAACGCCTCCCCCCGGTGGCGTATGGACTAACTCATGCTGGATATAAAATTTGTGCGGGAAAACCTGGATAAAGTGGAACAGGCCTTAAAAAACCGGGGCCAGGAAATTGCCCTGGATGAGTACCTCCGGCGGGAGACCGAACGCCGCCGTTTGCTTACCCGCCTGGAAGAGTTGCGCCATGAACGCAACACCCTGTCCAAAGAGGTGGGGGCCTTGATGAAGGCCGGCAATCGCGATGAGGCCCAGCCCCTGAGGGACCGGGTTACCGCGATCAATGATGAAAGTAAAGACCTGGAGGCCCAGGCCGAGGCCCAGGATTCCTGGGTGCGGGAGTTCCTTCTCAACCTCCCCAACCTCCCCCACGAATCGGTGCCCCTCGGGGCGTCTGCCGAAGACAATCCGGTGGTGCGGACCTGGGGGCAGGCTCCGGAGTTCGACTTTACGCCTCAGGCCCATTGGGACATCGGGGAGAACCTGGGTATTTTGGATTTCGAACGGGCCGCCAAGATCACCGGAGCCCGCTTCGCCCTCTTGAAGGGAGCCGGAGCTCTGCTGGAAAGAGCCCTGATCAACTTCATGCTGGATTTGCACACCAAGAAGCACGGCTATCTGGAGGTGCTGCCGCCGTTTATCGCCAATGCCGACTCTCTTTTGGGTACTGGCCAGCTGCCCAAGTTTCAGGAGGACCTCTTTAAACTGGAAGGCTTGAACTATTTCCTGGTGCCCACCGCGGAGGTGCCGGTCACCAACATCCATCGCGATGAAATTCTCAAGGCCGAAGACCTGCCTCTATATTATACTGCTTACACCCCCTGTTTCCGGTCCGAGGCCGGTTCCTACGGCAAGGACGTTAGGGGCCTGATTCGCCAGCATCAGTTCAACAAGGTGGAACTGGTGAAGTTCACCTTGCCGGAGAATTCCTACGACGAGTTGGAGCGGCTGCTGGCCGATGCGGAAGAAGTCTTGCAGGAATTAGGCCTGCACTACCGGGTGGTGGTCCTGTGCACCGGGGATATGGGTTTTGCCGCGGCTAAGACCTATGACATCGAGGTCTGGTTGCCGGGGCAGGAACTCTACCGGGAAATTTCGTCATGCAGCAATTTCGAAACCTACCAGGCCCGGCGGGCCGGCATCCGCTTCCGCCGCCCCGGCTCCAAGGGCACGGAACTGGTCCACACCCTGAACGGCTCCGGCCTGGCGGTGGGGCGCACCCTGGTGGCCATCCTGGAGAACTACCAGCAGGCCGACGGCAGCGTCATGCTACCGGAGAAGCTCAGGCCGTATATGGGGGGAATGGAGAAGATATAGTTTTCTGTGTTCTGTTTTCTGTTTTCTGTGAAAAACCGCTCATTGCTGGGCTTCATTTTAGGCTATGCGTTAGGGCTTTAATCATTTTTCTAATGGTATCCACTCTGACCAGGAACTTGTCGATCTCGGCCGAAGCCAGGTAGCCTATCTCGTTGGCGATTATCAATTGTGTTTCAATTTCTGCCAGGGAACCTAAGGCAATTGATAGAAATTGCTTGAATTCCTTGAAGGAGTTCCGGCTTTGGCCTTCAGCAATGTTAGAAGGAGTGGAAATATAGTTTTCTGTTTTCTGTGAAAAACCGCTCATTGCTGGGCTTTATTTTAGGCTATGCGATAGGGCTTTAATCATTTTTCTAATGGTATCCACTCTGACCAGGAACTTGTCGATCTCGGCCGAAGCCAGGTAGCCTATCTTTCTGTTTTCTGTTTTCTGTTTTCTGTGAAAAACCGCTCATTGCTGGGCTTCATTTTAGGCTATGCGTTAGGGCTTTAATCATTTTTCTAATGGTATCCACTCTGACCAGGAACTTGTCGATCTCGGCCGAAGCCAGGTAGCCTATCTCGTTGGCGATTATCAATTGTGTTTCAATTTCTGCCAGGGAACCTAAGGCAATTGATAGAAATTGCTTGAATTCCTTGAAGGAGTTCCGGCTTTGGCCTTCAGCAATGTTAGAAGGAATGGAAACCGCCGCTCTTCGAATCTGACTCGTCAGCCCGTAAAGCTCTGCCTGGGGAAATGTCCCGGTCATCAAATATATATCTTTAACAAGATCCAGGGCCAGCTTCCAGACATCCAGGTCTCTGTATGACCTGGACTTTTGGGGCCTCTCCTCCATTTATTTTTCTCCGAAACTGTGGTAACATATAAAAATTTTGAAAACAGAAAACAGAAAACAGAAAACAGAAAACAGAAAACAGAAAACAGAAAACAGAAAACAGAAAACAGAAAACAGAAAACAG
>JBMORG010000010.1:0-94367 GCA_049322355.1 Thermodesulfobacteriota bacterium | reverse complement strand
CATTTATTTTTCTCCGAAACTGTGGTAACATATAAAAATTTTGAAAACAGAAAACAGAAAACAGAAAACAGAAAACAGAAAACAGAAAACAGAAAACAGAAAACAGAAAACAGAAAACAGAAAACAGCCTTTACTTGACCGCCTTCACCTTATCATTAGATTTGAAGGGGCCGCCGCTCAGCGGCGTGGCCACGGCGCCGCTGTTGCCCAGAAGTTCCGTCACCTTGATCTCGCCTTGAGGCACGTCGGCAGTGTAACCCAAGACCGCACGGGTTTGGGGATTGACCACCTCTTTGCCCGGCTCCACCACCTTGAGGCGGTCACCTACCTTAAGCCCGGAACCCTGGCCCAGGTTTAGATAAACCTTGTCTTCCTTGACGAATTCCACCCGCCCGAACCAGGGAATTTTAACGAGATCTCCGGCCATTCGCAGGGCATTGTTCTGAGCGAACTTGGTAACGGTCTCGTAGTTAACCGCCCCGGTCGCAGGAGCAACGATGGAATCTTCCTGGAGACCGGTAAAGGTGTCATAAACTTGCAGGACCATGGCCCCTTGCGAGCCGCCCTCCGGTGGAATAATCCCGGTGAGGACGATACCCTGCACCCCCAGGGCATCCCCCAGGGCTTTAATATTGGGAGCCAGGGGAAGCTTCCCGGCCACACCGGCCTTGCGCAAGGCCTCGTCCACCTGGGTCGGGTTGCTCACCTTCAGGTCTTTGGTCCGGCCCATGGCTTCACCCAAGGCCATGGCCAGGGTGCGATTTAACCCGTCCATGCTTTTGGGCGTATCCAGATCCGGAATGACCGCCACGGCCCGGCCCACCACCGCCATGGATTCGCCTCCCTTGGCCTGGGAAACGAAGCCCCCCAGCCCCTGTTCCCGGAGGATGCGGTCCACTTCGGCCCGCACCAATTCCTGGAGTTTATCCGGAGGAATGGTTTTGCCCGCGGCCTTTTGTTGTTGCGCTCCGACTGCCTTGGCCAGGGATTGAATCAGATAATGCTGCATCCCATAGAATTCCCTGCCCTTTTCCACATAGATATACTCAGGCTGATCGGGATACGTGAGCCAGTAAGGGTTTTTACTGCGGACATAGGGCTTGCCGTCGATCATAACCGTCTCTTGCTGGGCCTCCGGAGGCGCGGTTTCTTCATCTTCTTCGCCGGTGGAATACCCGGCCCACTGCTTAACTGAACTCCAGGCGCCGCAGCCCAGGGTGGCCACGACTAATAAGACTATTCCTAAGCGCAGCGCCTCTTGGAATTTCTTTGACATCTTTAACTCCCGGTTTTCGGTTTTCGGTTTCCGGTTTTCAGAGAAAAGAAAAACAATAGTTCTTATAAAATGAAGCATTATTTTATTCCCTTTGCTAAGCCCTTGACCGTTTTCCTTATTCTATCAAGGGTGGCCAAGAGAGGATTAAGTTCACTAGAAGTCAAGTATCCTATTTCCTGAGCAATAATTAACTGGGTTCTAATTCAGCCACCGAACCCGGGCTTATTGCCAAAAATTGTTTAAATTCTTTGGTGGAATTTCTGCCCTGACCTTCGGCGATATTGGAAGGGATTGATACCGCGGCTCTCCTGATCTGGTTAATTAGACCATAATTTTCCGAAGGCGGAAGATTGTTCGTTGTCTGATAAACCTCTTTAACGAAATGGATGGCCAGTTTCCATACTTCTAAGTCTCGGTAAGACCTGGACTTATAACCTATTTGCTCCATGTTTTTAACCGAAAACCGAAAACTGAAAACCGAAAACCGTCTTCAAAAAAAAGCCCACAGGGATATTACCCCGTGGGCTGTTTGAAGTCAACGGCTTTTGGCTTAGAAGTAGAAGAACCCGACGAACTCTACACGGCTGGCGTTGCCGGTGTTGGAAACGTCGAAGACGGGAACGCCGGCGACGGCATTGCTAAAGGGAGCAGCACCATAGGTAGCGCCACCACTGGTGGTCTGGAACCAAGTGGTCTGACCCCAGGAGTACTGCAAGCCGAACTTGATGGCCGTAACCGGCCGGTACCATAAGGTCGCCGCAAACTGCTGGTAGAACTTGGCGATGTCAGCAGTGACGGCATAGGCATAAGCATTGGGGTTATTGACGGCATTAAAGGCAGCGCCGGCCCGGTCGCTCTGGCTGGCGCCAAAGGCCTTGCTCATACCGTAAGCCAGGTTCATGAACCACTGGTTGTTGAAGTAGTATTGGGCCTGGACATAACCGCCATAACGTTTCTGCAACTCCCGGGTGTAGTTATAGACCAGCTGATTTCCGATGAAACGCAAGGAGCTGGCCCGGTACAGGGGCGAGTTGCTGAAGCCGCTGACGCCAAAGGCGTCAACCCCTTGCCCGATCCACCACTGGGTGGTGATGGAGGCGGTGCCGGCCAGGTTGGCGCTCTGGGTCGGAATGATCGGGGCAAAGATGGTGCCCATGATCATCCAGGGATTCAAATACTGCTGATTAAGCTGTACGGTGGCAAGGTTCGGTGAATAAGCGTTTTCGGCCCAGGTGCGCAGTCCCGCAAAGTTAGTGCTGCTGGCAAAGACGTTCCGCTGCCAGCCCGCGGTAACCTTGGCGGTAAAGGGAGTGGGCCGGCCATAAAACGCCGCCTTGCCCCACAGGTCCTGGGCAAATTCGAGTTTCGCCTGGATCTGGGGCGCTTCGGCGTTCTCACCGGAGTTGGCACTGGTAAAAAAGGCCTGACCACCAACCGTGTTATTGGGTTGCCCGATCAAACCGGCCACGGTCCAGGCCCCCGCAAATTTCTGAGTCACGCGAACCTGAGCCATACGGGCGGTGGGGGCGCCGGTAACCTGCATGGGACCGTCTTCCACCATTTCCGGATACCATTCACAGAACATGGACCAGTACTGGCCTAACAGCAGTTCGGTGGTGGGCCAGTTGAACCGGAACATGGCGTGACGCAGCCGGGGAACGTAAGCGTTGGACGCAGTCTGGAGAGCATCCCCCTCATCGTCAAAGTCCATTTCGATGAAGCCGTTGGTCTGAGCTCCAAACACTTTGGGCCCTTTGATGGTGAGGTTAAACCGGGAGCCCTGGGCCGTCCACTTCAGTCGGCCGTGATTGAAAGTGGTATGGTTGTCCCGCTGGAGGACAATATTCATGTTTTTGGTTTGCTGGGTGGAATCCCAGAAGGTGTCCAGCTTGACGAAGCCGCCCAGGGTGAATTCCGCTGCCGCGAACGCGGCCGCGGGAACCAGCAGGGCCAAAATTACAGCAAAAGCCAAAATCTTTTTCATAGTTCCCCCCTTTAATTTAGGAAAGTAATATCCAGTTTCTCCTTTCCGTTTTCACCTAACTAGCGGTTATCGTTGATTTCTCTCCCACCTCCTTTCGTCCATGGGTTTTATCCACGGCCATATTAAATTGGGTCTCGGCTTTTGTCAATAAAAAATTGCAAAAAAAATCACTGCAAGAGGGCCTTACCCCCGCATCATTGCCGAAGGTTTTAGTCCCGAATTCACTTTCCGGTTTGGACCTTTAAAGCCGACCGTTATAGAAAAACCGCGTTATACGGGTCCCAAATGAAGGCCAGAAATCCCGCCAGGATCATGTTGCCTTCGATCAAAGACTCGAGCATCAGGCTGGATTCCATGAGGTTTCGGTGGTAAAGGACGAGATAAGCCAGCATATAGAAGCCGCACAGGGTCAGGTAGTACCCCAGGGAGGGAACGACGCCCTGCCAGGCGGCCACCAGCAGCATGGCGATAAATACCAGGGAACTCAGGAATAAAAGGGTGAAGGTGCGCTCTTGGCCCAAGGCGATGGCCAGGGTCTCCTTGCCCACCACCCGGTCACCTTCGATGGCCATGATTTCGAAGATGCCGGAGCGGATGAAAATCATGCCCGCCACGAAGAAAAAGGCGATGGCCGTGGCGCCGGAGAGAGGCTGGTCGGAGCACACCACCGGGATGAGGGCTGCCAGGACCCCCCAGGCCACCGCGGTGAACATGGTCTTGGAGCCGGGGATCTCCTTGAGTGTAGTGATAAGAGTCACCCTGGCGATGCGATCCGGGATAACTTTGAAGTTGTAAAGCAAACCGATGCCGCTCATCACCAGGATAAAGGCAAAGGCCACCACCCCCAAATAGGCTCCCAGTATTAAGGCCATGGCCTCGGAAGCCACGCCGGTGACCAGGAGAAAACGCCGGTGGCGGCCATAAAACATGGTCTGCACCGGATCATTGAGCTTGGAGGCCTTGTCGGTAAAGTGGTTGAGCAGGTGCATGGCATAGATATAGAAAAATGCCACGAAAAAATAGATGAACTGTGGTTCCACCTGCTGGAGCAGGGAAGAAGTATAGCTTAAAGAGCCGGCGCCGATGGCCACGTATAAGTTGGACTTCAGGAAGAAACGCCAGGCGCGGTAAAGATAGTTGGTCCAGGAGCCGGGGCGGAAGGCCCAGGCGTGCTTCAGGGTGTTCACCACGTTGCCGATGAGCCAGTGGGGGGTGGAGGCGCCGGCGGTCACCGCCACGGTCTGGTACCGGCTCATTTCCACCAGGTCCAGCTCCTGTTCGGTTTCCACATGGTAGGTGGGAATACCGGTACCCCGGGAAATTTCCACCAGCCTCTGAGTATTGCCGCTGTTGCGCCCCCCTACCACTACCAGGGCCTGGGCCTGCCGGGCCAACTCCTGGACCTCGGCCTGGCGGGAGGCGGTGGCATCGCAGATGGTATTGAAAATCCGCACCCGGGGAAACCGGGCGGTAATTTCCCGGACCCGGTCATCGAACTGGCACTTGCTCTGGGTGGTTTGGGCCACCACGATCAATTCTTCCAGGTCCGGGAGGTCCGTCACATCCTGGGAGGTGGAGACCACGTAGCCCTGCCCTTCCGTATAGCCCAGCAACCCCCGGACTTCCGGATGATCGGCGTCTCCCACGATCAAGGTGGCATAACCTTTAGCGGCCCAGCGCCGGATAATGGCTTGAACCTTGGCCACCCGGGGGCAGGTGGCGTCGATGATGGTTCCGCCGCCCTGTTCCAACAGGCGCCGTTCCTGGGGGGGAATACCGTGGGCCCGGATCACCACCAGGCCCGGCGGTACGTTATCCCCGGGCTTGAGAATGGAAATCCCCCGTTCCCGCAAGAGTTCCAGGACCTGGGGGTTGTGAATTAACGGCCCGAACGTGTAAATCTTGCTCTGATTTTCATTGATGGCCTTGAGAACCATTTCCAAGGCCCGCTTGACGCCGATGCAAAACCCGGCGGTACTGGCCAAAACTACCTTCACCGAGAACTTCCTCCCACTGCGGCGGTGCGCAACCAATGTGACTTCAGGTAGCGGGCCATCTGGCCGGCCACCATTTCATCGCCGACGTCCTGCAAATGAATCCCATCAGCCTGGTAGGCCGGCTGGGTCCTGGCGCACAAGGCATTTCTGAAATCAATAAAGTAAGGTTTGTCCTTCAACCGGGCAGCCAGGGCCCGGTTGATAACTTCAAAGTTATGGCGCATGGCCAGATGCCGGCCCACCACAATTTCCTCCCGTTGCCTGACCGCGGGCGAGACCGGCTCGGTTTCCACCCACCAGAAGGGCTGCCAGAACAAGAGAAAACTGGTACCGGAACTTAAAGCGGTCCTGTTGATATAATCATATCGTTTTTCCACCGTATCCACAAACTTCAGGAGTTGGGGATCGTCGGCCGAAAGGGGGATAACCCCCTGGCGGATTTTATCGTAAAGTTCATGGGTAAAAGAGGCATATAGGGCTGCGTTCAATGGTTTGAGAAGGCCGAAAAAACTGTGATGGTAAGACTCAATGAGGCCGCGCAGCCGGCGGTAGCCGTGGTGCGCGTAAGGAGTGCGGCTCTGGGCAAAATAGGCGCAATCATTGGCCCCGTCGTAAAAAATGAGGATATCCGGCGGCTCCGGCTGCTCGATCAAGGCTTTTTCCAGGTACTTGGTCTCCATGAGAGAGTTGAAGCTGGGTTCGCCAAAATTGACGAGATAAGCCGGCAGGAGCGGTTCCACCTGATTAAGGTCCCGGGCCAGGAAGCTGGGAATGGTCTTGTCGTCATAATCGGTGGCCCCTTTCATGGTGGAGCCCCCGAATAGCCAGATGAGCCGGTATTTCGCCCGGTCCGGAGCCGGAGGATTATGGACCGTGGGGCGAGGGGCGGTCTCACTCACGAACAGGGCATAGGGATCATACCGCACCGGGTCGCCATCCCGCACCTGCCCGTAAATCCAGTAGTTGCTCGCGGTGATTACCAGAAAACTGAGAATCTCAACAAAAACAAACGAGACGATTAACCATTTTATGCCGGTGAACAATAGCTGAAAGTAGCGCTTCATCCCGATATCCTCTGCTCATGGCGTACTTGAGAATTATTATAATATTTTATAAAAACGAGCAGCAATTTCATTAAAACCAAGAAAGATTTTTGCGCCAGTGGGTAGATTAGTGGTCAGGGGCCTGAAAATTAAGTTTTTATTGAAACATACAGCTGAATCGCGGCAAAAGGTTTTGCACCCTCCGTTTGACCCGGGGCGAGGCTTTATGGTAAGGTCCCCCTTCATATCACCGTAAGGAGAAGACAGATATGCTCCATTTTTTAGGGCTTCTGGCAGGCACCGTCTGGCTCAGGCCCTATGTGTTCATATTTTTGGGAGCGTACTTGCTGCTGGCGACCTGGCACCTGGGCGCCGTCCGGGCCTTAGCATTTTTGGTATTGGGATACCTGATTTCCTGGACCGCGGAGTTTTGCTCCATTAATTTCGGATTTCCCTTTGGGGAGTATCTCTACATTCCCGCTACGCTGGACCGGGAACTCTGGGTGGCCGGGGTGCCTTTCATGGATTCCCTATCTTATGTCTTTTTGGCTTATGCCAGTTACTCTTTGGCCCTGGTGGCCTTGACACCGGGAGGCTGGGAGAAAGGCGGCTTCTTTCTTAAAGGAGAAGCCGACACGCAGGGATCATGGCGCACCTTGCTCCTGGGGGCGGTGTTAATGGTCACCCTGGACATCGTCATAGACCCTCTGGCTCTCCGGGGGTACCGCTGGTTTTTGGGACAAATTTACGGTTATCCCGAGCCCGGGGTTTATTTCGGCGTCACCTTGGCCAACTTCGGCGGCTGGTTCCTGGTCTCCCTGGTCCTCATCCTGGTCTTACAACTGCTAATTACCCGAGCCCCGGCAAGTCCTGTTTGGAACAGGGGAAGGCGGGGATTTCCCTCTCAAGCCCTCCTGGGTCCAGCCTTATACCTGGGCATCCTGGGGTTTAACCTGGCCATGACCTTTCTCATCGGGGAATTTTGTCTAGGCTGGGTGGGGGTCTTTATTTACGCGCCCTTTCTGACCTGGCTGGTCCTCAAGATCCTCTAAAGACAGTTTTCGGTTTCCAGCGAAAAGAAGGTTTTCAACGGTCCGACAGGAGAGGCCAGATAACCTTCAAAGCCGCGGCCAGCGCCTGAGCCGCCCGCCGGCTGCGGCGCCAGAGATGCAGAAGGTCCTTCGCCCTGCGAAAATCCCCCGCCAGCCAAGTTAGGGTTGCCCTGGCCCCTACTCTCGCTTCGGGACCCCCAACGTTCGGGAGAAATTCCGGTATTTCTTCGGCGGCCGCATCTGTAATAGCCCTGAGGCTTAAAAACGGGAGGTTGTGCGCCGCGGCGACTTCGGCCAAAACACCGGTCTCCAGGTCCAGGACCGGCTGCCTGAGGCCGGATAAGGGACCTCCCTGGCTGCCCTTATGGATGACCCGGCTGGTGGTCACCAGACTGCCGCTGACGGCGCTGAGCCCCGCTTGGTGGAGGGCGCGAAGGAGGTGTGCCAGGGGCCGGGGAGGAGACGTGGATGGGATCGCCGCAAGTTCCAGGGTGCCGGGGTTATAGTGCCAGAAGGCCTCTCCCAGGACCAGAGCCCCGACAGCCAATCCCGGAGCCAGGGCTCCGGCGAATCCCAAGGAGACCAGGATCTCGGGCCGGAGGCCCCGGACCAGGGTCTCCCCGGCCCGGAGCGCCGCGGCTCCGCCCATCCCGGACAGGGCCACCACCGCCCCTCCCGGCTCCCAGTCCCAGGCCGGCACCCCCAAGTCCCTGCGAGGTGTCGCCTTCACCTGCCGCAAAAAAGGCCGCACTTCCTGAGAAAGCGCAGCCATGAGGAGAATTCGGCAAGGCCGGGAGGCGCTGATATTACAGTTTTCGGTTTTCAGTTTTCGGTTTTCGGTTAAAATTCTAAACAATATCAATGAGATAAATTATAGAATGGTTGCACTAGAAAATAGACCAGGTATAAGGTCCCGCCAGGCCTCAATTTTTGGGCAACTGCAACTGGTTGGCGCTGGGCGGTTCTGGAGAATATAATTCCGGCGAGTCTGGAGCCTTGGCAACCTGCTTGGGGCCCCGCCACCGGCGTCCCTTCACCAAAAGATTGCCATTTCTAGCCAGCACGGTGCGATCGTCCAGGATAATCAGACCGTGCTTGGCGGATATATCAGAATAATATTGGTATTTCATATGCTTATGGTTAAGGCGGTATTTGAAAAAGAGAAAAAACAGCATATAGATAATCACTATGACACCCAACCCGGCCAGGACATAGCTCAAGAAGCGGAAGGTGTCATAGCCCAGGGTGCGCAGCCAGGTCATGATGTGGTTCATGTTATAGAGAGCGAATATGGTCACCAGGAGGAGGAATAAAATACTCAGATAGGGCAGGCGCTTAATCTGGCTGATCACCGCCTCCATCTGATTGGCAGGGTCTTCGCCGCCTTCGCTTTTGACTTCCTCTTCACCTCCGAGAAAATAGTTGAATCCGGTGATAATCACCCCCATGAGGAAGGTGAAGACGATGGGGAAGGCAAAGGCCACAAAGACGTACTCCCGCCAGGGAAAAGCGGATTGCACCCGATGATATTTATCATCCGACGCCCACAGGACCACCACGATAAAGATGACGATCTCGAGGATGCCCACGAGCTTAAGGTAGTCGAAAAACAGCTTCTTGCGGTCAGCCTTGGTAAAATAATTGGCAAGTTTGGACATACTGCGCCCCCTGGGGCTGATCATTAATAGCTATCAAGATAACAAATTACAGGGGACCCGGTCAATCCTTTTCTGGCTCCGGAGGCAGGAGGCTTCACTTTTCCCCTTTATTTTTTGATTTCTAAACAAAATTATTTAAAAATTGAAATTATAAATTTTGGTAAATTAAGTTTTTATGTATCTTCCTGTCTCCGGTCTCCTGCCACCCTCTCCAAGCCAAGCCGATATGCAATGCACCCCTCCAACCGGCGTCCCCCTGGGCCGTCTGATAGCTTGAACCCAATTTTTTTCAAGCACCATCTTGGCTGCGGTCATTGTTCTCCTTATCACCATGATTTTCACGAAAATGTTTGGTAGATGGCGAAGGGACGGTAATGGCGTGAGCAGGTCTTTATGTTATCATTTATAGGGAAAGGTATGCGGCGGCAAACAGACTTAAAAGCCTTTCTTTTTAAAATGCAGATTTAGTAGTAATTTTAAATAATTGTTAAGATCACTCTGATTTTCCGTTTGAAAAAAGTGATTTGGAAGAACTCCCGGATGGCAACTTGTTAATCCAGCTCTTTCAGATTAATTAGATAGGAACCGGCGCCGGTAATGCAGCCCGATAATCGGAGTAACCCATGAGAATTAGAAGATTGTTTCAGATTATGTTTGGATTATTTTTTCTTTTCATCAGCGCGCTGGGGGTATTGGCGGCGCTGCTCTTTATTAACCAGTGGAATTTGGAAAAGAGTGGGAAACAACGTTATGACTCATATGTGCTAGCCCAGGTTTTGCGTCAGACTTCGGATGATTTGACGCGTTTTGCCAGAACTTATGTGGTGACCGGCGATCCCAGGTTTGAAAATTACTATTGGGATATATTAGCAATCCGGGAAGGCGCCAAACCATGGCCGGAACACTTTGAAAGGATTTACTGGGATTTTGTGGCGGCAACCGGCAAAACACCTCGTCCGGCAGGGGGGAACATCCCTCTCTACAAACTTTTTAAAAACGTGGGAATCACCCAGGATGAATTCGCCAAAATGCTGGAGGCGGAGGCCAATTCCAATGCTCTGGTAAAAACTGAAGAAATCGCCATGAATGCGGTGAAGGGCCTATATGACGACGGCACCGGCGAGTTCACCAGACGCGGCGAACCCAATCGGGCCTGGGCCATTCAAATACTTTACGATGAAGCATATCACCAGGAAAAGGCGAAGATCATGAAACCCATTGATGATTTTTTCGTCATGCTGGATGCCAGAACCCTGCGCACCACCGAACAATACGAGAGGGCCGGCCGCCTCTATTTGCAGTTAATTATCGGCATGTTAGTCCTCTTATTCATTCTGACCCTCACTTCCTTTGCCATCATTTCCGCCAAGGTGAACTCAAGCTTTGCCGCGTTTGCCGAATTTTTTCAACGGGCCGCAACCGGGGACAACCGCATTAGTACGGAGCAGGTGAATTTCCGGGAATTTCAAGAGATGGCGGCAGCCGCCAACCAAATGGTTGAAGAGCGGGAAAAGGCGGAAGAGGCGCTGGCTGAGAGTGAAGAACTCTATAGATCCGTGTTCGCAAATGTTCCCTTGGGAATTATGTACTACGATAAGGATGGTATTGTTACTGATCTGAATGAAAATTTTGCTCAAATAATCGGCGCTCCTAAAGAGAAAATTGTCGGTTTCAATTTACCGCAGCAACTCCGTGATCAAAACCTCCGGCAAGCGATTCTATCATCCCTCGATGGCCAAGCCGGCTACTATGAAGGAGATTACTGTTCCGTTACCGGAGACAAATTGACCCCCTTACGGGTTTTCTGTCAGCCGATAGTCTCTCCCAGAAGAGAAGTTCTGGGAGGGGTATCCATTTTTGAGGATTATACGGAGAAGAAGCGAGCGGAAGAGGCCCTGCGGGACAGTAAAGAAAGGTTGAATCTGACCCTGGGGGCTACGGGCATCGGTATCTGGGAGCGGGATCTGCGCCAGCATACCCTTACTTGGGATAAAGCTACTCAATCTATTCTCGGATTATCTTCTGATGAACTTGCAGGACACCAAGAGATTTTCCTGGAGCGGGTGCACCCGGATGACCTGGAGCGGCTGCGGGATGAAACCAGGCAGGCTATCGCGGGAACCCGGGATTACAGCACGGAATTCCGGGTAATCTGGCCGGATGCCAGTATGCACATGGTGGCGACGCGAGCCGTGGTGCTCCGTGATGACCAAGGCTCCGCCACCCGCATGATCGGCGCCTGCTGGGATATCACCGACACCAAGCAAAGGGAACAATTGGCCTTTTTGGGTTCGGAAGTAGGTGATGCCTTGACCGGCCTGAAACCTATCCAGGAAAGGCTGCAACTTTGTGCCGCGGCATTGGTACGGCAACTGGATGCGGCTTTAGCCCGCATCTGGACCGTCGATGAAACGGGAGAGCTGCTGGAAATGCAGGCCAGTGCCGGGCTCCACACCCATACCGACGGCTTGCGCAGCCGGATTCCCCTGGGCAAGTATAAGATCGGCCGCATCGCCCAGGAAGCCCGGGTGCGGTTTTCCAACCAGGTGAGTGCCGAGCCCGATGTGGATGACCAGGACTGGGTGAAACAACACGGTCTAGTCAGCTTTGTCGGTCATCCCCTGATGGTCGAGGGCCGGATGGTGGGGGTCATGGCCTTTTTCTCCCGCACCAAGCTTCACCCGGACACGGTGCATGCCCTGGCCGGCATTGCCAAGACCATCGCGGTTGCCATTGACCGGGACCGGGCGGAGCGGGAGCTGGAAGAGGCGCGAGAAGCCGCGGAGGCTGCCACCCGGGCCAAGAGCGCCTTTCTGGCCAACATGAGCCATGAGCTGCGCACCCCCATGAACGCCATTCTCGGCTACAGCGAAATGTTGATGGAAGACGCCGAAGATCAGGGGCAGGAGGATTTTATCCCCGATCTGCAAAAAATCCATACTGCCGGTAAACACCTTCTGGGCCTTATCAACGAGATCCTGGACCTGTCCAAGATTGAAGCCGGCAAGATGGATCTCTACCTGGAAACCTTCGACGTGGCCGGCATGGTCAACGACGTGGCCAGCACCCTGGCGCCGTTGGTAGAAAAGAATGCCAACACCCTGCAGGTGCACAGCGCTCCTGACCTTGGTACCATGCATGCCGATCTGACCAAGGTACGGCAATCTCTGTTTAACCTTCTCAGCAATGCCAGCAAATTCACCCAAAATGGCACGATCACGTTGGACGCCGCTTCCGTGCTCAGAAATGGCGTCCGGTGGATTGCCTTCCGGGTGACGGATACGGGAATCGGCATGACTGCTGAGCAGATTGACAAACTCTTCCAGCCCTTCGTGCAGGCCGATGCCTCGACTTCCCGGAAGTACGGCGGCACCGGTTTAGGCATGACTATCACCCAGCATTTTACTAAGATGATGGGTGGCGAAATCAGCGTGGCCAGCAAACCGGGGTCAGGTACCACCTTCACGGTCCTGCTTCCTGCTGAGGTTAAGGCCCAGCCCCCGGTTCCGTTACCCCATCCGGAAGTTGCCGAACCTCAACTGCAGCCCGGTCTCAACACCGTCCTGGTCATTGAAGATGACCCCGGGGCCCGGGACTTGCTGACCCGCTTTCTGACCAAGGAAGGCTATCGCGTGGAGACTGCAGCCGGGGGCGCTGCCGGACTCCGTCTGGCCCGGGAACTCCATCCCGATGTTATTACCCTGGATGTGATGATGCCGGGCCAAGATGGCTGGTCGGTCTTGAGCGAGCTCAAGGCCGACCCTGAGCTTGCCGATATCCCGGTGGTTATGCTGACTATAGTGGATGATAAAAATTTGGGCTACGCCCTGGGGGCGGCGGATTACCTGACCAAGCCCATCCAGCGCGACCGCTTGCTGGCGGTGTTGGAAAAATATTGTCCCCCCGTGGAACCTGCCACGGTCATGGTAGTGGAAGATGACGTGGAAACCCAGGTAGTTATTCGGCGTCTGTTGGAAAAAGCCGGGATTGGCGTGGTGGTGGCGGAAAATGGCCGGGTGGCCCTGGAGCGCCTGGCCGAAGGCCAGCCGGGATTAATTTTGTTGGACCTCATGATGCCGGAAATGGATGGGTTTCAGTTTGTCGACTACGTGCGCCAGCACGAAGCCTGGCGCCACATACCCATTGTGGTGGTCACCGCTAAGGATTTGACCCCGGAAGACCGCTTGCGCCTGAATGGTTCGGTAGCTGAAATCGTCAAGAAGGATTCCAAAGACCAGGAGGAACTGCTGGCCGAAGTGAGTAAGATGGTGAAGATGCGTTTGAAAAAGGGTCCGGTAAAAACCGTTTAATTGATAGCGAGAGGTTCAAGACGATATGGCTAAAATTCTTTTGGTGGAAGACAATGAAATGAACCGCGACATGCTGTCGCGGCGTCTCTTAAAAAAGGGGTTTGATCTGGTCATGGCCATGGATGGCGAGCAGGCCATAGAGATGGCCCGTTCAGAAGCCCCTGACCTGATCCTCATGGATATCAGCCTGCCGGGCCTGGACGGTTGGGAAGCGACCCGGCGGCTCAAGGCCATGCCGGAAACCCAAGCCATTCCAATTATCGCGCTCACGGCTCATGCCATGGCGGGTGATAAAGAAAAATGCCTGGAAGCCGGTTGCAACGACTATGATACCAAGCCGGTGGAGTTCCCCCGCCTCTTGGGCAAGATTCAAGGATTTTTAGATAAATAGCGGAACGCCCCGGCATGGCCACGCCTTCTGATACCGGACAGACTTCGCAAGCCCTGTGGTCGCACCTGCGCCATGAATTGCGGACTCCGCTGAACGCCATCATCGGCTACAGCGAAATGCTGCTGGAAGACGCTGAGGATAGCGGTCCGTCCGATTTGGCCTCTGACCTGGAGCAGGTTCTCTCGGCGGGCCGGCAACTACTGGCCATAGTCAACGACCTTTTGGATGCGCAAAAGCTGGCCTCGGACGATGTCGCCTTCAATCTGGAAGCCCTCATCGCCAACCTGGACTACCAGGCGCGCACCCCGCTGAACGGGATTATCGGCTACAGCGAAATCCTGTTGGAGAATGCCTCGGAGGAAGGTCGGGAAGACCTATCCGCCGATCTGCAAAAGATCCACGACGCCGGGAAGCTTTTCCTGACCCACCTGAACCACATCATTGAATTTGGGAAAACCGATGCCGTTCTGGCCAAGTCCTTGGAGGTCTCGGAACAGTCGCCCCTGATTGACAGCGTTATGACCAGCCTGAGGGAATTGGCCCAGGAAAGTGCTACGGCTGTGGGCGGCGAAACCGGCGCTCTTTTAGTGGTGGATGATAACGAGATCAACCGGGACCTGCTGTCCCGTTATCTGGCGCGCCTGGGCCATAAGGTGCAGGCGGCTCCTGATGGCCGCCGGGCCCTGGAAATGATCGACACCGGGGCCTTCGACCTGGTGCTGCTGGATATCATGATGCCGGAGTTAAACGGCTACCAGGTGCTCCAGTGTCTGAAAAATTCCTCTAACTGGCGGGATCTGCCGGTCATCATGATTTCTGCCCTGGATGAAATGGACAGCGTAGTCCGCTGTATTGAGCTGGGCGCGGCAGACTATCTGTCCAAGCCGTTTAATCCGGTGCTGTTGCGGGCCAGGGTGGGGGCTTGCCTGGAAAAGAAACGGCTACAGGATTTGGAAAAAGAGCAAAAGCGACAATTGCAGGAACTCAACGCCGCCCTGGAGGTGCGCAACCGATTCATCCGTCAGACTTTTGGACGTTACCTTTCCGATGACATCGTCGAGTCAATTCTGGAGAGGCCGGACGGCTTAAAAATCGGGGGGGAAAAACGGCAGGCCACCATTCTCATGTCCGATCTGCGAGGCTTTACGTCCTTGAGCGAGGGGTTGCCGGCAGAGGACGTGGTTGCCATGGTCAATATCTATCTGGAGACCATGACGGAAGTCATCCTGAAATATCAAGGCACGATCGATGAGTTCATCGGGGACGGTATTCTGGTAGTCTTTGGAGCTCCGCTCCAGCGTCCGGATGACGCCCGGCGGGCCGTGGCCTGTGCCGTGGAAATGCAAATGGCAATGGCCTCGGTTAATGACCGCAACCGTCAGGCCGGGTACCCTGAGGTAGCTTTAGGCATTGGGATCAATACCGGCAAAATGGTAGTGGGTAATATTGGCTCCAAAAAGCGGATGAAATACGGTGTGGTCGGCCGTAATGTTAACCTAACGGCCCGCATTGAGTCCTACACGGTAGGGGGCCAAATTTTTATCTCCGAAAGCACCCTCCAGGAATGCGGCGATATTGTGCGGATCGACCAAGCTATCCAGGTCATGCCCAAAGGGGTGAAAGAACCGGTGACCCTTTATGAGATAGGAGGTATCGCTGGAGATTATCAACTCTTTTTACCCCCCAAACCAGCAATTAACTGGGTCGAACTTACTCAGCAATTGCCCATCCAGTTTACCGTCTTGGAAGGCAAACGGGTGGGAGAGTTACGGCATACTGCGGCGATCCTTAAACTGGCCCCAAAAATGGCTGAAATTACTGCGGAAATCTTGCCTCCATACCTGGCTAACCTCCGGCTGTCATTGTATGACTGTCACGAACAGCTAATCACCGATAACCTGTATGCTAAAGTATTAAAGCATCTTTCGGATATTCCCCCGGTTTTTCTGGTCAATTTTACTGCCACACCTCCGGAAGCCGAAACCTTTTTGGCAGAACCTTTGGGCTCCATAGGTAAAAATTGAGAGTCTTCCTGAGGGGTGTATTTGCCCTATCAACATCAACTCTGAAAAACCCATGTCTGGCATGTCTGCGGATGATAAACCTCAATCCGCCCAGTGGACCGAAGGGGGGGCAGTCTCATCGAAGTTCCACTATGCGGTGCAGGTTCAGCTATCAGTTCGTTACCAAGGCCAAGATGGAACTAGTCAGCACGGCCAAAGAAATTGGCACTGAGGCAGTAAATAAAAATTATATTGGGTAGGTTTATACTTTACCATTGGATTTTTTTCTGCGAGGTGCGAGCTTGCCTGAGTTGATCTTTGAAGATAAAGAACGCCATTTGGTAATTCAGCGGGGCAGCAACTACACTCCTCAATTTGTGAATTTCTTGCAGCACATAGTCTGGGGTTCCGGGGGAGTCCAATATACCTTGCACAACGTGGCTAATATCCTGAATCGCTTGAAACACCCCCAATTTTTTAGCATGACGCAAGATGGCCAGCTTGTCGCGGTAACAACCCTTAATAAGAAGACCGTTAACTTAGGCGGGGAAACCTATCCAGCCATTTATTCTTACGGGATTGCTGTCCTCCCCTCCAAAAGAGGGCTCGGCTATGGGACTCTAATGGCTGAGCAGAGACTACAATACGGCCTTGCCCAGATAGGCAACAAGGGATTATTTTACGGTTACATCGAAGCAGGTAATACCAACTCGCTCAAAACAAATACCAAGGTAGGCAGTAAGTCTATCGGTCAATATCATATCCTGCTTATAAGCCGCCTGCGTCCCAAGGAAGATGCCTGGTTCCAAAGGCTCAAAGAAACAGAGAAAGAACGAGTAGTTCATCTCTTAAGTAAACTCTATAAAAATCATGCTTTAGTGGATTTTGAACAATCTGTCGAAGTTGAAGATTACTATATTTTAAAACAAGGTGAAGAAATCGTTGCCGGTTTGCAGTGTGAGAGACACCAACTGTCGATAAAGCATTTGCCCGGCGTCAGCGGTCTAATGCTGGTTAAGATGGTACCACACATTCCCATCTTGGGGCGTCTATTTCCTGATAGAAATTTCCATTTCCTCACATTCGGAAACATTTACATCAAAAAAGGGATGGAAACGGAAATATTCGCCATAATGGAGGCCTTGCTGGCAAGGCATCACTTGAATTTCGGGATGATTTATATGGACAAGAGGAGCCCGGTTTATCAATTGATGACGTCCGTGGGTAACTATGGAATTTTTAATGCCCTGATAGACGTGCCTGTCCATGTGATGGCTTTTTTTAAAAATTTCTCAGAAAGTGAGATAGCAGACCTCCGTCGGCAACCGCTGTTTATCTCCATGGATGACCCGGTTTAAATTCACGTCCTGCCTAAACCTTAAGCCTGCCCTGTCTGGTCCAAAATAACGGTTTGGGAAAGGAGGTGTTGGGGACACAAAAAAGGCCCTCCAAATGTTTGGAGGGCCGATAAAGGCAAAGTTTACGGGGTTACTCTAAAAAATAAATCTAATTATCTTAATAATCCATATACTTACCCAAAAACCAACAACGGCCGGCTATCAAATCAGTCTTCCATCCTTACACAAGTTGGAAAATTAAAAATGATAGCCCACCCCTACGGTTAAACTGAATAAATTGTAAGTAGTTGACATAGGAACAAATAACCAATACGGCCGGCTAAACACCCGGTCATCCACGTCCGCATGAATCCGGGCATATCTATATTTGAATTCGGCATTGACCGAAAAACATTTTTTGATCATATAACGGAGGCCTGATTCCACCATAAAGCCGATATCCGCTTCGGTAGATTTATAATCCACACCAATATTTAATTTTGTCGTGGTCACCAATATAGCCGGACCAATACCTAAATAGGGTTGTAAGCGGCCAAACGGCACTTCCTTATCTTTCATAAAGCCGTAACGTCCCATGAGTAAAAACGCGGCCGTAATGGTATTTCCGTTATTTTCAATTTGCATGGGATAATTAATGGGAGATATCACCGTACTTTGCTTGCCCCATTTAAGAGGGTTGTAGCTGATGTCCAACTCCAATCCCAAGTATTTCATGAAATCCGGGTAGTTTGCGCTTAAAGCTCCTTGCCTGCTGAACCAATAGCCAAACTTACCCCCCACCATATATGAGGGCTCAACCCCAATATTGCTGGCGTTAAAAGCCGGAAAGGTCAAGGGCGGATAGTAACCTATAGGTTTATATGCCTGGGAAAAATAGGCATATTGCGGACGCACATCTGTTCCCGCCCACTTTCTGGCGTCCCATCTGGGATTGGTGGCCAGCCCGAAATTTGCCCCAAAATAGGCACTAACGTACATTTCTGCCCGACAAAAAGTTGGGGTTAACAATAAGGAAAAAGATACCATAATTGAACAAATAGTTGCTATGATTAGCAGATTATTGGAAAAGGTTATTATATTAAATAACTTATTCTTTGACATAATTATATCTCCTTAACACAAATTGGCGGCGATAATAACAATCTTCGGTCTGCGCGTCAAGGCAAACCGTTCATTATTAAAGCGGGAAAATTTCGGCCAAGGCATCATAACTTTTGGCTGAGGAATGCCTGGTAAGTCCAAGCGCCCGCAAGTCTATGGAAGTTATGGCGCCCAGCGGCTTTCAGAGGTCCCCCAAAACTCTTTGGTGCAAAAAATAGGCGGACATGATCTAAAACATCCAGCGCACGGTGCAATAAATATCTTTCCGGGAAGGCTCCACCGCCAAAGATAAGTTCTGGGGCGAGTCCGCGCCAAGAAAGGCGTCATTGATAAACGCCCCCAGAAAATGACCTATAGCCATTCCAGCCAGGACATCTGAGGGGAAATGCTCCCTGGCCTCCACCCGGGCCCAAGCTGTACCACAGGTCAGAACGAGAAATCCTACCCTCAAGCCAGTCCGGGCCGAGTTCGGCATGTTCAGGTAATCGAGATTGCGGGCCGCCAGGGTATTGCAGACCGCGGCTCTTGATGCGTGACCCGAAGGGAAACTTTGATTATCGGAGTCGTTTGGCCGACTCCGGTTGGTGATGTTTTTGAGTAGATCCGTGGTCCCCTCAGTCAAGCCCACCGCGGCGACGCCCACCATAAGCCCTTTGAGCTTGGCTTCAACCCAATCCCTCGGCTGTTCCCCGCTGGGTGTTGCCAGGGCGGTGATCAGGTAAGCTGCCTCAGAAGCTCCTTGAAGAGCTTCGCTGGCGGTGTCGGCATTGGTTTGAGATCCGAATATCGGGGTGCGATTTGAGGCCCAGTTGGAGAGGTTTTGATCAAAAGAGCCGATTTGAAAAATCGCGGCTCCGGCTGCCGGTACCCAGGTTTCCGGCTCCGTAGCCGCCTTCAGGGCGGCCTTTCCGAGCCGTTCCCAGCCTGGAAATAGCGTGGCATCCTGTCCCCAGCCCCGCCCGTTGGGAAGAGTGCAGCATCCCGTCATTATTAAAATTGACCAAAGCAAGAAGCCAATTACCAATATTATTGAATTTCTGGGTTGGGCCGCAACGATTTTACTTAAGATCATGGCCTGGCCTTTAACGTTGAATATTGGGGGGCCGAGGTTGCCTTGATAAAGGGCAGACGGCAGGTAGAGCAATTGCCAAAAGTTTTTTCTATTCGAGAGTCTTATGAGCTACCTATGTTTGTCGTTCTGAGAAAGCGAAGCGACCGGAGAATCTCAAAAAAGCCAGATTATTCGCTGCGCTCAGAATGACAAATCAAACCGGATAACTCAGCGACAACTTTCGGCAAACGCTATAATAAGATGTAATGGGAACAGTATTATCGGAACGTTGCTTTAATGTTGGCGTGTCACGATATCGAATTAAAGGGAAGCACACTTACTGGCCACGACTTGCCACAGAGAAGCCGGGTTCTGAAGTTCCGTGGCCAGTTTTATCTGCAGGACTAAATTGGCAGGGAGATGTCTTGGGAAACTTGCTAAGTTCTCCGGATCTCAGGAGACATCCAGCTTACAAAACGCAATCCGATTCTTGCGGAGTATATTCCGGCACGATTTTTTTAAGTTTTTGTTTGATTGAGGGTGCATTGAATTGATTTGATATTTGGTAGAGTTCATTAAGTTCCCGATTCAACCAGGCTTTAAACTCTTCCTGGGTCGAAAAGCCATTCCAGCAGTTATTAGAACTAAGCCACATGATTTTTTCATGCTTGGTGGAAAGAATATCTTCACCCTCTATCAATAGTTCTTCATAGAGTTTTTCTCCTTCTCTCAGTCCAGTAAAGATGATCGGAATATCCCTCCCTGGTTCTTTTCCGGAGAGTTGGATCAAATCTTTGGCCATATCCACAATTTTAACCGGGCTGCCCATTTTTAAAACAAAGATGCCCCCGTCTTTACCCAGGCAGACCGATTGCAGAATCAACTGAGAGGCCTCGGGGATGGTCATAAAAAACCGGGTTACTTCTGGATGAGTTACTGTGATGGGCCCCCCGGCTTCAATCTGGCGGCGGAACAAAGGAATGACCGACCCGGAAGACCCCACTACATTGCCAAAACGGACAGCCACAAATTTGGTACCGTTTCCCTTGAAGGATTGGAGGAGAATTTCACTGGCGCGTTTGCTGGCGCCCATAACATTTATGGGACGCACTGCTTTGTCTGTAGAAACCAGTACAAAGTGTGTAGTTCCATATTGGACAGCCATTTCCATGGCAACCTGACTGCCCAAGATATTGTTGTGAACTGCCTTCCAGGGTTGTATCTCCAACATGGGGACATGTTTGTAGGCTGCTGCATGAAGCACTACTTCCGGGTGGTATTTCCGGAAAACTTCTTCCATCAATAATCGGTCCTGGACCCAGCCTAAGATAGTGTAACAATTGTGGTATTGAAATTCATGCCGAAGTCTCATTTGAATATTGAAAAGATTCGCTTCGCTGGCATCCAGCATAATGAGGCAGCGGGGATTAAAACTGACTACCTGCCGGCATAATTCCGAGCCGATGGAACCGCCTCCGCCAGTCACCAGCACGACCCGATCAGATAAAAAGGCACGAATATCCGAGTCGTCCAAGCGGACCGGCTCCCGCCTCAATAAATCCTCATAGTTGACGTCGCGTAAGGCTTTGATGCTCACCCGCCCGGCAATGATTTCCCCAATTCCTGGAATGGTTTTATAATGCACACCACATTTTTGGCAGATTTGCATAATACGGCGCATTTCGGCCCCACTGGCCGATGGGATGGCCACTAAAACTTCCAGAATATTCTGTTCTTCCACAATCCGGCAGAGATTATCCACCGACCCCAGTACCTCAACCCCGTGAACCGAGCGCCTTTGCTTCTTGGGATCGTCGTCCAGGAACCCTACGACGTGATAATGAATCTGTGGATTAGACCAGATTTCCCGGAGAAGTTTTTCTCCGGCGTCTCCTGCGCCTATAATGAGGGTGCGCCGTTGGATATGGGAAGCTTCTTTTTGCCATAACCAAGACCACGCAGTATTGCGCTCGCTGCCTCCCAAGGAATAAAAGTAACGAATCCCAACACGATATGCTCCGGTTAATAAAAATGCGAAGGTACCATCCAGGAGGATTACAGCACGTGAAAAAATATGAGTTCCGAAAAGCAGAAAAACAATAGCTACCGTTATTAGAATATTAACCAATGAGGCCTGGACTAAGTGCCAAAGATCACTCATACTGGTGTATCGCCACATCCCTCTATAAAGTCCGAAGTAATAAAAAATAAAGAGTTTACACGTGATGAGGTAGGGTAATAGCATTTTTATTTGGTTTAAATCCACTTCGCTGATGGCAAACTCGAATCGAACTAAATAGGCTGATATTAATGACAGCGCAAAAATCATTGCATCGACAGCAATCATAAAATAAAAATTGGGATTTCGAAAATCACGCCACATTTAAAGGGCCTCTTCGGTTAATACACCGGTAAGAAACTGGTTTCCGGAAAACCTGGGTGATAAAAAAGCAATAAGGGATTCCTTCTTCTCTCACCTTCCCCGCTCTATAATATCAGATTTTCAGTGCAATCGGTAAAGGATTCAATGCGGTGATGGGGATTCTCCGCTGTACCGCAGAAAGTTCGCACAAACATTTCGCACAAATCCATGGGTCTCTTGAATGGGCGGAATCCCTTGAAATCGTTCAACCTTCTTAGGACCAGCGTTATAAGCTGCCAAGGCTAACGGCAAGTTGTTATTGAATTTTTGCAGTAGCATACCCAGGTACCGGGTGCCAGCAAAAATATTTTCTCTTATGTCATAGGCATTGTCGACCTGCAATTGTTGAGCAGTCCCAGGCATTAATTGCATAAGACCTTGAGCCCCCTTAGGGGAAGTGGCAGAAGGGTTAAAATTAGATTCCACCCGGATCACGGCCTTTATTAGTGCTGAAGGAAGATTATGGTGCTGACTCGCCCACTTGATCCACGGTTCCAATTCCTGCGCTGATAAATTATTATGGGGCTGGAGGCCATTGCTCCTCTTTGGTCGATCGATATTATCTTTATAATAAATATATTTATCAGATTTATTATTAAAATAGTAAAATATTACGCCATTCTTATACACCCTAATAAAGGGTTCGGCTTTGATAGAATTAATAACAAATATATTAATAAATAAAGCAATATAAATTATTTTTGTAAATATATTTTTGTAATTGAAATTAATTTCCATAAAGATTTTTAAAATGGTATGCAACTCCTACAACGAAGCGGTGATGGGGGACATCAAGTTGTGCCGTTCCTTGACCAAGTCCCTTTGGGTCCTTATTTATTTGGATATTTTCGTATTCGACTTTAGACTGATAACTGAACTTGTATTCAAAAAAGATTCCAACATTCCGGGTGCACATATAACGTATCCCGGCCAAGCCTTCATAGGCAAGATTTTTGGCGGAGTCAGTGCTGCCATAAATTACCTCAAAACCTGGACCAATCCCCACATAGGGCTGCAATCGTCCGAAGGGAATTTCCTTGTCCTGCAAGAAGCCATACCGGGCCAAGAGATTTAATTGCATGACCCAGATCATAAACCAATCGGAATTGGTAAAAAGAATAGGCGGCCCTCCCGGCACCGGGGGAGAAATCTTACCTTGGTTTGGCCGCAGGTTATTTCGAGAAAAGTTTGTCTCCACTTCGATCCCAAACCAAGGATATTTATTGAAATATCGCCCGAATTTGACCCCTCCCAGGATTGCTGGCTCATAGAAGACGCCTTTGGCCACCTTATCGTGGTAAGCGGGCGGAAAATTACTGTTCAACTTCCAGTCTGCTGAAGGAAGATATGACAAGCCTGTGTATCCACCCACGTACCATTCACCCGGCCCTAATTCTATTTCGTATCCCCTTTCTCTTTGGGCTGGGCTATTTTTATAGATGTAATAAGAGAGGGCTGAAAAACCAATTGTTCCCAAAGTAAATACAAAAAAGAAAAATCGCTGATTTGCACCTGTCTGAAAGATTTCACTCGGATTGAATGCAGCACAGGCCGGGTTTACCGTCGCCCAGTTCAAGAATAAAGCAACTATTAAAATCATCGCCAGCAGGCGCATCTTACCGGGACGGACCTCCGTTGACTTGAGGTTGAAGAAAATCATGCCGGTCAACAACGCGAAAAATCCAAGAATAGCGAGATTCCCCCTTTTACTGCCACGGGAAGGCACCAGTCCCAGCCGCTTAAAGCGACGGCTATAAAATCAGTTTTTAAATTAAGTTACCTTCTTAATCCCAGTATTACAACTCCGGCAGTTATGGCGATATTCCCCAAAATGGTGGCAACATCTTTGACTGCCTTCAGCCAAGATACCTTTTCCAACTGCTCCGGCACTACGATCGTATCCCCGGGGTCGAGAACCACGGAATTAATGCCTCCCCCCAACCATCCTCCCCGGCTACTGGAGGCAGAGCCGTTGACCTTGATCACATAAGTATTTTTGACATCGCCGATTTGACTTGGCCCGCCGGCAATAGCGATGTATTCTTTTACGGTTTTATGTGGGCCATACACAACGGCAGTGGGGGCGTAGACCGCTCCTACGACATTCACAGTCTGTTGTTCTTGAGGCACACTCAGAACATCGCCTTCCTGCATGGCGATGTCATCAGGAGTCCCCCGTAATCTTTCCGGGTCGGCCAGGTTGATAATCACCCGCCCTAGGGGCTCCACCTTTCGCAGAGCCGCGATCAGGGCTTGCTGCTGTTTGAAGATAGCCTCGGCCCGCCTGGCTTCCTCGGCCTCTAAGGCAGTTTGAGCTTTCAGTGAAGTGGATACCGATATTTGGGCTTCCAGCCGGTCGATGGCCGCGTTTAACTGTTGTTTTTGCAATTGCTTGGTGGATTGCCGAATGAGCACCCCCCCCAATAAATACGCCCTGTCGGTAAACCCTCCGGCCCGAGTCAAAACAGAGCTTAAAGTTTCGCCTTTCTTGATGGCGTAGGTTCCGGGGAACTTTACTTCGCCGGCAACTTGTACGGTCCGGTAAATATCCCAGTCAGGCACGGGTCGGATAAACAAGTAATCGTTGGGCTTAAGAACCACGTTTTCCCTGGGCGCATTATTTAAGGCAGCAAAAAGTCTAATGTGGAGACGAGTAGTTTCCGGCCCCTGGGGGGTGACAGTCACCCGGGTGATTTCTGCCTCACTTTTATCGGCCTGCTGCAGCAAACCGCCCGCATAGGCAACTAAATCGCTGACCCGCATATTTTCCCGGAACCCGAATTCTCCCGGGTTCTTAACGGCTCCCGCAATGGCCACCTTTTTCTCCACCAGGCCGGAAACGGGGAAGATTTCCACAAAATCACCGTCAACAATGCGAAAGTCGTATTGTCGTGATAAAACCTTGGCCAAGTCCTCCTCAAACTGGACCATGGCCTGATGCCCCTGTACCCGTAGCACCTGCACCCGACCTTTGAATGCCGTGTCCCCCAATCCTCCGGCCAGGTGCAGGAGATCGCTCAAATTTTGCTCGTTTTTCAGCTCATAGATGCCCGGTACCTTGACAGGCCCCTCAAAGCCCAAACCCCGGCTCATGGCCAGTTTGTTGACCGCTTCCGATAAACTAATGCCAAATTGCCTTTCAAACTCGGCCTCTTTTTGGTCGAATTCCACCTCCCACCAACTTTTTGGGGTGGACTGCAATTGCGGAGCTTTGATCTCACTTCTTCTTTGTTCATAAGCCAGAATTTCCTGGGGGGTCTTCCTGCCGGTGATGATTCTCAAATCTTCATCCTGTTGCCAGGTAGCGGGGTTCTCTCTCTGTAACCAAAATTGCCGGAGTTCAGGGTTCTCTGGAGGCACAGTGGAAGGGGCTGACGATGTTGCTGCAGAAGCGGTTTCCCCAAGTGTTGCACTTTCTGATCTTCTTTGGAGTTGTAACCGCGCCAGGGTCTTCAGCGCCTGTCCCACTTCTTGCATGGATTTTGGAGTTCCTACGGCCGCCATGGGACCGATGGGAGGAATAAAGATGACATCCTCGGACTGTAATCGAATATCTCGGCTCTTATCACCGCGTAGCAGGAAGCCATAGAAATCGAAGGTGGTAACGACCTTACCGCCACGGCGCACCTGAATATTGCGCATAGACCCTGACTTACTGGGTCCACCCGAAGCAAACAAGGCATTCACCAAGGTGGAAAGAGAGGACACGGCATAGCTTCCTGGAAATCTCGCCTGCCCCACCACGAATACTTGTATGGTGCGCAAATTATCCAGGGTCACATTCATCTGAAAATTGGTATACTGACGGGCAAATTCCCGGTCCATCACCTCACGCAACTGCCGATAGGTGAGGCCGCTCACATGCACTACCCCAACCTTGGGGATATCGACCTGACCATTACGATTTACCGTAAGGTTGTATTCCCCCTGCACGCTTCCCCAAATAATGATTCTTACAGTATCTCCCGGACCGATGATATAATCCGGCCCCACCGGAACAGTTTGCACCGGCAGAAAAGAAGCCGGCGGCTGATAAAAGAAACTGTAACCGAACTGTTTCAGAAACATCCGCTGGGCCCAGGCCCGCCTTTCCACCTCTGAGATTTCCTCAGGAAGGCGGGGAGCCGTGGTTAATATCTGTGGCTGAGGCATGGGGCTTGGAATTTGCCTTGGCAATTCCGGCCTGATTGGAGATGGAGCAGAGGGCTGAACGGAGGGCACCTGTCCTGGTCCAATACTTTGTAGATATATTTGCGCCTGATCTTCCAGCCGTTGGCTCTGACTCCACCCTTGGGTCGATGGCAGTAAAAGCAAGAATACCAATATTAAACTCACAACTTGTTTAAATGACATCGGACAATCCATTATTTCTTGTAATTATTATTGGGACCATTAAAGATATTGCATTTTGCGCATTTAAGGTTGTTGCTTATCGTACTTGCTGATCTAAATGTCACTTATTTCATGCTCCGAATTTTATGAAACAAACAGCAATATGATAGATAAGCATTAAAATTTCTGCAAGGTTTTTTTTCGTTTTCCTGGCTCGGAAGATAATTAAAAAGCATCGGGGATTTGACGGCGCAAACGACACTTTAAATTATCAATCATCAGGTTTTGGATAATCCCGGGACTGGCGGGGTAATTTTTGTCGGTAGAAGCAGGGGGGCACCTGGGAATCCAGGTCCGGACTTTTCCGCCGACCTGGGAGTCGGCTTGGGTTAAGAGCGTCTGCCAACTATAGGCCTTAAAAATAGTCAGCGACAAGTAAATAAAGGCATGGCTCATGGAGTTAAAAGGCGAATTCCGATCTCGTTGGCCGACCCAAAGGACGGAGCTGCTTCCGGGGGATAACCGGTGCACAAGTTCCCAGAGGCTATAAGACCTCTTCCCATGATCAGGGGGGGCCTCTTGGTCATGGGAAACAAACAGGGTGGGAGCATAATAACAGAATAAGAAGGCATCAACGGCAGGATTAATGGCCTGATATTGCGCCATCAGCATTTCCACCGTTACGGACTCGCCAGCAAAGGGCAGGTCCACCAGAAAAGCTTGGTAGCCTTTGCTCTCCAAGACGCCAAGGAGAATTTCTCCCATCAAGCGTTTATCGATATTCTGAATATCTACAGCCCGGGGGTTTAATTTAGCAGCTGGTTGCCAAGGCCCCAAAAAAATCGTCTGGGTTTTAATGAAGTCTTGGCCCAAGTCGGATTTACCAGACTTTTGCAAATAAACCGGCCAGTGTTGCAGAAAAACGGCAACGCGATGGACGTTGCGGAATGGAGCATAGCGCCGGGGAAAATCACGATTGCTCAAGAAAGTGCACGAGGAAAAGAGCAAACACACCAGCCCGATTGCTAGATATCGGCCTGTCACGTTAAACGGGGAATTCGAACACAAGATAATCTTGATAAAAGAATTGATAATTTCGATACCAGGCTTGAGGGGAAATCGTGACCAGATATCTCATGATTAAAGGAGAGATTGCTAATTAAATCCACCCCAGAAAACCCCCAAAATCCTTGCAACTATAAAACCTGAAATCCCTGAAATTATAATAAATTTAGAAACATTAACTAATGTTTCTTCAAGATTGTAAGTCCTATTACTTATTTTATTTGTATAGATTTGGTAACAAATTAATATTAATAAAATTATAAGTAAAAATATATTTGGACTTTGAAAATATTTACAAATCACTGTAGAGATTACAACAATTAATCCAAAAATAAATGGTACAATCTTAATAGATCTTAACATTAAAATAAAGTCCTTAAGCATAACAAAAATATTTTTAACTATTAAGGCAGCTTTCCAACAGGAATCATGCAATCTTTCTAAAAACCAGCGTAAAGTTAATCAAAAGCCGCTCTTAAGCCCTTTACCAAATCATGTCATGCTTTGGCGATTAGTTTATATCTCTACCTCGACCGACTCCTCGGATAATTCGGCACAGAGGGACCGTCCCAAAAGGTCGACACTCACCACCAACCGACTTTTCCCTTTTTTGAGTCGCAAAATTGACCCGCTTGCACCTGCCAGAGGACCTTCAATTATCCGGACGCGCCTGCCTGGCAATAATTTCGGCCAAGGAGAAATGGGCTGGCCACTGTTTACCAGGATTCTAATGCTTTTCACTGTCTCTTCGGGCACCGGAGTACATTGGCCATTGACCCCCAAAATGCGAACTACCCCTTCTTGTCTAAGAACATGATAGTAGTCGAAATCTTTGAGGTCAGAATGTAAAAAGAGATATCCTGAAAAGAGAGGCACCTCTATCATACGCAATCTATCCCGGCGCCGACTACGCACCTTTACTGTGGGAAGAAAAACTTCAAAACCTTTTTTGGTCAGGCCAGATGAAACCTTGCATTCATGGCGGCTGCACGTATGAACAATATACCAAGGCAGGCTGATGGCTTTTTCAGGAGAATCAGTGATGGGATGGAGGCTACTCATGTTGAGGTTTAACCAACCTGTCCGAATAAACTTTAGTTTGCAACCCTAATTATACAAGGGTAAAAGGGATTTTTGTTAAAAAAGTGGAGATCACAGATTTGGACAAATATTTCATAAAAATTATTTAAAAGAAATATTTTTAAACAATAGAATCCGCATGGTTTTAAAAATAATGCTTAATTCCAATAAAATACACATATTTTTAATATAATATAGATCAAATTTCAATTTTTCATGAGTAGTATCCAATTCCAAACCATCGGGATACATGACCTGAGCCCAGCCAGTAATTCCAGGTTTGACCAGCAGACGATAATTAAAGTAAGGAATCTGCTCCATAACCGGATCGTGGGCCAAAGGCCTTGGGCCGATAAAGCTCATATCTCCAATCAAAATGTTGATTAATTGAGGCAGCTCGTCCAACCGCATTTTCCTGATGATTTTACCGACGCGGGTGATGCGAGGATCGTTATCCCGGGTCCAATTGGGACCTAGACTTTCGGCTTCCTTTACCATGGAGCGGAATTTTATTACTTTAAATAATTGTCTTTCTTGTCCTAAGCGGTCCTGTCGAAAAAAAATGGGTCCTTTACTATCTAACTTGATGGCCAAAGCAATTAAGATCATTATTGGCCAAGTTAATGCCAATAGAAAGGTTGCAGAAAAAATATCGAAAAGTCGTTTGAAACGGCGATAATATATACGGGAGCGGTTTAGATTCCACTGAAAAATCCAATCTTCAGAAATGTGCCCGGTTGGTACCTTCCCTGTAAGATATTCAAAAAAATTTGGCATGTCCATGACCTGACACCCATTCCAGGAAAGGCGAATGAGGTTATTAAGAAGGTTTGGAGATTTTTCATGCGTAATCGCTACCACCGTCAAGACAATCTGATAATTTTTAATAATATCATGTAATTGAGAGGATGCCCCCAATACTGGTAAGTTTTCTATCTCTGTTCCGATTTTTTCTGGATCATCATCCACAAAACCAACCACCAAAAATCCACTGGCCGGTCGCTCTCGTATGGCTTTTAAAAGTCTGCATCCGGCACCCCCAGCCCCGACAATCAGGATCCTTTTTTGCAGGCGCAGAGGAAGAGAAATGATTGAAAAAAAGACGCGCCAACAAGAAATAAAAACAGTAAAAGTTAACGCCTGGATCAGTAAAAATGTGCGTCCGCCTAAAAAAGAGGGGCTTAAATAATAAAAAATAAGCGCCACCACAGCAGTGCCGCACAAAGAAAATAAAAAAACTCGTCCAATATTAACAAACCGCCGGTAATCCTGTTGATAATTATAAATATCAGCAGTATAAATAATCAAAAAATAGATAATGCCAATTAAAATTAAATAGAGTATATTTTTTCCAATAAATTCACTCCATCCAATTTTTTCAGACCAAGTCAGATAATATCCTGCAATAATTGAAAGAAAATATATCCCAAGGTCTCCAATGAAAAGCAGCATTTTCCACGAAGACACACGGATATTAGAAATTCTTAACATTGATATGACCCGTCACAGAGTTATTTTAATAAAAATGTCTGCTGCACCCACTGGCCTTGGAAAATTATTTCACTAACTGGCGTTATGTCGTGTTCCTGCGCAAAAGCGGCAGAATGCGTATAATATTCCCAAGGGTCTTGGGAGGGGGGCCTGAAGCCAGGACCTCCCCCAGAGTTGGAATCAGCCAAAACCGTGTTATGAATGTTCCTGTTATTGAGAATTCACTATTACTTGGACAATTTTCGCAATCTGCCAATCCTCCAAATAGCCATGCATGGGCAAGCTGAAAATCCTTTCGGCAGACCTTTCACTGATCGGGAAGTCCCCTCTTTGATATCCTAAATGGGCGAAAGCTCGTTGCAAATGCAGAGGAAGAGGATAATAAACCGCTGTCGGAATCCCGCTTTCCCGCAGTTTCTGCTGTATCACCTCCCGTGAGTCGCTGAGAACCGAATATTGAGCCCAGACTGAAGTACAATCCTGAGCGACAAAAGGGATTTCCACTGCCCCTTGCAGGGCTTTACTATAAGACTGGGCCGCTCTCTGGCGGGCAAGAATCTCTTCATCAAAGACCTTTAGCTTAGCCAAAACAATGGCAGCTTGCAGGGTATCAAAGCGCCCGTTAATTCCTGTCCTCACGTTGTCATACTTATGGGAACCTTCCCCATGGACCCGGATGGAACGCAAGAGCTGGGCCATCTGGTCGTCATTGGTAAAAACCGCTCCACCATCGCCGTAGCAACCTAAAGGTTTAGCCGGGAAGAAGGAGGTTGCCGCAATATCAGCCAGGGAGCAGGTTTTTTTGCCTTTCAAGGTGGCGCCGAAGGATTGAGCCGCGTCCTCCAAAACAAATAACCCATATTGTTTGGCAAGCGCATTGATCCGATCATAATCGGCTGGTTGTCCAAAAAGATCTACAGGGATTATTCCCCTGGGTCTTAGATTGGCGGTCTTGGGGTTTTTTCCACAATTAGCCACGGCAATTGCCAGTGAATCAGGATCAATATTAAAAGTGCGGGGATCGATATCGACGAATACCGGGGTGGCGCCCAGCAGTTGAATGACCTCGGCAGTGGCGATAAAGGTAAAAGGCGTAGTAAAAATGGCATCGCCGGGGCCTACGCCGAGGGCCATTAAAGGCATGAGCAGAGCATCAGTTCCAGAAGAGCAGGTTATGGCATGCTTGACTCCCACGTAGGCAGCCAGTTTGTTCTCCAATTCCTTAATCTCCGGTCCCATAATATATTGACCGTGAGATAGGACTTTGTAAATCCTTTCCATTATTAGTGGCAAGATTGCCCGCTGTTGCGCTTTTAGATCAACAAAATCAATGGGGTTCTGTAGATTCATCCTGGCTCTCTTTCCGGAGAAATTACACGAAAATTGGTTCCAGGTCTTCAAAAGTTTTTCGCGGCATTAAAACAATTTACCATTGGGGCAACCTATTCGCTAACTCCGGTAACCAAACCATTGGGCCTGGCGGCTTTTCCGCTGTTTGACCTGGCCTGAAGGAATCATAAAAAACGGAAAAACCAGGGGTAGAGAAAAGCCTTTCCCGTGATTACCTATAAAGCAGCAAATAACCCCTCAAGTTAATTTATATTTTTCTATGATAATCCGGGCCTGAAATGAGATAAAATTTGCCCGGCAGCCTTTGAAACCGAAAAAGTACTTTCTAAAAGTTTACGGGCGTTAAGACCTAACTTTTGACGCAAGTCGTTATCTATTAATAATTTTCTGGCATAAAAAGCAAATGTATCAGTGTCACCGTTTATACAAACCAAGCCAGCTTCGTTTTCTTCTATCATTTCTTTCAAATCATTGCCAGGGTTTATGCTGGCCAGTATTGGCTTGGCATGATACATATAATCCATCAATTTCCCAGGAAAATTATGAGATTTTATGCGACGGTCAAGAGAAATCAATCCCACATCAAATTCGGACAACATAGACATATATTTTTCATGATCCACAGGGTCATGTATAGAGATATTGGTCAATTTTTTTGAGGTTATTTGGGCTTTTAAACGGCTTACTTCACTCCCGTCACCCACAAGTAAAAAATAAGCTGTTGGCTCATTCTGTAATTTTTCCGCAAGATAAATAATATTATCGATATCTTGGGCTACACCGAGATTGCCTCCATAAAAAAACACCACTTTATTTTGTAACCCTAATTGGATACGATAGGTATTGCTTGGTAGACATTTTTTAGTTAAAGTGGTCCAATTGTAAAGTACCTCAATATGATATTTTTTATCAAGTCCATTATTTTTGAAATATAGCAGGTTGGCTGGAGATTGAACCCTAATAATATCAGCCGCCTCGAAACTCTGCCGTTGCTTAAACTTAAAATAGTAATATATTAAACCTTTTCGTAATATCCTCATTTCTTCTGCCCATTGTGGAAATATATCACCAAGAAGCAAATAAGCCGGACAATGGAATTTCTTTTTTAGCCTTTTAACAAGCGGTCCCAAGAATATTGGTGGTGAGTAATAAATAATTAAATCGCAAGGATGATTATTGAAAAAATGTTTCCCCTCCTTCCAAATAATATTTGAAAGCCTTATTTCGTTAATAGCGCGCATAACCTTGGTTGCGGATTTCCTTTTGCCAGTCCTTATACGCAAGACTTTTACGCCATCTTCAGAGGAAACTTGGCAATTAATCGAAATATTTTCATCTCCAGCTATTACTATAGGTTCATGTCCCAACCGGTGAAATTCTACTGCAAGATCATGAATGAGGTTCGCACATGAAAGGATACTGGGCCTATAAGGAACTACAATAAGTAATATCCGCATTAAATAAGTCCTTCGGGATTTAAGCTTCACTCTATTAAAGTTGCATTTGATGTGGTACTGCGCCGCTCAGTCATTCTACTTTTTTACCAAAAGCGAAGATTGCAAGTTTAATTATATTAGGAGCAAATCTCTGATGCAAAACCCCAAGCCGGTAACAAAACCGAGAAAAAGACAGATACATTGGTTCGGCCTCATACCCGTATACGCAATGATCAAAACCATACTTATTAAGCATCCGTCGCAATTTTCCAATGGTATTACATCTATAATACGTGGGAAAAATATCTTCCCCTTCCTTTTCATGCTTAGCTTTTTTAAGCACTCTCTCATGGAATCTATTGGGAATTAGCTTGGATATTAAACCAACATACCCCAAAGAATTTGTGGTTCTCATACATAAGATGCCTAGGGGTCTAATAATCCTTTGGCATTCTGAGAATAATTTTTCAGGTTCGGCCACATGCTCAAGTACGTGGTCACATATGGCGAGATCTATAGATTCCGTTTCCACCGGAAACCCATTTTCTTTAATGAGATGAAATTCATCTATGTACGGATTATCCTTTGCGGCCGGATCAACATCTATGCCTATGACCCTGCGGCATTTGCCTTTGAGGATATGCAAATTCCGTCTATAAGCATTGGAATCGGCGCCATAAGCTCCACGTCCGCACCCGATATCTAGTACCACTGAGGAAGGCTTGAGCAAAGCATTGATTCTGGTGTAGAAGATTATATTGCCATCTAAATTTGTAAATCCTCCGAATCTGCTCTCCGGATAATAGATTTCTTTAAAATCCATAACCTTTCCGCCTCAATTGCCCGAGATATTCAGGACCTAATGTCCACCCCAGCGGCTAACTGTTTCAAAACCTCCGCACGATTGAAGGTTCTGAAAGTTTCAATTTTTATTAGACCATTCTTCTTGTGTTATTAATTAACCACAACTGCTACCATTAAGATTTCGCTTTGATATTGTTTCACAGATTAGCCAATCCACTGATTTTTGCTGGATTTATAATAGAAACCCCCGGCTAGCAGCGTTCAAAAATAATAACCCATAGGTGAACGATGATATAATAAGACGCCTATGCTGCAGATCAGCTCCGCTGGTAAGCTTCTGAGGAGAGAGCGTTATGATCAACAAGCAGCAGCCTCTGGCGCGACTGTTGACATCGTACGGCACCCAGTCGATAAATCCCCTCTCCACCGCCTGGCACTGTTATCAATTCAAAAGGCTCTTGTTTCTGATGAGAGGGATACTAGCGCTCGTGCGAACACAGCCAGAAAAACCAGATTAGAAAATCAGCCCTGATTATGCTACCTAAAATCTGGTCATAACGCTTCCAAAGCAATTAAAAATAATTAGTTATTTTGCTTCTTAAAACATTAATTACAACAGAAGAAGGACTGAAATCATCACAAAAATCATATCTTGCATCCCATTTCATACTAATGACTGTTTCAACAGACTCAACAATATTAATCGGATCTATCCCAGCAATTACATGCGCGCCAGCTTCTACTGTTTCGGGACGTTCGGTACTTTTACGTAAGCTTACACATGGAACTCTGTAGAACAGCCCTTCCTCAGGAGATGTCCCTGAATCTGATAGTAGACAAAAAGCATTTTTGCTTAAAAAATTAAAATCATAATATCCCAATGGATCAATAACTTGTATATTTTTTGATATTGACACCCCTTCTATTTTGCTTCTGGTACGCGGGTGCATAGGATAAATAATTGTCTTATTAAATTTATCGAAAACCAAAGAAAGACCATTCATAATTGCTTGAAGAGATTCTGGATCGTCCACATTCTCTTTTCTGTGAGCGGTGACGACTATATATTCTTTTGGTTTTAGATTTAAAATTTCCAAAATATTACTTTTTTCAATTTTGTCCTGAAAAGCTCGCATTACTTCAAATGTTGGATTACCTGTGACGAATATCTTGGATGGATGGATATTTTCTTTTATTAAATTTTCTCTATGATATTGGTTGAAAGGTAACAAGATGTCAGATATGTGGTCAATAAGAATACGGTTTTTCTGTTCCGGCATTCGCTTATCCCATGCTCTTAAGCCAGCTTCCATGTGGAATATTTTGACTTCATAATGTGATGCGGGTAATACTGATAATCCACTATAAGTATCACCTAACACAATTAATGCGTCCGGTTTTACCATTTTAAATAATTCCGCGCTTTTTTTTATCACATCTGCGACTTCATTCCCATAAGAACTAGTGTCAATCTGAAGATTATAATCAGGTGCTCTCAATTCTAAATCTCTAAAAAAATAGTCTTTGAGCTCTTTTGTAAAATTCTGGCTAGTATGCACCATAATATGATCAAAATTTAATTCATCCAATTTTTTCAACACAGACCACATTTTGATCATTTCGGGTCTTGTGCCCATAATCGTCATAACTTTCATCAAATGTCTCCAGTTTACAAGTTACGTAAACGATATGAAAAACTTCAAATATTTCTTTTGATTAAGTCCGCCAGTGAAATCTTTTCGGTGGAGCTGGCTAAAAGTCGTGTCCTCCAAAAAACTGCTTTCGAGAGCCCTCCTGGAGATTTTTAAAAAAATTCTTAGTCAGGAAATACTCTTACTTTTGGAAGTGGAATTATAAACTTTCCTCCATTTTTAATATACTCACGTCTTTTTTTCAATACTTCATAAGTAAAGGCCCATGCAAACAATAATGCATAATCCGGAAGCCTTCCTTTTTGGATCGAATCCCAGGAGGTTATCCATACATGGGTTCCTGGGGTATAAAAACCTTGTTTAGAGGGAGCATCATCTACCACGAAGTCTAAATACTGCCCATCAATTCCACAATAATTCATTATGATTGTGCCTCTCCCTGAAGCCCCATACCCAAAAATCGTCTTGTTCTCTTTTTTTAAGTTATTCAGTAAATCCAAAAGCTCTCTTCGATTATCGGCTACCCTTTTTGAAAAATTTTTATAAGTTTCAACTTTATTGAAACCCTTATTTTCCTCATATTCAATCATTTTAAATACTGCAGGGGAGATTTCTTCTGACCTTTGTCCGATATTTCTAGCATAAAATCGCACAGAACCGGACCGTATTCCTGGAATATACTGTAAGTCGAAAACCTCCATTTCAAAGTTACTCAGAAAGGTTTGCAAGGTTTTCAATGAATAATAGCTCATATGTTCGTGATAAATCATATCGTATTGAAGTTCATCAATTAAAGTGCCTAAGTAATAAATTTCAAATATAAGAACGCCATTCTCCTTTAACAAGCATTTGACACCCTTCATAATATCAATCATATTGTCAATATGAGCAAAAGAATAACTAGATGCAAAAATATCAAAACAGCCAAATTGTGATTTAATTTTATTAGCAAGTTTTTCACTAAAAAAATCATTAATCACAGAGAAGCTCGTTGATTTGATAGAATTTACTACATTTGTTGCAGGATCTACGCCTACGGCTCGAACCCCAAGTTCAGCCAATGGCTTTAGTAAAGGCCCATCATTACAGCCAAGTTCAAAAACCGATGGCTGACTTATGTCGCTAAGAAAACGAAGCTTTATTTCCTTTGCAAAGGATATGAAATGATCAACCAATGACTGTATTTGGGAGGAAAAAAAGAAATAGTTTTCTTTAAATAAAACTTCAGCTGGAACAATATTACTGATTTGCACTAAAAAACAATCATGACATAAATCTAAACTAAGAGGATAAAACTTTTCATTTGCAAAATCATCTTTTTTGATAAAACCACCAGCTAACGGTAAATTACCAAAGTCTAGTACTTTTTCCATATTTTTACTTCCACAAAAACGACATGATTCCCTCTTTATAAAATTTCCTATTTGTTTCTGAGAAGACATCACGCTTATGGCCTCCAGCTACTATTTATTCGATATCATAAAGAACAATTTTTTGTGAGGCTTAGAACAAAAGGATGGGCGGCCAAAAAACCTTCGCAATATTTAACGAAGCAATTCCCGCTCTTGATTTAAATCCACATCCTCGATCATGAGATGGTGTTTTTTGAGGAGGGCAATGGTCCCCTCTAAATCGAGTACTCTGTCTGCTGAGCTGAACTCTTTTGTCAGAGCATTAGGTTCTGATTTCACCGAATTGTTTAATTCTGGAAGCATTGGCCGAATCACAAAATAATCCCCTCGTTTAACACAATGGTTAACTTCTTCTTCAGATACTAATATTTCATGAATCTTTTCACCAGGACGAATGCCGATAATCTTTATATCAATTTTGCGGTTATTTATCAATGCTTGGGCAATATTTAGGGCAGTAGCAGAAGGGGCATCCGGAATAAAAGTTTCTCCAGGTCGCGCATCGCGAAATGCAGCAATTACTGTGTCAACAGCTTGATTAAGATTTAGCAAAAATCTAGTCATTTCAGGGACTGTAACGCTGACGGGACCGCCATTTCTTATTTGTTCATGGAAAAGGGGAATTACTGATCCTCTTGACGCTAAAACATTGCCGTAACGTACACTGATAAACCGTGTATTTGGAACCAGGATATTAGCAGCTGTAACAATACGTTCTTGAATCGATTTAGTCATCCCCATAACGTTGATCGGTTTGCAAGCTTTATCAGTACTTATCGCGATAACAGTCTCAACAGGATAATTATTTTCCTGAATTGCCCTTACTATATTTGAAGGTCCATGGATATTTGTTAAAACCGCCTGGAAAGGGAAATACTCGCAAGTTGGAACTTGCTTCATTGCAGCAGCATTCACTATAATATCAGCATTTTTTACAACAGCGCAGACATCAGAATAGTTCCTTATATCACCAATACGAAACTCTAACACATTCATAAAGTTACGATAAATTATTTCCTCAGTAGATACTGTTTTGTTTAGGTATGACATCCTCATATCATGCTGCTTAGCTTCATCCCGGGAAAAAACAATAACTTTTCTTGGTGTACCTAATTCCCCACTCAGAACTCTATGTACAAAAGTCCTGCCTAAAGAGCCAGTACCTCCAGTTACAAGAATTTTTTTATTTTCAAAACTAAACATATTTCTATCCTTTATGTTTAATGTAATCGAGGTACATTTTATTTATCAGCTCTGGCCAAGATGGAGGATTATATCCAGTAAGACCCCTGAAAACGTTAGAATTAAGAGACCTATCTATAATAACTTCGTCCGATTGGTCTATTTGTATGGTTTTTCCATACCTGGCGGCGATTAAATGCAAGAGATCATATTTTGATATGGGATTTGAAGAAACATGATAGATGCCGCTAAGATTGTCATTGGGCAGAATATAATCATAAATTATTTCAGCAAGTTCTACGGTCGGTAGCCCGGAATAAATAGCTCTGGTATAACCTCGCACATTGTTATCTTGTGATAAGAACCATTCTACCAATCCGGTTTTCTTTTTTATTTCATGGCCTATAATTGAAAGTCTTAATGTCACACAGCCCGGATTTCTTAATTCCCCTAAATATTTAGTCATTCCATAAATATCAGAAATGCTGACAGCGTCATTTTCGGTATAATCACCTTTTTTCCCGTCGAAAACGCCATCTGTCCCAATATGAATCAATCTTGTATCTAAAAGGTTACACAACAAAGAAAGACGATGAGGAAATATAGAATTAATTGATACAGCTTTAACCAGATTTTTTGTAATTGACAGAAAATCGGTTACAGCTGCACAATTAATAACAAATTTAGGTCTTAAAGAGGATAATACATTAATTACGCTGTCAAATTCATTTATATCAATATTACTTATAATTTTATCGATAAGAAACTGTGGAAAATGGCAAGCATCCTTTTCTAATCTTCTTGCAGTAGCATAAACATCAAGATCGGGTTTTTCTGATAAATACCTAAATAATAAATGTCCCAGCATTCCTGTACAGCCTATTATTAAAATTGAATGATTCATATTATTACCAGTAACTCTCAATAAATGAAAAAGAAGCTATCCAACATTAAGGATATTAAGCTTCATATTTAATATATGTTTATATAAATCAATATATTTCAATATGACTGAATTCCAAGAATAATTAGCTGATGTATATTTTTTAAGATTGTTCCCTTTCACCTTCAATTTCTGAGGGCACTTTAATAATTCTAAAAGTCCATCTTCAATGCCATTTATGGTAGCGGAAACTACCTTTCCCCCATCAATAAGATCAATTTCATTAAAGCCACAATTTTTAGTAATTAATACTGGGGTTCCCGTAATGCCAGCTTCTAATACGACTATAGACATTGCCTCCTGTCTCGAAGGAATAACCACCAATTCGGCCGCATGCAAGGCATGGGATTTATCTATCTTTCCTAAGTAACCCACAAATCTTACTCTGTCCTCGGCCTGGTATTGAGCAACGATTTGTTTTAATTCCGAGAGCATACCGCTGTCCGGACCAGCAAAAACTAAAATATATGGGTGTAATTTATGCATTACATTACAAAAGGCTTTAAGCAGTAAATCTGGACCCTTAATAGAATCCAATCTACCCAAAAATAATATGAAAGGTTCCTCTTTGAGACCATATTTTATTCGAAAACTTAAATCCTGTTTTTCCTTAAAATTATTTTCATCAACTCCATTAGGAATAATGGTAACTTTTAGAGGGTCAACTCCATAACTTATAAGTTCAGCTGCCTCTTCCTTATTTACCGCTATATAAGCGGAGGCATTCTTAATTATGCTTTTCCCAAAGAATATATTATACAAAAACTTAAGCAACTTAGATCTGCCAAAGATTGAAATTGTCCCAACAGGGTTTAGGACGTATGGTTTATTTAAGTAACGAGCTATAATAAAGACCATGGCATTCAAAATACTCCAATGGGCCATTAATATTATAATATCACTAGTTTTTACAACTTTATAAATTATATTCAATGATGGGAAAGGTAAAAGAAACCTCTTAACCAGACACGGAATAAGAACTAATTTAATTTTGGAAAATCTATTCATAAATTTGTCTGTAAAATTGTAATCAGTGGCTAAGATCGTACAATCAATCCCTTTTTCAGCAAGATGATAACTCATTTGGTAAGTTCTTTCTACGCCTCCTCCTCCGGTGGTAAAATCCATACTTGTATTAACATTTAACACTTTCAATCGGCTTACCTTTTGAAGATAAAATTATTCGACTCACTGCTCCCTTTACTCCCAAGGGAAACTGAAAACCCGTGGATCTAAGTTTTCGGGAAGAATATAGCACGTCGCCCCGGTTTCCCTTTTGGCGACGGAGTCGACGTACCAACTGGGGAATTATTATAGGCAAATGAAAAATCGGTTTAAGGTTAGCAACCGGTTTTTGAGCCTGGATTGTCCGATAAAGAGACCATAGGCCTGCAAAGGTATTATAAGGTTCATGGTCGCAAGAAACAAAATAAATTTGGGGGCTGCCGGTTGCCAAGGAAAGAGAAAAGAAAGCAGCGGAGGCCACATCCTCGGCATGAATAATATGGGCGCATTCCCCTCCTTTGACAAGCACCTGGAAACGGTCCAAAATGCTGCCACGCTGTGGCAAGGTTAAAGCTCCTGGTCGATATTCATCTATAACATTAGTGGGGCGTAAAATTACCACTTTACAACCATCAATGCCTTGGGCAGCAATTTGTTCTGCTGCCCATTTACTTTTTTCATAATAATTCACGGGGTTACAAGGCGTCTCTTCATCAACCAAGCATTGGTCAGTAAGTCCTACGACGCCCGCACTACTAATGTAACAAAAGAACTTTATTTTGGACTGCTCAGCCTGTCGGATCAACAATTCGGTCCCGCCAACATTCACATCCCACATTATTGATTGATCAACTAATTCTCCGGCACAATGGAACAAGAGAGCAGCACCACTTAGAAACTCTTGGAGCGCCCTGGAATCCCTTATGTCGCCATAAAACCTGTCAATATTAGAATTGTTAAGTGACTTATTGCGACTTAGTATTCTTACACTATATCCAAATTTAGTTAATTGGTTGACTATATGGCTGCCAACCATTCCAGTGCCACCAGTTACACACGCAATTGTAGAATTATTGTTAATAACCGGCATAATTTAATTTATGATTGCGATATTTTGCCAGCATATAAAAAATAAAGTATACCAAAATGCTTTCATAAAATGACCGAACTGATGTATTAATTAATCCTCCCACAAAAAAACTAAAAACAAAAATATAAAAATATAATATTTTAATTATAAGATTAGCTTTTGAAAACATAACTATAAATGTTAACAATGACCATAATGAAATAAATATTATACTATACACATGCCCAAAATATAAATATGTCATTCCCATAAAACTCAAATTGTCCCCACTTCCTATTATATAATACATGGTTTGATCCTTTAAGATAATTGGTATCAATTTGCTAATGGGAATGTTATTTTTGGTACCTAAAAGTCCACCTGGGAAAAAGGTATTAGGAAAAAAACTATCGATAATACCTTTTAACTCTCCGACTAAACCGACATATGAGGGGAAAGCATCTCTGCCAGCAGCAATAAAGGCGACAAGCCAATCAAGACCTCCCGTACGTTCCGAAAACTTTAATAAATTTTCAATGAAAGATATTTTAAACCATTCCATTTTTATCTGAAAAAGTGAAGTTTCATAGTAATTTATTAAAACCGATCTCATAATCTGAATAGCATTAAAATATATGGTAGCAATAAAAATTGTCGCAATAAATCCATATATTATAAATTTACTAGGAATATTATGGTTTATGAAATAGTAGATAATAATAAATAAGAAAATTAAAACTATGAAAAAACCTTTAGATGTTGTTAAAATATTTAGACCACAAAATAAAGTTATTATTAAAAAGGCTAGAAGTTTATTTTTCTTGTCAGTATCTTTAACCAATAACGCGATGATTGCAAGAAACCAAAGTGAATTAAACAGGCTTGTAAGACGAACGATTATTCCCCATGATTGGTCAATATTTATACCGGTTATTCCGACACCAAAAACTAATATTCTAATATATTGCCAAAGTAATAATGGAATAAAAATTATGGCATAATAATAAAAAAACGAGCTGAACATCCCACCCTTTTTAAAAACTGATATATCATGATTATCTTCAGAAAACCGTAATGAAGGATTCCAGAAGAATTGATAAATTACATACCCTAATAAAATAGAGAGTTCCGCAATAATTATAAAAGATATGGCATCATAAAAATTGTCCCTAATAAGGGTAATGGTATATTCATTTTTCTCAATTTCTTCTGGAAAATAAAACAGCACAAAAAATCTTTGTATATAAAAGGAATCTGTCAATAAAACAATAATATCTAAGAATAAATTACGCAGAAAAGACATGAAAAGCAGAATTAATGATAACAATGCTGTCAGCCAGAATGTGTCTTGCGAAAAATAAACATGCCCCTCAGGCGCAGCAATAGCTAATATTAAAAAAACTACAAATAAAATAATTGAAATAGAACGCGTAAATGGCATTTTAAGATTAATTGGACTAAAGCGTTATGTAAGGATTTCAGGTTATTTAGATGGCCTCCCGGGGCTCAAAAGTTTTCCCAGCCACCAGGCAGTGGTAACCAAGTTCTTCAGACCGATGGGATAGGTTTGCAACATCTTGATGATGCATTCTTTCCGCTGTTCTTGTGATGGCGTAATTTTTGCGGCACCGCGATAGACGCTTGCCAAACGCCGGCGGATTTTCCACTTCAGAAAAAGGGATGGCCGAATTTTCAAAGCCTCGGAAAAATATGACTTCAATAAGATTTCAAGATTGCCATGATGTAAATCGACATTTTTCGAAAGTCCTGTGATATCGTCGCAGTATTCTCCTAAAACCAGATTTAGAAAGTAAAACTTACTCACGGCGCTAAGTCTGATCCATAAATCATAATCTTCCACCGAGATAATCTCGCGGTTTTCCCGAAAGCCACCCACCTCCTCCAGCTTTGCCTTGCGAACTACTACAGTGGAAGTGGCCACGTGGTTGCCCTGAAACAGAAGATAATCCTGTAACTTCGTGTTGGTCCCCATCCGCGGAAATTCGTGGCCGGCCCGGATTGTTCTGGTGATCCGGCCTTGCGTCAGGGCAAAGACATCGTGACAGACCAGATCCACGTCAGGCCTTTGGCGGAATATTTCCATAGCTTTTTCGAGCTTATTTGGATACCACGTATCATCACTGTCCAGAAAAGCGACATAGTCACCTTGGGCAGCCTTGATTCCCACATTTCTGGAGGCGGCAATAACTCCTTGATTGCTAAAGTTAATCAGTCGAATGCGCGGGTCCCGAAAAGACTCCACCACTTCAATGGTATTATCTGCGGAAAAGTTATTGATAACAATGGCTTCCCAATCAGTATAAGTTTGGTCCAAAACTGATTGCAAAGCATGCTGTAATACCTTGGCATGGTTATAAGTCGGTATGACAATGGAGACTGTCGGAGTGGGAGCTGTGGTCATCCTCACTGACCTCTGCTAAAAGCTTGGCAAAAACGCAAAGTGGCGTCGATTTCTTCGTCAAAGTTTTGACTCAGGGAAAACCCCGTGGCCTTGAGCTTATCAATGCTATAGGCCAAAGCTTGTGGCTCCTCACCACGGCCGGGATCGGGGCGCTGGATCGGGGGGGCGATACCCAATACCTCCTGAGCCCGCCGGGCCACGAGTTCAGCGACATCAAGGATCCGCAGAGAACAACCTCCGCCCAAATTGAACAACCCATCACTCCAGGCCGCGACCGGCAGATTTAAGAAGTGGGTTACGGCGTTGGCCACGTCGGTAAGGGTGATGAAATCACGCCGTTGCAGCCCAGAGCTATGGAGCACCAAGACACCGTCAGTAACCGCTTGGCGACAGAGATCATTGACCACCAGGGTCCAGCGATTCACCTCAGCATGAGCCGGGGCCCCAAAGCCGTTGGAAAGTCTAAAGACCATCCCCTGGATTTTGCCTTGGTCACGGGCCGCCAGCACAAAATCTTCCGCGACCCTATGAGTAATGGAGTAAGGGTGCACAGGGCGTGGCAAGGTCTGTTCCGTAATGGATCCTGCCAAAGGGGCACCATAAATATGGGCTGTGGAAAAATAGACGAAACGCTCCACGCCGGCCCGTTGGGCCGCCTCCAGGAGCTTTAGAGTACCTGCTCCGTTGACCAGTAGAGCGTTTAAGGGATCGGAGGCGCTGTCAATTTCGTTGGGAGCCGCCAGGTGGACGATACACCAGCAGCCCCGGCAGACCGATGTCAGGTCGTCTGCAGCAAGGAGGTCTATTATTAAAGTGTCCGCAGCTTGCAGCCAGGCCGGGGGGTTAGCCAGGGGCCGACGGTCGCAGATGGTAACGTGCAACCCTGGCTGCGCCATCAGGGCCTGGGCCACCCGACTACCCACATATCCCAGGCCTCCGGTGATCAGCACTTTCCGGGTCATTGATGCTTGATACCCCAATCGTAGGGGATGCTGGGATCAGCCGGATCAAGGCGGACAATCTCCCGGGGGTCATGGGGGAGGGTTGCGCAGTTGGCGACGATGGCCATTTCCGGGCCGATCCCTTTGAACCCATTCCAAATTAATGGGGGAATCGTGACCAGGCAATAATTATCCGGTCCGAGAAAGATTTCTTGAATTTCGCCTGCAGTATGACTGCCTTGGCGGTCATCATAGAGCACCAGTTTGATGTGTCCCCAGACGACGGCATAGTTTAGGGTCATGAGCTTGTGGAAATGCCAGGCTTTGATGGCCCCAGGATAGACCCCGGAAAAATAGATTTCCCCAAATTCCTGGAAGTGGGGTGCATCCCGGCGCAGCATATGCATCACTTTGCCGCGCTCATCCAAGATTTGCCGTAAAGGGGTAATGATGACGCCGTCAATCATTTTAGTTTCCTGCCCCCAGATAGTCAGCGATTTGCTGTCGCGTCACCACCGGTGCCGACTCACCTCCGGCCACCTGTTTATACCACCAGGTCGTTTCCCGCACAGTCCGGTCAAAATCCCATTGCGGCGCCCAATCTAAAATGCGCCTGGCTTTGTCACAATTCAGATGCAATAAACCGGCTTCATGAGATGTCTGCTGTAGTTTTTCCTCCTGAATCGTCCCGCCCTGCCAATAGGTGTGGATGTGCTGGGTCAAATCCCGGACGGTGCGGATGGCTTCGCCGCTGGGACCGAAATTCATGGGGCCGGAAAATTCTTGCGGTGAGGCATGCAGACGGGTCGCCAACAACATATAGCCATACAAAGGATCCAATACATGTTGCCAGGGGCGGGTGGCTGCGGGATTACGCAATGTGACTGGAACTCCCTTGATTAAAGCCCTGATGATATCGGGAACGATGCGATTTTGAGCCCAATCGCCGCCTCCCAGGATGTTGCCAGCTCTAACGCTGGCCAGACCCAAGTTCGGCTCCGCCGCGAAAAATGACTTCCAATAGGCCGCCAGAACCAGTTCGACCGCGGCCTTGGAGGCGCTGTAAGGGTCGTGCCCCCCCAGTTCGTCATTCTCACGATAACCCCAAACCCACTCTTTGTTGAGATAGCATTTATCCGAAGTAACAAAGATGACGGCCCGGAGAGAGGGGGTATGCTTTATCGCCTCCAGGACATTAACACCGCCGGCGACATTGGTGTCAAAAGTGGTCTTCGGCTCCTGATAAGAGACCAGCACCTGGGATTGGGCCGCCAGATGAAAGAGAAATTCCGGTTGAAACTCTTGAAAGACTTTTTGAAGGTGGCTCAAATCCCGGACATCTCCATCCACGTGGCGGATCAGCCGACTAAGACCCAGGAGATTAAAGAGGCTTTCAGGCCCCTCCGGCGGTAAGGCATACCCTACAACCTCAGATCCTAGTTCAGTCAGCCAAAAACACAGCCAGGAGCCTTTAAAACCGGTATCACCAGTCACTAAAACCCGTTTTCCGGCAAATATTGCCAACTCCTGCCGCATTACCAGACTTTCCAAGGTGCTTGCCCACTTTTCCAGAACTTGTTCAAGAGCAAGAAATCCCGATAAGTGTCCATTGGGTGCCAAAATCCTTCGTGTTCATAAACCATTAACTGACCGTCCCGGACCAGCCGTTCCATGGGGTCCAATTCGAGGGTGAGGTCTTCCCGGTCGTCCAGATACTCGAAGAGTTCTCGCCGGCAAACAAAATACCCTCCGGAAATCATACCTCCGGTTGCCTGGGGTTTTTCGTTAAATTCGGTCACCCTGCCATTCTTATCACTCATCAATTCACCGAACCTGCCCGGGGGTTTCACTCCACTGACCGTCATGATCTTCCCATGGGCTTGGTGAAAAGCAATCAGTTTATCAATATCGATATTGCCCACTCCATCGCCATAGGTAAGCATGAAGTTGGCTTCATTTTGGAGATACTTCTTACAGATAAATACCCTGGCTCCCGTCCCCGATTCCAGGCCTGTTTCAGCCAAGGTGACATTCCAGCCCAATTCGTTGTGGTTATTGTGAAAGTCAATCTTTTTCGGGTTACCCAAGGTGATGGTGAAATCCTCTGTGAGCACGTCATAATTTAGAAAAAAGTCTTTAATGATATGCCCCTTGTACCCCAGGCAAAGGACAAATCCGTTATGGCCCCAATGGCTGTAGTACTTCATAATGTGCCAAATGATGGGCTTCTCGCCGATCCGGATCATCGGTTTCGGGATATCGTCGGCCACGTCCCGGATACGGGTCCCTTTGCCCCCACAGAGAATAACCACTTTCATTTATTGAGCCTCGGTGGAATCTGATTTTTTCCGAATTTTTCAAATAATTACTTGAGATGATTTACCCCAAAAGCCTTACTTTCAATTAATCAGACTCCTTACAATTTCAGTGATTTTTGTGACAGACCCACCATCAACCAGGTAGAAGAGACGGTCAAAGGCCTGCTGACGCATGGTATCCGAAGGCAACTGGGGGTTGTTAAGAAATTCCTGCAAAGAAGCCCGCAGCCCCTTTACTGAAGCAAATTGAGGAATAGAGGCAATTTCGGCCAGGGCAGAAGCGTTGAATTTAAGGGGCAGCCACTGCCACACCGGCTTTCCTTGGAGAAAAGCCTCTTCGGCCACCGTGGAATAGGTAAACAGGACTAAATCAGCGCGGGCCAGATCTTCCTCCAACGACCCCCGGGTCAATTCCACGTAGTTTCGATACCTGCCGAAATCGGGATGCCGTTCAATGGGCTGCATGGGATGGCTGCGGAGATATAATTCAATCTGATTCAGGCCCCTGGTCGCAGCATTCACAGCCTCTAACATCTCCATTTCCAGATCCAGGCTCAGGCTGGATACCATCAACAGACGAACATGCCCATTTTGGGGCCGGTCTTTTTCCCAAGGGTCAGGCTTAGTTCTGGCTGCCAATCCGCTGATATAGTCATACCGGGGTGAACCGGTGGAAAGGACCTGTTCCGGGGAATAGCCACACTCCAGGAAGAGTTCCCGGCCCAAAGGCCCCAAAGCGCAGACAAGGTCTGGATGGGGGACGGCGCAGCCATCGGGTTGCCCCTGAAATTCCAACGCGGGGTGGAGAAAGAGAAAGGTTTTTTCATGGTTGTAGCTTGCATGTTGCACATTCACGCACTTGGTGTTGGCGCCAGTCTGCCTGACGCCTTCATAAAGGGCCCGGGCTGCAGGAAAATGTTCTAGAAAACTCAGGACCACTCGGGGCTGGTGGCGGCGGCAGGCCTTGCTGGTGGCTAAGGCTATCAATTCACAGTGGGGAATATTGGCATCAAGGAATCCGTAAAACAAAGGCCAGGCGAACAGCGGGTAGAAGTCCAGCCCTTTTTGCTGGAAAGTCTTCCGGAATTTTAGGGTACTTCTGGTCCGGAGAAATATTGCCAGTGGTGCAAAGTTAGCCATGGCGGAAAAAACTTCGCTTGGCCGCAAAAACCCTTGTAAAATATCCACTTCATTCCGGCCCCGCAACGGCGCCAGCAGTTCCTTGACGCTTTTAACTTTGCCGCCAGACCCATAAGGGTCAAGCCAGGCAAGCCACCCCGCCGAGACAATGCCATTTTGCTGCAGTTCCTCGGGAAGTCGCGCCATATACCGGTCCCATAAGACCCGGCGGGCCGCATCCCACCATACGCTCCAGTCCCAGAATCCAAAAATGGCCACCTGGTATAATTGATCTGGGGGAGCATAATGGCGGCGCAGCTTTAAAATTTGCCATGTAAGAATTATAGCCCATTTAACCCGGGAGGCAAGTCCACGGAGCAACAGCCGCCATAATCTTTGCGGCCGCTGAGAATCGATTTCTTCCACCGGAAAAGCGATTTTTAAAACCGCCGCGACTTCACTTGGGGCCCCCACCAGGACCAGTTGGCGGATCTTTTCTTGTTGAACAATAGCCTGAATGGTCAGAATCCAGATTATATATTCATAAGTGGGATCGCTTTCGCAGCTTTTGAAGGCGACCCGGTGGTACCACCAGCGACTGGCCTGGCCAGGTTTGGACAGGACTTGCCTGAAAGTGCGGTTGCCACATGGGGCCACGCCCAATTGCGCCACCATATCAATATACAGCTGCCTGGCCTCCTTTCTCACGGTCTGGGCAACTTCCCGGGCCCTGAGAAATCGGCCCTGGTATTGAGAGGCGAACTCTTCTTCCAACCCAGGTGGCAAAAAACTTAATACTGCCTCATTGGCGGAAGGAAATTGCGCGGGCTTTTGCCAGCATACCCACAAACAGGAATCTTGATTACCCGCCTTATCCAAAATCCGGCTCCATCAAGTCAGGGCCCCCGGCGTAAACCGATACGACATAGGGAGAAGATGAGGCGGATTGGACGATTTTACCGCCGGCTGCCTTAACCAGGGCCAGGCCGCCGGCCACATCCCAAACTTTGATATCACGTTCATAATAGCAGTCGGCCCGGCCTGCCGCTACATAAGCCAGGGAGAGGGCAGCGGAGCCCAATAACCTGACTTTTTTATAATGGCGCACCTGCTGGACAAAATGAAGCAAGGCCTCAGTGGAAAAATCCGTGGCCACGGGAAATCCGGTGCAAAGCACTGCCTTCCGCAGCTCAACGGTGGAACTGACCCGAACCGGGACCCCATTCAACCAAGCTCCTTCCCCGACAATGCCGGAAAAGAATTCCTCCCGATTGAAATCATAAACGGCGCCCAGCAATGGTTCGGTTCCCTGCATTAAACCGATGGACACACAGCAGATAGGGATGCCCCGGAAAAAATTCAGGCTGCCATCCAGGGGGTCCACAATCCAATACAAGCCGGCCGCGGTATCCTGGCCCATAACGGTGCCCTGCTCCTCGGCCAGAATGGGCAACCCCGAATGTTTCCGCAGGGCCTTGAGGATAATGTCCTCAGAACCTTTATCCACCGCCAGCTTGATATCCCGGTCCACGTCGGCGGTTACCGCCAGGCTGGCCCCCCTGGCTGTCTTGAGAAACCCGCCGGCCTGCCGGATGGCCTCCTCGGCAATGGACAACATATCGGTTAGCCGGGGGGTCGTCATTACAGGGGACATGCACCCCCGCTTTTCCCGGCTAACCCGGCCAGGAGACTTTCCACCGCTTCCGTTTCCATGGACTTCCGGCACTGGGCGGAATACGTACCGATGTGGGGCGTCAAAACAACCTGGGGGAACTGACCCAAAGGCCCTTGATAAGGTTCAACGGCAAAGGTATCAATCCAGGCCCCCGCTACCTTGCCGCTTTCCAGGGCCTTTATCAAAGCGGGCTCGTTGATTAATCCGCCGCGTCCGGAGTTGAGCAAGAACACCCCCGCCTTCATCGCTTGGAATTCTCTTTCCCCCAAAATCTCATGTTCGCCGCTGGCATGCAGACTGATGATGTCCGCCTGGGGCAGAGCTTCAGACAGGGCCAATAACTCCGTGTCGTCAGGTGGTTTTTTGAGATGGGGATCAACCACGATGATCCTGGGGCCGAAGGGGCGAAGCATGGCTATCACCGTACAGCCAATGCGCCCGGCACCGATTATCGCCACGGTCTTGCCCTGCAGTTGAGAGCCGGTGAGCTTGAGCCATTCTCCCCCATGTAAAGCCCGATCCATTTCCGGAACCCGCCGGATGAGAGTGAGCATTATTCCCACGGTCAATTCAGCCACGGCCTTGGTGGGACCATCTGGAGTAAAGTAAACTTTAATACCCAGCTCTCTGGCTGCATTCAAATCGACGTTGCTGAGCCCCACGCCGCAGCGCGAGATCACTTTGAGCTGGGACTTCTCCAACACTTCACGGTTTAAGGGCTCCAGACCGGCAAGGATGCCGGAAACGCCGGGAAGAAGCTCCAACAACTCTTCTTTGGTCAGCTTCCGTCCGTAGGGATTCATAATTACTTCCACGCCGGACTGCAGGAGTCGCTCCAAAGGAGTCCGGTCCACTGAAGCAAAGGATGAGGGAGCCACCAGAACTTTATGCTTCAAGGATCAACTCTCCTTATAGCCAGGACTGACAAACAACATGCACTTGCCCGGTTGGGGATTGTTATAGGTGGGCTCAACCACCCGGTCTCGCACTGACACCAGGGAATAGGGTGCCAAATATTGCTGATAGGTCTCTATGGAACGGGCCCGGCTTAAAAACTTTGACCCATCTTCGATGTTTTCGGTGACGTTAATCGCTTCGGTCTTTTCAATCACCAAGATATGGCCATTGGGGGCGAGAGTTTGCATAACCTTGCAAACCTGCTGGGCTTCCGCATCGGTGAGATGCTGGAGCACGGCGCAAATCATCACCAGATCGTACGGTTCTTCCTCCGGGATGGCGGTCAGAGAGTCCACCCTCTGAAATTCCAGGTCCGGCAACAGGGAACGGGCAGTTTCCACCAGGTGTTCTTCCCGCTCGAATCCTTTGACGTAATCGGCGAATTCTTTCAGCACCATAATGATCCGGCCGTATCCGCAGCCGATTTCGCAGGCCCGGCGCAGTTTGCGGCCCTGGGCCAGCTCCCCCACGATCTGGCGTATCGTCTGATGCTCCAGATAGTTTCTGACATTGGCAGTGGGGCCGTGGGCGTCGCTTATCGCAGTCACCGTCCAGACAAAACGCCCCCGGGCCGGAAGGAGTTTCTTCCAAGCCTTGATGCCCAGGCTCTTCAAAAGATATTTCATGGGTAAGGCGGTAACATCCGGCAGTCGCCTTTCCTCGGGGGTGAACCACTGTAATTCATTTAAATTCATGTTGATCCTTGAGCCTTCAAAGGAGTTGGAATTAACCCCAACAGGCCGTTTTCTTTCTGATGCTTGTATTGGAGCCAGTTGGCCACCAGATGGTCCATGACCATATGGATGTCCTCCACCGGGCCATATTCTCCTTTGGGAGTATTAACGTGAATGACCACATCGCACAGATTATTGAGTTCTCCGCCGTCAAAACCGGTTAAACCCAGGACTTTGCCGCCCCGTCCCCTGACCCACCTGGCAGCAGCCACCACATTGGGAGAATTGCCGCTGGCAGAGATGACAATTAACCTGTCCCCCGGCCTGTAGTGAATCCGGAGTTGGTTGACAAAGGTATTATGGTAGCCGTCGTCATTGGCGATGGCCGTCATTACCGAAGTGTTGTCGGTCAGCGCCAAAGTGCGGAAGGCCTTGTTGCTACCCCCCTTTTTCAAAACATCCATGCCCAGGTCGTTAGCCATATGTGAAGCGGTGGAGGCAGATCCCCCGTTGCCGACAATGAAGATGGTATTTTCCTTTTCATAGGCATCTTCCAATTCGGCAATAAAGCGTGCAATGGCCTTGGTATCCAGGCGACTGAATAGCAGGGATAAATAGTTGAGATAACCCTTGATAAAATCTTCTTCATTCAAGGACTCGAGAAAAAGGCGTTCCACATTGTTCATGACGGGCCTCCTGGCCAGAGCTCAATCGGGACAAATATTATAGGCTTTGCACCAATCGGGGTCAGCCTGATAAATCTTATAAACCAGTCTCATGGTGCCCAAAGCGTCGATGCTGGTTCCAAAAATGACTTCTTTGCCTTTGAGGATACAGTCGGCGAACTCGTTAATTTCGTCCCTCCAGGAATTATCCTCAATATATTTAATCTTTTCCTCTTTTAACGTGCCGGTGTCCGATTCACTTCGGCGGCCGATCACCAATTCCTCTTCACCATAGCTTTTGGAACCGGTTAGAATACCGTGCAATTCGAGGTAGCCCTCGGTCAGGGAGATATCCAGACTAAACCGGTGCTGCCATTGGGTGGCGCTGGAATGCAGAATGGCCACCCGGCCCGCCTGGTCCCGCATAAGGGCGTACGCGTTATCTTCTACATCGTGTCCCCAGTAACGGTTCGACAAAAAACTCTTGATCTCCACAAATTCGCCGCAGAACAGGCGCATCAGATCCACCATGTGGATACCTTGGTCCAGGAGAATTCCTCCGCCGGCGAAACGGCGTTCCGCCCGCCACCCCCCGGAGAAGGGAATAATCTTACTCTTGCCGTAAACCCCCCGCAGATTGACAATGTCTCCCAATTCCTTTGAATTGATGAGGCGCAAAGCCTCGCGTACGGAATCATGATAGCGATGGTTGAATCCGTATTTTAACATTAACCCGGGATTTTGCCGCTCCACCTCGATAACTCTCTCGATATCCCTTACATCCCGGCCCGGGGGTTTCTCACAGAAGACATGCAGGCCCCTTTCCAGGGCTGCGATGGTCACATCTGCGGCCAAGTAATTGGGCAGGCTTACAAACAAGGCATCCAGCGGTTCCTCAAGGAGTTGAAGGTAGTCAGGATAATAGCGCACTCCGTCCGGCAGGGTTCCCGAATCCCGAAAATACTGGTCGCATACTGCGGTCAGCTTAAGTTCCGGATGCAGGTCGATATATTGCCGCCGCCTTTTTCCCACCACCCCGAATCCGGCGATTCCCACCCGCAATTGTTTCCCTGGCATCGGCTCTCCTGATTTATCGATAACTGGGGAACAGAGGATCGGTTTCCATCAACTGCTTGGCCCGGGCCAAGTCTTCCGGGGTATCCACCCCCACCACATCAAAGGAGGTCTCCACCATCCGCACCGGGTAGCCGTGTTCCACGGCCCGCAGCATATCCACAGACTCCACTTGCTCCAAGGGAGTGGGGGGAAGATTGGTGAAGCACTGTAAAAACTCCCGGCGAAAGGCAATGATCCCCAGCTGCTTGTACTTGGCAAAGACCAGGCCACCGGCTTTGCTCAGCGACGGGATCGGCTCCCGGGAAAAGTATAAAGCATTGCCTTTTAGATCGCACACAGTTTTCACCACGTTTGGACTGTGGAACTCCGCCTCACTATGGATTTTGGCCATCAAATTGGTACAGGGTAAGGTCGCCTCCGCCAGCAACGGTGACAGCAAGGGTTCCAGCATGGCCGGGTGCACCAGGGGTTCATCTCCCTGGACGTTTATGACAATGTCCGCCTCTTGGCCCAAGGCCGCCTCGGCCACCCGGTCGGTGCAGCGCTCATGGGTGGGCGCGGTCATTACGGCCCGGCCGCCGCCGGCCACTACCGCCTCGGCAATTTCCCGATCGCAAGTGGCCACAACTACCTCATTAACCAGGGGGGCCAGGGCGACCCGGCGGCGGACGTGTTCAATCATCGGCAAGCCCAGGATATCGGCCAGGGGCTTGCCGGGGAAACGGGTAGAGGCCATGCGGGCCGGGATTATGGCAATAATGCGGCTCATACTAATTTCTCCGGGCAATTATCCGCATATGCGAACTGAACCCGTGGCGGGAAAGCCATGATTGTAACTCCTGTTTGCAGGTTTCGCTGCCGGTCCGGGCTACCACCTGCCAGAACCTGTCGGTTCCAACTCCGTCCAGGTTCAGGGCATTTTCGACAATATTCCAGTCCAGTTGCCCTGGCGTCGTGATCTCTTCCACCGTTAATCCCGCCGCGGCACAAAGTCCGGCCAGGGACCGGGGATTAAAGAAATTTAGATGGTGAGGGGGAAAGACACTTTTAGATTTCTCCCAGAGAACCTGGATATCGAAACCTTCGCCGTTCAGGGTGGTGGCCAGGAAATACCCCCCCGGGCGCAGCAGTTGACAGGCCTTTTCCAGGAGAAGCCGGGGTTCGTGCAGGTGCTCCAAAAGTTCAAACGCGCTGACCAGGCCAAATCCGCCTTCTTGGCCCGGTAATTCTTCAATGGTGGTTTGAATGACTTCAAACCCTTTCGACCGGCAGATATTTGCCATCTGGGCCGATGGTTCAATAGCCACCATGGCGGCCTGGGGCCAGAAGGAACGCAGTTCCTCCAGAAACAGCCCGAACCCCGCCCCAATATCACCCACCTTCTCTTCCTTCAGAGTAGGCAGGCGTTCGGCCACATAAGCGGCCCGGGGGCGAAAAATCTTCTCCCGCCTGGCCTCCACCATAGGAAGAAAAAATTCTTCCACCCAATAGATACTGGACCGGCTGTTAACATAAAACTCTTTTAGCTTCTCGGGGGCCGGCCTGGGGTTGGCAAACAAGGTGCCACAATCCTTGCAGGTGACATACCGGAAGCCCACCTTGGTGAACTCCGGCTCGTGATTTTGTCCCCCGCAGGCCGGACACCCTACTGACTCGAAATGCGCCTGATCGCCAAATAGCCGGTTAACATCCTCCTGGACCAGTTCCAGGTAGCGGGCAAAAGTAGCGGGGTTTCTAATATCTGCTTCTTTCATCTACCAGGCCGTTCAGCGAAACTCGAATCCCCGATCTCTTCATATTGCTTAATAACCCGGGCCGGATTGCCGGCTGCCAGAACATTGGCGGGGATATCCTTGACCACCACGCTGCCGGCGCCGATCAAGGAATTATCGCCAATAGTCACCCCTTTGAGGATAATGGCATTCGTGCCGACCCATACGCTCTCCCCAATATCAACTGGAGCATCGTGTTCGAACCCGGGATAATTCATTCTCTGCTGGGGCGGCCAGGGGTGATGGAAATCAGAGTCGAAAATAGTGACGTTGGGTGCAATGATGGTTTTTGCACCGATGCGCACTCGGGTGGACCGGCAGGTTATGGCGGTGCCGTTCAGTCCGCAGCCATCTTCCAAGATAATTTGAGCTTCCTTGGTAAAAGTCCTTAGCCTGACCGGATGGTTGAGGCCGCCGGCGCCGCACCGCCAGGACGATGAAATTAGTTGAACCCCATCACCGATGGTTATTCCCCCCCAGGGGGATCGCAGGATTACCCTGCCATAAACCTCCAGATTCCGCCCACATCGGCACCCGGCCAGTTTGCATTGGAGACGAAACCACCCGGTGGACAGCTTGGTCATGGTCCACTGCCAGGCAGCATCGGATAAACGGCGAACAACAGTCCCTAGTGAATCTTCTTTAAAAATAGTCCGGAGGTCTCTCATCGCCCCAAGCTTGACAGGCAGGCCCGACAGCTATGGTCCAGCATCCGGATATCCACGCTAAATGCGATAAACTGGTAGCCCTCCTCAAGCCTGTGCTGCAACTGGGCTACATCGGGTTCCACCACGTGGATCCCCCGCACTTTTCCCGGCCGCGCCCCCGAAACCTGAATCTGCATCATCGCCTGAGTCATGAGCGGGTGGTCAAATTGTCCGGGAAGGCCCAGGGAACCGGACAAATCATAGGGTCCCACAATGAAGCCATCTACTCCTGCCACCGCCAGGATCGTTTCTAAATTCTCCACCGCTTTGATATGTTCCACCTGAACTATAACAACACTCTCCCTTTCCAGCCAGCTTTTGTACTCCTCAAAGCGGGTGCCGTATCCCTGGGCCCGGGCCAGGCCGACCCCCCGGCGCCCTTGGGGCGGATATTTCACTGCCGCCACCGCCTGTTCCGCCTCCAGGGCGGAATTAACCATGGGGACGATTATGCCATGCGCGCCGGCGTCCATCACCCGCTTGATTTGCACCGGATCATTGGCGGACAGCCGCACCAGGGGGGTGACCCCGCAGAGATCGATCACCCGGATCAATTCTTCGGCCTCACGAATAGTAATGACGCTGTGTTCCAGGTCAACCACCAGCCAATCGAACCCGGCCCTGGCCATGATTTCGGCAATGGCCGGGTGCCCCAGGGTGATCCAACTGCCGATGGTGATCCTGGAATTAGCGAGGTTTTGTTTAAGGGAAATTTCGGCCACTAATCCTCCTGATTAAAACTCATTTATCCCTGTGATATCACTACTCTTTTAACCGAAAACCGTATTATACGGGCGCGTTTGAAGCCAGACTGCGACTCTTGGCTAATCTAAACAGTTCGCTGAATATCTCGGTCTTGCGCTCCAAGCTGACGATCAGGAAAACCCCCGATAAAGCCAAAGTGATCAGCGATACCAGCAGATTATTCAATAATTCTGTATTCGATCTGAATAAACCATTTTTGATGAACAACCAATTGCAGCATAAATATGTGCCAATGACAAAAGAAATGGGCATAAGCTGGTCATAAATAAAACGCCGGAAAATCGCCCAATTCCCTATGTAAAAGGGGTAAGCCTTGGCCAAGGTAAAAATGACTACCGAGATTTGCAGCAGCAGGGCGGCAAGGGCGGCCCCCACCAGGCCGAACTGAAACTTGCCTACCAGGACCCACAGGAACGCGGCATAAAGGGCCGAACTAATGGCCCGGGAGAACAAAAAGTAATTTTGTTCATCAGCATAAGCCGAGCGCAACAAGATTGCGGGTACACAGGCCAAAGAACTTATCATGCCTGCCAACATGAATATCCACAAGGTCTGCTGCATGGGCCGGTACTTGGCTAAAAATAACGAGATACACGGGGGCAGCGCCACAATCACCAAGACTCCTAACCCGGCGGCAATATAAGCTAATATAATGGAGGGTTTTCGCACCAAATGGAATAATTCCTCTTTTTTATGGGGTTTCGCCAGGGTCGCCCAAAAATGTGATTGATAGGACACTAAAAATTCCCAAAGAAAATTTTCCATTTGATTGCAGATCGATATGCTGAAAACAAACAGTCCCAGGAGTTCGAGGCCGCCCTGAATCCCGATAATGGACCGCTCAATCCAGAGGTTGACCCCCATGAGGGAACCGAAGAGGGTAAGCAGAGCCAAGGGGATACCGATACGGGTGAGCCTGAGGAGTTCGCGGGAATCCCATCGGCAGGTCAATGAAAAACCTCTCAGGCGCCAATAAATTCCTACCTCGATGAGTTGGACCAGCGTTATCGCGGCAAATAATCCCAAAGCTCCCCATAGCCAGGCTCCGGCGAGACCTAAGACAAAATTAAGAGTAGCCGTCAACACCCCCACCCGGGCCTGAATTTTGAAATCCTTCTCCACTACCATATCATTGACCATTAACCGACTAAACAGGCTGATGCCGATGGAGACCGCGGCAATCAAAACTCCCACCTTTACGCTTAGGTCAGAAGCAGAAAAGGCATAGATTAGAACGCCGATAATCCAGAATATGCCGACTCCCAATTCCCCGGTGTACGCGACATTTCGAAGGTGATATGACTGTTTTTCCTGGCCCAAGGCCAGTAAAGGGAGGATTTCCCGGCAAGCCGCGCTGATCCACCCGAAGTTGATAATCGTCGCGAACGATGGGATCATCCGCAACAGCGCCAGGAAACCGAGACCGATGGGGCCCAAGAGAGCGGCGGAAAAATAAGTAAAGATCACCCCCAGGATGGCAGCCCAAAACCGCCGCCCAAAGAGCATCAAACCGTCACTGAGGATGGCTTTCCGATCCATTGTGGTTGGTGAACAATAATATCCGTGATAAAGTTAGCTACATGCAGGGCTGAACCCTCTTTAAATTCATTAATTACATAATGATGCAGGAATTCATCATTACTGGAATGTTCTTCGCTGAAATTTTCTTGAGCTAAAAATTTTTTAACCGCATTTAAATGTTCTTCAATAGATTCCGTTATTATTGCCCGCTTCCTAAGCAAAGCTTTGGCTTCATCAGTCATAGGATAATAACGTTTATCTGAATAAACCACCAGCGGTTTATGTGTAAGCAACACTTCCGCAAGAGGCGTGGCCGGATAATCAAGAATTATTCCATCTACTGCCCACATTAAATCAAATAAGGAAATATCGTTAAAATCTGCAATAATGACGTCTTCAAGGCATGATTTAATCAGATTTGGCATCACTTCCGGCCAATCTCTGCCAATACTTCTATAAACCAAGCGCGTGTTTTTAGAATGGGCAAAGAGATCAATGAGTTGCTTCTGTAATTTGAAACAGCTCATGCATGGATAAGCATCACCGGTGAACCGCCTATGATAGAATAAAAAATTGGGGATATGAAGAATCAATTTTCTCTCATCATTTCCCGCCATTTTTTTCCGGAGGGCTGCGGTCTTTTGAGGACAATAACTTGCTTTGATGGCGTCAATCCTGGGAGACCCTCCGGCTACGGCTTGCGCGGGCCTCGGCAAATAGTCCTTAGCCACTTGATTGAGATAGGAAGCCACCCCGGGGCCATAGACAAAGTGATAATCCGAATGGGGCATATCCAATAGGGCTTGAATAGGTTGTTGGCAGTATCCTGGCAGACTGCCGTGCAGATAAGTGAACACGGGGATGCCCTGGAAACGGGCGGCATGCAACAAACCTATTGCCGGTTCGTATGGGTAGAGGCTTTGGGTATTGGCCAGCACCACGCCATGATATTGCTTGTCGGCAAGATATGCTTTTCCATTTTCAACCGCTTGCCAAAACTCCAAAAAGCTGCGGTGCCATAAGCGATGGAGCCAGGGGGTGACGATTTTTCGGCCGGGCTCCCAACCTTCCAACAGGGCCCAAAATTTTTCTTGCTTTTGAATTTCCTGCCAGGCAGCCTGGAGCCCACTTGTTATTTTATCCGCATTGATCGTTCCTGTTGCTGCCCCCATCTTGTTCAACTGCAATTTAATCAGCTTGAATCCGGCGGCTGCCAGGAGGGGTAATACGTAATACATATCATAGGAATCTTGCAATACCAGAAGGCTGGCGCCCCTGGCCGGGAGCAATTTGGGGGCAAAGGCCTTCCGGGCCTGATAGTATAATTGCCGCCGTTGATATTTCTGTTTTATCCGATTAATTATCTTTTTAGCAAAAATTTTTCTATCTCTAAGGAACCTATTATTCCTTGCTTGACTTGTTAAGATATTTCCATGAAGAGATGCAGGCATCTTATTTGGCAAGGAAAATACTTCAACTTCTGCCCCCGTTTCTTTAGCTAACAATGGTATAAGCATATCGAAAATAATATCTGTATAGTGATGCTCTTTGATTATATCTATGTGCTGGTCCAAAAAATTATCTTCCTTGCCACATGATTCACAACGTGACACCCATAATATCTTCCTTGGACGTAACTTGGAAAACAAAGCTTGTAAGCCTGCGCGATGAACATTCAACCGGTCAAAAAAGTTATTGATGCGATAAAAAAAGGCCTGGCAGGGGAAAAGCTCCAATTCCCGAAACTCTGGCAGCCTGGATTGCAAGTAATGGTCAACCCATTGGGCCCAATCCATCTGAAAAGCCAGGCGCTCATAAAAATTGCCGAGCTGTTTGGGTTCGTCAATAAAATCATCAATTACCAGATAAGGTATGCCGCGCTCGCTTAAAGCCAAGGCCGCAGGGGGAGTTAACGCCACCCACGCATCTATCGGTTGGCGGCTCAGCAGATTATCCTGAATAAATTTAACCGTGGAGGCGTCGTCGCACATCGCCACGGTAGAATGCGCGTTCAGATTTTGCGCGCCTGCATCCATAAGTGCCCGCTCAAGTTATACTTTTTTAGGAAACTTTGTAAATCGCCGGCAAGTTCCGGTGTGTTCAGATCGACGAAAATTCGGTAGAGAAATTCAGCCAGAGGATTGTTGAGATCCGGGGGCAATGCCTGCCAACTCTCCTGAACGATTTGAACATCGAGTTGACCCAGGGCTTCCACATATGTTTCTGATAAACCGGCGCGAGAACAAGCCAGGGCAAAGCTGCGGGGGTCCGGCAGCTGCAAAAGGTGACACGGCAGTACAGGAGAAGTCTCTTGCAGCAGCAGGATATCCGGGGCCCAACCGTTGGGCGAAGTGAATACTACTACCCCCCCAGGACGCAAGATTTGCTGACATTTTCGGAGAATAGCCATAGGGGAGTTAACCAGCTGAATCGTAGAAAAGCAGGTAATAATATCAAAACTTTCGGGAGGGATTTCAGCTTCCTCAAACATCACCGGATAGACTGTAAATCCTAACTGCCGGGCTTTTTCAGCATTAATCGGATTAGCCTCTACCCCGGCAAAATAGGACAGCAATTGCCGTTCCCGGGCGGCAGCCAAAAAATGGCCCCCGGAACAGCCGATGTCCAGCAAAGTCCCTTGGGTCCAGGAATGTTGTTGCACCAACTGGTCCAAGCGCTCCAAATAAGGATTAAAAATCTTCTTCTGGCGGATCTCCTGATCGGCCTTGAGTACTTTTTCTTCGAAAAAATCGAGCGCCTTGCCTTCCCGGTAAAATCGGGTTTGGGCCTCAATGGTCGGCCGCGGCAACTTTTGCAGCAACCCGCAGTCGCGGCAGCGCACCCAGGTATAGGCCTGCTGCCGGAAAAGAGGAGAAAATTCACTGCCTTCACAAAAAACGCAAGGCGCCATAACGGCAACCCCCGCCGCCACCGGATCATTTTCAGATTGGAAATATTGGGCACAGTCCTGTTTTAAGAGCCGGTCAAATTCCTCCATCACCTCAACTTTCCAGAGGTCCTCATATTTAAGGGCCGGTGAGGTGTTAGCGAATTCTTCTGAGGGCATTTCCGGTTCTCCTCGAGTCTTTAATACGCCAATCTCAGGCAATGTGATACATAAATTTTATTAGACCTCAGAGACGGAGGGATCAAAGGCCCAAGTTAAGGATAACGGTACCCCTTGTTGGTCTTTAGTAAAGGCGTCAAAGGGTTTGGACTCTTTAATAATCAGTCCATGGGAAGAGCATATTTTAGATAAGTTATGAAAATGATATGGTATTTCCCAATTATTCCGCACCCGGCTATGTTCCTCAATGTATTCTACAAAAAGGAAATGACCATTACTCACTCTTTTAATTTCTTTTATGAATAATGGTATTTTTTTGGGATGAACACAACATATCAAACCGGAAGTAAACACTAAATCAAATGAACCATCCATAAACGGCAAGTTAAAGGCGTCGGCCTGAGCCATAAGAGCATTGCAGTGACGATTTTTCAGATACTTCAGTCCATTAATCAAATTTGAATAGCTAAAATCTACGCCGACTACCAGGCGCTCCGGAAAAGCCTGCCTGAAGGCCTCCAAATAAAATCCGAACCCGCATCCCACCTCTAAAAGCGATTTCCATGGAACCTCGGCCAACATTCTGATTATCTCAGACTGCGCCAAATAATACGGATCTTCCGGGTTAGTATAAATGGATTTGACCTCTTCAATATATCTTTCCCCCCGTGATTCCCAATAATCGCGTTTTTCTGTAGGACGACCCGGTTCACGCCTCATCACTTTGCAGAGAGTATAAAACATATTATTTATATTTTTATAAATATTAACAATCATTTCAGATTGCTTTAATGTCTGCTTAATATTTTTCATGATGTCTCAATAATGACCTTTTTAAAGGCACTTATAATATCCTCGATGTCAGAAAGAGTGTGGGGGGGGCGCACATGTTCGTTAATGAGCATTTGCTCAAAATGTAATTTCTCGGCATTGGGGCAGGCTCCCATATAATAGTTGGTCACACTGGCCCGGTTTTCCGGAGCGCTGAAAGGATAACCTTGCTTAAGAGCCGTCTTCCGCTGGTAAACCGGCTGCAAGTAAAGCGGCCTGACATACCCCTGGTAGAATCTAACCCCCTCCGCATTCAGGACTTTGGCGAACTCCTCCCTTTTTATTCCCAAGACCTCCGGCAAATACCGGAGGGGATAAACATAGTAAGTGCTCCGGCAGTCCTGGCAGCCGGGACCATGGGGACAAGCAGGCGGGACCGCGAGACAATTATAGCGAGTCAAAGCATTGCTCAGATGGCGGACATAATTTAAACGGCGGTCATTCAATTTATCCAGCTTTTTCAGCTGTTCGGTGGCCATGGCCGCTGCCACTTCGGTCAGCCGGTAATTAAAGCCGATAATATTGGTAATGTCTTCATAACCCGCCGGCTCCACCACCGCTTCGCCATGATTCCGAATCAGGGCCAACCGGTAGCGCAAGTCGTCATCATTGGTTACGCACACAGCGCCTTCGCCTACCTGGATGGTTTTGTTGACATTGAGGCTAAAGACCCCGATATCGCCAATGGTGCCCACATATTTGCCGCGATATATGGCGCCGTGGGCCTGGGCGCAATCTTCAATAACCTTAAGATCATGCTTTTGGGCCAGGGCCATGATCCGGTCCATGTCCGCGGGAATGCCAAATTGGTGCACCACGACTACGGCTTTGGTACGCGGGGTTAGATGTGCTTCAATGGAGACCGGGTCCAGGCTGCCGGTTTCTAGACAGACGTCGGCAAAAATGGGGATCGCCCCATACATCAGCGTACATACTGCACAAGCCGACATGGTGTATGGCGATACGATCACCTCATCGCCATAACCCAGGCCTAACGCCCCGATGGCCGCATAAAGGCCCGAGGTGGCGCTGTTCATGCTAACCGCGTATTTGACTCCGTAATAGGCACACCACTCTTTCTCCAGTTGCTGGACCTCGGGGCCGCCCCAAAAACTGAAAGGGGGGTCGGGAGCGTGAGAGCCTTCAAACAGGGAGAGATAGCCGCTATCCAGCGCCCGCCGGGCTGCCTGTTTCTCTTCTTCTCCAATGGTAAAATTGTCCAACCAGGGCTTGGTGCGCACCGGCGGGCCACCATTTATGGCAAGGTCTTTGTTGGTAAACATGAAAGGTAATTTCCCGATCTTTGGTTGGTATCATCCCTGTTGCCGACGCTCAGGCCACCATGATTCGACCGTCCGGCCAGGCAATTTATTTCATGCAGGCATCCCTTGACAGGTCAAGCTTGCGCCGCCGCCAACTCCCGGGCGCGCCAGATAAGGTTCATGGTCCCTGAGGCGCTAGCCAAGTCCACTCCCAATTCTTTTAACCGGGAATGCCCGCGCAGTTCCGCATCGATGGCTTGCATTGCTGCCGACAGCGGTGAATCCAGGCCTTGCAGGGGAGACCCAGACATGGGTACCAATTCCCGTTCCCCGATCTCATTTATCTGGACCTGCTCCAGATAAATTCGGCTGCCAAAATCGAGAAAACGGAGACGCCCGCGCTCGAACCGTAATTCCATTTCGAAGAGCTGATAATAGGCTTCATCGAAACTTTCCACCGCCACTGGCGCCTGGCCCAGGGCCAAGTGCACATCCAGGTTCTGATCCCCGGGTTTCCCGGAAGGAGCTTTGCCGGGAGAGGCCGAGACAATGACGGGTTCTGCATTCATTAACATGCGCAAAGTATCAATGAAATGAACCCCGTTGTGCATCCATCCGCCATAATAGACACCCCGCCCCATCAAGAGTAATCCCAGCTGGCCGGATTGGATTAATTCGGCGGATTGAAGGTGGGCGGGATCGAAGCGGCGGGTGTGATTGACTAGGACGGCAACCCCGGTTTGTCGGGAGATTTCTAAAAGTTCATGCAGTTCCGTGGCCTTGAGGCAAACCGGTTTCTCGATAAACAACACCTTGGGCCTGTTAGGTCCCAGGAGGATTTCTTGGGCCTGGAGAAAATGAAATTCATTTGGCGTGCAAATGCTGACGACATCAAGATATTCCTGAGCCAGCATCTCCCCGATGGAGGCATAGACCTGGGGAACCGACCAAATTTCCTGGAACCGCCAGGCATCCGCCAGAGGTTGGCTGACCACGGCAGCCATTGCAAAGCCGGGGTGCCGGTGGTAAGCCTGGGCATGGGTGGTGACCACGCCATGCTCCCGGGGACGGTCTTTCAGACCAGCTATCTTGCCACAACCTACAATTGCGGCACGCCAGATGGGCTTCTGCACTAAACTAATCCTGCCGGAAGGCCTTCCAGCGTCTTTCCACCTGGGCGTTGGCGGCCAACAAATCCGGATTAGCCTTCATGAAATCGATCACCTGAGACATGGTGAACCCAGGATTATTTAAGTAAAAATGCTCGAAGATGGCGGTAATCACCGCGAAATCTTCTGGCGTGTCCACCTCCAGGTGCAGGTTCGGATAATAGTACCAGGGCGGCGCCTCCAGGTTACAGAGACGATAGCGGTCCGGGTAACGGTTGATGTGAATGCCCACGTGTTCCCGAAGTTTGGGCTCGGTGATCCGGCTCTCGGCGTCGTACAGCACCGCCGCCGGATAAACAAAGACTTCAAAGCCAGGCGCATACGTGGTCTTCAAAGCGTTGGTGACATAGTCATAACGGTCGGCGTTTTTCAAATAATAACCGATAATAGCGTCCACCAATAAAGGGTCGGGGATAGGATTATCGCCCATAAATTCCACATGGAGGTCCACCGCGAACGCCTTCAAGGCTCCCACAACCCTGCCGATTACGTCGTCTTCGCTGCCCCGGAAGTAGTTGACCCCTAGTTCCCGGGCCAGGGTGACTATGGCTTCGTCCTGTGGGGCCACAGTGGTGGCAATAATGATCTCATCGATCAACCGGCATTGTTGAATCCGTTCGATCTGCAAGGCTAGCATGGGTTTGCCCAAAATGGGTTTTAGGACCTTCCCCGGCAGCCGGGTGGAGCCCATGCGGGCCTGAATGGTGGCGGCAATTTTCACGAATTTCCCTCGTGGTCCAAAGCCAGATTTAAGACCCGGCGGGCCGCATCCGGCGCCGCAAAAGGGTACAGTTTAATAACCCGGGGCCTTTCTTCTTGATCGGTCAACTGAGCCGCGAGCCAAGCTTCCAGGTCCGACGCCCGGGCTAAATTCGGCATTAAACCCAGGCGCACCGCGGTGCAGCTTTCTCGGCCCAGCATGCCAGGTTGGAAAGAGACGGCCCGGCATCCCAAAATGCTGGCCTCCAGCAAGGCCATGGTGCGCATGCCGATGACCACATGGCTGTGCCACATCAGGGGCCATAAAGCGGCATCCTTTGTTACGCGATAATCCACGTTGTCCGGAAGAGGACCTTCGATTTCCTGGGATTCGCCGGCCGGGTGCAACTTCTCCACCAGGATCAGCGGGATAGCCATGCGCCCCAAAATCTCGATTATAGCCTGGCGCACCGTAATTTCCGTGTAGCCGATGTAAGGCCCCATCAAACCCACGGCTCCAGGGTGGGTCCCGTAGTCGGCCGCATGGGTTTCCGATAAAAAGGTGATAACCGGCCGCCCTTTGGCGCCTTGAAGAATATCTGGCACCGCCGGAGGCGACTCCGCCAGGGTTTGTCCCAACTTAGTCAATTCTGACAGAGCCGGACTTCCGGTAACATGGCAGATGTGGGCCGGCACGCCCTCAGCGATGGCCTCTTCTCTGGCCTGCCGGTCCGCTGCGGCAATGGCATCGGGCAAATAGACCAACTTGCCGTTGTTCAGGTCCGCAAACCGGTAGCGATAGTTGGTCCAGTCATCCAGCACCACCACGGTTCTGATCCCCAAGGATCTGGCCATGGGAGTCATCTGCCGGTCCGGGCTGGCAAAACGGGTTGTCCCGGCAATAAATGCCCGGGGTTGCACCTGTTCCAGAATATTACTCCATTCTGCCGCGGACCTGTCCTCCACTATCAGCGTCTCGGTATCGCTGAGGACATCGCCGAACAACCCCAATCTGGCCTTCGAGGTAAGCAGCAACGGCCGGAGGCCTTGGCGGACGCAGACCGGGATCAGCGGAGCAATATTGCGGACTCCCCCGGCATCGGTGGCGCATAGGAGTATGGTGGACCTATGCGCAGTTTTCAGAGGAGAACCGCTCATACAGATACTCCCGCTGCCGGCCGCTCCCCCCTCCCCAGGGGGAATAATGTTTATCCAGGCACTTGAAATGGTCTGGAACCGGAAATTGAGACGCCGCGACTTCCAGGTGACCTCCGGTATTGAAAACTTCCCGGTCACTGTTTTCATGAAAGAAATACCGCTTGCAGGTGCGTCCCACCTGGCTGAGGTACTCTTTGACGGTGGCGTAGTCCATTTCCGATAAGCTGTTCGTATTGATGAAGAGATCTACGGTATTATCGGCCAGCCGCGGCAAGTGGAAATTAGGCAGCAAAATTATGTCATATTGATCAATGATATTTTTAGTAAGGCGTATCTCCGGATTTTCAAATAGCAAGAATTTTTTGGCTGGATAGGCATTCATCAAATAATAAGTCTGCATTGCCAGAATTATGGGTATGTCAAACCCGATATAGGTACACGGTTTTTCCCATTTCAATAAATGGTAGGCGAACCCGCCATAGCCTCCGCCTATCTCGGCCACCACCGGACGCGGCACGTCTTGCAGAATATTCTGAACTTTGCGGGCAGTGTAATGATGCCGCAGGGAATTGGGCATAATTAATTGATTTTCCAGAAAATAGCCCCAGGGATTGCCAACGCCGGGAGGGGCAGCGTCGGCCAGAGTGGCGTTCTCCACCAGATCTTGCCAGACCCGATAATCGCTCAGGATGGCGGCCACGAAATTCTTACGGGTTTTCTTGCCGCCGTTTACAATTTCCTCGTAATAACCATACTCCCAGAGCCCCGCCACGCCATTGTTCCGAAAAAAATTGGCGAATAAGCCTTCCAGGGCTTTCACGTCGCCGGCATCCAGCGAGTCCAGGTAATCCTGCCGCCGCCTGCGGATATCTTCGCGCCACGCGCCGCCCACCCGGTATGCCGGGGGCAGCGACCCCTCGTCAATGCTAAGCGCCTGATGGTAAGCCTCAATGATCCTTCGGATAATTTCCTCTTGCTGCTGTGGGTCCGCATTATTATTTCTATTGGCCAGACCGCGCTCCAATTGCCCCAGGTCTATGGCCTGATTGGCCTTGTAGTCGCGGTAAGCTTGCCGCAAAATTTTGGAAATGCTAATCATTCGAACCCCTTTTCTATTCCGACAAATCCGCCCAAGTCAGGATATGGTCATTTTCCAGGGCTCTAGCGGCTTTTTTGCCAATCACCTCATCCCAATGAATGGGACTGATGCCGAAAGCGGGACGTTTGCAGATAAGCATCTCAGCCGTCAGAGTAGTCCCTGGAGCCACCGACCGGTTCAGCACGATACTGCGCCGGGCGTTCTTCCGGGCCGGGGCCTCATCCTGGAGCGGGGCCTTGTGCTCGCTGCCTTCGACCTCCGCCAGCAGATCCAGGTTCGCCCGAAACCGCTTCAGATCCTCCACATCCATGGCATGGTAATGGTCGTTGCCCGGCAGTGTCTTGTCAAAGGTGAAATGTTTTTCAATGATCCGGGCTCCCTTCAGGTAGGCCGCAGTCAGCACTAACATCCTCTGGTCCGGCCGGGTATGGTCAGAATACCCGATGACATGGTTAGGATAGGCCCGGGCTAAACCGGTAATCATATTGAGGTGGGCGTTTTGATAAGGCGTGGGATAGTTGAGGACGCAATGGAGCAAAGCCACGGCTTCACAACCTGAGGCCTTCATTTCCGCCACCGCCAGGTCGATTTCCGCCAACGTGGACGCACCGGTGGAAAGCAAAACCGGCTTCCCTTGGGCGGCGATTTTGCGCAAAAGCGGCACATTGGTAATATCGGCGGAGGCGATCTTCAGGCAGGGCATCAAGGGGGTGAGAAAATCCACGGCGCGCTCGTCAAACGGTGTGGATAAAAAGTGGATACCCACCTGACGGCAATGCTCTGCCAAGCGCTCATACTCCCGGTCGCCGAAGCGGTCATGTTTCTTGAATAATTCGTACTGACTGGTGATGGGCTCCTGGCTGAGGTCCCAATAAGCCGGACTGTGTCTGGAAGCCAGGGTTTCAGCCTTATAGGTTTGAAACTTGACGGCGTCGGCGCCGCCGGCATGAGCCAGTTCAATCAATTCCAAGGCCTTGGTCAAAGACCCTTCATGATTGACCCCGATCTCAGCAATGACATACGGCCGGGAAGCCGCAGAAATAAACTGGTCACCGATCTTGATGCCGGTCATATCACTCCTGGTGGTTATGCTTTTCGCTGAGCAGGCAGTAAAAACGCTCCATTTTCTCGCTGTCGTTGCTCATATTATTATCATGTTTCCGGTAGCGATAGAGCGGCAGTCTTACCCGTTCCACAGAATATTTTTTTTCGAATCGCAGCCTGAGGTCTTTATCTTCCTGGCAGAGGAAATCCTCATCGTAGAGGCCGATATCGATGAGATGCTCGATCCGAAACATGATGCCGCAAGCGATGGGGTCCTCCATACAGTTCTTCCGCGCCAGAACCCGCTCCGAATCGTCAACCAGCAGATAATCACAGGCTACCGCGTCAACATCCTCATTTAACTGGAGATGCAGTTCCAGGATCTTGAGGAAATCTTCATGCACGTAGTCATCGGCGTCCAGCCGCACGATAAACCGGCCTTTGGCCCGCCGGATGCCCCGGTTCAGGGAACCTGGGAGCCCCAGTCGGACCTCATTGTGCACCTGCCGGATTTCATCGGCAAAGACCTCCAAGGCAAACCTGGTGCGGTCAGTACTGCAGTCATTGATTACGATAATTTCATAGGACTTCCGGTCCAGGCTCTGACTCAAGATGGACCTAAGGGCGCGGCCGATGTATTTCTCAACATTGTAAGCCGCGATGATGATGGATATCGAGGGATTCATGGCCTTAACCTGTGCGAACTGAGTTGATCCGGGATCAGGTTAATACCGCTTCCAGGGCCTGCCGCATTTTCTCAGGAGTTTCCGGCGCCATCTTTACCATGATGGGGAGCGCCACGGATCGGCGAAGCCAGGCCAATGACTGGGGAAAGGCCTTGGAAAGGTCGCCATGCGCCTTAACCAGGGACGGCATGTGATCCCAGGTGCCGGCAAAGTGCCAGGTGATGGCTTCAGGCAGGATCTTGGTCCCGAGCCCCTGCTTTACTAAAGAGTCACGACAGGCCCGGGCCAAGGTGTTATCTTTGACAAAGAAGACCAGGGCATCGGCGGTACCGTTTGCCCCGGCTGGCTCACTCCGGAGCTGGATACCGGAAAGATGTTTGATGGCCTGGAAGATGGCATCCCGATTCTGCCGCTGGGCGGCGATGACCTGATCCAGCTTGCGCAGTTGGGCCAAGCCCACCGCCCCCTGGAGTTCGTTCATGCGGTAGTTGAAACCGCTGCCGCTTCTGGAATCCTCCCAGCGGGGCAAATTAGGGTTGTTTTCGTGCCCGTGGTCATGGTAGGCCGCGGCCCGCTCGTAGATGCCTTGGTCACGGGTCACCACCATGCCGCCTTCGCCGGTGGTCATGGTTTTGGCAAAATCAAAACTAAAGGTGCCGATATCGCCGATTGTCCCCAAATATTGTCCCTGCAAGGTGCCGCCGCACCCCCAGGCCGTGTCCTCGATAACCGGGAGGTTAAGCTCCCGCGTGACTGCCAGAACCTCAGCCATCCGGCAAGGGGTGCCCAGCATGTGCACCACAATAACGGCTTTGGTTCGGGGAGAGATCTTTTTGCGCAAATCGGCCGGGTCCATATTCAGGGTATCGTCAACTTCTGCGATGATGGGCGTCGCCCCTGATTCAATGATGGCTTCCACGGTGGCTACAAAGGTGAAACTCTGGGTAATGACCTCATCCCCGGCACCGATCCCCAGGGCCGCCAGCGCCACCCGGAGGGCCGCCGTACCCGAGGTTACCGCCAGGGCATGGTCGACCTGCATCCTCTGAGCGAAGGCCTGTTCAAAGTCCCTCACTTTGTAGACCCCGTTTCGCAGAGGGTCAAAACTATGACGGAAGAGTATCCTGCTTTTATCGAAAATTTCCTTAATTTCGAGAAATTCTTCGTTCCCGATGAGTTCAAATCCTGGCATATCTCCCCCTATGACTTTGATTGGCCAAATAAGATGGTCTTGCGGTGGGTTACCAAGTGGATGTCTTCGATGATGGTGAACTGGGTCTGGAAGGCCGATAACATGGCCTCTCGGGACTTTACGAACCCGATGGGGTTTTCCGGAATAAATAACGCCACCAAACAATATTTGGTGATTTTAGCAAATGCTTCCAGAATTTTTTCATAATTAGGTAAATAAGACAGCACTTCCATAAATAAAATTAAATCATATGATTTTTGAAAAAAAGGTAATTCCTTATAACTATCATAATTCAAATCAACACAGACGAATGAGATATCAGGATATTTTCCTTTTGCTATTTTAATTGCTGTTTCACTGATATCAATTCCTGTTACCTCATTATTCGCCTTTTTTAATAAATGACTGAACGTTCCTTTGCCACAACCAACATCCAAGATAGTATTAAAATTATATGAGTTTAAAATAATCTGACAAATTCTGTTCTGCAGCACCCGCATATCTTCCTGATGCCAGCTATCAAAACATTCGAATCCTTCTTCCCGGTACATTTCCTCAAATTTTCCAACAAAAGTCCGTTTCTTTTCATTAAATATGTATTTATGATACTTCTTCATTAATTGATTTTATTTTCCTACACCTTAGGAAAGTGCCGCCTGTATTTCCGCGGCCCCAAACAACACTGGATTTTGATCCAAGGCGCCTTTGAGTTCCAGGGTCTCTTTAACGAAAGAGGCAGTTTCCTCCGGTGTGCCATTAAAGCCAAACGCAGTCAATTCTTGTGGAATCTCGACTTGGTTCCACAGCTCCACGATTTTTTCATAAAATTTCCGGGCTTTTTCCCCCGCGTCCTTCACCCCGTGATTCTGGACAATGACGTCATACAAGTCGCCATAGCCCTGATAACCCAGGACAAGATTATGTTTTATGACCCGGGGTAAGAAAAATGCCCCCCCCAACCCATGGGGCACTCCGTAATGTACCCCCAGGGGATAGGACAAGGCCGCAGCGGGACCGGTGCCGGAATGCATTAAGGCGATTCCCGATAGGAAAGCCCCATACATAACGGTCTGGCGGAGTTCCAGGTTGCCCAGATCCTTAGTCAGGGCTGGGAGAGCCTCAAAAACCCGTTTCAAACCTTCCTGGGCAAAAAAGCGTGCTATGGGATTAGTTTTCTGGGCCACATAGGCCTCCACGGCATGGACCACGCTGTCCATGGCAGCGGAGATCGTGGCAGCTTTAGGGCACGACAGGGTCAATTCCGGGTCCAAAAGACCATAGCGGGGCCGGATGGCGTTCCCATTGATCCCCAATTTCTTCTTGGCATGACTATCAATAAAGGAGGCATTGGGGGTAACTTCACTGCCGGTGCCGGCGGTAGTCGGCACGGCCACAATGGGCAACACCGGCTCGGTCATTTTATCAAACCCGCGATATTCCAAGGCCGGCTTCTTATTCTTCACCAATACCGCCATCGCTTTAGCCATATCGATGGCGCTGCCGCCCCCCACTCCGATCATCATTTGAATGGAATCATCAGCGAAATTGGGCCTGACCTCTTCCAGAGAATCGTAAGTAGGTTCAGAAATTCGACAGGTACCCACAAACAGGCGTTTAGTAACCTTCTGTAATAACTTATAAATCTCTTTAACTGCAGGCAATTCAACAATATTGTGATCCACGACTATGCCAACATGTTCCCATTGATGGTTGCGGATAATTTCCTCTAAAGAAAACCTTACCCCTCTGCCAAATTTAATATGAGTATTCATAAAGAAATCAAACCCGGGTTGCATCTACTGCTCCTTTCGCCTCATTTCGATAAGCTGCCCAAAAGGGGCCAACAGAACTTATTTAGATATCTTTAAATTATTATGAAAAATTACTTCTTAACTTTTTTAGTTCGCTTTTATTGTTTTTCCAATATTCAATACCAAAACTTGCCATTATCATTGCTAAAAAGGTGGCTAGTCCAACCCAAAAAGCTGGCAACCCTCGTTGATTGACCCTTTTTTCAGGCAAATCCGCATGGTCGATTACCTGGATAACCACGACATTCTTGCTGATATCCAAACGAGCCAATTCAACCATTTTTGTAAATAGCTGATAAAGGGCTTCCTGAAACTTAACTTCCCGAAATAATCTTAAATACTTAAGCCCGAGCCCAGGGGTTGAAGAAGTTGGTAAACAGACATCTCCCACGCAATTGTCCATCTGAGTCTCAGTGGCCTTCAACTTTTCTTTTAGGCCCTTCAATTCTGTTTCCAATCTTATTAAGTCATAGTTCATAGGGGTGGCTTGTTTTCTCAGAACCTGAATTTGGATTTCTTTGGCATCTATCTGGGCCCTTAACTCCGCGATATATTGCAGCATCCCCCGAGTCTGGGCATCAATCTGAATAACACTGCTTTTTTCACTAAAGGATCGAAGGGTTTCTTCGGCCTTGGTAAGGTTGTCGGCCGCCAGGTTCCGTTGCTTCTCTAGAAATGCCAAGCGTCCTTCGGCTTCTCGTCTGGCGATATCCTGTAAAATCTTGTCCAATTCTTCCGGATACGCATTAGCTATGGCCGCAGCCAGCTTTGGATCTTTATCCGTAACTGTAATAGTAATAATGCCGCCCCTTCCGTCTACAGTGATTGCCGTGTTACCCCAAAGCGTCTTGCGGGCATCTTCCAGATATCGGCTTTTATAAACTTGCTCTAAGTTAAAACGTTTGATTATACTGTTGGTGACAGTGTTACCCTTAATTATCCCCAGATAGATGTCTCCTTGAGTCTTAAGACCCAATACTTTGGCCGCAGTCTCCCCTATCCCACCACTATCTTTTCCCGGGGTAAGACCTCCTCCCAAAACCTCCAAAAGTTGTGCGCTTAAGGTCAAATTTTGCTGAGGGGGGAGTAAACGGACCAAAGCCTTATATTGATTGGCCGAACAAAAGAGATAAAGAAATGTTATGATCATTACTGCGAAACTGGTGAACACTATCAAACGACCATGTTTAGCAAGAATAATAAGATAGTCAAAAAAGCGGGCTTCTTTATCCTCAGAAATATTTGAGCTTGTATTCATATCGCCATTTTACCATTAAATTTTATTAAAAAATTTGAGTTTCCTACACATTCTTTATAGAAATTGTGAGCCCTTTATCAACAACATTCCAATTTTCCGCAATTATTTCTCTTGAACATAGCTCCGCCCCTCAAATTACATAGAAAAATACCGAAATTTTCATTAAAATCAATATCTTAAACTAAATCTGGTGAATTATTGATGCTCATTATATTATTTGCGGAATATTTGGAGGTCGCAGAGAATAAAGAGAATTTTTAGATTCGATCTAAGGTTTCGCATTATTTCATAGCACCCTTCGACTGACGTCATTGGTCATATCTAAAAAATTTCAAAGGGTTTTTCAAAAATCATTCCATCTTCTATCCTAAGAAACCCAAGCATAACTATTATAAGTGGATACCAGAATTTTTGTCAAAAGAAAAATCTCCCCGCTTTATGCGACCTTTTAGGGGGTGAGACGCACCCCTTGGCTCACCCAGCCGCTTTGGCACCCCCCTAGATTTGCCTGGATATTATTTTATCAAAGAGAAAAATTGCAAGGGAAAAATGTGAAGACCGGGGCGTAGTGCTTCAAGGCAGCCAGCGGAGTCCTATGCCGTTTGCCGAAAGTTGTTGCTGGTTATCCGGTTAGGTTGTCATTCTGAGCGCAAGAACCCCCGGAACAGTTCTGGCGGAACTGGGAGTGGCCGGCAATGACTATGGCCGCTGGGGCCAGTCAGTGACCACCCGGGCTGCCCATGATTTTCCGCAACCCGTGCTGGGGTTTCCACGTGTTTGCAACCTCTTGCAAGCTATGATATTAATCCTGAGACATTCGGTTAACATCCGTTGGAGCCGGCCTCTCCGTGATCGTGGTTCGGTTTTCCGAGGAGAGACCAGCCTTACACCACCTCTTTCAGGAAACCTGAGGGCCTCCACCTGGCAATTTACTTTTCCACGCAACGTCTATAATGGAAGCCTCCTTTGGTTCAGGGTCGGTTCTTAATTAAATAACTTTGGTGGATTAGAAGGTATTCCGCTTAAGAGGGTAATGCATGAAAAGTATAACCTCCTTACGCCCGGCAGCCTCCTGGCACTGCCATATTCTCTGTCTGTGCCTTGCCTTTCTGATGATCAGCGCCTGCGGTTCCAAGGATGAGGCGGTAAAGCAGAGCGCCCCACCCCCGGCCGTAGTGGTCGCGCCGGTGCTTCAGCAAACCGTGCCCATCTACGCAGAATACGTGGCCCGGACCGAGGCCCGGGAGACCGTGGAAATCAAGGCCCGGGTGGAGGGTTTCCTGGAGAAGGTTTATTTCAAGGAAGGCAGCCAGGTCAAAGCCGGGCAGTTGCTTTTCCTCATCGACCAGCGGCCCTATAAAGCGGCGCTCCAGGACGCCAAGGGACAACTGGCCCAGGCCCAGGCGGCTCTGGGCAAAGCGGTAAAAGACGTAGAGCGCTTGAAGCCTCTGGTGGCGGCAGACGCCGCCCCCAAGCAGGACTTGGACAAAGCCGAGGCGGAAGCGGAGTACAACCGGGCCTCCATCGAGAAAGGCAAGGCGGCGGTGGCCAAGGCTGAGCTAGACCTGAAATTCACCGAGATCCGCGCCCCCATCACCGGCACCATCGGCAAAGAAGAAGTGTCGGTGGGCAATCTGGTCACCAAGGATAAAACCCTCCTGACCACCCTGTCCTCCTGGGATCCCATGCGGGCCGTCTTTAGCCTCAGCGAATCCGATTATCTCTCATTGGTTAAAAAGTATCCCGAGGGCAGACGAAAAGCAGCCAATGGGGATGATGAACCTTTTGAATTGCTCATGGCCGACAACTCCATTTACCCGTACAAAGGCAAGATCAGTTTCGTGGATCGGGCCCTGGACCTCACCACCGGCACTCTGAAAATCTACGTAAATTTCCCCAATCCCGACAAGCTGCTGCGCCCCGGGCTGTTCGGCCGCATCCGGGTGGCCCTGGAGGAGCGGCCTGACGCCTTGCTGGTGCCCCAAAAAGCGGTTACGGAGCAGCAGGGGGTCACCGTCGTCTATGTCATCCTGCCAGATAACAAAGTGGCGCTTCGCACCGTCACCCTGGGAGAGCGTTACGGGAACCAGGTCATTGTCAAAGAGGGGTTGAAACCGGGGGAACGCCTGGTAGTTGAGGGCCTGCAGAAGGTCCGTCCAGGCATGGTGGTTAATCCTTCCGAAAAGCCCGTGACTGAAGAAAAGAAGGCGGGTTAGGACATGGCAAAATTTTTTATCAACCGCCCCATCTTCGCCATTGTTTTGAGCCTGGTGATCATGATCGCCGGGGGGTTATGCATTCCCAGCCTGCCCGTGGCCCAGTTCCCCCAGATCACTCCGCCCACGGTGGAAGTGGAAATCAATTATCCCGGCGCCAATGCCGAGGAAGTGGAGAAGTCCATCGCCGCTGTGGTGGAACCGGAAGTCAACGGCGCGGAAAATATGATCTACTTCTCCTCCAAGAGCAGCAACGACGGACGCTATCTCCTGCTCTGTACCTTTGCGGTGGGCACCGATCTTGACCTGGCCAACGTGGACATCAACAATAGGGTCAACAAGGCTACGCCCAAGCTGCCTCCCGAAGCGGTGGCCGCCGGCATCTCCATTAAAAAGAAGTCCCCGGACATGCTTTTGGTGGTGAGTCTCTATTCACCGGATAGAACGTATGACGACACTTATCTGAGCAACTACGCCTCCATCAACCTGGTGGACGCCATCGCCCGGACTCCCGGAGTTGGCAGCACCATGATCATAGGCCAGCGGGATTATGCCATGCGGCTGTGGGTGCGCCCCGACCGGCTTACCAAGCTGGGCTTGACGGCCAGCGACATGGCCCAGATCATCAAAGAACAGAATGTGCTGGCACCGGCCGGAGCCCTGGGACAACCGCCGGCCAAGGCAGGGGTGGAGTTCCAGTATGCCGTTAAGGTAAAAGGGCGTCTCACCACAGAAGAAGAATTTGAGAACATGGTGATTCGGTCCCTGCCCGACGGCTCCATCCTGCGGGTAAAGGACCTAGCCCGCACTGAGCTGGCCGCCAAGTCCTATACCAGCTATGGCCGCTTGAACGGGGTGCCGGCCACCCTCATTATTGTGTATCAGCTTCCCGGCGCCAATGCCATTGATACCGCCAATAAGCTATATGCCCTTTTGGACCAACTCAAAGCCGACTTCCCCCCCGGCATCGCTTACCAGATCTCTTTCGACAACACCACCTTCGTACGCGTCGGCATCAAAGAGGTGCTGGAAAACCTCTTTGAGGCCATTGCACTGGTCCTCCTGGTCATCTTTATTTTTCTAGGAAGCCTCCGTCCAACGTTTATCCCCATGACCACAGTGCCAGTAGCCCTGTTCGGCACCTTCGTCTTGTTTGTGCCCCTGGGCTTTTCCATCAATACCCTCACCCTGTTCGCCCTGGTATTGGCAGTAGGTAATGTGGTGGATGACTCAGTGGTCCTGGTAGAAGCCATCGAGCTTAATATCGGACGCGGCATGGACCCCAAAAAGGCTGCGGAAACCGCCATGGAACAGCTCTCCGGAGCGCTGGTGGCCTCCACTCTGGTGCAGGCCGCGGTCTTTGTGCCGGCGGCCTTCATGGGCGGCATCACTGGACAACTTTACCGGCAGTTTGCTTTGACCTTGACCGGGACCATGTTTATCTCCACCTTCATGGCTCTGACCCTATCCCCGGCCCTTTGCGCCATGATCCTCAAGCCTCGCAAGGAAATGCGGGGGGGTTTAGGAAGATTTCTGCGCGGCTTCAACTATTCTTTTGATAGTCTGTCCGGGCGATACAGCGAGGTGATTAGAATCGTTCTGCGTCGAACCGCGATGATGCTGGTGATGCTGCTGATATTCGTGGTTTTAAGCGGAGGCCTTCTAAAAGTCCTGCCCACCAGTTTTGTCCCGGATGAGGACCAGGGGTACTTTTACGCCGCCCTTAATCTGCCGGATGGCGCCTCCCTGGAACGCACCGAGGCTCTTACCAACCGGGCAGAAGAATTTCTGCAGGCTCTGCCGGGTGTCAAAGAGGTGGTCACATTCGGCGGTCTTAATATCCTGACCAACGCTTATACGTCCAATAATGCCACTTTAATTGTGATTCTCAAGCCTTGGGGGGAAAGGAGTTCCCCCGGGACAAAATTGGCTGCCATCATGGCCAAGACCCGGCGAGAGTTTGGCTCATATCCGGAAGCGCTTGCCATAGTCTTTGTGCCCCCGCCGATCCCTGGATTAGGCAGCGCGGGGGGCTTTCAGTTCGAGTTGCAGGACCGGGGCGGCCGCACCCCGGCGGAACTGGACCAGACTGCCCGGAACTTTATTAACGCAGCTGCCCAACGTCCAGAGCTGATTAACCTTTTCACAGGGTTTCGAGCCACGGTGCCTCAGATCGAATTAGATTTGGACCGGGATAAAGCCAAGACCCTGGGAGTCCCCATAAATGATGTCTTCGAAAGCTTGCAGATTTATTTGGGAGGTCTGCAAGTAAATGACTTTAATCTATTCGGGCGCACTTATAAGGTGATGCTCCAGGCCGAACCCGAATTTCGGGCCAGCCCGGAGAACCTCAGGCAGATTTATATGCGCAACGCGGGGGGCACCATGGTGCCCATAACCACCCTGGTGCAAATCAAGTCCACTACCGGGCCCGACCTCATCCAGCGGTATAACATGTACCGTTCTGCGGAAATTAATGGCGCCGCCGCCCCGGGCTACAGTTCGGGTCAGGCCCTGGCCGCCATGGAGCAGGTGGCCGCCGCCAACCTGCCTCAGGGGTTTGGCTACGAATGGACCGGCACCGCCTTTCAGGAAAAACAGGCTGGTGGGGCCCAGGCGGTTATTTTCATCTTGGGTTTGCTTTTCGTATTCCTCTTTTTGGCAGCCCAGTACGAAAGCTGGTCCATCCCTTTTTCCATTCTCCTGGCAGTGCCTTTGGGGGTTTTTGGGGCTCTTCTGGGCATTTGGCTGAGGGGTCTGGTGAACGACGTCTATGTCCAGGTCGGCCTGCTCATGCTCATCGGCCTGTCCGCCAAAAATGCGATTCTGGTCGTCGAATACGCCAAAGAACTTTATGAAGAAGGGCGGTCCGTGTACGACGCCGCGTTCGAGGCATCCAGCCTGAGGTTCCGGCCCATCATGATGACCGCGATTTCATCCAACTTGGGGAACATTCCTTTGGTCGTAGCTACCGGTGCCGGGGCGTTAGCCAGAAACTCCCTGGGCACCGCAGTCTTTACCGGTTATCTGGTAGCCACGGTGCTGGGAGTGTTCTTCGTGCCCGTCCTCTATTACACCATTACGAAGTTGTCAGAAAAACTTTTCATGAGACACGCCGCGTCCTTAAAGGGTGACCCAGCCGCCGCCGGTATTGCCAGCCGGGAGGAAAGGGGGCCCTCATGAAACGATCATTTATGTTTATGCTTCTAGGTATCCTGCTCCTGGCCGGCTGCACCCTGGCGCCGAAATACGAACGCGCCCCCGGTGAGGTGCCCCCGGAATACCGCTTCCAGAATCTTCAAGGACAACCTCAGGCGGAGCTCAACACCCTGGCTGACCTATCCTGGTGGGAAATTTTCGGCGACCGGGAGCTTCAGGGGCTCATCCGCACCGCACTTACGCAAAACTACGACGTTCTTTTGGCCGCGGCCCGGGTGGCCGAGGCTCGGGCCCTGGTGGGCGTCAGCCGGTCGCTGTGGCTCCCGCAGGTGGGTGGGACCTATCTCTTCCAGCGTCAGCGTCTTTCCCAGGTGAGTTTCCCCCCCCTGACCCCCGGAGCGCCGCACACGGGCAACATCAACCAATTTAGTCTAGATCTTTTTTGGGAGATTGACCTGTTTGGCCGGCTCCGCAGCTTAACCGAGGCCGCCCGAGCCGAGTTCTTCGCCACCGAGTGGGCCCGGCGGGCCGTCTTCTCCACCGTGGTGGCCGACGTGGCCCAGGCTTATTTCGAGCTTCGTGCCCTGGACCAGCAGTTGGAGATTTCCCGGGCTACCCTGAAGTTGTACGAGACCTCCCGACGCCTGGTCGTCATGCGCTTCGAGCGGGGCATGGTGTCCCGCCAGGACGTGGCCCAAGTAGATGCCCTGGTGCACACTGCAGGGGCCAAAATCCCGGATCTAAGGCGCCAGATCGCCCAGAAGGAAAACCAGATCTGCATCCTTTTGGGAATAAATCCAAAGCCCATTCCCCGGGGGAGAGCGCTCCCCGATCTGGTCGTGCGGGCCACCGTGCCGGCAGGTCTGCCCTCCGACCTTCTGGAAAGGCGGCCGGACATCCGCCAAGCGGAAGAGGTGCTGGTGGCCGCCAACTATCGTATCGGCGCCGCCCGGGCCGAGTTCTTCCCCCGCATTAGCCTAACGGGTCTCTTTGGCCGGCAGAGCCTCGCCTTGTCCGACCTCTTTACCGGCCCTGCCAAGATTTGGAGCATCGGCCCCACCGTGACGCTTCCTATCTTCACCAGCGGCAGGAATTATTTCACTTTGCAGGCCACCAAAGCTTTGAAAGAGCAGACCATGGTTCTCTATCAGTTCACCGTCCGTCAGGCCTTCCGGGAGGTGGCTGACGGTCTCATCGCGCATACCGAGTTCCGTGAGTTCCGCAAAGAGCAAGAGGCCCTGGTTAAAAGTTATCTGGATTACTCCCAACTGGCCAACTTACGTTATAAGGGCGGCATTGAGTCCTACCTGGCGGTCCTGGACGCCGATCGCCAGCTCTTCACTGCCCAACTGGACCTGGCAGCAGTACAACGAGATCAGCTTCTCACCATAGTGCAACTTTATAAGGCTTTAGGCGGCGGCTGGGAAACATCAGACATGCCGCAGAGAGCAGCTACCCCCGTTTCCGGCCCGGATAGCCACCCCGGGAAATAGCACCAAGGGTCTGCCGCCGATTACCACGCGGCCTCAAGAAAACCAAGTAATGATGCGAAAGGGGCTTCAATCCGAAGTTAAAACTTCTACTTGACTCCCTGGTCTGGTATTGGGTCCCATCGCTGGGGCCCCCTTTTGCTGCGAGCCCCCACCCCCCTTAATAATGGGTGGCGGGCTTGCCTGGTTTCCCCCCCGCATGAGACCAGGCGCCCGGTATGCGTAGGGAAGTTCGATTCCCTGCGGGCAGCTGATACCGGGACGCATAATGCGGGCCAAGTCCGTGAGGTCAATCGGGTGCAGGTGCAGAGACCTGCCGGCCAATGAATTCTCTGCCGTCCGGGGCGCAGTTGGCGGCTACCGGACGTTAAACTCGGGGGCTGATATGCTGCGAGACCTTTCACTGTATTCAACCGGCAACCGTTCTGATGACGGGAGGAGGACCGGCCCGGTTCTCCTCAGGCGTAATTCCCTGACGAAAGGTGGTGATATTCCATGTTCAATATGATCAAGCAGGCCTGCTCCTGGCTGGTTTCCAAAGTCAGGGCCGGGATTGACTGGGTCAGGGGTAATTGGCAGGCGATTCAGGCCCAGGCCGAGAAGATGGGCCAGTGGTCTTATGGAGTGGCCATCAACCATGTCCGCCAGGTCGTGGTGACTTTCCAGCGGGGTGTGGTAACTGCCATCGAAACTGCGGAAAGGCGGCAGGCGCTGCCCTTCCATCAGGCTTTTCTAGAGGCCAAAGACGTGGTCCAGTCCATGACCGACGAGCAGGTATCCAACTATGCGGTCTATTGGTTTCGGAAGGAACCGGCTGGTTTGGTGTTTGCTCCCAGGAGAGCTATACCACCGCCGCCTAAAAAGGCGTTGATGATATAATCCACCGGCAGTTTTTGCAGCAAGAACTCCACCGGAAGCTTGCCGGAGAGGATTAAGATAGTCAGCAAAATCATCGCAAGCCCCGGTAAGGTGGTTTTCGAGTCTTTCAGAGCGCTCAGGTCCATAACAAAAACCTCCTTGAATTGGTTAAACCGACCCGAATCAGGCCGATTGACATTCTACATTTATGCTTCTAAGAACTTCTCCGCGAGGGGGTCAAAGAGAATTTGACCATCCTGCGCTATATCCAGGTATAAGGATTTTGACCGGGGTGCCCAAGACTGCAACATAATCTCGGTTTAATATTCTGGGAAAAAAGTATTGTCATTTCTTATCTTATTTGTATATATTAAATAACTTCCCACGCCTAAGGAGAACGTAAGAACCAGACACATCGATCCCCGCGATCTTGGCCCTTGGCCAAGTTCACTATCCACGCACCCCCGGGAGGGCGGCATGAACGGTTACGGTCTGGCGAGAATTTTCCTGGCGGGGCTGGGGCTTCTGGCCCTGGCGGCCTGTGGCGAGACGCCCATCGACGTTAAGGCTCTGAAAGAAGAGCCCAAGAAATATGTGGGCTCGGATACCTGCAAGCTATGCCACCTGGAGCACTTCGACTCCTGGAAGATGACCCTCCATTCCCGTGGGCTCCAAGACGCCCAAAAGAACCGGGACGCCATCGTCGCTCCCATCGATGAAAAAGTAATTCGCGCTGATCTGGCCAAGGCAGAGCTCAAAATACCCTTAGATCAGGTCTACATCCCCAAAGAGGAAGATATCCAGTATACCATCGGCAGCCAGTGGAAACAGCTGTTCCTGGTGGAAAAGGCTGGAAAACTATACATTCCACCCATCCAGTACAATATTGATGCCAACCGGTGGGTTTTTTATGGTGAAGGGGGCGCAGATTGGGATAAAAAGCCCTGGATTATCAGCTGCGGGGGCTGCCACGCCACCGGTGTAAGTATCGAGAAAAACAACTTTGTCGAGCCGGGCGTCGGCTGCGAAGCCTGTCATGGCCCGGGTTCTTGGCACGCGGCCTTACCCAAGACCGCGGTCTTCGAGAAACGCCAGACCATCGTCAACCCGGCCAAGCTTACCATGGGATTAGCGGTGCAGATCTGCGGCTCCTGCCACACCCGGGGCGAATCCACCAAGGTGAAGGGCGCGGGCTGGCCGGTGGGCTATGAGCCCGGTAAGGCCATCGGAACATTTTTTAAACAGACCAGCTTTGCCGCCGGCGACGTGAAGATGGTCTATGCCAACGAGTTTGCCAAAGGCCACCATCAGCAATATCTGGACTGGAAGCAATCCGTGCACTATAGAGAAGGGGTGACCTGCACCTCCTGTCACTTTGTGCATCAGATTGGCATCCCCCCCACCCGGTCCCAGACCGTGCAGGCCGGGTCCAAGCAGTGCCTCACCTGTCATGAAATTATCAACAAGAACCTGGCCCATTCCATTCACTCCTTCGGCAACTGCATAGGCTGCCACATGCCTAGGATTGCCAAAAGCGCCGAATCCGGAGATATCCATAGCCATGTCTTCGTCTGCCTGTTGCCCAAGGATAGCCTGGCCAACCCGGCCATCCCCAATTCCTGCGATGGGTGTCATTTTTACAAAGGAGAGAGCCTCGAGTACCTGCAAGCTGCCTGGGATGCCCTGGTTAAGCTGCCGGTGCCGGTGGGGGAACCCGTGAAGATGGCGATCCCGGAGACTGCAGCTCCGAAAGAGGAGCCTAAGAAACCGGAACCCGCCAAAAAGTCACCGAAGAAATAGGGGGAAGGTCAATGAGGTCGCGGCGGCTTCTCAGGCGAAGCGTCCTTTGGCTGGCATTGGTCGGGATGGGACTCCTGCTGGTCTTACTCGCGGCGGCCCAGGCCCAGGAAGAAGTGACCTCCTCCCTAAGGCGATACAAAGACCGGGAGAGTTCGACCGGGTATTACGAAGAATACGAAGCCAAGCCTCGGCGCATGCGCCCTTTTGTGGGCGTCCCAGGGGTGCTCCGGCCCTCCTTCCCTTACAGTCCCAAGGCTGCGGAAATCCGAATACGCACCTATCTGGCTGATTCCCATAGGGCGGTCAAATTCTACCAACTGCGAACCTGTGTGGAATGCCACGCGGATGAGGCCAGGAACTCCCATACCACCCGGGGCAACCTCACCTGCCGTCAGTGCCACGGGGGTGAGCCCATTGCCTCCATCGCCCATTACTATTCCCCTCTGAACCCCGTCCGCCGCCACGCTTACGTATGCTCCAAGTGCCACGAGGGCTCCAGCGAATCCTTTGCCACCTACGTGGTGCATGAACCAAAACCCGGAGCTCTGCTAACCCGGAAGACCTTTCCCTCCCTGTTTTACACCAACTGGTTCATGTATCTCTTGATTGTCGGCACCTTGGGCTTCTTCGTCGCCCATACCGTAGTATGGGTGAGCAAAGAGTTTTACCACGTGTTCACTGAGAAAAAGAGAAAGCCCAAAGATGAATAACCAGGTACGGATAATCCGGTTCAAAGTCATCCATCGGCTATTTCACCTGTTCATCATGGTCACTTTTCTCATCCAGGCCGTTACTGGACTCTGCCGGCTGCTTTACCACACTTCCTGGGGCAAAGCTCTGGCCAATTTTTTCGGCGGTTACGAGTCCGTCACCATTATCCACAGCCGGGTGGGCGTGGTTATGCTCTTGGGCTTTGCGGTGCACATTGTTTATATCCTGCTGAAAGTGGAGTGGAAGTCCTTGCGGCAAAGCCTTTTTCACCCGGACTCCCTGGTGCCGCAGCTCCAGGACGCCGTTCACCTGGGCCAGCAAGTCCGCTGGTTTTTCGGGCTTGGTCCGCCCCCGGCCTTCGACCGCTGGACTTACTGGGAGAAATTTGACTACTGGGCGATCTTCTGGGGAATGCCCCTTTTGGGGGTTACCGGCCTGCTGCTCATGTACCCCCTGGTCACCGCCTATTTCATGCCGGGCTGGACGCTCAATGTGATCCTCCTGTTGCACCGGGCCGAAGCGCTGCTGGCCATGCTCTATATCTTCATCATCCACTTTACCATAGGCCACTTCCGCCACGGCATGTTCCCCATGAATGAATGCATGTTTGCCGGCAGTGTGGGGTTGGAGGAGATACGGCGGGAAAAGCCGCTGTGGATCGTGCGCCTGGAAGAAGAAGGAAAACTTGAGGAAGCCGTGGTCCCGGCACCGGCCCCCTGGTTCCGGGTGGCTTATTTCATCTTTGGCTACCTGGCCTTGGCCGTGGGCCTCTACCTGTTGTTGATTATCTTGATTTACCGCAATTACGTGGAGTGGCATTAGAAGGCAGAAGGAAAAGGCGGTTATGATAATCACATGGATGGGCCTAAGGCGTTGCGTCCGAATAATTGCCGCCCCGGTCGGCAGCAGGGTTGGCAGCTTTGGCCTGGTGCCGGCCATGTACAGCCTGTTCGCCGCGCTTGTTCTGATATCAATGACTTTTCACACGGGGCATGTTGGAGTTCCTCTGAGCCCACCCGCGGCCGCCAGTCCGGTGGAACCAGAGTCTGGTAACGAACATTCTGCCTTTTAAAATAAACCAGATTCTTATCGTTTCTCTATTGCTGCTGCCGCAGCCGAAGTTGTAATAATTTTCTTAAATTGTTTAAAATATTTTCTTGACAGTCACTCAGGAGATGTGCTAACGGAAATAAAAATACTTTAAGATCTGTGGGGGGGCGATGCGCAAAATTTTCATACCCACAACGACTTTTGTCTTTCTCATACTGGTTTTTCTTCTTTGTTTCTCAAAAGCCCCGGCAAAAGAGGAGGACAAAAAGGCCAACAAGGTCAAGGCGGAGTATGCAGGCGGGGAAACCTGCCAGGCCTGTCACTCCCAAGTGTACGACCGGCTCCAAAAGACCGCTATGGGCGTCCTGTTTTTGAAGCACCCCCGTACCGCTGCTGAGAAACTTGGGTGTGAAACGTGTCATGGACCGGGAACACAGCATGCTGATTCAGGAGGCAAATCATTCGCGGGTATGATTCGATATACGCGGGGGACGCCAACGCCTGTTTCCGTGCAAAACAATGTCTGTCTCAAGTGCCATCAAAAGAGGGACAGGCTCTTCTGGTCGGGCAGTGTTCATAGCAACCAAAGCCTGGCTTGCACCTCGTGCCACACGGCCCATACGGGACCGGGAGCAACGAAACGTTATCAACTCGTTAATGTAACCGTAGAGGATACGTGCGCTACCTGTCATAAAGAGCAAGTTCGCGCCGAGAACAAATTTTCGCATCATCCCATGCGCGAGGGAAAAATGAACTGCTCCAGTTGCCACAACCCACACGGGACTGTTTCGCCCAAGCTCGTAAAGGCGATTTCCACCAGAGAACTTTGCTTCAACTGTCACGCCCAGTACCGGGGTCCGTTCGTTTTTCAGCACCCGCCCGTCATGGAGGATTGCTTTAATTGCCATCAGCCCCACGGCAGCGCCTATCCCGCCCTGCTGAAACAACCTCCGCTCAGGTTGTGCCGGGATTGCCACATTTCCTTCCACAACACCAATTTCACGATCGGGCGTCCGGGAAATATAAGGATAAATCAGATGGCCGGCAGCGGGTGCGTCAACTGTCACCGGAACATCCACGGCAGCAACAATTTCCAGGGCAATTTATTCTTTAGATAAGAAGGGGGGTGACGGAGATGAAGATTAGGAGAGGAATCCGGGTCGGTTTTCTCGCAGTCATGTTAATCACTCTGACCTGCCCGGGCGGATTCGCCGACATGGACGTGGGTACAAATTACACGTTGGGCGGCTATATCTCCTTGGGCGGAGGCTGGCTCTCCAATCAACCCAGACACATGGACCGGGCATATCTGAAAAAGTATCTTCCCTTCCCCCAAGGGTTCCTGGCGTATACGGATTTAACGCTGGAGAGCAAGGACGGCCTCGAGTATTATAGATACTATATGAGCCAACCTGGATTAAGAGATCAGGATTTCTTGCTCCAGGCGGGCAGACTCCGGGTCTACCATGCCGAAATTGAGTATGACCAGCTGCAAAACCTTTACTGCACGGTGAATCCCTTCAATAACAATATAGGGATCCTGGTGCAGAGACTGCGGTTCAGCGGCTACTACACGCCAACCCCTGAGATCACCATTTTCGCCGAGAACGATTTTCTGAGAAGAACCGGCTGGCAGCCAGGGAGCTATCTTACAGGTCCTGGCAATCCCTATAATTTTACCACCTATCTCAGACCGATTAATTATAAGCAAAACGACATGAGGGCCGGCGTGGAATATGATCAGCAGACTGATCAGAACTCGATTTTTCAGGGTCGCATGTCTTATCATCTTTCGACCTTTGAGAATGGGCAGACAGAACTTCTGGCCAGGAGGTTACCGATTGGGGCGACGGCCTTTGTTTCCCTGCCCCCAAGCAATATGGCCAACTACGTTACCGCTGAGGGGGCACTGAACCTGAAATCTTACAAGACCAGGATCACCGGTTCGATTTCCTACGGCTGGCTGTCCCAGAATGACTCCGTCATCGAGAGCAACACTAGTTCTCCTACTGCGACCCCCCGTACCTTCGCTGGTAGATATGCTGGCCTTGCGGGTCTCAGCGCCACGACTTTTGCCGCGGCTATTGGAGGCGTAACCCGTCCCATCGCCCCGTTAACCTTGAGGTATGCGTACAGGGCTTATAATTATGATAATAATAACACAGCTAATCAAATTTTGAGGGCGGCATTCGGAGAAAACCAAAACCTTCTGGTGGCTGAGCAGTATTCGTATTTCCGGCAGGGTGTCAACCTCGGCGCCGACTATAGAGTGAACAACATGCTGGCCTTCAATCTCGGCTATGCCTGGAAAGGAGTCAGCCGCACCGATGCACAGGGCCGAACCTCGGAGAACTCGCCCCAGGTGGGCATCAAGCTGGTTCCTACTAACTGGCTGAGCCTGATGGCCAACTACACGTACACAACCCGGATTGGGACTAATAGTTTAGCATTTGTGAGGCAGCCGGAGGAGGGGGAGATCCTGATTCCCCTGACTTACAAATTCTACACGGCAAGCCTCATCCGGAACAACGCCAATTTCATTGCAGAAGTGTATCCTGTGAATAATGTCAACTGCTCATTCAATTTCTCGATCTATAGAGACAGTTATACAGACTCGACATTTGGTCTCCAAAGCGATCAAGGCTGGTCGACCGGAGTGGATGTGAGCTGGAGGCCGCATGACCGGGTGGCGTTGAGTCTTGGATACGACCACCAGCAACTCCGAGTTAAACAAGTGGCTGCCCCCATGTCCATTAACGGGACAACTACTCTGATCGCGGGTGATGCGGGCCTCGATTTGACCACCTCCGATACATATGACACTTTCGTCGCCAGCGCGGACATTAAGCTCATTCCGAAAAAGCTGAACTGGACGACCAGGGCCAGCTACTCTACTTCGAACTCGAATTTCAACAACTTTATCATGCCCGATCTGAATGAATACTACGCCGATGTAAGAACGTATCTCACCTACCAGTTCAACGAGCACTGGGCTTGCAGAGGGGGATATATATTCCAGATCTTCGGCATGAGCGAAGCGTACGGACAGCTTTACCTGCAGGGAGTCAATTCTACGACGGCCGCGCGGGGCGCCAATCAGCAGCAAAATACCCTGGACGGGTTCTACAGGAACGCCACGGCGCATATATTGCAGGGATTTTTACAGTACAAGTTCTAGTTGAACTTATAAGCGGCAAGAGGAGAGGTTCAACCACGACGTCATTGTCTTTAATCTTGCTTCTTGTGTGCCCCAGGGATAGACTGGGATAGGCGGTGGTTCCGCCGTTTGTGATTGCTGTAGCCGAATAGGTCAAGGAGAAATGCAGTCTGTGCCATAAAACAAAGTTCCCGGGTTAGTTCCACCATCAGGTTTCGCTGCAACCAAGACAGCAACGGCATATTGACCAACTGCGCGTATGTGGTAGGCCTTGGTGTTCTTATCTCTTCTGAGAGCCAGCTGCATTGCGCGGGCAAAAGCCGGCTGTCCATTCACAAACCAGAGGAGAGAAAATGAAATCTAAAGTGACGGTCTTTTTTTTGCTGCTGATGGGAATTACGGCATTTGCATGGGCTCAGGGCGGTTCCGTGGAAAAGGGAAAAGCCCTTGTAGAGGACAAAAAATGCTCACTGTGCCACAAGGAGGGTAGTGACAAGGGCAAGCCCATGGAAAAGATTGCCGGGGGTGGTGACGCTCGCATCAAGGGGGCCATCACCGACCCCAAGAAAACCCTCGGTCCCGAAGTAAAAATGCCGGCATACAAGTTAACCCCTGAACAACTGCAGGATATCGCAGCGTACCTTAAGTCCATTGCGAAATAATGAGGGTTTTGACCGGCTCCACCCCCTCTTTTTGCATTGATTTGGAGCCCCTTCATGGATGGGCCTGAGTCCCCGCGTCCCAAATTGATTGCTGCCCTGCTCGGCAACTGGGTTGGCATCTTCGGCTTGGTGGTGGCCACGTGCAGCTTGTTCGCCGCGTTTTGTCTGATAGCAATTGATTTTTTTCACGGCTTCAGACAGCCCTATATGGGCATCCTGGTCTACCTGATTGTCCCGTCGTTTATCTGGATCGGCCTCATTTGCGCGGGAGTGGGAGTATGGCTGGAACGCCGCCGGCACAAAAAACCGCTGGCGGCTGAGGCCCCAGTTAAGGCAAATGGCGGGAGGCGCACGCGCCAACTTGTCGTGGCCCTTGTTTGCGCGTTCTTTTTTCTTCTGCTCACCGCGTTAGGAAGCTACCGGGCGTTTGAGGTGACTGAATCTTCGCAATTTTGCGGCGCTTTGTGCCACACGGTGATGAAGCCGGAATACGTCACGTACAAAATCTCCCCCCACTCAAGGGTACAATGTACAGAATGCCATATCGGGCCGGGCGCCTCCTGGTTTGTCCGCTCCAAGATCTCTGGCCTCTATCAGGTCTATGCAACCGTTACCGACAGATTTCCACGGCCCATTCCAGTACCGGTCCAAAACCTGCGGCCCGCGAAGGAAACTTGCGAACTATGCCATTGGCCGGCGAAATTTCACGGATGGCTGGAACTGCGTCGCAAATACTTCCTGCCTGACAAGCAAAACACTCCGTGGAACATAAGAATGATGCTGTATGTGGGAGGGTCAATTGCCACCAGGGGGCCGGCCGGAGGCATCCACTGGCATATGAATGTGTCCAACTACATGGAATACATAGCCACGGACGAAAGCCGGCAAACCATACCCTGGGTGCGCGTGACGAATCGAGAAACAGGCACCGTCACCGTCTACGAGTCAAAAAACAATCCATTGACCCCCCAACAAAAAACTCTGCCCATACGGGTCCTCGACTGTGTCGACTGCCACAATCGTCCCACCCACATTTTCCATTCTCCCTACCGCGCTCTGGATGAATCCATGTGGTTGCGTCTTATCGATCCGTCCATTCCTTCCATAAAAGTGAAGGCGGCCAAAGCTCTGGTCAAGGCCGCCGGGGGCGTTTCGCAGTCCACCGGGATTGAACTGATTGCTCAAGAACTCTCGAAAGAATACATTGATTACCAGGACCAGCCAAAGATCCGGCAGGCGATCTCCGAGATTCAGAGGATCTTTCACGACAATTTCTTCCCGGAAATGAAAACAGACTGGAAAGCGCGGCCCGACCATATCGGACATTTTATTTTTCCGGGTTGCTTTCGCTGCCACGATGGTTCCCATGTCGACAAGACCGGCAAGGCCATCTCCAATGAATGTAACAAGTGTCATCTGATCTCCTCCCAAGGTATTGAGCCAGAACCGGAGACAATGAGCTGCCTGGGTCTGAAGTTCGACCACCCTGGCGGAGAAATCCCCTCGGAAATCCTGTGTAACGAGTGCCATACCGGCGCGCCGTAGTCTGTCGATGCCAAATCAAGCAATGCATGATTCCCGCGTTTTTCTCAAGGTCTTCAATTCCCTAAACCTTTTTTGACTGCGGTGGCCAGGCAGCCTTCTAAAAAAGCACCGATCCACGATTCATCGGTCCCCGGGTGTGGCGGGTGCGGTCGTTACGCGCCGGGCACTTTGGACGGCTCGCAGAGCAAGTCCGCAGACGGCGCCAATCCCCCGCACCACTCACAGACGTACTCCAGGTCGTCCTTTTTCCCCCTATCATATAGATGCTGATTAGTCGAGTAGCTCAGCCATTCGGCTTTTGCCCTCACAGAACCGGACGTGCGGCTTTCCCGCATCCGGCTCCTCCTGAAGGTAACCCGAGGTCAAGCGACTGACTCGGTATGCCAGGGATGAGTGATACGTGGCGTCGGTAAGGGAAATATCCGCAGCAAGTCATGAAAACGGTCCCAACTCAAACTTCTCCTCTGGCTGCGACGCCGTAAGGCTCTAAACCAGATTTTGCCAACTTCCCAAAGAAAAAGGGATAGCGACCGGGAGTTTGAAGGCAAACCATAGTAGGCATAGTGGCCCCGCAGTACCGAAGTGAGCCATATATGTTGGTCCTTTAATGGCGCATGCATCCGGCGGCGACATTCCAGCCGCAGTTGTCGAAGTTTACGGATCATGCGATGCCGCTGGGTCTTCCGTTTGACCAGAAACCGTCCATTCCGCGATTCACCACAATAGTGGGTGAACCCCAGAAAATTGAACGTCTCAGGTCGCCGTAGCCCACGCTTGAAACGCCTTTCTTTAGCAAACTTGCCGAACTCCAGGAGCCGGGTCTTGTCTTCATGAAGAGCCAAGCCGAACTTACCCAGCCTGGTGGAGAGCTCAGCCCACAACCGCCAGGCGTCCTCTTCATACTGGCAGCCGATCACAAAGTCATCGCAGTATCTCACAAAGATGACGCTACCTCTGGCCCGAGACTTCCGCCATTGCTGGATCCAAAGATCAAGCACATAGTGCAGGAAGATGTTGGCCAACAAGGGGCTTATACCCGATCCCTGGGGAGTTCCTTCTACCGACTCCCGCCACTCACCGCTCTCCAGAACGCCGGCCCGGAGCCACTGCCGTATCAATCGGAGTACCCTGGGGTCAGCTATTCTGTGGGCCAACATCCGCAACAACCACTCGTGGTTCACCGAGTCGAAAAATCTGCGGATGTCAGCATCGAGCACCCAGTTCACATAGCGACTCATGATCGCGGTCCTTAGGGCATCCAACGCCTGATGGGGATTGCGTCCAGGTCGAAAGCCATACGAGAAACCCAGAAAATCTACCTCATAGATGGCACTCAGCATCTCGGCCACGGCACTTTGGACGATTTTATCCTCCAGAGTCGGCACTCCCAGAGGCCGTTGGCCGCCGTCCGCTTTGAGGATATAGGTCCGCCGCACCGGTTGGGGCCGGTACCGTCCCGAATGCACCCGTTCACAGAGGTCTTTGAGGTTTTCTTCCAGGTTAACTTCATATTCCTTCACGGTGACTCCATCGACTCCAGCACTGGCTTTCTTTCGCTGGCGATGGAACGACCTCCTGAGAGCCTCCACATCAATATGATGCAGCAAGGCTGTGAACTGTGTCTGGCGCCCGCGTCGGGCCGCCTCGTTCACCCTGGCAAGATTGGCTGGCCAGGCTGCCCGGCCCTGCGTCCGGACCTCCGCCTTCCTGTCAGGGTTCCCTTCAGGCCGGGGTCTTCCCTCCGCACGCCTCGTACTATTTTCCTTCGGCGGCATCATCAGTACTACACCCCGGTCCGCCACCCCGCCCTCAGCTCGGTGCCAGACTCCGGTTGTCCCTTGCCTGACACCCCCTTCGGTAACCAGCCGAAGGCCCCGGCGGGGCTTCCTGGGTTCCAACGACATCCATTCATCCGTGATGTGGCCTTTGACCCCGACGGAGCAAGGACATCTCGCACTAACGATGGCCTCCATGCTGCCTTCAACGTTAGCAACCGTCTCGGCCTCCGTGACTTCATTTTCATTTCGTGGCTCGATCCCACACCCCACATGACCGCTGTCTACGCTTCGGACCCCATGTTACCATGACGCCCGCAAGACTCGCTCCCAGCCTGCCCGCTACGGCTTTAGCTGGACGGGACTTGCACCCGCAAGATATCGCTGGCTTTGCCCAGCGCACTGATAATGGAAAAATGACCCACCCTGACATTGGCTTCTGGAGGCACCGTGTCTGGATGTGGCAAGGTGAAGCCAGAGGTGGAGAGGATGATCAGGATGGAGCAGTACAGTTTTATACGCGCCGCCCACCGCGTCTATGGCAAGAGCATCAGGCGGATCAGTCGGGAGACCGGCCATTCCGCGTTTGGTGGATTGAATGGTATCAGGACGGGCAGCGCAAGCGGGAGCGGATTGGCCCAAATAAGACCGCGGCGGAACAACGCCTTAGGGAAGTCCTGAGTGCCCGCACAGAGGGGCGGCATATCAGGAAAAGCCTGGATAGCCGGACCCTTTTTAAGAGTCTGGCGGCTTGGTATCTTGACCTGCCCGAAGTCAAGGCCAAGCGGAGCTATAAAAAGGATCAAATGCACTGTAAGCGGCTTATGGCTAAATTTGGGGACCGATTGCTTAAGGATATAACCCCATCTATGGTGGAATCCTATAAACAGGAGAGGTTATATGCAATTTCTTGCCGCAATAAAACCACCAAACCGGCTACAGTTAACCGTGAACTTACCACGCTTAAAACCATCTTTAACAAAGCTGTGCGTGATAACAAAGCCGAGAAGAATCCGGCCCAAGGGGTAAAGGCTTTTAAAGAGAACAATGCCAGGGATAGGATTTTAAGCCCGGATGAATATGTTAGGCTTCTTACCCATTGCCCGACACACCTAAAGCCCGTGGTAAAATTAGCCTATCAAACCGCCATGAGGCGTGGGGAGATATTAGGGCTTAGCTGGGGCCAAATCGACCTCAAAGAAGGGTTCATTAAACTTAGGGCGGAAGATTGTAAAACCAATGAAGGGCGGTTAGTGCCTCTAAACAGTGAACTAATTGAAATGTTTGAGGCCATGCCTCGGGGCCTGCCCATGACCCCTGTATTTACCTATCAAGGGCATAGCATGGCGGAAATGAAGCGGAGCTTTGCAACGGCTTGTAAGCGGGCAGGGATTGAAGATTTCACTTTCCACGATCTGAGGCACACAGCCATAAACAATTGGCGGCTACAAGGCCATGATTTTTTCCGCATCATGGCAGCTAGCGGCCATAAGACCATGAATGTCTTTAAGCGCTATAACACGGTAAGCAAGGATGAACTCAAGGCTTTAGTGGGGGAGAAAATCTGATTGATGGACACCATAATGGACACCAAGAAGAAAAATGGGGGTTAGCACAATCGCTAACCCCTTGAATTTCCTGGCTCCCCTTCGTGGACTCATTTAGAACCGAGTTGGTGGCTCCTTCCGAGGAAATTTTTATACTTTTCGGGATGTTCCCCCAAGGAGGCTTTGTTGATATATAATAGACATTGATTGGAGTTACAGGAGGCTGAGATGCATAATCTGACTCGTATAACCTTTGATCCCGAGATCATGGGTGGGAAGCCCTGCATTCGGGGCATGCGGGTTACGGTGGGGGCGATAGTAGGATTGGTCGCTTCCGGCAAAACGTTTGATGAAGTGCTTGCCGAGTACCCATACCTGGAGCGAGAAGATGTATTGGAGGCCTTGGCATACGCCGCCTGGCGCTCCGAAGAACGGGAAGTGCCATTCGCCTTGCCATGAAAATCCTGATCGACATGAACTTGCCGCCTCGTTGGATGGAAATATTTGCCAAGGCAGGCTTTGAGGCGGTTCACTGGTCACAGGTGGGCGCGCCCACCGCCAGCGACCGGGAGATCATGGCCTGGGCCAGGGATAATGGCTATATCGTCTTCACCCACGACCTCGATTTTTCTGCTTTGCTGGCGGCCACGCAAGGGGACGGCCCCAGTGTCATCCAGGTGCGCACCCAAAATGTCCTCCCGGAAGCTATCGGGGAACTGGTTGTTGATTCTTTGAGGCGGTTCCAAAATGAGCTAGTAAAAGGCGCAATAATTACTATCGATCCAAGCCGAGCCAGGATACGCATTTTGCCATTAAGATCATAGAATCACGATAATATGAAAGATCATGAGGTTGTCGAGGCATTTGTTGCCCATCTTGCCGCAAATGGATATCCAGGGCTCTGTGTTGATAAATGGCCGGAAAGAGAGAATCGTAAATCTCCAGACATAGAAGCGATTGCAGGGCAATTTGCCATTGAGCACACCAGCATAGATACCCTGCCAAACCAGCGAGGCAAATCACATTGGTTCATGCGGGCTGCTGGGGAACTTGAAAAAGAGTTGCCAAAGCTACCTTATCGTCTGAACATTACCTTAGAATATGATGCCATAACCAAAGGGCAGGATTGGGGGGCAATACGGGAAACTCTCAAGACCTGGGTTATTGAAAATTGTCCTCAGTTACCAGATGGTCGCTACACCTTAGAAAATCTTCCAGGTATTCCCTTTCAACTTCGAGTAAAAAAACAAACTGACAGACCTCCGAGAATTATATTTGGTCGTATTGCCCCTGAGGATAAATCTCTTCCCGGCAGAATCAGTCAGCAACTCGATTCAAAAATTAAGAAACTCGAACCTTACCAAGAGGGGGGATTTATCACGGTACTCCTTATTGAAAGCGAAGACATCGCTCTTATGAACGAAGTTAAAATGCTCGACGCTATTAGGAATGCATATCCTGGTGGTCTTCCACCAAGCGTCGGGGAGATTTGGTACGTTGATACTTCGATTCCCTCTGAAATCGAGTTCAGAGATTTTACTGAGCTTGTCAAGTGAAGAAAAGGCTTGATTCAAGAAAGGCGATCCTGAAGGTTATTATACATTCAATAGCAGAGAAACAAAAACCCCTTGAAATTCAAGGGGTTTTAATTTTCGTGGCTCCCCGGGACGGACTCGAACCGCCGACCAAGTGGTTAACAGCCACCCGCTCTACCTGCTGAGCTACCGGGGATTATTTTTAAATCGGTGGCACAGGCTTTCCAGGCTGTGGTCTTGTTTTTTATTCAACCTGGCTGGGGGACAAGGATTCGAACCTTGATAGGCAGATCCAGAGTCTGCAGTCCTGCCGTTAGACGATCCCCCAAGGCACCTAAAAAATATACGCAGTAGTAGAGGGTTTGTCAAGAGGTTGCGCCCTTTCTGTCAATAGCACACACAGATGTCCGGTTTTCATAGCACATGAAATGTCCGGTTGATTTTTACAATCCCTTACCATATTCTGAAGTCGTCTCCTGGGAGGGTAGGGCAACGCTGGAGAGCGA
>JBMORG010000009.1:0-1833 GCA_049322355.1 Thermodesulfobacteriota bacterium | reverse complement strand
TGGTTCCCGGGCCTGGCGAACCTGGAAGCCCGGGAACTACTCGTTCCCATGAATTTGAAATAGGTTGCGCCTGGCTAAGGTTCGCTGAAGTTCCCCCGATCTTGTGGACACCTTGAAAGGGTCGGATAATGGCCCAGGAGGTGTTCCATGGGAGATCGTCGGCGGAATTTCAGCCGGGAGTTCAAGTTAGAGGCGGTTCGCCTGATGACGGAGGGAGGCCTGAGCGTGGCCCAGGCGGCGCGGGACCTGGGGATCAGGGAAAGTGTTTTGGGCCGTTGGAAAAAGCAACTGGCCGAAGACCCCGAGGAGGCCTTCCCCGGCAAGGGGCACCTGAAGTCCCAGGACGAGGAATTGCGGCGGTTGAGGAGGGAAAATGAGATATTGCGCCAGGAGCGCGACATCTTAAAAAAAGCTGTGGGCATCTTCTCGCGGGTGCCCCAATGAAATACCGGTTTGTCCGTGACCATAGCGGCCAGTTTCCTGCAAGGCGTATATGCTGGGTGCTGGGGGTGTCTGCCAGCGCCTATTACGCCTGGCGGGGACGGCCGGAGAGCCAACGGGTGCGCGAGGACCGCCGGCTGTTGGTGGAGATCAAGGCCATCCATCAAGAAAACCGGAAGGCCTATGGCAGCCCCCGGATTCATGCCGAGCTCAAAGACCGACAGGTGCACTGCGGCAAGAAACGGGTTGCCCGGCTGATGCGGGAAAACGGCATCCGCGCCAAGCAGAAGCGGAAATTCAAGGCCACCACGGACTCCAAGCATTCCCAGCCGGTGGCGCCCAATCTGCTGGAGCGTGACTTTGCTGCCGCCGCGCCCGACCAGAAATGGGTGGCGGACATCACCTACATTCCCACCCGTGAGGGCTGGCTGTACCTGGCGGCGATCCTGGATTTGTATTCCCGCTACGTGGTGGGTTGGTCCATGGCCGGCCGCATGAACAGAAGGCTGGTGCTCGACGCCCTGGACATGGCGGTGGGCCGCCGCCGCCCGGAGCCAGGCTTGCTACATCACTCGGATAGAGGCAGCCAATATGCCAGCGGTGATTACCAGAAAGCTCTAAATACCCACGGCATGGTCTGCAGCATGAGCCGCAAGGGCGACTGCTGGGACAACGCCCCCATGGAGAGCTTCTTTCACACCCTCAAGACTGAACTGGTGCATCACCGTGATTACCAGACCCGCTGGGAAGCCAAGGCTGATATCTTCGAGTACATCGAAGTCTTCTACAACCGCAATCGGAGGCACTCCGCCCTGGGCCTCATCACCCCGGCGGATTTTGAGAGGATGAAGATGGCCGCTTAACTGCGTGTCCACAAAATCGGGGGAAGATCATTTTGTGTTCTCAGATGGGCACGGGTTAGCCACGTTTACCAACTGGTATTATGAGGAAAAGGATTTGGACAAAGTTGATTGGAGTGTGGTCGGGGAAAGGTATTGGGCAGATACAATAGATGATCCGGACAAGCAGCGGCGCAAACAAGCAGAATTTCTTGTTCATCAGTTCTGCCCATGGGAGGTTATTGAAGAAATAGGAGTATTGAATCAAAAAATAAGATCTGAAGCGGAAAGAATTCTTAGTCACCATGATAAAGCGATACCCGTCAGCATTCGTAGTCAGTGGTATTATTATAATTAGGGAGGTGAAGGCATGATCCATTTGACTAAAGGGAATATCCTTAAGTCCAATGCCGAAGCCTTAGTAAATACCGTCAACTGTGTTGGCGTTATGGGCAAGGGAATAGCGTTGCAGTTCAAAAAGGCATTCCCTGACAATTATAAAGCATATGAGAAGGCTTGCAAAGGCAATAAAGTTAAACCAGGCAAGATGTTT
>JBMORG010000008.1:0-15921 GCA_049322355.1 Thermodesulfobacteriota bacterium | reverse complement strand
GGGCCAAACCCCGCTTCGCCAAATGCTTGGTGATGGCCGCAGTCAAGGTCGTTTTGCCATGATCGATATGACCAATCGTTCCCACATTCACGTGCGGCTTCTTGCGCTCAAACTTCTTCTTGGCCATTAGGACTTCCTCCTACTTTAATCAGGATCATGCCCGGACTTGACGCCGGCCCAAAATATCCTCCGCCAGGGAGGCGGCAACAGGTTCATAGTGGTCGAACTGCATGGTAAAAGTGGCCCGCCCCTGGGTCGAACTCCGCAACGTGGTGGCGTAGCCAAACATGGTGGCCAAAGGCACCTGACCGTGAATGATCTGGGTGGAACCCCGGCTCTCCATGCCCGTCACCCGGCCCCGCCGGGCGTTCAGTTCACCCATCACCTCGCCCACAAAGTCTTCCGGGGCCACCACTTCCAAATCCATGATGGGCTCCAGGAGCACCGGTTTGGCCCGCTTGGCAGCCTCCTTGAAACCCATGGAGCCAGCAATGAGAAAGGACCGTTCCGAGGAGTCCACTTCGTGGTAAGACCCGTCCACCAAGTCTATTTCCACATCCACCATGGGGTAGCCCAAAATCCCGGTGGCCGCAGCCTCTTTGACACCCCGCTCCACCGCCGGGATAAATTCCTTGGGGACCACGCCGCCCACGATCTTGTTGACAAAGACCACGCCCTCGCCCGCGGGTAACGGTTTCACTGCCAGGACCACGTGCCCGTACTGGCCCCGGCCGCCGCTCTGCCGGACAAATTTGCCTTCCGCCGTGGCCTCCTCGGTAATGGTTTCCCGGTACGCCACCTGGGGTTTGCCCACCCGGGCGTCCACCTTGAATTCCCGCATCAGGCGGTCCACGATAATCTCCAGGTGAAGTTCACCCATTCCGGAAATAAGGGTCTGGCCGGTTTCGGTGTCGCTGTGCACCCGAAACGACGGGTCTTCCGCGGCGATCTTGCTTAAGGCCTGGCCCAGCTTGTCCTGGTCGGCCTTGGTGGCAGGTTCGATGGCAATATCGATGACCGGCTGCGGGATGTGCAAAGTCTCCAGCACCACCGGATCCCGCTCATCCGCCAGGGTATCGCCGGTAGTGGTGTTTTTCAGCCCCACCGCGGCCACGATGTCCCCGGCATAGGCCTCGCTGATCTCTTCCCGCTTGTTGGCGTGCATCTTGAGGAGGCGCCCAATGCGTTCCTTGACGCCCTTGCTGGCGTTTAGCACACTGCTGCCAGAGGCCAAGACTCCGGAGTAGACCCGGATAAAAGTCAAATGGCCGACAAAGGGATCACTCAATAGCTTAAAGGCCAGGGCCGCCAGCGGCGCGTCATCTTTGGGCGGCCGTTCCACCACGTTGCCCTTGGCATCCTCGCCTTGCACCGGCGGCACATCCAGAGGCGACGGCAGGTAGTCCACCACCGCATCCAACAGCGGTTGCACCCCTTTATTCTTGAAGGCGGAACCGCACAGCACCGGGATAATCTCCAACCCGATGGTGCCCCGGCGCACCGCGCTCTTGATCAGGGTGTCCTCCACCGGCTCATCCGCCAGGTAGCGCTCCATGATGCCTTCGTCCACTTCCGAAAGCGCCTCCAGCATCTCGTTCCGGGCCTCTTCCGCCAGTTCCAGGTAATCCGCCGGGATCGGCGTAATCTCAAACTGGATGCCCTTGGTGCCTTCCTCGTAGACGATGGCCTGCATACTGATCAGGTCAATGATTCCTTGAAATTTATCTTCTTCCCCTAAAGGCAGTTGCAGCAGCACCGGGGTGGCCTTGAGGCGCTCCCGCATCATCTTCAGGCACCGGGGCAAATCCGCGCCCACCCGGTCCATTTTGTTGATGAAGGCCAGCCGCGGCACCCCGTAGCGGTCCGCCTGGCGCCACACTGTCTCGCTCTGGGGTTCAACTCCGCCCACCGCGTCGAACACTGCCACCACGCCGTCCAGCACCCTGAGGGAGCGTTCCACTTCAATGGTAAAATCCACGTGGCCCGGCGTGTCAATGATGTTGATGCGATGGTCGTTCCAGTAGCAGGTAGTGGCGGCAGAAGTAATGGTAATGCCGCGTTCCTGTTCCTGGGCCATCCAGTCCATCGTGGCCTGGCCGTCGTGCACTTCGCCCAAGCGGTGCGTCACCCCTGTGTAGAAGAGGATGCGTTCCGTGGTGGTGGTCTTACCGGCGTCGATGTGGGCCATAAACCCAATATTCCGTACCCGGCTTAACGGGGTCTGTCTTGCCAAAATTTTTTCTCGTTTTTCGTTTTTCGTTTTTCGTTTTTCGTCTTCTGGTCTATTGCCTTTTAGCCTTTGCTTTTAACCAAAAACCAAAAACGAAAACCAAAAACGCTTTCTTACCATCTATAATGCGCAAAGGCCTTATTAGCTTCGGCCATCTTGTGCGTATCTTCCCGTTTTTTAATGGAGGCGCCCCGGTTATTGGCTGCGTCCAGCAGCTCCGCGGCCAGCTTGGCCTCCATGGATTTTTCACTCCTGGCCTTGGAGTAGTTGATCAGCCAGCGGATGGCCAAAGAAACCCGGCGGTCGGCCCGAACTTCCACGGGCACCTGATAGGTGGCGCCGCCCACCCGGCGGGACTTCACCTCGATCAAAGGTTTGACATTTTCCACCGCCTGATGGAAGAGCTTCAGAGGGTCGTCGTTGCCTCTCTGCCCCACCAACTCCATGGCGTTGTAGAGAATGCGTTGGGCCGTGCTTTTCTTGCCCCGCTCCATCAGGCCGTTGATGAACCGGCTCACCAGGACATCGTTATATTTTAGGTCTTGGGGGACCGGCCGCTTGACCACTCCGCCTTTTCTGGGCATAAAAACCTCTGTTAGCTGTTTACTGTTTGCTGTTTGCTGTTGATTCCTGGCTTGGCGCCCTAATCTCTCGGCTTTTCACCGAAAACCGAAAACCATCATTTAGGCCTTTTGGCCCCATACTTCGACCGTCCCCGCCGGCGGTCGGAAACGCCGGACGCGTCCAGGGTGCCCCGGATCACGTGATAGCGTACTCCCGGCAAATCCTTCACCCTGCCACCCCGGATAAGCACCACGGAGTGCTCCTGGAGGTTGTGGCCCACGCCAGGGATATAAGTGGTCACCTCGATGCCGTTGGTGAGGCGCACCCTGGCGACCTTGCGCAACGCGGAATTGGGTTTTTTGGGCGTGGTGGTGTAGACCCGGACACACACCCCCCGTTTTTGGGGGCAGCTTTGCAGGGCCGGCGACGCGGTGCGTTTCTTCTGCAATTCCCGGCCCTTGCGAATCAACTGGTTGATAGTAGGCATACGCCTTTCCTCGTTTTAGTGGCACAGGCGTCTCGCCTGTGAACAATCCTTTTTTCGTTGTTCGTTGTCGTTTTTCCAGTTGTTTTTAGCTTGGCCTTTAATCTTTAACCAAAAACGAAAAACGATTTTAAACAGCCACACAAATTAATTATTTTAATTTAATAAGGCTAAGGTTGTCAACTTATTATTACTCAGATGCCGCGGCAACCTCCGCCTCCATAGCCACATCCGCCTCAATGGCTTCCGGCATCGGCAGTTCATGGGTGACGTCCGCACTCATCTTGATGTCCAGTTCCCGGTACTGGTCCAGACCCGTGCCCGCAGGGATCAGCCGCCCCATGATCACGTTTTCCTTGAGTCCCCGGAGGTAATCGATCTTCCCCTGCACCGCCGCGTCCGCCAGTACTTTGGTGGTCTCCTGGAAGGAGGCCGCTGAAATCCAACTCTCCGTTGTCAAGGATGCCTTGGTGATCCCCAGCAGCAGCGGTTCACCTGTGGCCGGTTGTTTCCCCTGGGCCAGGACCTGGTCGTTCTTCTCTTCGAAGACCCATTTTTCCACCTGCTCGCCCATGAGGAAATCGGTGTCGCCCGGGTCCACCACCTTGATGCGCCGCAGCATCTGCCGCACAATAACTTCGATGTGCTTGTCGTTGATCTTTACGCCCTGGAGTCGGTAAACCTCCTGCACTTCGTCCACCAGATACCGGGCCAACTCCTTCAGGCCGCTGACGTTCAGGATATCATGGGGGTTGGGGGAGCCGTCCATTAAGGCGTCTCCGGCCTTTACGTAGTCGCCCTCCTGCACCGCCACATGCTTGCCCTTGGGGATCAGGTATTCCTTGGGCTTGGCCTTCTCCACATCCGGGGTGACGATGATTTTCCGCTTGCCCTTGATATGCTTGCCGAAAGAGACCACCCCGCTGATTTCGCTGATAATCGCGGTCTCTTTGGGCTTGCGCACCTCGAAAAGTTCCGCCACCCGGGGCAGACCGCCGGTGATGTCTTTGGTTTTGGTGGTTTCCCGGGGAATTTTGGCGATGACTTCCCCCGGGGTCACCTGGTCCCCTTCATTTACCATAATAATCGCGCCCACCGGCATGAAGTACCGGGCCGAGGCTATGGAACCGGGAATCTTGGCAGTCTGACCCTCCGCGTCCTTCACCGAGATGCGGGGCCGCAGCTCTGCGTCCTTGCTCTCCACGATGAGGCGGGAGGCCTTGCCCGTTACCGGGTCCACCCGTTCCTGCACCGTGATGTTATCCAGGATATCTCCAAACTTGATGGTGCCGCCCACTTCCGTCAATATGGCGTTGGTGAAGGGGTCCCATTCCGCCAGAACTTGGCCGGCTTGAACCTCCTGGCCTTCCTGCACTTTGAGATGGGCTCCGTAAGTCAAGGGGTAGCGTTCCCGTTCGATGCCCTTCTCGTTCACCAAAACCAGGTCAGCCTGACGGCTCAGGTTCACCATTTCGCCCTGACGGTCAATTACTGATTTCAGGTTTTCGAAGCGCACCAGGCCTTTGATCCGGGCTACGTGAACGCTCTGTTCCGCCCGCCGGGAGGCCGTGCCGCCGATGTGGAAGGTTCGCATGGTCAGCTGCGTGCCGGGTTCGCCGATGCTCTGGGCCGCCAGGATGCCGATGGCCTCACCCATGGACACCGGGGTGCCGTGACCCAGGTCCCGCCCGTAGCACTTGGCGCATACGCCCCGTCGGGTCTGGCAGGTAAGCACGCTCCTGATCTTGACCTTGTCCAATCCGGCTTCTTCAATCCGCCGGGCCGCATCCTCGTCGATTTCCTCGTTTGACCTGACCAGGACCTCTTCGGTATGGCGGTCTATGATATCTTCCAGCGCGGTGCGCCCCAGGACCCGGTCGCCCACCCGCTCGATGATTTCGCCGCCTTCCACCAGGGGCGTCACATTGATGCCGTCGATGGTGCCGCAGTCTTCCTCGGTGATCACCGCATCCTGGGCCACGTCCACCAGCCTCCGGGTCAGATATCCGGAGTTGGCGGTCTTCAAGGCCGTATCCGCCAAACCTTTCCGGGCGCCGTGAGTCGAAATGAAGTATTGCAATACCGTGAGACCTTCCCGGAAATTGGCGGTGATGGGGGTTTCGATAATTTCGCCGGACGGTTTGGCCATCAACCCCCGCATACCCGCCAACTGGCGCATCTGGTCCTTGCTGCCCCGGGCGCCGGAGTCGGCCATCATGAAGACCGGGTTGAAAGAAGCCACTTCTTCCTGGTGCACTATAGTCTTTTCCGGATTCTCCGGGTCCGGCTCCTCCACCGACACCACTTCCCGGGCCATCTCGGCAATCATCTCCGCGGCGATCTCGTCAGTAGCCTTGGCCCAGATGTCCACCACCTTGTTGTATTTTTCGCCCTCGGTGATAAGACCTTCCTGGTATTGCTCCTCCACCTGGCTCACTTCAGACTGGGATTGGGCCAAAATCTCCGGCTTGCGGCTGGGGATCACCATATCTTGGATGGAGATGGAGATGCCCGCCTGGGTGGCGAACTTGTACCCTAGGTTTTTCAGTTGGTCCGCAAAGATTACCGTGTCTTTAATGCCGCACTTGCGGTAGGCATGGGACACCAGCTTGCGGATTTCTTTCTTGGTCATGGTGCCGTTGATCAGATCGAAGGGTAGGCCTTCAGGCAGAATCTCCCGGAGGATCACCCGGCCCACCGTAGTGTTATAAATTTTGCCGTCAATGCGCACCGGGATGCGGGCCTGGAGGTGTACCTCGCCTTGGTCATAGGCTACCCGCACTTCCTCGGGAGAGGAAAAAGGGATGGGCTGCTTACCGTTTTTGGCCACCCGCTCGCCTTGGGCGAAGGGCCGTTCCCGGGTGAGGTAGTAAAGCCCCAAAACGATATCCTGGGTGGGTATGATGATGGGGTCGCCGTTGGCGGGGCTCAAAATGTTGTTGGTGGACATCATCAAGGCCCGGGCCTCGATCTGGCTCTCGATGGACAAGGGCACGTGCACCGCCATCTGGTCGCCGTCAAAGTCGGCGTTGAACGCGGTACAGACCAGGGGATGCAACTGAATGGCCTTGCCTTCGATGAGCAGCGGCTCAAAGGCTTGGATGCCCAGGCGGTGCAAGGTGGGGGCCCGGTTGAGCATCACCGGGTGTTCCCGCACCACTTCGTCCAGGATATCCCAGACCTCCGGGGTCTCCCGGTCCACCAGTCTTTTCGCCACTTTGATGGTGGTGGCATAGCCCTTGGCCACCAGTTTATGGAAGATAAAGGGCTTGAACAATTCCAGGGCCATCTGCTTGGGCAGACCGCACTGGTGGAGCCGCAATTCCGGCCCGATGACAATCACCGAACGCCCGGAATAGTCCACCCGTTTCCCCAACAGGTTCTGCCGGAAGCGGCCCTGCTTGCCTTTTAGCATGTCGGACAGCGATTTCAGGGCCCGCTTGTTGGGACCGGTGATGGTGCGGCCCCGGCGGCCGTTTTCGAACAACACGTCCACGGCTTCCTGCAGCATGCGTTTTTCATTGCGGATGATGATATCCGGGGCATTAAGCTCCAGCAGCCTTTTCAACCGGTTGTTGCGGTTGATCACCCGGCGGTAGAGGTCGTTCAAATCAGAGGTGGCAAAGCGACCGCCGTCCAGATGCACCAAAGGCCGCAAATCCGGCGGCAATACGGGAATCACCTCCATTACCATCCATTCGGGGCGCTGCCCGGACTCCCGGAAGGCGTCGATGATTTTCAGCCTTTTCCCCAGCTTCTTGCGTTTCGCGTCCGAGCTGGTCTTGACCATCTCATGGCGCACGGCCGCGGCCAGGGGCTCCAGTTCCACCACCTTCAACATCTCCCGGATGGCCTCGGCCCCCATACCCGCCTTGAACCGGTCCCCATATTCCTCCCGGGACTGGCGGTATTTCTCCTCGGACAGCAGCATCCCCTTGGTCAAAGGCGTATCACCAGGGTCCACCACCACAAAGGCCTCGAAATAGAGGATCTTTTCCAGCTCTTTCAGGGTCAGGTCCAGGAGATTACCGATCTTGCTGGGCAGGCTCTTCAAAAACCAGATATGCACCACCGGGCAGGCCAACTCAATGTGGCCCATCCGTTCCCGGCGCACCTTGGACTGGATCACCTCCACTCCGCACTTTTCACAGGTGATGCCCCGGTGCTTCATGCGCTTGTATTTGCCGCAGTTACATTCGTAATCTTTGGCAGGTCCGAAAATTTTGGCACAGAACAGACCGTCCCGCTCCGGCTTGAAGGTCCGGTAGTTGATGGTCTCCGGCTTCTTTACCTCGCCGTGGGACCAGTTACGGATCATGTCGGGAGCCGACAACGACAACCGCACCGCCTCGATGGCAATGGGGTCTTCCGGCCGGGCGAACAGGCTGTTTAAATCTTCCAGAGCGACTTCTCGCATTTTTTCCATAAAAAACTTTTCCTCAGGACTTTTCCTTGTCCCTTTTCAGGAGCTCAACGTTAAGCGCCAGGCTCTTGAGCTCCCGCACCAGCACGTTGAAGGACTCCGGCAGCCCCGCTTCCAGGTCATATTCGCCTTTAAAGATCTTCTCATACATGCGGGTGCGGCCGGCCACGTCGTCCGATTTCACCGTCAGAAATTCCTGCAGCGTATACGCCGCGCCGTAGGCTTCCAAGGCCCAGACTTCCATCTCACCCAAACGCTGGCCGCCGAACTGGGCTTTGCCGCCCAGGGGCTGCTGGGTCACCAGGGAGTACGGCCCGATAGACCTGGCGTGAATCTTGTCCGCTACCAGATGATGCAGTTTCATCATGTACATCACACCCACGGTGACGTCCCGGTCGAACTCCTCGCCGGTGCGGCCGTCCCTTAAGCGCGCCTGGCCGCCGGTGGGCAGCCCGGCCTCCGCCAGGTAGGCCTGGACCTCTTCTTCTGTGGCCCCGTCAAAGACCGGCGAGGCCATGTGAATCCCGTCCTGATAATGTTTTTGCCAGATTTGGCGGATTTCATCATACGTCAGGGAATCGATTTCCTGGGCCAGGGGAGCGTCTGCGTTTAGAACCCGCTTCAGGCGCGCCTGAATGGACTCCAGGCTGTAGAATTTATCGACCATTTCGCCGATGCTTTTACCCAGGGCATGGGAAGCCCAGCCCATGTGGGTCTCCATCACCTGGCCCACGTTCATCCGGGAAGGCACTCCCAGGGGGTTCAAGACGATGTCCACCGGCGTACCGTCGGCAAAATAGGGCATGTCTTCTTCCGGCATCAGCCGGGACACCACCCCTTTGTTGCCGTGGCGGCCAGCCATCTTGTCGCCCACCGCCAGCTTCCGCTTCATGGCCACAAAGACCTTGACCTTTTTGATAACACCCGGTGGCAGCTCGTCCACTTTCCGCAGCCGGCCCAGCTTGGCCTCAAACACCATGTTCACTAGATGCAGCTGTTCCTGGTAATGGTCCAGAAGCTGATCCAACTGGTCTTCCAGGCCCGCCTCCTCGAAGGAGACGTGTCGCCAGAACTCCAAGTTTTGCCGGCTCACCAGCTCGGCCGGCACCGGCTCCCCGGCATGCAGGTAAGTGTGCCCGGTGCGCTCGTCATCCAGGTTGTCGGCCACCTTGTGCCCCACCACCAAGTCTTTCACCTTCTGGCGGAAGGTCTGGGTGATGATGGCGATCTCGTCGGCCTGGTCCTTTTGCAGTTTGGCCACCGCTTCATCTTCGATGGAGCGGCTGCGGTCGTCTTTCTCCACACCCTTGCGGGAAAAGACCCGGGCGTCGATCACCACCCCTTCGATCCCCGGTGGCACCCTCAGTGAGGTATCTTTCACGTCCCCGGCTTTTTCGCCGAAAATGGCCCGGAGCAGTTTTTCCTCGGGGGTAAGCTGGGTTTCCCCCTTGGGAGTGATTTTGCCCACCAGGATGTCGCCGGGGCGCACCTCGGACCCCAGGCTGATGATGCCGCTGTCATCCAGGTTGCTTAAAGCGTCTTCCCCCACATTGGGGATATCCCGGGTGATCTCTTCTTTGCCCAGCTTGGTGTCCCGGGCCATCACCTCGAATTCTTCGATGTGGATAGAGGTGAAGACGTCTTCTTTGATCAGCCGCTCGCTCACCAGGATGGAGTCTTCAAAGTTATAGCCGCCCCAAGGCATGAAGGCCACCATGACGTTCTTGCCCAGGGCCAGTTCGCCCATGGAGGTGGCGGGGCCGTCCGCAATGATCTGGCCCTTCTCCACCAAGTCTCCCGGGGCCACGATGGGACGCTGGTTAAAACAGGTGTTTTGGTTGGTCCGCTGGAATTTCGTCAGTTTATAAATATCCACGGGGGAGCCATTCCCTCCGGGGCCGGGCTCCGCGGCCCGGATAACGATGCGGGTGGAATCCACGTCTTCGACATAACCCCGGCGCCGGGCCACCACAGTGACTCCGGAATCCCGGGCCACTACGCCTTCCATGCCCGTGCCCACCAGGGGCGTGCTGCTGGTCAACAGCGGCACCGCCTGACGCTGCATGTTGGAGCCCATCAAGGCCCGGTTAGCGTCGTCATGCTCCAGGAAGGGAATCAAGGACGCCGCCACGCTCACCAATTGGTTGGGGGACACGTCCATATATTCGATCTGGTCCGGGTGGGCAATGATGAACTCCCCAAATTTCCGGGCTTCGATCATCTCATCTACGAACCGTCCCTTGCTATCCAGGCGGGCGTTGGCCTGGGCGATGACCTTGTCGCCCTCTTCCAGGGCGCTCAAGTACTTTATCTGTTTGGTGACCCGGGTCTCAATCTTGCCGCGCTTTTCCACCTTTTCCACGACCCGGTAAGGCGTTTCGATGAATCCCAACTCGTTGACCCGGGCAAAGGTGCTCAAGGACACGATGAGACCGATATTGGGACCTTCCGGCGTTTCAATGGGGCAGATGCGGCCATAGTGGGTCGGATGCACATCCCGGACCTCGAAGCCGGCCCGCTCCCGGGTCAACCCCCCGGGACCCAGGGCGCTTAAACGCCGTTTGTGGGTGATTTCGCTCAAAGGGTTGGTCTGATCCATGAACTGCGACAACTGTGAGGTCCCGAAAAACTCCTTGATCACCGCCTGCACCGGCTTGGCGTTCACCAGGTCGTGGGGCATCAGGGTGTCCAGGTCCTGGATGGCCATGCGTTCCTTGATGGCCCGCTCCATGCGCACCAAACCCACCCGGAACTGGTTCTCCAGGAGTTCGCCCACGGCCCGGACCCGGCGGTTACCCAGGTGGTCGATGTCATCCACCGGTCCTTCCCGGTCCTTTTGGGTGATGAGTTCCCGCACCGCCAGGAGGATGTCCTCCCGGGTTAAGGTGGTTTGGGTCAGGGGTAACCGGTCCGCGGGGTCGGGCCGCAGTTTCAGGTCCAACTTCAACCGGCCCACCGGCGACAGATCATAATATTCCGGATTGAAAAAGAGATTCTCGAAGAAACTGGTGGCCACTTCGTCGTTTGGGCGGTTGCTGGGGCGCAAACGCCGGTAGATTTCCAGGACCGCTTCTTTGACCGTAGCGGTTTTATCCGCCACTAAAGTATTGCGCAGGCAGGGGCTGACGTTGACTCCGTCGATGAACAGCAGGTCCAGTTCCTTGATGCCCTTCTCCTGCAGCAGGGCAATCTTGTCCTCGGAAAGCATGTCATTGCACTGGGCCAAAACTTCGCCGCTCTCCGGGTCTAAGATGTCATGGGCCACCACCCGGCCCACCAAATCAGTGGCGTTCCCGGAGATGGATTCCAATCCGGCCCGTTTAATCTTGCCGATCAACACCGGAGTTAGGCGTTTACCCTTCTTGACCAGGACATCCCCACTTTTGGGATCGGTGATGTCTACAGTGGCGGTTTTGTCCATCAGCAGTTCCGGAATGAAGGCTTGCTGGATGGTCTCGCCGGCAAGGGTCACCCGCTGGGTTTTATAGAAGAAGTTCAGAAGTTCTTCCGTGGAATAACCCAGGGCTTTCAGGAGGATGGTAGCGGGAAACTTGCGCCGCCGGTCGATCCTGACGTAAAGGATATCCTTGGGATCGAACTCGAAATCGATCCAGGAGCCTCTCAAGGGAATCAACCGGGCGGAATAAATAATCTTGCCGCTGGAATGAATCTTAGCCCGATCATGGTCGATGAACAGACCAGGGGAGCGGTGCAACTGGCTCACCACCACCCGCTCGGTGCCGTTGATTATAAACGTCCCGTGCTCGGTCATTAGGGGCAGGGTGCCAAAATAAATCTCCTGCTCCTTGATGTCCCGAATAGTTTGGGCCTTGGAGTCTGGCCCCAGATCGTGGACTACCAGGCGCACCCGTATCTTCATGGGCACTTCAAAGGTCATGCCCCGCTGCTGGCACTCGTCCACGTCGTACTTGGGATCGCCCAAACCGTATTCCACGAACTCCAGGGAGCAGGCGCCGGAAAAATCCCGGATGGGGAAGACGCTTTTGAAGACTCCCTGGAGGCCGTAATCCGAGCGCGCCTCCGGTTCCACATCTTTTTGCAAGAAACGGTGATAGGACTCTTTTTGCATCTCGATGAGATTGGAAATGTCCACAATCCGCTCGATCTTGCCGAAGTTTTTGCGATACAGCCGTAACGGTGATAATACTTTGGCCATGGATACTCCTTGAAGGATGGCCGAAGATCAGGGGCTACCTCATCGTGGGGCGGGCGTCCTGCCCGCCAGTAGTGGGTTCATTCCGTGGGGCAGGCGTCCTCGCCTGCCACGGTGGACCTACTTAATTTCGATGGTAGCTCCCTGGGCTTCCAACTTCTTCTTGACTTCCTCGGCTTCTGCCTTGGAAATGGCTTCTTTCAATGTGGTGGGCACGTTTTCCACCGCTTCTTTGGCTTCTTTCAATCCCAGGTTGGTGACGGCCCGGACTTCCTTGATCACCTGGATCTTATTGGGACCGCAGACCGTCAGAACCACGTCGAATTCGGTTTTCTCCTCAGCCGCGGGAGCTGCTTCCGCCGCAGCCACGCCGCCCACCGCAGCCACCGCCACCGGGGCCGCCGCGGACACCCCAAACTTCTCTTCCAGCTCTTTGATCAGCGTGGAGAGTTCCAGCACCGTCATGTTGGCCAGGTAGTCCACTACCTCAGCACGTGAAATGGCCATCTTTCTTTCCTCCTTATCCTCGAGTAAATCTTTATTAATTTTCCGGTTTTATTGATAAGTCTACGCCTCAGGCGCCGCTTCCGGCTCCGCCAATGGCGTTTCCGCAGCTTCGGGTGCTGCTGCCGCTGCCGGCTCTGACTCAGCCTTCTTATCCCTTAAGGCCACCAGCACGTTGAGCAGACCCCGGGGCACCGCGGCCAAAACTGAAACCAGGGCCGTGGGTACGCCCTGCATCACACCCAGCAGCTGGGCCAGGAGCACTTCCCGGGCGGGCAATTTACTCAGCGCTTCCAGATCCTGGGCGGTCAGGACTTTGCCCCCCAGAGCACCCGCTTTGAGCACCAGTTGCGGCTTATCCTGGGCAAATTTGATGAGCACCTTGGTTACCGCCACTGGATCGGCAAACCCCAACGTCAGGGCATTAGGCCCGGTGGAATGGGAGAGCAAAGGTGCCAAGGGAGAATCATCAGCCGCAGCCCGCCGCAGCAGGGTGTTTTTCACCACCCGGAGTTCGCCTTCGGCCTCAGCAAGCTGCCGCCGCAGCCTGGTCATATCCTCTACCTTCAGTCCCTTGAAATCCGTCAGTATGCCGATCTGCGATTTCGCCACCGACTCCCGGATTTCCTGGACGATTTCGGCTTTCTGTGACTTACGCACCTCTTTCTCCTTTAAAGCAGACGCACCAGGTTTTTTACATCGCTGGTGTCCACGGGAATTCCCGGACCCATGGTGGTGCTCAGATGGATGCCCTTCATGTAAGTGCCTTTGCTGGTGGCAGGCTTCAGCCGCACCAGGGTGTCCATCAGGGCCGCCAGGTTTTGCAGGATTTTTTCCGATCCGAAGGAAACCTTGCCCACCGGGGCATGGATCACGCCGGCCCGGTCCACCCGAAACTCCACCTTGCCGCCTTTCAGTTCATTCACCGCTTTGCCCACATCAAAAGTAACCGTCCCCACCTTGACATTGGGCATCAGGCCCCGGGGACCCAGGATTTTGCCGATCTTCCCCACTGCGCCCATGAGGTCCGGGGTGGCCACGGCTTTGTCAAATTCCATCCAGCCGCCCTGGATCTTGGCGATCAGGTCTTCAGCCCCGACATAGTCGGCGCCGGCATCCAGGGCCTCTTTTTCCTTTTCTCCCTTGGCGAACACCAGGACCCGCACGGTCTTTCCCAACCCATGGGGCAGGACCACCGCGCCCCGCACCATCTGATCGGCGTGGCGGGGGTTCACTCCCAGGGCCACCGCGGTCTCCACGGTTTCGTCAAACTTGCTGGAGGCGGTCTCCAGCGCCAGATTGACGGCGTCCTGGAAGGGATAGCGCTGATTGCGGTCCACCTTGGCGGCGGCCTCCCGATATCGCTTGCCATGTTTGGCCATCGGTATGTCACACTCCCTTGTTCGTCATTCCCCCTCCCTTGGTGGGAGGGGGTAAGGGGGAGAGGGCATGACTCACCCCCACCCTAACCCTCCCCCATCAGGGGGAGGAAATACGCTACTCAACTATCTCAATCCCCATGCTCCGGGCGGTCCCGGCGATGCTGTGCATGGCCATCTCCAGGTTGGTGGTGTTCAAATCCGGCATCTTTTGCTTGGCGATCTCTTCCAATTGCGCCTTGGTGATCTGCCCCGCCTTCTCCCGGCTAGCTTCCTTGGCCCCCTTGGCTATCTGGGCCATCTGTTTCAGCAGCACCGACGCCGGCGGGGTCTTGGTCACAAAGGAAAAAGAGCGGTCGGCATAGACTGTGATCAACACCGGAATGATGGTCCCTTCCTGCCCCGCAGTTTTGGCGTTGTAGCTTTTGCAGAATTCCATGATGTTGACCCCGTGCTGACCCAGGGCCGGGCCGATGGGCGGCGAAGGGTTGGCTTGCCCCGCGGGGATTTGCAATTTTATCTGGGCTATTACCTTTTTGGCCATTTAAAAGCTCCTTGGCTATCAGCTATCGGCTATCAGCTTTCAGCGAAAGAAAAAACTATAACCGCAAACTTTTTGCTGACCGTTAACCCTGACAGCTGCCTTTAAATCTTTTTAAAGCTGTTAGCTAACCGCTGATAGCTGACAGCTATATTTTTTCCAACTGCGTAAACTCCAACTCCACCGGCGTCGGCCGCCCGAAGACGCTGATCATCACCCGCACCCGGCCCCGGTCCGGCCGCACTTCGTCCACCACCCCGGTAAAATTGGTAAAGGGCCCGTCCGTCACCTGGACCTTGTCCCCGGTCTCGAACTTGATCTTGGGCTTGGGTCTGAGCACCCCCTCCTGCATCTGGGCGATGATTTTTTCCGCTTCTTCCTCGGGGATGGCCACCGGCTCTTCTTTGCTGCCGATGAAGCCCGTCACTTTGGGGGTGTCTTTCACCAGGTGCCATGACTCGTCCGTCAGCTCCATCTGCACCAGCACGTAGCCCGGATAGAATTTCCGGGAGGAGAGTTTGCGCTCCCCTTTGACCATTTCTTCCACCGTCTCCGTGGGCACCAGCACCTGCTCTACCAGGTGTTCCAGGCCCCGAGCCTTGGCCCGCTCCATAATGGCATTCTTGACTTTCTGCTCAAAGCCCGAATAGGTATGGATGATGTACCATTTTTTGGACACGGTCTTGCCTTTGATCTTTAGTGGATGAAATACCGGACTAAGTGGGACAGGAGAAAATCCACGAATCCCAGGTATCCCGCAATAAAGAACACCAAGACCAGGACCACCCCCGTGGTCCCCAGGGTCTCCTTGCGGTCGGGCCAGGTGACCTTCTTGAGCTCCTGAACTGCTTCCGCCAGAAAATTCTTGGTTTGGGTCCAATATTGCTTGATGGGCGGAACCTTGGTAAACCATCCGGCCCGTGCTTTGCCCTGCTTGATTTTGACCACCTGCCCGCGAGGCGCGTCGGCGCCGCCCTCTTTCTGGTTCCCTTTGGGCTTTGTCTTGGTCTTCTTATTCATAAGCGGTTCCACTCTCGTTTTCCCCGACACGGAAAAACCCAGCCCCCCTCTGCTGCCAGGGGCCAAGGCCCGCGGCTAAAGGACAAATACAGGCTGGATCATGTTAACCCTGGAGCACCTCGATTTTAGGGAGTTCGAGGAGAGTATCTGCGTGCGCGGTAAGAAGGCGGTGGCACCAACCGATCTCGTCGTCCCAGGTCATGGACCATAATTGGCAGGCCAGGAGGGATTCGAACCCCCAACATCCGGTTTTGGAGACCGGCGCTCTAACCGTTCGAGCTACTGGCCTGTCTTCTCCCCCTACTTGCTCTCTCGGTGAAGGGTGTGGGTCCGACAAAAAGAACAGTACTTTTTAAAGGCGAGCCGATCCGGGGTCCGCCGCTTGTTCTTGGTGGTCGTGTAGTTCCGCCGTTTGCATTCGGTACAGGCCAACGTGACGATATCTCTCATAAGTTATTCCAAAATTTCTCAGGCCCGGTAGCCACAGGCTTTCCAGCCTGTGCTCCATGAACCTATTCAATAATCTCGCTCACCACGCCGGCGCCCACGGTGCGGCCGCCTTCCCGGATGGCAAAGCGCAGCTCTTTCTCCAACGCCACCGG
>JBMORG010000007.1:0-1942 GCA_049322355.1 Thermodesulfobacteriota bacterium | reverse complement strand
TTGGTAGCACAGGCATCTTGTCTGTGCCGGTCACAGGCTGAAAGCCTGTGCTACCGGCTGAAAACCCGCTTAAACTGTCATTCTGAGCGCAGCGAAGATTCTATTTTTAAGGTGGGCAGTGTCTGCCCTCCAGACCACTTGTTACTTTTAGAGGTAATCCCTTGAACCGGGACGACGCCATAGTCATAGAGACCTTTCCCAACCGCGTGACCGCGGAGATGGCCGCGTCTTTTTTGGAAGCCGAGGGCATTGAGACCCTGATCCTGGCGGACGATGCCGGGGGAACCTATCCCCCCCTCCAGTTCGTCCGGGGCGTGCGCCTCCTGGTGGATCGGGCGGATGAAAGACAGGCAAGGGAAATTCTTGAGGCCATTGCCAAAGACCAGGGCCAGGGCGAAGATTAAAGAACGATTATTTGTGGAGAGATGTAGACATAATGGTTGAAAGATAAAGGCCTGCGAACCTTGCAAACGTGGGTTAAGCTGTGAGCCTAAAGGACTAACAGCCAAGAGCCACAACCAAGGAGGCAGGCCATGAGAACGAGTGTACTGTATGTGGGGTTGGATGTCCATAAAATGTCCATGGATGTAGCCATTGCCGCAGCCGGCGGCCAAGTGCGGCACTACGGCAAGATCGGCGGCGACCTGGAGGCCCTGGATAAATTGGTCCGCAAACTCCAGGCCGGCGGTGCGACCCTGCGGTTTGCCTACGAGGCCGGCCCCTGCGGTTACCAGGTCTACCGGCATCTGACGGCCCAGGGATTGCCGTGTCTAGTGGCCGCACCGTCTTTGATTCCCCGGCGCCCCGGCGACCGTTTGAAAAACGACCGCCGGGACGCCGTCACCCTGGCCCGCCTCTTCCGGGCCGGGGAACTGACCCCGGTGCAGGTGCCTGACCCGGAAGATGAGGCCATGCGGGATCTGACCCGGGCCCGGGAAGACGCCAAGAGCGTGGAGCGCCGGGCCAAGCAGCGCACCGCCGCGTTTCTGCTGCGCCACGGCCACCGCTTTTCGGGCAAGACCACCTGGGGCCGGGGCTATTGGCGCTGGCTGCGGGGACTCTACCTGGAGCATCCGGCGCAACAGATCGTCCTCCAGGAATACCTGGACGCGGTGCGGGAGGCCACGGCTCGGGTGCAGCGCCTGACGGCCCAAATCCGAGAACTGGTCCCCCAGTGGCGCCGGGCGCCTGTCGTTCGGGCTTACCAGGCCCTACGGGGGGTCTCTCTCCTCGTCGCCGCCACGGTGGTGGCGGAAGTGGGGGACCTGAACCGCTTTTACAACCCCAAGGAACTCATGGCCTACCTGGGGCTGGTCCCCTCGGAGCACTCCAGCGGCGCCTCGGTGCGCCGGGGTCCCATCACCAAAACCGGCAATGGCCATGCCCGCCGGGTCCTGGTGGAAGCGGCCTGGGCCTATCGCCTGAGAGCCCGGATCACCCGGCCCTTGCTCCAGCGCCAGGAGGGTTTGCCCCAGAGCATCCGACAGATCTCCTGGAAGGCGCAACTCCGCCTCTGCGCCCGGTATCGACGACTCCTGGCCCGGGGCAAGGCCAAGCAAACCATCGTTACCGCCATCGCCCGGGAACTGGCGGCTTTTATCTGGGCCATCGGCAAAGCCGTGGAACCCGTAACTGCTTAAGGAAAAAACCAAAGGCGCAGTTAAAGAAAAACATTCTCAGGCCCCATCGGGGCGCGACCACGGTAAGGAGAGCCCTCGTTCACCCTAGGGGAATAGGCCGCGGCCGAAACTCCCGTCTGTAGAGAGAGGCAGCTCCGTGACGCAGCCAGGTCAGGCGGTAACCAACCCGCGTATATCAGAGTGATCAAACGTCGCTAAAGCGTCCCGCCCCGTTGGAGCCTGAGAATCATCTCGCGGCTTAACCCAAAACCCAAGGGGGGCTTGCGCCTACTTGACAACTTTCAACCATATCAGGGTGGGCA
>JBMORG010000006.1:0-92490 GCA_049322355.1 Thermodesulfobacteriota bacterium | reverse complement strand
TCGCTCTCCAGCGTTGCCCTACCCTCCCAGGAGACGACTTCAGAATATGGTAAGGGATTGTAAAAATCAACCGGACATTTCATGTGCTATGAAAACCGGACATCTGTGTGTGCTATTGACAGAAAGGAAGATGAACCTTGACAGCTACTGATGGTTGAGATATACATTTCTGCGCGGTCCCATCGTCTAGCGGCCTAGGACACCGCCCTCTCACGGCGGAGACACGGGTTCGATTCCCGTTGGGACTACCAGAATTATCCTTAACTTACCTTTATTTTTACTTTTTTTCCATCCACTGATTAACGTTTCCAATTGGCCAACCTCGAGGACTGCCTTTCCCTTCGCCCGGTCAGGTTTGGGAGAAGGGATGAAATTGCTTAAGCCCCCGAGTTGTGTATGTCAAGTTCTGCAAATTGGTGTGATCTTATGCGCCTCTACATGGTGCGCCGCACCCGCACCTTCATTCAAGAAAATTACGCCGCCACCGACCCGGAAAATGGCCGGAAATATCTTACTTTTGAGGACGGCAGACGCTCTTACTTTCCTGACCGCATCCCCAAAACCATCAAGTTCAATATTGACGAGTCTGACCAGACCGACCAGTATGCTCTGCTTTACTCCCCGGCGGTAGTTAACACGGTCAACTCCCTGAATCTCCCGCGTTATGGCCTGGGCAACCATCTGACCTCACAGCCCCACGATCCGCCAACTGAGAAAGAGCAAAAAGTCATCCGGGGCCTCTCCCGGGCCGGCAAGCGACTCATGGGATTTTGCCGCACCAATCTCTTTAAGCGCCTGGAGAGCGGCGGGCCTGCATTTCTCCAATCCGTGGAACGCCATATACTGCGAAACTTAATCGCCCTGCACGCCATTGACCAGGGGCTACCGCTTCCCATCGGCACCCAGGAAGCGGAATACCTCGATGCCAGGACCTAATGCAGGTTCACCCGGAGGACAAAGTTTTGGTTTTTACCCAGTTCGCCGATACCGTCCGCTACCTGGCCGGTCAACTGAAAGCCTGGGGAGTGCCGGCTTTGGAAGGGGTCACCGGCGATTCCCCTGACCCCACCGGCCTGGCCTGGCGTTTCAGCCCGAAGAGCAACGAAAAAGATGACCCCGAAAAACCGGATTTCATCAGGCCGGAGGATGAACTGCGGGTCCTCATCGCCACCGATGTCCTGAGTGAGGGCCAGAACCTGCAGGACTGCTCCATCATTGTCAACTACGACCTGCCCTGGGCCATCATCCGCCTGGTGCAACGGGCGGGGCGTATTGACCGCATCGGTCAGCAATCGCAAGAGATTCTGTGCTATTCCTTTCTCCCCGCCGATGGTGTGGAGCGCATCATCCGTCTGCGCCGCCGAGTAAGGGAGAGCTTGCGCCAAAATGCCGAAGTGGTGGGCACCGACGAAGCCTTTTTCGAAGACGATGCCGACGATCAGCCCATCCTGGACATTTATCACGAAAAATCCGGCATTTATGACGGCGAGGCCGACACCGAAGTGGACCTGGCCTCCTACGCCTACCAGATTTGGAAGAACGCCATTGATAAGAACCCCGCCCTGAAAAAGGCTATCCCTGAGCTTCCCAATGTGGCGTATTCTACCCGCGTTCATCAGCCCATGCCTGGGGGAACCAGAGGGTGTTCTGGTTTAGCAGAGCAAGACAATCATAGACGAAATTGACCGTGTCCTAGCCACACATTATGGCTTCACCGACGAAGAATTGGACTTCATCATCAATTACGACATCAAGTATCGGATGGGGGCGGAGGCGGAGGATTGAGCCTGAAATTTGAGGGCCGAAAGCCTGATCAATGAAATCGCCCCCATTCTCGACCACCTTCAGGCCTTGCGCTTCCGGGTCAGCCCGGTCACCCGCACGGCAGTGTTAGCTGGCCGGGGAAAGTTGAAGGTGAGTTTTTCAGCCCTCCGGCAGTAAGACTCTGCATGGCCGGGAAGGGTGATGACGCATAAATGACGACTCTACCGGTTATTTTCGCGCCCCTGGCCCATGAAATGGAACTTGCTCTGATCAGATATGAACATGGAGCGCCTTTCCCACGACCATCCTGATTTCCCTGACTGCCTTGCCCGTTATCTCGGTGAACGCGCCCCGCGCTCGATTTTCGTTCTTGGCGACCTCGCCATCTTGAGAAGCTACACCCTTGCCTGGTTCTGTTCGGTCAAAGGCCCGGGGGACCTTATCCTGAAAACCTATGACCTGGCCCGGGCCCTGCGGGAAGCCCAAATCCCGGTCATCGGGGGCTTTCATTCCCCCATGGAAAAGGAATGCCTCCAGTTCCTGCTCCGGGGAACCAGCCGGTTGTCATCTGCCCGGCCAGGAATATTTGGTCCCGTCTCCCTGAAGAGTGGAAGTTGCCCCTGGACCAGGGCCGCCTGCTGATAGTCTCCCCCTTTGTAGAAAAGCACCGTCACCCCACCGCGGAACTGGCGCAGGAACGAAACGAGTTTGTCGCCGCTCTGGCTGATAACATCTTCGTAGCCTATGCTTCTCCGGGGAGCAAAACCGAGCGCTTTTGTCAGAAGGTCATTTCCTGGGATAAGCCCCTTTTCACCTTGGAAAGCCAGGACAACGCCACCCTTATTGCTCTGGGAGCCAGACCCATAACCCCGAAAACTTTGTCTGACATGTTAATCAAGTCCGGCAAGTGATGGGGTATTTCCCACCTGGAGAAGGTCCAGCCAGAAAACCCATGGTGCTCACTTTCTTGCCAAAAACAAAGTAGGCTACCCGGGTGCTTTGACAAAATCGTGCACGTTATATGCACGTTACCCAGGAATTATTAAAGGCAGGCCCGATAATCCATCGGTAACCTGCCTTATTTCTTATTAAATCCTGGTCGGGACGAGAGGATTTGAACCTCCGACCCCCTGAACCCCATTCAGGTGCGCTTCCAGTCTGCGCCACGTCCCGACAAATTTTAAGTATATCGACTAGTATTTTACCTGTCAATTCCCGGAGTGATTTATGTTCATGAGACTGGTCAGCCTTCGTGACTGGAAGAGGATGGAAAACCAGTTGAGATTTAATGAGAAACCTGTTAATTTTAAAAGGTTGACCTGGCCTGAGAGACGGGCCGGGGAGGCAACCTTGAGGGAAGGGAGAGTTTGATGTCCGGCAAAACCACTCAAATCCGCAACTTAGTTCTGATCGGCCACGGGGGCTGTGGCAAGACCTCTCTGGCCGAAGCCCTCCTCTTCGGGGCGGGGGCTACCTCCCGGCTGGGTAAAGTCGACGACGGCAGTTCCGTCCTGGATTACGAACCTGAGGAAATTAAGCGCAAAATTACTATTTCCAGCGCCTTTCATCATTATCAGTGGAAAAAGCACACGGTTTACCTGGCCGACACCCCCGGCGATGACAATTTCCTGTCGGATACCCGGGCCACCCTACATGTGAGCGATGCCGCCGTGGTGGTGGTGGACGCAGTGGACGGCGTCAAGGTGGGCACCGAAAAGGTCTGGCAGACGGCCAACCGGTACAACCTGCCCCGCCTGGTCTTTATCAACAAGATGGATCGGGAGCGGGCTGATTTTCACCGGGTCCTGAAAGAAGTCCGGGAGGTGCTGGAAGTCCAGGCGGTGCCTATCCAGCTCCCCATCGGCCGGGAAGTGGGTTTTAAAGGCGTGGTTGATTTGATCAGCCAGAAAGCTTTCCTGGCATCGGGTTCCGCCGCCAAGCCGGAAGCCGGCCCCATACCAGATGACCTCAAGGATGAAGTGGAGGCCTTGCGCAGCGACCTCCTTAATTTTGCCGCGGAAAGCGACGACGCCTTGATCGAAAAGTTCCTCGAGGAAGGCGAACTCACTGCCGAGGAGATCTACCAAGGGCTCAGGGTCGGAACCTTGAAAGGCAATTTCGTGCCGGTACTGTGCGGGGCCACCCACGACAACCTGGGCTACCCATTGCTGTTGGACGCCATCAACTTATATCTCCCTTCGCCGGAGGACCGGGGCCTGGTTAAAGGCCAGAATCCTGCCACCCAGGAAGAACTGGCCGTGGAAGCTGACCCTGATAGTCCCCTGGCTGCCCAGGTCTTTAAGACAGTGGCCGACCCCTATGCCGGCCGCCTATCCATCTTCCGCATTTATTCCGGCACTATGACTGCAGACTCCACAGTCCTTAATGCCACCCGATCCGTCCCGGAGCGCTTTGGTCAGCTCTTCCTGCTGGAAGGCAAGGGCCAAAAGGCGGTGCCCAGCCTGGGACCTGGGGCTTTCGGGGCCGTGGCCAAACTCAAAGAAACCATCACCGGCGACACCTTGACTTCAGAGTCCAACCCACTGATATTACCGGCTATTCCGCCCTCCCGGCCCATGGTCACCTTTGCAGTGGAGCCCAAAAAGCAGGGTGAAGAAGATAAAGTCTTCTCCTCGTTTTCGAAACTCATCGAAGAAGATTCATCCCTGGCCTTAAACCGTAACGCCGAAACCAAAGAAATTTTATTGTCCGGCGTAGGTTCGGTCCATATCGAAGCCACTGCGGAAAAGTTGAAGCGGAAGTTCGGGGTGGAAGTCAACCTCAAGCCCCCCAAAGTGCCCTATCGGGAGACCATCAAAGGCACCGTCAAAGTCCAGGGCAAATATAAACGGCAGTCGGGGGGGCGAGGCCAGTACGGCGATACCTGGCTGGAACTGGAGCCTTTGCCCCGGGGTGGGGGTTTTGAGTTCGTGGACAAAATTGTAGGCGGCGTCATCCCCAAACAATATATCCCTTCGGTGGAAAAAGGCATTGTCGAGGCCAAGAATACCGGCATTTTAGCCGGCTTTCCAGTGGTGGATTTCCGGGTCATATTGTACGACGGCTCATTCCACGAAGTGGACTCCTCGGACATGGCCTTTAAAATCGCCGGCTCCATGGGCTTCAAGAAGGGCATGGAACAGGCCAGCCCCACTTTGCTGGAGCCCATTATGAAGATGACCGTGACGGTACCGGAAGATAACATGGGAGATATCATCGGCGACCTCAACGGGCGCCGGGGCCGGGTCCTGGGTGTGGAGGCCCAGGGGCGCTACCAGGTGATCACCGCACACGTGCCCATGAGCGAAGTGCTGCTCTACGCCCCGGATTTGATCTCCAAAACCGGCGGCCGAGGCACCTACGAAATGGAATTCGACCACTACGAGGAAATGCCGCCCCACCTGGCCGAGAAGGTCATTGCTGAAGCCAAGGCGGCCCAGGAGAAGGAGTAAAGCAGGGGTCAGGGATCAGGGGCCAGTGGTTAATTTTTGGCAACCGCTTAATTTCATGAATCAGACTTCTTACGAAAACCGTTTTGGCCGCATCCACGCGGTCTCCGTCAGCGACCGCAAGGGCGTAGTCAAGCACAACGTCCCCCATGCCAGGCTGTTGGTGGAGCACGGCCTGGAAGGCGACGCCCATGCCGAAGGCGGCATTCGCCAGGTGAGCCTCCTGTCACTGGCCAGCATCGACAAGATGGTGGCCGCGGGGGCTGACGTCAAACCCGGCGATTTTGCGGAAAACCTTACTATTGAAGGGTTGGAGGTCATGACCCTGCCGGTGGGGACCCGCTTGAAAGTGGGGCAAGTGGAGTTGGAAATTACCCAGATCGGCAAGGCCTGCCATAAGGGCTGCGCTATTCGGGAGTTGGTGGGCGACTGCGTCATGCCCCGGGAAGGAGTCTTTGCCCGGGTGCTGACTGAAGGAGTGGTCAAGGTTGGTGACGTAATCGAGGTGACGGATGTTCCGGGTGGGCATTCTGACGGTCAGTGACAAGGGACATACTGGGGAGCGGGAAGACACTGCGGGTCCCGAATTGGGCCGCCAGTTGGACACCAGGTGCTTTACGGTGGCCGCTTATCGGGTGGTGCCGGATGTGCCCGAGGCCATCGCGGCGCTTCTCCGGGCCTGGAGTGATAACGAGGACCTGGACCTGATTCTGACCACCGGCGGCACCGGCCTGAGCCCCAGGGATACCACACCGGAAGCTACCCTGTCCGTGGCCCACCGTTTGGTGCCGGGGATTCCCGAGGCGATGCGGGCCGCGGGCCTGGCCATCACCCCCCATGCCATGCTCTCACGTTCGGTGGCGGTGATCCGGGGCCGCACCTTGATTATCAATCTCCCCGGCAGCCCCAAAGGGGCCCGGGAAAACCTGGCTGCGGTGGCCCAGGCGCTCCCCCATGCCCTGGAAAAGCTCAAAGGCAGCCTGGCGGAGTGCGGCGCGCCGTAAAGGACGGTTTTCAGTTTTCGGTTAAAATTAAGGCCAGCCCCCTGTAGCCTTTTCGTTTCGGGCGTAGGGGCGGATTTGAAACCCACCCCTGCAACCTGCAGCGATTTTTCTGCCTTTGCTAAAAGCTGAAAGCTGGCCGCTGATAGCTTATTTATCCCGGAACTTCCGGGTTCTCTTCCATCGCACCAGGCTGGTCGGGAGTGGCAAAAACGCAGGAAGTCTGAATTCTCTCCCTGATAGCAGCAATGGCTTGGTAGTTCTTCTCTTTTATCTCTTTTAATCCCTTAACCTTTTGCACTGCGGCATTGACTTCCGGTGCCATGAGGGGGTTGCTCTCTCCCTGCTCCAGGGCCTGGAAGGTTTGTAGGCCAAGGATGCCCATGGCCTTGTTAATTTTTCTCTGCTGCCAATAGCCCAGTCCTTTGCGAGCCAGGATTTTCATCCGCCGGCCGGTATTGACCGTGAAAGTCCAGGTGCTGCACCAGGTCTTTTTGAGGCCGCTGGCAGCCTTTGCTTTCAAGTCTCCATTCATAGAGGCCTCCTGGGACCAGTTAATGGGAGATGATATAAAATCAATTCAAAGTTAATGAGTTATATGGAAGAAGGGAAACCTGCCCAATATTTGGATTCATATTGTCAATAACATAAGAATTGGTTAATTCCATCGCAAGAGAAAGAGCTCCTGAAAATTTCCATCTTCGACCTCAGGTCTCGGTGGCTAACTTCTCCAGCTGCTCCCGCAAGGTTCCGGTAATGCCCTGTATGTGGCTACCGGGCCAATAAATGCGGTGACACCTGGGACACTCGGAAAATTGTCGCTGGTAATTAAACACATGCTCTGGAACCCGGCCCTGGACCAGGTCCCGGTCCAAGGGTACCAGGGGATCGTTGCAGTGGCTGCAACGACTTAAGAGGTTAAGATGGCGGGGGGAGATTCGCAGTCTTCGGATGACCTCTTCCAACTGGGCTTCGGGCTCGGCCGCGCTCAGAATCAGAAGGTCGGGGCGTTTGAGGCGCAAGCTCCCTGCCTGCCTGGTGAGGATATGGGTCTGAGGCCGGGGGGGCGGCCAACACCTGGGCTTATCCAGGGTTAGTCGCACCAGGGTGGCGTCGAAGCCGCAAAAACGCAGCCATTTTGCCAGGCCGCCCAAGGGCTGATCCACCAAAAATTTCATGGGTCCTGGCACCTCGAAGTTTTCTCACTGATCTATCGAAAGCTGAAAACCTGAACCTACTTCCCCAGGGGCACCTCGGCCATGCCTACCGACGGTGCCAGGGTCAGCTGGGCCGGGGTCAGAGGCGGATTGAGTTTCAGGCTGTGATACACCAGGCGCAGTTCCATCTTCGGCGTGGCGGACTTAAGGGTGATTTTTTCTGGAAGGTCAGGGGCCAGGGCGCCGAAGTTGGCCAACTCTGCGGTAAAACGCGGCTCCGCCGCTCCGCCGAACCACTCTTCCGCCACCGGGTAGAGCCCCTGGGCATCTACCCACAAGCGCTCCGTCAGGGCGCTGCCTTGGCGCCATTCCAGGAGGTAGCGGCCGGTGGCGCTCTGGTAGTCAAAGTGATCCGGAGGACCGGGACTTAAAGGCAGGGCCCCCACCAGCAGACGCAGCGCCTGCGGCAGACTGACCGTGGGGGGGATAAACGCGGCCAAATTTCCGGGAGTAGCGGGACCGCGCAACAGCTTGTTTTCCCGGGGAGACAGAATTTTGACCTCGGCGCCGTCCGTGGCGAAGCTCAGGATGGTGCGGCCCAAAAAATCCAGAACATCAACTTTGAGATTATTCGGCAGGCGACCTGTGAGCACAGCCGTGCCAGAATAGTTTTGTTGGGAGGCCAAAAAGGTGATGCGGCCTTTGGCCTGGAAGGACTGGACTTGCTGCTGCCTGGACCTGAGGCGGGCGAGTAACTCTTCAGAGGAAATCGTCGTTACCGGCGGTGGGGAAGGCGGCAAAGTCCGGCAACCTGCCCAGAGGGCGAGACCCAGCACTAGCAGCCAGAAAAAGGTCCGAATCTTCAATTAGCCCGCTCTTTCAAAATAGTTTCCATCCGGTTGATTTTCTTGCGCAATTCAGAAAAATTAGCATTTTCCAGGGTCAGAGCCCGGCGATAGATACGCAAAGCATCCCGGTAACGCTTTTGTTGGGCATAAGCATCCCCCAGATGTTCTGCTACGGTGCCGTCCTGAGGCATAATTTGGTAAGCCCGTTCCAACTCCACCACAGCCTTGTCATATTGGCCTTTTTTATAAAAGACCCACCCCAGGCTATCAATGATTTGTCCGCTGTTGGGCTTGGTCCGCAGGGCCTCCCGGATTAACCGTTCAGCTTCATCCAGATTGATGCCCTTTTCGGCGTAGGTGTAGCCCAGAAAATTTTTGGCATCGGCATTGTTCGGGTCCAACTCCAGGACTTTCTTGATCTGTTCGATGCTGTCGTCGCGATTATTCTGCTTCTCGTAGATCACCGCCAAACGGAAATGGATTTCCCCCGGCCGCTCAACTTTATCCAGTCCGGCTTTAAGGGCCTGAATGGCCCGATCCCACTGGTGGTCCTCCTCATAAAAGTAAGAACTGGTAAGATAAACTTCTTCCTGGTTGGGAGCCAGGGTCTGGAGTTCATGAAGAGTCTGCCAGGCCTGTTCTTTATCGCCCATCTGAAAGTAGAGGTAGGCTAAACGAAGACGGGACTGGACGAATTGTTCGGAATTCCGCTCCACCAGTTGGTATTCACGACAGGCTGCCTTCCGGTCGCCTTTTTCCTCAAGGGCCATGGCAATGAAGTAGCGGGCCCGGCTTTCGAAGCGGGGATGGCTCAACAGGGGGCGAAAGAGGCGAATGGCGTCGTCCGGTAATTTCTGCTCCAGGCAGATAAGGGCGATGTTGAAATCTGCGGCAGGGTCGTTGGGTTCGAGTTCCTTAATCTTTTGAAAGGCCCTTTGGGCATCACCGTAACGGTTCATAACGAGATAGAGGCGGCCGATGCTGGCCCAGGCCCTGGTGTTGCGGGGTTGGTCCCGCAGGATGCGGCGATACATGGACAGGGCCCGGTTGTACTGGTGTTCCCGTTCCAAGGTGGCGCCCAGATCGAACAGGGCCGGGACAAAATTGGGATCCATGGTGAGGACCCGCATGAATTCTTTTTTCGCATCCGCCAGACGATCGGTTTCCAGGTAGATGCGGCCCAAATAATAGTAACCTACCGCCAGCTTGGGGTCCAGCCGCAGAAGGTCCTGGACGGTACGAATGGCCTGGGGATACCGCCGCTGTTGGGCATATAGGGTGGCTAAGAAGAGGCGGGCTTCTCGGTTATCTGGGTCCAGCCGCAGGACGCGTTCATATTCCCGGGTGGCCTCATCTAATTGATTCAGGCCTACGTGGAGGCCGGCCATGAGAAAATAGGCGTCTTGCTGCTTGGGGTCTAATTGTATGGATTTTTGGGCATGGGCCAGGGCCTGCTTGACGTCACCCTTGCGTTGATAGAGAGTAGCCAGGTCCATTTCCAATAAAGCGGAATCGGGATCGTTTTCCAGGGCCAGATTATATTCCTGGATGGCCCCTGGCACATCATCGTCAACTAGCAGCTGTTGAGCTTTGAGAAAGTGGTAATAGGCCAAGCTTTTTGAGGTTGCCGGCGTCGCGGAGCCGCCGGTCACCAAGGGCACCACGCGACTCAGGGGGGCGCAGCCCGTGACCGCCAGGCACAAACCCGCCCATAAAATACCCCAGAGCAGCAGACGGGGCCTAAAATGGCTGACTGATGAAATTCGCTTCACGTACTTTGCCATTGAACGATGGGCTAATAACCGTTGCCAGGAGACGCATCCATGGGCATTTAATCCACCATGGGAGCGCGATAATCCTCCCAATCAGCGATTTCATTTTTAAGATGTTGCCGTAACCGTTTTATGAGGCGGTCTTCAATCTGACGCACCCGCTCCCGGGAAATGTGATGGCGTGCCCCAATCTCTTGAAGGGTCATGGGCTTTTCGGCCAACAGGCGCAAATCCAAGATATCTTGTTCTTTGTCATTGAGCTCGGTACGGAACTCTGCCAGCTTTTGGCGGAACAACCCTTTCAGTTCCGCGGTGGCCAAAATTTCTTCCACGTGGGGATCGGTGGCCGGCAGGAAATTTTTGTGATATTCGTCGGAACCTTCCTTCAAAGGGGCGTCCAAGGAAAGCTCCCAGCCACCCAGGCGCTGGTCCATTTCGATGACTTCCTCCTCCCGTACGTTCAGGGCGTCAGCCAGGAGTTTGGGACCCGGCTCAAATCCCTGGGCCCGGAGCTTCTCCTTTTCCCGTTTCAGGTTGTAGAAGAGTTTCCGTTGAGACTGGGTGGTGCCGATCTTCACCAGCTTCCAGTTATCCATGATGAATTTGAGTATATACGCCTTGATCCAGAAAGAAGCATAGTAGGAGAGCTTGATGCCCCGGTATGGGTCGAATTTCTTGATGGCGTGCATGAGGCCGATATTGCCTTCCTGGATCAAATCCAGCAGGTTTTTCATCCAATACTTCTGGAACTCCAGGGCAATCTTGATCACCAGCCTCAAATTGCTGGTTATCAAACGGGAACCGGTTTCCCGGTCACCGGTCTCATAAAAGTAGGTGGTTAGAGCTTTTTCCTCCTCCGGGGAAAGCAGGGCAAACCGGTTGGCTTCCCTGATATAGCGTTGCACGAGATCGAGATCGCTGGGGATGGGCAGGTTGGATTCGGCCTCTTCAGGCTCTTCTTCAATCTCCGGCTCCAATATTTCAGGCAGCTCTTCCGGAAGCTCAGCAAAATTAGTGTCAAGCTGATCGTTCAATGGCATCCTTTTGGGGCCGAATAGAACTTGCCAAAAGCTCCTTCTTTCTATTCCCTCTTTCCTTGAGGAGCAACGGCCAGGGGTGAGGGGTAAAAAAACTTTTGGCAAAAATTAATGGTTACTACCAGACCAAACGAACCGGGATCTGGTGCTGGTCCAAATACTCTTTAATGCTTAAAACGGTATAGGTGCCGTAATGGACCATGGAAGCAATAAGCGCCGCGTCCGCCTGCCCCTTAGTGAGTACCTCCCGGAGATGCTCCGGGGTACCGGCTCCCCCCGAAGCGATTACCGGAATAGGCACGGCCTCGGAAATCATCCGGGTAAGGGTCAACTCATACCCAGCCTGAGTGCCGTCGGCGTCAATGGAGTTGAGGCAAATCTCTCCGGCTCCCAAGCGCACCGCCTCTTTCGCCCACCAAAGGGCGTCGATTCCCATGGGAGTGCGCCCGCCGTTTATCACCATTTCATAACCTGAGGGGATGGCGGCTGAGGTGCCGACGCGTTTCACGTCCATCCCTAAAACGATGCACTGGCTGCCAAAGGCTTCGGCCCCGGCGGTAATCAGCGAGGGGTTTAAGATGGCGGCGCTGTTGACGCTCACCTTTTCGGCCCCGGCCAGGAGCACATCACGCATATCGCCCAAATTGCGGATGCCGCCCCCCACCGAAAAGGGGATAAAGATCTCTGCGGCCACCCTCCGCACCACGTCTATCATGATGTTCCGGCGATCACTGGAAGCGGTGATGTCGTAAAACACCAGCTCATCGGCCCCGGCCTCATAATAGAGCCGGGCCATGGCCACCGGATCGCCGATATCCACATTATTTTTAAATTTGATGCCCTTGGTGGTCCGGCCATCCCGGACGTCCAGGCAGGGAATAATCCGTTTACTCAGCATCGGAGCCATCCCAGGCCAGGAAGTTCTCCAGGATTTGCAGCCCAAAGCGGCCGCTTTTCTCCGGATGGAACTGAGTGGCCACCAGGTTGCGCCAGCCAATGGCGCTGGGAAATTCCAGGCCGTGGTCCGTCACCCCCAGCACCATGCCCGGCTGGGACGGGGCGGGATAATAACTGTGCACAAAGTAGTATTCGGCCCCTTCCGGCAAATTCTTGAAAAGAGGGTGGGGCTTGAGAAACCGCACCCGGTTCCAACCCATGTGAGGAATCTTCAGATTTTCAGCCTTGGGCAGCGCCCGGGTGCGGCCCGGCAGCAGACCCAGGCAGGGGGCGTCGTTTTCTTCACTGGCCTCCAGGACGATTTGCGCCCCAAGGCAGATGCCCAGGATGGGGATACCCCGGTCAAAGCTCTGGCGCAAGGCCTGATCCAAACCCAATTCTTTAAGGGTCGCCATGGCCCTGCCTGCTGCCCCCACCCCAGGAAAAATAACTCGATTGGCCCGGGCCACCACCGCCGGGTCCTGGGTCACCGTGCCTTCTACCCCCAGGGCTTTAATCGACCGGACCACGCTGGTGAGGTTGCCGGCATGATAATCGATAATAATGATCACAGAAGCCTTGTAACCGACATAAAATTCTTACAATATAAAATTTATCAATCCTAACGCCTTGAGTCAATACGATTATCCCGGGCTGCAATGGCCCTCCCTGTCTTTCGCATGACCGGGCTTCAACAGTTTACCCCATTTCCCCTTGACTTTGGGCCATGATTGTCAATAGAATCAGAAAATTTTTGGGTTTCGAGGGGGAAAAGATCATGACTTTGGGGGAGAAGAGACTGCGCACCTGGTCCAGGAGAGCTCTCGTCGGCCTGCTGGTCCTGGGTTTCCTGATACCTGCGCCGACACCGGTTCTGGCTTTGAACGCTGACCTGGCCATCGGTTGTACTATTCTCGGGGTAATTACTACACCGTTGATTGCCTATGGTCTATGGAAAAATCTCCCCCAAAACCAGGGAAAGGAATCTTTTTTTAAAGGGGAATTTTATGTAGGGGGTTACCTGGGCGCGGCATTTACTCCAGGCCAAGACCTCAAGTATTCCGATGGTTTTTCCCTTAACAACGGTGTCACTCGAACCAATCAAGGCGCAGCCACGCTTTTTAATAATCCATTTCAGCCTGCGGTGGTCGGAGGCTTGAAATTCGGCTACTTCTGCTACCGTTTCCCTTACCTGGGGCTGGAAGTGGACACCAGTGTCAACAAAAGCAATGTCCCCAGGACCACGCTCAGCACCAGCCGCCCCATCAACGGGTTCACCGCGGTCGGCATCCAGAACGACCCCTGGACCAACTGGACCACGGCCTTACACATTGTCGGCCGCTACGGTTTTTTACCGGATCAACAAGTGCCTTTCGGACGGCTGCAACCTTATGTGGGAGTTGGTCCCGGCTTTGTGGTCAATTATGATTCCGTGGACTCGGCCAAGAATTTCGGCGTCGATGTGATGGCGGGAGTCCGCTACATGATGCTCAAGAATGTCTCCGCCTTTGTGGAATACAAATTTAATTTCGTCTGGGATGCCGAAATCGAAGCCCATGCCTTTTACCTGCCCGACGGCACCGTGTGCCGGGGCACCGCGCACCTCGATTATGCCAGCCATAAGATTGTCTTAGGGGTGGCTTACCACTTTTAGGGGCTACCCTTGCAGCCAAGCCTTGCAGGCGGCCTCCGGGCCGCCTTTTTTAGCTATCGGCTGTTATAGCAATTGCCAAATAAATTTTTCTATTCGAGAGCCTCATGAACCATCTATGATTGTCGTTTTGAGGGAGCTAAGCGACCGAAGAATCTCGAAAAAGCGAGATTCTTCTTCTACGGGCGCCCCGCCCCCTGAGAATGACAGGGAAGGAGACTTTTTTGAGGCTAAAATGTCAATCGATCCTGCGGGCCGTTTTATGCCAATTTTTGCTTCACCCAAAACAAATCCATCAGTGTTGCTGGCCTCTGTACCCGCTATCTTAAGAGGAGGTTGTTGGCTGCAATGCGCCCCTTCTGAGATTTTCCTGTTTTTAGCTTATAGCTGAAAGCTGTTAGCTGACCGCTTCCTTTACCCCGAGGGCTGTGTTATCTTAAACCGAAAATCCGGACCCAGGTTGAGACATGAAACTCGTGACGGCATCGGAGATGCGGGAATTGGACCGCCGGGCCATTCAGGACCTGGGCGTCCCTTCCCTGGTTCTCATGGAAAATGCCGGGCGCACCACCTACCAGATTCTCCGGCGGGAATTTCCCGACCTCCAGGGGGAAGTGGCAGTGGTGGCCGGACGGGGCAACAACGGCGGCGACGGCTTTGTAGTGGCCCGCTGCCTGGCGAACGCCGGCATCCCGGTGGTCGTGTTTCTTTTGGGGGAGCGGGAGCAGGTACGGGGTGATGCCCGGGTTAATCTGGATATCCTTGCCCACCTGGGGGTTGCGGTAGAAGAAATCCTCACTGAAGCCGACTTAAACCCTGCCGTGCATCGTCTGGCCAAGGCCGGACTCATCGTGGACGCCCTTTTAGGTACCGGCCTCAATTCCCCGGTTCAGGGTCTGATGGCGGCGCTGATCGAGCGCCTCAACCATTTGCGGGCGCCGGCGCTGGCGGTGGATATCCCTACCGGGCTTTCCGCCGACACCGGGGAGGTGCTGGGTGTAGCCCTGAAGGCCCGGGTCACCGCAACCTACGGCTGGCCCAAACTCGGGCAAATTGTCCCGCCGGGCCGGGATTACGTGGGCCGCCTCTGGCAGGTGGACATCAGCATCCCGCCGGGGCTCACCCGGGAAATTACACTGGAACTGGCCGAGGCCCAAGACCTGCGGCGGCTGTTGCCCCCCCGGCCCTTTGCCAGCAACAAGGGGACTTTCGGCCACCTGTTGGTCCTGGCCGGCTCCGAAGGCAAGACCGGGGCCGCGGCTCTGACTTCCGAGGCGGCGCTCCGGGCCGGGGCTGGATTGGTGACCCTGGGAATACCAGCCAGCCTCAACGATATTATGGAAGTGAAGCTCACCGAGGCCATGACTGTACCCTTGCCCGAACCTACAGGGACCCGGGTTCTGGGGCAGGAAGCTTTAGCACCCATAAGGGACTTTCTGGGCGAAAAATTCACCCTGGCTCTGGGGCCGGGGCTGGGCACCCATCCGGAGACCCGGGAACTGGTCCGCCGCCTGGTGCATGACCTGCCTCACGCTATGGTCATCGACGCCGATGGCGTCAATAACCTGGCCGGCGATACATCTTGTTTGCAAGACGCCGCCGGCCCCCGCCTCCTGACCCCCCACCCCGGCGAAATGGCCCGGTTGCTAGGGCTCTCCGTTAGCGAAGTGCAGGCCCGGCGCCTGGACCTGGCTCGAGAGACTGCTGTCAAGTTGGGCGTCACCCTGGTGCTCAAAGGGGCCCAGACCCTGGTAGCCGCCGAAGACGGCCGGGTCAGCCTCAACCCCACGGGCAATCCCGCCCTGGCCAGCGGCGGCACCGGGGACGTGCTCACCGGGTTAATAGGGGGTTTCCTGGCCCAGGGTCTAACCCCCTGGGACGCGGCCCGCCTGGGCGTTTACCTCCACGGCTTGGCCGCCGATTATTTTGTCAGCCAGCATGGCCCCCGGGGCCTCATCGCCGGCGATTTGCTCCGGGTCTTTCCCGACGTCCTGGACCGGTTCATCCAGGGCCAAATCCCCCTGGAAGAGGAAGATATATGCTGCAAGCGCGTGATATCATGACCACGGAAATCCTGACAGTGGCCCCGGAAACCTCCATTTCGGAGTTGTCCAAGCTCCTGGAAAACCGCAAAATCGGGGGCGTGCCGGTGGTGGATAAGGGCGGCCGGCTGGTGGGGGTCATTACCCAGAGCGATTTGGTGGAGCGGGCCAGGGATTTGGAGTTGCCGCCGGCCATCAATATCCTGGACTTCCATATTTATCTCCAGATCCCTTCCCACCTGTTTCACAAGGTGGAGAAGATGTTGGGCACCACGGTGGGGGACTGCATGACTGCCAATCCTGTCACGGTGGCTCCGGAAACCCCGATTTCCAAGGTCGCGGCCCTTATGGCCAAGCAGAAAGTGCACACCATCCCGGTGGTGGAGGGTGAGAAGCTCGTGGGCATCATCGGCAAGATGGATTTAGTCCGGGCCATGGCCCGGGAACCCGGCGACTGAGGCGATGTTGCGTTCACCGGGTGGCATAGGCATCCCGCCTGTGCAGGCGCAGGATGTGAAGCCGCTATTTCGAAAAAATCCCCCCTACCTCCATTTACTAAAGGGGGGTGTTTTGAAAGTCCCCCTTTTTAAAGGGGGATTTAGGGGGATTTTGGTTATCTCGGCATGAAGCCGTACCGTTGGATAAGCCACAGTCCCGAAGAAACCCGGGCCCTGGCGGCCAAGGTGGGGAGGTTCCTGGTCCCGGGGGATGTGGTGGCCTTAAACGGGGAGTTGGGCAGCGGCAAGACCGAGTTTGTCCATGGTCTGGCTGAAGCTCTGGAGATACCGCCCCATTTGGTCGCCAGCCCCAGCTTCACCCTGGCGCATGAGTACCCAGGCCGGGTTACCCTGGTGCACCTGGACCTCTACCGCCTGGAGAACCTGCCGCCGGAACTGCTCCCGGACTTGGAGGAATATCTTGCCGGGGATAAGGTGGTGGCAGCGGAATGGGCCCGGCGCCTGGCCCCCTTGCTCCCCGGCGATTACCTGGAAGTCCACCTGGAAATCACCGGGGAAACCGAACGCCGCCTCATCTTCAGCGGCCACGGCGAACGGAGTTGGGAACTGGTGCGGGAATTGATGAAGGATGACTGATAGCGAATTGTAGGGCAAATCTGTGGGCGCCCTCAAAGGGGACTGTAGTCAAAGCAGGCATAGGGCAGGCACCCTCGCCTGCCTCCCTGAACAGCCGAGGGCGGCTGTTCTACACAGTCTATGGGATGGTAGGAGACATACATGGCCAAAATAACCCCCAAGCGCCGGGTGGCGCTGGACAGCCCCGATGCAATGTTAACCTGGGCCCAGCTTTTACTGGAGAGGCTGAAGCCCTTTATAAAATGGCTGGTGTTGGTAACGGTGGTGATCGCTGTGGGCCTGGGGGCCTGGGGAATCAAGGCCAGGATGCAAGCCAGCCGGGAAGAAAAGGCCGCGACAGCCCTGGCGCAGGTGACCCCCAAGATCGACCTGAATATCCCGGCCCTGGCCGCAGCCACTGATCTGGAAAAGTTTATCAAGGAATATCCCGGCACCGCCGCGGCCCGGGAAGCCCAACTCCTGCGGGCCAATATTCTTTACGGGCTACAGCAATACAGCGAGGCCGCCAAGGCCTATGAATCCCTCCTGGACGGCCGCGACCCAGCTTGGGATAACCTGATTACCGAAAGTTTGAGTTATTGTTATGAAGGTATGGGCAATTACCAAAAGGCGGCAGAGGTCTTAAAGCCCTTGGTGGAAAAAACCTATGGCCCGCTGCAGATCGAAGTCATCCACCGGTTGGCTCTGCTCCATGAACAGGCCAAAGAACCGGGCCAAGCCGCGGTTTATTGGCGTAAGCTCCTGGAAAAGCCCCCGGACGCCGCCATGGTCCCCTATCTCCAGGAGAAACTGGCCGCCGCGGAGGCTGGAAGCAAAAAATAGGCCGGTGATTTCCACTACCGGGTGGCCAGCCGGGCCTTGACCATGTCCATATTGAATTTGATCAGAGGCGAGAGCTCCGTATCCCCGTAAACCTCCTGCAAGGGTCGGAAGGCCATGCAGATACCGTCTATGGCGCATACCTGGTTGACCTTGATTTTATATCCCTCAGCCCGAGGCAGGGCCTGTTCTAAATATTTCAGGGCCTCGGGATATTTTTTCTCTTTGACCTTAATAGCCCCCAGATTATTCAAGGCCAGAGGATTGCCCGGGTCCTGTTTCAGAATTTCCTGGTAGAGTTCCTGGGCTTGAAGCAGTTTGCCTGCCTCCAGCAAGTCGTAGCTCTCCACCAACTTTTTGGTGAGATCGGCGTCACCCTGGGCCCGGACCGGTCCGGCGACGGCCAACATCAAGGCCGCCGCCACAAAGACAATCTGCCAAGCTTTTGGTTTCATCATTACCCTCGGATTATTCGATCTGAAAGGAATTATAATCCGTTATTCCTTGCTGAGATAGTCACCCAGGAGTTTCCGGCTGTGCTCGTCCTCATGGCAATAAACGCAGAGATTTTCCCAATTGGAGCCATCCGGGGGATTATTCTGGGGATTGCCGTCTTTATGGTGGACCGTTAACAGCCGCCGGTTTCTCTGGGTGAATTCCCGGCCGCATTTGGCGCAAATCATCCCGTGAATCTTCAGAGAGCGCTCCCGGTAGTCGGCTGGGGGTTTCATCCTGTCATATCCTTCATAATTACCGATTGCCCCAAACAAGACTATGCCACCGCTTTGGCGGTAAACCGGCAGGTGCGGGCACCGGTACACCAGCAATCCACTTCCTTGACAACAAAGGCTATCCCGGCAAAGCTCTCCAGCAAGCCTGCGATAAACCCTTCATCATAAGTGCAAATTACGTAATCCAACTCCGGCAGGCCGGAACAGTCCAAGTCTTCGGAGACCGTAAAGATGAAGGATTTGGCTTCCAGGTCAGCCTGTTCCACCCGAAAGATTCCGATGCCCAGGTCTTTGAAGGCGCTTTGAATATGCTTGATAAAGACATCGAAGTCTGTGACCCGGTCCAGTACGTGCTCGTAGAATTGGCTCCCCGCCAGTTTACCCGCCTCATGGAAAATCTGGTCGGTCTTTTCTGTCCCCATCTGGCGTTCCAGGATATCGCGCAGGCTGAACTGCAAGAGACGATAGACTTCCAGACGAGAGGTAGGTCCGAGATTGGGCCGCCCGAGATCCAGGTTCCCTAATAGTCCCCAGTTAAAATGATACTTGGGCTTGGTGGTCATAAGATTCTCCTATACTCCCCCTAAGAAGGCCTGTTGGCGCAGCGGTTTTGTAATTCCGGCTATGCTTAAGTCCTAGGTCATTCTCCCTGTACCCCGGGTTTAGCAAAAGCCTCCACCAGACTCTGGACAGTGAGGGATTGCCAGCCGGAGGGCAAAGAGGCTTCCACCAGAGGTTGCAGTACCGCCGTCAAACGGGGTTCGCTGGCCAGTGCCGTGTCCAGGGCGGTTCCTCGGGACTTCCGCAGGCAATCCACTACTTCTGTAACCGTGACCCTATCCAGGGGCAGGGTGGGTAAGTAGCCTGGGGAGGATTTGGGCCGGTTCGGGGCCACCTCCGCCACCAAATTGCAGTCCTGAAGGGTCTGGAGAACCCGGGGGGCCAGATTGTTGCCCCGGGGCAGCATCTGACTCAGTTCGTTTAGGGATAGAAGAGGCTGCCGCAGCCAAAATCTCGCTCCGATGGCCACCAGCGCCGCCAGGCAGAGGTATTCGTCCACCGGCTCCGGCGGGGCAGGTGGGCGTCGCTGTTCCCGGGTGAGAGAGTCCAGGTTCTGATGGGCAAAGGCGATCTCGGTGCCGAACAACAGGATAAGCCAACACCAGAAGAGCCAGATGAACAGGAAAAGGAGATTATACAAGGCTCCATAAATGGCATTGTAATAGGCGGACCATCCCTGAATCGCAGTGAAAATCCATTGGGCCACCTGCCAGACCGTGCCCCCGATGACCCCGCCCAGCACCGCAGACCAGAAATTGACCCGGGTGTTGGGCATCACCAGGTAAATAAAGATAAAGGCAAGCCACAGCAACTCTAACGAGATGAGCCACCTTGTTGCGGTAAAAAAGATGGCCGGCATGATGTCGGACAAGACCTTGATGACATGCTGCAGTCCCCAGAAAGAGGTGGAAAACGTCAGGGCCACGGTCATCAGTATGGGAAAAATCAAAAAGATACTGAGATAGTCGCTGACCTTGCGGCTCCAAGGGCGGGTATGGGAGACCTGCCAGGTTTTGTTAAAGGCCTTTTCCACGTTGGTCATGACGATCACCAGGTCCAGGAGCAGCGCCACCACCCCAAAGACCCCCAGGGAGGTCACCCTGGTGGCCTCGATGTATTCCAGGATTTGGGTGGCGAATTCCCGGGACCCCGGAGCCAGATGCTCCAAAGTATAAGTGGCTAAAAGACGCGGCACGCCAATGGCCTGTAAAATCGCAAAGAGCAGGGCGAAAAGCGGGATGAATCCCAAAATGGTGGCATAGGCCAGAGAGGAGGAGCGCACCATAGATTGGTTGCGCATAAGGCCACGAACCGCCAAAACTAGGACCCGCAAGCATTTCAGGGCCAGGAGTTCCCCTGGTCCCCATCCCTCATCCTGCCAAAGGCGGTGGCGGAAAAAATCTCTTAAATTCGTCGAATAGTTACTCAAGGGTTATCCTGTCAGTAAGGCGGGCTACATGACTGCCATCATTAAACATTTTAACGAAAAACAAATAACTTATTTAATGGGTAAGGGCAAAGACTGCAGGATCGTCCTGCTTTATGTTAATGGTGACGGCCTTACCGGTGTTTTTGCCAAACTCCTTGAAATTTGCCACCAGCAAGTAGTTGAGCACGGTCCGAAGGTCAGAGGAAAAACCGGTGCTCCGGGCTTCCCCTACCCAGACAGAGCGCGAGATCTTTTGGGTACGGTAGGGCGGCCCCTCCACTACGTTGATCTGCAGCCAGCGGTCGTAGAGGGTAACGATATCCGTCCACCAGTACCCGTAAGGCGGCCCCCCCAGGCAAACGGCCGGGCCGCCCCATCCGCATCCCCAGCCGCCCCCCCAACCCCATCCCCAACCAACGCCGCCATAGTATTCCGGCACACCGACACTGCGCGGCTCACCCAGACCGTACCCGAAAAACAGGTAATAATCGGCTTTGTCGAAGGTGGTGGTGACAGGATAGCCTCTGACCTCCAGGAGCTTGGTGATTTTATCTCTAATTTCCTGCTCCAATAAAGGATTTTTGGCCTCTTTATTTTCCATGACGAAAAAGGTGCTACCGGGTTTGATCTCCCCGGCGGCAACAGGAGCGGTGTAGCCGTTGACCTTGACGTTATAATAGCTGGCGCAGCCTGCCAGGCTGAAGCCCATCAGGACAAGAACCAGGAATCTGATAGTTTTTCCCATGGCTTGTTCCCTCTCGCGGCGTGGCCTGGAAACCGTATCCCAAAGGGTTGCCCCGTGTCATGGTAATCTCTTTACGAAGTATAGATCCGGTCCAGGAGGTCCTTCAGTTTTCCCTTGATTTCAGCCAGGGGCGGTAGAACCGGCACCGGCGGCAACTGCTCGTCCGTCAACTTCTGGCGTTTAAAACGCATGCGGGTGGAGAGCTCTTCTCGCTCCGGGGCCAACATGCCCCCGGCCATGAATTCGTCCCGGCCGCCATCCATAGCCTCGATCTGGGCCGCAATCAGACCGAAATCATACGAGAGGTTAAACTTGTTTATGTCTTCGTTGAGGAGTTTCAGGTGCGTCTGGATCTTGTTGTAAGCTTCGTGGACCCTGACGCTTTCCTGCTGCAAGCGGTCATAGAGGTCAAAGATCTGGTTGCGGAAGCGGCGGAACGCGGTAAGGCCGCGACGGGGAAAATCCCGGAGCAGGTCTTGTTGTTGCCGGAGCTCTAAATTACAGTACTCCAGGTAAAACGGCCAGGTCTCAATCTTCAGAATATCCATCATCAAGGCGCAGGCATTTTTTGAGCCCAGAGCCTGGTATAGGGCCATGAAGCGCTTGCCCAGAATGTCCAAGTCTTTAGAGTAGGCCTGGATTTCCTGGTTAAGAAGTTCGGTATCCTCTTCCAGGTACACCCGGTCGGCAAAATAATTGTCGACAATTTCCTTCTTGATGTGGACTTTTAAGGCTTCCAGGGTCTTATCGACTTCATCCATTACGGCTCCCGTTTTCCCGCCCGGGGATCAGCATAGTCCTTAGCTCGGACCACTCTATTCCTCTAATTCCACCTCCGCCGGGGTCGACGGTCCGGTCGTGACGATGCCCAGTTCGGCCAGGGTAAATTCCACCTCCCGCTTGTCTTCCATCTCCAGGGTGACGGTCTCCCGGATGAAATTGTAGCGAATGATTTTTCCTTCCCCCTCCGGGGCCTGGAGGCGTTTGCCCACTTTGGGTAGGGACTTCCTGAGTTCCTGGTACGAGGAGTACTCATAGGTGAGACAGCACATCAGGCGGCCGCAGATGCCGGAAATCTTGTTGGGGTTGAGGCTGAGCTGCTGTTCCTTGGCCATGCGCACGCTCACTGGCTCGAAATCCCGGAGAAAATGGGCGCAGCACAACCCTCGGCCGCAGATGCCCAGGCCCCCCACCATCTTGGCCCGGTGGCGAACCCCGATCTGCCGCAATTCAATGCGGGTGCGGAATTCCTGGACCAGGTCCTTGACCAGTTCCCGGAAATCCACCCGCCCGGGAGCGGTGAAATAGAAGATGATCTTGGAGGCGTCGAACAGGCACTCCACTTTCACCAGATAGATAGGCAACTTATGAATCTCCACCCGTTCCTGGCAATATTGCAGGGCCCGTTGTTCCAGGAGCCGGTTTTTCTCTTCCTGAGCCAAGTCTTCGGGGGTGGCCAGCCGCACCAGGGTCTTTACCTGGCCGGAGACCATTTGGGGATCGACGTCGGGATAGACGCCCATCACTTTGCCCAGTTTCAGGCCGGTCTCGTTTTCCACTACCACCCGGTCTTGGGGCTTAAGGGTAAGAGGCCCCGGATCCGCCAGACAGCATTGGTTGCCGGGTCCGAGACAGATCTTAATTAAGGTCATAACGTTTCCTTGGGGTTGCAAGCTTAAAGCCCAGGATATCCAGGGTCAATTCCGGGTTGAGGTTGGCCGCCAGTTGTCGCTGGGCCATCCCTAAAGCCTTAAAATTGGCGAACCAGGTGTCGGGAAGGCCTCCTGTCTGTTCATGCTCCAGGGTCGGCAAAAGATCCTGGTGGGCCAGGAGATGGGCCGGGGCCCGAAAATGGCTCAACAAGAGGTCCCGGTACCAGAGTTGCCCCAACAGAAGAAAATTCTCCAAGTCTGCACGATTTTTAGTCAGGCGTTGAGCCCAATCCAGGACTGCCGCAGTCGAACCTTGCCTTAATTGCCCCAAATCCTTAAGCACCTGGTCCCGCTGCTTGATCAGTTCCTCCGGGTCGAGAGTCAAGGCCCGGCCCAGGGAACCGCCGCTCAAGGCGGCCACCAGGGCCGCCTGGGTAGATGGCAGTCCTCGCCGGCTTTCCAATTCTCTGATGATCAAGGCCGACGGCAGCGGCCCAAAGGCCAATTTATGGCACCGGGAGACGATGGTGGGCAGAAGGTCGGCTTCGCCTCGGGCCGTAAGCACCAGCAGATGCCGGTCAGGAGGCTCTTCCAGGGTTTTGAGCAGGGCATTGGCCGCGGCGTCGCTGATCGCACTCAGGGCTTCCGCGGGCTTGATCAACACCACCCGCCAGCCGCCGCCCAAGGGCGGATAACCGGTCAGACGGCGTAGTTCCCGGATTTGATCGATATTGATCTGGGCCTTCGACTCTTCCGGGGTAATCACCAAAAAGTCGGGATGGGTGCCCGCGGCCAGGCGGCGGCACGAGGGGCAGGCCCCGCAGGCGTCACCGTCAGCCGCAGGCGCAGCACAGTTCAAAGCCGCGGCCAATGCCTTCGCCGTGGTGGCCTTGCCCACCCCCGCCGGCCCCAGGAACAGGTAGGCATGGGACAACCGCCCCGCAGCCATGGCGGTTTTTAAATGCGACACGACCCAATCCTGCCCCACGATGTCCCGGAAAAATCTGAGCCCGGTTTCCGGGTGAGGGGTCGGAAGCGTAGTTTCCTTGCCTTTCTTGGGTGTCGTCATGTATTAATTTTTATCCTGAAAATGTCTTTGGTGGCACAGGCGTCTCGCCTGTGCTAGCGCATGCTGATAGCTGCGGGGAGTTGATACTTTCATGGTTTTGAGTGTTCCCTTGGACCAGATTGGCTCGTTCCCAAGCTCCTGCTTGGGAATGTCTAATTTTGGTCCAAGCTCTGCTTGGGCACCCCAATTGATGCTTATGCCCTATTCCCACTCAATGGTGCTGGGCGGCTTCGATGAAATATCCAGCACCACCCGGTTGACCCTTTTCACTTCGTTGATGATGCGGTTGGCCAGCCTGGCCAGGAAATCATGGGGCAGACGGCTCCAGTCCGCAGTCATGGCGTCGATGGAATCCACGATGCGCAGGGCAATGACGTACTCATAGGTGCGTTCATCCCCCATCACCCCCACGGTGCGCACCGGGAGGAGCACCGCAAAGGCCTGCCAGACCTGGCGGTAGTAGCCGGAAGCCAGCATCTCTTCCTGGACGATGGCGTCGGCTTCCCGGAGGATATGCAGCTTGTCCGGGGTGACTTCCCCCAGGATGCGGATGGCCAGCCCCGGCCCGGGAAAGGGATGGCGCCACACCAGGGAATCCGGCAGGCCCAACTCCGTCCCCACTTCCCGCACTTCATCCTTGAAGAGCTCCCGCAAAGGTTCCAGGAGCTTCAAGGGCATCACCGTGGGCAGCCCGCCCACGTTGTGGTGGGTCTTGATGGTGGCCGAAGGCCCCTTGAAGGAGACGCTTTCGATGACGTCCGGATACAGCGTGCCCTGGGCCAGGTATTTCACCCCTCCCAGCTTTTTGGCTTCCGCTGCGAAGATGCGGATGAATTCGTGGCCGATGCGGCGGCGTTTCTCCTCCGGATCGGTGACGCCTTTAAGCTCCCGGAGAAAGTCCACAGTGGCGTCCACGTACACCAAATTCAGATGGTGGTGTTCCCGAAAAAGGTGAAACACCTCCTCGGCCTCGCCTTTGCGCAACAGGCCATTGTTTACGAACACACAGGTCAGGCGCTCCCCGATGGCCCGGTGCACCAGCACCGCAGTAACCGAAGAATCCACCCCGCCGGACAGGGCGCAGATGACTTTGTCGTCACCGACATATTCCCGGATGTTGGCGGTGGCGGACTCGATGAAGGAGGCCATGGTCCACAGAGGCTTTAACCCGCAGATGCGGAAGAGAAAGTTGCTGAGAATCTCCTTGCCCCGGGGAGTATGGTGCACTTCGGGATGGAACTGGACGCCATAGAGCCGCCGGGAGGTGTCCCGGATGGCCCCGGTGGGGGAGTTGTCGCTGAAGCCGATGATCTCGAAACCCGGCGCCAGACGGTCCACCCGGTCGCCGTGGCTCATCCAGACCTGCTCTTCGGCGTTCAGGCCGTAAAACAGGTCGTCGAAGTTGGTGATGGTAAAAGGCTTGCGGCCGTACTCCCGGGAGGGCGCCGGGGCCACTTCGCCGCCCAGGAGATGGTTGAGGAGCTGGATGCCGTAGCAGATGCCCAGCACCGGCACCCCCAAGGTAAAGAGATCCGGGTCCACGCTGGGCGCGTCCCGGTCATAGACGCTGCGGGGGCCGCCGCTCAGGATGATGCCCCGGGGCGCGAACTCCTGGATGCTGGCCAGCGGCATGATATAGGGATGGATTTCGCAATAAACCTTGAGTTCCCGCACCCGCCGGGCAATGAGCTGGGTGTACTGGGAGCCGAAATCCAGGATGAGCACTTTTTCCTGATGGGGATCGAGCATCGCCTTTCAAATCCGGGTAAGCCAGGCCCCGCTTGCCGACGCCGGCGGCCTGGATTTAACCCATAAATATAATTTTATTAATTAATTATAGCGGGCGCCGCTTCAAAAAGCAAAGGTTCTGTGGGGCGGATAAATAGGGTGCGCTCTGAGCACCGTCCAAAGAATATGCACTCGTAAAAAAACCCTTTTCCCCTCCCCTGGTGGGAGGGGATTAAGGGGAGGGGGAAGATAATGGTCGAAGATTCGAATTTTCTCACCCCCACCCTAACCCTCCCCCATCAAGGGGGAGGGAATTTATTGCCTTTTTACGAAGCTATCAAGATTCTTTCTCAAGAAGAGTTCAGCTTCACAACCCCAACGGCGTTAGAAAACGCCGGTGGATTTCGGTCTGAAGCCAGTGGCCGGAGGCTGCCTCCGACGATTCCAGTAGCTCGTTTAATCCCTCTGCCACTCCCCGCAGACGTGCCAGGGCCTGCTGCCGGCCCGCCTCCATAGCGCCCCAGTCGCCGCTTGCTAAAAATTTTTGAAAGGCCGGTTCCAACTCAGGCAAGAGCGCCGGCAACAGCCCCGGTCGCCAGGCCAGCATCACCGCCAGAGAAGCCAGGTTCCGTTCCCCGATGATATAAGCCAGACGGCCCCACTCGTTGACGTCTGCCAGGGCGTCTTTCAGGGTCCGGACAAAAAGCTCCACCCGGGTCTGGGGGAAGCGTTCCAGGATTGCGGGAAAGGCGGCTTTCAGGCTGGGCTCCAGGGCCTCGCCGGTTTCGTGGCGAATGACCGCCTCCAGCTCTCCCGCCAGAAAGGCCTGGAACTGCTCCTGGTGAGCCTCGGGGTCCCTGAGCAGTTCCCTGAGAACAAGATTATGGGCCTTCAAAGCAATTTGCAGGTAGGCATTGCCTTGCTGAACGGGATCGGCCAAACGGTCCCAGAGGTAGAAAGCCAGGGCCTGGCAGCGGGCATAGATCAAAGTTCCCTGGCACAGGGCCGGGGAGGCGTCCAGGTCCCGGGCCAGCTCCGGCCCCAGGACGAGGATAGTCAACGGCCCCTCACGGCGCACCGAAAGGAGCTCCCCCAGGAAGAAGGTGGGGGTCAGACCCCGGCTGAGGCCCGCGCCATACGCCAGTTTTTGGGGAATGAGGCGGGCGTTGAGGGCGTCCACCGCAAAGGGGTCCAGGGCGGTGTCCCCCCAGGCCAGATCCCGCCAGGCCGCTTCTTCCAGGTCGTCCCAGGTGGACTCCCGCCGGGCGATCCACGACAGGACCGCTTCCACTTCGGGCTCCCCCCAGGGGGCCAAGCCGTGCTCCCACTTGTAGAGCTGGCGCAGACGCAGCAGCATGCCGCACAGGGAAAAGTGCCCGGACTGGCTGGCGCTGGCGATGTCGCAGTTCCAGCGGACTTCTTCAATGAAGGTGGGAGGGATCATAAGGCCCCTTTCTTCAAGAGGCTCTTGCAAAACTCTATTACCGGCAGTCATGACTTAGGGCTTCTTTTTCTTAGGCGCCCCGAGGCTCATCAGGCTGGAGAGTTTCTGCGCCAGGTTGGGGTCCAACTTCTGCACCGTCTGGAATTCACGTTCCGCGGCTTGGGCATCGCCTTTCCTGGCGTAATAAATACATAAGGCGTAATGGGCCTGGGGATCATCGGGCTTCAGCCGGGCCGCCTCCCTGAGGGCTTTTCCGGCCTTTTCCATGTCTCCCAGGTTGATGTAGGCCAGCCCCAGGTTCTTGTGCGCTTTGGCCATGTCGGGTTGGAGGCGGATGGCTTCGGCAAACTGGACCCGGGCCTCCTGGTCCCGCCCCAGCTTGCCGTTGGCCAGACCCAGGTTGTAATGGGCTTCGGCGTTATCCGGATGGAGGCGGACGGCCTCCTGGAAGGCGTCCCTAGCTTCCCGCCACCGTCCCATTTTTATGGACGCAACCCCCAGGTTCTCATAAGCCAGGCCCCATTGGGGCTGCAGGCGGACAGCCTCCTTAAAGGCTTTGACGGCTTCGGGATACTGGTTCAGGCGACCGTGAGCCAGGCCCATCTGGTGATAGGCCTGGGCATAATCCGGTTGCAGGCGGACGGCTTGCCGGTAGGCGGCGACAGCCTCATCGAATTTGTCATTTTTGGCCAATCTTTCGGCTTTTTGAAATTGAAACAAGGCCTTGGGGGAGACCGCCTCTTCTTTTTGCTCATACCGGTCTTGCTGGGCCAGGGCCGGGAACACCCCCAAGAAGAGCAAGATAAACAGAAAGATTGCCTCCCGGCCCGCCGGCATCCGGGGCGCTCGCAGTTTTAGATTTTCCATGTTCCTGTATAGTGTATCATATTCCGTCACCAGGGAAGAGGGCAGGTTGAATCCACAGGTTTGACGAAAACTAAGGATGATTGACCAAGAGGCGCTTCCCCGGCAGGATCAAAGCCGCAGTGGCGTTTTGCATGAACGGTTCCGGAGGAGTGGCGTCATCCAGGAGGACAAAAACCCGCCCCGGTCCTTGCCACAACTTTTGCAAGTGTTCCGGGGTGATGATGTAGTCTAAGGCGGGGTCCACCGGATAGGGAAATTGCGGCAGACCGTTGCGCTGGACCATGAGGATACGGCGCCCGGCGTAATATCCCAGGGAAGCCCCGTATTCAAACTCTTCGATGGGCCCCATGATCAGGAGGTCCTGGGGCGACGCCGTCTGCCGGACAAATTCCGCCGCCTGCTTGTCGCACAATACGGGATTCATAACTGCAAAGCTTTGAAAAGTGAAAATGGTCAGCGCCAGGGCCAGAGCCCCGTAACTGGCCACTGCCAGGGCAGGACGCCGGAGCAGGGCAGCCGCCACCCCCGTCAGGGCCGCAGCCGGGATAAACCAGGAGGCCCGCCGGGCGATGGGTGAGAGCAGGGCCACCATGCCGCTGAACTCCCGCCGGTTGTGAACGCACACCTGTTCCAGATAGGGAAGCAGCACCAGAAGGGAAAGCCCCAACAAACCCAGGGCAAGCAAGGACCAGGTAATGACCCGGTCATTCGGGCGTTCCAGATAACGCTGGACCCGCCACCCCAGGATCAAGGCCAGGGCCGGGAACGCGGGGAGGGAATAATATTCGATGCGGCTGGACGACAGAGTAAAAAAAACCAGGATCACCAGGGGCCAAATGATCAGCAGGCGGGCTGCAAACCTCTCTTCCCCCTTCCGCCCAGTGGCCTGCCAGAAACGGTAGAGGGCGGAAGGCAGGATAAAGGCCCAGGGCATCAGCCAAATGCCCAAGAACAGCCAGAACCCGGGAATGGTAAAGCCATTGACGTCCGGGGGGTGGCGCCGTCCCAGAAACCGCATGAGCTGTTCGTTGAGGATCTGGAACTTGAGATAGCCGGGACTGGCCAACTCACTCCCTAATCCCCATATAGCCAGAAGAGTCACCGCCAAGGCGATCCCCGACGGCGCAAACAACAGGCGCAGCAGGCTACGGTCCCGCATCTGCCGGGCATAGATCAGGCCGATCAAGATGGGAAAGACCAAGCCGATAAACCCCTTGCTGAGAAACCCGGCCACCAGGGCCAGGTAAAACAGGATGGCCCAGCGGCGGCCCGGCGCCTCCTGCCAGCGCAGCAGGCAATAGATGGCTGCCAGGAGGGTCAGGCTGATGAGGTGATCCGTGAGAATCTGCAGGTGCAGGACAAAGAATCCGATGCTGGTGAGCAGGATAACTCCGCCCAACCAGGCCGCCCTTTGCCCGATGAGACGCCGGCCGACGAGAAAGGTGAGCCAGACCTCCCCCACGCTCATGAATAGAACAGGGACCCGGGCGCTCCAATCGGAAACTCCCAGGAGAGTGTAACTCATAAGATTTAGCCAGTAGAGCAGGTGGGGCTTGTCCAGATAGGGCGCGCCGTTGAGGGTGGGGAGCAACCAGGACCCGGCCGCCAGCATCTCCCTGGGGATCAGGGCGTACATGGCCTCCGACCGCAGGAGGGGCAGTTGCCAAAAGAGGGGCAGATAGAGCGCCAGGCAGGCCAATGCCAGGGTGGCGCCGTTCATCCAGCGGCAATAGGGGGCGGGCGGGGTTACGGGGTGTTCCACAACAAGGTCTAAATCAGGGATGAGCCCAGGGCCGTCCCCTCCCGGCCCTCTGCGCAAAATTTCTGCTTAATCCCATCAAGTGAGATTCCAACGGAGCATGGTCAAGATATCGGAACCGCTCATCTGGCGGACCACGGTGGGTTCGAACCCGGAATGCATCATGCACTGGGCGCAGCGGGGGTCCCGGCCTACCCCGTAGTCCTCCCACCGGGTCTTGCGCATCAGGTCGGCAAAGGTGGGGTAGTGGGTGTCCACGATCTGGTAGCAGGGGGCCCGCCACCCCAGGGGGTTGCGAGTGGGGTTGGCCCAGGGAGTGCACTCGTAGTCCCGCTCCCCCCGGAGGAAGCTCAGATACAGCGGCGTGCTGAAGAACTTGAAATTCAGGCCGTTGCCTGTCAAACGGGTGAACTTATCCTGAATCTCCTCACGGCTCATAAACAGCTCATCGTCTACCCCGGCGAAGCTGAAGGCCGGAGACACCAGAAGGCCGTCCACGCCGATATGGCCCAGGTATGATAGGAGAATTTCAATCTCCTGGAGGTTGGTTTCCTTGTAGATGGTGGTGTTGGTGCAGACCCTGAACCCTTGAGCCTTGGCGGCCTTGATGGCCTTGATGGCCAGGTTGAACACTCCGGACCGGCCCAGAATGCGGTCGTGAGTAGGGGCCAGGCCGTCCAGGTGGATACTCAAGGTCAGCCGGTCGGAGCGGGGCAGCCGGGGCAGAGATTTTTCCAGCAAAATGGCGTTGGTGCACAGATAAATATGCTTTTGGCGGTTCACCAGTTCCTGTAACAGTTCAAAAACCGGGGGATAGATCAAAGGCTCCCCGCCCGTGACAGTGACCACCGGCGCCCCGCATTCTTCCACGGCCCCGAGGCACTCTTCCAGGGTCAGGGACTGTCCCAAGGTGTCCCGGTACTCCTGGATGCGGCCGCAACCCTTACAGGATAAGTTGCACTGGTGCGTGGGCTCCAGCATGAGGACCAGGGGAAATTTTTCCTCCCCCTGGACGCGCTTTTTGAGCAGATAGCGACTCAAATCTACGCTGAGACTTAACGGAAATCGCACTCTTGACCTCGTTTTGGGTTTTTCGTTATTGGGGAAGTATAGCACAAATGCACAAAACAAGATTCCAGATCGGTTCCCCTGGTTTTAAGGACCATGATTTTGGTTCCTAAAAAGCTACCCGTCATCCTTAACGAAAAACGAAAAACCATCTTTACACATAACCATGCTGGCGAAACCATTCCACCGCCTCGGCCAGCGCCTGGCGCACCGGGGTTAAGGCGAGTCCTAAATATTTTACCGCTTTCCGGTTGTCAAAGTACATAAATTTTTTCGCCATGCGGATGGCCGTTACCGGCATGCGGGGCGGACGCCGCCGGATATAGGTGGCCATGAACTCATCCAGGTAGGCCAATCCCAAAACCGGCCAGTAGGGCAGTTTCACCTTGGGCGCGGGTAGGCCGGTGATATCTGCCAACAGTTGAAAAATCTCGGAAAGGCTAAGATTTTCGTTCCCTAAGATGTACTTTTCTCCCACCTGGCCTCTGGCTTCGGCCAACAGGTGTCCACGGGCCACATCGCGTACGTGGATGAGATTGAGGCCCGTCTCCAGGTAAGCCGGCATGCGGCCCTTCAGGAAATCCACGAGCATCTGGCCGGTGGGGGTGGGGCGTGAGTCCCAGGGTCCCACGGGAGTGCTGGGATTGACCACCACCAGGGGCAGCCCCTGGCGGGCATATTCCAAGGCAACCGCCTCGGCCATGAACTTGGAGCGCTTGTAATGGCCCACCATCTCCTGCAAGGTTACCGGGGTGTCTTCGGTGCCCGGGGTGCCGTCCCCGGGGTTGCCCAGGGCGCCCACGGTGCTGGTATAGACCACTCTGTTCAGACCCTTTGACGCCGCGGCCTCCAGCAACTGCCGGGTGCCGTCCACATTAATGGCATACATGACCGCGGGATCCGGCACCCAGAGGCGGTAGTCCGCGGCCACATGGAAAAGGTGGGTGCAATCCGTGAGGGCGCGCCGAAGCGACTCCTGGTCCCGGAGGTCGCCCACGGCCACTTCCACCGGCAGTCCGGCCAAGGCCGGATGCTCGGGATTGCGAGCCAGGACCCGTACCGTGCGTCCGGCTGCCAGGAGTTCTTCCACCACGGCCCGGCCCACAAAGCCGGTGCCGCCGGTTACCAGGGTTTTCCCGAAGAGAGGGTTTTCGGTTTTCGGTTTTCGGTTTTCGTTGGAGATTGCCGACATTTGCTCTTAACTAAGGAATGGTGGGTTATCAGCGGCCAATAGGATATTATGCAACAGGGGCGGTCCGCACACCGCCCCTGTACCTCTCACCATTTCTCTCAATGGAAACCATAATTCATAAATGGGAAATTTGAGCTGTCAGTTCCCTCAGCCGGGAGAATTTTTTCTATCGCAGGTCTTAAGGGCTTGAAGATAAGTCCCCAAGGCCATCAACGGAAAACAATCCCGATAGAGGTGGTAGCGAATCATGAAATGCCCGGGAAAGCCGGTGCCGGTGAAATGTTCCTCGTCCCAGCGGCCCTGGGCATTCTGCGTTTTGACCAGGTATTCCACTCCCCGGCGCACCTCGGGGGAATCTACTTCTCCCGCCGCCAGAAGCCCCAGGAGGGCCCAGGCGGTTTGCGAAGCGCCGCAGACCCCCTGTCCCATCATTTCTGCATTGGGATAGGATTCGCAGCATTCCCCCCAGCCGCCGTTGGGAAGTTGATGCTCCTTAAGCCAGGCCACGGCCCGGCGGACGTAGGGTTGGTTCATGTCTTCGCCAATGGCGGCCAACCCTGCCAACACCGACCAGGTGCCGTAAATGTAGTTCACCCCCCAGCGGCCCCACCAGGGGCCGTCGGGATGCTGAGTCTTTTTGAGGAATTCCAGAGCCCGGGCCGCCACCGGGTGGTCCAAACCGTGGCCAAAGGCCCCCATCATCTCCAGGATGCGGGCCGTGATATCCTCGGTGGGCGGATCCACCAGGGCTTTCAGGTCCCCGAAGGGAATGGCGTTAAGCCATTCCTTGGTGTTGTCTTTATCAAAGGAAGCAAAGCCGCCGTTTTTCGATTGCATCCCCAGGCACCAGTTAATGCCGCGCTGCAGGGCCGCCTGGTGCCTGGCCGTATCCTCCAGGCCTTCCTTTAATGCCACCAGGACCATGGAACTGTCATCCACGTCCGGGTACCAGTTGTTGACAAACTCGAAGGCCCAGCCTCCCGGCGGCAGGTCGGGGCACTTGATGCTCCAATCGCCGGGTTTAAAAATCTGCTTGGAGAGCAGCCAGGAAGTGGCCTTGTTTATAGCAGGATGGGCCGATGGCACCCCGGCGGCGGCCAGGGCCCGGACCGCCAGGGCGGTGTCCCACACCGGAGAAATGCAGGATTGCAGCCAGAGGCGGTCATCCTTCTCCAGGGTAAAGAATTCCAGGGCCTTCAGACCCCGCTGCATGACGTCATGCTCCAAGTCGTAACCCAGACAATGCAGAGCCATGAGGGAGTTCACCATGGGAGGCTGGATCCCTCCCCAATCGCCGCTTTCTTCCTGGTGTTCCAGGATCCAGGCTTCCGCTCTCTTGATGGCGAAGTTCCGGGGCCAGGAAAGGGGCAGCCAGGCGTACAGCTTCAGAATCCGGTCCAGGATGATGAACATATTTTCCAGCAAGGGTGCGTTCTGCTTCCAGGCCACCCGGTGCTGGGAAAAGGGGTCGTCAGAGGACAGGAAAAGCTCCTGCACCCCCTGTTCCGGGGGTAAAGGCTTGACCGGGCGCTTGGCCATGATGATCATCAGGGGAACGATGGTGAGCCGGGTCCAACTGGAAAATTCATAGATACTCAACCCGGACCAGGGCGGCAGAAGCATGAATTCCACCGGCAACAGCGGGACGCCGTCCCAGCTCACCTGGCCGAACAGGGCCATGAAGATGCGCGTAAAGACCCGGGTCTTCAAAGCGCCGCCCCTGGAGAGGATGAACTCCCGGGCTTTGCGCATCCTGGGATCATCAGCCGGCAGACCCGCAATTTTTAGCGCCAGGTAGGCCTCCACCGTGGCGCTAATTTCTCCATTGTCGCCAAACCAAATGGACCAGCCGCCGTTGGGCAGTTGCCGACTCAAGATATCCGCCGCCATCCGGGGAACTTTGCTTTCATCCAGTCCCAAAAACCGGTGGAGCATGATATACTCTGCGGTGATGGTGACGTTGGACTCCAATTCGGCCCACCAGTACCCTTCCGGATTCTGCATTTCCAGCATGGCGGCAGTGGCTCGTTGGACGGCCCGTTCGATTCGATTCAGGTGTATTCTGGGAAGAGCGTCAATAACCGACTGGCTGCGGACTGAAATGGTTTCCCCCCCCATTTCTTTCCCCCCCCGGGTAATTTCTTAATCTCTCTAATATACCATACCTTTTCAAAAAGACCCACGTATTTCACGTATCAGATATTTTAAGCTTATGTTAAATTTTACCTAATGGACTCACCAGCCCACCTAAGTCGCAGAGAACTTTTTTTAAAGATATTGTTGGACAATGGTGTTGCCCTGGCTTATTTCTTGGGCTCTCAGAAAGAATTGGGATCCCGTCTCCTCGCAGGAGACACCGTCCAAGGGGCCCCGGACAGTGATCTGGACCTGGGTGTAGTATTGTTGGAGCATCCCCTGGATTATTGGGAAGGACAAAGATTGCGGCGCCAACTGGAAGAAAGTCTTGCCCCTTGCTTTGCCCCGATTCCTTTGCATCTGTTGCTGTTGGAAGAAGAAAATGCCCACGTGCAATATGCCGCCATCCGGGGTATTCCGGTCTATGCCATAAATGAAGAATTTGCCCGCGATTATCGCCGCCGGGTCTTGACCCTCTATGGCGATTGGCACTCCTGGTGGCCTTAGATCGGCGATTGCATCTCTTGGCCCTTGTCTATTCCCACCTCACCGTCTTATTGCCAGGGCTGATATTTGCACGTTGCATCGGAATCTGATCGTCATTATCATTAATAAAAAGGGTGACGTTCCGGTTGACCGCAACGGGAAATTCTGCTATGGGAGACTAGCCTTGAAAAAGATTATCATCTTCCGGCCAGTAATCCCGTCTCGCCAGGCTACCGGTGTCCGCCAGCATATCGACTTAATCACATCTCTTGGGAGATAACATGGCAACCAAAGAAGACGAACAGCATCAGATCATCATTCCCGACGAACTGCCTATGTTGGCAGTGCGGGACGTGGTGGTCTTTCCCAATATGGTGCTCCCCCTGTTTGTGGGCCGGGAGTCCTCAGTATTGGCCATTGAAGCAGCACTGGCCGAAGACCGCCTGATCTTTCTGGCTACCCAGAAAGATCAAGCCCTGGAAAACCCCGAACCTGAGGATATCTATACCGTAGGTACGGTAAGCCTCATTCTGCGGATGCTCAAGCTGCCGGATGGGCGCTTGAAAATCCTGGTCCAGGGCAAGGCCAAGGCCATGATTCAGGAGTATATCCAGGAGCGGCCCTATTTTGAGGTAGGACTGGAAGTTTTGCCCGAAACCACCGTCAGCGAGATTTCCCCCGAAGCCGAGGCCCTTATGCGCAACGCCCGGGAGATGTCCGAGAAGATTTTGACTCTCAAGGGCATCATGTCTCCGGATCTTCTGGCTATCCTGGAGTCCATCGAGGATCCCGGCCACCTGGCGGACTTGGTGGCCGCCAACCTGCGCCTGAAGATCGAAGAGGCTCAACTGGTCTTGGAGGAGATGGACCCCATCCGCAGTCTCATCAAGGTCAATGACTTTCTGCGCAAGGAAATGGAAGTCTCCGCTATCCAGGCCAAAATCCAATCCCAGGCCCGGGAGGAAATGGACCGCACCCAGCGGGAATATTTCCTGCGGGAGCAGCTTCGGGCCATCAAAAAGGAACTGGGCGACCTGGACGAAACCAGCAAAGAGATGGAGGAGTACCGTCTTAAAATTTCCCGGGCCCGGATGCCCAAAGATGCCGAAGAAGAAGCTTTCAAACAGTTATCCCGCCTGGAGCAGATGCACCCCGACGCGGCCGAGTCCTCCATCGTCCGCACCTACCTGGACTGGCTGGTGTCCCTGCCCTGGAGTAAAACCACCCGGGACAAGTTGGAGGTCAAGGAGGCCAAAGCCATCCTGGATGAGGATCATTTCGACCTGGAAAAGGTCAAAGACCGCATCCTGGAATACTTGAGCGTCCGCAAACTCAACAAAAAGATGAAAGGCCCCATTCTTTGTTTCGTGGGGCCTCCGGGAGTAGGGAAAACCTCCCTGGGGCAATCCATTGCCCGGGCCCTGGGACGCAAATTCGTGCGCATCTCCTTGGGGGGCATGCGGGACGAAGCCGAAATTCGGGGCCATCGCCGCACCTATATCGGCGCCCTGCCAGGGCGGATTATTCAAGGGATTAAAAACGCCGGCTCCAACAATCCCGTTTTCATCCTGGACGAAGTAGACAAGATCGGCATGGATTTTCGGGGGGATCCCGCCGCGGCCCTTTTGGAGGTCCTGGACCCGGAGCAGAACCACTCCTTCAGCGACCACTACCTCAACGTGCCCTTTGACTTATCCAAGGTGATGTTCATCACTACCGCCAACCTGGTAGACCCCATCCCCTCGGCCCTCCGGGACCGCATGGAGATCATCCGCCTGGCGGGCTATACCGAAGAAGAGAAGCTGGAGATCGTACGCCGTCACCTCCTGCCCCGGCAACTGACCGAAAATGGTCTGACCACCCGGGATTTCAAGATTTCCAACGAAGTGATCAAGCAGGTCATCATGCACTACACCCAGGAGGCAGGGCTCCGCAACCTGGAGCGGGAGATCGGTTCCCTGTGCCGTAAGGTGGCCCGGCGCATCGCCGAAGGCGAGAAGGGACCCTTCGCCGTCAGCCGGGGAAACCTCCACCTCTACTTGGGACCGCCCCGTTATCTGCCTGAAGGCGAGGTGGAGAAAGACGAAGTGGGAGTGGCCACCGGACTGGCCTGGACCCAAGTGGGGGGCGAAACCCTGGCGGTGGAAGCCAGCCTCATGAAAGGCAAAGGCCAGCTTACCCTTACGGGGCAGTTAGGCGATGTCATGAAAGAGTCGGGCCAGGCGGCCTTGAGTTATGCCCGGGCCAGAGCCGACCGTCTCAATCTGGCCCCGGATTTTTATGAAAAGCTGGACATCCATATCCACGTGCCTGCAGGCGCCACCCCCAAGGATGGCCCCTCCGCCGGGGTCACTATGGCCACCGCCTTGGTCAGCGCCCTCACCCAGATTCCGGTGCGCCGGGACGTGGCCATGACCGGTGAAGTTACCCTCCGGGGCAAGGTGCTGCCCATCGGTGGCCTCAAGGAAAAGGCCATTGCGGCGCTCCGGGCCCGGGTCCAAAAGGTCATCATTCCTGAGGCCAACAAAAAGGACCTGGTGGAGATTCCCAAAAACGTCAAGCGCCGCCTCAAGTTTGTGGCGGTGTCCGATATGGACGAGGTGCTGAAGGAGGCCTTGCTGGAGTCGCCTTTCAAAGCGGCCAAAAAAACCGGGACCCCCAAGGGGCGGGTGACGCCGCCCCCCACCCGCCCGGTGGTGTGATGACTTAAGTTCTACAGGGGCGCACTTGCGCGTGCGCCCCTAAAACTGGGCGGACACCATGGTCCGCCCCTGCAAGGTATCGTTATCCTGCTGAAGAAGTGGATTCCATTTATTCCAATCCATATTTAACTCGCTGGCTGGCCCTGGGTGGCCTGCTCATCCTCTACATTTTTTTTGCCGCCGCCGAAACCTCTCTGTTTGCCTTGAGCCCCCTGGACCGCCTGCGCCTCAAGGAACGGAGCAAAGCCCGGGGAGAGCTGGTGGAGTCTCTCCTGAAGCAGTCGCAGCGTCTCCTGATTACGCTCTTGGTGGGGGTTGAGGTCGTTACCATCCTGGCGTCGGTGCTGGCCGCTTCCCTGGCTTTGAGCATCTGGGGGGACCGGGGCAAATGGATCGCCCTGGTGGTGATGTCGCCCACCCTTCTGCTCCTGGGAGAAATCATTCCCAAGTCCTTGGCGCTCGCGTATCCGGCTCGCCTGGCGCCGCGCCTGGCCCCCGCGGTGCGGGTGGCCCTGTGGGTCTTTACGCCGGTGCGGGTGGTTTTGCTGCAAATCAGCCGGGGAATTCTGGCGACCCTGGGGTTTCGGCCTGACCTGCCGGTGCCCACCGTGCACCAGGAAGATTTTGTCCGCATGGTGGAAGAAAGCCATCGAGGCGGCATGATCGCCGCCCTGGAACGGGATTTCATTCAAAACTTGCTGGACTTCGGGGAGGTCAGAGTCGGTCAAATCATGGTCCCCCGCCCCGACATGTTCACCCTGCCCGTCGATCTGCCTTTTCCGGAGATGATCAAAGCCATCAAACAATCCCGATTCTCCCGGGTGCCTATCTATGAGGAAACCCATGATCACGTATTGGGGATCCTCCACTCCAAAGACATCCTGGCTCTGTGCCCTCAGGGGCCCTGCTATGGGGAGCTGCCCCGGCATATTCTGCGGCCGGTCTATTATGTGCCCGAAAATAAAAAGGCGTTCGACCTGTTGACAGAACTCCAGGCCCAGCACCAACGCCTGGCCCTGGTGGTGGATGAATACGGCGATCTGGTGGGTTTGGTCTCGGTGGAGGACCTGCTGGAGGAACTCTGCGGTGAGATTCCCCAGGAATTCCAGATAGTGGAAGAAGCCCTGCAGGAAGTGGCCCCGGGCGTCTGGCGGGTTAAGGGGACCATGTCTCTGGCGGATTTTAACGATGCCCTGGATCTGGACCTGCCTGCGGAGGAATTCGACACCATTGGCGGCCTGGTCCTCGATCTTTTCGGGTCACTGCCCCGGGAAGGACGGGTTATTGCTTATGACCACCTCACTTTTCGCGTGTTGCGGATGAAGGGCACCCGCATCCTGGATTTGGAAGTACAGCGACAGAACCCATGATTATCGGCTTATTCTTTATTTTCATTCCTTTCCTGCTCCTGGAGGCCTTTTTTTCAGCGTCGGAGATCGCTCTCATTTCCGCCAGCCGCCGCCGCCTCAGGCACTGGGCGGAACAGGGAGTCCGGGGGGCCAACCAGGCCTTGAAACTTTTGGAGCGGCCCGAGCGCCTGGTGGCCACCACCCTGCTGGGTTCCAACCTGTCGGAAATCAGCAACACGATTCTGGTCACCGCCTTTTTGTTGGAAACCATGGGGACCGCCGGAGAACTGCTGGCCATGCTGGCGTTGCCTCCCTTAATCCTGATCCTGGCGGAAATCACCCCCAAATCCATCGGGCGTCAGCACCCCAACCGCCTGGCTAAAAGGCTAGGGCCTATCCTCTGGTTCATATCCTGGATGCTTTATCCCCTTACTTTCATTTTCGCGGGCTTAAGCCGCTTGGCCCTTTGGCTCACCGGGGCGTCCCGGACCAGCGAGTTGCCCTTTATCAGCCGGGAAGATTTGCACCTGGTGGTGAAGAAAAGCGGGCCAGAGGTGGACCTGGAGACCCCGGAACGGCGCATTATCCATCGAATCCTGCACTTCAGCCTGCGCACTGTCAAGGAGGTGATGGTGCCCCTTGTCCGGGTGACGGCCATCCCGGATACCCTGACCATGAGCCAGGCCTTGGAAGAATTTCGCAACTCCCGCTTTTCCCGCCTGCCGGTCTATCATCACCGCATAGACAACCTCATAGGGGTGGCCCACGATTTTGACCTGTTGGGCGAAACCGACCTGGAACGGCCCATTCGCACCATCATGCGCCCGGTGGCTTACGTGCCTGAGCTTAAGAAGATCGACCGGCAACTGGCCGAGATGCAGCGCCAGGGGAACCACCTGGCGGTAGTGGTGGACGAATACGGCGGCGCCGTGGGCATCGTCACCATCGAAGACCTTTTGGAAGAGATCGTGGGCGAGATCACCGACGAATTTGACCAGGAGGTCGCGCCCTTCAAGAAGTTGGCGGACGGCCATTACCTCATCAGCGCCCGCACGGAAATCAAGGTCTTAAACGAATCTCTCCACTTAAAACTGCCCGGCGGCGATTATGAAACCCTGGCCGGGTTTCTCATTTCCCAGTTGGGGGATTTGCCCCGGGCCGGGGAGCAACTGCAATTCCGCAATCTCAAATTCACCGTGCGCCAGGCCGAGGCCCGGGCCGTAAAGGAGGTGGAACTCGTTGTCGACGGAACCCCGGAGTGAGTGCCGATACTTTCGCCATGAAACAAAATTCCCTTCTGAATAATGAGATCAAATCTGGAATTTTGGGGGTGAGGTGATAATTGTTGAAGCTGGCAAGCGATCAATTATAAAAAAGGCATGGACACGCCGGACCCTGATAGTCTATCCTCGGAGTTAAGTATGATTAACCCTTCCTGAACCTTCTCCAGCCCGCCAATCCCAAGAGCCCGGAGCCGAAGAGGAGCAGGGTATTAGGCAAGGGGACGGGCGCCGCGAAAAAACCACTCGCCGAGTCATTCCTAGTTATAAAGTAAGACCCTACAACTTCGCCATCATAATTAATTCCATAAGCCCGCGTTATAGCAGTGCTGGGGAAATCAATTGTGGTATAATTATTGCCATCTTTTATGAACCCATGCTCCCCAGATAGATTTTCATAAGATCCAACAACCTGCCCCTTGTCATTAATTCCATAGGCATGCGTGTTCGACGCAAGAGGGAAATTTATTGGTGTAAAGTTACCTCCGTCATATAGGTAACCGTGAAAAATTCCTCCAGCGTCTCGGTATTCTCCAACAATTTTGCCAGTGTTATTAATTCCAAAGGCACGGGAACTCGTAGAGCCAGGATAATCTAATGGGTTAAAGTTTACACCATCTGTAGTCATAAATCCATGCATATTTGACAATTCGTATTCTCCCACAATAACACCACTATTATTAATTCCGTAGGCACTCGTTGTTATGGAACCTGGAAAGTTAAGTATGGTGTAATTAATCCCATTTTTCATAAAACCATGGGCAACAAATAACCCATCGAAATATACTCCCACAATCAAACCATTGTCGTTGATCCCTCGAGCAGCTGTAAGTGCAGCGCCGACAGGGGAAAACGTAGTAAATGTGGGACCGTCTTTTATAAAACCTTGACCATCATTAATGCCGACAATTTGGTCCAGGTTATTAATATCACCGCCATATCCACCGTCAGGCAAATTAAGAGGGGAAAATAAGTAATCGGCTGGATATACCGCTGAAACTGCAAGCAATAATGGTATGATCGTTAAGACAAGGATCCTATTATATAAACTTTTCATATCTTCCTCCTTGCTGGTAGCTCAAGCCTATTTAAGGAAATAGGGTTAAAGTGCGATGCGCTGGATTTAAGAGAAACTATCTCTTCCAGGCAGGCTTACTTCCACTTCCTTAGAATACTCAAGCACAGAAAGCCGGAGCCCAGCAGCAGCAAAGAGGTGGCAGTGGAACCTGCCAGGTGAAGACGTCATTGGCGCAGATGCCGCTGGCGGTGCGGTTATTGCCCCCCATCGTTTTTTGCGCACAGCCACACAAATTTAAAGACCCGTGGCTTCCGTCCCCACCTTCCGATGGGTTTGATTTTGCACTATAAGCATATTTAATAATATTTGTCAAGCAAATTTTACAATAAAACGCCTCTAAGTTGTATATTTATCAATGATAATTGAAAATTACTTTTGTCTTATAGTAAAGGGATGGCTTGCATGAATATGCTTCAAGGAGTAGAGGCCAATTTTAAGAGTGCCTCACCAACCTTTAGATAGCAAAAATAGGGCAGAATGCTACTGACCGCTAAATATTCGGAATTTAGCCAAAGATGAATTATAATGGATGTGGCGTTAATATCATGTCATTAATCCCCTCTATCTGGTAAGAGAGGGGTTGGGTGAGGGGGAAATAATTTTTGCAGGTTCCTCAGTGCTGGGCGTTTTTTGACTGTTTCTCGGGCATCAGCGGCGATATGACCCTGGGGGCCTTGATTGACCTGGGGCTGCCGGTGGAAGAACTTCAAAACCTGGTCGCCGCCCTGGGGTTGGTGGAAGTCTCCATCACGGCCCATCAGGTGAGCAAAGAACACCTCACCGGCGTCAAGGTGGAGATTTCTTCCCCCAAGCGCCAGCCGGCCCGCACCTACCGGGAAATCTGCGCCCTGATCGAACAAGCCCCCTTGACCGACGCGGTCAAGGCCCGGAGCCTTACCACGTTTCGCCTCCTGGGAGAGGTGGAGGCCCGCATCCACGGCCAACCCCTGGAAACCGTGCATTTCCACGAACTGGGGGCCCTGGACACCATCGTGGACGTGGTGGGCGCGGCGCACGGCTTAGAGCGCCTGGGGGTTTCCCGGGTCTTTTGCAGTTCCCTGCCCATGGGCTGGGGCATGATCGCCGCGGGCCACGGGCGGCTGCCCAACCCGGCTCCCGCCACCCTGGAGTTGTTGAAGGGCCTGGCGGTTTACGGCACCGACCTGCCGGGAGAGCTGGTCACCCCCACCGGGGCCGCGATCCTGAAAGCCTGCGAGGCTGTCTGCGAGCCCTGCCCGGCCATGACGCTGGCCCAAGTCGGGTACGGCGCCGGCAGCCGGGACCTGCCGGGCCATCCCAATCTCCTGCGTCTCTACCTGGGGGCGCCCCTGGTTGCGGCTGCGGGCCGCCGGGAGACTATCCTGGTCTTGGAAACCCACCTGGACGACATGAACCCGGAATGGTACGAGCCCCTCATGGCTGGCCTCTTGGGCGCCGGGGCCTTGGACGTGGCGCTGGCCCCCATCCAAATGAAAAAAAACCGTCCCGGCGTGCGCTTAACCGTGGTCGCGCCCGTTGCGGCCAAAGAGGGGCTGCTGGACCGGATTTTCGCGGATTCCACCACCCTGGGGGTGCGGGTTATGGAGGTGGAGCGGGTCACGGCCCGGCGCTGGCCCGAGACCATCGCCACCCCCTACGGCCCGCTCCAGGTGAAGGTCATGGAATACGGCGGCCGCCGCAGGTTACTAGCTGAGTACGAAGCCTGCCGCCAGATGGCCGAAGCCCAGGGCCTGCCTCTCTTGGAAGTCTACCGGCTGGTGCCCCGGGAATGAGGCGAGACAACGCCAAGCATGGATAAACCATGCAATACAACTCAACGCGATATTGATTTCTGCGAGTATCCTGTATTTTCCCAAATTTGTCATTGTGAGCGGCTGTAGGTGGCGAAGACTCACCTCTTTGTAGAAATACAGAGACCCTGCGCCTTCGGCTCAGGGTGACAAAATGCAGTGATAATCAGAAATGGTGCTACCCATTAATGCGCGAATTTTATGTTTAACATTTGTTATCCCAGAGAGGGTTGCGCCGGGTGAAGGACTAGCGCGACTCCTCACGGAGGTGGGAAGCTGATGAGCTGGCGCGGAATGGCAGGCCTGCCTGGTAGAGATACATCCTGTCGGTAATTTGTTTGATTAGGTCCGGCTGGCCGCGGCGCCGGGCGAGATTGAGAGCTTTCCGGGAGGACTGGATAGCTTCCGGGAAGCGGCCCGCCGCCGCATAAGCCGCCGCCAGGGTGTCTACCGTCTCTGGTTGGCTAAATCCGGTGAGCCGGTTGGCTTTTTCAGCAAGTTGCACCGCTGCGGGGCCGTCACGAAATTTCTGGTCGGCAGCCGTGGCCAGAACATAGGCCAGGTTATTCAAAGCCTGAGCATAGTCGGGTTTCAGATGTAAGGCCTGCCGGTAATGCTGGATCGCCTGCTCCAGTTTGCCCTGGGAAGCCAAGGCAATTCCCAGGTTGTTATGTGCTTTGAAATTATTGGGCTGGAGCCGCAAGACCTCGGAATAATGAAAAATTGCCTGCTCCACCTTGCCTTGCGTATACAAGGCCAACCCCAGTTGGTTATGGGCCTTGTCAAAATCAGGGTTAATTCGCAAGGCCTCGGTAAAGTGGGAAATTGCCGGCTCCGTCCTGCCCTGCGCCTGCAAGGCCAGCCCTAAGTTATAGTGGGCCTGGGCAAAGCCAGGCTGGAGCCGCAGGGCCTCGTTATAGTGGGAAATTGCCGAGTCCACCTTGCCTTGCGCATATAAGGCCATACCAAGGTTATTATGCGCCTCGGGGTAATGGGGGCGGAGCCGTAAGGCCTCGTTATAGTGGGAAATTGCCGGCTCCACCTTGCCTTGCGTATACAAGGCCAGCCCCAGGTTATTGTGCGCCTTGTCAAAATCAGGGTTGATTCGCAGGGCCTCGTTATAGTGGAAAATTGCCTGCTCCGCCTTGCCTTGCGCCTGCAGAGCCAGCCCCAGGTTGTTATGCGCCTCGAAATAATCGGGAAAGATTCGCAGGGCCTCGGTATAGCAAGAAATGGCCGATTCAAGCTTGCCTTGCGCATACCATCTGTTTCCGAGGTTGTAATTGATCAAATAATTGTTTCTCGTTATTCGCAGGGTATGTTCGTATAGAGACTGCGAGTCATGCCAGTAGCCCACCTGCCGATAGGTACAAAGGGCCAGGGCAGCCAAGAGAATCCCAATCCCCAGGGGCACAAGGGTCTTCAGCCGGGGCCAGCCGGCTACGAGGTCACTTAACCCATAGGCAATTATGAGAAAAAGACCGATGAGGGGAACATAGGTGTAGCGGTCCGCCAGGGCCTGATTGCCTATCTGCACCAAGCCGATGACCGGCACCAGGGTTCCCAAGTACCACAGCCACCCCACCGGAAGATAAAGACGTCGCCGAGCCTGCCAGATTATTGCTGAAGAAAGAAACAGCAATATGAGCCCGGCCCCCAGCGCCGACCCAAAGGTGATATCCTCCTCTATAAGTGGATAATAGACGCCCAAATGAGCGGGCCAGATCATCATTCCCATATAACTGACATAGGCTATCAGAGCATTGCTCAGGCGAGCGGCAATGGGGAAATTTTCCACCGACGTTACTGCTCCAGACACTTTTTGTGCATGGAAGGAAATCAAGCCGAACATCACCACCAGGACTAAAAGAGGCACTTTCTCCAAGATTAAGCGGGAGAGGGGAACCTTGCGATCGGTTCGCGACACTCGGTTAGCAACCGGATTCGCCCCAGTTGCACCATTGAGTTGCCAACGCCCCAAAGGCCAGTAGTCCAAGAGCAGCAGCACAAAGGGCAGGGTTACCAGCATGGGCTTGGACATCAGCCCCAAGCCGAAACAGAGCAAAACTGCCAGGTAGCGCTGTATCCCCGGAGACTTGAGGTACCAGACGTAGGCCCACATGGTAAGCAGCCAGAAGAAGGTGCTCAAGACATCTTTGCGTTCTGACACCCAGGCCACCGACTCCACGTGGAGCGGATGAAGGGCAAACAGGGCGGCTACCAGAAAACTGGGCCCCAGGGCTTGGGTAGTCCGGAGAAAAAATGAAAACAAAAGCAGGGTATTGGCGACATGGAGAAGTAAGTTGGTTAATAGGTGGCCTCTTGGGTTCAACCCGAACAACTGACAGTTCACCATGTGAGAGAGCCAGGTCAGAGGTATCCAATTACCGGCATGGAAGGTAGTAAAAGCCCAGGTGACCCCCTGGAGGGTGAGCCCTCTCTGAACCGTGGGATTATCAGTGACGTAAAGATTGTCATCAAAGCTGATAAACTGATGGTTACTCAGGTCTGCATAAACGATCACGGTTGCCAGGATCAGAATGATGCCAGCCAGTATTTTCCAGGAACGCTGCGCCATCCACTCTCCTGCCTTCTGCCACTAAATTTGACTTCTTGAGAGTCCAGGCCGCAGGGAAAAAATCCAGCTATCCCTTAAAAAGCATTTCTGTCGAAAGAGGGGAACCAACCCTGGGACGAAGGTGAGGTACAACCATAGCACAGGGGCGAGTGCAACGCGCCGGCAGGTGCCGCCTGCCTGGTTATAAGGTGAGGGCACTTCGCGATGGCCTGGCACGTGTCCAGCCCCGGCCCGGCCCAGGCGATCCTCCGGTTGGCTTTTTCCCTGGATTTTAACCCTGAGGGCCGAGGTAAAAAAGATGAATGATGGCGCTGTACCCCTAAACTCCTCACCCAGAAGGGCGGTTTAGTCAAGAGTTTGCAGCCTACAACAACTTCTCTCGTACAAGATATTCCATGGCCCGCTGGGCATAGGTTGCCATGGTGCTGATCATCCAGGTAATATGGGACTGGATGTCGGCGAACATGTTGGAATCGGCCATGCCGATGAGTCCCGTCATCACGGTACGCACCCGAATCATCTCGGGGTCACCGATCTGCACCTGGGCCAGGTTGATCTCCTGTTCCAAGCCCTTGAGAAAGTCCACAAAGAGCTTGCCCGCCCCTTCCTTTTCCAAGCCTTCCATCAGGGTCACGCTGTTGAGTAAGCGGGATGCCAGCAGGAGTTCGGCTTTAACCCGGTCGGCAAAATGGAAAACCAAAATAGCCTCGCGTTGGGTGGCCGGAAAGGCTTCAGCCATAACCTCACCTCCAGAAAGATTGTCGCTAACCTAACATATCTTTTTTCCAGCCACAACCGGTGGCCCGGACAGGTTTTTTTCGCGGTTAACCACCAATATGGCGTTCAATATAACCACGATAATCAGCAAAGAAAGATTGCTTCTAAAGAAAAAGCTGTGCAAGATTAACTTATAGCAATTGCCAAAAGAGCCTCTTGCAAAATGTAGCTGCAGGCTTTACCGTGCGTTTGCATAGGCTGGAAAGCCTGTTGAACCCTATTAAGCCGAATCTTTGAAGAATTTCTCAGGCCGGGGGGTGGATTCGGGACTAGAGGGGATGTTTTGCTTTTTCATCTTTTCCAGCAAGGTTGTGCGGTTGAGATGAAGGAGTTGGGCTGCCTGGCTTTTTACCCAGTTGGTTTGGCGCAGGGCCTTGAGAATCAGGTTGCGCTCGAAGGAGGCCACTGCATCGGTAAAATGAATACCCCGCTCGGGAAAATCTGTGGGCTTCTCCGGGGGAGGCAAGACCAGGCGCTGAAACTTCTCGGGCAAGTCGGGGATCTCAATAATTTCCCCTTCGGTAAGGATGACCAGGCGTTCCATGAGGTTTTCCAATTCCCGGACATTGCCCGGCCAGGGATACTGGCAGAGCAAGTCGGAAACCGCGGGGCTGAGACGTTTGAGGGGTTTCTTCTTGGTGCGGCTAAATATGTGCAGGAAGTGTTGCACCAACAGCGGGATATCGGAAGTCCGCTCCCGCAACGGGGGCACCGCAATAGGAATGACATTCAGGCGGTAGAACAGGTCTTCCCGGAATTTGTTCTGGCTCACCAGTTCTTCCAGGTTGCGGTTGGTGGCGGCGATCACCCGGATATCCACCCGGATGGTTTTGATGCCACCGATCCTTTCAAAGGAGTGATCCTGCAGGACCCGAAGTATCTTTACCTGGAGGCCGGGGCTCATCTCTGAGATTTCATCTAAAAAGATGGTGCCGCCGTTGGCCTGTTCGAAGCGGCCGATGCGGGTGCGCACCGCGTGGGTAAAGGCGCCTCGTTCGTGCCCGAAGAGTTCGCTCTCCAGGAGGTCCTCGGGAATCGCGGCGCAGTTGACCGGGATCAGGGGCCCTTCCCGGCGGGGGCTATTATAATGGATGGCGTGGGCGATGAGCTCCTTGCCGGTACCGGATTCGCCCAGGATCAAGACGTTGCTGTCACTGTCCGCCACTTTGCGAATCAGGTCGAAGACCCGGATCATGGGTTCGCTGTTGCCCACCATGTTGCCGAATCCGAACCGCCGGTGAAGCTGTTTCTTTAGGTGCAGATTTTCCCATTTGAGGCGGCGGTGTTCCAGGGCCCGGCCCACTACCAGGCGAAGTTCGGTGGCATCCACCGGCTTGGTAAAGTAGTCATAGGCCCCCTGGCGGATCGCGGCAACTGCGTTTTCGATAGACCCGTAACCGGTGATGATGATGCAGGGGCACTCGGGCAATTCGCGCTTGACGTGTTTTAGCAGTTCCATGCCGTCCAGGCCGGGCATGGCCAGGTCACTCAGCACCAGGTCAAAAGCCTGTTCTCTTAACCGAAGTAAACCTTGTTCGCCGTCGATGGCGGTGGTAACCTCATAGCCCTCGGCTTCCAGAATTTCTTTCAGGCTCTGGAGCAGGGCCGGATCATCATCTACCACCAGGATGGAGGCGTTTTCCTGTTTCATGAACGATCTCCTGATGTTAATGTAGGATACACCAAAGTGGCTTTTGTGTCAATAAAATGACATATGTCAAATCCGCTCAATACAAGGACGCGGGAAAAAAGTTGACTTCGAAAAAATTTTATTGTTATGCTGTATTAACTTTAGCTTGAGGAGAACTGGTGGTTCCTACTTTAGCCGTAATTTTGCTGGCTTACGGGATGTACGCCCTGTTTTCCTTTATTTTGCAGCGCAAGGGTGGCCACCCTCGCAACCGCAGCCAAGGGAGTAAGCTCAGCGGGTTTGCCCTGATGGGTGGCGTCGTTGGATTGGGGTTGATTCTTTGTTTCTGGCTGGCCCCTGATAAAACAGAGCAGCGTCTAAAACTCGCCGGGTTTCTGGGGACCGTGTATGCCGAGGGCTGGCCGGACCGGCTGGATCGGGTGGAATTTCCACCGGTGAAAGCCCAAAATCCGGGGGGTGGGGAACAGCCGGTCTATGCCTTGTTGCATCCGGAAACCCCGGCCGGCCAGATAGAGCCGGAAAAGAAGTTTATCAGACCCCGGCCGATTCGGGCCGCCAAAAAGTCCCAACCCACAAGCCTTCAGGATAAGTCAGGCAAATCCGCTAAGGTCGCCAAGATCTTGACTCCTGCATCCAAGAAAGACAAGTCGGCTGTCAAGGGCAGCGCTAAGAAAAAGAAACGGTCTACCGCCCTAAAAACCGGGCAGACCAATGCAGGATAGAGCGCCAGGGGTCAAGTATCGGCGCCGAATCCGTTCCGCAGCCGTGGTGATCCGCCACTTGCCAATATTTCTTAAGAACTTTGCCTTCCTGACCTGGAAGCGGAACCTGCAGGCTCAGTTGCTTGCTCTCCCGGCAGGGTAACCGTTGCCCCAGGAGTCAGCCTCTCAAACCGGAAAAATCGCCCGGGCTGCGGGTACGGTGAGCCTTGCGGTCTTTGCCAGCCGGATTCTCGGCTTGGTAAGGGAACAGGTCTTCGCCGCCCTCTTTGGCGCGGGCTTTGCTTTTGACGCTTACGTCGTCGCCTTTCGGATTCCCAACCTGATGCGGGACCTGTTTGCCGAAGGCGCCTTGAGTTCCGCCTTCGTCACCGTTTTCACCGATTACGACCAGCGCCTGGGGCCGGCACAGACTTGGCGGCTGGCCAACAACGTCATCTTCTGCTTCACTCTGCTTTTAAGCCTGCTGGTCCTGGTGGGCATGCTCTTTTCTCCCGAAATCACGGGGATTATGGCCCCGGAGTTCGGCACAGTTCCGGGGAAGCTGGCCCTGACCACCCTGATGACCCGGATTATGTTTCCCTTTTTGGTACTGGTATCCCTGGCGGCCCTGGCCATGGGAATCCTCAACACCAAAGGCAAATTTTTCATCCCCTCCCTGGCCTCCAGTTTTTTTAACCTGGGTGCCGTCGTTGTTGGGGTGAGCCTGAGCCTGGTGGCGCCCCGCTTCGGGGTAGAGCCCATTGTCGGCATGGCCTGGGGTGCATTGGTAGGGGGATTTTTGCAACTGGCGGTCCAGCTGCCTCTCTTATGGCGGGTAGGTTTCAGGCTCAGTTGGGTCCTGGACTTCAGGGAACCGGGTCTCAAGCGCATCGTCAAACTGATGCTCCCCGCAGTGGTGGGCCTGTCCGCCACCCAGATCAATATCTTCATTAATACCTTCTATGCCTCCAGTTGCGTCCAGGGCAGCATCTCCTGGCTCAACTACGCCTATCGTTTGTTCCACCTGCCCATGGGACTGTTCGGCGTGGCCCTGATGGTCGCCACCCTCCCGGTGGTCTCTCGCCATGCCTCCAACAAGGATCTGGGCGCTCTGCGGGATGCCCTGCAATCCTCCCTATCCCTGGCTATCCTGGTTACTCTGCCCGCAGCCTGCGGGCTGATTTTTCTGGCCCAGCCCATTATTGCTCTCATATACCAGCACGGCCAATTCACCGCGCTGGATACCCATCAAACTGCAGCGGCCCTGGCGCTTTATGCCCTGGGGCTGGCGGCCTTTGCCGGGGTCAAGATCATGGTGCCGGTGTTCTACGCCCTGGATGACACCCGCGTCCCGGTCATCGGCTCCTTTGTGACGGTGGCCGCCAACCTGGCGTTGATCCAGATCACCCTGGCGCCGTTGCAGCACCGGGCCATTGCCCTTTCCACCTCATTGAGCATGGTTTTGAACTTTCTTTTTCTTGCTGCCGTCCTCTACCACAAGGTAAACGGTTACCAGGTGCGCAGCCTCTTGATCACGCTGCTTAAGGGAACCGGGGCCGGCGTCATTATGGGCTTGGTGGTTTACTGGCTCCATGGCTACGCCTCTGCCTGGTTAGGATCAGGTTTAATGGGTCAAATCTTGAGCCTGGGCGGGGTAATCGTGGTGGGGATGGTCCTCTATGCGGCCATGGTGTCAAGGTTACAGATCCCGGAATTCCAGGAGCTGTTGCAGCATGTCCGGAGCAGGTTTTGCCGAAAAGCAGTTAGGTAAATGCTAACTGCTTAAGTGACTTCCTTACGGGCGGAAAGCCTGTGCAATGGGAGGACTGTTATGGATCCGGCCAAAAAGATCGGCCCCATCTTGAAGCTGTTGGATCAACATTATCCAGAGGCCCATGTCACCCTGGACTTCACCAATCCCCTGGAGCTATTGGTGGCCACGGTGCTTTCGGCCCAATGTACCGATGTTCGGGTCAACCAGGTTACTCCCGACATCTTCAAGCAATATTCCACCGCATCTGACTACGCCAACGCCGACCTTACGGACCTGGAGCAGGCCATCTACACTACCGGTTTTTATCGCCAGAAGGCCAAGAGCCTCAAGGCCATCTGCCAGGCTTTGGAGGCGCAGTTCGCCGGCAAGGTGCCCGCGTCCCTGGATGATCTGGTAAAACTGCCGGGCATCGGCCGCAAGACCGCCAATGTAATCCTGGGCAACGCCTTCGGCATTCCGGGGCTGGTGGTGGATACCCATATGGGCCGGGTATCCCAGCGCCTGGGGCTCACCAAAGAGAAGGACCCGGTTAAGATCGAGTTTGACCTGATGCCCCTGGTCCCGAAGGAGCGCTGGGTGAAATTTTCTCACCAAATGATCTGCCATGGGCGCCAAATCTGCACCGCCAAAAAACCGGATTGTCCTCACTGCCCTTTGCTGCCTTACTGTGATTACGGTCAAAAGGCCACCGGCAAGGCTGCTTGACAGGCAAAGCGATTCATGGGATAAGACGTTAAACAGTGGTTTAGGGAGGCTCTGACTATGAGGAAACAATGGCGGCTAAAGATAGCGGCTTTATTAGTGGGAGTAACCTTGGCGGCTGGCTGTCCGGCCACCATACTCATGGGTCTCGGCGGCGCCATGGCCATTGGGTCCTATAAGTGGGTGGAAGGCAACATGGAAAAAGACTATCCCAAACCCATGCAAGAGACCTACAACGCCGCCCTGGAAGCCGCAAAAAAGCTCAACTTAAAGATCACCGCGCAGCAATACACTCCGTCGCAATCTAAGATTGATGCCGTGACCCAGGATGGCACCGCAGTCAAGGTGGAATTGATCGCCCGCCCCAATGAGATCACCACCGTCAAGATCCGTTTCGGGATGATGGGCAACATCGACTGGTCGGCATACTACCACCGCCAGATTATGAAAATCCTCAATATCCCGGACCAGCCGTAAGGAAGAGCACATCTGGAAAACCGGACAGGCAGGGGGTAGGTGTTCCCACCCTGATGATGAAAACAAATCAAAGGCCGGGAGGTTAACTTCCGGCCTTAATTCGTTCCCCTCATTCCGAGTCGATTAATTTAAAATTGCCGCAGGAACCTTAGGTCGTTCTCGAAGAAAAGGCGGATGTCGTCGATGCCGTATTTGAGCATGGCGATGCGCTCGATCCCCAGGCCGAAGGCGAAGCCGGTGTAGGTTTCGGGGTCGTAGCCCACGGCTTCAAAGACTGCGGGGTGGACCATGCCGGAGCCCAGCACCTCCAGCCAGCCCGTGGTCTTGCAGACCCGGCAGCCCTCGCCCCGGCAAATGACGCATTCGATGTCCACTTCGGCGCTGGGTTCGGTGAAGGGAAAATAGCTGGGCCTAAAGCGCACCCCCACCTCCGGGCCGAACATCTGGTGCACAAATGCAGTCAAAACCCCCTTGAGGTCGGCAAAGGTCACCCCTTTATCCACCAACAGACCCTCAACTTGATGAAACATGGGGGAATGGGTGATGTCCGAATCCCGGCGGTAGACCTTCCCCGGGGCGATGATGCGCACCGGCGGCTGGCGCTTTTCCATGGTGCGGATCTGCATGGGCGAGGTGTGGGTCCGCAGCAGTACCTTGTCATTGAAGTAAAAGGTGTCCTGCATGTCCCGGGCCGGGTGGTCCGGGGGCAGGTTCAGAGCTTCAAAGTTATACCAGTCCAGCTCCACTTCAGGGCCTTCGACGGCCTCGAAGCCCAGGTGCAGGAAGATGTCGCAGACTTCCGCCATGATCTGGTTTAAGGGGTGGATACGCCCCCGAGGGGCGCGCCGCCCCGGCAGGGTGACATCCACGGCGCTGACGGCTGCCTGACGGGCCGCTTCCTTCAGGGCACGCAGGGCCTGCTCCAGGGCTCCTTCCAGCGCGACTTTAACCCGGTTGGCTTCCTGGCCGACGTTGCGCCGAACCGAAGGGTCCAACTTACCCAGGCCCCGCAGGATGGTAGTCAAAGCCCCCTTGCGCCCCAGGTATTTCACCCGGAGGAATTCCAGGTCTTCAGGAGTGTTGGCCCCCTGAATCTCTTGGATCGCATTGGTTTCAAGATCTTTTATTGCTTCGGAAGTCATGCTGCGTGGCCAGATTCAGTGATCAGTGGTCAGTGGTCAGCTTCGATCACATGATGATTTGTCTATCCGCTGGCGATATAAAATCCCCCTCGCCCCCCTTTTCCAAAGGGGGGAATAAAGTCGGAAAGGCAAAGTCCCCCTTTAAAAAAGGGGGATTTAGGGGGATTTTCTTTGGGTTTTTCACTATACAGTGTTTACTGAAAAACCACACAGAGCCAAGTTATTGCTATTGTCCACCCTTTGAAAGCTCCGCCACCCGGGCGAACCCCTGGGGATCGAAGACCGCCATATCGGCCAGGACCTTGCGGTCCAGGTTGATCCGGGCCTTTTTCAGGCCCCCGATGAACTTGCTATAGGACATCCCCAAGGGGCGCAGCGCGGCGTTAATGCGGACAATCCACAGGCTGCGGAACTCGCGTTTCCGCACCTTGCGGTCCCGGTAGGCGAAAGTCAAGGCCCGTTCCACGGCCTCCCGGGCAGACCGGTAGAGCCGGTGCCGGCCGCTGCGGAAGCCCTTGGCCATCCCCAAGAATTTTTTACGGCGCGCCCTGGAGGCGACGCTTTTTCTCACGCGTGGCATGACGTACTCCTAATCTCAGAGATAAGGCAACAAGCGTTTCAGGGCCTTGGCCTCAGCTTCGGCCACGTAGGCCGGGAGCCGTAACTGCCGCTTGCGCTTGGCGCTTTTGCTGGTCAAGATATGGCTGTGGTAGGGTTGCTTGTGTTTCAGGCGGCCTTTGCCCGTAGCCTTGAAGCGCTTGGCCGCTCCCCGATGGGTTTTCATCTTGGGCATGGTTGACCTCGCATGATGCTAACACTGCGGCCGCCATGCCGGCGGCCGGGTGGATTCCCAGTTGATCGATCTTTATATTATTGCTGTTAACCCAAAATATTATTTTATAATCTATTCATCACATTTTAACAAGATTTCTGCAAAAAAATCCTTTCCCTAGGCCAGCCTGGTGCGGCATCGCTTTCTATGCAGGAATTGGCGCAGAACTACTTGGGGGTAACGATCATGGAGAGGTTCCGGCCCTCGAGCTTAGGACTCTGCTCCACAGTTCCAACATCCGCCAGAGCTTCCGACATCTGGGCCAGAATACGAAAGCCGCGGTCTGTGTGGGCGATCTCCCGGCCTCGAAAAATCACCGAGATCTTGACCTTGTCGCCGTCTTCTAAAAAACGCCGGGCATTTCGTAACTTGAACCCCATGTCGTGCTCTTCGATTTTGGGCCGGACCTTGATTTCTTTAACCTGGATCGTGGTGGCTTTGCGCCGGGCTTCTTGCTGCTTCTTACTTTGCTGATATTTGAACTTGCCATAATCCATGATCCGGCATACCGGCGGGCTGGCCTGGGGGGCGACCTCCACCAGGTCCAGGTGCGCCTCCGCCGCCTGAGCCAGGGCTTCTTTGGTAGGCATAACGCCGACCTGTTGGCCGTCGGCCCCGATGAGCCGCACCTCCGGCACCCTGATCTGCTCGTTAATCCTGACTCGTTGCTGCTTCTGCTGGATAACCGTCACCTCCTGTTAAGATTAGCAAAAAGATATTTTATAAATGGATAGATATAAGTTTCAGCTCCCCGGGGACGGAATCCGGGACTCTTCCTTCAGGCGCTGGATAAAAGCCTCCAAGGGGATGCCCTTCAACTCCGTGCCGTCCCGCAGACGAGGGGCCAGGGTGCGGTCCGCTGCCTCCCGGTCCCCCATGATCACCATATAAGGAATTTTCTGGACCTGGGCCTCCCGGATCTTATAGCGCAAGGTTTCGGGCCGGATGTCCACCTCCACCCTTAGGTCTGCGTCCACCAGGGCCCGGGCCACCTCCTGGGCATACGGATGGACCCGGTCGGTAATGGGCAACAGAATTGCCTGGACCGGGGCCAGCCAGACCGGAAAAGCGCCGGCGAAATGCTCCACTAAAACCCCCATAAAGCGTTCCAGGGACCCCAAAATCACCCGGTGCAGCATCACCGGGCGATGGCGTTCCCCATCCGCACCAACATAGGTGAGGTCAAAGCGCTCCGGCAGGGTAAAATCGCACTGAATAGTGGCGCATTGCCAGCGGCGCTGCAAGGCGTCTTTCAGCTTGATGTCGATTTTGGGGCCATAGAAAGCGCCTTCCCCTTCGCAGGTGCCATAAGCTACCCCCCAGGTTTTGAGCGCTCCCAAAAGGGCGTTGGTGGCCAAGTCCCACTCCGCGTCCGTGCCGATGGATTTCTCCGGCCGGGTGGACAGTTCCACTTCATATTCGAACCCGAAGATGGCCATGACTTCGGAAACAAACTTCAACACCCCTAAGATTTCACTCTCTACCTGCTCCGGCATGCAGAGGATATGGGCGTCGTCCTGGGTAAACTGGCGCACCCGGGTAAGGCCGTGCAATACTCCGGAGCGCTCGTGGCGCAGCACGGTGCCCAACTCGAAAAAGCGCAGGGGCAGCTCCCGGTAGCTCCTCACCCTTGATTTATAAATCAACATGTGGGCCAGGCAGTTCATGGGCTTGATGCCGTACATCTGGCCTTCCACTTCGGTGAAGTACATATTGTCCCGGTAGTTGTCCCAATGGCCGGAGCGTTTCCACAGGTCGGCCTTGAGCATCTGCGGTCCCATAACCATCTGGTAGCCCCGCTTGAGATGCTCCCGGCGCTCGAAATCCTCGATCAGGCTCCTAAGCAGGGCGCCCTTGGGGTGGTAAATCACCATTCCAGGCCCTGCGTCCTCCTCGATGCTGAACAGCCCCAGCTCCCGGCCCAGGCGGCGGTGATCCCGGCGTTTGGCTTCCTCCAGGAGTTCCAGGTGGCGATCCAGCTCCTCCTGGGTGGCGAAGGCAGTGCCGTAAATGCGCTGGAGCATAGGGCGGCGCTCGTCCCCGCGCCAGTAGGCCCCGGAGGTGGCCGTGAGCTTAAACGCCTTGATAAAGCCGGTGGTGGGAATATGGGGCCCCCGGCACAGGTCGATGAAGTTACCCTGCTGATACAGACTTACTTTGTCTTGGGGGATCTCCTCCAGAAGTTCGACTTTGTAGGCTTCACCCTGGCTCTTAAAATAGCTGATGGCTTGCTCCCGGTTCATTTCATCCCGCCGGAAGGGTTGATCCTGGGCCGTCAATTCCGCCATGTGGGTTTCAATTTTGATGAGGTCTTCCGGCGTAAAGGGCTCGGGAACGTCAAAGTCGTAATAAAAACCTGCTTCAATGGCCGGCCCGATGGCCACCTTGACCCCGGGGAACAGGTCTCGCACTGCTTCGGCCATGAGGTGCGCCGCGGAATGGCGCATGATCTCCAGGCCTTGGGGACTGTCCAGGGAAATGGGGGCAATGGTGCAGTTTTGGGTGAGCTTATGGTTCAAATCCACCGCTTCCCCATCGAGCCTGGCGGCCACCACGGTATGGTCGGTGGCCACGTCCAGGGCCTGAAAAGCCTGGGCTACCGTAGCCCCCTGCTCCAGGGTGATGGTGGGGCCTCGATCCAGGGTAACTTTGATCATGATTGCCTCAATAAAAAAGGCATCTCGGGCGCACAAGGAGCCTTCCCAGATGCCGTCCAATACCGATTATATTACATACAGATTGAATTCAATGGGATTGCCGTTAGTTTCCAAGTCCCGGGGCGCCAGGGTTCTCAAGTTGATCTAAATCGACACAATTTTTCTCATAAATACCGGCGTTTGTCAAGAAATTTTCGTATCTTCGTAATGAAGGCTAATTAACCCGGTTGGACGGGGAGGGGAAACCCAGCCTGCCTGCTGACCAGGCCTCTTTTATCTCCACGGGAACTAAGTCGGGCGCACCGTTAGCATATTTGTGCTTTAGGTCCGAACTCACGATTATCCTTGCAAGCCGGCCCCGTTAGTGAGAAGGTGACACCATCCGGGAATTATTAGGAAGGATTTTTCTTCCCCCTATTCCCCAGGGGATTTAGGCATTTATATAACCGCCGGTAAGCCTCTCATCCTCCTTTTTCAAAGGGCTATTTGCCTGGTGCCATGAAAAAGCAAAAATTTAAAATTATCCTCGTGGTCCTGCTTTCCGGGCTCTCCCTGGCCTGCCAATCGAAGCCGTCTACGGCCGGTTTGGAGAAAGTGCTGACCGCATCCTGGCAGAGCTACCGCCGGCATTTCATCAGCCCTGACGGCCAGGTCAAGATACCGGAGGAACGTGGCGGCACTATCTCCGAAGGCCAGGCTTACGCGCTCCTCCGGGCGCTGTGGGCCGGCGATGAGATCACCTTTGCCCGGGTTTACGGTTGGACGCACCGGCATCTGTCCCGGGCCGTGAAATACAGCGACAGTCTTCTGGCCTGGCGCTGGGGCCGGTTGCCCGACGGCTCCTGGGGGCTGCTGGACGCCAACAGCGCCACGGATGCCGACCTGGATTATGCTCTGGCCCTGGTTTTGGCACACCATAAGGGCTGGCGGGCGCCGGCGGGCCTGCCCGATTACCTGGAAGAATCTCGCCTGGTCCAGGCCGCGGTCCTGGCCAAGGAAGTGGTGCGTCTCCCTGACGGCCAACTGCTCTTGACCCCAGGGAACTGGCATGAGTCCGCCCCGCCTTACCTGGTGAACCCTTCGTATTTCTCCCCCGCGGCCTACCGCCTGTTCGCCCAGGCAGGTCCGAAGCCAGAGGGGTCTTCGGGAAAAGTTATAAATCCCCCCTTACCCCCCTTTTTCAAAGGGGGGAATAAAGGGCCGGCCGGGCAAAGTCCCCCTTTGGAAAAGGGGGCTTTAGGGGGATTTAAAATTTTTTCAGCAAGTTATGTTAACAACGGTCCCTTGCTCAACTTAGCGCTAATACCCTTGATGGGGGAGGACCGGGGTGGGAGAGAAGCTGCAGCCGCGGCCGCGCCCTGGCGGGACCTGCATCAAGCCACTTATCTGTTTCTGATAAAAGTAAGCGAAAGGCTGGGGGACCAGAAAGGCGTTGGCCTGTTTCCCGACTGGTGCCGGGTGGACGCTGCTGGCGGGGTAAGCCCCGCGCCGGGGAAAGATACCCGCTTCGGTTGGGAAGCGGTGCGGGTGCCCTTCCGGGTGGCCCTGGACGCCCTCTGGTTTAAGGACCCCCAGGCGGTCCGTTTGCTCAAAGATAAATTCCTGCCGTTTTTCAAGGGCCAATGGCAGGCCCGCCGCCGCCTCGCCGCGGTCTATAGCTACAACGGCGCCCCCGCGGTGGACTATGAGAGCCCGGTGCTCTATGCCGGGGTGCTGGCTGGGGCCATAGCTGCGGGCGACCGGCATTTTGCCCGGCAGATGGCCGAAAAGATTTTATCCTTCTACCGGGAAGACGGCAACCAGGCCTACTTCGAGGCCCCGGACAACTACTACGCCAACAACTGGGCCTGGCTGGGGTTGGCGCTATATGCCGGATGGGTGAAGCCCGTTAATTAACTCAATCTTGAATCGACCAGGTAGTCCCAGGCCTCAGCAGGAGTAAATAATTTCTTAAATACAATAACAATCATTCTTGTCATTATGAGCCGCCGAAGGCGGGGAAGAATCTCAAGAAAAAGCAAGAGACCCTTTCCCCTCGTCTCAGGGTGAAAAAATTCGTTTTCGTATTTATGAATCGATGCACTACGTTTAAACTCTCGGTAAGGGGGACCGCCGGCTTGCCTGACTAGAAGTGGCCGTTCAAACAAAATTTTCCTCCGACAGGTAAGGAAATGTGATATAGATTATTAGATTATTCATGGACCAGGAATTGCCTCACATCTATACGGTGAGCGCCCTCACCCGGGAGATTCGGGACCGGCTGGAGACCTATTTCTCCCTGGTCTGGGTGAGCGGCGAGATCTCCAATCTCCGGCAGCCTTTGAGCGGCCACTACTACTTTACCCTCAAGGATGCCGGAGCCCAGCTCCGGGCGGTGCTTTTCAAGGGCAACCATCAACATCTGCGTTGCAAACCCCAGGAGGGCAAGCAGTTTTTGTGCCGGGGCCGTCTGTCGGTTTATGAACCCCGGGGAGAATACCAGCTTATAGTGGATTACCTGGAGCCCCTGGGGCTGGGGGCCCTGGCCCAAGCCTTCGAGGTCCTGAAAAACCGGCTGGCGGCCGAGGGCCTGTTTGCCCCGGAGCTGAAGAAAACGCTGCCGTTTCTGCCCCGGAAAATCGCCCTGGTCACCTCCCCTACGGGTGCAGCGGTGCGGGATTTTTTGCGCCTCCTGAAACAGCGCTACCCCAACGTAGAAGTGCTCATTTACCCGGTCAAGGTGCAAGGCGTAGAGGCCGCAGGGGAAATTACCCGGGCCCTGGATGACCTGGGCGCTTATCCAGGGATTGAGGTCATCGTCCTGGCCCGAGGCGGTGGGTCTCTGGAAGACTTGTGGCCGTTCAACGAAGAGAGCGTAGCCCGGGCCATCCATCGCTGCCCTATCCCGGTGGTTTCGGCGGTGGGCCACGAAGTAGATTTTACCATTGCCGATTTTGTGGCGGACCAAAGAGCCCCCACTCCCAGCGCCGCGGTGGAACTGGTAGTGCCGGATAAGGCCGAATTGGAGCGCCGCCTGGACCGTCTGGGCGCCACTCTGGCCCGGAGTTTGGCCCGGCGCCGGGATCAAGCCCGTCAGCACCTGGGTCTCATAACCCGGCGACTGCCCGATGTGCGCCGCAATCTTACGGACCTGCGCCTCCGGCTGGATGAGCGGGCCGAGGTCCTGGTGCGGCGAGCCCGGCGGGTGCTGATTAACCAGGACCAGCACTTGCGCCTGGCTGCTTCCCGCCTCTTTCTTTTAAGCCCCCGGCGGGCCCTGGGGATGCCCCGGCAGCGGCTGGAACAGGCGGCCCAACGGCTGGGCCGGAGCTTCTGCCGGCGCCAGGCGGAGCAGCGGCGGCACCTGGAGTACTGCCAGACCCACTTGGAGCAGCTAAATCCCCTGGCCATCCTGCAGCGGGGCTACGCGGTGGCCACCCTGCTCCCGGAGGAGACGGTGATCCGGGACGCCACCCTGGTGCCTTTAGGATCAAATATCCGGGTCCAGGTGGCCCGGGGCCGGATGGATTGCGAAGTACAAAAAGTGGGAAGTGAGCAGTAAGCAGAAAAAACTTAGGCACATGGAGAAACAGCAAATCAAAAAAACTGATGAAATCGTAAAAGTATAAAATGTATAAAATTCCCTCACCTTTGATGGGGGAGGGTTAGGGTGGGGGTGAACAAGATAGAATTTTCCACCTTTTCCCCCTCCCCTTAATCCACTCCCACCAGGGGGAAATACTTTTGCCAACTCAGCAAAACTGAAAACCTGAAAAGTCACCATGGCCAAAGAAAAAAAGCAAGAAGAATTGACTTTCGAGGCAGGCCTCAAGCGCCTGGAGGAAGTGCTGGATTCTCTGGAGCACGGCGATCTGGCCCTGGAAGAGGCTATGCGCGCCTTCGAGGAAGGGGTGCAGTTGGTGCGGTTCTGCCATAAAAAGTTGGACGAAGTGGAAAAACGGGTGGAACTCTTGCTCAAGGACGATGCCGGGAAGTTTTTCACCCGGCCCTTCCCGGAGGAAGAAGGGGAAGCCTGAAATCCGTGGTTGATTTTTCGGTTGGTTTTTTGGTGAGAAACTTTAGGCCGAAACGAAAAGCGACAATCCAAAACCGAAAACGAATATGAGCGAAAATTTCGACCTTAGGGCTTATTTGGAAGAGCGCCGAAAGTTAATCAACCGGGCCCTGGAAGCATATCTGCCAGCAGTGCGGGGGCCGGCCTTCCGGGTCACCCAGGCCATGCACTACAGCCTGTTCGTGGGCGGCAAAAGGCTGCGCCCCATCCTGTGCCTGGCCGCGGCGGAAGCGGTGCGGGGCGACCCAGGAGAAGCCCTGCCCGTGGCGTGTGCCCTGGAGATGATCCACACCTATTCCCTGATCCATGACGACCTGCCGGCCATGGACGACGATGACCTACGCCGGGGCCAACCCACCTGTCACAAGCAATTTGACGAAGCCACCGCCATCCTGGCGGGAGACGGTTTGCTCACCGAAGCCTTTCACACTCTGGCCGGGGCGGCTGACAAATATGAAGGCCGGGAAAGAGTCCTGCTGGAAGTGATTAACTTGGTGGCCACGGCTGCCGGTTATCAGGGTATGGTGGGAGGCCAGATGTTGGACCTATTGGCAGAAGGCCGCCGGGTAACCTTAAAGGAACTGGAAACTATCCACCGCCACAAGACCGGGGCTTTGCTTACTGCCGCGGTCCGGGCCGGGGCCCTCACGGGGGGCGGCAGTCGGGCCGAAGTGACCGCACTGACCACGTATGGTGAAAAATTTGGGTTAGCGTTTCAAGTTACCGATGATCTTTTAGATGTAGAAGGGGAGACTGCGGAAATGGGCAAGGCTGCGGGCATGGATGAAAAGCGCCAAAAGGCCACCTATCCCGCGGTCCTGGGTCTGGAAGCCACCCGGGAGTGGGCCAAACGCCTGGTAGCTGAGGCTGTTACGGCGCTGGAAACCTTCGAGGACCGGGCCGAACCTTTGCGGGAATTGGCGCGGTACCTGCTGGTGCGGCGGTCTTGAAATTTAGGGTGGTTTATATTAAGCTACATTAATCATAAAAGGTTAGGTGCACATGGACACTCGACAGGGCTCCAAACCGGATGCTTCGGCCCGCCGTTTGTTGGATACCATCAATAATCCCCAGGATTTAAAGAGGTTGCCACCGGAGTTCCTGCCGCAGTTGGCCCAGGAAATTCGGGATACCATCATCTCCACCGTGGCCCGCACCGGAGGGCACCTGGCCCCCAGCCTGGGAGTAGTGGAACTCTCCATCGCCCTGCACTATGTTTTTGATTGCCCCCGGGACAAAATCGTCTGGGATGTGGGGCACCAGGCCTATGCCCATAAGTTGCTCACGGGGCGTAAGGAACAGTTTCCCAGCCTGCGTCAGCACGGCGGCATCAGCGGCTTTCCCAAGCGCGGCGAAAGTCCCTACGACGCTTTTGACACCGGACATAGTTCCACATCCATCTCTGCCGCTTTGGGGATCGCCAGCGCCCGCTGCCTGAGGCGGGAACGCCACCGGGTGATTGCGGTGATCGGCGACGGCTCCATGACGGCCGGCCTCGCTTTTGAGGGCCTCAACAACGCCGGGGACCTGAACAAAGACCTCATCGTGATTTTAAACGACAACGGCATGTCCATTGCCCCCAATGTGGGAGCCTTGTCTTCTTTTTTAAGCCGCCAACTCACCCGGCCCACCATGGTCTTTCTAAAGAAGCAGGTGGAGAACCTCCTGCGCTCCCTGCCGGCCATCGGCGATGACTTGTTGGCTTGGGCCAAGCGGAGCGAAGAATCCTTCAAGGCCTTTTTCACCCCAGGCATGCTCTTCGAAGCCCTGAAATTCACCTACCTGGGGCCGGTAAACGGGCACCGCCTGGACCACTTGATTGAAACATTGAACAATGTCAAGAACTTAAAGGGACCCATTCTGGTCCACGTGCGCACCATCAAAGGTAAAGGCTACGAGCCTGCCGAAACCGACCCCACCGGCTTTCACGGCCTGGGCAAATTCGACCCCGATACCGGCGAGCCCAAGAAGAGTGTGAGTGAGGTACCCACTTACACCGATGTCTTCGGCGATACCCTGGTGCGCCTGGGCCGGGAGAACCCCAGGATAGTGGCCATTACCGCGGCCATGCCCGACGGCACCGGCCTGGTGGACTTCCGCAAGGAGTTCCCCTCCCGCTTTTTTGATGTGGGCATCTGTGAGCAGCACGCCGTCACCTTCGCCGGGGGCCTGGCCCTGGAGGGCATGCGGCCCGTGGCCACCATCTACTCCACCTTCCTGCAGCGGGCCTATGACCAGGTGCTCCACGATGTCTGTATCCAGAAGCTCCCGGTGGTCTTTGCTCTGGACCGGGGCGGCATTGTGGGCGAAGACGGGGAGACCCACCAGGGGCTTTTCGACCTGTCGTACCTGCGCCATCTGCCTAACCTGGTCTTGATGGCCCCCAAGGACGAAAACGAATTGCGTGATATGCTCTTCACCGCGGTGGAGCACCCGGGTCCCATCGCCATCCGGTATCCCCGCGGCCGGGGCGTTGGCGTGGCGTTTTCCTCCACCCTGAGCAAACTGCCCCTCGGCAAGGCCGAGGTTTTGCAAGAAGGGGAAGATCTGCTCATCATGGCTCTGGGGGCTGCGGTGTACCCGGCATTGGACGCAGCCAAGGAACTGGATAAACAAGGTTTCAGCGCCACCGTGGTTAACGCCCGGTTCGTCAAACCCCTGGATGAGCATCTGATCTTGAGTCTGGCGGCCAAACACGGCCGTGTCCTGACGGTGGAGGAAAACGTGCTGGCCGGCGGGTTCGGCAGCGCGGTGCTGGAACTTTTAGCGGACCGGGGCCTATTCGGCATCACCGTGAAACGCCTGGGAATTCCCGATGTCTTCGTGGAACATGGCACCCAGGATATACTCCGCAAAAAATATGGGTTGGATGCACACGGTATCCTGAAAAGTGCTCTGGACATCCTGGCGCAGCCAGCCCAGCCCAAAAAAGTAGTGTGGGGCACATTTAATTAGAGGTTCTTGGTTTCAGGTTTAGTTTTTGGGCGGAAAGCAAGGCAGGGGTGGAGACCTCTGCCTTTACTATTACTTAAATTGCTTAGACAGAATAAGATAGAGGTTGCCATCAATACCGAGTTGCGTCCTATGGGTAGCTTATCTTTATTTTGAAGGGGCTCATCTTTATGTGTCCGGCCTCATAAAGGGCGTACACTCAGATGTGCCCCGTAAATTACTTGTGCTGGCACAACTTCGGTATAATTTGTGGTGATTAAGTGCAAAGACATTGAGACTTAGGGAAAAGCCGCGGCACACGCCCGCCTGGTGCATTTCATTCCGGAATTCCCCCTTAGCCGTCTAAGGAGAGGAGCTATGCGGCCCTTTCCCTAAATTATTGACTTCCCCGGAGATATAAGTTAATTTATTCACAATGGGCGCCTCTGGCAAAAGTATCCTGAAAGACCTGGAAAAAGATGTTGCCGCCATCAATATGGCCCTGGGAGCCAATCTCCAGACACATGTGCCGTTGATTGCGGAAGTGGGGCGCCATATTCTGCTCAGTGGCGGCAAGCGCGTCCGTCCCTTGTTATTCATCCTATCGGCCCGGATGTGCGGCTGTCAGGGCAACCATCTGAGCGATTTTTCCACGATCTTCGAATATCTGCACGCGGCCACACTGTTACACGACGATGTCATAGACGCGGCCAACGTGCGCCGGGGGGTTTCCACCGCCAACACCATTTGGGGCAACCAGGCGGTAATCCTGGTGGGAGACTTTCTTCTGGCCAAGGCCCTGTCCCTGGCGGTAACCACCAATAAATTGAAAATCCTCCAGGTTTTGTCCCACGCCACCACCATGATGGCTGAAGGAGAAATCCTTCAACTATTGCACGCCGGAAATCTTAAGATTACCGAAGCCGATTATTTCGAGGTCATCACCCGCAAGACCGCGATCCTCATGTCGGCAGCCTGTCAGATCGGGGCCATTCTGGCCGGCGTTCCCGACACCCAGGAGGAGGCTTTGAGCCAGATGGGATTGAACCTGGGGATCACTTTCCAAGTGGTGGACGATATTCTGGACTACACCGGAGACGAACGCGAGTTGGGCAAAGAAGTCTGTGCAGACCTTAGAGAAGGCCGCGTTACCCTACCCCTGATCCATGCTTTAGCCCAGGCTAATCCTGTCGACCGGGAACGTTTGGAAACCATTGCTCAGAACCTGACTCCGGAGTCGGCCCCGGAACTTAAGGGCCTCCTGGATAAGTACGGCTCCCTGGAACACGCCCGGGGGGTAGCCCGAAGCTATACCCTCAAGGCCCAGGCTTGCCTTGCTTCTTTCCCGCCTTCTCAGGAAAAGACTTACTTTTGGGCCATCACCGAGGAACTCCTGGCCCGCACCCATTGAGGGGCTGCACCGAATTATTGCAATGAAATCATGTCATTGGTCTGTCGCAAAGCCTGACAGGGGACCACATAATACAATAGGGGCGTTACTGCATCTTTCCCTTTATTTTGCTTGACATCCCCCATTATTCGCATTAAATTGTAAGCGTAGATAGCATGTCAGACTGAAGGCAGGGCTGCGGGCCCTGGCCATAGATCGGAAGGGGATGCTAAATACCTTCCTTTTTTTTTGCCTGGCTGCTCTCGCGGTCCTGCTCGTGGGGCGGGATAAAGTGTTACAAATTTTAGGAGGTTCCTCATTCATGAAGGAAAGAGGAAGAGTAAAGTGGTTCAACGATTCTAAGGGTTTTGGTTTTATCTCCCGGGAGAACGGCCCCGATGTCTTTGTGCACCACAGCGCAATCCAGAGCGAAGGCTTCCGGACTCTGGCAGAGGATCAGGAAGTCGAGTTTGAGGTGGTTCAGGGCCAGAAAGGCCCTCAGGCACAGAACGTCACCAAGCTCTAACTGGTAACCACTTGAATCTGGGAACTCCGGTGGCCTTCAGGTCCCGGAGTTCCGCCATCTCGACCCCAAGGAGGTGAGCCGTGGCCCGCAACCGATATGGCTGGGAAAAACGAGCCAAGGAAATCGCCCGGAAGCAGAAAAGCGATGAAAAGATGAAAAAGCGCCAAAAGCGGGCCACTGCCGAAGCAAACCCAGAAGAACCTAAGGCGCAGGAAGAAGGAATTATTGAGGAATAACCAAATTCTCCTCCAGATCGGGTCGGGCGACACCATCGGGGCAGGGGTATCGTGTCGCCACTTTCGGAGGAGATTGTGATTAAATTATACGTGGGTAATCTGCCCCATAACATGAGTGAAGCCGAACTCAAGGGCCTCTTCAACGAGGCCGGTCATGTGGCCTCGGCCAAAATCATTACGGACCGGCAGACCGGTCAACCCAGGGGCTTCGGTTTCGTGGAGATGGAGACCAAACTGGAGGGGCAAAAAGCCATTTCTATGCTGAACGGCCGTGAAGTGGAAGGCCGGGTGTTGGCGGTTAATGAGGCCAGGCCCCAGGCCCGGGGCGGCGGTTTCCGGGGAGGAGGTGGGGGCCCCCGGGGCGGCGGAGGTGGAGGTCGCGGCGGTCGCGGCGGCTATCGGTAAACTACCGGCTTCAAAGAGAGCAGGACCAAACAGCACTATCTTGCCGGCGGGGTCCAACAGGCCCTGCCGGTTTTGTGTGAGCGATATCAAGTTGGTCTCATAAAAAGTTATTTGTGAGGGCGGACCTGAGGGTGCGCCCTGCGAGTGAGGTAAAAGTCAATGAAGATATGCAGCATTGGATTTGACTTGCCCGAGGGCAAAGTGAAGTACCAGGATGAGCGAGTCATCACTCTGGACCAGAAATTATCCCCCAAGAAAATCACCCCGTTTTACGTCGAATTCACCCGGGACGATTTTACTCACTGTGACGGGTTCCTGGTAGCCCGGGAACGGGTCTGGGACTTGTTGATCCTGGACATGGAAAAACTGGAGACCCGCCGGGACCGGACCACGGATGCAGTGGAACAAGAGCTTTTAACGAAGTGCCTGAATTATCTGGAGCAGGAAGTGCCGCTGTGTGACGGGCACTTCAGCGGGGCGGAATTGAGCCTGTTGCGGACTCTGGCCCCCTTGAGTTTAAAGCCCACTCTCATCTTGGCGGAGGCGCCAGAACTGAATGAGGCCATCACCAGAATCCTGAAAAAATCTGGCATCGTCTTTTTCTACACTGCGGATAAAAAGGAAGTGCATGCCTGGCCGGTACCTCAGGATTCGGACATTGTCACCTGCGCCGGGAAGATTCACTCCGATCTGGCCCGGGGGTTCATCAAGGCCGATATCGTCAATTACGACGATTTTTTGCAGGTCTATAACATGCAGGAAGCCCGATCCAAGGGACTGGTTAAGCTGGTGGACCGTGATTACACCATCCATGAAGGGGACATCATCGAGATTCGGTTCAATATTTAGGCGGGTGGATAATTATGACCCGGAGAGGTCTTTCCGCATAGACTTGGTATTAATCATTGCCGTTAAAGAATTTATCTTTTAAACTGGGATTAGGCTAAATCGGGGCCTACCACCTGATGCAGCCTGGGCTTAAGGCTCTTTAAAGTCGAATTTCCGAGGTCACCCGATTATGGCTCACGGCCTGGCACAGCCAATGGCAACTGGGAGCCGCCGCTGCCTCATTGCCCTGCTTATGACGCTGGCGTTTCTATACGCCTGCACCCCTGCAAGCCACAAGGAAGAGGAACTCCGACAAGAGATTCAGGCGCTTAAGGGCCAGGTAACCGCCTTACAGGAAAAGCTCAACCAACTGCAGGGCGGGCAGCAGGCCATTATTGAGATGCTGAAACAGCCGGCCCTGCCTCCCACCCCACCTTCGGAACCAATGGCCATGGGAAGCCCGCCTTTGGGCCCGGAAGCCCTGACCGTAGGGCAGCTTTTGGCCGCTAAAGAGCGCTATCTGGGGACCCGGGTAACAGTCAAGGGCGAGGTGGGCCCGGTGATGATGCACCATAAATCCCTTATCCTCAAATCGCCTCAGGGCTTGGTGGAGGTCTTGTTCGGCAATTTGCCGGACCCGAAGCTGGTCCAAACCCTCACTTCCACCCCCCTGGATAAACCCATCACCGTCACCGGAACAGTGAACCTGCCGCCGGGCCGTGGTAGTGGACCTCAACTCCAGATTAATGCGGAGGCTGTGGAGTTCTGAAGGCTGCGCCCGCCTCCGGTCCGAGCTGGCGATCCTTAGGCCGGCGTCTGCTGGCTAAACAACCGTTGCACCTTGGCCCGGCCGGAAGGGATGGCATCCCCACCTTGAAGCGCAGTCTCACGCGCCTGGACTTGGTGGTTATCGGAGTGGCCCAGATTATCGGGGCCGGCATTTTCGTGATTTCCGGGATAGGGGTGAAGATCGCCGGCCCGGGCATCATCCTGTCTTTTCTGCTGGCCGGGGGCGCCTGCACCCTGGCGGCTCTGTGTTACGCCGAACTGGCCTCCATGATGCCCCAGGCGGGTAGCGCCTACACCTATGCCTATGGAATTTTTGGGGAATTGGCGGCCTGGATCATCGGCTGGGACCTGATCCTGGAGTATGGCATGGGGGCCGCCACCGTGGCTGCGGGCTGGTCCTTCTACCTTCAGGACTTGCTCCGGGCCTATGGCCTGACCCTGCCCCTATGGGCCAGCGGTCCGCCCTTCACCACGCCGGGACGCGTCATCAACCTGCCCGCGGCCCTGGTAGTTATGGGCTTTGCAGTACTCTTGATCTTCCGCACCCGCCTGAACGCCCTCATCGCCCGGGGACTGGTGGCCGTCAAGCTGGGCGTCATTGCCTTCATACTGGCCCTGGGGGTTTTTTATATCAGGCCTGCCAACTGGACGCCCTTTATCCCCTTCGGGGGCGGCAGCATTATCCAGGCCGCGTCCCTGGTGTTCTTCGCCTACCTGGGGTTCGACGTGGTGGCCATTACCGCCGAAGAATCCCGAAGGCCGGAGAAGGACGTCCCCTTCGGCATCATCGGCTCCCTTGCCCTTTGCAGCCTAATCTACCTGGCTGTAGCCCTCGTCCTGGTGGGCATGGTGTCTTACACCCGCATCGATCCGGACGCCCCGTTTTCCACGGTTTTTCGGCAGGTGAATCTGCCCTGGGCTGCGGACCTGGTGGGTCTCGGGGCCCTCATCGGCATTACCAGCGTGCTCTATATGCTGCTGTTGGCCCAACCCCGGGTGCTCTTTGCCATGGCCCGGGACGGCCTGCTGCCGGGCGCGGTGGCGGCGCTCCATCCCCGCTATCGCACCCCCCACCGCATGACCCTGCTTTGCGGCGGAGCCGTGGCCCTGGTGGCCTCGCTTACTCCCATCGACAAGCTGGCTTATTTGTGCAACATCGGTACTCTGTTCGCTTTTTTTCTGGTATGCCTGGGGGTGCTGGTGCTGCGCTTCACTCAGCCGGCCTTGCCCCGCCCTTTTCGCTGCCCCGGGGGCAAACTGGTAGCTGCGACCGGCGTCCTGGTCTGCCTGGGTTTGATGCTCTCCATGCCGGAAGGCTCCTGGCTGCGGCTGTTTCTGTGGCTGGCGCTGGGCCTGGTGGTGTATTTTCTCTATGCCTGGCGCTCCGGGCGGTTGGCAGAAAACAAAGGTTGAAGGGAGCTTGGGACTAAGAGTTGGTGGCGCAGGCGTCTCGCCTGGGCTTGATGCAGGGATCTCACCTGAGGCTCTCGAATAGGCAAACCTATTGAGCTTCTTACAAAATTCATCCGAAGACCAAAATTTTTTCTTGGTAGCTAAAAAAGACCCAGTGGCACAGACTTCCAGCCTGTGCAAACGCAGGCTGAAGCCTGCGGCTACATTTTGCAAAAGGCTCTATCGGCAACGAGTATATTAGCTCACTATGCCCAAGAATATGTGGCGCCGCGGCCCTCGGCGGTGCGTATTTGGGCGCCATTATCGGCTTTTTCCCTTTTCTTCCTCTTCCACAATCTCCCCCACCAAATCAAACGGCAAGGCCCGGTTGAGGCGCACCGCCTGAATCTCCCCCACCCGCCCGACTCCCGCGGTGATATACACCTGGCCATCGATATCCGGGGCCTGGCTAATCATGCGCCCCGTGAGGAGATAGTCGCTCTCCGGGCTTACCCCTTCCACCAGGACTTCTTGTACGGTGCCCACCAGAGCCTTAAGCCGGGCCTTGACGATTTTGGCTTGCAGGGCCTTTAAAACCCGGGCTCGGCGCCGGGCCTCCCGCCGGGGGACCTTTGGGTTCCACTGTGCTGCAGGCGTCCCAGACTCAGGGCAGTATAAAAACACACCCAGGTGGTCGAAGCGCACCTCTTCAATCAGATCGCCTAAGGCCTGAAAATGCTCTTCGGTCTCCCCGGGAAAGCCGGTCATAACCGTGGTGCGCAGCGTGGCCCCGGGCAAAATCTCCCTGATAAGCCGCACTGCGTCCAGAATTTCCCGGCGGCCGTAACCCCGTCCCATGCGCCGCAGCACCTCGTCATGGCCGTGTTGAATGGGGATATCCAGGTAAGGCAGAATCCGGGGATGCGCGGCCATGGTCTCCAGCAACTCCCGGCTGATCCGGGCCGGATGGCCGTATAATAAGCGAATCCACCGAAAGCCGTTAATGGCAGCCAGTTCCTTAAGCAACGCCGAGATCCCCGGCTGGCCCGGTGCTTCCCTGCCATAGGCGGTGGTATCCTGGGCCACCAGGGTGAGTTCTTTAACCCCACCCGCCGCCAAATTTTCGGCTTCCCGCACCAAAGTTTCCAGAGGGCGGCTGCGCAACGGCCCCCGAATCCGGGGGATGATGCAAAAAGTGCAGCGGTGGCTGCAGCCTTCGGCGATTTTGAGGTAGGCCAGGTGGGCCGGGGTGGCGGGGTAGCGGACCTCGGGGGCCGCGTAGGCATACAAGGGGGCCGTATGATATAACCGCTCCGGGTCTCCGGTCGCAACCATTGCAAGCATATCGGGCAGAGCTGGAAAATCGTTAACCCCGACAAAGAGGTCAACTTCCGGGAGCTCTTCAGCCAGTTCCTCACCATAGCGCTGCACCAGGCAGCCGGTGACCACCAGGCGTTTCTCCGGGTGCTCCTCTTTGACCCGAACCAACTCCAGGATGGTGTCCACCGCCTCTTTGCACGCGGCCTCGATAAAACCGCAGGTGTTGACCAGGAGCACGTCCGCGGTCTCAGGCGCCCCGGAAACCTCCCAGCCCGCCTGGGTCAGCCGCCCCAACATGATTTCCGTGTCCACCAGGTTTTTGGGGCAGCCCAAACTGATGGAAAAGATGGTTCTGGGTTCCGGGTTTTGGGTTTTGGGGGTTGCGGTTTTCAATATTTTGGCTCACAGAAATGTACGGCGGGCATTGCCCGCCATGTGGGGTGCGCCCTGCACCCCATCTAACTGCTAACTGCTAACTGCTGATAGTTTACCACCGTCCAGGCATCCATGGCGGCAAAAATGACAATCCAAAACGCCAGTTGGACGCCGCAGGCCCACTGCCGCTGCCGGGGTGTTACCAGCACCCGCTCATCCAAGATCTTGATAAAATTATACATGACCGCGCACTCCAGGGCAAAGGGGGCAAATCCCAGATAGCCCGGCAGCGGCATTTCGAAGACTTTGAAGCAATTGAGCACCGGCAACGTATAGACCCATTTGGTGACGGCAAACCAATTCCAGGACTCCCACCAAACCCCGCAGATCAGCCCAGCAACCAACAGATTCAGGTGCTGTTGCCGTTCCCCCGCGGCAAACCTGGCAATCAGAGAAGGGCCGCCTAAAAGCTCACAAAACGGGTCCAGCAGGAAGAAGGCCGCCCCCCAAATTAAGGGAAAAGCATAGGTGGGCCAAACCAGGGGCAAAACCAGCATGGCCGTCCCCGCCATCAGGGCTGGCGGCTGCCAGGAACCCAACCTGAAGGGGCGCCCTTTCACGTTTTTAAAGGTCCCCAGGGCGTCCAGGACTTCGGCGGTGAGGAGCACCCCGGGCAGCACCGTGGCAAAAGCCAGGGCGTAGCCGCCCCAGCGTATCCACCACACCGGGACTACCGCCACATAGCCCCAGTTTTTCAACACCAGGTTGAAGGCTTCAAACACCAGCCACACCGTGGTGGACCAGAACCACATCTTCAAGAAATCCCGGGGCCGGCCCAGGAGCCAGGATTCACCCCGGAGCCGAAAAAGCAGGCCGTCCAAAAAAACAATATAGGGGTACCATGCAAAGAAGTAGAGGTACTGGAGGATCGCTTCCCGGCCGCTGAGGATACCCCACAGGCCCACGGTCCATCCCGCCAGCGCCAGGAAGATCTCCAGATTCGCCAGGTGTTTGAGATTTATCATGATATTCCCCCCGTAAGGTTTATCATAAACCCCACGCTGAAGATTTTAAAGTCTGCGAAGTCGGGAAAAACTGATGAATTCTGATTTTTGCAGATTATTTCTCTTGCTAAGCCTAAAAAATGGTGCTATAGGATAAAAATTCCAGGTCTATCGGCCCGCCTCGGGGGAGGTTGCGCTCAGCATTTTCGGACCTGTATCACGGCAAACCCGGACCACTTGATAAGAGGAGTCTCTATGATATCCTGGCTCGTGGGGGTGGTAGTTTGCCTCGCGTTTCTGGCGGGATGCGGCGGCGGTGAAAAAGGCGCTTTAGTAAAGGCGGAACCGGTAATCCCGGAGGTAACGGCACCCGTTGCCGACGACGCCCAAGACGATGCTGCCCTGACCGAAGAGCTGAGCGGCAAACGCCTGGAAGAACTCTATGCCAAGAGCGGCATCCCCGGTTGGGACCCCAGCCTGGAAGAAGAATTGAAACAATGGGATCATCAAGTTAAATTTGATGTGCCCATCCAGATGAATAAGCAGGTCAGGGCCTACCTGGTCTATTTTTCCACTGAGCGCAAAGCCGTCATCACGCGCTACCTGGCCCGCTCCACCCGCTATCTGCCCATGATCCAGGAAATTTTCCAGGAGGCCGGCCTTCCGGAAGATCTGGCCTATCTGGCCATGATTGAAAGCGGCTTCAATAACAAGGCCTATTCCCCGGCCGCGGCCTGCGGCATGTGGCAGTTCATCAAAGGCACCGGCCTGCGCTACGGGTTGGTTATCGACAGCTATGTAGACGAGCGCCGGGACCCGGAAAAGGCCACCCGGGCCGCAGCCAAGTACCTCCTGGACCTCTACAAACAGTTCGGCTCCTGGTATCTGGCAGCGGCTTCCTACAACTGCGGCGAAGGCAGGGTGCAGCGGGAGTTGAACCAGAGCAACCACAAAAATTTCTGGGAACTCTCAGCCAACATGTGCCTGCCCACCGAAACCAAGAATTACGTGCCCCAGATGATCGCGGCCACTATCATCGCCAAGAATCCGGAAAAATTTGGCTTTAAGAACGTACCTTATTTGCCGCCCCTCAAAGTTGACAAAGTCAAGGTAAATGAGACCACCTCCCTCACAGCCGCAGCGGTGGCAGTGAATGTGCCCAAAGAGGAATTGGCGGCCCTCAACCCGGAATTGCTTCGAGGCATTACTCCCCCGGGCACACCGTCCTACAATCTAAATCTCCCGGCCAACAGCAAGGAATTGTTCACCAAAAACATTACCCTCGCCCGCATCGAGCATCCCGCGGTGGCTTCGCATCCCATCCGGACGGCCCGGAGCTCCGGAAGGTCATATTCCAACGACAGGAGTTCCACCGGCCAGACAGCCGAAGTGGCCCACAAGTCGAGCGGCAAAAGCCGGAAGGTCTATGTCAGGGCCTCCAAGAAGGCCAGCCGAACTTCCGCCAAACTTAAGAAATCGGGCCACAGTGCTCCGGTTAAAACCCAGGCTCAAGCTCCCGCTAATGCCCCGGTAAAAACCGACGCCGCCCCGGTGGTCAAGGCTTCTCTGTTCGGTGCTCCCTCTGTGGCCACCAAACCCGCAGAGACCAAAAAGACCAAGGTGGCTCTGATAGGCTCCCCCAAAGCCAAGTCCAAGGCTGCGCCGGTCAATAGTAATAAATCCGATGCGCCGCGGTTGGCGAAAAAGAGCGATAATGCCCCCAAGAACTCCAACCGCCCTAAGAAAAAAGACTCATCCAGCCGCACCAAGGATAAGTATTCCAAGTCCAGCAACAAACGGCCCATCATGGTTTCCGAAGCCCGGTAATATCTACAGCCGGGCTTCGGCCCTTCACTTTTTCTGCAAAATTTTTTCTTAGGCTCTTGATTTCCACGGAGAAGTGGTTAAAATTGGCAAGATGATTAGCACTCATTAAAAGAGAGTGCTAATACCAGCTCATAACCTTAATTTCTTGCAAGGAGGCTGTATATGAAGGTCAAACCCCTGAATGACCGGGTTCTGGTCAAACGGATGGAAGAGGTGCAGGTTACTAAAGGCGGCATCGTTATTCCGGATACCGCCAAAGAAAAGCCCATTGAAGGCAAAGTCATCGCCGTCGGCCCCGGCAAAATGAGCGACGCCGGTAACCGCATGCCTCTCCAATTGAAAGAAGGCGACCGGGTCCTCTTCGGCAAGTATGCCGGCACCGAAATCAAGATGGAAGGCGAAGAATACCTGATGATGCGGGAAGAAGACATCCTCGCAATTCTTACCGACTAATCTCATCTTTCCCCGCAACCAACCTGAATTCCTGAATAATTCAGTAATTATCCAAGGAGGATAGCAAGATCATGGGTGCAAAAGAAATCAAATATGACATCAAAGCCCGGGAGTCCATGCTCCGGGGCGTCAATATCCTGGCGGACGCCGTCAAGGTCACTCTGGGCCCCAAGGGCCGTAACGTGATCCTGGAAAAATCCTTCGGCGCTCCGGCCATCACCAAGGACGGCGTCACCGTCGCCAAAGAGATCGAACTGGAAGATAAATTCGAGAACATGGGGGCCCAGATGGTTCGGGAAGTGGCCTCCAAGACCTCCGATGTCGCCGGCGACGGCACCACCACCGCCACCATCCTGGCCCAAGCCATCTACCAGGAAGGCTCCCGCCTGGTGGCCGCCGGTACCAACCCCATGGCTCTAAAGCGGGGCATCGACCAGGCCGTGACCATGGTTGTGGACGAGCTCCACAAGATTTCCAAGCCCACCAAAGACCAGAAGGAAATCGCCCAGGTGGGTACCATCAGCGCTAACAATGATTCTTCCATTGGCAATATTATCGCCGACGCCATGGCCAAGGTCGGCAAAGAAGGCGTCATCACCGTTGAAGAAGCCAAAGGCATGGAAACCACCCTGGAAGTGGTGGAAGGCATGCAGTTCGACCGGGGCTACATCTCTCCGTATTTCGTCACCAACCCCGAGAAGATGGAAGCCAGCCTGGATGAGCCTTACATCCTCATCCATGAAAAGAAGATCAGCGCTATGAAAGACCTGCTGCCCGTGTTGGAAACCATCGCCAAAATGGGCAAACCCCTGGTGATTATTGCCGAGGATGTGGACGGCGAAGCTCTGGCCACGTTGGTAGTCAATAAACTGCGGGGCACCCTCCAGGTCGCGGCCGTCAAGGCCCCCGGCTTCGGCGACCGCCGCAAAGCCATGCTGGAAGACATCGCCATCCTCACCGGCGGCCAGATGATTTCCGAAGACATGGGCTGGAAGCTGGAAAACGTCACGGTCAAAGAACTGGGCACCGCCCGCAAGGTTAATCTAGACCGGGACAACACCACCATTATCGACGGCGGCGGCGACCGTGCGGCCATCGAAGGCCGGGTAAAACAGATCCGGGTCCAGATCGATGAGACCACCTCCGATTACGACCGGGAAAAGCTCCAGGAGCGCCTGGCCAAGCTGGTGGGCGGCGTCGCGGTCATCCGCGTCGGCGCGGCCACCGAAGTCGAGATGAAAGAGAAGAAGGCCCGGGTGGAAGACGCCCTCAACGCCACCCGCGCCGCGGTGGAAGAAGGCATCGTGCCTGGCGGCGGCGTCGCCCTGTTGCGCTGTGCCCCGGTTTTGGCCGACCTGAAGCTGGCGAAACATGACGAAGAGCTGGGCGTTAAGATCATTAAACGGGCCCTGGAAGAACCCATCCGCCAGATCGCCAATAACGCCGGCTTCGAAGGTTCCGTAGTGGCGGAACACGTCAAAAACGAGAAAGGCGCCATGGGCTTCAACGCCGAAACCGGCCAATACGAAGACCTCATGGAAGCAGGCGTCATCGACCCCACCAAGGTCACCCGCTACGCCATCCAGAACGCGGCCTCAGTGGCTTCTCTGTTGATCACCACCGAAGCCATGATCGCTGAGAAACCCAAGAAAGAAGCGCCGATGCCCGCTATGCCCGGCGGCGGCATGGGCGGCATGGAAGGGATGTACTAAGAGGTTAAAGGAAGGGCTATTGTGGGGAAGGGGGCCAGGAGCGGAGGCCCCTGCCGCCCTTACCCACACCCCATCCCCCAACCCCTTAATAGATAAAATTGTAGGGGCGGACCTGGGTGTCCGCCCTTTTATCTTTTCACTCTCATTGGGATCACGCTGGTTATATAACTCCCTCGTCCCCAAGTTGCACTTGGGAACGCCACATTCTGCCCAAGCTCTGCTTGGGCACCGCAGGTAATGAGATTCTTTCTTGAATTTATTGCTAATTCCCAGTAGCCTCTCTCCATCCTTTTGATAATCCTGAATGCTGTTCTTCATCGAAAACTGAAGACCGAAAATCGAAAACCATCCTTGCGGGAGGACACCATGAACATTCTGGCCTTGAACAGCAGTCCCCGGGACAATGAAACCAGCAAGACCGAACTAGTCTTACAAAAATTTCTGGAAGGGGCCCGGCGCGCCGGGGCTGCGACGGAAACCCTATACCTGCGAAATTACAAGATCAAACATTGCCTGGGCTGTTATGGCTGCTGGCTTCAGACCCCGGGCCGCTGTGTGCAGCAGGATGATATGTCGGAAGTGTTGTTCGACCGGTATCTGGCGGCCGATTTGGTGGTCCTGGCTTCTCCGGTCTATCACGCCACCATGAATGCCCGCATGAAGCTCTTTGTGGAGCGCACCCTGCCCATGATGGACCCTTTGGCGGTAATGCCCGAAGCCGGCGGCGTCCCTCACCGCTTCGAGCAGATGCCCCGGGTGGTAACCCTGAGCGTCTGCGGCTTCTGGGACCCCGCCATGTTCCAGGCCTTGTCCTTGACCTGGCGGATGTGCCTGGGCGGGGATCTCATCGCCGAAATCTACCGCCATTCTTCTGAATTCTTATCAATTCCGGAATTTCAGCCCAAGGCCCAGGCGATCCTGGATGCCCTGGCCCAAGCCGGCGAAGAAGTGGTGCGCCAAGGTCAGGTCACTCCTGCCACCCTGGCCGCTCTCACCCAGGACGTGGGTCCCGCGGACACCCTGGCGCGCCTGGCCCGGGAATTCTGGTCCCAGGGCGCCACCGGCTGAGGAAATGTAAGGAGGGGCCAGCGCACTATCACGCACGGCCGCCCCTTATGAGTGAAGTCTAACTTGATCCTACCCTGCGGTCTCTACTCAAATAGGTGGGCATTAATTAATATTGTAATCCTATCAGTGGAAGCCTGGAGTAGTTAGCCTGATAACTTGCTGCAGCCTATTGGATTGAGACAGTTCACTGTAAGTGATGTGACCTTTACGTTGAACATCGCACAAGTCGTAAAGCGCTGCCGCTTCTTCTTTATTTTTGGAGGCGGCCAGTAGTTCCTCCTTGGTAATTTTGCCGTCTTGATTAGAATCGATGGCCCGGCACAAAGCAGGAAAACTTGGTTGGGTGGTCTCCTGAGTGGTGGCGCAGGAATTAACCAGCAGCCCCATGGTCAAAATCATCACCAGTATCCAGTTCATGTCAACCTCCTCAAAGGTTAAGCACATGGTTAACAGGGCGGCGCAGGTCCCCATTCTCCTAAGTGATTATGCGCGATAATGTAAAATAATGCAAAGTGAGATATGTCTTATGATGCCCCAAGGACGATAAATTAATTGGGAGCAAGATTAAAGCCTCTGCCTGCCCGGGTTTGCCCATCCTCATTGAGTCTATAGCCCCCTTAAAACCATTCTTGTCATTCCTTAAGGACGATCCCGGCGTACCCCACGAAACTGTCGCCGGGCATGACGTCGTAGCTGGTGTAGTAATCGATCAAGACCGCGTTGGCGGCCCCTTGGGCTTTGGCTGCGGCCACTGCGGCCACCGCCCCCCCGGCGCTGCAGGCGCTCTGGTCTTGAGCCGCGGTCTTGAGCATCCCCTCTCCGTCCAGTTTCAGGGCCTGGTCGATGAATTTCTTGTCATTGACCTCCTTTACCCACTTCACCGCTTCAGGGCCGTGGCCCTTGGGGGCCCAGCCATAGTTAGGGCCGTAATGGGTGAGGTCAGTGGACCCGAAGGCCAGAATGCTGACCTTAAGGTCTTTGGCCACCGCAGCCACCGCCTTCCCTAGCTCTATGGCCGTGGCGGAGTGAGGCGAGCGCAGAGCCAGGGCTTTGGCTTGGGGGAAGAAGTATTTGATGAAGGGAATCTGTACTTCGATAGTGTTATCCCCGGGGTATTCCTCCCGGAGAGTCAGACGTTTGCCCAGGGGCGCATAGAATTCCGTGGCCAAGGGCAGGTCTCCCAAGGGGGTCTCCCAGGCCTCATCGGCCACCAGCAGAGGAGGGGAGTTGCCCCCCAGGTGGCCGCCGAAGATGCAAACTACTTGGGGTTGGAAGGCCTTGGCAGCCAGATAAAAGACCCGGGCCGCGGCTTTGCCGGAAAAGTACCAGCCGGCGTGAGGCACAATGCCGCCCAGCACCGTGGTGCCTGGAGGGAGCGGAGCCGTGCCCGCAATAAATTTTTCGATCTCCGCCTTACACGCTGCGGTGCTGGCAGGGTACCACCCCACGGGCAACATCCGGTCACGGGTTCGCATGGTCGCCTCCTTTCAAGCGGGGCAGCTCATCGCACGCCGCGCTCTTTGCGGCCTTTGGCCCAAATCTTCCGGAGAATGCGGAATTTTAGTTGTATTAAATCTGAGGGGGCTTTATTTGTCAAGCTCTTCGCCCTGGATCGAACCTTACCCAGTCCGGCAGCATCATCTGGCCACACCCTTGATTATGAAAAGATTAGCCTTAACATAATAACGTATAAAATAAGGGTAGCGTTCCTTTCAAGAGGTTACAAAAAGAATATGAAAACCAAGAGCTTGCTAATATTACTGTTGACCGGCGCTTTAGTGGCCGCTGGCCTTGCCGGCAACAATCCGCAGGAGAAAAGGGGACAGGGTACCACTATGGCCGAATCGCAGAAAAACTTGCAGACTGCCACCCTGGCCGGTGGCTGTTTCTGGTGTGTGGAATCGGATTTTGAAAAAGTCCCCGGGGTGCTGGAAGTAATTTCCGGCTATACCGGCGGTCGCGGTGACAATCCTACGTATGACAATTATGCTGGGAAGGGGCATGTGGAGGCTGTACAGGTGATCTTTGATCCGGCAAAAGTCTCTTACCAGGCGCTGCTGGAATATTTTTGGCGCCATATTGACCCCACCGATCCGGGCGGGCAATTCGTGGATCGAGGTCCCCATTATCGGAGCGCCATCTTTTACCATGATGCGGAGCAGAAGCGCCTGGCGGAAGCCTCCAAACAAGCCCTGGAAAAATCCGGCCGGTTTAAAAAGCCCATTGTGACAGAGATTTTGCCTTTCACCAAATTCTACCGGGCAGAGGACTACCACCAGGATTACTATAAAACCCATGCCGTGAAATACAAATACTACCGCTGGAATTCCGGCCGGGATCAATTTCTCGAAAAGGCCTGGGGAGCAGCCCATTCCAGCGGCAACCCCCCGGGGAATCCCAAGTTCACCAAACCCAGCGACGAAGAATTGCGAAAGAAGTTGACACCCCTACAATATCAGGTAACCCAAAAAGAGGGCACGGAACCGGCATTCAATAATGAATACTGGGACAACAAAAAAGCAGGCATCTATGTGGACATCGTTTCGGGCGAGCCCCTATTCAGTTCCATAGACAAATATGATTCCGGAACCGGCTGGCCGAGTTTCACCAAACCCCTGGAGCCCGGGAACATTATGGAAAAGGAAGACCGGCGGCTGTTCACGGTGCGCACCGAAGTGCGCAGCAAACAAGGCGATTCCCACCTGGGCCATGTCTTTAATGACGGACCTCCGCCTACCGGCCTCCGCTATTGCATGAACTCCGCAGCCTTGCGCTTCATTCCCAAAGAAGACCTGGAGAAAGAAGGCTACGGCAAGTATCTGAAGCTCTTCGGTCCCGATAAAGGTGGGAAATGAGTTAATGCCGGGTGCAGGCCCGGCATCAGAGGCTCAGGAATCCGAGCCGTCGGCCAGCGTAAACCGCCATTTGCAGAACATCTCCGGCGGGTGGGGGTCCGGCGGGGCAAAGACGCATTCTGTCCGAATGCGAGGATCGATTTGCCGGGCAAAGCTGTCAAATTCGGCCCGGTGCATATCCCGGCAGCGATATTCCGGCAGGCCCCGCCGGAGCCTGGCCTCCTGGGTGGGGCAGGAGGGCACGGTAATGATGACCTCAGCCGAGGCTTGCTGCACCTCATAACCCACCAGTATCTGCCAGGGCCAGTAGCGTAAAGCTTTGACAAAGCCCGTCAGTCCACGCTCTTCAATGTGGAAGCGCTTGACCAGGTCCCGGGCCCCCAGGGATGCGACCTTGTCCCAAACTTTCTCGTTCAGGCTGTCGGCGGTATCCTCGCCAAAATGCTGGACGACGTTGATATACCAGAAGGAGTCCATGACCCGGTAATGCCAGAGCAAAAACTGTATATATTCTCGTAACTCAGCGGCGTTCAGGCCTTTGAAAACGGTAAGGTCCATGTCTTTCCCCTTCCCTCATAAATCAGGCGGCGCAGCTCAAACCGAACCCCTGCCATCTTATCTTGACTGCGGCCTCAAAAACAACCTGACTCGGGGCCTGCCCTAAAAAGAATTATCGGGGAGAGGTTTTGTGGGGGGTAAAGCAAGAGGAAGTGAATATCCTGGAATGGGGAGGATTTCCTGGATTTTTGGCAATTTTTCGGACCAACCCAACGGTGGCAGCAAGGCTTCCCGAAATACGCGTTATCTCTGGAGTTATTCAGGGACAGCAACTGGGCGGTTTGATATCCGTGGACAGAAACCTCCAAGAGTTTTTTGGAAATCAAACCAGCCAGAGCCTGTAGATTCACACGGTCGAACCGCGTGTTACTTCTGATCTCCCAAACTCGGACATTGCAAGATATTGGCAATCCGCTGTAAATACTGCTCATCCTCAGTTTTCTTGAAAGACCGGCCCCAGAAGAAAAACAATAGGTGCATAATAGTGAGCGCCGCTACTCCACCCATAAAAAAGATAAAGACACAGGCAACCATGCTCATGATGTCTATCCCCTTTTTTAAACCTTATTAAGTTTGGAGTATATGAAGGTAATCCAGCCGGGACAATCAGGAAATCCCTTAATCTGGATAGGGGAAACTCCAAAAATGGCTTCGTTAGTTCCCAGGACCGGGAAAGTGAGAAGGTAAGCAGAGTAGAGTTGGTTGCTTTACCGGTTATTCGCTGAGGATAATCTCATCCAGCGGTCGTTTGGGCACATGATGAACACCGTCCGCATCCCGCCAGTATTTGATGTTGCCCCCAGGTTCTATCTCATCCAGGAGCACGATTTCCAGGGGTTTGCCCAGGGCAATTACCAGGAGAATCTCAAACCGCTCCGGGATATGGAGCAATTCCCGCAGCAGTTCTCTTTTGATGGAGCCGATCATGCAGCCGGCAAGATTGTGCTCCCGGGCCCCCAGGAGGATGCTTTGGGCCGCGATCCCTAGATCAGTGGCAAAATTCTTGGAGATATCCGTATCACCTAAAGCGATAATATAAGCCGACGGCCGCTCGCCTTCCGGGGGGCCGGGCCAATCCTCCAGGTAGCCGGCCCAAGCCAGGCAAGGGAAAATTATCTCATTTTTGTGGGGGTCGTTAGATAAAATATATTTGAGGGGCTGGAGGTTGGCGGCAGAGGCAGACAGGCGGGCCAGGTTCACCAACTTTCTCAAGATGTCGACGGAAACCGGCGTTTTCTGGATGAACCGTCGGCAACTGCGATTTTTCCTGATTAAGTTCTCGATCATGGCAGCTTCCTTCGAGATCAAAAGAGATTATAACCAGGCATCGGGAGATGAGGCGAGTCGCCACCGGCCTTGCCTCCCCCCGGCAAATTTAGGCGGGCGCCTGCTGCGCCTCTAAGCGAAACACTCCCTCCGGGGTGAGGGTGGCTTTTACGCCATAGGTCGCCAAAAAGTCACTAATAGGCCGGCCCAGCAGGAGTTCAGTGGCTGCTCTTGTCAGCTCCCAGTCGTCCATAAGCATCTGCCGCAGATAATGATCGAAATGCAAAGCCTCGAACAGGGCATTGCCAGCCTCATCCCCGCCGGTTTCCGAGTCGGTCAAAAGGCGGGCAATGGTGGCGCAGTCACAGCGGGTTTGATGCTCCTGGATCAATTCCCATACTTCGGGCACCCCCGTAAAGAGGTGGCGCCGTTGCAGCAGTTCCTCCGGCGCAGACGGTTCCGGGGGTTCGCCCCAGCAATTCTGGCGCCGGCATTGCTCCGGCCGGTCTTCATATATACGACAGGTCCGGGTTGCCGCCATATAAAACCAACACTGGTGACTACCAGGAATCTCCCGGACCTTTAAACGCTCTTCCTTCAGGGGAATCACCTGCTCCTCCCGGGTGGTCGCCTTCTCACCAGGCTTGAGGGTGTAAACGTCGTTCCACGTTAATACTTCCCGGGCAAAGAGCCCCAGATCGGGGCCCAGCAGTACCGGGCTGCCCTTTCGGCAACATTCACCGCAGCGGACGCAGCTTTGGCCGCGCTCTAAAAGCTGGTTGCGGCTGGCGGTCATCAGTCGGCGCCAGGCAACGGCCCGGGACTCAGGGGGAAGGGTGTTCCAGTTTTCATATACCTCTTTGAAGCCTGCGGCCGCCTCGATTTCCCGGCGCAGGATTTGATAACGTTCACTCTTTGGGGAGATTTGCAGGACTTCCGCCAGATAATCGTTCCAAATAGCTGCTAATGCTTCCCGAGGACCTTTGGCCAATGCGTCCCAAGGTTCGCCATGAATCTTGCCTAAAAATTTCTTCTGTACCATGCTTATCCTTTTTCCGTTAAGTTGCGGGAGTCAAATCCAGGTTTAAAGCGAATTACCTAAATATTTAATTTATCATATCCAGACGTCGGGTGCAGGGACTTTTCCTGCTTTTTCCTGATGGCTTCGAAATTGATGGAAGGTCTTCCGAAATGGTGCGCCCTGCAAACCTTCTGTCCGGCTTATAATAAAATTGGCTTGGCAAAATTAGTAGAGTTTAAAGAAAAAAATATTGATAAAAGATTCTGAGAAATTATTCCGTTAGGACGCATTGATTTTAAAAGGTTAGTGATTATTTAAAATTATAAATAATTTATTGGGCCTTGGATGCTCACGAATATACCAGGATACAAGGAGGTTGTCATGGCAGGCTTGATCGAAAAAGTGAAGGGTGGCTACAAAGTTGATGGGCTGGACTTGCTGGCGGCCAACTGCGGCTGTGGCGGGCTCACCGGCCCCGGGGGGGCCGGCATCGGCGATTGCTGCATGACCTTCTCCCGGGTGAAACACGAGGGCGACACCATCATGTATATCGGCAAAAAGACCACCCCTAACACTACCAATAACTTCGAGTGGGGCTACAAAGTCAAAAAGGACGGCACCCAGGTGGAAGTAAAGATGCTGGATACCAGGGGCGCCGCCAGCTTCAAATTCGGTGGCATTGAGCCGCCGCCGTTGTCTGCCTGGCAGAATAAGGGCTGGCAGGTGGTGGATCAGTTCGAACGGCCCGTGTCCGGCACCGGCGAGCCCTTGCCGTCCTGGTGTGACAGCCCGGAATCGCTCTGCGAACGGCCGGAGATTGAACTGGAATCGCCCAAAGGGGATATCAAGAAATAGACTTTGCAAAGGCGGTGGGCAGGCCTGGCGCCTGCCCAGGATCTACCCCCCAAAGATTGTACGGGAGACAGCGTGGACTTGCCGGTCATCTCCGATTAGGGATTATATAGTGATGGCCCGGTAAGAGTTTCCTTAATCTTTCTGCACCTTACCTTCTTGTCAAGAATCTTATTGCCATGAAAATGCCACCGGGTTTTCAAGACATGCTTGGCTTCGGTCTGGTTGAGGCTTTATTGGGCCGGCGTTCCCGGCGTTCTTTTATGGGCGCGGAAATCCCGGACGGAGTCTTCGCCTATAAATCCCGGCATGCTCCGGTGCCTCTTTCCGAGCTGGAAAAGTTGCTGGTGGTCACCGCCTGCGGCGGCAACACCAGTTGGCATTACATGATCTACCGGGCCCAGCGTTATGCCCCGCATCTCTCCAATTATGCAGGGGCGGCCGGGGGGCGCACCTTCCCTTCCGCCGCCGGGTTTCACACCAGTATGACGTTTTTTACCGACGACGAGGGAGTCTATGTTTTGGCCAACCGGGATGCCCTGGCTTGCGCCGAAAGGCAGGAGGACGGCTCTTTGGACTTCCAGGCTGCCCTCGACGCCCTCAGAGGCGATATCAAGAAAATCCAAGACGGGCGGCTGCACCTGCCACCCGAAGTGCCTTACATGGAGCCGCACAACACCTGGGTTGTCAACCGGCCGGGCACGCTTCTGGTCATCCCGGTGGGCGACCTGGCCCAGCACATTCTGCTCATGCTGTGCTATATGCTGCAAAACGGCTTGGTACTGTTCGATGACATAAATGGACGTGCCATCCCCGGGATAGAAAAGTTTAAGGGAATTGTGGATGTGGGAAATACCTGGCCTCTTACCTTTGTAGAGCAATGGTCCATGGCCGCACTTACTGCAGAGCTGTCCACCAGTTGTTATGCCGGTGCACTTATGCTACAGGCAATGGGTTTGGGGGGCTGGATGTTCGACGGTCTCGATCCCTTCAGTGTGCTTGGCGCCAGCGGAAACCCGGAAGTGCCTGGCTTGGGCTTTCGTTATGATACCCGCGCAGAATGGCCTTATCCCAATCCCACAGGCCTTGAAGGGATCATGGAAGGTTTTTGTCCTCCCCATTATCCAGACATGCGGGATGCAGTGGAAGCATTATGTGAGCGGAAATTTGGCATTGGCGGTCCCTTTCACCCGGAAACTCCCGGTCCGTGGAAGGACAGCGCCAAAGTAAGATCCGCGGCTGAAATTCATAGTGAGGAGTTCAGGGAATGCGTGGCCCTTCAGGCGCAATATGTAGTTGAAACCTTCGGCAAATTTCCTGGAACGGTGCCCTCCATCTTTCTGATTACTTATTTACAGGCGCACCACTTGGATCTGGATTTCTACCACCGGTTTTATAAGCCTGGGGCATACCTGACAACCCATGCACATCATATGGAAAGATGGCACGAATCGGAATAGCTCTAAAGACGTGATGGATGAAAGGCTGAAGTAAACCTTACTCTTCAGCCTTTTTGGTCTTTTTCCCCTTTTTGCCGGACTTGCCCGCCGGCCCCTTTTTGGTCCCCACGAGTTTATCCTGCTCCGGGTGAGGCCCCAACCACTGGACCTGCCCCTGATCGAGATCGTAGATGGCCCCCACTACCCTGACGCGGCCATCCTTGACCTTGTCCCGGATGATGAGGCTTTGGTCCAACATATCGGCAATGGATTGCCACACGTTTTCTTTAACAGCGGCGTTGACCAGAGCGTCTTTAGAGGACTCGGGGTTGGCCTCCCGGGCCTTCTCCACTGCAGGTTTAAGGGGTTCCACCAAGCCGGCGAGGTTGGGGGGGAGCTTCACGTCTTCCACCACCGCGGTGACCGCGCCGCACTGGCTGTGCCCCAGCACCACCACCAACGGGGCGGCCAGATGCTCTACCGCGTATTCGATGGAGCCGATTTCATCCGTGGCGGCGACATTTCCTAGCACCCGGACCACGAAGAGATCGCCGAGCCCCTGATCGAAGATGATTTCCGGAGGGACGCGAGAGTCGGAGCAGGAGAGAACTGCGGCCAGAGGGTGCTGCCCCTGCCCGGCGGTCAAGGCTCGGCGTTCTCTGTCTTGCCGGGGGTGCCGGGGCTTGCCCTCAACATAGCGCCCATTGCCCTCTTTGAGGATTCTGGCGGCCTCATCTGAAGAAATTCCCGGGCCGGCGCCGACCGCAACGAGCGGACCTGCCAAGATTGCCAAGGAGAGCATTACATAACAGAACAGGGCCATTTTCACGATGCTTCACTTTCCACAAGACGGGCAGGTGGCCGCGGGCGGGGCGCCCTTGCCGGGGCCTTCCTCGCCCTTCATGAGTTCCTTGGCCAATTCCATCATCGCCTTAAGTTTCTGGTCCACCTTATCGTTCACCGTGCCGGGTTCAAAAGTGCCGTCGTCCCGGCGGGTTCCCGCAGGCAGACCGGTGAGGATTTCCAGGGCCTCATCCGCGTGACCCACGGCCCAAACGTGAAACTTGCCCTCCTTGACTGCCTCCACTACTTCTTTTTTCAGCATCAACTCCGGGACATTGGCCTTGGGAATAATCACCCCCTGGCTGCCGTCCAGCCCCCGGGTTTTGCATACCTTATAAAAACCCTCGATCTTCCAGTTGACCCCTCCGATGGGCTGAGCTTCCCCCCGCTGGCTCACGGACCCGGTCATGGCGATATTTTGGGCCAGGGGGACATCCGCCAGGGCGGACATCAATGTGCAGAGTTCCGCCAGGGAGGCACTGTCTCCTTCCACCATGCCGTAGCTCTGCTCGAAGCAGAGGCTTGCAGAGAGGGTAAGGGGTTTGTCTTGGGCAAACCGGCTCTTTAGAAACCCTGCCAGGATGAGGACGCCCTTGTTGTGGATATTGCCGGAGAGCTGGGACTCCCGGTCGATGGTCACCACCCCTTCTTTGCCCAAGCCGATGGTGGCGGTGATCCGGGAGGGACGCCCGAAGGCGTGGTCACCCAGGGCATACACGGAAAGCCCATTCATCTGGCCCACTACCTTACCTTCAGTTTCGATAAAGAGCATCCCATCATCAATAAACTCCTGCAACTTCTCTTCCGGCAGGTCGGCCCGATAAGTCTTTTCGGCGATTGCTTTCTCCACGTCGGAACCGAAGACGACCTCGTGGGTATTGTTCCGGGCCCAATAATTGGCCTCCTTAAGGACATCCTGGACCTCTTTGAGCTGGAGGGTGAGCTTCTGCTGATGCCCGGCCAGTTCCTGGGCATACTCCAACAGGCGGGCCATGCCGGTTTTGTGAAGTGGCATGAGTTTATTGTCTTTACTAAAACCGGCCAGCATTTCACAAAACTTTTGGGAGTGGTCGTCAGTCTTGCCCATCCGGGAGTCAAAGTGAGCCTTGATCTTGAAGAACTTGTGAAAATCCTCATCGTAAATATAGAGAATCTGGTAGACATAGGGGTCGCCCACCAGAATGATCTTGATGTTCAGAGGGATGGGTTGGGGCTGGAGGCTGCGGGTAGTGATCAGTCCGAACATCTCCATGGGATCCTCGATTTTGACCTCGCCATTTTTCAGACAGCGTTTCAGCGCTTCGTAGGAAAAGAACCAGCGCAGCAGGTCCATGGCTTCCAGGACCAGATAGCCGCCGTTGGCCCGCTGCAAGGCACCGGCCCGGACCAGGGTGAAGTCCGTCACCAAGGCGCCGAACTGCGCCCGGCGCTCCACCGCCCCGAACAGATTGGAGTAGGTGGGGTTGTTTTCCATGATCACTGGGGCGCCTTTGGTTTCGGAGTGGTCCACAAAGACGTTGACTTGATATTGCACGAAAGAAGGCTCCGGTGTGGGAAAGGGAAAGGGTCCCTGGGCGCCGGGCCGGCGCTTCATGTCGTCGATATTCTTAAGGATGTCTTCCTGGACATCTTTGAGATAGTCCAAAACCTGAGGCATGTCCTGGTATTTTTCCCGCAACTCCTCCATGTGGTGGCCCACCACATAGAGAGCTACGTCCTGATCCAGCTTTTTTTCCTTTTCCTGGAAATCTTTCTCCATTTTGCGGATCTTGCGGATGGCCTCGTTCATTTCGTTGTGCAGTGAAGCTGATTTCTGCCGCAGCTCCTCCCGTTCCTCCTCACTCAGGGCCTTAAGCTCCTCTTCGCCTAAGGGCTTGCCCTCCTTGCCAGGAAAGATCATTAGACCGGTAGGAGAAATGTTGAGGATGAAGCCCTCTTCTCCTGCCTTGGCGTCCAGTTCCTGGAGAATCTTGTTGCGCTCCTGGGTGAAACCGTGCATGAGGGCTTCCCGACGGCTGGAGTAGTCTTCGCTCTCAAACACCTCGGGGATTTGCACCCGCAGGGTGGAAATAAGCTCTTCCATATCGGCTTTCAGGATGCGTCCTTTGCCGTTAGGCAAGCTCAGGCTTTGGGGTTTTTCCGGGTCCTTGAAGTTGTGGACGTAAATGCAATCAGGCGGGGTAGGTTCTTTGGCGGCCATTTCCTGGACATAGGCCATAATGGTTTCCGTCTTGCCGGCCCGGGGCGGACCGGCCACGAAAATATTGTATTCCAGGTCCTTGACCCCCAGGCCGAACTCCAAGGCATGAACGGCCCGGTCCTGGGCCACCACCTTTTCCTTGGGGGCCGGGACGTCCAGGGTGGTTTCGAACCCCAAAGAATCAGGATCACAAACAGCGCGCAAGCTCTCGGGTTTCAGTTCCCAGCGGTTAGACGACATGGCTCCTCCTCGATAAAGATCATTTGGACAGGTGGACCGCCGGTGGTTTAAGCGATCTCATTATTTATTGCCCCTGCCGAGCGGTGTAAAGGACAGACTTTGGGGTTGTGAAAATCCGGCCCTTCGATCTGGATAGTGTTGTGCTCCAAGCCGAAACGGTCCCGCAACAGCTCTTCCAGTTCTCCGGTGAGGCAGTCCCGGTTAAGGTGGTTGTCGATAGTCACGTGAACGCTCAAGGCATAGATCCCCGAGGCGATGGTCCAAATGTGGAGGTCGTGGACGCCGATTACCTGGGGGTGACCCTCCAGGGACTGCTGCACCTTATCCAAAGCAATATGCCGGGGTGTGGCCTCTAAGAGAATTTCCGCCGCCTCCCAGACCAGTTGCCAACTGCTGATAATTATCAGAACCCCCACGATACCGCCGGCCAGGGGGTCGAACCAGTACCAACCGCGCCACCATATGGCCAGGCCCGCGGCAATGGCGGCCACCGACCCCAGTGAGTCACCCAGCAAGTGCAGGAAAGCCGACCGCAGGTTCAGGTTGTGTTCCCGGGACGGCATTAACACATACATCCCCAGGAGATTCACCAGCAGGCCCAAACCCGCGATGATCATCAGGGGCCGGCTGTTCACTTCCGGTGGCTGGAAAAACCGCCAGGCCGCCTCGTAAAAAATAAAACCGGCAATAGCCCAGAGCACCAAGCCATTGACCAGGGCCACCAGGATTTCCAGGCGGTGATAACCGTAGGTCTTTTTAGCGGTGGGCGGCCGGGCGGTCCAGGCCAGGGCCATAAGACTCAGACCCAGGGCGGCCACGTCGCTGAGCATGTGCCCGGCATCGGCCAGCAGGGCCAGACTGTTGGCCAAAATCCCGCCCACCACTTCTACCAACAGAAACGCCAGTTGGGTCCAGAACGCCAGCCACAGGCGGCGGCGGCTGCTCTCGAACCGATGCTGGTGGGGGTGAGCACCGGGGCCGGAGTTCATATCCGCTCCATGCAGATTGCCAAAATCTGGTACGACCTGAGGCCCCGAGGCGTTTGGACCTGTAGGCGATCCCCCACGGCCCGCCCCATGAGTGCCTTTCCCAAGGGCGAGGCCAAGGACAGGCAACCGGCCGCCGCGTCGGCTTCCAGAGGTCCCACTATTTTAAATTCCCGCTCCTGACCAGTGGTCAGGTTGACAACTCTGACCCGGGCATTGAATCTCACCATAGTGGGAGACAGATTGCTCCCCACCAAAACTTCGGCATTGGCCAGGATCTGTTGTAACTGCTTGATGCGGCGTTCCACTTGGTGGCGGTGGGCCAAGGCGGACTGGAAATCGGGGTTTTTCTCGATGCCGCCTTCCTGAGCGGCCTCCAAGATCTCTTGAACTATCTGGGGGCGTTCCACTCCACTAAGGAATTCCAGTTCCCGCATGATCTTCTCGTAACCGGCCCGGGTTAAAAGCATTTTTTCCATAATATAAGTATGAAGCCATACAGGGCATTCAATCGTAACCTCGCGAGCGATTCACTAACTGCCTCCTATTCTTATCTAAAAAGATAGGTTGGGTCAACACCCGTGGCAATGGCGTTCAATCGAATTTTCCCTTTAAACCTAGCCCTTGACACTGTTGGCAGTAAACAGTAAGCAGTAAGCAGTCAATGGCCGGTTGCCACAATAGGCGGCGGGCACGCAAGCCACCCCACCAGAAATTTCGTTTAAGGTGCTTCGGAGGTTCTAGTTTAACTGTAAACTGTTTTCCACTCGCGAATAAGCCATGTTCTATAGACTATCACCTGACTTGGTAATCCGGTCCCGATGGCGGCTTTACTGGCCTCGTGAAAAGGAACGGGTATTAGTGTTGTCAGCCCCCTCGGTCTTTCCTCCGGGCCACCCTACTACCCGCCTGTGTCTGGATCTCCTGATCGAAACCCTGGCCGTCACTCCCAGCGCCCGGCTTCTGGACGTGGGCTGTGGCTCCGGGGTGCTGCTCCTGGCCGGGGTCGCCACGGGCGCAACCATTGGCCTGGGAGTGGATCTTTCCGGCCCGGCGGTAGCCATCACCCGGGAAAACGCCAGGGCCAACGGTCTGGCGGCCCGGGTTCAGGTGGTCCGGGGGTCCACGGAAGGTCTGCGGGGGTCTTTTGATCTGATATTGGGGAATCTACCCTGGGCGGTCCAGATGGGAAAAGTGGAAGAATTCACCCGCTTGGCCGCCCCCCATGCCCGCTTGATTTTGTCGGGCTTCAAGGACACCCAGGAAGACGACCTGAGGGCTGCGTATCAACGAGCCGGTTGGGCCGTGGAACACCGGCTTACCCGGGATGAGTCGGTCATCGAACTCCCGCCGGAGAAGAGCTTCACCTGGGTGGCTTGGCGACTGCGGAATAAAGAGTTAGCGCCGCAACCTTGAGGGCCTCAATTTACAATCTGGTCAGGCATGAGGTTTAGATATGATAATCATAATAGAAGCCAATTATTATCAGTTAGGATGCAAGATTGATAGCATCAAGCTTCTGCATGAACACGTTGGTTAGGCCCTTGATTGAAAACGATCTTCGAGAAATTTTTGCATTATCTCTATCACTCTTTCAGGTCTTTCCTCCGGGGGATCATGACCGCAGCGGTCGATGATTACTAATTGGGAATTCTTAAGGTTGTCATGGAGGCGTATCCCGTTTTGCAACGGGATAATGCTATCATCCCGTCCCCAAATTATTAAGGTCGGAACCCTTATCTGGGGATAATTACTTATAATCGCGCCCATATTTTGGGGAATTATTTGCTTGGCTGCTTGTCGCAAAGCAAATTTCGCCCCTGGCAAGGACAATGGTTCAGCGTAGGCTTCCACGTCAGCGGCCGTGATCTTACTGTCATCAAAATATATCGATTCTAACATCTTGCGGACTTTGATCCGGTCCGGAATCAGATAGAGCCCCAAGAACCCTATTACCGGCGTCCGCATCATTTTAACCACCCATGGCAACTTCTGGGGATACGACACCGTATCAAACAGAATCAGTCTGGAAAGTCTTTCGGGAGCAAATTTCTCTAACTTGAGAGCCACCAGGAGAGCAACGCCGCCGCCAAAAGAATGGCCGACTAAAATTACGTTCCGCAAATTCTTTTGAAGAATAAACTGATAAATCAACTCTGCCTGATCGAACATGGAGTAGCCGGTATCATAGGGTTTCGGTGATTTTCCAGCGCCTTTCAGATCAAACAAGATAAGCTGATAATGGGCTTCAAATGCTTTGACCAGGTAGCGCCAGGTATAAAGGTTGCCGCCGAGGCCGTGGAGAAAGATAATGGGATTGCCAGCGCCGTATATTTCGTAATAGAGATCTACAGGCTTTTCGGCTGTGGCAGCAGATATATATTGGTTCCAGGTTGTTGGAGGTTCATTGAAGGATACACAAGAAGATAGCAAAATTAATGCAGTAATTACCAGGGGCAGTCTTAATGACATACGTATTAAATCGCTTTCAAAGCATTGCTTATGGGAGCCGCCAGAAATGGAGCCAGAATGGAGATGCTCTGGAAAAGCTGATTACTGAACGTAAACGAAAAACCATTATCGTTAAGCCACGATTCTACCTCGTTGAGTTCCTTGGCCATCTCCCCCCTGGTAAGCTCAGCCCGAGCCTTATTTTGGAGGTAGGCGCTCGCCGGCACATAAGTTACCGTCAAGATTAAAGTAAAAGTGACGCCCCAGTAAGTTGAAATGGACCAGGCTACTCCAGAAACCTTGGAACTCAGGGCTGCATCCTGAAATAAGCTCGCTGACCAATTGAGCCACATATTCATGTGTAGTACACCGAAAACGAGAAATGCCGATCCGATGTTGACTACTTCTTTTAACCGGCGCATCCTTAAGACCAACTCCATGGGATCGTGGTTTTCAGAGGTAGATGCGGGCAGAGCAAGGGTGGCGCACACCGCCAGAAGTAAGAATAATGGTGTAATAGCTGCCAGGATATTTATGGTTAACATGATTGCACGGATGTGCAGGAGGAAGATCTGGCTGAATAATTTTGATTGAACCAGCATATTATAAGTAAATCCATAAACAAGATCATATAATGCGGTTTCCATCTTGGCATTATAGTGTAAGAAAGCCAAGTTCCCCAGGCAGAGGATCGTGCCTATAACAATTGTCCAAGTTAACTTAATCCCTTTAAGATAAATTTTAATAGTAATTATACTGAATATTATTGCGATAGTAGGAATAACAATATTTAAAATAGCGGATGCTAACCAGATATATTTCGCTTTGGTTTCAATTAATACCTGATTGAGATCTGATGTTGCTCCGGTTTTTGCCACTTCTATGAGTTTATTGACAATGGGATATGCAGGGTCAACACTTAATTCGAATAAAAGGCTACCGAAAAAATATATCAGGAGGGGCCCCAGGAGGAAGAATAATTGTGGGTATGGCTTTAGATTCTTATGGTGGTATGGACCATTGGTTAGCACGTATAAAAGACCTATAGCAAAAAATTGGAGCTCAGGTAATATAAATAAGCTGCCTCACTAATCGCCACTTTCGAAAGCACTTGACATCCACATAATCTATCCGGTCTCTCACGTTTGGCCGCAGCCCCGGTCAGTTAACCGGACAGAACTGAGATAATAGATATCACTGATAATAATCTATTTGATAAAAAATAATCCTTACAAAATAGATGTCAACAATCATAATTCGAAACTAAATTTATTATCCAAGAGATCAAGGGTCCTATGAGGAAAAATGTTTCAAGAATGCCTATAAGGGAGGGTTAAGACCACATGTCAAGAGGAGCACCGATAGTAGGAAAGCAAAGAATCAGGTACTCTTGATAATTCTGCGCAGAATAACGACTAGCTTGCCACTGTACGTAATAAAAAGATGATTGACGGAAGATAGGACATAAGGTCATCATCTACCTGTTTTTTCTGAGGAAAAGGAGGTAGCGATGGCCACTAAGCAGGTTTCTGAAGAGGAATT
>JBMORG010000005.1:0-2080 GCA_049322355.1 Thermodesulfobacteriota bacterium | reverse complement strand
TCAGTCTGCTGGTAGGCCCGGCGTGCGGCCACCCGCCCGGCCTTCTCATAGTAGCTCAGATAATGGTACTTCTTCGCCGGCTTAACCGGGCAACGGGGTTTTTCGGGACAGGTGTTACACTTCGCGGCCGAAAACGCAACCCGGTAGCGGTGTTTCCGGTATTTGCAGGACAGCGGCGCCTCTCCCTGGGGGCAGGCCAGGACCCGGCCGGCGGGCGACAACAGAAAATCAGACAGAGAAAGCCCCGGCGACGGGGGCAGTGCCAGCGGGGGAGACACCACCTCCACCCCCAGGGCCGCGGCCTGCTGGCAGTTGGCGTCGCTGCCATAGGCGGTGTCCGCCAGGACCTCTTGGGGCCCCAGGTCCCGGGCCTGGGTGTCTTCCAGAGCCGGCTGCAAGGCCCGGCTGTCGCTCTCCGAGGCCGGGGCCACCGCCACGTGGGTAATCAGATTGAGGGTTTTGGCCTTGACCTGTGGATCTTCCGCGTCACAAAAGGTCTCCATCACCTGGGCCTGGTAGCCCTGCCCCTTATGGCTGCTATAGGCGGCCTCCGGGTCCGAAGGATTTTGCAATGACTGGCTGGAAACCGCCTTGGCCGGCTTGACGGCGATCTCCGCCGGGGCGTCCCCGGCGGGCTGCTTCACCTCACAATGGTCGTTGATGGCCCGCTTGAGCAGACGATAGCTCTGCAGGGCGCTGACCTGGGGATGCTGCGCGAATCTGCTGAGCAGGTCAAAGCCCTCCTGGGCCACCTCCGCCAGGGTCTTCTGGGAGGCCGACGGCTTCACCTGGGAAAAGCACCCCAGCGCTTTCTCGGTGAAGTAGCGCTCCACCACCCCCGGCGGAAGAAAGGCGTAGAGATCAGGGTGTTGCCGTTTGAGTTTGACCAGAAAGCAGTGGATGCATCTGGCCAAAATCCCCAGGCGGCCCAGCCGGCGCATGTTGGACTTGAGGTGCACCGAATCCAGGCGCTGCTTGGTGGTATCCACCGTAAAGACCCGGCCCAGCTTGTGAGTGACTCTCTGAAACAAAAGCGCGTCCAACTCCAGGTCCGTGACCTTTTGGCGCATGGTCCACAAGGTCTTGGGACACATATACTTGGCCGCGTCGCTCTCCGCGGGGATATCCAGGGCAAAGTGCCATTGCTGGTTGAAGGCCAGTTGGTTGACCGTCTCGGCGTCCGTCAGATCGTGCATCTGCTGGAGCAGCAGGACTCCCAAGACGGTGTGCAGCTCTTTGGCGGGACGGCCGAAATCCGCCCGGAAGCTCGGGGCTAGTTGCTCCACCGGCAACTCCGAGAGGATTTCTTGGCGAAACAAGCCGGCCCAGGAGTTCTCCAACAACCGGCGGCGCTTGGGGCCTAAATGCCCCCAAGGGTCAATTAAAGGGGCTTGTCGGGAATCGCGTGTCCGGATCATCTTATTGAGATTAACCACTTGATTTTTCACCGAATTATGCCATAAAAAGCAAGACCCGACAAGGCCAAATAACCATAACCTTAAATTATTTCAACTACTTTTCGATATTGACTTTTTACGAATTCATCAAAGTTCAAGGTTCAAGGTTTGTAGTACATCCGCCCGTATCTTAACTTTGAACCTTGATGGTCTGGTAAAAAGTCAAGCGGCCATTTTTAGGCCGATCATGCCGTAATAGGCATCCGGGATCAAGTAATCGGTAATCGCAGCGCCGAGAGCGCTGATTTGCTCTTTGACACGAGAAAATAAACAAGAAAAGCCCGATGGGGACCCCGGAGTGGGGCTACCGGCCCGGTTTCTAACCCGGCGCACCGCGGTGGCCCTAAAGAGGTTCACGCCCACGGCCTTTAAGGTGACGCAGAAGCGTACAGCCTTCAGGCCCCGGACCCGCAGGCGTTTGACCCCGGTGAGCCGGTCATATTCGCTCATGGTCCCCTCGATGCCGGCTCGCCAGCGGTAGCGCTCGCGGAACTCCTCAGTCTGCTGGTAGGCCCGGCGTGCGGCCACCCGCCCGGCCTTCTCATAGTAGCTCAGATAATGGTACTTCTTCGCCGGCTTAACCGGGCAACGGGGTTTTTCGGGACAGGTGTTACACTTCGCGG
>JBMORG010000004.1:0-17978 GCA_049322355.1 Thermodesulfobacteriota bacterium | reverse complement strand
CCCTCGGTCCCTGGCCCTCCCCCCAAATAACCTAATGCCACCAGAACGCCTGCAAAAATTTCTGGCCCGGGCCGGGGTGGCTTCCCGGCGGGCCGCCGAGGAGTATATCCGGGCCGGCCGGGTGGCCGTCAATGGCCAGGTGGTCACCGAGATGGGCGTCAAGGTCGACCCTGACCAGGACGTGGTCAAGGTGGATGGGCGCCCCGTCAAGGTGAAGGTTGCGCTGGTAACTGTCATGCTGCACAAGCCCTCCGGTTATGTCTGCACCACCCGGGACCCCCAGGGGCGGCGCGTGGTCACCGAGTTGCTGAGGCAGAGGACAGACCGGCTCTATCCCGTGGGTCGTTTGGATTACGACGCCACGGGGCTTTTGCTCCTCACCAATGACGGCGAATTGGCCTACCGCCTGACCCATCCCAGTTACCAGGTGCCCCGCACCTATCGGGTGACGGTGACCGGCGAGGTGAGCCGCGAAACACTTCGGCAATTGGCCGCCGGGCTGGAACTGGATGGCCGGTTCGTTTACCCCGAAGTGGGGGTGACCAAGCGGGAGCCCGAAAAAACCGTGTTGGAGATCACCGTGCACGAAGGGCGGTATCATCTGATTAAACGTCTGATGGAGCAGGTCGGGCATCCGGTGATGAAATTGAAGCGCATCGCTTTCGGACCGCTTCGCCTGGAGGGGTTGCCCCGGGGAAGCCTCCGGGAACTCACCGGAAAGGAGATAACAGCCCTGAAGGCAATGGTGGATTTACGGTGAATCCAGAAGGCAGACTTTTGCCACCGGAGACGGCCCCAGTGTCTTATCGGGGCCAGGAGTTTTTGCAGCCCTTCCCGGCTCCCCGCCCCCGCCGTCTCTGGCTGCATATAACTTTGCTCCTGGCCACGCTGATCACCACCATCCTCGCCGGGGCCCTCCAGCAGGGAGTTAATCCCCTGGAAACTCCCAGGCTGCTCTATAAAGGCCTCCCATTTTCTCTGACCCTGCTGTTGATATTGGGGACTCACGAGATGGGCCATTACCTAGTTTCCCGCCGGCACCGCCTGGATGTGACCCTGCCCTTCTTCATCCCGGCGCCCCCCATTCCTTTCATTATCGGCACTTTTGGGGCCTTCATCCGCATCCGCTCCCCCATCCAGGACAAACGGGCCTTGTTGGACGTGGGCTGCGCCGGGCCTTTGGCCGGCGTCCTGGTATCCATTCCTGTCATTCTGGTGGGACTAAAACTGTCCACCGTTACCATTATAGGCATTGGCGAGGGAGGGTTGATCCTGGGAGAACCCCTCTTGTTCAAGCTGCTGAGTTGGCTGGCCCTGGGCCACCTGACTTCCAGCGAAAATGTCATCCTGCACCCCGTAGCCTTTGCTGGTTGGATCGGCCTTCTGGTGACGGCCCTCAACCTGATGCCCGTGGGGCAGTTGGACGGGGGCCACGTGACTTATGCCTTGTTTCCCGACTACCACCGCTATATCTCTCTGGCTGCCCTCGGGCTTCTGGTGGTCTGCGGGGTGATATTCTGGCAGGGCTGGCTGATGTGGGCCGTTCTTCTGACTTTCCTGGGGTGGCGCCACCCCCCCCCGTACCTTTACTGGTTGCCCCTGGACCGCCGTCGCCGGATTTTGGGCGTGATCACTATAATAGTATTCGCCCTTACCTTTTCTCCAGCGCCCTTTGTCTTGAAATAGCGGTTGCCTATGAAGATGGTGGGAAGACTGCGCCCATTTCTCCATTTGAGGGCAGCGGGGTGAAACAAAACTTTTAGGAATAAGCCTTGGGGGTTAAGGCAGGCAATCATGGTCGGCATGCATGACATAATCAACTACAAATTTTGCCCTCAATGCGGTGGACGGCTGGAGAAGCGGTTAATCAAACCCCAAGAGCCCCGGCGTCTGGTATGCACCTCGTGTGGCTTCATTTTTTACCTCGACCCCAAACTGTCGGTCATCGCAGTAATCCCCATGGACGACGGTGTAGTAATGATTCGGCGGGCCATCGACCCGGGGTACGGCCTTTGGGTAGTGCCGGGAGGCTTTGTGGATTTGGGCGAAGTGGTGGAGGAAGCGGTAGTCCGGGAGACCCAGGAAGAGACCCATCTAATCGTGCGCCCCCTCCGGTTGCTTAACATCTACTCCTACCAAAACCATCGCACCATCATTGCAGCCTACGTGACGGAATACCTTTCAGGGGAACTAACTGCAGGGGACGAAACCTTGGAGGCCCGGGTTTTCAAACTCAACGAGATTCCCTGGCCCCAGATCGCCTTTTCTTCCACCAAGGAGGCGCTGCGAGACTATATTAACCAGTTTGGGACGTAATCAATGAGCAGTACGTAAGGAGCAGTGAGCTGCACTTTAGGAGACTTGGCTTAATGGATCCGTTAAAAATGTAGGACAGCCGATCCCGGTTGTCTAGAGGTATGGCGTGTAATGCCCGCCATTTAGGGCGCACAACGCGCACCATTATGTCGGTCGCCCATATTCTGATAGCAGCAGGCTGGAGGCTCCATGCCCGCCGCCAACGGAGTAAAACATGGACCAGGCACGCAGACAGTTACTCGAATTACTCAGAGCCAAATCCTTCCGCTATAGCCCCGATATGCCCTTCAAGCTGGTGAGTGGGCGGGAAAGTCCATTCTATATCGACTGCCGGCCAACAACCCATAATGCCGAGGGGTTGGCCCTGGTAGGGGAAGTTTTTTTCCACCTCATCCGGAATCTGCAAGTGGATGCCATCGGTGGCCTAACCATGGGGGCCGACCCCATCGCCCATGCCACCGCCCTGACCAGTTTTTTAAAGGGACACCCCATCAACGCTTTTTCAGTGCGACACCGTCCCAAGGAGCACGGTGCCGGTGGGCTGTTGGTGGGAGATATCAAACCTGGAGATCGAGTGGTGATCGTCGAAGACGTCATTACCACTGGCGGCTCCGTCCTGCGGGCCATAGCTGCAGCCCGGGACTTCGGCCTCAGGGTGGTCAAAGTGCTCATCCTGGTGGACCGGCAGGAAGGCGGCAAAGAGGCCGTGGCCCAAGAGGTTGCCGACGTGGAGGCGGTGTTCAGCATTTCAGAATTGAAATAAAGTTTAATGCCCAATTGCCGGGAGACCATGTTTTTCCAGGCAATCCCACCGTTTGCTGGGATTAACCAGGCATATAACTGACATCCCCAAAATCTCTTTCGCCTTACAATCCACCATTCATGTCTTTTTACCTTCCTAAGCTCTTAGGTCGGTAAGTCAATGCAACTCTTTCTAATCAAAATCCTTAGTTCGAAAATAGGAATTTTCCCCCTGAAAATCAGCAATTCCCTAATTTATTCACGGGTCGGGTTTTTATATGCTGACCCCCAGAGAACTCTTATCACTGAATTGAATTTTTATCTTAAGAAAATGCTCCTGGGAGCCGATCCCATGAAAAGTTCAGCAAAACGTCAAGACAAACCAAAAAAATTTGAAGACTTGATCCCGATGGATGATCCTCAAGCCGTATTTGAGGAAGTGCGCCGCATTGTCTCGGTAATTCATCCCCCCTTCGATTTCACAGTCCTGCGCCAGGTATTTCAGGATGTGGTCAAGCTTTTCCGGGGGGAGTATCCCGGATATCAGGGATGCAATACTTGGTATCATGATTTAAAGCATACAACCGACTGTCTGTTGGCCATGACCCGCTTAATGCACGGAGCCTCTCTCAACGGTCTGGTCCTACCGGAACGGGATGCAAACCTGGGACTGATCTCTGCCTTGTTCCATGATACCGGTTATATACAACTCGACGCTGACTTGGATGGTACCGGGGCCAAATATACCCTCGTCCATGTGGAGCGCAGTGTGGCCTTCATGGAAAATTATTTCGCTCAGGCAGGGTTCTCATCCCGGGATTTGGATTACTGCCGGTGCTGTGTGCATTGTACCGGGTTGGAGGTAAAGATCAAAGAGATCTGCTTTGAATCTGAGTATCACCGGGCGGTGGGCTGGATGCTTGGAACTGCCGACCTCTTGGGACAGATGGCTGATCGCACCTATCTTGAGCGGTTGCCTTTTCTTTATCAAGAGTTCCAGGAGGCGAAGGTCCCAGGATTTGAGTCCGAGCTAGACCTGTTGAAAAAAACCCCTGCTTTCTGGGAATTCACCCGGTTCCGTTTCATGACGGAACTGGGGAACGTGGACCGCTACATGCGGGATCATTTTCGGGTATGGTGGGGCCTGGACCAGGATTTAAACCGGGATACCATCGAAGCAAATATCGCTTACCTTAAATTTATTCTGGAAAATCACGAATCCGAATACCACCGGTATCTGCGCCGGGGTGATTTTGGAAAAACTAAGCGCTTGAAATCCTTACCTGCCCCCCGCTTTTAGCGCAGTAGTCAGCTTCCCTATTAAAGCTGATAATACTTGTGTAACCGCTTAACATCTCACCGCTAAACCGGGCTGCCGGCGGCCAAGGAAGGCCTCCCTGCCCCTTGTCTTCTGCCTGAATAACTACTGGACACTGGGCTACCCCGCCAATCAAGGCCGGAACGCCTAAGCCAAATATCTTCGTGATTTCCAGGGGCGATCAGAGCCCAACCTATCCAAGTTTGGGACCTCGAAGCCCTGGCACTGGTTTCTTATCGCGGACACCGGGCATTCCTTCCCTCCTTATCGTCATCTCCTCTTCAGAAAGACGGAAAGAGGGAACCTCCAGATTTAAAATACATCAAAGATTATTCAAATCAGAAGATGCCTTACCAAGAATCAAATACCCCAATTGATAAAGGTCTTCCTGTATAATGGATATTTGAAAAATGGCCTTCTTGACATAGTTGTCGTCTTATGAAAATTCGTCTCGATCAACTCCTCGTGATCCAGGGTCTGGCCAAGAGCCGGGCCCAGGCCCAGGCCTTGATCCTGGCCGGCCGGGTGCAGGTGGAAGGCTTGGCCTCCCCAAAGGCCGGGTCCCTGGTGCCCGAGAAGGCCCAAGTCACTCTAAAAGATGTTTCGCCTTTTGTCAGCCGAGGCGGGGAAAAGCTGGCAGGAGCCCTGGATCACTTCCAGGCAATCCCCCAAGGCAAAGTGGCTCTGGACGTGGGGGCCTCCACCGGTGGTTTTACCCATTGTTTGCTTAGTCGCGGCGCCCGCCGCGTCTATGCCGTGGACGTGGGCTACGGTCAGCTTGACCCCACCCTGAGAAACGACCCCCGGGTAGTGGCGCTGGAGCGCGTCAACATCCGCTACCTGCCCAAAGAGGTTATTCCCGACCCCATAGATTTTGTTACCCTAGACCTGTCCTTCATCTCCCTGACCCTGGTGCTCCCGAAAATCAAGGAATTTCTCCGGCCTGGGGGCGAGATTTTGGCCCTGGTGAAGCCCCAATTCGAAGTGGGCAAAGGTCAGGTGGGCAAAGGTGGGGTCGTACGGGACCCACACCTGCAACGGGAGGCGGTGCAGAGGGTAGCTGCCTCAGCCGCCGCCCTGGGCTTCACCGTGAGTCCGGCGTTTCCCTCGCCCCTGAAAGGCCCCAAGGGGAACCAGGAATATTTTCTCTATCTCATCGCTTCTGAATCCGGTTTTAAACCTGACGGCGCCTAGATATCTACTAAGAATTGCATTATAATAGCAATCTAACCCATATAGGTTCGTCACAAATCCCATCCCATCTGCAAGTTGGCTTCATATCAGGTCTTATTCTTATCTCATTTAAGCCTTGGTTTCTATTTTGAATCAGACTTGACATCGTCATTTAAGTGATTATTTAAAAATATATAGCTTAAGGTTACTTTTCAAGAACCTTTAAATCTCGGGCTGGGCTCTTGATTAAGAAGTAAATCAAGAGTGGGTGCAGAACTGTGTAAAAATGTGGAGGAAAGATATGAAGGTCAAAAATAACCTAATGTTGGTTGTTTTCTTGCTTTGCGCCATGTTAATGCTGTTTACCTCCTTGTCGGCAGAGGCCCAATACCCAAGGTTCTATGTGTGTTTAACCAATAATACTGACAGTAATGTGTATTATAAAGCATCATGGTGTACCAGGGCAGGTTATGATTGTACCAGCTATAAAAATTACACCATAGCACCGGGCGAAACTATCAAACATTGGGGACCCCATGGGAATGGCAGAATGGACGTTACTATGCATAGCGGGGGTTCAGGTGGGGTTTATAGGGATTATAATCTGTACGGAACCTCGGGCGGTTGCCGGGGCAGTTCATCGTACAGGATTCGATATAATAACCGGGGCTACTTGCGGATTTATGAATAGGAAGGATTAGTTGCTGCCTATAAAGCTAAAGTCTGTCAATCTACAAGAGGAGATAAAAATGCTTAGAATAAATTTTAAAAATATATTATTTCTGATAAGTGGTCTCCTATTCATCCTGACTTCTATCAGCTTTGCAGCTAAAGAAGACAAACAATATGGGGAGATCAAAGGAACCCAAACCGTCATGGAAGGGGAACCAGGACCGGTCAAAGAAAATATCTGCAAGAACCCCAAGTTATGTGAGTCTCTGGAAATAGATCTTCTGGATAGCCTACAGAAAAACAAGATTCCGGTAATGGTTCCCGAACCCAAGGGGGCAGCGGCGAGTGCAGATTACCTCATTGCCCTCAACCTGGGAGCAGTGGTGACAGATGGCCTTGCCGCCATCATCAATAAAAACAAAGCAGCTCTTATCAAGATCGTTGCAATAATGAAGGAAGATGGGAAAAAGCTGGGAATTTCTGAAGCCGTTTTGACCAAATACGCAGCCATGATAACCGACATGGCCAATAAAGGTTTGTGGACTAAACTGGAATCGACACTTTATGAATTCAAAGATCAGATGAGTATCGAACTCGCCGATAAGAAGATGCAGGACAATGCCACTCTTGCCATGGTTTCCGGTGGCTTGGAAGGTCTCTATATCTTGGCCAGTTCGGTGGATAAGAAATTTTCCCAGGAAAGTGCCAATCTCCTTCACAATAAAGAGATGGCCAAGTACCTGGAGAAATATATGAAAACCCTAAGTGAAGATGTGAAAGGCAAGGACGAAATTAAAGCAATCATGGCGGCTTTGCCGAAAATTGACCAGATTCTCGGCAAAACCTCCTATACCCCAAAGGACGTGAAGGACCTGATTATTATTTTAGAACCTTTGCACAAGGACATGATAAAGGGCTGAGAGGATTATCCATCTTTTAATCCTGCCAGTTGAGTAAGCACATCCCGGGGGGACTTTTGGGGTTTGCCCGGGATGGAATTTTATTGTAGGAACGCGAACTTATATATCGAAAATTCTCCACCGCCCGTCTTGAGCTTGAAATTTTGCTTAATCCCCTTCCTGTGGCGTGTTATAATTAACTTTGAATATTAAATTGGGGGAACTTCCCTCAATGTTAGGAACGAGGTTATGGAAAATCGAATCAAAACCGTGCTTTTACTGGCAGCCTTGACTGTCTTCCTTATTTTCATGGGGAGGCTTATCGGCGGTCGTTCCGGCATGTATGTGGCCTTTATCCTGGCCTTGGCCATGAACTTTTTCAGCTATTGGTTTTCGGACAAAATCGTCCTGAAAATGTACGGCGCCCAGGAAGTGACGCCTGCGGACGCCCCCCAGCTTCACCAGATCGTTGATGAACTGGCCCGTGAGGCGGGCATCCCCAAACCCCGGGTTTACATCATTCCGGATGACTCCCCCAACGCCTTCGCCACGGGGCGCAACCCGGAGCACGCCGCGGTGGCGGCTACCGAAGGTATCATGCGCCTGCTGACCCCCACAGAACTGAAAGGGGTCCTGGCCCATGAGATCGGCCATGTGCGCAACCGAGACATCCTGATCTCCACCATCGCTGCCACCATGGCTGGAGCCATCATGATCCTGGCGGACATGGCCCGGTTCGGAGCCATCTTCGGCGGCTCCCGGGACGACGACGAAGGCGGCGGTATTATCGGGGTTCTGGTGATGTCCATCATTGCCCCCATCGCCGCCATGCTCATCCAGATGGCGGTATCCCGGTCCCGGGAATATCTGGCGGACGAAACTGGGGCCCACCTGTCCCACAACCCCGAATCCCTGGCCCGGGCCCTGGAGAAGCTTTCCATGGGAGTGCAGCGGGCCCCCATGGAAGCCAGTCCGGCCACGGCCCACATGTTTATCGTCAACCCCCTGACGGGCAGCAGCCTCATGAACCTCTTCAGCACCCACCCGCCCATCGAAGAGCGGGTGGCACGCCTCAGGGCCATGCGCAGCTATTAAGGCTGAAAGGGCAAACCGATTCATGTTATAAAGGGTTACCTGCCCACGCAGGTGACCCTTTATCGTCCCACATGGGGCATTCACTAACCTCCCAAGCGGCAAGGAGACGCCTATGATTCCACGGCGAACGCTTATCATATGCTTATGGTGCCTGATGGCGCTGGCCAATCCGTCCTGGGCTGGACAGACCCTCCTGGTCAAAGGCATGGAAGCCCAAAAGGCGGGCCGCAATGAGGAGGCCCTCAGGCTGCTGAATAAGTATGTGGACCGTTATCCTCAAATCAACGAGGCCAGGTACTACCGGGCCTTGGCCTTTAACGGTCTGGGGCGCAAGAAAGAAGCCCTGGAGGACGTGGATAAGGCCTTGGCCGATAACCCTAACAATGCCAAGGCTCTCATGCTCAAAGGGAACCTCCTGGTGGACCTGGAACGGCGCCCGGAAGCCATCCTGATTTATTCCCAGGTCCTGAAGTGTGAACCCAGAAACGCCGAGGCTTGCAAGCTAAGGGGAGATTGCTGGGCCCAGGAGGGTAAGTTCGACGAGGCCATGGCCGACCTCAACCTGGCTGTCAGAATGGCCCCCAGGGACCCGGGGGTCTATCATTCACGGGGCATGGCATATTTCTGCCAGGGCGAATATCAGAAGGCGGTGGATGATTTCAGCCGCGCCATTTCTCTGAAGCCGAACCTGGGCATCTCCTACTTTCTCAGGGGGAATATCTACCGGTACCACCTGGATCAGCAGGACAAAGCCATCGCCGATTTCCAGGAAGGTTGTCGCCTGGAAAGCACCCTTTGTTGCCAGGAACTGGAAAAAATGGGGATCAACCCTGAAAAAAAATAGCGCTCAGCTTTCAGCCTTAATAATAGGCCTCTGCGAAGGTTTTGTGTGGGACAGCCGCCCTCGGCTGTCCACACTTCAGGTGGTGCACACGAATTGTAGTGATTCGTTTCGGCTGAACCGTTATAATGATTGAAAAAAAAGCTTTAGACCAAACCCGAAATTAATCGGAGGAAATCTATGTTGTTAAAAACTTGGACAAAAGGTATTTTTGTCCTTTTTGCCCTGTTGTTCCTGAGTTCCTGGGCCTTCCAGATGGAGGCCTGGGCCCGGGCGGGAGGCGGGCGGTCCTCGGGGAGCCGCGGCTCCCGATCCATGTCGGCCCCTAAACCCTACACTGCGCCCGGCCCCAGCCAGCCATCATCCACCTACAACCCCACCCGGCCTTCCACCCCGCCCTTGGGAGCACCTGGCGCCTCTCAGCCATCGTCCTCGGGAGGCTTCTGGCGGAGTTTCGGCGGCGGCATCCTGGGCGGCCTGGCCGGGGGGTTGCTCTTCCGGAGCCTGTTCGGCGGACCTTCGGCTCATAGTGGCAGCGGGGTCGCTGGCGGCGGTGGCGGCATCAGCATGTTCGATATCCTGCTCTTGGCCGGCATTGCCTTCCTGATTTATTGGTACATCAAGAAGAAGCGCCGGGAGGCGGAGGCCACCGCTGGTTATTACCAGAGTAGCGGCAATGTGGAGTTGCCGTCACAGCCGCAGTATCCGCCGTTGTATGATCAACCCCAGGTAACAGCGCCGGCAGGCGACCAGGACCTGGAGCGGGGTCTGGCCAATATCCGGCAATATGACCCTTCTTTCGACGAAGCCAGGTTCCAGGACATGGGTATGGATACCTTTTTCAAGATCCAGGGAGCCTGGGCTAACCGGGATATGACTACCGTCAGGCACCTGCTGACTGACGAAATGTACCGGATTCTCCAGGAAGAAGCGGACCGGCTCAAAGCCCAAAAGCAGATCAACCGCCTGGAAAATATCGCGGTGCGGTCGGTGGATATCACCGAAGCCTGGCAGGAATCAGGCTCCGACTTCGTTACCGTGCGGGTCTATGCCAACTTGCTGGATTATACTGTGGAGGAAACCAGCGGCCAGGTGGTCTCCGGCAGCAAAACGGAACCGGTGAAATTCGAGGAATACTGGACCTTCACCCGCCCCGTGGGCAACAACGCCTGGCAACTGTCCGCCATCAACCAGGCGTAGAAGCGGGTTTTAGGTTCTGGGTTGAAAGTCCCCCTTTGAAAAAAGGGGAGTTTAGGGGGATTTAAAAACCAGCAACCCGAAGAAATTGTTGACAAACTCTTTGGATGGGGCGACCCGGCGGGTCGCCCTGTTTTTTTCGGGTGAACGTTTACGTGACGGGTGAACCATATCTTACCAAATCTCTTTTATCCCAGAACCTCATTAAACCACCCGCTGGGGCGCCGTATAGACGTTCAGGCGCTGGCCCCGCACGAAACCCATAGTGGTAAGGTCCAATTCCTGGGCCAGTTCCAGGGCCATGGAGGTGGGGGCCGAAACCGCGGCCAGGATTGGGATGCCGGCCCGGGCGGTTTTCAGGACCATTTCAAAGCTGATGCGCCCGCTGAGCAGGGCTACCATTTGAGTGAGGTCTTGTCGGGTCATAATGGCCCTACCGATGACCTTGTCCATGGCGTTGTGCCGGCCCACGTCCTCGGCGGGGATAAAGACCTGGCCGTCGGGGCCGGCCAGGGCCACCGCGTGGGTGCCGCCGGTCTCCTTGAAAACGGTCTGGACCTCATGGAGCCGGTCCATGAGCGCGAAGATGTCGGCCGGAGAAATGGGAAGCGTGCTGGCAACTTTGGGGACCTTCTGGCAAATCTCGCTCACGGCCTCTTTGGCGCAGAGGCCGCAGCTGGAATAGGCCACTTCCAGATGGCGGCGGCCCCGCCGCTCCAGGGCCGCGTCGGTCAGAGTGACGTCCACCACGTTGGGGGGCAGCAAGGGGTCGGTGGCAGTGCCGCAGAAGTGAATTTTGATGACTTCGGAAAGGTCCCGGACAATGCCTTCGGTGAACAGAAACCCCAGGGCCAGTTCCTTTTCCCAACCCGGCAGGCGCATGAGCACCTGAAACGGCTCGCCTCCCAGCCGGATTTCCAGGGGCTCCTCCACCGCCACCCGGTCCCGGGTGGATTCGATCTTGCCGCGCTGGAAGCGCTGCAAGGGGAATTCTTTGATGGGTTCGGTCATGGTTATATCTATACGGTTTCAATTAAAACTGTTTCTTCCCTCGTTTTCAAGCTTAGTTTGGGAACGTTGATTTTCATGCAAAGCTGATTGCAACCAATTGTTTGCCCAAGTGCAACTTGGGCACGAGAATCGAGAATCCAAAAATTGACATCATCCCTAATCTCTGGCCCCTGGCCCCCATCTACTTGCACACTCCCGGCTCCCCCCACCCCAGTTTGGTGCGCAGGACTTCAAAATGGCTGCGGTGCGGCGACTTCACCAGCTTCAGGAAATACGGCGCCCGGCGGATTTCCAACCGGTCGCCCGGCTGCATGGCCTTCCCCACCTGGCCGTCCAGGGTAAGATAGACATCCTGCACCTTTTCGTCCAGAGTGACGGCGACCGTAACCGTGTCCGGCAGGATAATGGGGCGGTTGCTCAAGGTATGGGAGCAGATGGGGAGCAGGATAAGGTGATGCAGGGTAGGATAGACGATGGGCCCGCCGGCGGACAGGTTATAGGCGGTGGAGCCGGTGGGGGTGGCCACAATGAGCCCATCGGCCCGGTAAACGGTGAGGTATTCCCCATCAATCCAGGTGGTCATTTCGGCGATGCGGGCCAACGCCCCTTTGTTGATCACCGCGTCGTTGAGGACGTTTTCCTGGTAGGCAACCTGGCCTTGGCGGAACAGAGTGGCGGTGAGCATCAAACGCTCTTCCACCTCAAATTTGCCGGTGAGCACGTGCTCAGCCATACTGGAATAAAGCTCGTCCAGGGAGATTTCCGTGAGGAAGCCCAACCCCCCCATGTTGACCCCAAAGATGGGCACCCCCCGCTGCCCATAATGCCGGGCCACACTTAGAATGGTGCCGTCACCCCCCATCACCACGATGAATTCCACATCGCCGGGGACCGGAGGGATGTGGGGTTCAGGCTCGTTTTCGAAATGACAGGCCTTGACCCCGAGTCCGTTCAGCCAGGCCTGTAAGGCCCGCCCCGCTTCCAGGGCATCGGGTTTATACTTTTTGGTGATGATGGCGATGGATTTCACCAGGCAGGCCTCCCCCAGTTGACAAGTATCATAATGTTAGATAATTTTTATAGGATTGTCACTGTCAGATTAAGCGAGAAGGGTGCAAGTTTTCCTTCTTGCTGCAATTTTTTCCGAAAAGGAGCAATTATGCAGCTTGCCAGCCGTATCCGCCAGATCCCCCCTTCCGCCACCCTGGCCCTCAATGCCAAGGCCAATCAACTGAAGGCCCAGGGGGTTGACATAGTTAATTTCGGGGTAGGGGAGCCGGATTTCGACACCCCGGACAACATCCGGGAGGCCGCCATTCGGGCCATCCGGGATGGGTTTACCCGCTACACCCCGGTGGGAGGCACCCCGGAGTTGAAAGAGGCTATCATCAATAGGTTCCAAGCCGATTACGGCCTCACCTATAAGCCCGGCGAGATCGTGGTGTCCTGCGGCGGCAAGCACGGCCTCTACAATCTGTTCCAGGTCCTCTTCGAAAAGGGTGACGAGGTGATCATTCCCGCGCCCTACTGGGTGTCCTACGTGCCCATGGCCATGCTGGCCGAAGCCACTCCGGTGATCGTCCCCACCCGGGAGGAAAACGGGTTTAAGCTCACCGCCGCAGAACTTAAAGCCACCCTTACCCCCCGGACCAAAGCCCTGGTGCTGAACAGCCCCTCCAATCCCACCGGCGGCGTCTACACCCAAGAGGAGCTTGCCACCCTGGGGCAACTGGTGCTGGAGGCTGGCATTTACGTCATCTCCGACGACATCTATGACAAAATTCTGTTTGACGGCGCCAAGTTCGTGAATATGGCCATGTTGTCCCCGGAATTGAAGTCCAGGACTTTTATCTTGAACGGGGTCTCCAAGGCCTACGCCATGACCGGCTGGCGCATCGGCTACCTGGCCGGCCCGGAAGCCGGCATCAAGGCCGCGGACAATCTCCAGAGCCAGAGCACTTCGAATCCCACCTCCATCGCCCAGAAGGCGGCGGTGGAGGCCTTGAACGGCCCCCAGGATTCGGTGCAGACCATGCTGGCGGAATTTGCCTGGCGCCGGGACGACATCTATCGGCGGACCCTGGAGATCCCCGGGGTCACCGCCATCAAGCCCGGGGGAGCGTTTTATCTCTTTCCCAATTTCTCGGCGTATTATGACAGGCTCAAGACCGCTCCGGGACAATCCAAGTCCGGAGCCCTGGCGGCCTACCTCCTGGAAGAGGCCCAGGTAGCGGCGGTGCCCGGAGGCGAGTTCGGGGAAGACAAGTGCTTAAGATTTTCCTATGCCACGTCCCGGGAGCGGATTGCCACGGGATTGACCCGGATCAAGGAAGCCTTGTTGAAGTTGGCGGAATAAAGGCTAAATGGGAAGGATTTGACGGAGAGCGCGGCCGCCTGGAACAGTCCAGCCGCGCTGTCCGTTCAATGCCTGTTTAGCGGCCGGCGGCTTTGCGTTTGGACGCCTTCAGTGGATTGATCTTTTGGGTGGTCTCTTTCTTCTCAGCCTTTACATGGGTGGCCAGGTTGCAGGTTCCCCGGCGCCACTTGGAGGCGGGGTCCGGAAAGGAAGCACAGAAGGAACTGCCGTTGGAACCCAAGATCCGATCACAGCCTTCACATTCCGTCACCACTGTTTTGCAGCTGCCGCCGTTGAACGAACAGCCTTTTTTAGTCATAAAGGTGCATTCTACCCCAGGTTTTAAAGTTTCGCAGTGCATGGCCGTAGCCCCCCTTGATATTCAATAAATCATATATTTATATACTACATTTATAATCATTGTCAATTATTTTTAGATAATTTTTTTGTCAGGAATGATATTTTGTTTTCTCTCTCCCCCAATCCCCTTTACCTGAGCCTTTGGCGGGCCAAAATGGCTTTAGCGCCACGAACCAAAACCGGTAACTTTTTTTAACTCTGACAATGTCAACCTACATAAGTCTTTACAAACTTACCTGCTTATTGCCCAAAGGAGAGTACGAATGGTCAAAACTTGTCGCAAGGATCGCCCGGAAACCGGTCTGAATAAAAACTTTCGGCATCTCCCATGTTTGACGGCCTGAATTATATCACCCTGTACTGGCTCTCCGGTTTCGCCGAACCCAAGTACGAGATTTGGGAGGCTAAGAAGGCCACCATCCGGCGTGCCCCGGATTCCCTGAGCTTCAGTCTCTATCTCGCCTGGCCCCTGGAAGTTGCAGATGAAGGCCGCGTGATCATCCGGCTATGCGAGACCGGCCTGACCCTCGAGACCGACTGGTTCCCGGAAGAGGAGTTCGAGCTCCACTCCTTCTTTTCCCCAGACCAGGCAGAAGTAATACTGAAAGGCTCCTTCGAACGGGAAAACATCTTTATTCATTTCCATAAATAGTTGACCCTGGCAATTCCTTCGCGAAACTTTTATCTTAGTCAAACCTGGTCTCGATTCTGGGGTTTTCCATTTCTTAACTATATGATAGGTAATAAGAGAAACATAGTTCATTTTAACACTCTATAACAGGTGCCGTGGACTCCCAAGAAACCCCAAACCTCAAAAAACGCCTCCTCGCCATCTCCGCTTCCCTGGCCGTAGGCCTGGGGCTGATGGCCATCAAGTTTATCGCTTTTTGGCTCACCAATTCCGCCGCCATCCTCTCCGACGCCCTGGAGTCCATCATCAACGTGGTGGCTGCCGGCTTCGCCCTGGCCAGCATCCTGATCGCGGCCAAGAGCCCCGACCCCGCTCACCCTTATGGCCACGGCAAGGTGGAGTATTTCTCCGCCGGATTTGAAGGCGCCTTCATCATCTTTGCAGCCCTGGGCATTTTTTACGAAGCCTGGCCCCGCCTCTTCCATCCCCAAGCCATCTCCAAACTGGAAGAAGGCTTGCTTCTCATCCTGGGCGCGGCCCTGATCAACCTGGTTCTGGGCCTGGTCCTGATGATGGTGGGCCGGCGGACCAAATCCATCGTCCTTATCGCTGACGGCAAGCATGTTCTCACCGACGTCTATACCACCGCCGGGGTGTTGTTGGGCCTGGTGGCCGTAAAGGTCACCGGCTGGACCTGGCTGGACGGCGGTGTCGCCGTCCTGGTAGGCCTGAACATTCTCTATACCGGCTCCCGGCTGGTCCATCAGGCGTCGGCCGGACTCATGGACACCTCGGACCCTGAGCTCCTGGAGGAGATTTGCCGGGTCGTTGCCCAACACCGCCGCCCCATGTGGATCGACATTCATCAACTTCGGGCCCGCCGGTCCGGGTCCCATGTCTTCATGGACTTCCACCTTATTCTGCCCCGGGATCTCTCCCTGGAAGCCAGTCACGTAGAGGTCAAATTGCTGGAAAAGATCCTGAGCGACTACTTTGAGGGACAGGCTGATATCCTCATTCATGCTGACCCCTGCATGGAACCGGAGTGCCCCATCTGCGGCCACGAACCCTGCGAGCATCGCCAGGAGGGCACCAAACTGCAATTCCTCTGGCAGCGGGACACCTTGACTTGCGAAGGCCCCCATAAAACGCCGGCCAAGCCCGATACGCCTGAAAAACAATCATGATTCTTTGCGTCTTTGCATCTTTACGAGAAATTTTTTTTTATGCTCTCTGAGCCAAACAAAACCTGATTTCGGCCATTCAAAGGGAACCAATGGAATCTAAGCACATAGTCATCATCGGGGCCGTAGCCCTCGGCCCCAAAGTCGCCTGTCGCGTCAAGCGCCTGCGTCCCGATTACCAGGTTACCATGATCGACCAGGGTGAGTATATCTCCTACGGCGGCTGCGGCATTCCTTACTATATCTCCGGGGACCTCAGCGACATCAAGGAGCTCATGAGCACCAGCTTTCACATGGTCCGAACTCCGGAATTTTTCGAAACCGCTAAGGGCGTGCGGGTTCGCACCCGCACCCGGGCCCTGGCCATTGACCGCAAGGCCAAACTCCTGCACCTCCAAGACCTGCAAACCGGCCAAGAGGAAGACCTTCCCTATGACGAACTGGTCCTGGCCACCGGCAGCCGCCCCCGTCCCCTTCCGGTTCCCGGGGCCGACCTCCCCGGAGTCATGCACGTCTCCAATCTCTCCGCGGCCATGGCCGTCCGGGACCGGATTGCCAAAGGCCAGGTGGGCCGCGCCGTGATTATCGGCGCCGGCGCCATCGGCGTAGAGATGGCCGAAGCCCTGACTGACCTTTGGGGTCTCGAAGCCGCCTTGGTGGAGATCACCCCCCAGGTTCTTCCCGGCCTGCTGGAACCCGGTCTGGCTCGCATGGTGCAGAAACATCTTCAAGATAAGGGGATTACCCTCCATCTCCAGGAAACTGTCCAAGAAATTCGCTTGCATCCGGGGGGCGGCTCTGGCCTGGAAGTGTTAACTGACGGGCATGTACTGCCTGCCGACCTGGTCATCACCGCGGTAGGGGCAATTCCCAACTCCGACCTGGCCCGCCAGGCCGGTTTGCTGGTCTCTCCCGGAGGCGGCATCGTGGTCAACCGCCGCCTCCAAACCTCCGATCCCCAAATTTACGCCGGCGGCGATTGCATCGACAATCACCACCTCCTAACCGGCAAAGCCGTTTATTTCCCTTCCGGGTCCCTGGCCAACCGCCAGGGCCGGGTAATCGGCACCAACCTGGCCGGCGGCAATGCCACTTTTAACGGCATTGTCGGCTCCTTCACCCTTAAGACCTTTGACCTGGCCATCTCAGGCACCGGCCTGAGCCTCGCGGCGGCCCGCCGGGAAGGCTTTGGCGCGGTGGAGGCCCTGGTCATCCAGGCCGACCGGGCCCACTTCTACCCCACCCAGGACCTCATGTACCTGAACCTGGTGGTGGACCGCAAGACCCGGCGGCTTCTGGGGGCCAAGGGTATCAGCCACAACGGCGACGCCCTGGTGGGACGCATCAACAGCATCGCGGCGCTTTTGCCCTTCAAGGCCGGCCTACAAGACCTCTCCAATCTGGAGGTGGCTTACGCCCCGCCCTTTGCCGCGGCCCTGGATATTGTCAATGCCGTGGCCAACACCCTGGAAAACATCCTGGACGGCTACAACCGCACTATCGAGGTGGCCGACTTTGAGCAGTGCTTCCTGACCGACAAAGCCACGGACGCCATCTGCCTGGACGTCCGGGGTGCGGCCAACGCCGCGCCCTACGTAAACCTCTTCGGGGACCGCTGGCTCAACATCCCCCAGGAGACCCTGAAAGACCGCTTCGGCGAAATCCCGCCGGACAAGCGCCTCCTGGTGGTCTGCAACTCCGGGGTGCGCTCCTACGAGGCCCTGCGCCAACTGGAAACCGCGGGCCTCTGCAACGCCGTCAACCTCCAGGGCGGCATCGCGGCCCTGAAAAAATCCGGGGCTCTGGACCTGTCCGAGGAGGAAAAATCCGGGGATTAAGGCAAAACTTATAGCAGATGCCAAACGTTTTTTCCTATATGGCAGAAGACTCAAAAACCCAAATCCCCCCTAACCCCCCTTTTCCAAAGGGGGGGACTTAGCGGAATTCCTTCGAAAGTCCCCCTTTGACAAAAGGGGATTCAGGGGGATTTAAAAGCCGGCGTCCGGAAGGAATTTCAGGCAAACGCTATGGCTGTCGCCTTGTTCCCAAGTTGCTTAATACCATTTTCGCTTTCTACTGCAACAAATAGGAGCACTGGCAAAGCTCCATAAAGCGGCTCGGGGTTAGGTTTGTCAAAGTCACTGTCAGGATATCCATCAGGTCGTCCAGGTATGTATAAAGGCG
>JBMORG010000003.1:5000-108024 GCA_049322355.1 Thermodesulfobacteriota bacterium | reverse complement strand
AAACCGGGAGCGGCACCCGACCCGCTGAGCAGTAGCGCGTAGTGGTAAAGCTTTGTTCACAAGACATAACCTATTGATAATCAAAAACTATTTTTTTGCAACTGTCGAAGATGAGTCAGAATGACAAGAGAGTAAAGAAAAGAGACTTACGCAGGGTCCTCGAATTGCTATGACGAGTCTTAAGAGACGCCCTCGGAAAACCAGGCCTCCGCTTGGGCCAACTCCCGGGGGGTGTTGAGATTGAAAAAGCTGCGGTTCTCGGGGTCCAGGGCCTGAACTTCCGACTCCGGGATAATCTGGGGCCGGCAAAGCTCCAGGAAACGGGTGGGTCGCCGGTCAGATTTAAGGAAATCCCGCAACGCGGGGAGCAGGCGGACAGCATAGACGCCGGGAAAAGGTTCCAGGCCCCGAGGGGAACGGCAGACCACCGCCGGTCGGGAAGTGCGCCGGGCCTGGGCGGCCATTTCCACCAAAAGTCGCGGGGCCAGAAAAGGATTGTCCACCGCCGCAGCCATAACCCAAGGGGTGCGGGCATAGAAGAGTGCGGTGAACAGGCCTCCAGCGGGGCCCAAAAAGGGCCGCAAATCAGTAATCAGGGGCAGGCCCAGGGCAAGATGGGCCAGGGGATGGTTAGTTACGAGCCAGCGGGTCGCGGCCAGAGGGGCCAGGGCAGCATCGACCCTTACAGCCAGGGGTTTGCCCATTAGGGACAGGGACGCCTTGTCCTGCCCCAGGCGCCGGCTGAAGCCTCCAGCCAGGATGGCTCCCGTGAGCAGGAGGGCTTTTTCTCCCCCAACTTTATTAACGATGGGCACCATGGGACCCAAAGCGAGCTCGAATAAAACTGCCGATTTCCTCAACTTGGCGGGGATGGAAGACCGGCAAGTCGCTGGCAAGAGCCACCGGACTGACCCAGGCGACCAAGTGGGGATATTCCGGCAAAGCAGGGGGGGGCTCGGGCCCCACCACTCCGATCTTAGGCAGGTCGCTGCTTTTATAGCCCTCCACCAGGATCAGGTCGACACCCGGAGCCAGTTCGGCCAAGACCGCGGAAAGCTCCGGCTCGCCGGGGTACGAACGGGTAATCTGGAGCAGCCCCGGGGCCGCCAGGGCCACTAGGCGCCCACCGGCCTGGCGATAGCGCCAGGTGTCTTTGCCTTCATCCCCCAAACTCTGTTTGTGGGAATGTTTCAGGACCGCCACCTTCAAGTTATGTTCGTCAAACCACATGAGCAACCCGCAGACCAGTTCGGTCTTGCCAGAGTTGGACGGCCCGACGATGGCAATGGTTTTATCCCTGGGCGCGGGAGCGTTGGGCGGAGTTAAAGCGAAGGGAGGCTGAGCACTCAAGGTTGATGACCTCGTAAAAAATCATTTTCCCCTCTTCTGGTGGGAGGGGATTAAGGGGAGGGGAAGTTAACTTGTCAAAGGTGCGAATTATTTCACCCCCACCCCAGCCCTCCCCCATCAAGGGGGAGGGAATTTCTGACTTTTTACGAAGCTGTCAAGGTTCAGCAGTGTATTTTTCCAGGATTTTTTCCCTTTTGACCATGCGGTTCAGATAGACGGCACAGCGGGAACAAGGCCCCTCGCACAGGGTGCCGCGATATTCCCGCACCTCGTAACAAGGCCGCCAGGGGAGCTGAAACGCGGGGCAGGCCTCTTTTTTGTCGCAATCGAAGATATTCCAACAAGGGGCCAGGACCATCAGGTTGCGCAGGCAGGCCAGGGTAAAACCCCGGTCATGGATCAAACTATTGATCTGGTTGATCTGGGCCACATCAAAATTGGAATAGAGCCGGTTATTAGTGTTTTTCTCTCTGAGGGGCTTGATAAACCCTTCTTTTTCATATTCCCGGATGCGCTTCTGGGAGAGATTCACCAGCCGGGAGACTTCATTTATCAAAAAGAGGTCCCCACCGTCTCCTTCACAACGGATATATTTGGTTTTTCCTCGGGGCATAAAACGTTCTATAAGAAATGGGGTATAAACAAATTTTACATGGAACGCTCTTTTATACAAGGAAAAACTTTAGGCTTCAGTGATGGTGCGATTCTTCCGTCGCTAAAAATTTTCCTAAGAAAGTCTTAATGTAGAGTTGCAACGACGCCATAATGGTCGACGCTCCCAAAGGCCCCAATTTATACGAGCATGAAACCCGCCCCGAAAAAAATCGGCCGCACCGTCCAGGCCAAAGGACAGTGCGGCCTAACCCTGGATATCAATTTTTATAAACCCCTATGAATATTAATACCCCTCCTCCTGGGCCAGGTCTTCCGGCTGCACCTTGTCCTTGAAGAGGAAATGCACCCAGACCTGGTAGGCAATCACCATCGGCACGAAGGTCAGGGCGACGCCCAACATGATCTTTAAAGTCAGAGGAGAAGAGGAGGAGTTAAATGCGGTTAAGCTGTATTCCGGGTTGAGACTGGATTTGAGCAGATTGGGAAACAGCCCCACCACCCCAAATAAGGTAATCCCCACTATCGTCAGGCTGGAAGCAAACCAGGCCTTCCACCACTGGGCCTTCTGGATAAAAGCCCGCATCGCCAAGAGGGCTGCCACCGCGACCACTGGGATAAGGAGAAGCACCGGGCGGGCGGCGTAATTATCGAACAGTGAGGTCCAGCGCACGGTGGCCAACAAGAAGATAACGGCCATGATCAATAGCACCCACCAGGCTTTGGCCGCCAGGCGTCCAGCGCGATCGTGCAGGCCGCCGTGGGATTTGACCGCCAGCCAGAGGGCGCCGTGGACTATGAAGAGCAGCACAAACAAGATGCCACCGGCCAGGCCGTAAGGATTGAGCAGGGTGAATAAGGTTCCCCGATAAATGCCCTCGGCATCGATGGGGAGTCCTTTGAAGAGGTTGGCAAACGCTACCCCCAAAAGCAGGGCCGGCAGAAAGCTGCCCAAAAAGAGGCAGGTATCCCACAGACGCCGCCAGCGGGGATCATCCACCTGATCCCGGAAGGCAAAGGAAACGCCTCGCATAATCAGGGCGAAGAGTATAAGCATCAAGGCCGAATAGAGGCCGCTGAACATTACGGCATAGGTGTGCGGGAAGGCCGCAAAGGTCACTCCCCCGGCGGTGATGAGCCAGACTTCGTTGCCGTCCCAAAACGGCCCCATGGCCCGGTAAATAACCCGCCGGTCGGTTTCGTCTTTTGACAAGAAAGGCATCAGGGTCCCGATTCCCAGATCAAACCCGTCCAGCATGAAGTAAACGGCCCACAAGACACCCCAAAGAATAAACCAGATGATCGGCAACATTATGAGACCTCCCCCGGGATGGTGACGGCCGGCGCGGGTTCCGGCCCTTGCTTGGCAAATTTGACCATAAGGTAATAGGCCACCACACCCAACAGCGAATAAACCAGGATAAAGGCCGCCAGGGTTACCCCCACTTGGGAGGTGGCGATGGGAGACACGGCATCGGAGGTGCGCATCAGGCCGTAGACGATCCAGGGCTGCCGGCCCACTTCCGCCACTATCCAGCCGGCCTGCAGGGCAATATAAGGCAGCGGGATGGCATAGAGCATCAGCTTCAAATAGCCCGGACTATCCTCCAGTTTGTTGCGCTTGAACCAGCCTACCACCGTGAGGAGCACAAAGAGGAATCCCAGGGCTACCATCAGCCGGAAGGAGAAAAAGGTCAGGGCCACCGGTGGCCGGTCGTTTTTGGGGAAGTCCCTGAGGCCTTTGACCACAGCTTTGGGAGAGTGGTAGGCCAGCATGCTTAAGGCATCGGGGATTCGGCCGAATTCCACCAGGTTGCGTTCATTTTCTTCATCGGGGATCAGAAACATCCACATGGGGGCCCCGGCCTGGGTTTCCCAGAATGATTCCATGGCTGCCAGCTTGGTGGGTTGGATCCTGGCTACTTCGCCGCCGTGCACGTGCCCCTGGACGACCTCGGCCACGGAGAAGATCAGGGCAAATCCTAAGGCCATACGGAAGGACTTGGTGAAAAAGACCGTATTCTGGCGCCGCAGCAGGTGGTAAGCGCTGACCCCCATGACGAAAAAGCCCGCCAGGATATAGGCGCCGCTTACAGTATGCAAGAATTGCTGAATGGCAAATCTCTGGGTGACTATGGCCAGAAAGTCGCTCAGTTCGGCCCGGCCGTTGCGCAGGACATAGCCCACGGGATGCTGCATCCAGGAATTGGCGATGAGAATCCACAAGGCCGAGAGATTGGAGGCGAAAGCCACCAGCCAGATGCAGAGGGCGTGGAGGCGGGGGGAGAGGCGGTTCCAGCCAAAAGCCCAAACCGCGAGGAAGGTGGACTCCAGGAAAAACGCCAGGGTGGCTTCGATGGCCAGAAGCGATCCGAAGATATCCCCCACATACCGGGAGTAGCGGGACCAGTTGGTGCCGAATTGGAATTCCAGGGTAATTCCGGTCACCACCCCCACGGCAAAGTTCACCAGGAAGATTTTGCCCCAGAATTTAGCCATGCGCCGGTAATCGTCGTCGCCGGTCCGGACATAAATAGTCTCCATGATGGCGATGAGGATGGATAGGCCCAGGGTTAGAGGAACAAACAGGAAATGGAAGAAAGTGGCTACTGCAAACTGCAGGCGAGACAGCATCAGAACGTCCATGGGGTGTCGTTACCTCCCTCTGCTCGGTTGGCTGCCGCTCCCGAAGACCGATGCGAATACCCAGCCTTCGGGATCAATCTGAACTCTTAAAAATTTTATTTAGGAATAATTATCATCTTCTATGCGGTCAAGGGCGAATCATCTAAATAGTCAATTTTAGCAGCTTATTTTGCTGCCTTCTCACACTTTTCGAATCTCCACCGCCAGGCCTACGCCGGCATTAAGGCGTTGAGCGGCGTTATCCATAGCGCAGGCGATCTCCACAAACCCGTGGCTGCCAATCAGGGCCAGAAATTTTTGCGGAGCCCCGTCGGTGTAAGTCCGGGCCAGGCCTCGGATTGTGAGGGAACCCACCTTAATAGTTGGTACTTGCTGCTCCAGCCAATCCAAGACCTCGCTGGCGCCAAGGTTGCTCACCAGGTTGCCGAACCGGTCCACATAAATGATCTCTCCCTGGATAGCTTCCGGGCCGAACTGCGGCTCGGGCCAATCAAGGGAAACAGGATCGGTGATTCGGGGGCCAAAGCGGTCCAGATCCACCCCCAGGGATAGGTGGGCTGCCACCGGTGCAAAGATATCCCGGCCGTGAAAGGTGGCGGACACCTGCTCACGAAAATAGTCCGGATTTTCCAGAGAAACGATTGTTGAGGGAAAGGTCTGGCGGAAGACCAGGTGAAAGAGGCCGTTGTCCGGTCCCACCCAGAAATGCCCCAGGCATTGGGCGGCCAGAGCCCGGCGGGAGCTGCCCACCCCTGGGTCCACCACGGCCAGGTGGATGGCGCCGGGAGGAAAATAAGGCGCCGCGGCCGCCAGTAGCAAAGCCCCGGCCCGGACATCCTGGGGGGCCACCTCGTGGCTGAGGTCCACCAACTTTGCCTCTGGATTAAGGCCCAGGATAACGCCCTTCATGGCCGCCACGTAAAAGTCCCGGGTGCCGAAATCGGTGAGCAGGGTAATAAGGGTAGGGGAAGTGGTGGACTTCACAACAGCAACCCTTCAGGGAAATAGACCGGCTCCAGCACTTAAATCGGCTTTGAGCGGAGCTAGGTTTTGTTCTAACTAAAATTATTTTTCTTTTTAATTTAATTAAAATTATTGCTTGATTTTTTCATAAACTTCATTAATAATCGGAACCTATCCTAAATAACTGTCAAATTCCATTCCAAGGAGGGATTCATGCCAACCATTACCATCCGTATTAACAACCTTCCACAGTGCTGCCGGGAATGCCTTGAGCGGTGCCCTGAGTGTACCCTCAGGGCGGAATTATGGCGTCAGCTCAGATGGCAACTATCTCATGCGGTCCCACAAAGGATTCCCCGTTATCTGGTGGAATACCGGATGGAGAGGCAGGCTCTTCGCTAACTTCAACAGCACCGAAAGCCTAAAATAATTGAGAGGACCCTCCACATATCAGGCGCAGGGTGCCAGCCGGACGGAAAAGTGGCCGCCCAGATAAGGCCAGGGGGACCGAGGGTGCACCGGACTTTCGGGGAGCTTTCATTCCCGGCGTGGGGATGTAGGCGCCTGATATTTATTTTCTCTCCAGGATTTTCGTCACCTCTTCCCGGATGCGCTCGGGAATCAAGGCCCCGGCGAACCGTCCCTCACCGTTGATGTAGACCAGCGGAGTGGGATAGGACAGAGAACAGAGCAACGCGGTTTGGGGGAGGCTCGGCCCCCGGGGGTCCTTGAGAACGTTAATGTACTCCACCTGAACTTTATTGCCGGGAAAGGCGGTTTCCAGGGTCATGGCCAGGGCCTTGGCCTGCATCTCCAGATTTACCCCAGCCAGGGGGTCCTGTTCTTCGCCGTGCTGGTGGTGGCCGCCACAGCCGCAGGCGCAGCTGGAGGCCTTGACCACTGGGGCATCATAAATTATAACCTGCACCATCTCAGGTGTCATATCTCACTCCTTCGCATTTCTATTATCGTTTCGGTTTCGACGTTCAGCATTCAGTCAGAACAAAGAGCATTTTGGGCTTCTTTGCAATCCGACCCGGTGAAGAAAAGAAAAATCGCGGGAACGGAAACTGACGCCAATGACCGGGAACCACGTGATAAATAAAGTTAAGCCTTTGAACGGGCCATGGCCAGTCCCCAGTTAATATTTTTCGACACTGTTTAGCTCATTCCGCCTTATGCCAGACACATCTTTCTGGCCTCCTCCATCAGGCTGTCCCGGAACTTGGGGTGGGCCAGCTTGACAATCTCCAGGGCCCGCTCGCACAGGGATTTCCCCATCAGATTGACCGAGCCGTACTCGGTGACCAGGTAATGGGTATCCATGCGGGGTGTGGTAACCACCGTGCCCGGGGCGAAACGGGGCACCACCCGGGAAACTTCGCCTTTGTGGGCGGTGGAATAAAAAGCGATGATGGATTTCCCCCCCTTGGAATCGAAGGCGCCCCGGACGTAATCCAATTGGCCCCCGGTACCGCTGAATTCGAAGCCCCCCAAGTACTCCGAGTTGCATTGCCCCAATAAATCCACTTCAATGGTGGAGTTGATGGAAATCATGTTGTCGTTGGCGGCTATGACCTGGGGATTATTGGTATAGGAGACCGGGTAGCTCTCCATGCTGGGGTTGTCGTGCATGAATTCGTACATCTCCCGGTCGCCTATGGCGTTGGTAAAGAGGTGCTTGCAACGATGAATATTTTTTTTGCGGCCGGTGATCACCCCTTTTTTGATTAAATGGATCATCCCCGGGACCAGCAACTCGGTGTGGATCCCCAGATCCTTATGCCCCTCCAGGTAATGACAGACTGCGTTGGGAATACCCCCCAGACCCAGTTGAATGGTGGCCCCGTCCGGCACCATTTCCGCAATGAGGCGCCCGATGATCTCGGCCTCGGCCTTGGGGGGGTTGGGAATGAGTTCCACCAATGGCGCGTCATATTCCACGATCGCGTCCACCTCGGAAACATGAAGGATGGCATCGCCGAAGACCCGGGGCATGTGCCGGTTGACTTCCACGATCAGCCGTTGGCAGTGCCGGGCCGCAGTGGTGATGTAATCGTTGACGGTCCCGAAGCTGAAAAATCCGGCTTTGTCCATGGGGGAAACGGTGGTGACCGTGACGTCCACATCCATGAAATCCCGGATCAAGCGGGGAATTTGGTGGAATTGGTTAGGCACGAAAACATGGGTGCCGGCCTTCACCTGATCCCGGTCCGCCCTGCTGACGAACCAGCAGTGAGGCTGAATCAGGCCTGCCAAATCCGGGGATAATATGGTACTACCGGCATTCTTCATGGGCAGAAGGGAGTAAACCTTGAGGTCCCGCAGGCCCCCTTGCCGGACCCGCTGGGCCAGGGCCGCCAGCAGCGCCGGAGGTTCACCGCTGGCCATGCCATGGACGATGGTGGCACTGTTACGGATCGGCGCCACCGCCTGCTCCGGGGAGGTGAGTTTGCGCTGATATTCCTGAGAGTACATAGGCGGTTCCTCCATAATACTCTGACTGATTTTTGCGTGGGGGATAATCGGCTATATCGGTCAAACCCGGTGATAACTTTCCATGAAATTCTGCTGAAATAGATGCTTGGCAGGGATTGTATCACTTATTTCGCCTTTCCCGGCCTCTTCTTTGGTTTGAGATAAGGAAAAATGCGAACATTTTGCAAAGAAAGGCCTGGAACAAGGAACAGGCACTCGGTTGCTGGGAGCTACTCGGCTTCCTCCGGCTCGGGAAAGGGTGGGCGGGCGGGCGGAAAAGCTGCGTCGGTGACCTCCCCCAGAATGACTTCCTTGACCAAGTCTGCCACTCCCCGGCGCACCTCCTCCAGACAGGTTCGGCCCTGGGGGGTAATCTCGTAATACTTGCGCACCCTGCCCCGATAAACCTTGAGGCGTGACTGCAGGAATCCCGCCTTCTCCAACAGGTGGAGAAGGGGATATAAGCTGCCCGGGCTGATGGGATGGCCTTTATCCCGGAGGAATTTGCTAAAGCGGCCGCCGTAGATGGGACCTTGGGAGGCCTGGTGCAAGACCACCAGCCTGACCATACCTTGCCAAAAGGCCTGGTAAATCTGGTTATGATAGTCCATGAGTCGATAATAGACATATATCGGTTAGCCAACCTTTAGGCTTAGGTTGATTTTTCGTTAGTTTTCCATTAGTTTTTGGTGAAATTTATAGATGAAGTTTAAAGGAGAAATCCTATGGCTCTCATGGATGACGGTTTAAAAGGCGCGGTGCCCAGCATCCTGGTGGTCTTAGGGGTGGCCATGGCCGCGCCCATTGTTCTGCCGGCGGTGGCAGCCGTATCCCGGCCCCTGGCCAAGACCTTGATTAAGGGCTACTTGGTCCTGTCGGACACCATCAAGGAGTTTGCCGCCGAGGCCGGTGAGCAGGTCGGTGACTTGGTGGCTGAAGTCAAGGCTGAACGAGTGGCCACGATGGGGAAGGCGACGGAAAAGGCCGCCAAGACTAAAAGCTCCGGCTAAGTGCCGACCCCTGGCGCCGGGGCCCGAATTCGAGGGCTTGGAGATTGCCAGGCCTGAGGGGAGGAGTCCGCATTAAAAACTCAACCTGGCGAGCGGGTGCAAAGTCTAGAAAAAGGGGAAACCCGGAGGCGTGTGGCGCCGTGACAGGATTGGCGCGCTCACTCAACACCTAATGGAAACATATTGCCCTGAGAGGGCTCGATTCTCAAGGAGAATCTTACGCCTTTTAGGGGAATTCTTCACAGTCTTGCCGGACGCCGCAATCCCGGCATCTGGCTTCATACCTCAAAAAGGTTAATAGACTCCCCACCACTGCCCCCAGGGTAAAAAAAATAAGATACCACATGTCAGGTCTCCTTCGGGCACCCTTACTGTGAAACTCTGACTGCAAAGGGCTCGCACGGTCGGGAGACGCAATGCGCTCCCCATGGAAGAACTTTCAGTTATGCAGCCCCGTCCAGGGTTAATCCGGGAATTCCAGCCGCAGCCGACCACTGCCATCCACATACAGGGATAACCCACCCGGACCTTTCCGCCCGCGTAAGATAACTCTTTGATTGGTTTTATAGAAAAACAATATTATGGGCTAATGTAGTATTTGTTAATATTTCGTTAGTGTTAACAAAAGCCAAGCGTTCCATCTGCAAATCGGATATCTTCCCGGGGAAAATCGCTTCCCAAAACCGGAAGTTTGTGGCATACTAGAAGACAGCAGGTGGTGTAATGCATATAGGCGATTTTATTGAATAAATATCTATTTCCTTCGCGGCTTAGAGTGTTTTTAAGTTACCTAATGTATGATTAGAGGACAAAGGCCCAAATGAGAAAGACTTATATCTTAGATACCAATGTGTTGCTGCATGACCCCGATTCATTATTCGCTTTTGAAGATAATGCCATAGTGTTGCCCCTTTCAGTAGTAGAAGAATTGGACCGTATTAAAAGAAGAAGTGATGAGATCGGCCGAAATGCCAGAGAAGTTTCCCGCAAATTGGATGAATTAAGACTGCGGGGACGATTGTCTGAAGGGGTGGGACTGGCGGGTGGCGGATCGGTGCGCATTGAGATCAACGGCCACAAATCGCACAATCATCTCAAAGGCATCGATTTAAATACCACGGACAATATGATCCTGGCATTAGCCTACTCTCTGGGCAAGAATGGCGACAACCCGGTCATCCTGGTCACCAAAGATTTAAACCTGCGCATCAAGGCCGATGTCCTGGGAGTAACCTGCGAAGATTTTTACAGTGATAAGGTGGATTATCATCGGTTGTACAGCGGGGTCAGGGAATTATATCTTGCTCCTGCCGAGATCGACCGCTTTTATCAGGAGGGATTCCTGGATTATGAACAGACGGAGCTGAACCCCCATCAGTTCTGTATCCTGAAGCAGAGCGAATTGTCGTCCAAATCGGCCCTGGCCCGTTATTACAATCATCGGCTCCATAAACTGGCCCATGACGGCAAGGCGGTTTACGGCATCAAGGCGCTGAATAAAGAGCAAAAGTTCGCCCTGGATTTGCTCCTGGATGATAACGTCCAGGTGGTGACCCTGGTGGGCAAGGCGGGCACCGGCAAGACCATCCTGGCCCTGGCCGCCGGCCTGGAAAAAGTCCTGGAAGGCAGCGGCAGATACAACCGCATCCTCATCACCCGGCCCATTGTGCCCTTGGGGAACGACCTCGGCTATCTGCCCGGAGATAAGGAAGACAAAATCAGGCCCTGGATGCAGCCCATCTACGACAACCTGGAATATCTCTGCAATGAACATATTCAACCCAACGGCTGCATCGATTACCTGATCGCCAACGGCAAGATCGAATTGGAGGCCTTGACTTATATCCGGGGCCGGAGTATCCCCAAGCAGTTTATCATCTGTGATGAGAGCCAAAACTTAAGCCCCCACGTGATCAAGACCATCCTCACCCGGGTGGGGCGGGGCAGCAAGATCATCTTTACCGGCGACCCGGAGCAGATCGACCATCCATACCTGGACGCCTCCTCCAACGGCCTCAGTTATCTGGTGGAAAAGATTAAAGAGGAAGAAATCTCGGGCCACATCACCCTCCTCAAAGGCGAAAGGTCCGGTATTGCCGAATTGGGGGCGAAACTGCTTTAAGTAGGACCCTCCTTTATCCTTTCTGAGAAATTCCTTCAATTCAGCGGTCACACTGCCTGGTAACCCTGAAACTTTGTAAAAGCTTTGGGTGCAACAAATGTTTCCTCTTAGAATAAATACCGATATATATCGTAATCTTTGCATTGGAAATTTAGACAAAGTCGAGTATATAGTTAGGGTACCTGTTATCAATATAAGTATTAGATTTATATTAGGATTTTGTTAGCAAATTGTTAGCCGGGGAGGGAGTAGGTACTATTCATGGACGGATTTACCGTGGTCGGAAATCAGCCGGGACAACTCAGCCTGGCCATTGACAAGCTCAAGGGCAATCACAACCTGACCCGGAATTTCCAGGCCGGTTTGAGCTCTATTAGGGGCATCCACCGGGTAGAGGCTGACCCCGAACAGGGCCTGGTAGTGGTTTCCTACGATAAACAGCAGGTAACTTCATTGATGTCGCTGTTGGCTCTAAAAGCCACTTTTTCCACTTTTTTCCCGGAAGTTAACACCATGCAACTGGCTTCCTGGCTCAGCGAGAGCATGTAACCCGGCCCAGTCTCCCGGCCGTTAGGCGATCGTCCATGGAAAAGCCCATTGTACTTTTTCTGTGCACCGGCAATACCGCCCGCTCCCAAATGGCCGAAGCTTTTCTGAAGAAATATGGCCGGGACCGGTTTGAAGTTTTCAGCGCCGGCTACGAGCCCAAAGAGATAAATCTTCTGACCAAACAGGTGATGGCCGAAGTCGGCATTGACCTCAGCAGGCAATATTCCAAAAGCGTCAAAGAATTCTTAGGGAAAATTGACGTTCGCTACCTGATCATCGTCTGCGAAAAAGCCGAGCAAACCTGTCCCAAGGCCTTCCCGGGGGTTCTGGTCAGGATTTTCTGGCCTTTTGATGATCCTGCGGCAGCAGTTGGCAGTGAGGAAGAAAAGCTGGCAAAGTTTCGCGAAGTAAGGGATCAGATCGAAGAACGGATAAAGTCATGGTTAGTAAAATTTACATAGAAATATAATTAGTTACATTGATTATGTTGGAAAAATGTCTATTAACAAAAATAGAATTTATTATACCGAAATCAGCGCCTGAAGGAGGGAATCATGGCTGAAAAAGAACCGAGTGAATCCAAAGGGATCGGCGATATGCTGGGTCAGGCCGGCACCACCGTGAAAGACGGAGTTGTGGGCAGCCTCAAGGGTTTGCAGGAGATCGAAGGCCAGATCGTCACCCTGGCGAGAACGGCGGTCACCGACGCCCTGAAGACCACCGGCGCGGTGGCCACGGAAACTGTCAATGTCAGCCGGGATGTCTTTCATGGGGTGATCAAGGCCACGGAAGAAGTGGGATCCGGACTTATCGTCAGCACCAAGAATGTGGCCAAGGGCATTATTCTGGGGGTCAGCGACGTGGGCGGCAATGTGGAGGCCGCGGCCAGTGAGCTGGTAAAAGGCGCAGTCAAAGGCGCAGCCGATGTAGGCGGCGACGTGGCTCTGGTGGCCAAAAGTGTCGTAACCGGGGTCATCGAAGGCGCCACCGAAATCGGCGGCAATCTGGGCGGCACGGCCAAGGCGGCCATGGGCGGGGCCATTGAAGCCGCGGGCAGCCTGGGACAGAGCGCCGTCAAGAGCATCAGCGACATTCTGGTGGGGGCCGTGGAAGGCGTCAAGGAAGTGGTGTGCGCCGTCATGCCCAAGGCCAAAGAGTCCACACCTGCCCCGAAAGAGACGGCTGGATCTGCGCCGAAAGAGACCCCTGGGGCGGTGGGAAAAAAAAGCCCCGGAGCGTAAAAGGGCCCACCGCATCCAAAGTTCTCAAAGCATCTAAATAGAGTTCATTAAAGCCCATGGTGCAGGCCATTCATACCGCGGTGGCGGGAAGAGTGAGGTTTAAGGTTGAGGGGCTCTACCGCTCCGAGGCCTTGAAACGATTCCTAGAAGGCCAACTGGCGCGGCTCCAGGATATCACCCACGTCTCGGCCAACGCCCTGACGGGCAATCTCCTGGTCTGCTACAACTCGGGCAACACCCCCGAAACCATTGCCTCCCTCATTTCAGGACTGGTGGCAGGATACCATAACCATCAGCCGGCAGCCGCGGCGGTGCCGGTGGCCCCCGAACCGTCACCACCCGACCTCCCTGTGGATACCGGGGTCGCAGCCTCGGCAGTCGCCAAATTAAAAACCTTCTTCTCCTCAGTGGAAGACCAGCCCGATGAAGTCTGGCATGTGCAGGAGACGGAGACGGTGCTGGCCGCACTCAAGACCTCCCGGACGACAGGCCTGTCGGTTCAGGCGGTGGCGGAAAACCTGGAAAAATATGGCCCCAACATGCTGCCCGAGGCGGAGCCGCGCTCCGGCTGGGAAATTTTTATCGACCAGTTCAAATCCCTGCCGGTAGCCTTGCTGGGGGCTGCGGCGGGAATTTCCGTCCTAACCGGGGGCATTCTGGATGCCGCACTGATCCTGGGGGTGGTCACCGCCAACGCCTTCATCGGCTACAAGACCGAAAGCGAAGCTGAAAAGACCATCCGCTCTCTCCAAACCCTGGTCCGGCCCACGGCCCTGGTCATCCGGGACGGCCAGATGTCTGAGATCTCCGCGGAAGATATTGTGCTGGGAGATCTGCTGGTACTGCGACCGGGGAGCTACGTGGCGGCGGACTGCCGGTTGGTGGAAGCCACGCACCTGTCGGTGGATGAATCCGCCCTGACCGGGGAAAGTCTGCCGGTGGTCAAGACCACCGAAGCCTTGGCCCACCTCAATATTCCCCTGGGTGACCGGCTCAACATGGCCTTCATGGGGACTCTGGTGACCGGCGGAGAAGGGTTGGCCGTGGTGGTGGCTACGGGCAGCTTTACGGAAATCGGTAAGATTCAGACCATGATGGGAGAAGCCACCACCCCGGAGACCCCCATGCAGCGGCAGTTGGGCCAGGTGGGCGACCAATTGGTGTTGATCTGCAGCGGCGTGTGCGGGGTGGTTTTTCTGGTGGGGTTTTTCCGAGGGCTGGGATGGTTGGCTATGCTCCGGACCTCCATCTGTCTGGCGGCTGCGGCGGTGCCGGAAGGCCTGCCCACGGTGGCCACCACCACCCTGTCCCTGGGCATCAGGGATATGCGGCGTCACAAGGTCCTGATCCGCCATCTGGATGCGGTGGAAACCCTGGGGGCCCTCCAGACCATCTGCCTGGACAAGACCGGTACCATTACTCGCAATGAAATGGTGGTGGTAGAGATTTTCGCAGGTATGCGGACCCTTCAGATCGAAGGGAAGCGGTTCGCAACGCCTTCCGGTTATGTTTCTCCTTCCGCTTGCATAGAACTGCAACGGCTTCTGATGATGTCAGTGCTGTGCAATGAAACCGAAATCTATAGGGAGAACAAGGAATATAAGCTCCTTGGCACCCCCACTGAAACCGCCCTGGTGCATCTGGCCCTTAACGCTGACATCGATGTGGTGGCCTTAAGGCAGCAATACCCGGTGCAGCGCATCAACTACCGCACGGAACACCGCCAATTCATGGGCACCCTCCACGATGAGCCGGCGGGAGGGACGCTGGTGGCCATCAAAGGCAGCCCCCTGGAAGTACTGTCCATGTGTTCGGAGCACCTCCGGGATAACCAGTTGCTCCCCCTAACCGATGAGGACCGGCAGGCCATCGAGGCCGAAAATGAACGCATGGCCGGTCTGGCCCAACGGGTCCTGGGGGTGGCCTACTCCGACCGGGACGATCTGATTAATGGCGAAATGCCCAGTGAACTGGTGTGGCTGGGTATCGTCGGGATGGCCGACCCCATCCGGGAAGGGGTGGGAGAGGCCATCGCCGCGTTCCATGCGGCCGGGATCGAGACCATTATGATCACCGGCGACCAGAGCCCCACGGCCTATGCCATCGGCAAGGAACTTAACCTCAGCCGCGAAGACCGCCTGGAAATTCTAGACTCCACCCATCTGGCCGACATCGACCCCGAAACCCTGAAAGCTCTGGCTAAGCGGGCCCATGTGTTCGCCCGGGTCAGCCCCGCCCACAAGCTCCAGATCGTTCAGGTGCTCCAGGAGGCCGGCAAGGTGGTGGCCATGACCGGGGACGGCATCAATGATGGTCCGGCGCTTAAGGCCGCGGATGTGGGGATCGCCATGGGCAGCACCGGCACGGATATCGCCCGGGAAGTTGCTGATGTGGTGCTGGAAGAAGACAATCTGGATACCATGATCATCGCCATCCGGGACGGCCGCACCACCTACAATAACATCCGGAAATCGGTGCATTTTTTCCTGGCCACCAATTTGAGCGAAATCATGTTGACCTTCACAGCCCTGGCGGTGGGGCTGGGTTCTCCCCTAAACGCCATGCAGCTCTTGTGGATCAACCTGATCTCCGACATCTTTCCCGGGTTGGCTTTGGCCATGGAAGCCCCGGAACCCGATATCATGAGGCGTCCCCCCCGGAACCCGCAGCGGCCGATCTTTACCGGGTCAGATTTCAGGCGTATCGCCTTCGAAGGCGCCGCCATGACCGGAGGCGCCCTTGGAGTCTTCGGTTATGGCGTCATGCGGTACGGCCTGGGGGCCCAGGCCAGTACCTTGGCATTCCACGGCCTCACCGCCGGGCAATTACTCCACGCCCTCAGTTGCCGTTCGGAGCAGTACAGTGTTCTATCACCCGGCAAGTTGCCTCCCAATCGTTATCTGACTGCAGCCCTGGCGGGGTCCCTGGGGCTGCAGGTCCTAACTGCGGTAGTGCCCGGTTTACGGACTATTCTGGGTTTGACCCCTATCAGCCTGCTGGACGGCCTGGTGGTGGCCGGCGGCGCCGCGTTGCCCTTGCTGGTGAATGAAGTCACCAAAAAACCGCCCGCCGAGAACGAGGCAATATAAGGAGCTTGGGATAGTTCCCAAGTTGTACCTACTTATCTTGTTCCCAAGTTGCACTGGGGAATGAATATTGAGCCCAAAGCTCAGCTTGGTCACGAGCCGTTCATGGGCCATTGGCACACCCAAGCCATTTAAATTATTGTGGCGTTTCACGCATCATTTTGGGCGCGTAAGACTCGCCCTACGTGATACATTTTCAGATAATAATAACCAGCACTTATGGCAGACGCAGGCTTAAGCCTGGGGACGGCCAGGGTAAAAACCTGTGCCACCAGAGCAATGCAAAGGACGCCGGGATGAGAAAAGATTATGTGTTCATTTCCGAATCCGTAACCGAGGGGCACCCGGATAAACTGTGTGATCAGATCAGCGATGCCGTCATGGACCACTTCTTGTCCCAGGACCCCTACGCCCGGGTGCGGGCGGAATGCGCCATCTCCACCTCCATCCTGTTCATCGCGGCCCGGTTTGCCTCCGAAATCAAGGCGGATATACCCAACCTGGCCCGCAAGGTGATCGGGCAGGCCGGTTACTCGCAACCCGACTTTGACGCCCGGACCTGCAGCGTCTTGACCAGCTTTCAGGAATATCCTCCTGATGCCGACCTCTATTTCAATGAAAACCGGATGTCGGAAGAACAAATCGACCGGGTCCACGTGCGGCAGCAGGCTACGGTCTTTGGCTATGCCTGCCGCCAGACCGAGGTTTTGATGCCCCTCCCCATCTGGTTGGCCCACAAGCTGGCCCGCCAGATGATCGCGGCGCGGCTCCAACGCCTGATCCCTTATCTTTCCCCCGACGGCAAGACCCAGGTGGGGGTAGAATACCGGGATCGCAAACCTTATAGGATTCACAGCATCTCCATCATCGCCAGCCGGTCCAAATCCGCGCCGGAAAACATTGATATGCGACGGTTCCACGATGACGTGCTGGAGGCAGTGGTCCGGCCGTCCTTTGCCGGGGAAGCCATCCGTCCGGACGACAAAACCATGATCTTCATCAATCCGGTGGAAAACCTCATGGTGGGAGGGCCTGGGGTCCATTCCGGTCTCACCGGCCGCAAAACCGACGTGGACACTTACGGCGATTATGCCCGGCACGGCGGCAACGCCCTCAGCGGCAAGGACCCCATGCGCATTGACCGGGTGGGGGCTTATGCGGCGCGCCATGCCGCCAAAAACCTGGTGGCCGCAGGCCTGGCGGAGGAATGCGAGGTGCAGCTCAGTTATTCCATCGGTCTGCCCCGACCGGTGAGCATCATGGTGGAGACCTTCGGCACCGGCAAGCTGAGCGATGACGACCTGGCCAATCTAGTAGAGGAACATTTTGATTTTCGTTTGGCCGGCATCCTCAAGCGCTTTCAACTCCGGCACTTGCCGTCGCTCCATAAGGGCAAGTTTTACCAAAGGCTGGCAGCTTACGGGCAGGTGGGAAGGGCTGACATTAGTCTGCCGTGGGAAGAAACGGACAAAGTTGACCTCCTTCGAAACCAGTAGTCGAGACTCCCAGATATACCTTTTTTTATTAACTTCAAATGTGGTAATGTGAATTTTACAGGAGCTGAGGAAATATGATCGAATTTGTTTAAGGGATTGGCTGAGAATTGTTGAGTATTTTCCCGTCACTAAAATTTACCCATCGCTATAAAAGATATTTTATATTAACCTTAACCGCCACTATCCTTCTAACTTGTTTCTCCATAATTGCTGAAGCCAATAAATCCACGCATCATATCACGGTCGTTTTCCGATATGATGACTATTGCAGCCGCACCGATACCGAACTGGAGAAAAAAATCATTGCGGACTTCAAAAAGCACCAGATCTGCTGTACTTTCGGCGTTATTCCTTTTGTGAAGGCCAAAAATTACCTCCAATTTGACCCTCAAGAAGTAATCCCGCTCACTCCGGAAAAAATCGCCCTAGCCCGGGACGCCATCAAAGCCGGTGCCATGGATGCGGCCCAACACGGCTACTCCCATCAAACTCTGCAAACCAAAGGTTGGCACACTGAATTTCAGACCCTGGATTACGATACCCAACTGGAAAAAATTAGGACGGGTAAAGTCTTTTTGGAAAAGGTGCTTTCAACCCCGATTACCACTTTTATTCCGCCATACAACTCTTACGACGCCATAACCCTGGAAGCGCTGGAAAACCTGAATTTCCAGTGTCTTTCCGCCAGCATGAACGGCGAAATCGTCCCATCCGCGTCTTTAAAAATTTTGCCCGGCACCTGCGGCTTGGAGGATTTTAAGGAGACGGTGGAATATGCCCGTAAGATTGTGGAATATGATCCCATAATCTGCGTGGTATTCCATCAATATGTTTTCACTGATGTAGAAATGATTACAGAATATGAGGATATCAATTATAAAATTCCTTATGAAAAATTTTCTGACTTATTAAACTGGGTGACATCCCAAAAGGATATCCGCGTAAGGTCTATCGACCAGGTTGTAAAAGAAAATGTGGACCTGAGTATGGAGCGCTTTATTAATAACAAATATTATCTCCAGTTGGTGCATCTGAAGCCGGCCTGGTGGCCGCCACATTATGGCATATATTTGCCCTCTGCCATCGCTTCACATACGCGAATTAGAAATTTCGGAGCTATTTTTAACATTCCACGAATGCGCAATGTAATGTACATTGCATCATTTTATGGCCTAATATTGTTTATCGCATTTATTTCTACATATATAATCGGCTCTATGGCTTTTGCCGTTGCAGGAATAATGGATAAAGTTTGTAAATATTTTAGTATAGTCATGGCCTGCATATTAATTTCTTATTTAGCCTTTAGCAGCAAAATTCAATACAAAAAACTTGAGATTCTCGTGGGACTTTGGGGATTGGGTTTGGGAGGCTGGCTGTTATTTATTAGACGGAAGAAATTTACGGATTCAAAGAATAAACGCTAATTACTTGATCGATCTAAGTTTCAGGAAACCAAGTATTTAGTTACTACAAGGCTGAGCGCCGTTAACCTGACCGACCATGCCGGCCCAGCGCACGCCGCTTCTCATACTTCCCCATTTCCAACCCCATGCCCGCCCAGGGCTTGAAGTGATGGTTGGTCTACGGCAGCGTTCGTACCGATTTTCCGCTCTTCAAAAAGAACAGAGACGGTTCATCCATCAGGGCCACGCGAGTCTTCCCGTTTTTATCAAACAATCCCAAGGCGGCTTTCTGATCGTTCTTCAGCCCCAGCACGACCCGGGGGATGCCGTCTTTGCCTGCCAGGGTAAGACTTCGATCCCCGTTCCTTTTGCTGATCATCTCTAGGGCAACCTTCTGGTTTTCCCCAAAAAAGGTGAGATGCGGGTCACCTTGGCTGCTAAGTCCCAAGTCAATAAGCCGTTTGCCTTTATCACTCAGGTTAATGGCCGGTTCGCCGTTTTTTTGGACTTCCAAGCCCAAGCGCTCCTTGCCTTCATAGTATAAGGCGATCTGTTGGAAGCCGTGGGGTTCGCTTTTAAGCGCCAATGTCCTCTGCAATTTCTCGTCACCCATTTGTAAAGTGGCAGTTCCCCGGCTGTCTACATTTAGCTTCATTAGGGGTGCCCCGTCCTGGCCCGCCAGCATCAATCGGGCCACTCCCTGAGGGTCGACCTCAAAGCGGCCCCGGACCCGGCCGTTTGAGTCTGCCAGCTGAAAGCTTTGGGCCTGGATGGCTTTGGCTGCCGGCTTTTCCAAAAGCGGCGGCGCGGCCAGCCGGCCTCCCAGAAGACCAGCGAGAAACCCCAATATTACCGAGATCACCCCGGAGGTCAGGATAACGCGGTTCTGGTGTATCATCGTAAACCTCCTTCGAGACCGAGAGTGGAATAGGTGGGACCCGACACCTTTGTGTCTAGATTGGATCCCCTGGCCTCACGGCAAGGGTACCAGAGGGGCGTGAGTGCCCTGGTAAGGCCGGCCATCGATCCGGTCGATAACGATGTGAGTGGCCAGGAAATTCAGAGGATCCACCCGTCCCCGGATGGTGACGGCACGGCCGCGTTTATGCAAGCTTTTTAAAATCTTGTAATTTTGGTTCAAAATGGTCTTGTTTCCACTCTGGCGCTCGGGGTTATTCATCACGTAGTAGCCGCCGTGTTTCGAGGAATAGCCGATCCGGGCCACCAGTGTGATTGGCTGGGTCGCGGCCCTGATCTTGGCGCCGGCGTTGGGATCGGGCACTAATTTCTGAGCAAAGGCGGAACTGGAAAAGGCAAAGGACAAGGCCGCCACCAGGCACAGAAGCTTTCTCACTTTTAAGTTAACCTCCTCAAGATAAGGTGAGGCGAAACGTCAAAATACCTTACCAACCTCAATGGAAAAAGACAATGGACTGCTCTTTTGAATTTGACAGAGCTTAACGGCCGGAAGTTAGGAATAAACTGAGGCAAAAAGAAGAATGGGCACGACTTGCCGGCATAGGCTGGCAAGCGTGTGCCACCAATACTTTTGGTTTTTGGCTGACCCGCAGGTTCATGAAGGACTATGCTTAAGTGGCAAAATCATGTGGGATGGTTGACTATGATTTAAAAATGGCCGGGTTTAGAGCATCCTACCCGCCTCTCACCAGGGTGTAACCAGCTTGTATCCACCCCTCCACCCCACCCAGGAGGGCTTTGGCATGGGAATAGCCCATTTTGATCAACTCGGCGGCCCGACCGGCAGCACTGCCTTCATTGGGTCAGGCGCAATAAAACACGATTTCCCTATCTTTGGAAAGGGTTGGTATGCGAGTCTTGAATTCGGCCAAAGTGATGGCCCCCTCCAGGTGAAGTCGCCTGCATTTGGCCTCATCGTCATAGGCACATACCAGGAGGGTTTGCCCTGATTGCACTTTGGGATAGATTTCGCGGGGAGCGACGCGGAGCGGTTCATTCATGGGGCTTTCTCCTCGAAGGCTGTCCAGTCAGCAGGAAGGACTTAGGCCGGGCCAGCCTCACACAAAGATCAGGTGGCTGCAAGAGTTGTGGTCCGGACATTCATAGCACCGGTCTATCTTGCGGCTTACGGCGCAATCACGGATGGCACAGTGCACCAGGCCCCCCTGGTCCTTGCAGCCGGGGCAGTCAACCCGATCCAGAAACCAATCCAGGCTCCGCCGGAACTCCTGCAAGGAAAAGTTTTGAGTTTCCTTAAGACACTGCCGTTGCCAGTGTGCCGGTAGTCGTTCCACATAGGCCTTAACCTTGGCTACAGCTTCCTGAAAATCCAGGCTGCCCAACTGGCAATGCTCACAGAGACCACAATAGCTGTCTTTCATGGAAGTCGCTTCTCCTAAAGTCACTGACACCTTTTGGCCTCGTTGGTTCTTCTTAGGGAGTGCGACCGTTAGGCCGGATGCTTCCCAGATACTACTGGCGTCTCTTGATCACCAGCGCCAAAGATCCCGGAGGGTAGAATCCGAAACCCTTTCACCGGGGTGCTCTTAGGGAGGTAGTCCTCAGGAATGGTTACCTGGTTGCCGTCCCGGAGGGCCGAGTAAGTGGGAGACATGATCTCCACTCCGGCCTCATTGAACCGGTCCTGAATGTTTTCGTGCAATTCGGATTGAATTAGCAATAACTCTTTGACATTGGCGGTATAAGCGTTCAGTTCATAGGTTACCGAAAAATCGTTAAGACTGGTTTGCAGCACAAAAGGAGCCGGGTCCGTCAAAATGTCCCGGGTAGCCCGGGCCGCGGTGATGAGGAGATCGCGGACCTTCCTCCAAGGAGCATCATAGCCGATGGTCACGGCAGTATGCAGAATGAGGCCGGGATGTTTCGCCAGGGCACTCAGGTTGATCATATGGCTGCCCAGGACCATGGAATTGGGGATGGTGACTTCCACATTTTTTATGGTCCGGACCCGGGTGATGAGGAGGGTCTTTTCCACCACATCACCCATAGTGTCGGCGATTCTTACCCGGTCCCCGACATTGAAGGGGCGCATATAGGTTATAGCCACTCCCGCCACGATATTGGCGATGGCGGCAGTGGACCCCAGGGACAAAAGCAGGCCAAAGAAGATGGAGATTCCCTGAAAGGCCGGGCTGCCAAAACCTGGCATATAAGGAGAAACCAGAACCACCGCCAAAAGGATAATGAGAACGCGCAACAGTTTAAAAGTGGGATCGGCCCAATCCCGGTGAAACCCGGAAAAGCTGATCCTACCAAGCTTAATTTCACTGAAGAGGACTCGCAGTATCTTTAAGAGATAGCGTATGACTACCACAACCACGGCAATAAAAATGAGGTTGGGAATGAAGGAGACCAAGCCCCAGAAAAGGGTGAAAATGGGGGCGATGAGATAATCCAGGTATTCAATGACCAACCCCTGGGTTTGAGGAAAAAAACTTAATATAACGGGAATAAAGACATAAAGGGCAAAAACCCATACAACCAAGCGGAACTTTTTCACCAGCCACTTCAAGATGTGGGTGAGGCGGTCTGCGGAGACAACCTCGAAGGTCTGCACCCTGATGGGCGGAATGCGAGTGCCCCGCCACGACTCCAGCTTGGCGTCCAGCCTGCCAAGCAACCGGTGGGCACCCATAATGAAGAGAAACATGGCACCAGTGGCAATGACCGTGAGCAGAATTCTCCAAAAGAGAGCCTCGGGCTGCCACCCCCCCAGCACTCCGGAAATGAGTTGCAATACCTTGCCAAGACCTGCCTCGATCAGTTCTCGAATCCTGTCCATATCAAACCTCTCTGTGGCAATGCGGGATTTTTGGGGAGAGCCACATCACCAATCAGGTCGAAGCCACCCCCAATTCCGAGGTGCAGTGGGGGCAACGGCTGGCCTTGAGGGGTATCTCGGAGGCGCAATGGGGGCACTCTTTGGTGGTGGCTGGAGGGACTTCCTTCTCCCGCTGTAGCCGGTTCATTCCCCGGATGACCAAAAATACTGCAAAGGCCACAATGAGAAAACTGATGATGGTGTTGATGAACACTCCGAGGTTGAGGGTCACCGCCCCCACCGCCTGGGCCGCCGCCAAAGAAGCATAGGGACCTGCCTCTTTGCCGGCCTTCAAGGTAATGAACAGGTTGGTAAAATCCACGTTTCCCAAGAGCAGGCCGATGGGTGGCATGATGATATCAGCTACCAGCGACTTGACCACGGTCCCGAAAGCCGCCCCGATGATGATGCCTACGGCCATGTCCACTACGCTGCCACGCATGGCAAACTCTTTAAATTCTTTAAACATAGCTTTAACCCTTTAATTTATCTGATTGATAAATGCTTGCGATTTTGATTGATAGCCTACATTCGTTAAATAATTTTAATATTTTCATTAAAATATATTCGTTGTAAACCATAAGCAAGTTTTTCCAGAATAATATTTGATAACTCTTAAGCGCCCCCTACGTTCAGGGGACTCTTTCCTCCTGCAAATCTTATCTCCCCTGCGCATTTCACCCCAATAAAAGGGCAGCACCCCCTTGCCAATTGATATAATAATAATTACTGTTAAATAAATATTATTTGAGTTTTTAAAGCCGTAAACCGGACGCACCCCATTGAGGTTGCTGGCTTTGTTTAATCGGATAATACCCTATAAAAATTCAGGAAAAAGGAGAATCATCGATGAGTGCTTGTACCTGTGGTTGTCAGCATAAGGGCGCCGATAAGGCTGCCAAAACCCCCGACACCGAACCCATAAGTTACGTCTGTTATCAGTGCAATGCCTTCAAAGAGGCCCCGGCTGAGGCGCCTGCTCCGGAATGCTGCGGCAAAAAAATGCAAGAAATGGACTAACCAGGCAATCGGCCGGGATTTCCCCCGATTCGATTGATTATCAGGGGATGGGGTTACCCTATCCCCTTATCTGCAAAGACTTCCTGAATGCAAACTGTCAGGATGAAGGTGAAGTTGACGCAATCTTCTGTAAAGATGATGAATGGAGACGGAGATGTCAAAACCTGAAGATATGTGGCAATGTCAGATGTCCAACTGCGGTTATATCTACGACCCGGCCCACGGGGACAAAAAAGGCAAGATTCCCAAAGGCACCCGGTTCGAGGACTTGCCAGATGATTGGAAATGTCCGTGTTGCGGGGCCGGGAAATCCATGTTTAAACCTTTGGCCGGTCCCGGTTCAGTGAAGGAACAACCGGTAAAGTGTGCCAAGTAGCATGCCGGAACCATAATAGGAGATCAATTCATGGATACCCAGCCCAAAACCTATTGGAAATGCACCAAGTGCGGCTACACCCTTACAGAACCAGCTCCGCCCAAGGTTTGTCCTGAGTGCAAAGAGAATTGCGAGTTCAAAGACGTGAGTTGCTATTTGCCGGAATGCGGCGGGGTGGGCAATATGGATCCCCGGTTGGGGTAAGAATGCGGTTTTTTGCCGCTGGAGGTAAAATCGCCTGGCCTTCTGGCTTTTATACCTCCAGCGGTGACCTGCTCAAAGCAGAGGTTTCACCAGCTTCACAAATTCCTCTTTGCTCCGGGCTCCCAGGATTTTGTGGGCAATATTCCCCTGACGGTCAATAATAAAAGTTATGGGCACTAACTCGATGCCGCCATAGGCTTTGCTCACCGTGTCGTTGCCTTCCAACACCGGATACGTGAGGCCCAACTGAGAGATGAGTTGCTTGAGTTGTTCCGGGGTGGAGGCCAAGGCGATCCCCAGGGTTTGGAAGCCCTGCCCTTTCAACTCCTGATACATTTGACTCAGGTGTGGCATCTCCTGCCGACAAGGACCGCAAAAAAAGGTGAAAAAATTGAGCATTACCACCTTCCCCCGGTACTGACTAAGGCTGTATTCTTTGCCGTCTTGTACGGCTTTTAGGTTAAAGTCCGGGGCGCTGCTCGCAGACCCTGTGGACGTGGCCGCCGTCAGCAAGACCAGGGCCGTGATCAGCCCTATCCAGAATTTCCCCGAACCTACCTTGGACTTAATCTCCATGAAAATCTCCTTGATCTGGATGTTTAATAATTTTCTCCAATAATATATATCCAAAAAATCCAGGCGCCACTATTTGTGCAATTATTCTGTCGGCGCGGCGGTTGTCAGTTCTATGGAAGAATATCGGGAGCGTCTTTTTAGAGTAGCGAATATATCGCCATGCGTATTCCTCCAAGAAACCCAATAAAAGTCATCGGCATGGGCAATGTCTGGCGGGGGGACGACGCCGCAGGGCTCTTGGTGGCCCGGCGTATTAAGCAAGAAAATCCCCCTCAGGCAGCTATTCTGGAAATTCAGGGTACCGTCGGTGAGGTCCGGGAGGCCTGGAAAGGGGCGGCCGGAGTCATTGTGGTGGATGCTGTCTCTTCCGGCGGCCTTCCGGGGACCATCTACCGCTTTGACGCCCACGCTCCCGGAACTGCCTTCCCTTTATCCCGGTCCTCTTCTTCCCATGGCTGGGGTCTGGCCGAGGCTCTGGCCCTGGGTCAGGTTTTTCAGGATCTGCCCCCCTTCCTCATCATTTACGGAATTGAAGGAAAAAATTTTCAACTGGGCCAGGATCTCTCCCCGGAAGTGGCGGCGGCTATTCCGGAGGCAACCCGGCGTATTTTCCAGGAAATCCAGGTCTGGCTAAGCGTTGGCTGAGTTTTTGACAAAAATCTTCCTGGATGGTTTTAGGACCGACACCCGCTTCCAAAGTCTTTACCCAAGTAAAAAACCACCTTCCAATTTTTCCACCCCTGCTTTATCATCGTTATATCTAGATTTGGGATAACAATCTTTAAGCGGGTTCAGTTTCAAAGATAACAAACCTATTTTTTTATGTTGTTGATATTCCATATTTATTATCTGAAAACCGAAAACTGAAAACCGAAAACGGTATTAAGGAGCCCCCATGGATATTCTTGCCAGCCTGACACCCATCTTTAAGCCCAAAAGCGTAGCGGTTATCGGGGCCTCCACCGCCCCAGGTAAACTGGGCCATGACATCCTGGCCAATTTGAAAAACGGCGGCTTCCCCGGCCCCCTTTACCCCATCAACCCTAAGGCCGAAGAAATTCTGGACCTCAAGGTTTATAAAGCCATCGGCGACACTCCCTCGGCCCCGGAATTGGCGGTGGTGGTGATTCCCGCCAAAATCGTGGCGTCCACTTTGGAGCAATGCGCCGCCAAAGGCGTTAAAGCCGCTATCGTCATTACCGGCGGCTTTGCTGAAGCCGGCCTCGACGGCGAGCGCCTCCAGGATGAACTGGCCCAGGTGGCACGCCGGACCGGCATTCGGGTGATCGGCCCCAACTGCCAGGGAGTCAACATGCCCCATGAGCACATGTGTGCCTCCTGGCCGCTTATTACTACCAAAGGCCGCATAGCCTTCGCGTCTCAATCAGGCACGGTGGGCGCGGCTTTCCTGGATATGGCCGCGGCCGAACACCTGGGGGTGAGCGGGTTTGTGTCGTTGGGCAACCGGGTGGACGTGGATGAGGCCGAAGTGCTTATGTACTTTAATCAGGACCCTCACACCCAGGTCATTGCCCTCTATCTGGAAGGAGTCAAGCGGGCCTCCTATTTCCTCGACGCTTTGCGGGAAGCCAAAAAACCGGTGGTCATCCTCAAGGCGGGTCGCACCACTCAGGGGAGCAAGGCGGCGGAGTCTCACACCAAGTCCATGGCCGGGGCTGACGCCATCTACGAGGCCCTGTTCCGCAAGTACCGGGTCCACCGGGCCGACACCCTGGAGGAGCTTTTCGACTTTGCCAAGGCCCTGGCCTATCTACCCACACCCGCTGGCCGCAAACTTATGATCACCACCTCCTCCGGGGGTGCGGCGATTTTGGCCATTGATGAAGCCGAAAAAAACGGCCTGACCGTCCCGGAGCCCAATCCCATCCTGAAAGAACGGCTGCGGGAGATGCTCCCGGCCCACTGCGCCGTGGGCAACCCCGTGGACCTCACCGGCGACGCCATCAGCGCCCCTGACCTCTATAAAAAAGTCATGGACAAAACCCGGGACGAATTCGACACCCAGGTGGTGATCTTCGGAGACCCCATTCCCGGGGCCTTTGAACAGGTTACCCCCGGCGCCTCTGAATTGGTCGTCTTCCTGGGCGGCGCCGAAGTGGAGCGGGAAGAACGGCAAAAGTTCTATAAGGCCGGCATCCCGGTCTTTCCCACCCCGGAGCGGGGTGTTGCGGCCCTGGCCCAGTTTTTCCGTTTCGATCTCCACCCGGCCCCAGCTCCCGCCCGCCCAAAGGTGGCGGTCCCGGAAGGGCTGCGCCTGCTGCCGCCCCCGGAGGCCACGGCCCTGATAGCCAAAGCCGGCATTCCCGTGGCGGCTGCGCCCCTGGCAGTGGACGCCGACCAGGCGGTGGACCTGGCCCGGCAGTTCGGCTACCCCGTGGTCATGAAGATCGCCTCGGCCATGATCGCCCATAAAACCGACATGGGCGGGGTTTACCTGGGGCTGGAAAACGACGACGAGGTGCGGCAGGCCTACCGGGAGATCATGGACGCCACCCAGCTCTACGAGCGCTGGGCCACCATCGACGGCGTCAGCATCTCCCCCATGGCCAAACCCGGGGGCCTGGAGGTCATCCTGGGAACTATCACCGACCCCCAATACGGCCCCACCCTGATGTTCGGCCTGGGGGGCATCAACACCGAGATTTATAAGGATGTAGCTTTCTGCATCCTTCCGGCTGACGAACAGGAATTAGAAGACCTGATGAAAAAAATCAAAGGCTACCCCCTGCTCACCGGCTACCGGGGCCAGCCTCCCCGGGACACCAAGGCGCTCTTGGCCGCCATGAAAGCCCTGGCCATCTTCGCCCAGAAACACCCGGAACTGGACCAGATCGAACTCAACCCGCTGCTCCTCTACGAAAAGGGCCTCTTCGCCGTAGATGTTCGCATCTTTTCGCGGATTTAGGAGGATTGAAGATATGATTTTGGGGAAGGGGGCCAGGAGCGGCTGCCCCTGCCGCCCTTCCCCAAACCCCATCCCCCAACCCCGTAAGGGGGGGCCGGGGAACCGGGGCCTGCGGCCCCACCTTCCCCGGCCCAAAGTGCATAGTAGCACAAGCTTTCCAGACTGTGCGAAATGAAGGGCGGGCACTGCCTGCCATTATTTCAAAACCCGGTGGCACAGGCCTCCCGCCTGTGCTAATTTACATTTATATTTGCATACGAGGCAAACCCCATGAAGCCCGTTAAAGTTATCGTTGAAAAACATCCGGATGGGTACATCGCCTATCCCTTGGGATTAAAAGGAGTGGTGGTCGGGCAGGGAGACACTTATGAGGCAGCCATGACGAATGTCAGGTCCGCCATCGGTTTTCATATCGAAACTTTCGGCCCGGAAGTTCTGGAGATTGACCCGCCAATTTTGGAGGCTTTTGTCGCTGAGGCTGCTATTGAAATATCATGCTGAAGTTTCCAATTGATGCTCCGAAACCGAGGGAAATTAAGGCACTTGAATTTCTCGGCTTTAAACTTTTAAAGGACAGGGAGCATATAGCAATGCTCCGATTAAATCCTGATGGGAGCAAACCCCCCTTAACGATGCCAAATCATCCTTACATAAAGGCTTCAACTCTCAGAACCATTTGCACTCAGGCAGGCATTCCCAGAGAGGAATTCCTGGCGGCCTATCAGAAATCTTAAAATATACTCATGACCCCCTTAGAATTCTTTCGCTTGCAAACCCGCCAGGAAGTCCTGGCCCTTTATGAACGTTTTCCGCCGGTGGGCGTGGAGGAGGTGGAGCTGGCTGGGGCTTATGGCCGGGTCCTGGCCGCGCCCCTGGCCGCGCCGGAGGATGTGCCGGGGTTCTTAAGGGCCTCTATGGACGGCTATGCGGTCCGGGCCCAAGATACTTTCGGGGCCAGCGTGGGCGCACCCCAATACCTGGAAATCAAAGGGGAGGTGCCCATGGGGGCGGCCCCCGGCCTCGCCGTGGCCGGGGGTGAAACCCTGCGGGTGCCCACCGGGGCCATGCTGCCCGAGGGCGCGGACGCGGTGGTAATGATTGAATACACCGCCGAGCACCCGGACGGCACCCTGGAGGTGCGCCGGGCCGTCGCCCCGGGAGAAAATGTGTTGTCGCCCGGAGAAGACGTGGCCCGTGGAGAAGTCCTCTTTCCCCCCGGCCGGCGCCTGCGCCCCCAGGAGATCGGCTTGCTGGCGGCCTTGGGGGTGACCCATCTGCCGGTTTTTAACAAACCCCGGGTGGCCATAATTTCCTCCGGAGATGAGATTATTCCCCTGGACGGCCGCCCCGGCCCCGGCCAAGTGCGGGATTCCAACAGCCATTTGGCCGCGGCCCAGGTGGCGGAGTGGGGCGGGGTTCCCCTGATACTTGGCATTATTCCTGATGATTCTGCCGCTTTGAAAAAAACCTTGGCCGCGGCTTTGGACGAGGCTGACCTGATCCTGGTCTCCGGCGGCAGCTCCGTGGGCGCCCGGGATCTGACTCTGGATGCCATTGAGAATCTGCCCGGGTCTGAAGTCCTGGTGCACGGGGTGGCGCTCCGGCCCGGCAAACCCACCATCCTGGCGGCCCTGGGGCCAAAGGGGAAAACGCCCCTTTTGGGACTGCCGGGCCACCCGGCCTCTGCCGCGGTGGTCATGGAAGTCCTGGGCCGGCCCCTGCTCTTGCGCCTGGCCGGTCTGGCCCCCCAGTCTTCCTGGAGGCGGACCGTGACCGCCAGGTTGTCCCGCAACCTGGCCGGGGCTACGGGCCGGGAAGACTACGTGCGGGTGCGCCTGCGCTTTGAAGACAAGGTGCTGTGGGCCGATCCGGTCCTGGGGCCTTCGGGGTTGCTCTCCCCTCTGGTGAAGAGCGACGGCCTGGCAATGATCCCCCTGGGACTGGAAGGCCTGTTTAAAGGCGAGACCGTTACGGTGCAGCTGTTCGACGGGGGCTGAGGATTCAGGTTATCCTCTTCGCAGCAAGCAAACTCCCGCGCCCTTGAGCGGCTCTTTCGTCCAACCTCCAGGCCATCAACATTATGAAAGAAACCCTGCCAAAAGCAATAGCTTAGATGGGCTCCCACCTGCGAAGGTTCATATCAGACTTGGGCGGCTTGACCCGACCCAACTCCGATATGCGAACCATATAATAATTTTTCCAGCAAATTTGATAAGTTTTTGGCTGTGGCAAGTGAGATTCCATGGGGAAAATAATTCCCCTTAGAATATATAATGTTTACAATGACAGGGTGAGAAAAAGGCTTATATTAAAAGTTAACGATTCAAATAGTTGATTTCACGTCCAGTCCTGTGAGGAAACATGCGATTGCCATTCAACTGCGCCACTTACTTATGTAGTTCTCCTCTCATGGCTGACTTGCGGGGCAAACGAAAATGGAAAACCCGATAACGGCTCTTAAGGCAATTGTTAAGGATCCCGTTGAACTCACAAGCATAACGCTGCCATCGGCAGCGCTTGTAGCCATACTCTTCACATACAAGCAGCAAATCCACTCAACATTGAAGGACTTACCAGACCCTCTTGCCGGAAGTGCATACGGCGCACTAATATTCATCGTCGTAACATTATTAGTTTCTATGGTGCTCAAGCAGGTATCTCACGATGTTCTTAATTTGCTCTATGACAAATGTTATCGAGATTTCAAGCGAAAAACCGCTGACACGTGGTACAAGAGAGCACAAGATGAAGGGCTTTTGACCGGCGACCCATTACTCAGTAACTATAACGAAGCACTCGAATATCTAAGAAAAAACGATAACCCTGTTGTTTTGAAAGTAGACCTACTGCAAACTCAGTCCAAGCTAGCTCGAAGCATCTCTCTCATGCTATTCCTCTTTGCAGTTGTCATGGGTGTCAAATCCACCTTCGTCTTAGCTGTAGTTTGCATCCTGCTCTCGGCTTTCATGCTTTACGTTTTCTTCAAGGGACGCTGGAGTGCATCTGAATTGGTTTACGAAGCGATTCATAAGCAGAGAGGAGTCCAGGCGCTGCGGTGATGTTTGCGCCAGCTTATCTCTATATCGTTAATCTCATAATTTTTTTTACCACCACGGAATTTTCGTATTCTCGACTGAGTGATTCTGGAGGGAGGGCGAGGCGAAGACATCTGTGCCGCCCGTCCTGTTCACAGGCGCTCTGCTCTGGGAATACCTCACAGTTGCTTTCTGCTATAAATCTACAATTTTAATTAGCATTATATTATAACTAGTTAATATAGTTATCATACTTACACCTCATGCCATCATAACATTTAAATTTTAACCCTCAAGGTCAAATTTATCTGGTTTCGATTTGATGCTTGTAAGCTTAAGTTTTTGTCATTACAATTAAGTTCAATGAAACTGATATCATCTCTACCCTATAAATGCGTTAAACTCCTGAAGCCAATAATGCCGCGATTTCCAACCGGAAACCGAAAACTGAAAACCGAAAACCGTCCCCATGTCCTACCGCTCCGGCATCATCGGCCTGCCTAACGCCGGCAAGACCACCATCTTCAATGCCCTGACTGCAGGGCAAGCTGAAGTAGCTCCCTATCCTTTCTGCACCATCAATCCTAATACCGGGGTGGTCCCCATTCCGGACCCCCGCCTGGCCCGCTTGGGAGAGTTGCTGAGGCCGGAAAAGCTCACCCCGGCCACCATCGAATTTGTGGACGTGGCCGGTCTCATTGAAGGGGCCTCTAAGGGCGAGGGCCTGGGCAACCAGTTTCTGGCCGCAATCCGGGAAGTGGACCTCCTGGTTCACGTGGTGCGCTGCTTTGAGGCCGAATCCTGCCCGCATCCGCTGTCGGCGGTTGACCCGGTGCGGGACGTGGAGGTGGTGGAAACGGAGCTGCTCCTGGCCGACCTGGAAATTCTGGGCCGTCACCTGATTAAGGTGGAAAAACGTGCCAGAGCCGGTGACCAGGCCGCGGCCGCCGCCCACACCACCCTGGCCCGGGTGGAAGCCGGCCTTAATTCGGGAACCTGGGCCCGGGACCTGAAATTGACTGCCGCAGAGTTGGAGCACCTCAAAGATACGCCGCTTTTAACCATGAAGCCCTGCCTGTTCGTGGCCAACTTAAGCGAGGCCGAACTAAATGACGGACCCCTATATGCGGCCCTGAAATCGCTGGCTGCGGCCCGCAAATGTCCGCTCCTCCCCATCCTCGGTGACCTGGAAGTGGAACTTCAGGCCTTTGCCCCCGAGGAACGCCAGGAATTTCTAACCGGTTTGGGTCTTACGGAAAGCGGTATTGCCCGCCTGGTCCGGGAATCCTCCCGGCTGCTGGGGTTGGTAACTTTCTACACCATCGTCGGCCCCGAGGTCCGGGCCTGGCCCGTGCCCGCCGGCACCACGGCTCCCCGGGCCGCTGGCCAGGTCCATTCTGATATGGAAAAAGGCTTCATCCGGGCCGAAGTCATGCGGTTCGCTGACCTGGACCGTCTGGGCTCCCCCGCCCGGGTCAAGGAGGCCGGCCTGCTCAAAGTGCAGGGCCGGGATTATCTAGTGGCCGACGGCGACATCCTCCTTTTTCGCTTCCAGCGCTGACCCTTCTTCCCAGGCATTTGCATTTAATGCAACTTTGTGATAATAGTATTAAGGAAAGGAGGTGGAAAAGAATGTTCCAAGTAGGCCAGTTGGCCGTGTACCCGGCTCATGGGGTTGGGCGGATTGAATCGGTCCAGGAACGTGCCGTCTCAGGTAATCAGGAAAAATTCTATATTATGCGCCTCCTGGACAGTGATATGATCATTATGATCCCCACCCAAAATGCCCGGAACATCGGACTGCGAGACATAATCGACTTCCAGTCGGTCACTCAGATCTACGAAATCCTGCGCCACCGCCCCTCCCGCCTGAACAACCAAACCTGGAACCGCCGGTACCGGGACTACATGGATAAAATCAAGACCGGCTCCCCTTTCCGGGTGGCGGAAGTCCTGCGAGATCTTACCCTCCTCAAAACTGAGAAGGATCTCTCTTTTGGCGAGCGCAAGATGTTGGATACTGCCAAGAATCTCCTGGTGAAAGAATTATCTTTGGTAAACAATTCAAAAGAAGACGAAATTGAAGCCAAGCTTCAAGCTTTATTGGAAGCCGGCGAATAAGGTACCCTTTTCCCTTATATTGATTTAGATTTAACCGCCATTCCCGAAGTTCACCATTTTTGCCGCGGCAAGGAGTGCCGGGACCATGCAATCTATGCGACTTTACCCGCGACCCCCTATAATTTGGCGTCGCGGGTTTGTTTTTCTGCCTTGAATTATTCCCGAGAAAGGAGGTGATATCTCCGTGCTACAGAAAATGGTCACCGGGGCCATCCTGGGGACTATTTGTGCGGTCAGCGGGTTTTTAATCGCTGATCAAATTCCACACTTTGGACACTTATGGTGGGCCGGTTATGCCGGGGCCGTGGCGGGTCTGGCAGTGGCCGGACTCACCCTGGCGCTGGAACAGCTCATCAAGCGCATCCCCCTGAAAACTATTATCGGCAGCACCTTGGGCCTTTTTGTCGGCTTGGGGATCGGCAAACTGGCCAGCTATCCCTTCGACAAATTTCTGGAACTCCCCAACTTGCAAATCCCTTTATATATCTTTTTTTCTGCAATCTTCGGTTATATCGGTCTGGTGTTGGGGGGCAAGAAAATGTCCGAAGTCAGCACCCCCTATTTTCTGGACCCTGCCAGCAAGGCCCCACGTCATTCCTTGAAAATTCTTGATACCAGCGTCATCATTGACGGCCGCATTGCCGACATCGCCGAAACCGGTTTCGTGGACGGCACCTTTGTTGTGCCCAAATTTGTTCTGGAGGAGTTGCAGTATGTCGCCGATTCCTCCGACGACCTGCGGCGCACCCGGGGCCGCCGGGGATTGGACATCCTAAAAAGGCTCCAGCAGCAGAATCCTCGCCGGGTGGAGTTTATCGAAGACGATATCCCCAAAGCTGCGGGGGTGGACTCCAAACTGGTGGGCCTGGCCCTGAAACTCCGGGCCAAGATTTTGACCAACGATTTCAATCTCCACAAAGTGGCCGAACTCCAGGGGATCGAGGTTCTGAATATCAACCAACTGGCCAATGCCATGAAGCCTGCGGTCCTGCCCGGCGAAACCCTGCACGTCCAGATTCTCCGGGAGGGGAAATCCCAGGGACAGGGGATTGCCTACCTCGACGACGGCACCATGGTGGTGATCGAGAACGCCCGGCGTTACATCGGCCGGGAAGTGGAGGTCTCTGTCACCAGTGTCTTGCAAACCACCGCGGGACGCATGATCTTCAGCGAAATCAAAAACGGCGGCGCCGCTATTCGAAAGGTATAAGGGAGCGGTCAGCGGTTAGCCTTCAGCCTTTAGCTGTCAGCTTTCAGCAAAAGAAAACCCCGATATAATAGCGATTGCCAAAAGCTCATTCCTTTTATCCCCTCTCCCCCTTGGGGGAGAGGGGGAGGGGGTATAGGGGCGGTTCTTGACCAGCCCCATTTTGCACAGGCGAGCCCGATAAAGTAACGCATGGCAGGCACTGCCCGCCGTTCTAAGCGTAATATCGTGTAGTGTTGTGTCCCTTAAATACCTCGAAAAAATCAGGACCTTTAATCTCCCCTCCCCTGGTGGGAGGGGGTTGGGGGAGGGGGAATGAGGCAAAGTAATTTTGGTGGTTTTTTCACCCCCACCCTAACCCTCCCCTATCAAGGGGGTGGAAAAGGCCATGGAAATTAGGCTCCTCTGGGTTACAACCGTCCTCTGTTTTGGATAAAAACCACACGCATAGAACGATTTATGGAAGCCTCTGAAACCCTGGCCTTCACCGTAACCGAGCCGGGGACCGGCGTTCGCCTGGATCAGTTCCTGTCCCGGCAACTGGGCTGGTCCCGGGCCCGGCTGCAAAAGCTCCTGAAGTCAGGGCGAGTTCTGGTTAACGGCGCCCCCCGCCCGGCCTCCTATCGGGTGCGAAACGGTGATGGTGTCGTGCTGTCGGTGCCGCCCCCGGAGCCCACCCACCTGGCCCCCGAGCCGCTATCCCTGGCCATCGTTTTTGAGGACGGCGACCTCCTGGTGGTGAACAAACCCCCGGGGCTAGTGGTCCATCCCGGCGCCGGCCACCGCCAAGGCACGCTTCTCAACGCCCTGGTCCACCATTGCCCCGAACTCAAGGATATCGGCGAAGTCAGCCGCCCCGGCCTGGTGCACCGCCTGGACAAAGACACCAGCGGGCTGCTGGTGGTGGCCAAAACCGCCCTGGCCCACGCCGCGCTGGTGGCCCAGTTCCAGGCCCACGCCATCACCAAGATTTACCAGGCCTTGGTGTGGGGTCGCCTACCGGAAGCGGAAGGGCGCATCGAAAAGGAGGTGGGCCGCCACCCCACCGCCCGTCAAAAGATGAGCGTCCACGCCCGCCGGGGCAAACCCGCGGTCACCTTCTGGCGGGTCTTGAAGGAGTTTCCTGGCCCCCTGACCCTGGTGGAGCTTTCGCCCCAGACCGGGCGCACCCATCAATTGCGGGTTCATCTGGCCTCCGAAGGCCACCCGGTCCTGGGGGACGCCACCTACGGCGGCGGGGCCAGCCGCCTGGCTGGAAACCCGAAGCTTACCGGTCTCAAAGGCCTGGTGCACCGCCAGATCCTTCATGCCTGGCGCCTGGGAATCACCCACCCCCGCACCGGCGAACAACTCGCCTGGGAAGCGCCGCTGCCGGAGGATTTTATGGCGGTGCTGGACAAGCTGGAAGATTTGAATTAATTTTACAATATGGCTGTTAAAGCGAGGGGGAATTATGGAAACCGCAATAGATGATTTGATGGTCAAGGTCAAGGCCATCGCTCAAGGCCCCAACGCGGATTTACTCCTCAGGTTGGTGGACATGCTTTATGAGCGCGAACAGGTTCAAGAAGAGTATGACGATGAGCCATTCTCCCCGGAAGAATTGGCCGCCATGGAAGAAGCGGACGAAGCGAAAAAACGGGGGGATAAAGACTATTTCGTCCCCTGGGAAGAAGTAAAAAAAGAGCTTGGTTTATGAGCTATGATCTTACCCTTGGTCGCCAGGCCAGGAAGGAGATCAAAGCGCTTGATACCGCAACGATCAACCGCATAGAAGAGCGGTTTAAACAATTGTCTCGTGATCCTTTCGATCCCAGAATATCAAAGCCCATCAGAATGAAACCAGGCCGCCGGACCTCCAGAGTAGGCGATTGGCGCATTATTTATCAAGTAAATGAGTCAGAAATGACCATTGAAATAGTTTCCATTTGGCCAAGGGATAAAGCGTATTAAACCTACGGTGCACCGCCAGCTCCTGCACGCCTGGCGCTTGGGGATCACCCACCCCCGCACCGGCAAACAGCTCACGTGGGAAGCGCCGCTCCCGGAGGACTTTCGGGCGGTGCTGGATTTTTTGAATGCGTTGCCTTAGTAAATAAGAGGCGGGCACTGCCTTCCATGAAGAGGAAACGGTGCCCACTATATACCTAATTTTTGGAAGGATTAAAACCACATGGATGCCATTCTTTTCAGTGCCAACACGGACATGGTCACAGTTGATGATGCCGTTAGGCACTTGACCATGCACGAAGAACTTTACTGGGAGGTCGGTTTCCGAATTATTCCTGATCAATTTTCTTTTCCGATACTCGGCTATATACACATTACCAAAGGGCAGGTAGAATATAAGGTCATAATTCGTAAAATAATTCCATTTTCAAGTGCTCATTATGAAGACGAGGAGATAGCAAGACAGGTAAAGCCCGAACCTTGGCGGAAAGAATGGGAAGAAAATTTAATAACTCACAAATATCCAAATGGCATACGTAATTATCCATGGAAATATGCTCTTGTAATGACAGATATCGAGCCTTTTTCATACGATACATGCCAATTTCTGAAATATGATAGTAGTAATGTTAAAAAGGCAACCCAGAGTTATATTCGAGTACAACCACCAACAAGAGGACCTTTTTCACATTTGGCATATGAAGGCGGTCGCAATGAGATAAGGTCTAAATCGACTTTAAAAAATCAACGATTTCAAATTGCTGAGATAAACCTGGAAGAGTTTGTCGTACACCAATTAGACCAGATCGAATCTGGCTTAAGATTAGAAAAGAGGCAATTAAGCACAGCTGCTGGCAGATTGGACCTTCTATGTAGGGACCAAGATGGGCAATATGTAGTAATCGAACTTAAGCGGTCAATAGGAACTGACCAAGTCGTAGGTCAAATTCTTCGATATATGGGATGGGTGGGCGAAAATTTCCAAACGGACAAGGTCCGAGGAATTATTATAGTTGGTAAAAAGGATCAAGCGTTATCGTATGCAGTCAAAGCCGTCGCAAATATTCAAGTTAAAGAATTTAAAATTTTAATAGAATAGCAAGAGAGGGCAGGGGCCATCCGCCCCTGGCCCCCTCCCTCAAAAAAACTTTTTACAGCATGTTAAAAATCGCCATTACCGGAGGGGCCGGGTCGGGGAAGAGCACCGTGGCCCGGATGTTTAAGGAACTGGGCGCGGCAGTGCTAGATGCCGACCAGGCGGCCCGGGACGCGGTGGCGGTGGGCACCCCGGCCTGGCAGGAACTGCGCCGCCTTTTTGGCGAAGATTTCTTTAATCAAAATGGCACGCTGAACCGATCTAGATTAGCAGAAAGGGTTTTCACTGACCCGGAGGCCCGGCGCCATCTGGAAGCTCTTATTCATCCCCTGGTGGCCCAAGAATTGCAAAACCAGGTGGCAGACCTGGAACGCCAGGGTGTTGACCTGGTGCTGGTGGAGGTGCCGCTGTTGTTTGAATCGGGTCGGGAGTCGGTTTTTGACCGGGTCATTGTGGTCACCGCCCAAGAGACCGATCAAATCCGGCGGCTTCGGTCCCGGGACCACCGGGGGGAAAAAGAGATTCGAGGGATTCTTGAGTCTCAGTGGCCGCTTGCCGACAAAGTGGCCCGGGCGGACTACGTGGTGGATAATGGCGGGAAGCTGAGTTTCACCCGGCAGCAGGTGCAAAGTATCTGGGAGAAACTGCAAAAAATCCCCTTGACAGCGGGAGCTAAAAAGGTTAGCGTCCCTAGTAACCTTCCTTAGAGCAATCTACTGGCCTAAAAAGAAAAAATTAAGGAAAAATCCCGTTTATCCCCTTGGCGTAAGTTGGAACCTGTCTGCCCTTCCATCCCTCATTGCGGCTTTGAGCCGCAGGTAGCAGCCATCCAGACGCGGGTCACATAATATCGAGCGGCAATTTTTAAGTATCAACATTTATAACAATTTATAACAGCACCTGGTGTGGGATGCGTGGTTATGCGTGAACAAGAGGTAATAATGAATTTATCCGATTTAAAACACAAGAAAATCAATGACTTAGCTTCGCTGGCCCGTGACCTCAGTGTGGAAGGCGCGGCCGGGATGCGCAAACAAGAGCTGATCTTCGCAATTCTGCAAGCCCAGGTGGAGAAAAACGGGGTCATCTCCGGCGGCGGCGTGCTGGAAATCCTGCCGGACGGCTTCGGGTTCCTGCGAGCCCAGGACTACAACTATCTCCCCGGCCCCGACGACATCTATGTCTCCCCCTCCCAAATCCGCCGCTTCAATCTGCGCACCGGAGACACCATCGCCGGGCAGATTCGCCCCCCGAAGGAAGGGGAACGCTATTTCGCCCTGCTAAAGGTGGAGACGGTCAACTTCGAAGACCCCTCCGTGGCCCGGGACAAAATTCTGTTTGACAACTTAACGCCCCTGTATCCCGACCAGCGTTTGAAACTTGAAACATCCCCGGACAACTTCTCCGCCCGGATCATGGACCTGATGACCCCGGTGGGCATGGGCCAGCGGGGTCTCATCGTCGCCGCCCCCCGCACCGGCAAAACCATGCTCCTCCAGAATCTGGCCAACAGCATCGCCACTAATCACCCCGAAGTCGTGCTCATCGTGCTGCTCATCGACGAGCGGCCCGAAGAAGTGACGGACATGGAGCGCAGCGTCAAAGCCGAAGTGGTCAGTTCCACCTTTGATGAGCCGGCCCAGCGCCATATCCAGGTGGCAGAAATGGTCCTGGAAAAGGCCAAGCGTCTGGTGGAGCATAAGCGCGAGGTGGTCATCCTGCTGGATTCCATCACCCGCCTGGCTCGGGCCTACAACACGGTGGTGCCGGCTAGCGGCAAGATACTTTCCGGCGGGCTGGACGCCAACGCCCTACAGCGCCCCAAGCGCTTTTTCGGCGCCGCCCGGAACATCGAAGAAGGGGGCAGCCTCACCATCATTGCCACTGCCCTTATCGAAACCGGCTCCCGCATGGACGAAGTCATCTTCGAAGAATTCAAAGGCACCGGCAACATGGAGATTCACCTGGACCGCAAACTCACCGAGAAGCGCATCTTCCCGTCCATCGATATCAACCGCTCCGGCACCCGGAAGGAAGAACTGCTGTTGCCGCCGGAGGACCTCAATCGCATCTGGATCTTGCGGAAGCTTCTGTCACCCCTGAGCCCGGTGGATAGCATGGAGTTTTTGCTGGAGAAACTGCGGGGAACCAAAAACAACTCCGAATTTCTGGCAGCCATGAACCGATAATCTTGCCCTGTTGCTCCCTAAAACCAAAAGGGCGGACACGCAGGTCCGCCCCACCAATGAAATTAACTCATTCCCTTATATTCTTGACTGCTAACCCGTTATAGTGGTTTCTGGATAACCTTTACACCCAGGTAGTCTCTTTCTTATTCCAATTCTTCCGAATTTCTTCCTTATCCTTCTTGGTAGCCCCGAAGGCCGACTCGCACACCGCTTCATACTTATGAGGATCTGAGCGGAAGTCCTTTTTATACGGACTATTGGGCGAATCCTTGACAAAAATGGTGGGCATGCCGATGAGGCGTTCCACTTCGGCGCCGCAGATCTCGCAACTGGTCAGAGGCGGATCACTCATTTTTTGTTCAACTTCAAAAATATGGCCGTGTTCTTTACACTTATACTCATAGGTGGGCATCGTGCACTCCTTTTGGGTCTAACCTAATTGCTTGACAGATATTCCCGGTAGCGCTAATTATAGATAACTATCGCTTATTTCTTAACAGATTTTTCGCTCCAGGCCAAGCACTGATTGCCGTGGCTCGCCCCGGAAGCAGCCCTGCCGATGGCGCCAGCCAACATATCTTCTGTTGAGCTTTAAGGAGGCTCCTATGCAAATTCCCGCCCTCCAGTCCGTTACCGTGGAAGTCCTGGTGGATAACTTTTTCGATGTCTTTGAGCCGTCCCGCCCCGGCATTGTGGAGCGGGTGGTTCCCGGCCGCCTCAAGAAACCCCTGGTGGCCGCCCATGGTCTGGCATATCTTATTACCCTGAATCACCAGGGCAAGCTCAGCCGCATTCTTATGGATGCCGCCAACTCCCCCCTGCCCTTGTTCAATAACCTGGAAGCCCTGGAATACAACATCAACGACATCGACGCGGTGGTTTTGAGTCATGGGCATCCCGATCATTATGGCGGGCTTCTGGAGTTTCTGGCAAAACGCACCGGCGGTCCTATCCCGATCTTTCTCCATAAGGAAGTGTTTTTCCCCAAGATTCTGGTAACCCCCAAGGGCCGCATCGGACCCTGGGTACTGGAACTGGACCAGTTGGTGGCGGCAGGTGTGGAACTCCACGAAAATAAGGGGCCGGAACTGGTCTTGGGTCAGGCCTTGCTCACCGGCACGGTGGAGGCCACTACTGCCTACGAGAAACCGCTGCCCAGCTTCCGGCGTAAGGTGGGAAACCAAGATGAGCAGGACCTGTTTCCCGACGAACAAGCTTTTGTGGCCCAGGTGGAAGGCCGGGGCCTGGTGGTCATCGGCGGTTGCAGCCATCCCGGCATCGTCAACATGGTAAAATACGCCCAGAAACTCACCGGCATCCAGAAGGTCTCCCTGGTCATCGGGGGCTTCCACCTCACCCCCCACGGTGAAGAAGTGATTCAACATACCATCCAGGGGCTGAAAGAACTGACCCCTGAGCTAATCATGGCCGGCCACTGCACCGGCTTCCGGGCCCTTACCAAGCTGGCCGCCGCCTTTCCTGACAACTTCATGGTGAGCTGTGTAGGCACCAAAGTTATGGTGGTGGGAGGATGACTTGCAGTTTTAATCGGTGGTCTTAGGATTACGCTATCGATTTGAAGTCGCCGATGGGAAAAAATTAGCCATTTCTGGCGATATCTGCCTCACCGGAGCGCCTGCTGAACGGTACCGGACCGCATCCCCCGGACCTCTTTCCTTTTCTGGCCGGCCTGGATATCCCGCCGGAGTGGGAGGCCGCAGCTCACCGGTTTGTTGAGACAGCAGGCACCGTCATGGTCCTGGGGGCGCCGGATACGGGGAAAAGCACACTCTGCCGTTACCTGGTGTATCGGGCCTTTATCTCCGGCCACCGGGTGGCCCTGATGGACCTGGATCTGGGCCAATCGCATTTGGGTCCGCCAGCTGCCCTGGGACTGGCCCTATTTCCTCCCCACCGACCCGGAGACGAGGTTGCAACTCCCGAGGCCCTTTACTTCATCGGCCAGACTTCCCCTCTGGGGGCCATCCTGGAGGTAGTAGTCGGCTGCCGGGTCCTGGTGGATCAGGCCTGGGCCCGGGGTTGCAAAAGGGTGGTAGTGAACACCAGCGGTTTGGTTCAGGGGGCAGGAGCCTTGATCCTAAAAAGGGCCGAGGCGGAATTGCTCCAGCCATCCCTCATACTGGGACTCCAACGAAGCCGGGAACTGGAACCCTTGCTGCGGGGCTTGGGTAGTGCAGCTTTGCCAAAGGACTCTGCCATGACTCCCCCTCCCATGGTGGGAGGGGACTGGGGGGAGGGGGAAATCACCCCCACCCCAACCCTCCTCCCTCAAGACGCAGGAAGCCGTGAGATTACCGGCTGGCCTATTCTCCATTTGCCAGTGTCGTACCGGGCGATTCGCCGGGGTCCCGAAGAACGCCGTTTATACCGGGAAATGCGGTTTAGGCATTATTTTCAGAAAGCCCGCCGCCAAATGCTGCCCTGGCGGCGCTTGATCTGGGATGGTCAGCCTTGGGGGCGCGGGGATCCTCTGAAACCGGAAACCCTGGAACACTTTCGCCAGGAGCTTGGAGTAAAACCCCTTTACGGCGAATCTCAAGGGCGCCGGGCAGTCTTGCTGCTTGTGGAGGCGCCGGAGGTTAACCGACAAAAAAATTCACTGGAAAACCAGGATTGGGGCCAGGTCCACTGGCTCACCTGGCCGTCCCTGCACTGGCGCCTGATAGGTCTGTTGGACGGCGGGCGTCGCACCCTGGGCCTGGGTCTGATTCTTCCCGGCGTCTGGGACCCGGAGACCCTGGCGATTTGGACTCCTTTGGATAAACCTGCCCTTCTCTGTGTCAGGTTTTTGAAGGTGGGTAAATTGAGATTGAATCTGCGTGGACAGGAGTTAAGCCATGTGTGAACTCTTTGCCATGTCTGCCGGCTATCATTACACCGCCCAGGAATATTTGCCGCTGTTTGCCGATAAGGCCCGGGACAATATGAGCGGCTGGGGCATTGGTTTCTTCCGGGAAGGCCAGGTGCACATCGAAAAATCCTGTGAAGGCATCTATTCCGGGGGACACGTGCATGACAGCTTTCAGCGCCTGGCCCGGGTGATCGGCAGCCGCATCATCATCTCTCATATCCGCTGCCCTAAGGCCGGTCATCAACAAGAATCCCTGGCCCAGCCCCTCACCGACTTCTTCCTGGACCACCACTGGCTCTTTAGTTTCACGGGGGAGGCCGAAAGAGTCCACGCCTACGACAGCCCCCGGCCCTTGATGCGAGACCGGCTCCTGGCCGCACGGGTCTTCGAATTCATCCGGGACGGGGTGGAAGAGCACACGGCGGCCTTTCCGGGGCACAGCCTCTACCAGGGGTTGTCGGAAACCTGTCAAAAGTTGATTAGTCAGTATCCCGGGAAATATGCCTTTTTCCTGGCCAACGAGACGGTGCTCTTCGCCTTTCTCAATCACGGAGAGGTTCTCACCTACTACCCGCCGGGGAACCGGGGCGAATCGCTGTTGTTGACCACGGTTTCCGGTGGCCTCACTCGGGACCCGGAACTCTGGCACGGCTATCCCAATACAGACCCGAACCACGGCCAGATTCTGATCATATCCGGGGCAGACCTCCTTCATCTGGGTCATATCTGATGTGCGATCTCTTCGCCCTGTCCGCGGTGCGCCATCATACTGCCGCCACCTCTCTGCCCCTATTTGCCGTCCGGGGACGGAAAAACGTCCATGGCTGGGGGATCGGCTTTTTCCGGCAGCGCATCCCGGTGGTGGAGAAATCCGGCGACCAGGTTTTTGTCGATGGCCGGCTCCATGCTTCTTTCCAGCGGCTGGCCCGGGTGGTTAACAGTCCCATCATCTTAGCCCACATCCGCTACAAATCCAGCGGGGTGGTGGATGACTGCCATGCCCACCCCTTTATCCTCAATTTCTGGGGCCAGTCCTGGATTTTCGCCCACAACGGCAAGGCCCCGGCCATCGAGAGCTACGCCACTCCTTACACCCCGGCGCTGGAAGCCACCAGTGATTCAGCCCGCACTTTTGAGTTTTTGCGGGATTTTTTCCTCAATGCCGAACCTCGGCGCCATCTTTCCCAGTTCGGTTCAATCCTTAAGGAAGCCTTAATCCTGTTGCAGCAGCGCTATCCCGGTGAATACAATTTTCTCCTCACCAACGGCCAAGTCATCTGGGCCTTCACCAACCACCGGCAATTCCTCATGCTTAAAGGCAGCGAAAAGCTGGAAGACGCCTTGCTTCTCACCACCATCGGAGAAGGCCTCAGTCCGGAAAACTGGCAGAGGATTACCTCCGGGGAGGGTAGTTTGGGGAAACTCTTGTTAATTGCCGGGGGCGACCTGATTTTAATGGAAGACCTGATCTCCTGGCGGTCCTGAGCCTGACCCTGGCTGTCACGGCAGGCGCCGCCGCCAGCCTTTTTCAAAAATGCGGCAGAAACTTAATATTTTGCCAAGAATTTCGTCTAACTAGCAAAGGTGTCGCCGATATGGACCCCTTACATCCTCTGAGGAGAACCGCAATGAAAATCTGCCGGCAGCGTATGCGGTTCATGGCCGTCATGATTCTGGTATTCGTCCTGGTCCTGGGTCCCGGTTTTTCCAGAACCGCCTTGGCCTCATCTGAAGATGTGGCAATGTTTTACGATGAACTCTCCCAATACGGTCAATGGGTGGAATACGAAAATTATGGGCCGGTGTGGCGTCCCAGTCAGGTTGCGGAGGACTGGAGACCCTATACTGACGGCCGCTGGGTCCCCACCAATGACGGTAATGTCTTCGAAACCCAGGAACCCTGGGGTTGGGCCACCTATCACTATGGCAACTGGATGCCCACCGAGGGCTACGGCTGGGTCTGGGTGCCGGGGCGGACTTGGTATCCCTCCACGGTGGAATGGCGCACCAGCCCCGAAGACACGCCGGCGGAGTCCGCATACATCGGTTGGGCCCCCATCCCGCCTCCGAACTATGTGCCACCCGCTTCCTATGCGGCACCGTCATACGCTCCGGGCAGCCCCCTCGTGGATGCCCTGACTGCTCCTTTCTGGATCTTTGCCAAAGCTACCAGCTTCCTCCTGGGCCTCGGACAGTTATATACTCCGGCTTATTCCTACGTGACCGCAGGGGTACTGGTGCCGCCGGCTTATGTGCCGGTTTTCTACCCCCAGACTGTGATCGTGCGCAACTATATTACCCCGGCCTATTATCCCCCGGCCTTCGTCGGCGCTCGTCCCCTGGGTTTTGCCGCTTATAACTGGGGCCCCCCACCCAGGTACCTCTATCGGGCCGCCAGGATTAACCAGGCGGCTTTCAATCGGGCCATCTATAACAACTCCCTGCATATGAGACTGATCCACAATGTGGTTCCTCCCAACCCAGTGATCAAACGCCATCCCTATTTCAACCAAATCATTCCCCCTGCTTTGGCTCAGGGACAGCCGTTGCCGCGATCCATGCCGGTAAGTGATATCCGCAAGGCCCAGGCGAATCTATATAAACCCAATTTCTTGCCTCCACCCCTGGAAGTGCCCAAGATCAACACCCAATTCTCCCGGATCCAACCCGTAGCAGTAAGTCCGGGCCAGGGTATCCCGGGCACGGCGTTGCCTCCCCGGGCCACCCTGCCTCTGACTCCCCAAATGGAGCGGCAAATTCAAAGCCTGCCCCCGGAACGGCGGTTTGTGCCAGCCGGTGCCCAGCCCCCTCCATCGCCGGCGGCGCTCCAGCGGCGGCCGGCACCAGGGCAGCCCGGCACAATAACCAAACCGGAACCCGGCGCCCGGACTCAGCCCGTTTCCCCTCCCTCTCCACCGGTCCGGAAGGGGGGATTGCAGCCAGGGCCCCCCATTTCCGGACCTCCCCCTGCGGGAACCTTTGCCAAGCCTGGCGCTCCGCAGCCCGGCGCAGCGCCCCTGCCGCCAGGGTATAAAGGCTTGACGCCGGAGCAGCGTCGACAGCAGGAACAGGAACACCAGAGACTGCAGCGCGGCGGCACTCCCGGTCGGCCCCAACCTCCCCAGCCTGACCAGGAGCGCTTCCGCCAAAAGCCGTTACAACCGGACCACCAGCAAACTTACCAGCGGCGTATCCAGCAGATGCCGCAAAAGCAGCAGGAACGGCAGCGCCAGCCGCAAGTGCAACCACAGCAGCCCCCTGAAAGATTCCGCCAACAACGAGTGCAGCAGCAGCGGCCTCAGCCAATACCACCGCGGTCTCAGCCTCAGTTACAGCCTAAACCCCAGGCGCCGCCCCGGATGCAACGCCAGCCGCAACCGCAGCCTCCACCTCAAGCTAAGCCGCAGCAACAGCAACAAAAGCCGGAAAGAGGGCAACCACCCCATAAAAAACCGCCCGAGCAACCATAACCACCCAGCCCCTCCGACCCAGGCCTGCCCGTCTCCGGATTGGGCCTGGGTTTGACTTTCTGCTTCTCTCCTCTGAAATCTCGCCTGTGGAGCACAGGCTATATTGATTGCCAAAAAGGCCTCTTGCAAAATGCAGACGCAGGCTTTAGCTTGCGTTTGTATGGGCTGGAAAGTTTGTGCCACTGGGCCTTTTTAGCAACCAAGAAGAATATTTGTTCTTTGGATGAATTTTGCAAAAGGCTCTATAGCAATTCCAACAAGTTTTGCCGGCGGCCAATTTTCTTGTAAGGGCGGACCTATGGGGCCGTCCTCCAGATTGGAAACGAAATTATTCTTCCAAACTCAGTTTGGAGACTGCCTGTTTTCAGCATGCCGCGATTTTCTGGTTGAGTATGCACGGCGCCATTACACCGGATTTTCCGGCTTGAAGAAAAGTTGCGTTCTCAGGCCTAAACAGCTTATTATGGTTGCAGCCTAGACTGCTTTGCGCCGGTTTGAGCGCATTTCGATTTCAGCCTGAGATTTGCTCCCGGCGGAGCTGGCCATTTTTTCTGAAAGGAGGACAGCATGCCCCTAATCGAAGCCATCCGTGCCCAAGAAATCCTGGACTCTCGGGGTCAACCCACCGTTTTCGCCGAAATCCTGCTGGATAATGGCATCCGCACTCAGGCCATGGTGCCTTCCGGTGCATCCACCGGAGAGAACGAAGCCCTGGAGTTGAGAGACGGCGGTACCCGCTATTTAGGCAAAGGGGTGTTAAAGGCCGTCGGCCACGTTCAGGAGATTATTCAGCCGGCCCTAAAGGGACTCGATCCCCTGGAGCAAGCCGTGATTGATCAGACCATGTGCCGGCTGGACGGCACCCCCACCAAAAGCCGCTTGGGGGCCAACGCCATTCTGGCCGTCTCCATGGCCGTAGCCCGGGCCGGGGCCGCAGTCACGGGGTTGCCTCTTTACCGTTATCTGGGAGGCGCCGGGGCAGCCACCCTGCCCATGCCTATGCTGAATATCATCAACGGCGGGGCCCATGCCGGCAACAACCTGGATATCCAGGAATTTATGATTATGCCGGTGGGTGGCGCCAACTTCCAAGAAGCCCTGCGCATCGCCGCGGAAGTATTCCACACCCTGAAAAAGGTCCTGGCCTCCAAGAATCTGGCCACGGGTGTGGGCGATGAAGGCGGCTTTGCCCCGGATTTGCCCTCTCATGAGGACGCCCTGGACCTCATCGTGGCCGCGGTGGAGCAGGCGGGTTATCGTCCCGGCGTTGACGTGGTTTTGTCCCTGGACGCTGCGGCCTCGGAGTTTTATGACAAGGGCTCCGGAGAGTATGTCTTTAAGAAAGGTGATCGCTCCCGGCGCAATGCCGCGGCCATGACAGAATATTATCGGGGCCTGGCCGCCCGGTATCCCATCGTCTCTCTGGAAGACGGCCTGAGCGAAGACGATTGGGACGGCTGGGTTCAGCTTACTAAAGAATTAGGCGGCCGGCTGCAACTGGTGGGTGACGATCTCTTTGTCACCAATATCCAATACTTGCAGCGTGGCATCGACCTGGGCGTCGCCAATGCCATCCTCATCAAACTTAACCAGATCGGCACCGTGACCGAAACCCTGGACGCCATCAGCCTGGCGCGGCGCCATGGCTACCGCGCCGTCATTTCTCACCGTTCCGGGGAAACCGAGGACACCTTCATTGCCGATTTGGCCGTGGCCACCGGCGTCGGTCAGATCAAGACCGGCTCTGCCTCCCGGTCAGAACGCATTGCCAAGTATAACCGTCTCCTGGTGATAGAAGCAGAACTGGGGGCCGCAGCCCGGTTTAAGGATGACTGCTTCTGGGAAAGCAAAAAATAAGACTGCCGTCAAACCCGTAATAATGTTGACTTACCGCTTGGGAGGGCAGGGACCTGACCGTAGTTTTCTGCCGTCAGGTCCTTCTCTCCCCACCATTTCCTCACAACCATAGTTCTTAAGCTTACTTCCGGGGCAAACTTTTTGACTTTTGGGGACCCCAGTGCTATTTTGGCAGGGAAGGGGAAAATCAGCCTGCCATCGCAAGGGGGAGGAAAATGGTGCGGCGCGTATGTGGCAATGGCCTCATGGCCATGGTGCTGGCGGTTGCGGTATTGCTGCCGGCAACGGTCCAAGGGGCGGAATTTGACGTCAGTAAGTTCCGCCAGGAAGTGGGACTACGTTTCGCTTACGGGAAAAATACTAAGAAGGCCTCCGTTCACCTTTATAGCTTACTGCCTCGCTGGGGGATTTTTCTCATGCCCCCCGGCAAGAAAATGGGACCCTTCGGAGCCTCCTTTGTCGTGGAGGGCATCGCCAGCATCGCCAGCGCCGAAGAGACCGGTTTTGAACTGGGCATCACACCCATGCTGAAGCTCAGTTGTCTTCTCTTTCCCTCGGTCCTTGCCTATATCGAGGGAGGCGCCGGCATTATCACCGAAAGTATTGACAGCCCGGCCCTGGAACACGCGTTCAATTTCACTCCCCAAGTGGGGGCCGGCTTCGATATTGCCCTGACTCCCCAACTGGCCCTGTCCGTGGCCTATCGCTGGCGGCACTCTTCCAATGCCGGCCTCTACGATGAAAATCCCTCTTTTAATGTCAATTTTTTCCAGTGTGGCCTGAATTACTATTATTAGACCTGGCGTTTCAATAGTGCCTTGATAACCTTGGGGGCTTCGTTCCGCCTTATCTTTTTGGGGGACACCTGCTGAACCCACTGTTTTCACTGCTTTCCAATCATCTTGGTCCTACATGAAAAAACTTCTTTCAAATCTATTGCGGCAATTTTTACTCTTGACATAGGCAGTAATAATTATTATCTAATAATCAGATTATGGAAAATCTAATTCGACAATTGCGCGAGCGCGGTATTGCGGTTACTCCGCAACGTTTGGCAGTGCTGGGCAGTCTCCAGAACCGCCGGGACCACCCCTCTGCGGAAAATATCTACCAAGAGGTGCGCCGGCAACTCCCGGCCATTTCCTTTAACACCGTGTACAAAACCCTGGAAGTCCTGTGCCAGAAAGGCATGGTGATCAAGGTCAATCCTCTCCACGAAGTGGCACGTTACGATGGGGAGACCGGCCCTCATGCCCATCTCATCTGTCGTCAATGTCACCATATTGTTGATCTCGACTGGCAGCCGGGGGAGTTTCCTTCCCTGCTGCCCGATGACCAGCACGGCTTCCAGGTTGAGCACCCTTCCCTGACCTTCTGGGGATTATGTCCCCGGTGTCAGGCCAATGAATCTCACTGAGGAGAACTTTTATGGCTACACAAGTAGGACAGGTATATGTATGTAAAATCTGCGGCAACAAGGTGAAAGTGATGGAGGCCGGCGGCGGGGTGCTGGTTTGCTGCGGCGTTCCCATGAAACAGGTGGAAGGCTGAGGAGGAAACGGCTAATGGATAAGAGCATTGCCAACCTCAAAGAAGCCTTTGCTGGAGAATCTCAGGCCAACCGCAAGTATCTGGCCTTTGCCGAAAAAGCCGACCGTGAAGGTTATCCCCAGGTGGCCCGGCTGTTTCGGGCCGCCGCCGAGGCGGAAACGGTCCATGCCTTAAATCACTTGAGGACTTTAAAGGCTGTTGCCTCTACTGCGGAAAATCTCAAAGAGGCCATAGCCGGGGAAGTCGCCGAGTTCCAGCAGATGTATCCCCGAATGATTGCCGACTCCCAGGCCGAGGGCCACAAAGACGCGGAACGTACCTTTAACTTCGCCAACGAAGTGGAAAAGGTCCATGCCCGCCTCTTTCAGAAAGCCCTGGAGACCATGGCGGCCAAAGAGCTCGTGGATATCTTCGTTTGCTCGGTCTGCGGCTACACCGTGGAAGGCGAGGCCCCGGACAACTGTCCCGTTTGCAAGGCGGTGAAAAAATTATTTAAACGCATTGAGTAGAACCCCGAAACAATCGGGGCGCCGGCAGAGATCTGCCTGCGCCCGGTCCCTCGCCAGGTAATTGCACATTTTTTACCATACCGGCAATTTTATTGTAGGGGCGGACCCATGTGTCCGCCCTTATTTTATGGCGCCCACGCAGGCGCGCCCAAGAAATTATTTTTGGCAATCGCTAGACGTAGCAGTTCCCTTCGCCTCCAGTCGTTCCATGGCCAGCCGGGCCGCCCGCTGCGCCGCTTGCTTTTTGGTGCGGCCTTCACCCTGGGCCAGGGGTAATTCATTGAGGCGCACCTCCACCCGGAAATGCTTGGCATGGCCGGGCCCGCTTTCGGCCAGCAGGTGATACGATGGCAAGGCCTTGTAACGGGCTTGGGTTAGCTCTTGCAGGGAGGTTTTAAAGTCCTGGCCCGGCAAAGCCGTCGCCAACAGCGGACTGAACCAGCGTTCCGTCAGGGCCGCCGCGGCTTTCAGGCCCCCGTCCAGATAAACCGCGGCCAGCACCGCTTCCAAAGCATCGGCCAAAAGAGAGGGCTTCTCCCGGCCCTCCTGCAGTTCCTCGGTCTTCCCCACCCGGAGGTGGGCTCCCAGGCCCAAGTCTCGGGCCAGGATCGCCAGTTGCCGAGCGTTCACCAGAGCAGCCCGGCCCCTGGATAAATCTCCTTCGGAACTCTGGGGAAATCGGGCCAGGAGCAAGGTGCTCACCGTGAGGTTCAGGACCGCATCTCCCAGGAACTCCAACCGCTCGTTGCTTTCACCGCACCCAGGGTTTTCATGGGCATAAGAACTGTGGCGCAAGGCTTGGTCCAGCAATCCCAGGTTCGCGAAGCGGTAGCCCAGCCTCTGGTCCAGGCTTTCCAGTTCTTGCCTTCTGTTGGGGAGAAGGCCGGAATCCCCTGGGTCCATTATGCCTGGTCTCCCGGCCATTTGAAAATGGTTGCAGGTTTAACCATAATGTTCCCTTGACCGTCCCTTTTTCTGAATAAGTAAGGAATTTCGATAGCCAAAATTAGGGAAACCCTGATTGATAGGGTTTTCCCCAGACATTAATTTATCATTAGCCTTTTTGCCTCAAACTGACACACATGCGACCTACGTTGTGGGGATGCAACTCCGGTCAAAAAGGAGAAGCCATGGAAGCCCTTATTCAGGTGATGGAATCCACCATCGCAGCCCGGGACCCTTACACCGTTAGCCATCAGCAGCGGGTAACCCGGATCGCCTGTGCCATTGCCCAGGAAATGGATCTCCCTGAGGACCGCATCCAGCAACTACGGATAGCCGCGACTCTGCACGACTTGGGCAAGGTGGCCATCCCCACGGAATTGCTGGCCAGGCCGGGAAAACTCTCTCCCATTGAGTTCGACCTGATTAAGACCCACCCCCAAGTGGCCTACAACATCTTAAAGCCCATCAATCTTCCCGGTGACACCGCCCTTATCATCCTGCAACATCACGAAAGGCTGGATGGTTCCGGCTACCCCCACGGTCTGAAGGAACCTGACATCCTTTTGGAGGCCAGGATCTTAGGCGTGGCCGATGTCATGGAGGCCATGTGTTCACACCGGCCTTACCGCCCTGCCCTGGACCAATCCGTCGCCTTGGCGGAACTCTCCATGAATAAAGGAGTTCTCTATGACGAGGCAGTGGTGGAGGCCTGCTTAAGGCTCTACGGACCAGCCCTGACGGTCCCGGAAGCAGCGACCCCTGGTCTTCCCCAAAGGCCGGTTACCGTCAAGCATTCAATGACTCCCATAGGTTCCTTCGAGCAGCAGGTCAACCTTGTCCAACTGACCGAACTGCCTCCGGCCACCGGAAGTAGATCGTGGAAGTGGGCCAGGTTGTTCTCCAAAGGCCAGCTTGACTGGGTGCCCGTCGGCACTGTCTCCATAGCAGGTTTATTTTTGACGTTCTTCTGCTGAGGGTTCCAGGAGGATTTACTGCCTGCCCGTAACCCTGGACTTTGCCCGGACTTGCCTACCCCCCCTGTGACACCACTCCGCCGGGGATTGCTGACGTCGTTGCTGTTTATCCTGTTTGCTGGTGAGTAAGGAGAGGCAGCACCGGCTCGGCCAGGATTTTATGACTGATGCCTTTTCCCAAGGCCACCCGCCCCCCGTCGATGCTCACAATGATGAGACCATGATTATTTTGCACAACTTCCAGTTCCCGCCCCAAATTAAGGCCCATGGCCAGCAGCCGGGCCCGCAGCATCCGGCCGCCCCGGTATCCGGTGATTCTTACCCGCTTGCCGGCTGGCATCTCGGCCAGGGAGTGCTCAATAGGTTCTACTGCATCCAATTTAAGGTCCTTCTCAGAAACCGCCACTTTTTTCCGCCTCTTGGCAGGTGCTGCAATAGCCGTGCACCTGTAACTGATGGCCTTTAATCCGATAACCGTATTGCCGGGCCAATTCTTCCTCCAGGAGCCTCAACCCCGGCTCTTCGAACTCCAGGACCTCGCCGCATCCCAGGCATCGCAGATGGCTGTGATGGGCATGACCGTAGATATGCTCATAGTGCCAATGGCCGTCGCTGAAATCCACCTCCCGGATCAAGCCGCAATCAATGAATAACGGCAAAGCCCGGTAAATAGAAGCCTTGGAAACCTTGGAGCGCTTGTCCCTAAGTCTCAGGTGAAGTTCGTCCACATCAAAATGCCCGTGAATGGCAAAAATCTCCCGCAGGATCTCTTCCCTTTCCTGGGTGCGCCGCAGACTGCGCTGGCGGATGTAGTCCCGAAATACCTGGATTTCTGATTTCATCATCGTGCTCGGATTATTCAGTCCACATTATTGAGAACTGTTTTCAATAGTATCTTACTTATACAAGATGTCAAGGGCATTATAAGATTCCAGCGATCCCTAACGGAAAATTATAGCAATTGCCAAAAGAGCCTCTTTAAGCACGTAGCCGCAGGCTTCAGTCTGCGTTTGCATAGGCTGGAAAGTCTGTGCCACTGGGTCTTTTTTAGCAACCAATAAGAATATTTGGTCTTTGGATGAATTTTGTAAGAGGCTCAAACGTTTTTTCCTATTCGAGAGCCTCATGGGCCGCCTACGATTGTCATTCTGAGGGAGCTATGCGACCGAAGAATCTCGAAAAAGCGAGCTCCTTCGCGGCGCTCAGAATGACAAATCCAACCGGATAACCAGCAACAACTTTCGGCAAACGCTATAACCTGAAGGCGTGCCCCCTTCGTTGCTCGTCCAGACTGCCGGTTATTTCCTCGCCTCCAAAGACCGGTTGGCCAAGCCGGGGGCTGATTCCCGTTGACGGGTTGTGGCGGCCCGGTTTATTATGAATTTCAACGAGATTTGAACCCGTGGAGGGTTATTGGCTGGTTTATAACCCAGCTTTACACTAAATCGAGCGAGATGCGACGACACTTGGCCCAACCCAGACCACCCCTGCCCCCGGACCTGACCACCCAACCCCTGGAGACCCTGGAGGGCACTGTGGAGCGCCTCACCTTTGCCGACCCGGCCAGCCACTACGCCGTGGTGCGCCTCAAGGTCCGGGGGCGCCGCCAGCCCGCCACGGTGGTGGGACCTCTCGCTGCGGTCAAGGAAGGGGAGCAGCTTCACCTTAAGGGCCGCTACGAGGTGCATCCCAAGTGGGGAGAGCAGTTTAAGGTGGTGTGGTGGTACGCCGTGCTTCCCGCTACGGTGGCGGGCATCGAAAAATACTTGGCCTCGGGGCTCATCAAGGGCATCGGTTCCGAACTGGCCCAACGCCTGGTGGCCCATTTCGGCCCCGAGACGCTGACCATCATTGATAACCACCCGGAGCGCTTAACGGAAGTCCCCGGCATCGGGGAGAAAAAGATGGCGCAGATTCGGCGTGACTGGAAGAACCAAAAAACCGCCCGGGAAGTGTTAGTGGCCCTGCAAGGATTGGGGGTGGGTTTCAGTATGGCCACCAAAATCTACCAGCAGTACGGCGACCAGGCCCTTGAAGTGGTGACCACCAATCCCTATCAACTGGCCTTGGATATCCACGGCCTGGGATTTCTCACCGCCGATCGCCTGGCCGGCCGCCTCAACTTGGACCCCTTGACCCCGGCCCGCCTGGCCGCGGGGCTGCTCCACGTTCTGGATACCATGGGCGGCGAGGGCCATGTTTACGTCCCGGAAGACCTGCTCATGCAGCGCACTGAGGAACTGCTCCACGTTCCCCGCCCCTCGTTGCAGAAGGCCCTGGCAGCCCTGGCCCGGGAAGGCCGGTTAGTGGTGCCGGAATTGCCTAGCGGACGCGGCGTTTACAAACGGCCCGCCTGGGTGGCGGAAACCGGATTGGCCCAGTCCCTGGGGCGTCTGATCACCGCGGCCGGGAGCCCACCCCCCTTACATCTGGAAGACCTCATCGCCCAGGTCCAACAGCAGCGAGGTCTTACGCTCTCCGCCGAGCAAGCGAGCGCGGTGGCTGCAGCCTTGAAGGACAAGGTGCTTATCATCACCGGCGGCCCCGGCACCGGCAAAACCACCATCGTCAGCTGCATCCTGGACCTCTATCAGGGTTTGGGGGCCAGGGTCATGCTCATGGCCCCCACCGGCCGGGCGGCCAAGCGTCTTTCCGAAACCACCGGCATGGCCGCCAGCACCATCCACCGGGCCCTGGAGTTTTCCCCCCAAACCGGCGGCTTCCGCCGCACCCCCGCGGACCCCTTGAAAGCGGAAGTGGTGGTGGTGGATGAGACCTCCATGGTGGATACTTTTCTGATGTACCACCTGCTCCGGGCCATTCCGCCCGCCGCCCGCCTCATTCTGGTGGGGGACGCCCACCAACTGCCAGCCGTGGGGCCGGGCAACATCCTCAAAGACCTGATGGATTCCGGGGTCATCGGGGTGGTGCGCCTGACCCAAATCTACCGTCAGGCCAAAGAAAGCCTCATCGTAGTCAACGCCCATCGCATTAACCAGGGGGCCTATCCCGTCCTGCCCAAGGACTTCGGCAAAGGGGATTTCGTCTTCCTGGAATTGGAGGACCCCGAAGCCATCAAGACCAGGCTCCTTGACCTGGTGGCCGCAGAGATTCCCAGCCGCTTTGGCCTGGACCCCCTGCGAGACCTCCAGGTGATCACGCCCATGCACCGGGGCGCCGTGGGCATCCAGACCCTGAACGTGGAGTTGCAGGAGCGCCTCAACCCCGACAGTCCGCGGTGGTCATGGGGCGGACGGGTTTATCGCCGGGGCGACAAGGTGATGCAACTCAAAAATAACTACTATAAGGAAATCTTCAACGGGGATATCGGCCAGGTCTGTGGGTTTCTCGATGCCACGGGCCAACTCCAGGTGGATTTTGACGGCCGGGTGCTCACCTATGACCCCGGCGAACGGGAGGAGCTCACCCTGGCTTACGCTGTTACGGTGCACAAGGCCCAGGGCAGTGAGTTCCCCGCCGTCCTTTTGGTGCTAACCACTCATCACTTCATGATGTTGCAGCGGAATCTATTGTACACCGCCCTCACCCGGGGACGCCGCCTGGTGGTGATTCTGGGCACCAAGCGGGCCCTCGGCATGGCCATCCGAAATGACCGTCCCATCCGCCGGTTTACCCATCTGGCGGCCCGCCTGCGGGACACCCTGGTTCCGCCGAAGTTGTAAAAATGCTTGACAATTGCACCTCGCAAGAGCACAATCAATATTATGGGGGATATGCGTGGTTACTGATCTCTTTACTACCCTGGAACAAAAATTGGAGTTGGTTTTAAATCAAATTGCCGGCTTGAAAGAAGCTAACACCGCTCTGCAAAAGAGCCTGGGCGAAAAGGAACAAGCCCTCAAAGAGGCCCAGGCTGAACTGGCCAAAGTTTCCCGGGAACGGGAACTGGTCCGGGAACGGATCGATAAGATCCTCAACCGCCTGAAAATCATCGATACGGGAGAATCGGTATAAATCCTGTGCAGGAGACCACGCCGGTGACCGTGGAAATATTGGGCCGCACCTTTACGTTAAAGGGAAGCATGGCTCCGGAGAGCCTGCACGCCGTGGCCCGGGAGGTGGACAGCCAGCTGCGTGAATTGCAGCGGGCCTTTCCCACCAGGCCCTTGAGTGACCTGGCGATCCTGGCGGCATTGAACCTGGCATATGAGTGCCTGGAAAGCAAGGAGGATTATCAGCAGCTCCACTCGGAAATCCAAAAACGTTCCAGACAGTTAATCCAAATATTGGAGGCAAGTAATTCGTCGCTTTTCCCGGGGCCTTGAATGCACCGGGACAAATTCGACTTTGAGAGGCATGGCGGCCCGGGCCAAATGACCCGGGGCGAGGAATTCACGGCAGAAATTACTCCGGGCGGAGGATGACGACGCACCGGTCAGAAATATTGACCCAGGTGGAAAATCGGTTACAAATGCACAATCCCGGGTTATGGCCTGAGATACTTATGAATATAGGTAAGCGTCACCATTTAAATTGGTGGCCAAGTTCACCGCAGTGCTAATTTGTTGGAAGCCTTGTTAGTGTTGTCAGAATTGATTTGTTACCGGTGATTAATCACCGGCAGTGCCGTTCATCCTATTCCGCCCCAAAAGATGTCATTGTGGCTTACCGCCACCGCCTGCCGCTTCGACCTCTCTAAGGTTTGATAGTTCGCAACCTGCTCTGTCCCGTATGCCGGGACGTGTACCACCGCTAGTACTACCATTGCGTCTAAGGGGACTTACATGACCCTGTTACATTTTTTCGTAGAGGTTATCCTGCTGGGCCTTGGCTTCCTGGGTGGTTTTTTCTATCGCAAGCATGTGATGGACAGCCACCAAAAGTCCCTGGAAGCTCTGGGGAAAAAAATCCTGGATGAAGCCCGCAAAGATGCCGAAACCCTCAAGAAAGAAGCCAAGCTCCAGGCCAAAGACCACCTTCTGCAAATGAAGATGGACTTCGAGAAGGAAACCCAGGAACGCCGCCACGAACTCAATCAACTGGAGCGTCGCCTCCTTCAGAAAGAGGAACATCTGGAAAAGAAAATCGCCCTGGCGGATGAACGGGACAACGAACTCATCAAGAAGCACAAGTTGTTGGCCAAACAGGAAGAGGACCTCAAAACTCAGACCGAGCGCTACCAACACCTCATTGATGAGCAGAATGCCCGCCTGGAGCAACTTGCCGGCATGAGCGCCGTGGAAGCCAAGGACCATCTCCTCAAATCCATGGAACGGGAAGTCCGGGCCGATGCCGCCCGGATGGTGAAGCGCATCGAGACCGAGGCCCGGGAGCACGCCGACCGCAAGGCTAAGGAAATTATTGGCCTCGCCATCAAGCGCTACGCCTCGGACTACGTGGCGGAGCAAACCGTCTCGGTGGTAGCCCTGCCCAATGAAGAGATGAAAGGGCGCATCATCGGCCGGGAGGGCCGCAACATCCGCGCCCTGGAAGCCGCTACCGGGGTGGACATTATCATTGACGACACCCCGGAAGCCGTCATCTTGAGCGCCTTTAACCCGGTGCGCCGGGAGGTGGCCCGGCGCAGCCTGGACCGCCTCATCTCCGACGGCCGTATCCACCCCGGCCGCATCGAAGAAATCGTGGACAAGGTCACCCAGGAGTTGGAAGTCAATATCCGGGAGGCGGGCGAAGAGGCAGCCTTCGATGCCGGGGTCCACGGACTTCATCCCGAGCTGGTCAAACTTCTGGGCAAACTGAAGTTCCGCACCAGCTACGCCCAAAACGTTTTGCAGCATTCCGTAGAGGTCTGCTATCTCTGCGGCATCATGGCTGCGGAACTGGGGCTCAACGTCAAGCATGCCAAGCGGGCCGGTTTGCTCCATGATATCGGCAAGGCCGTGGACCAGGAGGCCGAAGGCGTCCACGCCCTCATCGGCGCCGATCTGGCCAAACGCCACGGTGAATCACCCAAAGTGGTTCATGCCGTCGCCGCCCACCATGAAGATATCCCGCCCGAAAACATCCTGGCAGTGCTGGTGCAAGCCGCCGACACCCTCTCGGGAGCCCGGCCCGGCGCCCGGCGGGAGATGCTGGAAACCTATGTCAAACGTCTGGAAGACCTGGAACGGGTGGCCCTGTCTTTCGGCGGCATCAGCAAATCCTACGCCATTCAGGCGGGGAGGGAGATCCGGCTCATCGTGGAGAGCGAGAAGGTCAACGACGAGGAGGCGGTTCTCCTCAGCCGGGAAGTTGCCAAGAAAATTGAGCAGGACCTTACCTACCCTGGCCAAATCAAGGTCACCGTCATCCGGGAAACCCGGTCGGTGGAATATGCCCGCTAAGGCTCTGTGATTTCATGAATATCCTATTCATCGGCGATATCGTGGGAGCTCCGGGACGGCGGGCGGTGACCGAATTGCTGCCCCGGGCCGTGGACCATCATTTTATTGACTTGGTAGTGGCCAATGGCGAAAACGCCTCCGGCGGCATCGGCATTACTCCCCAGGTGGCCGACCAGTTGCTGAGCCAAGGGGTGGATGTCCTCACCAGCGGCAATCATATCTGGAAACACAAGGAGATCCTGCCCTACCTGGAGGACACCGACCGCCTGCTGCGGCCCGCCAATTACCCGCCCGAGACCCCAGGACGGGGGCTTACTCTGGTGGAGACCGCCACAGGTGAACCTGCCGCCATCATCAACCTGGAAGGCCGGGTCTTCATGAACTCCCTGGAGTGCCCCTTTCGCACCGTGGACCGCCTTCTGGACACCCTGCCCACGGAAGCGAAGGTCATTCTGGTGGACATGCACGCCGAGGCCACCAGCGAAAAACAGGCCATGGGATGGTATCTGGATGGCCGGGTAAGCGCAGTGGTGGGGACCCATACCCATGTCCAGACCGCGGACGAGCGCATTTTGCCGGACGGCACCGGTTATATCAGCGATGCCGGCATGACCGGCCCGGTGGATTCCGTCATCGGCATGAATCGGGAGATCATCCAGGCGCGCTTTTTGACCCAGCGCCCCCACCCCTTCAAAGTGGCCACTCAAAATATCCAACTCCAGGGGCTGGTGCTGAAGATTGACTCCACGGGCCGCTGCCGGGAAATCAACCGGCTGTTGATGCCCCTGAAGTAAGTCTGAATTACTTAATTCACACCCCTTTGATGGGGGACGGTTAGGGTGGGGGGGGAGCTATTCTGCTGATTCCGTTGTCTTATTCACCCCACCTCTAACCCCCTACCACCAGGGGAGGGGGGAATTATGGGTCAAATTCTAAGTACATCTAAGAAACCTAACACCAACAAGGCAGGAAACCCTTATGCCCCGCATCGCCGCCATAATCTGCTTGCTGTCATCCCTCGTCTGGCTGGGGTGCTCAACCTACCAACCCACCGTCACCCCTTTTAAACTGCCGGAGGCTTACGCCAATGTGCAGCGGGTGGCCGACACTTATGTGGGAGCCCGGGTTTGGGCCAATCAAGAAGAAGCCAAGGCGGCCTTTGGGTTTGACATCATTGGCGCTGGTCTTCTGCCGATGCAGGTGAGTTTCGACAATCGCGGCACCCAAATCCTGATCATCGTACCCACCCAGACCTTTCTGGTGAATCAGAAACAGGAGATTTTTCCGGTTCTGTCCGAAGCCGAGGCTTATGATCGCATAGCCCGTGGGGTCCAACTCAAGGAAGGGGTGAAGGGCTTGGCCCAGGGAGCCTTACTGGGTGCGGCCACCGGGGCCCTCATCGGCGCCGCGGTGGGGGTGGCCAGCGGCGGCCGCGCCGGGGAATACGCCATGCGGGGCGCCACCACCGGCGCCATCGGGGGCGGCATCCTGGGCGGCATGACAGGGGGCAGCGACACCCAGGTTCCCCGGGCCATCACCGAAGACCTCACCCGCCACGACTTAAAAAACCTGCCCATCAAGCCCGGAGAACTGGCTTACGGCCTCATCCTCTTCCCCCGGGAGGCGGGCCAACCCCAGACCCTGCGCCTGCAACTCCAGGACCAGAATACCGGCCAGGTCTATACCCTTAACTTCAATCTCTGATGCCAGCCGGGTTTACTTTGGAGCCTGGAGATAAATCTCACGCCGGGCGATTTCTCGTTGATAAACGTTCCTGGCTGGTTTAAGTAATAGAAAATGCCTTCCTGAAGAAATCACCCGAAAAGGATAATCCCATGAAGATACATGAATACCAGGCCAAGGACTTGCTGAAAAAATTTAACGTGCCAGTTCCCCAGGGCGATGTGGCCACTACCTCCAGGGAGGCCCGCCAGGTCGCAGAACAACTGGCGGAAGGCCCTTTTGTAGTCAAAGCCCAAATCCACGCCGGAGGCCGGGGTAAAGGCGGAGGTATCAAGACGGCCACCACCTTGGAAGAGGTGGAGAAGGTGGCCGACCAGATCCTGGGCATGACCCTTATCACCCCCCAGACCGGCCCCGAAGGCAAGCTGGTCAATAAAGTGCTGGTGGAACAGGCCCAGGAAATCGCCCAGGAGCTTTATCTGGGCATGGTGGTGGACCGGTCTACGGAACGGCCGGTCATCATGATGAGCGCCGAAGGCGGCATGGAGATCGAAGAAGTAGCGGCCCGCACCCCGGAGTTGATCTTTAAAGAGGCCGTGAACCCGGCCGCGGGATTTTTTCCCTACCAGGCCCGCAACCTGGCCTTCGGCATCGGCCTCAACCCCACCCTCATTCGTCCGGCTACCACCTTCATTGAAAACCTCTATCGCATGTTCACTACCCTGGATTGCTCCCTGGCCGAAATCAACCCCCTGGTGGTCACCAAGGGCAGGGCTATGCTGGCCCTGGACGCCAAGATCAATCTGGACGACAATGCCATGTTTCGCCATCACGATCTGGCGGGGTTGGAAGATCCCGATGAAATGGACCCCCTGGAGCACGAGGCCCGGAAGCACCACCTCAACTACATCCGCCTCACCGGTAACGTCGGGGCCATGGTAAACGGGGCCGGGCTGGCTATGGCCACCATGGACCTGATTAAAGCCGCCGGGGCCGAACCGGCCAATTTCCTGGACGTGGGCGGGGGCGCTTCTGCCGAAATGGTAGCCAACGGCTTCCGCATCATCCTGGGCGACCCCAACGTCAAAGGGGTGCTCATCAACATCTTCGGCGGCATCCTGCGGTGTGACGTTTTGGCCAACGGCGTGGTGGAGGCGGTCAAGCAGGTGCAGGTCAAGGTGCCCATCATCGTGCGCCTGGAAGGCACCAATGTGGAAATGGGCCGGGAGATCCTGGACCAATCCGGCCTCACCTTCACTGTGGCCACCGATATGCTGGACGCGGCAAAGAAAGTGGCAGCCCTGGTGGGTTAAGAACAGTTGATAGTTTTTCATTTTTGGTTTTTAGTTAGTAAAACTATGAATTTGCAGGGCAGGTTAAGCCGGGGGGTGAGACAACCTTCGGAAACGGAGCAGACTCTATGATCAGGCCATTGCGGCTCCTCGTGGTTCTCAGTCTTCTCAGCCTGGCGCTGGCAACCTCTTCCTGGGGCCAGGCCGGCCCCAAAACGGGGGGTGGCCCCAGCGGCCTGTATAACCCTGACACCGTGGTCACCGTCTCCGGGATAGTCATCGCTAAAACCCCGCCGGCAACGCAAAAAGGATTGCCTCGACTGATTTATCTGACCTTGAAGACCGAAACTGACAAAGTCACCATCTTTTTGGGCCCCGACCTCTACGTTGATAAGCTGCCGGTTCAGGTCAATAACCTGGATAAAATCCAGGTGACCGGCTCCAAAATTACCTGGGAAGGCCAACCGGTGATCCTGGCCGCGGAAATTAAAAAAGGGGATCAGGTCTTAAAGCTGCGGGAACCCGATGGCACGCCATTCTGGAGCGGCCGGGGGAAGAGTAAACAGTGATCCCTTGGTGGTGCAGACTTCCTCTTTCAGGTGTCTGCCGGATAGACCGGTGGCAGTTTAGCCTGACTTCACCCTTCGCTAATTTTCATTCCAGTCGGCCAATTGCCGCCTCCCTTTTTTTTGCCTGAAGAGGTTTTGTGATGGATAAACCAAAACTAAACTTCGTCATCGACGTCATGATGTTTCTGTGCCTGATGGCCATGGCCGGTCTGGGGTTCCTGATGAAGTATATCCTGCCTCCCCGCCGGGACGTCTGGGCCAAATACGGCCGCAACCTGGAGTTCTCCTGGCTGGGGTGGGACCGGCACGATTGGGGCGACATCCACCTCTACCTGGCCTTTGCCCTCCTGATCTTGCTGGTAATCCATATCATCCTCCATTGGCAGCAGATTTTAGGCCTGTTCCAGCGCTTGATTCCCAATGCCGGGGTCCGTATCAAAATCGCCGTGGTCTTTCTGGTCCTCAGCCTCTTGCTGATCTACTTTCCCTTCCTGATCACCCCGGATATGCAGGAGCGGGGAGGTGGACGCGGGCGTGGCGGCGGACCTCGGTCCCGGATGAGCGCCCCGGTGATTTGGCTGGCCGACGCCATATCAAGGCCATACCACGCGATTAACTCGTCGATAGGGCAGTGTATAACCTACCGTCGGTAGATAAAAATTGACCAGGATTGGGAGATATGCGAAACTCAAAGGGTTGTGGAGTCTCACTGCGGCTGTTATGGACCGTCCCTGAGAATCGGTCTGACGTTGAAGACATGCAATAGATTCCCCCTCCTAGCGAAATTAACGTGGATGAAAGGTGACCCATGAGCGTTCTGGTGAATAACGATACTCGCGTAGTAGTGCAGGGCATTACCGGCAAGGAAGGCTCTTTCCATGCCCGGGCCTGCGCCGAATACGGCACCAAGGTGGTGGCCGGGGTGACCCCGGGCAAAGGCGGCCAGAAGATGGACGAGGTCCCGGTGTTCAACACCGTGGCGCAAGCGGTGAAAGACACGGGGACCAATACCTCCCTGATCTTTGTGCCGCCGGCCTTTGCCGCTGATGCTATCCTGGAGTCCGCAGCCGCGGGGATCAAAGTAGTGGTGTGCATCACCGAAGGCATTCCCACCCTGGACATGGTGCGGGTTATGGCCGCGCTCAAGGATACGGACTGCCGCCTTATTGGCCCCAACTGCCCGGGTATCATCTCTCCCGGCCAGGCCAAGGTGGGCATCATGCCCGGCCACATCCACCAGCCGGGCCCCGTGGGCCTGGTCTCCCGCAGCGGCACCCTGACTTACGAAGCCGTGCATCAGCTTACCCTGCTGGGCATCGGCCAGAGCACCTGTGTGGGCATCGGCGGCGACCCCATCATCGGCACCAACTTCATCGACATGTTGAAGCTTTTCGAAGCCGACCCCCAGACCCAGGGCATCGTAATGATCGGGGAGATCGGCGGGACCGCTGAGGAAGAAGCCGCCGCCTTCATCTCCCAACACGTGAGCAAACCGGTGGTGAGCTTCATTGCCGGCCAAACCGCGCCTCCGGGCAAACGCATGGGTCATGCCGGGGCCATTATCTCCGGGGGCAGCGGCAAGGCCGCCGACAAGATGGCCGCCCTGACCGCGGCGGGGGTGACTGTGGTTACCAATATCGGGGAATTGGGGCAGACGGCCAAGCAGGTTATGGGCCATCTTGTCTGATCCATGAAGATTCTGCTCCACATCTGTTGCGCCCCTTGCACGATTTATCCGGTCACTGCGCTGTCGGATTCGGGCCACCAGGTGCGGGGCTTTTTCTTTAACCCCAATATTCATCCCTATCAGGAGTTTTCCCGGCGGCTGGTTTCCCTGGAAGACTACTCCGCCCAAACCGGACTCCCCATCATCTGGGACCGCAGCTACGATCTGGAAGGCTTTCTGCGGCACATCGTTTTCCGGGAGCGGGAACGGTGCCGGTTCTGTTACCACCTGCGGCTAACCGCCGCGGCCCGGGTGGCACGCGGTGGCAGGTTTGACGCCTTCACTTCCACCCTCCTCTATAGTAAATTCCAAAACCATGCGTTGATCCAGGAATTAGGGAACCAAGTGGGCCGGGAGGTGGGAGTGCCGTTTTATTATGAGGACTTTCGGCAGGGTTGGGTTACAGGTATAGAACAGTCAAAGGAGATGGGGCTTTACCGTCAACAATACTGCGGCTGCATTTTTAGCGAACGGGACCGCTTTTTGCAACCCTCCAGTCCCAGCGGGGCGGCGGCCCAATCCAAAAGTCACTCCCCTGGGCTTGAAAATGGCGGGCCCAAGGCTGATAAAAATGCTTAAGGTTAAGCCTGGCATCTTACGATAAGATAATCATGATGACTTCTTCGTGGCTGACGCTGAGCAACCGCCAGGAAAATCTTAAGCTGTTGATGGATTACGTCCGGAAGTGGGCCGGGGAGCATAGTTTAGCCCCGAACCGGCAACAAAGTCTGGAGAAGGCGGCCGAGGAAATTTTTCACCATTTGGTGAATCATGCCTATCGCTCTGACCAGCCCGGTTACATCGCGGTGTCTCTCGAGGAAAGTGGACCCCGGTTGCGCCTGACTTTCGAAGACGATGCAGCCCCTCACAATCCCAGCAGCCTGAGCGGCCTTCCAGCCCCGGGCAATCCTGACCCGGCCAGCTGCGTCCTTTATAACGGCCTGCAACAGTTGGCTGAGAGCGTTGTTTATTATCGCACCGCTGACCGCAAAAACCGGATGGTAATCTTTCTGGCTTAAAAGTGCTGGCAGGGCCGCCAGAATAGAGAGGGCGGCTATGGGGCAGGCATAGTCTGCCCCGCCGGCCTGGATTAACGGGCGTATTGCTTGGCCTTGCGAAAGGCCTCCTGGGCTTCTGCCGTTTTCCCCCGATCTTTGAGAAACTCTCCCAAAAAATTCCACCCCTCGGCGTAATCCGGCTTCAGGGCGACAGCCTTTCGCAGTTCGGCCTCCGCCTCCGCGTATTTGCTGATCCGGGCCAAAGCGCTGCCATACAAGCTGCGGGCCTCGGCCCAATCCGGCCTGATGCTCACTGCATTGCCGAAGGCCTTGGCAGCTTCTTCATCCCGGCCTTCTCCGGCCAGAATGAACCCGGATTTGAGGTAATCCTGGGCTGCCCGGATATTCGCGGCCTTAACCTTGTCCACTGCGGTCTGGGCGAACCCCTGGGGACCGGCGCCCGCGGCCAGGCACATCGTTACAAGCACTACAACTATCCAGCGTTTCATGCTGTTTCCTCCCTTAAAACGACAAATCTGACGGTTCAAAAATCAATATTTCACCGGGCGACTTTGTTTTGATTTCTTTATCTTTGGTTAATAACGGGATGCCATATTGTTCCGCCACCTGCAAAACTACGGTGTCGCCACCTTTTAATCCAGTTAAACTTCCCAACATACATGCCCTTACAGCGACATCAATAGTTATATCCAACCAATTAATACTTGGTATTTTGATTAAATTCTGATAAATTTTAATGGACAGTGCAATATTATTTGTTCTCCTGCGGATAACGCAGATTGTCTCAATTAATACAAGAGTAGGACATAAGGCTTCCAATTCATATTTCAATAGTTTTTGGAAAATTGGCCAACATTCCTCATGAAAGATATCACTGGGATCCAGACTGCTGACAAAAATATTGCTGTCGATAACTAATTTCATTTAGTCCTCTCTCTTTCTTTCTGGATATCTTCGATGCTACTTCCACCGCTTGAACAGGAACGGATATTTTCTAATAATTTTGTGAATTCTTTTAGCAACTCGGAGCTTAATTTCAAAGGTTCACGTTGAATATGATTAAGGCCTATGCTGACAAAGAGATTATTGGCTTCATTTGCCGCAAGCCTACTCTTTTTCAAATAGAGCTCCCGTTCAATCCTTTTAATTTCATCGATAATCTCCAACTTTTCCTGTTCTTCCATGACTGCACCCCTTCACAATTATATCTCAGCAATCCCTTTAACTTTATCTACAGCGGCCCCACAGAGGCCAAATAGAGTGCCACTTCTTCGGCCTCGTCCACACCGACTAGCCTTTCCACTTCCTCGTCGAAAAAGGCCCCCACCGGGCAAACCCCCAAACCCAGGGCCGTGGCGGCCAGCATCAGGTTCTGGCAAATGTGGCCGGCATCCAGGAACAGGTAGCGCACTGCCCGTTCCCGGTATTTCCACCGGGCCCGGTTCAACACCCCGGTCCAGATAAACACCGCCGCCGCACTTCCCAAAAAGCCCTGGGAGAGTCCGGCAGACACCAGGGGCTGGCGATAGTCCCCGGCAGCCACCAATTCCAGGGCGAAATCCAACACCTGAAAATGCCAGATGCCCGCCGCCACGCCCTCGACCCTATGCACCGCCAGATAAGTTTCCACTGGATACAAGGCCCCGGCCGACGGCGAAGCCCGGAAATGATACCCCCCCATGGCCCCGGTGATCCCCTGGGTGGCCCAGAGCAGGGCGGCCAGTTCTTCCTGGCTCAGGGGCCGGTCCCGGTAGTCCCGCTGGGAGCGGCGCGCCGCCACTGCCTGCCAAAAGTCCGCACTCCTGCGGCCGGACTCGGAATCAAGACTAACGCGCTGGGCTGCATCCGGATACTCTTTATAGAGAGGGGCCCGGGGATAGGCCAGGGCCTTTTCGGCCATGCCCCGCCGGGTATAGCGCGTCTCCCGGAGATACCGGCGGCTGATGCCTGTCTCTTCCGGACTCATGCCGCCCCTCCCTTACCCCGTTCTTCCCGGCGGGGACGGTTTCTCTCATAGATAATCTTCAGGCCTTTCAGGGTCAGGTAATCATCCACTGTATCGATGCTTTTGGTTTCCGAGGCGATGAGGCAGGCCAGGCCGCCGGTGGCGATCACCCGAGGTGTGGTGCCCAGGGCATCCTTTATACGGTGGACAATGCCGTCCACCAAACCGGCGTAACCATAGATGATCCCCGCGTTCATGCTGCTGATGGTGTCCTTGGCAATGACGCTTTTGGGTTTGGCAAAGATTTCCACCCGGGGCAGCTTTGAGGCCTTAAGGAACAGGGCCTCACACGAGATCATCACTCCCGGGGCAATGACCCCCCCCAAATATTCCCCTTGGCGGGACACCACATCAAAGGTGGTAGCGGTCCCGAAATCCACCACCACCACGGCCCCGTGCACCTGTTCATAAGCCGCCACCGCGTTGACAATGCGGTCTGCCCCCACTTCCCTGGGATTATCGTAGTGGATGGGCATGCCGGTCTTGATTCCAGGCCCCACCCACAAGGGCCGGACGTTCAAATAGCGCTGGGCAAACCCCTCCAGGGTGTTGTTCATGGGGGGCACTACGCAGGAAATGACCAGGTCGGTGCCCGGCTCCAAAATCAGCCCCTGGGCCTGGAAAAGATTGCGCAGGAGTATGCCAAACTCGTCCACGGTGGCTTCTTTTTCGGTTCGGATGCGCCAGTCGCTTAAAATACGGCCATCCTGATAGACTCCGATCACCGTGTTGGTATTTCCCACATCCATCACCAGCAGCATGGGCGTATCTCCATCTCAGTTCAACATGGTCTCCAGCCCCTGCGCCAGATCTTGGGCTACCCGCTTGATCAACGGTTCATTCTCACCTTCGGTCATTATGCGCAACTTGGGCTCCGTCCCGGAATAGCGCACCAGGAGCCTGCCTGTGGCTCCCAAGTGTTTTTCCGCCTCAAGGATGGCTTGCCGGGCCCGGGGCAACGCCTTCAGGTCTTTTTTCTCTTTGACTTTGATGTTGATCAAAACCTGGGGGCACTTTTTCACCCAGCCGGCCAGCTCCGCCAGCGATTTGTCTTGCCGCAACATCACCGCCAGCAGCCGCAGCGCCGTAAGAATGCCGTCTCCGGTGGTGGTGTGATTCAGGAAGATCACGTGGCCGGACTGCTCCCCGCCCAGAACATAGCCACCTTTGAGCATGGCCTCTACTACGTAGCGGTCGCCCACGGCTGTTCTTAGTAGGCGAACCCCTTTTGCTTTCAAGGCCAATTCCAGACCCAGGTTGGACATGACGGTGCCTACTACGGTTTTGCGCCGCAACCTCTCCCGCTCCAACATATCCAGGGCGCAAATACCCAGAATGTGGTCGCCATCCACGATCTCGCCTCGATGGTCCACCATGATTACCCGGTCGCCGTCCCCATCAAAGGCCAGCCCCAGATCGGCCCCATGGCGTTTGACCAGGACCGCCATGCCCTCGGGATGGGTGGCGCCGCACTGGCGATTGATGTTTCTGCCGTTGGGCCTTACCCCCATCGGGATCACTTCGGCCCCCAATTCGGTGAAGATATCCGGCGCAATCCGGTAAGTGGCTCCGTGGGCACAGTCAACTACGATCTTCAGCCCGTCCAGTTCCAATTCTTTGGGGAAAGTGCTCTTCAGAAATGAAATATAGCGGCCCCGGGCATCGTCGATACGAAAGGCTTGCCCCACCTCGGTGGCGGTGGGACAGGCCCCGTCCAACTCTGGTTCCGCCATCAGGCCCTCTATGCGGGCCTCCAATTCATCGGGAAGCTTGAAGCCATTGCCGGAAAAAAACTTGATGCCGTTGTCTTGATAAGGGTTGTGGGAAGCGGAAATAACCACCCCGGCGTCGGCCCGCATGGAAGAGGTGATGAAGGCGATCCCGGGGGTCGGAAGCGGCCCCAAGAGTAAGACGTCCACCCCCATGGAGCAGATACCGGCCACCGTGGCGTATTCCAGAAGATAGCCCGATATTCGGGTGTCTTTGCCGATTACGATGCGGTGCCGCCCCGGGCCGTACTTGATCACGTAGGCCAAAGCTTTTCCTAATTGCAGGGCCACCTCGGCGGTCATGGGATAGACGTTCGCCACCCCCCGCACGCCATCGGTGCCGAAAAGTTTACGTTTGTCCATCATGCTTGCAGGACTCCAGGGACCTCGGTTTTTTCACGGCTGCATTAATTCTTCTGTTTTTACCATAATCCGGGGCAAATGACACTATCTGCATAGGGATTTAGGCCTCCACTTCCTGCCAGTGGATGCATTGGACCGGGCACTGGTCAATAGCCAGCTGAATCTGGTCTTCCGGAGCTCCCTCTGGATTGATCACTTCGGAATGCCCCAAGGATTCGTTGAGCTTAAATACCCCAGGACAGACTGCCTCGCAATTGCCGCAGGCAATGCACTCATCGGTGTTGATTACCGGGACTTTCTTGGCCATGGTTTGAGTTCCTTTCAAGATATTTTCTCTGATTATATTGGCGGGGCGATGGTGACCAGGAGGCGCAGGTCGGTTTTGGCTCTCAGTCCATGGGGTTCGGCGATATCAGAGATGACCACATCCCCCGGCTTGGCCGGAAAGGAGGCGCCATCCCTGCCTAAAAACTCACCCTCTCCTTCAATGATCACCAGACTCAGCTGACCTTCGATGTCGTGGGAGTGTACGGGCAATTCCTGGCCGGCTTTGAAGTTAAAATTGAGGATCTTAAAGTAAGGGGAGTCGTGAACCAGCAACTTGTCAAACCCTTTTTCGGCAAACTGTCCGGCTTCATAAAGATTAACCTTTTTCATGGCATTTTCTCCTCTTGGGTCTAGGTAGCTCTGTGTCACAACTGCTCGATCTTCCACCTACCCCGCTTCATCGGCCCAATGGATACACCGGACCGGGCAGGCATCTATAGCCTCCTGGATCTTTTCCTCCGGCGCCCCACCGGGGTTCATGACCTGGGCAAATCCCAGGGTTTCGTTCACCACAAAAACCTCGGGGCAGAGTTCTTCACAGGCGCCGCAGGCAATACATTCATCTTCCACTATATAAGGCACATGTTCGGCCACTTTTGTCCTCCTGTCTTTTACCTCATTCGAATTTGAGCATCTATATGCTATGCCTAAATTCCCTCCCCCTGGATGGGGCGGGTCAGGGTGGGTGAAATATCTGGATGATTTCGTTGTCTTATTCCCCTCCCACCAGGGGAGGGGAAGTTTAACGTGCCTTAATTTGTGAAACTTTTTTACAGGCTGCTATTTTAGACGATGGCCGCATCCACCGCACATGCCGGCCGCAGACCGTCTCCGGTCAGGACCATTTCGACCCTGTAGGTCCCGCCCTCGGTATCTTTCCGCAAGGAAAATCCCAGACGCTTCACCATGTCCAGCATCGGCTGGTTCTGGGCCAGGACATCCCCGTGGAGGAGCTTTACCCCCTGCTCCCGGGCAATCTCCGTGATGCGCTCCAACAGTTTGGGCCCCAAACCTTTGCCCTGCCAGGGATCGGCCACGATCACCGCAAACTCTGCCGTGGACCGGTCCGTTGCCATGACCAGGCGGCTTACCCCCATCATGACCTCGGGACCGGGCGGCTGGCCGATGGCCATCAAGCCCAACTCCCGGTCGTAATCATTCTGGGTGAAGCGAATGAGCATTTCATGGGTCCACTTTTTGATGAGCTTGAAGTAGCGGAAAAATATGGTCTCCTCCGAGCATTTGCCCAGAAACTCGGATACCAGGGGTTCATCTTCCGGTTTCATGGGTCGCAGCAGCACCGGTGTGCCGTCCCTGAGCATCCAATCGCTTTCGTATTGGTTGGGATAAGGGGCGATGATGAGGTGGCGCGGCGGTGGAACCTCTGTGGGCTTGACGATAATACGGGCATCCACCGCCACAAAGCGCCCGTTGATAACCATCAGGGGATTGATGTCCAGTTCCGCGATCTCTGGAAAATCCGTGACCAGTTGGGAAACCCGCACCAGGATCTCCGCCAGTCGATCCAGGTCGGCAGGCGGGGTGTTGCGATAGCCCCGGAGGACCCTTGCAATTCTGGGTTTTTCAATTAACCGCCGGGCCAGGAGCAAGTTCAACGGGGGCAGGTCCACCGCCGAATCCTCCAGCACCTCGGTGAATTCTCCTCCGGCCCCGAAAAGGATGAGGGGGCCGAAATCCGGGTCCTGTTTGCTGCCGATAATAAGTTCACAGGTGGGATTCTTCTCCTGGGTCTGAACCGTTACCCCCAAAATATGGGCCTCTGGCTTGGAGGACCTCACCGCCATGATGATTTCATCATAAGCAGTCATGACTTCTTTTTCATCCTGGAGATTGAAGCGCATCCCGCCTACTTCGGACTTGTGGCTGATATCCGGTGAGTTTATCTTCAACCCCACCGGAAAGCCCATAACCCGGGCCACGGACGCAGCATCGGCCCCGGAAGACGCCGCCACTGTGGGGTTCACCGGGATGCCGTAGGCGCTCAAGATGGCCTTGGATTCCAGTTCCGTCAGCACCCCTCCCGGGCGCTCCAGGCACTGGCAGAGGAAAGTTTTGGCCTGCCGGGTATTCACGCTCACGTCTTGGGTCAGCCGGGGCGGGGTCTCCTGCAAGAGTTCCAGGTGCCGGTTATAGAAATACATTTCCATGAAGGTGTCCACGGCCTGCTCCGGGGTCTCAAAAGTGGGGACCCCGGCCTCGTTAAGTATCTGGACCCCGGCCTCCACATCCGTACCCCCCATCCACACCGCAAATACCGGCCGGGCTTTGCCCCCGATTTCCGGGGCCACTGCCTTGGCCACTCCGGTGGGATCGGTCATGGCCTGGGGGGATAGGATAATCACCAGCCCCGAAAGCTCCGGGGCCGCCATGGCCACCTTTACGGCCCTTTGATAACGTTCCGGCGAGGCGTCCCCTAAGATATCGATGGGATTAATCCGGCCCCAATAGGACGGCAGAAATTCATCCAGCTTCGCCAGGGTCTCCTGAGACAGGATCGCGGGTTCCAGGTTCCAACGGGCCAGGGCATCCACCGCCATGACCCCCGGCCCCCCGGCGTTGCTGATGATCCCCAGGTTCCCGCCGGTGGGGCTCTTCACCTTCCCCAGGGCTTCGGCGCAGTCGAAAAGCTGCCCGATGGTGTCTACCCGGATGATACCGGCCCGCCGGAACGCGGCATTGTAGGCCCGGTCGGCCCCGGCCATGGCTCCGGTATGGGAAGCCGCAGCCTGGGCCCCTGCCCGGCTGCGCCCCGCCTTGATCACAATAATAGGCTTGATGCGGGAAACCGAGCGGGCGGCGCTCATGAACTTCCGGTGTTGAGTCAGATTCTCCATGTAAATGACGATACTCCGGGCCTGCTCTTCGTTGCCCAGATAATCGATCAGATCGCCGAAATCCACGTCCGCCATGGACCCCACACTGATGAAGTGGCTGAAGCCGATCTTCTTGGGGATGGCCCACCCCAGGATGGAACTGCACAAGGCGCCGCTTTGGGAGATAAAGGCCAGGTTCCCCGGTTGGGCGCAATGGGGCGCAAAACTGGCGTGCAGCTTGGAGGACGGGCACAGGATACCCAGACAGTTGGGCCCCAGGTACCGAATCCCCGCTTTTTGCGCCTCCTCCTTAATCGCCGCTTCAATCTCTTTGCCCGCCAACCCGGTTTCTTTGCCGCCGGCGGAAATGATGATGGCAGCGCCAATCCCGGCCTGGCCGCATTCCCGCATGGCATCCGCCACATCTTTAATAGGGATGGCAATGATGGCCAGATCAATGGGGGCCTTGACTTCGACGGTTGAGGGATAGGCCCGAAGCCCCTGGATTTCCTGATAGTTGCGGTTTATCGGGTAAATTTCGCCGGGAAACCCGTCCTTCAGAAGATTGCGGACCAGGGCGCCCCCGATGGTCTGTTCCTTTTCGCTGGCCCCTATCACCGCTACCGCTTTGGGTTTGAAAAATGCATCCAGGGAAGACTTGCGCATTGAGTCATCCTAAGTTTCCCCCTTTTGGAAAAAGGGGGGATTTGGTTAATTATGCCTGATAAAGTAAAAACTTTTGCCATTTCCTACGACTTTTTCCAACCGCCATAAAAAACGGTCACCGCGTGCCTCTGGCTGCCGGTCCGTCCCCGCCCGCAACGGGACAAGGCCGCAGACCGCAGGTGCGGCAAAGTCTGCCAATCTCTCCGGGCCCCGGTAGTATTACTGTCTGCTTCTCCTATTACGATAAGATAGCGCAGAAATGACATTTGGCAAATGGCAGCCAGTGATTGTCCCGGCGGGGGCCAGGCGTAGACCACCACCTCCGGAGCGAACTCCTGGATTACGGCAAAGGCGTCCCCTGCCGCCACCCCGGCATAGACCGGCAGGCCCGAAACAAATTCCCCCTCGCCTTTGTCCACGGCCCTAAATTTTATGCCCGCGGCATCGCATAAGGGCGCCAGGGCCGCGGTGAGGTAGCCCCTCCCTGCTCCGGCCTCCAGGAGCCGGGTCACCTTTAAGAACTTTAAATATCGCATCAAAGTCTGGACCCACTCCCGGGAGGGGAAGAAATAGACCCCGGTGGCCTGGGACAGAGTCATAAGCCAGGCCGCTTCATCCGGGACCCCGGCCAGCAGCTCCCGCCACCTAGCCTCGGGCAGCAGATGGTCCAGGGGACCTTCACCGGGAATCGGCAAACGCACCAAATCCCCCGCAAACTTGAGAAACTCCCGATATTCCCGAAATCCTTGGCCCCTCTGCACCTGCCCCCCTTGTTTAGACCTCTGATTGTTGGCGGCTTCCTTCGCGGCCCTTCGGATTACAGAAAAACCGGTGGGCATGAACCTCTTTTGATCCCAGATGACAAAACTGCGGCCGGAGTAAAAAGGGCGGACCCTCAGATCCGCCCTGATATTGCAAGTTTTACACTTGATCCAAAAACCAAAACAGCATTATTTGCCGGAGGAGCTGGTGGGCTTTACAGCTTTGCTTGGCGTAATATCCTTTTCGGGTTTTTCCTCTGACGGCAACTGTTTGAGATAAGCCCCGCTGGATTTATCCAGCTCTGCTGCTGCCAGATTGTAGTCGTACAGGGCCATTAGATAATCGCCCCGGAAGGAGCCGTAGCGCTCGAAGGCCTGGAAAATATCGTCCATTTTCCCCAGCCCCATATCAAAATTACTGAAGGAGGTGATCAGCCAGCGGCGGGCGTTGGTATAGGCCTTCTCCAGGCCGCTGGAGGCCTTATAATTCTCCTGCACCTTGCCGTAATCCTTGGCCACCTGCACCGGGATGCCCATGAGGGCATGCTTTTCAGTGTACTTCAATTGTTCCAGTTCGGCCCGGGCCTGACCGATCTTGGCCCTGAGGATACCGAAGTCGAAGTGTAACTGGGCTCCCACCGCGGGCAAGGCCCCGATCCCGTTAAAGTAGTCATTTACATAGGGGTCGGGGTTGTAGTCGCGCCCCGGGGCACCGGCCACCTGGCCCAACACCACAAAGAAGAAAGAGGGGAGGCGGTCGGCCTTGGCCGCGTCCACCAGCAATTGCCGGGCCACCAGACCATGCTTGAGCTGGGTCAATTCGGGCCTCATTTCCAAGGCCATGCGGATGTAGTGGTCTAATCCCTGGGGAGCGGCAGGCGCCGGGAGATCCTGGGGAACTTGAAAATCCTGGTTGGGACCATAGCCCACCAAGGCCTTCAGAGCCTGGTAGGCCACCTTGGCCCCCTCGTCCGCCTGAGCCGCAAATTTTTCCACCCCACCCTCATACATGGCCAGGCGGTACTGGTCGCTTTCCTTGACGTTGGGCGAGCCAATGCGGAGCAGGCGGTTAATTCGTTCCCGGGCATCCTTCAAGTAGGTGCGGGCGTCTTGAACCGCGTCCTTCCCCTGGTTGGCCAGGATCAGACCATAATAGGCCTGAGCCACCTGGTACATAACCTCGCCTTTTTTGAGGTCGACCCCGGCTTTTTTAACCAAAACATTTTTGCCCGCGGCTTCTTCCCGGTAGGCGATTTTGCCAAAGGTATAAAGAGGCTGCAAAAGAGTGAACGTCAGGTTGCCGAACACGTTCACCCCGTGGATCTTGCCGGCTGGATCAGGGTAATAGAGGGTCTTGTTCTTTCCCACCTGGCGCACTTCTCCCCTCCGGGCATTGGGTACCACCCCGCCCAGGGCCACAGCATCAAATTGCGGCCAGCGGTAGAAGTGGGCTTCATTCTTTTGTTCCTTGGCCAGGGTCACTTCGCTTTTGGTGGCTTTGACCTCCGGGCTGTATGACAAGGCCATAATCACAAGTTGTTTTAAATCGAATACCGGAGGCTCTACCGCACTGGCCGCTCCTGGCGCCAGCAGAAGGACTAAGCCCAGTATTGCTCCTCCAATCCGGGCCCCAAGCACCATATCTCCCCTCCTTATTATCTTTTTTGTCAGAATTTATTCCATAATATGATTATGAACAATTATTTATTTTATTTAAACTTACCAGCAATAATATCAAGGAACACAGCAAAACACACCTAAATTTTGCCAAAGACATCTGCCCGTCGGCCGAACCGGAAATAATTGCATCTGGAGAAACAAATTAGTTATTATAAAAAGTTAGACAAGGAAAGGGGAATCCATGAACGCACCAAAGCGGATACTGGTAACCGGCGGGGCCGGCTTTATCGCCTCTCACGTGGCGGATCATTTGGTGGCCGAAGGCCACGAGGTGGCGGTGGTGGACAATTTGTCCATGGGAAAGCGGGAATATGTGCCAGCCGCAGCGCAGTTCTACCCTTATGACATCAAGTCCCCGGAAACCGCAGACCTCATTCGTCGCTGGCAGCCACATATAATTATCCACCATGCCGCCCAGATGAGCGTGCAAGTATCAGTGAACGATCCGGTCCTGGATGCCCAGGAGAATATCCTGGGGTCCCTTAACCTTTTTCAGGCCGCGGCCCAGGCCCAGGTTGAAAAGATCATCTTCGCCTCCACCGGGGGCGCCATGTATGGGGATAAAGCCCCGCTGCCGGCCCGGGAGGAAGATCGGCCCCAACCCGAGGCTCCTTACGGAATTGCCAAGCTGGCGGTGGAGCACTATATGCATTTCTATCACCGGGAACACGGCATCATCCCCATCTCCCTGCGGTATGCCAATGTCTTCGGCCCCCGCCAGAACGGCCAAGGAGAAGCCGGTGTAGTAGCCATATTCATTGAAAAATTTCTAGCCGGGCAGCAGCCCCGGATTAACGGCGACGGGTTGCAGACCAGGGACTTCGTTTTTGTGGGGGATATTGTGGCCGCCAACGTTTTGGCCCTTACTTATCCCAACGCCGGCACTTTCAACATCGGCAGCGGCAAAGAAACGGATATACTCACCATTTACCTTAAGGTCCAGGAACTTATGGACTCTCCCCTGGGGCCGGTGCATGGCCCTGCCAAGCCGGGAGAGCAGCGCCGCAGCGCCCTGGATAGCACCCTGGCCCACAGAGAGCTGGGCTGGCAGCCTCGGGTCAACCTCGGGGACGGGCTGGCGCGCACCGTGGCAGCTTTCAAGGAGGCGTGGCTCAAATAATCCCACGGTTAGCCGGCAGAAACGCAGCCCCACGATTCTTTCTTAAACAAAAACGAAAAACCAAAAACGAAAAACGGTATCTTAGGCATGGAGACAATGATAGAAGTTCAGGACCTGACCAAGTATTACGGTCCGCACCTGGCCGTCAGCCGCCTGGATTTCCAGGTGGCGGCCGGGGAGATTGTGGGCTTCCTGGGTCCCAACGGCGCCGGGAAAACCACCACCTTGAAAATCCTGGCGGGATTCCTGGCGCCCTCCGCAGGCACGGCCCGGATCAACGGCTACGACTGCGTTACCGAATCGCTGGCGGCCCGGCGGTCCTTAGGGTATATGCCGGAGAACGTGGCTATTTATTCCGACCTGACGGTGGCTCAATTTCTGCGGTTTGCCGCCCAAGCCAAAGGCGTAGAAGCCAAAGAGGAAAAAAATGAAATTAATCGGGTGGTGGAGGCGTGCGGTCTGGAAGAGGTGCAATACACCCGTGTCACAGCCCTGTCCAAGGGTTACCGCCAGCGGCTGGGCCTGTCTCAGGCTTTATTGAATCAACCCCCGCTGCTCATCCTGGATGAGCCCACCATCGGACTGGACCCTTCCCAAATCGTGGAAATCCGGCAGTTAATCAAGAACCTGGCAGGCGCCCACACGGTAATGCTCAGCAGTCACATATTGCCTGAAGTGAGCCAGGTCTGCGATCGGGTCATCATCATCAATCGTGGTCAGATCGTAGCCAGCGACAGCCCGGAAACCCTCTCCCGGCAGTTGGGCCATGGCTCCCGGGTGCTGCTGACGGTCAAGGGGCCGGTGGCTGAAGTGGAGGCCGCCTTGCAACACCTCGCGGGCGTGAACCGGACCCTCAGCCAGGGAGAAGGAAAATTTCTGGTGGAAACCGACGCCGGCCGCGAACTGCGACCGGACCTGGCCCGGCTGGTGGTGGGCCGAGGCTGGGAACTCCTGGAACTCAAGTCTCAGGAATTTACCCTGGAAGAGGTCTTCCTCAATCTGGTAACGGAAGAGGAGTCATGAAGCAGATCAGAGGCTGGCTGGCGGTAGTGCGGAAAGAATTGACGATTTATTTTGCTACCCCCATTTTTTATATAATGGGTTTTTTCTTTCTGCTCCTGGCAGGATATTTTTTCTACACCAACGTCATTTATTACAACATCATCAGCTTCCAGGCAGCTCAGCAGGCCGGCAACCCCCAGATCGCGGCCCAGCTTAATCCCCAACAGATGGTCTTTCGGCCCCTGTTTGCGGTCTTGGGCATCATTCTGCTGTTCATGGTGCCGTTTATCACCATGCGCCTTTTAGCCGAAGAAAAGCGCTCCGGAACCGCAGAGCTCTTGTTTACCTATCCCTTGACGGATTGGGCAGTAATTTGGGGCAAATTTGCCGCCGCCTTGTTGATTTATATCATTTTGCTGGCTTTTACCGCGAGTTATGCCGTGGTCTTGGGCCTGTTCACCCCGCTGGATTGGTCGGCGGTGGGCGCCGGCTACCTGGGTTTGGTCCTTTTGGGGGCTGCTTGTCTGGCCCTGGGGCTGTTTGCCTCCAGCCTCACCGAGAACCAGATCGTGGCCGGGGTGGTAGCCTTTGCCCTGCTGCTCCTGGTCTGGATCATCGGTTGGGTCCAGGAATTGGGGGCCGGGGATCTGGGGCGGATTCTTAAGTACCTGTCCCTGTTGGACCATTACGAGAACTTCACCGGGGGGGTAATTGATACCCGGGATTTGGTTTACTGCCTGAGTTTCATCTACTTCTTTCTCTTTCTCACTAAGAGACAGTTGGAATCTCGGCGCTGGAGAGCTTAATCGTGAGTTGGGGAAATCTATTTAAAAAACGCCAAATGCTTTACGGGGCCGGGTCGGCCTTGTCGATAATGCTGGTGGTTGCCATCCTGATCCTGGCTACCTTGCTGGCCAATTGGTATCCAGTGCGCTGGGACATTACCCGGGAACAGACCCGATCCCTGTCACCGGTCACCCTGGCTCTGTTGAAGGAGGTCACTCAGCCTCTCACCATGACGGTCTTTGTGCCCGAAGGCGCCACCGAGCGCCAGAGCGCCAAAGAGGTCTTGCAGCTCTACGTTTTCCACAATCCTAAGGTCAGTTACCGGTTTGTGGACCCTGAGAGGGAACCCCTCAAGGCCCAGCAGGCCGGATACCGCTATGCCGGCAACGTGCTTTTGGACTACCAGGGGCGGCGTCAAATGGCCGACCAGTCCGATGAGAACACCATCACCAATGCCTTGCGCAAAGTATTAAAGGGAGAGCGCAAGAAAGTCTATTTCCTATCCGGCCATGGCGAACGGGACCTGAATGACCCTAAACCCGGGGGATTTCAAGTAGCAAAAAAGGCCCTGGAAAACGAGGGCTATGAGGTGGAACCCCTCAACCTGCTGGCCCGGGGGGCGATCCCTACGGATGCCGCCGTGGTCATTGTGGCCGCCCCCAAAAAGGCGCTTCTGAGCACCGAAGTTCAATCCCTGAAGTCCTATCTGGACGGCGGCGGCCGGCTTCTGGTCTTGTTGGAGGCCTTTGAGGATGGCGGCCTGAAGGAGTTTCTGGCAGGCTACGGCCTGGATTTGGATAACGGCCTCATATTGGATGTCAATCAGGTGAGTCAATCCCTGGGGCTGAGTGCGGTCATGCCCCTGGTGTCCCAATACGGTCCCTCCAAAATCACTCAGGATTTCAAGAATATCGTCACCATTTACCCCATGGCTCGGCCCCTGTTCCTCAAAAAGGACCACCCGGATGTCACCTTGCTGCCCCTGGCCACCACCATGTCCACCAGCTATGAGAAGCTGGGCAAGGAGTGGATCAAGGCCGAAAAAGCCGAGTTTGATCCCAAGACCGACAAGAAAGGCCCTTTTATCCTGGGCGCTCAGGTGGAAATCAAGCCGGCAACCTCCAGAGGTGACCAGACACGAAAGGACAGCAAAGCCCAAACCCCGGCCGGGGATAAAAAGACAGAGCAGTCAGCCGAACCAAAGACTTATATGGTGGTCTTCGGTGACGTGGACTTTGCGGCCAACGCGTTTTTCAACCTCTTCGGCAATGGCGACCTGTTTCTGAACACCGCCAATTTCCTGGCTCAGGCCACGGAGCAGATCACGGTCCGGGGCACCGGCAAAGCCCAACTCTTGAGCCTGAAGGGTTACCAGATCTGGTGGTTGTTCTTTGCCAGCCTGGTTTGGGCCCCGGTAGTGATGCTGGTGGCTGGAATCTGGGCCTTTCGCAGACGGAGGGTGCAGCGATGACCCCCCGCCGATTGATCCCTTATTTGGTTATCTTCCTGATTCTGGCCGGAACTTATGGCGGCCTTCGGTGGCGCCAGGAAAAACAGGCCTCCCGGGAAGAGCAGGCCAAGCAGGTATTTTTCCTCAAAGAATCCGAAATCAGCGACCTCAGTCTGGTCCGGGGTAAAGACGAAGTGCGCCTGGTTAAACAGGATAAGGAATGGCGGCTTACCGCTCCCCTGAACACCAAGGCCGATCAGACCATCGTGGATTCCATGTTGACCACCCTGGCCCGGCTCCGGAAAGAGCGTGATCTCGGGGAGGAAAAAGACCGCAAGGCTTTCGGCCTGGATAAGCCCACCTTGGTGGTGAAATTTACTGTCCAGGGGAAGCCGCATCAACTGGCCATTGGCGCCAAGGTTCCGGGGGACCAAAATTATTACGCCCGGGCCGGCGAGGACCCCCGCCTGCTCATGATCAGCCAGGGCAGCAAGGATTCCCTGGATCGGCAGCTCCTGGCCTTAAGGGATAAATCCTTGCTGGCCTTCATCACAGATGAAGTTAACGGGCTTAAGATCGCCACCGGCAAGACCGCAGTGGAGTTGGAGAAGACCGGGCCAGGGAGTTGGCGCTGGGTGGGCCGGCCCGACTTCAAGGTGCGGGGCGATAAGGTGGATAAACTCCTGCGGGACTTGCATGTAGCCCGGGCCAAGAATTTTCTGGAGCCGCCTCCCAAGAATTTGCGGGCCCTGGGACTTGACCCCAAGCGTCAGACCGAAATTACCGTGGTCACGCCCGGCGGAAGGCAAACCCTTTTCCTGGGGGAGCCCCAAGACGATGCGGCGTACGCCCGTAAAGGCGCCGGGGGGACAGTAGTTCTGGTAGAAGCTACCCTGGCCCAGGATATTGCCAAGGCCCTGGCGTCTCTGGAAGACCGCCGCCTGTGGTCCGGGGCCATTAGCCAGGTGTACCAGGTCGTTTGGGGTCCTCCCGGTAAAACCTGGACGGCCAAAAAGGACAAAAACTCCTGGGAGATCACCGGACCGGATCAGGCAGCCACCCGGCAACCCTCTGTCCGCCTGGAGATGGCCCTCTTGAATTTCCAGAAGCTGGAAGCCGCGAAAATCCTGCCCCAGGCTGGGCCTCCGGGAGCATCCCCGGTCTATGAGCTGAAACTCTTGGACCAGGCTGGAAAACCCCTGCTTCACCTGGATGAGGAGGGGCCCCAAGGCAAAACCGATCTCAAGGTCATCATCCGGGTAGAAGAAAAACTGTCGAAGGCCTTGATTCCTCAGGCATCCTTCCGGCAGTGGCAGGACGAAATGAGCCGGCTGACGACCACAGCCAAGAAACCCGCCTCACCCGAGGGGCAGGGGGAGAACACTAAGGGCAAACCATAGAGAGGCAAACGCGCCTTAAAGTATCGTTCCAGAGAAGGGCAAATCTTCCTGGCCTCACAATGTCATCTAGAACCCTTTTGTGCCCTTACCAATGGCCTCAAATGTAATATCGCAAAGGTCGCCCAGTTCTTCCGGCGTAATGCACAACGGCGGCATCAGGACAATGACATCCCCCAGGGGCCTTAGGATGGCACCCAGCTTCCGGGCCGCCAGGATCACCCGGTGTCCGGTGCGCCGAGCCAATGGCAAGGGATCCCGGCTGCTTTTATCAGCCACCAGTTCGATGCCCACCATCAGACCACGCTGCCGGATATCCCCCACGTGGGGATGCTCAGTCATTTTCTCCAGCCGCCCCGCTAACTGCGTGATCTTGGCCGGCAGCCCTTCCAAAACCCGGTCTTGCGCGAAAATATCCAGGCTGGCTAAACCCACCGCGGCTCCCAAAGGATTGCCGGTATAGGTGTGGCCATGGAAAAACGCTCTGAATTCCTCGTATTTCCCCAAAAAAGCCTCGTAGACCTCGTCCGTGGCCAGGGTCGCAGCCAAGGGCAGATACCCCCCGGTAATCCCCTTGGCCAGACATAACAGATCCGGGCTCACACCATCATGTTCGCAGGCGAACATCTTGCCGGTGCGCCCGAAGCCCACGGCCACTTCGTCGGCAATAAGGAGCACATTATGGCGCCGGGTGACTTCCCTGACCTTTGCCATGTAGCCGGACGGCTGCGCGATCATTCCCGCCGCGCCCTGCATCACCGGCTCCACGACCACCGCGGCTAGTTCGGCGTGGTGCGTGGCCACCAACTCTTCCAACCGTTTAAGGCACTGGTCCTTGCAATCTTCCTGATGGGGGCAGCGGTAGCAATAGGGGGCCGGGGCCTCCAAGGTATCGAACAATAGCGGCCGGTAAATTTCATGAAATAAGGGGATGCCGCCCACTGACACCGCCCCCAGGGTATCACCGTGGTAGGCCCCGCTCAGTTTCAGGAAGCGCTGTTTCCGCTCCTGGCCCCGGTTTCGCCAGAATTGGAACGCCACCTTCAGGGCGACCTCTACCGCAGTGGAGCCGTTATCCGAGAAGAACACCTTTCCCAGACCCGGAGGAGCGGCCTCTACGAGCCGTCGGGCCAGGAGGATGGCCGGGGGATGGGCAATTCCCAACAAGGTGCTATGGGCCACCTGGGCAAGTTGAGTCGTCAGGGCCAGGTCCAGCTCCGGACGCCTGTGCCCGTGGACATTGGCCCACAGGGACGAGACGCCGTCCAGATAGCGCCTGCCCTGGATATCATAAAGATAAACCCCCTCCCCCCGGCTGATGATCAGAGGCTCTTCTTCCCGGAAACCTTGCATCTGAGTGAAGGGGTGCCAGAGATAATCCCGGTCCCACTTCTTCAAAGTATCAAAGTCGTAACTCATGGTTTGTCTCGCTCAGGTGTTTAACCGACCACGACGATGCAGGGCGAGCCCCATAGCTGCCATCGTGCCGCATTTATTGCTCCGAGTTCTATCCCCTTCTCCTCTCACCATGTGGAAAGAGAAACAGGACGTTAGATGATTACCAATTTGATTAAATATGCAAAAAGCCCCAGGAAGAAAGAGATGCCGCCGACCTCTCCCCTTAATGGTCAGGGGAGCGAATCAATGGTGATAGGGAGACTTTAAAAAGTTGCTGCTCTGACGCTCCCTGCCGCCGCGCCAGCCGGTGCCTGGCCTTGTACTAGGAAGCAGCGGATTCGGCGAGGCTATCCGGCGATGACCGCCGGGGGTCAACCAATTGAAATCGCCGCATCTTATTGAAGAGAGTGGTGCGACTGATCCCCAGGGTGCGGGCGCTGAGCTGGCGATTCCAACTGTAAGATTCCAGAGTCTCCAGAAGGATTTGCTTTTCGGCGCGGTCCAGAGCCTCTTCCAGGGTCAGGTTCTTAAACGATTCCTTCGACAGAGTTGGCTTGCTTTCGGTAATCTTAGGAGGCAGGGATTCCGGCACAATGAACTCCCCCGGGCTTAAAATCACCGCCCGCTCAACGACATTCTCCAACTCACGGACATTTCCCGGCCAGGGGTATTGGAGACAGTATTGCAGAGCACTCTTGGTAATACCTTTGATTTCTTTATGGTGAATCTTATTGAAACGACTAACAAAATGGTTTGCCAACGGTTCGATGTCGCTCAGCCGGTCCCGCAAGGGCGGAATGGTAAATGAAACCACATTGATGCGGTAGTACAAGTCTTCCCGAAAACTCTGCTTGGCCACCTCATCTTCAAGTGAAGTGTTGGTAGCCGTGATGATGCGGACATCCGTCTGGAGGGGGAGGTTCCCCCCCACCCGTTCGATGATTTTTTCCTGGAGGACCCGCAAAAGCTTAATCTGGAGATTGGCAGAAGCGCAGTTGATATCGTCCAGAAAGATGGTACCTCCGTGGGCTTCCTCGAATTTCCCTTTTTTATCCCGGATCGCCCCGGTAAAGGAGCCCCGCACGTGCCCAAAAAGTTCGCTTTCCAGCAGGGTCTCGGACAATGAACCACAGCTGATCTTGACGAAGGGCCCTTCCCGGCGGTGGGAATGCCGGTGGATATACTGGGCCAGCATAGATTTACCAGTGCCCGATTCCCCCGTGATTAGCACTGTGGCCATGGTGTCCGCGATGGTATGGACCAATTCCAAAAGTTGGGCCATCTTGGGATCGCCGAACACCATGGTATCGTCCAGAGTCCAGGGCTTGAGGCGCTGTTTCAAGGAGTCGTAGGAAGCTTGCAGCTTTTTCTTCTCCAGGGCATGACGGATAGTAGTTTTAGACGCAGGTCATCGATGGGCTTGGTGATGTAGTCATATGCCCCCAGTTTGATGGCCTCCACGGCCCCAGCAATGTGCCCATGGCCGGTGATAAAAATCACCGTGGTCTCGGGGGCCCGGCCCTTCAATTCCTTAAAAAGTTCGATGCCGTCAAGGCCCGGCATCTGGATATCCGAGAGGATCACCTGATATTGTTGGTTTTTGATTTTGGTCAGGGCGTCCGGTCCGCCCATAACCGCATCTACGCTGTAGCCCTCCAAGTGAAGCATTTCTTTGAGAGACTCACATACCAGGCTGTCGTCATCCACGATCAGGAGGTCTTTATTTGCCATGCAATGCTCCCGAGTCAGTGAAGGGCAGGAGCAATCTGACTTTAGTGCCCCGCCCCGGTTGGCTTTCCACCAACAAGCTGCCGTCATAGCGTTCCAAAATCTTTTTGCAAATGGGCAAACCCAAGCCCAAACCTTGGGTTCCGTCCTTGGTGGAATAAAACGGTTGAAAGATCTGGTCCATCTCCTGGGGCGATAAACCAGGTCCGGTGTCCTGTAAAGTAATCTCCATGTGGTCCTCATTTAAAATGCCGTTCACCTCCAGGTGGCCTCCCTGGGGCATGGCTTGGAGAGCATTTTTAATGATATTGATAAATACATAATACAAATCAGACTCAGAGACGATCCGTGAGAATTCCGGTGGTGGATTAAATTCGATCTGCACCCGCTGATCGCTGGCCTGAAACATCATAATTTTAATGGCATCCTGGAGCAGGTTGAGCAACGTATCGCTGGCCCGAGGCGGTGACTTGAGGGGATTGGCCGAGAACATCAACGACTTGATGCTCATGGACATCTTCTGGAGGCCTTTCTGGGCCTCGGCGAGATAACGTTCCACACTCTGGGGGTCTTCTTTTTTTAGAATGGCCAGAGAAAGGTAGCGCCGGATCCCGTCCAGAGGATTGTTCAGTTCGTGGGCCACACACAGAGTGAGCTTGCCCATGATGGCCAGATGCTCATAGAGTTGCAGCCGCTGCTTCAGTTGTTCGGCCTCCGTGACATCCTCCACCAGAACCAGCCCACGGGTGGTATTACGGTCATCCGGGACCGGCAGAATTTTGATGCCCAAATAACGGACCGATTTATCCTTTCCCGTGGACTTCAGGGAAGAAAATTCCTGAGGTTCCTGGATGGTCAGGACTTGTCGGAATGACATCTCCAGATTGCCTCGGTCCACGGGGCTCAGGCCCAGGCAGGAGAAGAGGTTTCTGCCTGCCAATTCCGCCTTGGCTGATTTCACCATCCGTTCCATGGCCGGGTTAGAGCGAACCACGCTGAGATTCTGGTCCAGGATTGCCATGCCCACCGGGATTTCCTTGGTTATCCAGGAGGTCAAAGATGGGATGGAGGCCTCTTCCGGCGCTTCCCTGGCCTCCAATATCTCCACCAACAAGCGGCCCATCAGCCAACCCAAAAAGAGCTCCCGGGCTCCGAAGGGCTTTTTGTCCTCCCGATCGGCCAGGTTGATCACCCCCCAAAATTTATATCCCGTGAGGGGGATGATCATGAAGCTGCCGGTCTGGTAGGTAGTGCGCCGGGGGATCATGGAAAATTGGGGTTCCCGGCTAAGGTCAGGGACCAGCAAAGGACGTTGATGGGTCGCCACATACCCCATGATCCCTTCGGACCCCATTAAAATGTCGGTCTTGATTTCGACATTGGGACCCAGGGCTGCCAGGCCAGTAAATTGGCTCCGGACGGCATCATAGAGGAAAATGGAGCTATTTGTCACCTGAAGCAAGGTCTGGGCAGTTTCCAGAAAGGTTTGCCCCACTTCTTTGAGATCTTCCTGCTGCCAGGCCCGGGCCCGTAACTCCCCCAGGATTGTGGCTGCCGGGGTGTCCGAAACCAATTCCAGGGCTTGCCACCCCAGGGCCTCGGCTCCCTGGAATACCGTCTCCAATTCCCGTTGGGATCGGCCCAGCCGCTGATATTCCAGGGCCCGCTCCACGGCGTGGCGCAGGATTTCTGGTTGTACCGGCTTGGGCAGGTAGTCAAATGCCCCAAGTTTTACGGCCTCCACCGCATCCTGATAACTGGCGAACCCGGTGAATACAATCACCAGGGTCTCGGGATGATGCAGGCGCAGATACTGCACCAATTCCATGCCCCCCATCTGAGGCATGAATATATCGGTGATGACCAGATCATAGGGGTGCGCCTTGAGCGCCGTCACCGCTTCCTTCCCGTTGGCCGCGGTGTTTATCAGGTAGCCGGTGGGACGCAAGATATCCTTGACTACCCCCAGGATGGCAGGTTCATCATCCACTACCAGAATAATCGGTTGTTTATACATGATCCTCGGCCTTTTCCGGGTCCCAAGCCTAATGCATCCCAGCCGCAGCCTCGTGGTCTTGTTCGGGCATTAAAAAGACCTTAATCCCTTATAACAAATTTTCCAACCTATGGTCGGTAATATTTCTGCTTCATTATTTGTTCTTCTCTGAATTCGTTACACTCTCCATAAAGCAACAAGTAAAGATTTCCCTTCCCCTGGCCCCTCAGGGAATGAGGTTAAATTGAGAGGAAAGTCAATCCCGGTTTTCCCAAGAAATAATTTTCCCATCAGGGTGTTCCTGCAGGCCTCAAGGATATGGCTCACCAAGCATATCAGCCACTCGGACCCGACAACGCCTCGCCGTACTGTTCCTTCAGAAAGGCCCGGTACGCCTGGGACCGCACCCGCTCCAGCCACTCCTGATGGTCAAGATACCAGGCCACCGTCTGCCTCAATCCCTCTTCCAGGGCTACCTGGGGCCGCCAATCCAACTCGCACTCGATTTTGCCGATATTCAAGGCGTACCGCCAATCGTGGCCGGGACGGTCCGCCACAAAGGTAATCAGCCGGTTCAGATCTCCCAGGTCCGGGCGCATCTCTCCTAACAGGCGCAGCAATAGACGCACTAAGTCAAGATTGGGAACCTCCTGGCAGCCGCCGATGTTATAGGTTTCCCCCACCCGCCCCTGCTCCAACACTTTGAGCAACGCCCGGCAATGGTCTTCCACAAAAAGCCAGTCCCGAACATTGCCACCCTGGCCATAAATGGGGATGGACTTCCCTTCCAGGGCCTGGCTGAGCGCAAAAGGTATCAGCTTCTCCGGAAACTGATAAGGCCCGTAATTATTGGAACAGTTGGTAATCAGGACCGGTAATTTATAGGTGTAAAAATAGGACCGCACCAGAAAGTCGGCGCTGGCCTTGGACGCGGCATAGGGACTTCTAGGCGCGTATGGCGACTCCTCGGTGGTGGGCTTATCCTCGGGTCCCAATGAGCCGTAAACTTCATCAGTACTGACGTGCAAAAATCGGGGTGGCTCATCCACGCCCCGGTCTTGCCAGGCCTGACGGGCGGCTTCCAGCAGGGTGAAAGTCCCCAGGACGTTGGTGCGCACAAATATGCCGGGGTCTAAAATTGACCGGTCCACATGGGATTCCGCCGCAAAGTGCACCACCCGGGTGATGGGGAACCGGGCAAACAGGTCCTGGACCAGGTTCAGGTCAGCCACATCCCCGTGAATAAAAAAATAATTGGCGTCGCCTTGAAAATCGCTAAGGTTCTCAGGGTTGCCGGCATAAGTCAAAAGGTCCAGGTTGAGGATGTGCCAGTCAGGCCGCTGTTGCCGCAGAAAATAGAGGAAATTGGAGCCGATAAACCCGGCACCCCCGGTTACCAGGACCCAACTCATAAATAGTCCCCGTTAGCTTCCCAGAACTCCTGGAAGGCCGCCTCCCAGGAAGGCATGCAGTCCAGTCCCGCCACCTTAAGCAGCCGGTTATCCAGTACCGAGTTGGCTGGGCGGGGGGCAGGACGGGGAAAATCCGCTGTGCTACATGGGCTTATCCCCACCTCAATGCCGGCCGTCTGTAAAATCAAACACGCAAATCCATACCAGGTAGTCTCTCCCTGGCAGGTGGCGTGGTAGGTGCCAAAGGCCTCGGTCCGAGCCAGCGCCATGAGCTGGGGTGCCAGGGCCAGGGCGCTGGTGGGAGTTCCCCGCTGATCCTTTACCACTTTTAGCTCTCCCGCCGTGCCCAGTTTTCGGCCTTGGGCCAGAATGGCCGTAACGAAATTGGGGCCGGCAACTCCGTAGAGCCAGGCCGTGCGCACGATAAAATGATCGGGGCTCTGCTGCCGCACCCACTCTTCTCCCAGAAGCTTGCTACGGCCATAGACCGATAGGGGGCCGGTTGGGTCCCATTCCACGTAAGGATCCGGTTTGGCCCCGTCAAAGACATAATCGGTGGATATGTGAATTAACTTTAGACCCAGGCGTCGGCAGGCCACCGCCAGGTTCCGGGGCCCAAAGCTGTTGACCTTGAGGGCCTTATCCGGATCCGATTCCAGCGCGTCCACTTGGGTGGCTGCGGCGGCATTAATCACCACCTCCGGACGTTGCCGGCTCAGCTCCCGCCATACTGCCTGGGGATCAGTGATGTCCAGTTCCAGGACATCCGTGGCCACTACCTCCCAGCCCTCTCCCCCGGCGCACTTAATCAGAGCCTGCCCCAACTGTCCTGCCGCTCCGGTAATCAGGAGCTTCCCTGGCACCCTACTCTCCCTCCCGATTACCGTCTCAATCCAGCCGAAACGGGGAGCCTGGATTGTCCTCATACCGAATCTCGTCCACGGCCTCTACCCGTCCGGCGCCCCGATATAGACGGTTTGCGAAGTTACAGACAAAACCGGGACGGCCACTCACATTTTTATAACCGTGGACCACTCCCGGAGGGACAATAAGCACCGCGGGATTGGATTCTCCCAGGAGGAAATCCTGGCGCACTCCAAAGGTAGGGCTGTCCGGCCGGTTATCCCAAAGGACCACCCGAAAATCTCCCGGCCCATAAAAACAAAAAAGATCGGTCTGATCCCGATGGGCATGGGGTCCCCGGCCTATCCCCGGATTGGTGACTGACACATAAGCCATCACTGGTAAATGTTCCGCCGCCACTTCATCCTGGCGAAAAATTTCCGCCAACCATCCCCGATGATCGGGATAAACCAGCAAGGGGGAACAAATTACCCCGTTTATCTTCACCTCCAAGGAATCCCTCTCTTCATCTCAACGAACTAAGATTGTTCAGCAAATCAAACATTTCAAATTGTATAGTTTAACAATGCATGCCAAATTATTCCAAAAAATTTATTGATTGTATCATATTCTCATTATTGTCAAATAAAGTAAACAGGGAACGTTCGGACTTTTGAACTTACCGGAGGGTTGACATAACCCCATTGCCTACGGCAGTTTTTGAATAATGCTAAAAATTTTGCTAGTATATCGTAGATATACATAGCGACATTAATTTATGCGCCTGGATCAAGTTAGCATCTTCTTGTCATTCTGAGGCGCTGAAGGCGCCGCAGAATCTCATTTTTTCCATGAATGCAGAGACCCTCCGCCTTCGGCTCAGGGTGAAAAAATGCAGCAGTTTCATGATATACCGGCACTGATGCGCAATTTTTAATGTCGCCATGTATAGAAAACTTAAGAAAACCAAAAAAGTATGGTGGGCAGGGCCCACCAGCTCATCCTGGAAAGCGTCTACCACTCCTCGTGCCATGATTTTGCATGACTTATGATTGCGCCATCTGTCTTAAGCGCCTGCTTTGGGCCTGGCTTTCTTGCGGGGGCCTCAATGGCGATCATGTGCCAGAGAAGATTTTTGCAAAAAGACGGCCATCTCGAGGTCTAACGGCCAGTTTCTGCTCCAAATCATCTCAAGTCACCCACCCCAACCTACTATTTTAATGGGGAACCGGCATTGAGCAGTTCAGCTTTCAACTGCAGCCAAATTTTTGATTGGTAGCTAAAACCGCAAACGATATTATGCGCCCTTAAAAAAGGCAAACACCGTCTTGACCAGAGGATCAAGGTAAGGGCTGATGATTCCCTGGTGGGTAATACGCTCCAACAGGGCCAGGGCAAGGATAAGGTAGGGGCCGGCTTGCATCAGGATGGCTTTGACAATGCCCTCATCGTCGGGGAACAATTCGCAGATCGCAGAGCCCAGGGCCAGAGGCGGAATGGGCACCAGGTTGTAGACGGCCGTGGTGATATTCACTCCCACTACCATGAGAAAAACTCGAGGGTCCCATTCAACAGCTCTCATTATGGTCACCAGACTGGCGGCGATCCCCGCCAACAGGAGGTTGGCCACTGGCCCGGTCAGGCGGGTGATAGCCGTATAGAGACGGGGATGGGCAAATTTACTGCGGTCGATCTGCATAGTCCGTGGCCAGCCGAAGCCGCCTACCAGGTAACAGATAGAACCCAGGATATCCAGATGCAGGAATGCGTTGAAATGAAACCGGTCCTTGGCGCCGACCCGTTGATCCCCCAAAAACGTGCTGGCAAAGGCTTGAGCCTCGGCGTTTATCATACAAGCCAAAAGCACCGACACCACAAAGGCTGTCACGGCATCAATGGCCAGATTTTGGGGGGTAATGATGAAAGGCACCGGCCAGACAGTATCAGGAGTCATGGGTAAATTTCATCCTCTTTGAACATGAAGAAGGCAGGGAGTCTTCCCTGCCTTCTGGAATTAACCCCGCATTTACCTGATTTCTGGGTTAACCGGTTCAGGCAAAGGGGCAAGGGTTGGATTTATTCGTGCGCGTGCATGGGCCGTTTGGTTACCCGGGAAATGACCACCGCGACGATCAACACGATGGCCGACAGGATGAAGGCCCAGGTCAGGGAGCCAGTCATGTCCTTAATGGTGCCGGCCAGCCGGGTCATGAAGAAGCCGAGACCCCACCCGATGAACACCAGGCCGTAGTTCATGCCCAGGTTTTTGGGGCCAAAGAAGTCCGCAGTATACGCCGGCATCAGGGCCAAGCCGCCGCCGTACTGCCAGTAGGCGATGCCCACCGCCAGGAACAGAATGAAAATATTGCCGCTGGCAATAATGGTCGATAATAAGAACAGCGCCAGAGCCGATACCAGGCAATTGATGGTATAGGCGTTGTCCCGCCCAATTTTATCGGAGTACATGCCCGTGCCTACCCGGCCCAAGGCGTTGATCAAGCCGCCCCAAGAGGCCAGGATCCAGGCGTTGGCCGCCAGGAAGGGGCTGCCCTTGGCCGCGGTGGCCAGAATGGGCGCGGCGTTGGCAATGACCAATAACCCAGATTGGGTGGTGCCGATAAACATTAGGACCAAGGCGAAGAACTGCCAGGTCTTGACGATTTCCGACGGTGACCAGTCGATGATAGTGCCCACTGCTTTGGCCGGAGCCGCGCCCACCTTCACCGGGGCCGGCGGAGGTACATAACCCGGAGGCGCCTTGGCCAGCTGGGAGCCGGCAATGATGACCACTGCGGCGAAGAAGATGCCCAGGAAGATCCAGCTGTAGGTCACACCGCCGGTGGCAATCAGGTACGCGGCCAGGGGCGAAATGTACAAGGCTGCGCCGCCGTAGCCGCCCACTACCAAGCCGGCCACCAGACCCCGCTTATGGGGGCCGAACCAGCTCAAAGCCGCCGGAGTAGGCGCGGCATAACCGATGCCCATGCCGATGCCGCCGAAGATCCCGAACCCGATGATCAGGCCGGCGTAGCTTTTCATCAGACCGGCGATGATACAGCCAACCGCCAGAAAGAGGCCGCCGGTGATGGCCCCCACCTTGGGGCCCGCCTTATCCTGGATCCGGCCGCCGGGGATCATCAATAAGGCAAAGATAATGACGCACAACGAAAACGGCGTGGCAGCTTCTGCATTGGTCAGGTAAGTCCAGCCGATCGCCGGACCCTCGGTGATTAACTGGCCTGCTTTTTTGACGTCAATCAAAGCCTTGGTCCAAACACTCCAGGCGTACAGGATACCCAAACAAAGGTTGACAGCGGTGCCAGAAAATACCACTACCCATGCTTTCCCTGGAACTTTATCTACCATGAGATCCCTCCATTAAGATGAAAAATGAAAAAAAACGTGCGGGTTTATGGGGTTAATAATTGCCAATTCCAATCCCCTATTAATCGACTTCCACCTCCTTCTCGGGGAAAATTTCATATCATTTGCAAGAGTGCAAACTACCTGCCAACGCAATCTTAAGCATGAAAAATTTCCTGAGTCAAATGAAATAACTAAAATCATTAGATTTATGAAATTTTTCACAAACTTTCCTCTATTCCTATCCATCCAGGCCCGCCACTTTGTGGGACGTTCTTCCCATACTCGGGGGTGTCTCACCCCATAATGACCGCCTCCCGGGGAAAATTCCAGATCAGCGGATCTTATGCTATCATGACTTACAGGTCAAAAACCTTTCTGGGACCGGGAGGGACCCTATGGCCCCTGTAGTCACTGAGCACCGCAGCGTCTGCCGCATCTGCCACGGCGGCTGCGCCGTCCGTTTGTTCGTGGAAGACGGCAGGCTGGTAAAGGTCATGCCGGCCAAGGGGTCGCCCTTCAACCTGGGCCAGATGTGCGTCAAGGGGCTGTCCACCCCTGAAATGGTATACCACCCCCAACGGCTGCGGCATCCTTTGAAAAGGGTGGGGCCAAGAGGCTCAGGCCACTGGGTCAAGGTGTCTTGGGACGAAGCTCTGGACGCCATCGCCGCCCGGCTCGACCTCTTCCGTAGCCAAAGCGGCCCGGAATCCATCGCCCTGGGGCAGGGGACCGGCAGACATCATTATTTTCACGTCATCCGCTTCGCCAACACCTTGGGCACCCCCAACTGGTACGAGCCCGGCCTGGCCAACTGCTTCATCCCCCGGATCAGCGTCAGCCGCCTGACCTACGGCAACTTCGTGGTCGGCGACTATTACGGCGAAACCTCGCCCCGGACCATCCTGTTTTGGGGGCACAATCCCCTGATCTCCAATGCCGACGGTGAACTTTCCTATCCGGTCAAAAAGGCCCTAAAGGCCGGGGCCTTCGGCATTGCCGTTGACCCCCGCCGCAGCGAGACCGCCAAACGCTGCAGCCTGTGGCTCCCAATCCGGCCCGGCACCGACTGCGCCCTGGCCCTGGCCATGCTTCAGATCATAGTGGAACAGAAGATCTACGACCGGGAGTTCGTGGAAAATTGGTGCCTGGGGTTCGATAGTCTCAAGGAACGGCTTATCGGCTGCACTCCCGATTGGGCCTCGGACTTCACCGGCATCCCCGCCAGGGACATCATTTCCGCGGCCAGACGCTACGCCCTGGATAAGCCCTCGATTTTGGATTGGGGCGTCGCCATCGAACAAAATCCTAACAGCCTGCAAACGGTCCGGGCCATTGCCCTGCTGCGCGCCTTGACGGGAAATTTGGACGTGCCGGGCGGGGACGTCTTCGGCATGGACATCATCCGCCCCTACCCGGTATTGCGCCACAAGCTGCCTGAGGACTCCCTTAAAAAACGCCTCGGCGCCGACCGTTTCAAGCTCCTGGGCGGTTTCCGGGCCTTCATGCCCTCGGCCCACATCCCCATGCTCTTTAAGGCCATGCGCACCGGCGATCCCTATCGCATCCGTGCCTTGCTCATCTTCGGCAACAACCCCCTGCTGACCGTGGCCGATTCCCGCATGGTGCGCCGCTCCCTGGAGGCCTTGGACCTCCTGGTGGTCAGCGAGTTTTTCATGACCCCCACCGCTGCCTTGGCCGATTACGTGCTCCCCGCCGCGTTCTGGCCGGAAGTCGACCAGATCCTGGAACTGCCCCTGGTGGCCGGCAACGCGGTTTTCGCCCAGCAAAAGGTGGTGCAGGTAGGGGAGTGCCGCCAGAACGAGCATATTCTCGACGATCTGGCGGCCCGGCTGGGGCTGTTCGGATCGGACCAGGGACTGGAAGCCATCCTGGACTACCGCCTCGAACCTTTGGGACTGACCTTCCAGCAGCTTAAAACCCGCTTCATGGTCCAGCCGCCTTTGACCTACCGCAAATACGAGGCCAAGGGGTTCGCCACCCCCTCCCGCAAGGTCGAATTGTACTGCAAGAGTCTCGAACGCCTGGGCTACGACCCACTGCCGTCTTACCAGGAGCCGCCGGAAAGCCCCCGCTCCGACCCCGAAAAGGCCCGGCGCTACCCTTACGTGTTGACCACCGGCGCCCGCCGGGCGGAATTCTTCCACAGCGAGCACCGCCAGATCGAAACCCTGCGCCGCAGAAGGCCCGATCCCCTGGCCGAAGTGCACCCGGCCACGGCCGCCGCCCACGGCCTGGCCGACGGCGATTGGGTCAGGGTCAGCTCCCCCCGGGGCAGCATCAGGATGCGGGCCAGGATAACTGAGGACATCGCCCCGGGCGTGGTCAGTCTGGACCACGGCTGGTGGTTCCCGGAAAGGGGAGGCGATTTCGGCGTGTTCGAATCCAACGCCAATGTCCTGACCTCCGCCGACCCCCCTTATGACCCGGCCTTCGGCTCCTATCAGCTCCGCGGCCTCCTTTGCGCTTTGGAAAAAGACCAGGGCGATTGAGAAAAGTTTCTTTGCCTCTGTAACCGTTCTCCACGAGCCTTTGGCTCAAAAGGTCAAAGAATCTAAATTCCCCCTGTCCCCCCTTTGTCAAGGGGGGGGAACTTGGCGGAATTCCTTTGAAAGTCCCCCTTTGAAAAAGGGGGATTTAGGGGGATTTAAAAACCGCCTGTCGGAAGGAATTTTTGGCAAAGGCTATAAAATTTGTGCCTATCCCCCCCAAACCCGCTCCGCTGCAGCCACCGTATCTGCCAGGTCCTGGCGCGTATGAGCGGCAGAGATGAAGAACGCTTCGAATTGGGAGGGTGGCAGATAAATGCCTTCTTCCAGCATACCCTGGAAGTACTGGCGGAATTGCCCCAAATCGGAGCGCTTGGCTTCCTCCAGGTTCCTTACCGGACCGGCGGTGAAAAACACGGTAAGCATGGACCCCACCCGGTTGATGGTCACCGGCACCCCGTGCCGGGCCGCGACCTGGGCCAGTTCCCGGGCCAGCCAGCCCCCTTTCTCTTCCAAACCTTCGTAGAAACCGGGTTCGCTCAGCGCCGCCAGAGTCGCCAGGCCCGCGGCCACCGCCACCGGGTTGCCCGACAAGGTACCCGCTTGATATATGGGACCCACCGGGGCCATCTGGCCCATTAAATCCCGCCGTCCGCCGTAAGCCCCCACCGGCAGGCCGCCGCCGATGATCTTGCCCAGGCAGGTGAGGTCGGGCCTGATGCCGAACAATCCCTGAGCCCCTCCCCGGCCCACCCGGAAACCGGTGATCACCTCATCGAAAATCAGAATGATCCCTTCGGCGTCGCAAACCTCCCGCAAGCCCTCCAGAAAACCCGCCGCGGGCGGCGCCACCCCCATATTGCCCGCCACCGGTTCCACGATGACGGCCGCAATTTCCCCTGAGTATTTTCGCGCTGCCTGGCGCACCGCCTCCAGGTCATTATAGGGCAGGGAAATGGTCAAACCCGCGATCTCTTCTGGCACGCCGGGACTGCCCGGAATGGCGTGGGTGAGGACGCCGCTGCCCGCCGCCACCAGAAAGGAGTCGGCGTGGCCGTGGTAACAGCCGTCGAACTTGATCACCCGGGCGCGGCCCGTGGCTCCCCGGGCCAGCCTCAGGGCGCTCATGCACGCTTCCGTGCCGGAGTTCACCAGGCGCACCATCTCCAGGCTCGGCACTGCATCGCACAAAACCCGGGCCAGTTCCAGTTCTCCCGGGGTCGAGGCCCCGAAGCTGGTGCCCAGGGCCGCAGCCTCGGCTACCGCAGCTACCACCGTAGGCGCGGCGTGGCCCAGAATCAAAGGCCCCCAGGACCCCACATAATCCAGGTAAGAGTTGCCGTCCACGTCAAAAACCCGGGCCCCCGCACCCTTAACGATGATCCTGGGATTCAGGCCCACGGCTTGCCAGGCCCGCACCGGACTGTTCACCCCTGCGGGCATCAATTCATTGGCGGCTCTGAATAGCTCTCCGGACTTTTCGTACGTTGCCATTGCCAGTCCCTTAGAAGCGGACCTCAATGTCCGCCCTCATAATGGTGGTCTGTTTCTTAATAGATGGATCAATAACTTTGCCAATAATTCCCCCTTCCCTGGTGGGCATGGGCGCTAACTTAGGACCGGGCATGGGAAGTTACGATATTTTTGTTATCCTGAGCGAAGCGAAGAATCTCTATTATTTCAGAAAGATAACGAGATTCTTCACTTCGCTTCGCTCCATTCAGAATGGTAATAAAATGTATTTTCTTTACAAGTTATTAGCTGCATAGTCTTAAGTTAGCGCTTATGCCCCTGGGGGGGTTGGGGGAGGGGGAATTGGAGGCGCAATCATTGGGATTTACTCACCCCCACCCCGGCCCTCCCTCAGCACGGGGGAGGGAAAAACCCGAAGCAGTAACGTTACTTATCTGGGACACAACCCTAACGCCTTCAGTGCGAGAAATGCGCATCCTCTTTGAAATAGCGCATGGTGGTCTTTTTCAGCTCGGTTTCGCTGAACAGCATCTCGTATCGTTCAACCCCGGTTTCCGCCGCCATCCGGGACGCAATCTTGATGCACTCATCCTTGGTGCGGCCGTGAATCATGGTATAGAGGTTATAAGGCCAGGACGGCGCCGGCCGCCGGGCATAACAGTGGGTCACGGCCCTGTGCCCGGCCAGAAGTTTGCCGATGCGCTTCAGGTCGGACTCCGGCACTGCCCAGGCCACCAGGGCGTTGGCCTCGTAACCCGACTGCTGGTGGCGCAGGGTGGCTCCGAACCGCCGGATGTAGCCCCGCTCCATCAGGCCCCGGATGGCTCCCAGCAATTCTTCTTCCCCGACCCCCAGGTTTTCCGCCATCTCCAGAAACGGCTGAGGGCAGATCTCTAGGTCCCGCTGCAGCGCCAGAATCACCTTCTTGTCCAAATCAGACAACATCGACGACTTCCCCAATCTTCCCGGAAATATAGACCAATCCCCCGAGTTTGGCAAGGGTGGCGCGAGCCGGCGATGAGTCGCCGGATGCCAGTGGTTTTCTAAACGAGGATTTTCTAAACGAGGATTAGGAGGGTGGGGTCTTCAGGGAAAGCAACTTTCTTTCCCTGCTGTTATTATCCGCCCTGGTTAATTAAAAAAGGCTTTCCATACCGTTGTAAGTGGACGAAAAATTGCAACTGTCCCCACGCAGCCAGTCCAGGCATGCGTGTTATATCATCAATTCCTGATAGTCCGGCGATAATTGCGGCAGGGTGGCAAGCAGCGATGCTTTAAGGCCCAAATCAGGGTTAAGGCATGGGCGGCAAGATCACAGGCCGATTAGGACCACTTTTTCCCAAGTTCCTCCAGGCCAGCATTTTGGAGATCCTCCGGCGTCATCACGATATGAAACTCCACATCAGCGTTAAAGGTGAGAAACCAGGGCTCAGCAAGTGCCGGAATCTTGGATGGGTCAATCACATCAATTATCAGGATTGCCCCTCGCTGACCGTTCTGCTCGGTAAAATATACGGCCTCGGGTTTAATATCTTCCAGAATGCGACGTATTTTATGGCCTATGCTCCCATCCCTGACCGACTGATTGAACTCCGCATGGGGGATTTTGACTTTTACAAGCATGCGCATGGCTGACTTCCACTCTTGAGAAAAATAACCAACAATTGTAAATAAGAATAATCATAGGCTGAACAAATACAAGGGTGGTAAGCGCAATATAATTATATTATCACTATTATTTTACGTAACACTTTATTATTATTATAAATTCAGAAACGTGACAAGGTTTCAGATAGCTATAGTCATTTAATCTTCGCCCAATTGTTAAAAACCATTACCAACTCACCCGGTCCCCCACCTTGATGCCGTATCTGTCGGCAAAGCCGCCGGGCACTTCCAGGACAAAGTTCACCGGCTCAGGCGAAGGCAGCTCCCCTGGGAAGGTGGGAGAGACGTTCCGGGTGATACCCGCAACCCGGCCATCGACAATCCAGATAAGGTCCAGGGGGAAGCGCATCCCCCGCATACAGAAGGTCTGCACCGAAGTATCCGGCATGAAGAAGAGCATGCCCTGGCCCTCCGGCAGTTCCTGGCGGTGACTCAGACCCAAATAAAGGCGCTCCGGGGTGCGCACCGCTTCGGCCTTCACTTTCACCGGGCCGATGGTCACCCAGAGCCACGGGTTGCCATGTTCAGAGACTTCCTGCCCGCCGGCCCAGCCGGTCGTTTTAAGCAGGACTGCCAGGATCACCCCTAAAACGAAACGAGTCTTTTTGATGCGGGCGTCTGTCATCGTTCTTTATTTCTTTGACCTGCGGATGTCTTTGTTAATCACTAACCATAAAAAAGAGTTTATGAATCGGCTCTATGTTACGAGCCCCTGGCCGATCAAGGTCTCGAAAGTCCTGGAACTCGGAAGCCCCTGTGTTATATTTGAACCTACTCTTAATTTTTCAGGAGATTTTGCCATGAAGATTGTCGCCGTACTGGGAAGTCCACGACCACAAGGCAACAGCAACACCCTGGCCCGGGCCTTTCTTAAAGCCGCTGAGGAACGGGGGGCCGAGACTAGAGAGTTTCTCTTGAACCAGATGAATTTTCAGGGCTGCCAGGCTTGCATGGCTTGCAAGACCAAGAGCGAAACCTGCATCCTGGAGGACGACCTGGTGCAGGTGTTTGAGACCCTCAGAGAGGCCGATGTCCTGGTCCTGGCCTCTCCGGTGTACTTCGGCGATCTCAGCAGCCAGTTGAAAGCCTTCTTTGACCGCACCTATTCTTGCATCAATCCCGATTTCTCCTGCCGGCTCCCTGCAGGCAAAACAGCCGTTATGATCCTCACCCAGGCCAACCCCGACCCGAAGGAATTTGACGACATTTTCCCGCGCTACGAACGTTGGCTGAAGTTGTACGGTTGCAATCCCATCCGCCTGCTCCGGGCCACCGGCGTCCGGGAACCTGGCGAAGTCATGCAACAACCCGCACTCATGGACTTGGCCGCGGCCCTGGCCCGGGAGTTGGTAGCTCGGTGAGCTGAAGTTATTCGGGGAAAAGGATAAGGGCCAGCCCGCCCTTATCCCTTTCCCCGGTTATTTCAAAACCCCTCATATTGCTTCCACTTTCGGATAGTGTCTAAACTCTCATGCTACGGGCAACCTTCCCGCCAATCCCCAGATAGCTATTGCGGTCATAAAAGCAAATTGTTTTACATGGGGCGATAGTAATCCGTGTAAAAGATAAATTTGGTCTCGCCTAATCGCAGGACTTCTGCTGGCCGAACTACTTCCTCGCCCGACCGCGTCCGGTAGCGAATGTCGAATTCCAGGATATATGTGTTGCGGCCAATTAACGTCCGGATGTAACATTCTTCCAGTTTGAAAGCCTTGTCCCGGAGATAGCCTTCGAATCCTGTGAGGCTATACAACATCTCCCCGTAGACGTACTCCAGGTTGCCGGGGAACTTGCGGCTGTAAGTCTGATTGGATACGGCCACCGCCGAAACCGGCAACTCCTCCAACAGAATCCTAAAGTCACGGTATTGAATGAAGGAAGGCCCCGACCAGATCTTTTCCACCTCGCCGTATTTCTTGGTAAACAGCTCCTCTCGATTATTTTCCGCCATGTCTCCCACCTCCAGAGTCATCGAGGATTTGGGCTATTCTATACGTATTTCCCCCGGCGTTTCCAGAAAAAAAGCCCGGATCGCTCCATCCGGGCTTTCATTTATAATCGATTCCGGCGACGAACTGCCTTACCACAGTGGCACCGTCTTCCCTATGGCAAACACCGGCCAGAAGCCTTGGCCACCGTTATCCTCGGCTTGATTTAACCACCAAGCAAGAAATGGAATAGGATGCGCCCCCCGGTCTCAGTTTCACCATGATGCTGTGCTTAGTAACCCCGAAACCTATAGTCCTGTTGAGGATAATACGGGTTCGGGTTCGAAGGGGTTGGCGGCATCCGCGTCGGATTATAGGGCTCCGGTACCCTAACGGTGCTGCTGTGAGGGTTAAATTGCCCCGTATAGGGATTGACCCTCCCCGGCGTCGAATACCGGTCCTTTCGGAGATCGTCCGAGGTCTCCCAATGCCCCTCAACAAAGGTGCCGTCCCTGCCCGTGTGCGGCGGAATCCATTTCTGTCCCCAGGCCGTTAACGGCGCCAGCATGAACCCGCAAATTAACGCGATCATGAGCTTTTTCATAACTGCTCCTCTGGGGCAAACCAACAATCGAAAAAGCTATGCCCTTATGGTCTGCCTAACGCACTCATTATTACAGCAAAAATGAGGCCAAAAGAATCACACTAATTTTATTTATAGATAATTTTATATTCAAAGCAATAAAAAAGCCCACCACGGTCAAGAAGCGGGCTTGCTGCCAGGAACTTATTGGTGGCACAGGCTCTCGCCTGTGCTCGGCGGCGTCCTACTTTCCCAGTGGCACAGGCCTCTGGCCTGTGATCCTTCGTAGTATCACCGGCGTTGCCGGGCTTAACTACCGGGTTCGGGATGGGATCGGGTGTGGTCCCGGCGCTATGGCCACTACCTTTATTCAAAATGCGTCCACATGCGAATGACCTTAATGATTCTCTCTTTTTCCAGAACTTCATAAACCAGTCTATGGTGAATCGTAATGCGACGGGAATAGGCGCCGGCAAGGTCTCCCATCAGTTTTTCAAATCGAGGTGGTGTTTGGAAGGGATTTTTTCGCAGGATTTCCAGGAGCGCAACCGCTTTATCTTTGAGGCCAGCGTAGGCCAGCTTCCTGGCGTCCTTCTGGGCCTGCTTGGTGAAGACGATTTCCCATGTCACCAATCAAGCTCCCGGACGCATTCCTCCACCGGAGTCTGGAAGCCTTCCCGAATGGCCTCCCGCATGCCAGGGACCGAGAGCAGATACAGGGTCTCCTGGATGGCCCGCCAGTCCTCTTCGGAGATCAGCACCGCGTTTGTCCGTTTCCCGGTGATGAGAATCGGCTCGTGCGATGCCGCCGCCTCATCCACTAGGCGGCCCAACTTCGTCCGCGCCTGGCCCACCTTAATCGTGGTCATAACCCACCTGCAAATAAGTATTTAACACAAGGTAATAAAAAACCCCGCCTCAGTCAAGTGGCGGGGCTGCTGCTAGGAAATTAACAGTGGCACAGGCGTCCCGCCTGTGGGCGGCGTCCTACTCTCCCACGCAGTCAGTGGCACAGGCTTTCCAGCCTGTGCCACAGGCCAGAGGCCTGGCCACCAGCATCATCGGCGTTGCAGGGCTTAACTACCGAGTTCGGGATGGGATCGGGTGTGGCCCCTGCGGTAAGAGCTATCAGCTTTCAGCTATCAGCAGTCAGCTAAAGGCGGGAGGCGCTTCGCTTTCCCGCCCTACGGTCCTGAGCGTCAGTTATGATCACATCGGTGGCAATTTCACATAAATGGGAATATCAAAGGTTATTTACTTATGGGTCAATCAGTTGAGATTCATGAGTATCCTCAAAAATATATGGGTACCACTTGCCTTCTTTATCTTTTGTCATCCATGCGGGCAATTCATATTCATTGGTTTTCACCCATTTTATTTCACGATAAACCTTCTTTATTCCCCAACAAGTTGAAGATATTGCAATAACTTTATTACTATAAGGATCGACAGTAATTTCATAATTGTTGAATTTAAGAACTGCAAGAAAAATTATGGTAAAAATTACTATCCAACTCATTGTTTTGTAGCTTTTGCGGTACTTTTCTGCTTCTGTGCGTCTTTGCTCCAACTCCTGGATTAACCCGGCTTGGCGGGTGCATAGCTCTTTTAATGTGTATTCCGTATTCTTTTCCATGTCATCCGTTTATCATAAAATTAGCATTCTACGGTATAAAAAAGCCACCTCAGTCAAGAGGGGGGGGTGCTGTTATGAAATTAACTCCGGCGGCTCCTACTTTCCCTCGCAGTCACCCGCGGAGGATCATAGCCGTTATCGGGTTTAAAGAACAAATTTGGAAGATAATTGGACTACTTTGAGCCCTTTAGCTTAAGAAATAATTCTATACGTAATAGAACTCAGGGGATGAAAAGAAGGAATTATAGTTTGGAGACCTCCATCTTTAAATCTCCATTGAGCCGCATCAGAAAAAACAATAGGTGGAATGGGATTAAGTGCGTTAGGATTATGAAAGATTTCCATCCCTTGACCCCAAGTCTCGAATGGGAAATTGGGGTCACCAACTTCAGAAGAAAATTCACACAGTTTCTTAAAGCTGATACAAACCCCCTTCCGGCCAATTCTAAGTTTGTTTGATCGATATTTTCCTTGATGCCCCATGCGATTAAATTTTTCGACATCTCCGAGATTGTTGAATATCACTGCGCTTATGTATTTTGCCTCTTCCTGCCAAAAAAAACCAGATGGAATTTTTTTGTGGGCGTGTTCATGAAATATAATTTTTTGAGGTTTGACTGTTGGATTTCCCTTGTAATTCCTCTCCAATTTCCAGCCAACCCCATAAAGGTATATTCTAAGGGAATCAGAATTGAAAAAATGAGAATTTGTTTCATGAAAATCTTCAATCGCTAGAATAAGTGGAAGTCCAGCAACATGAGGAAGCTCCCAATACTTCTTCATAAGTTTGTCAGAAAGGGGTCCACCAAGTTTTATTGGAATTATATTTTGAGTCAAATATAAAATATAAGAATCATAGTCTTCGAATTCGTCTTCTGAAATCTCATAAGGGTGGGACCCCTGGGTTGGATTAGCAGTAACGGCTTCAATACAGAGAGTGATTCCAGATTTGGTCGCAATAAAATCAGGACTTTTATGAGTAGGGTCAATGGCAAAACCAGAATTTACTAGGTAGGAATGTAAGTATAATTCCCAAATTCTTGGGTGGAATTGAGTCTGGAACTCCCTAATGAAATGGCCATCCTTATCCAAAAATGAATTGAAAATTTCTTGGATAAGACCTCTTGCAGGAGCATATTCATCATTTTGCATCAAAAGCTTGAAGTCTGGATGCAGTTCATTTTCTGAAACGATTGGATTGAAAAGGTCAGTATTACGACGCATTATTTAATGGCAAAAGCATGTAATTAAACTTTGTATTTTGGAGTAGCATAATAAAAAACCCCGCCTCAGTCAAGAGGCGGGGTTGCTGCTATGAAATTAACTCCGGCGGCGTCCTACTTTCCCACGCAGTCACCCACGTAGTATCATCGGCCACAGGCGGGACACCTCGGTAATTTTAAGGACTAGGCAGCATTGGCAAAGCTCTGATACGAATCCTTGCTTGTTCAAAGATGATGATACTCCCCTGTTCGAGGGCTCCGGTTATCGAAGGGAGATTGGTGCGCAACAAAGTTATTTGCTGTTCGGGACGGCGATCAGTGCCACGCCTGAAGATAATGACGGAAGGTTTGTTGAAATGCCATAACGCCAAGAGGGTGCCGAAATCGGTGTCGGCAGAAACGATTATCCGCCCCTCCTCCAAAGCCCGGGCGAATATTTCGGCATCGTCGGCCGCTTGCAGACCGTAATCCCGCACATGGACCGCGTCGAAGCCAAGTTCCTGCAATCCCCTGGCAACCAAAGGAGACAGGGCGTTATCCACCAAAAATTTCATGAGGCCAGGACGATGGGCAGCTCTCGCTCCCGGACGGCCTCGGCGGCATAGCGCAGGGCTTCTTTGATATCCTCCAATTCCAAATCAGGCAAGGCAGCCAGTATTTCTTCGTTAGCCATACCGTCGGCCACCATGGCGACCACGGTAGCTACTGGAATCCGCAGCCCCCTGATGCAGGGCATTCCGCCCATTTGCCGTTCATTGACAGTTATCCTGCTAAATTGGGGCGCCATGATTAAATATCTCCTGCCATTTTCCTAATAAAAAAGCCCGACTTTGTCAAGTCGGGCTTGCTGCT
>JBMORG010000003.1:0-2500 GCA_049322355.1 Thermodesulfobacteriota bacterium | reverse complement strand
CCGACCTTCACCCTGGCCATGGATAGATCACCCGGCTTCGGGTCTACTCCAGGCGACTAATGCGCCCTGTTCAGACTCGCTTTCGCTCCGGCTCCACCTTACGGCTTAACCTCGCCACCTAGAGTAAGTCGCTGACTCATTATGCAAAAGGCACGCAGTCAGACGAGTTGACCGAAATCAACTATCGTCCTTCCACAGCTTGTAAGCGATCGGTTTCAGGTTCTATTTCACTCCGCTCCCGCGGTTCTTTTCACCTTTCCCTCACGGTACTCGTTCACTATCGGTCGTTGAGGAGTATTTAGCCTTGGATGATGGTCCACCCGGCTTCCCACGGGGTTCCACGTGCCCCGTGGTACTTGGGAACCGGTTCCAGAAAGCCGCCTGCCTTTCGCTTACAGGACTGTCACCTTCTCTGGCGGGCCTTTCCAGACCCTTCAACTAGACAGACGGTTGGTAACTTTCCGAGGCGCCGTACCACGCCTCCAAACCGGCCCCGCAACCCCGAACCTGCAACGCTGCACGGCTTACACAGATTCGGTTTAGGCTCTTCCCCGTTCGCTCGCCGCTACTCAGGGAATCTCAATTGATTTCTGTTCCTGGGGGTACTGAGATGTTTCACTTCTCCCCGTTCGCCTCGCACACCTATGGATTCAGTGTGCGATATCCAGGCATTACCCTGGATGGGTTGCCCCATTCGGACATCTCCGGATCACAGCCTGTTTAGCGGCTCCCCGAAGCTTATCGCAGCTAGCCACGTCCTTCATCGCCTCTCAACGCCTAGGCATCCACCGATCGCCCTTAGTAGCTTGACCATAAGCCCTTGCTTTAGGAAACTCCTAAGGACTTCTTTCTTCCAGATTCACTTGTCAAAGAGCAACCGGAAACAGCAACATTCCCGGCAAATTTTTGAGCTATCTTTCAGTTACCAGCCTTTCCTGACTACTAACTACTGGCAACTGGCTACTAACTTGGTGGAGGTGAACGGATTCGAACCGATGACCCCCTGCGTGCAAAGCAGGCGCTCTTCCGACTGAGCTACACCCCCTGAGTCCTAAGTGGTGGGCCTAGTTGGAGTTGAACCAACGACCTCACGCTTATCAGGCGTGCGCTCTGACCGAAACTGAGCTATAGGCCCTCCGTAGAGAAACAAAATCAGCCTAAACCTTAAGGGCTTTAGACTGAGGCATAAAGCTCCTTGGCCTGCTTTCCCTTGCTCTCTCAAAACTAAATAGTGAGTCCCGAATGCGTCTTGCAATTAAGTGTGCTGTGAGCACCTTAGAAAGGAGGTGATCCAGCCGCAGGTTCCCCTACGGCTACCTTGTTACGACTTCACCCCAATCACCGACCATACCTTAGGCGCCTCCCTCTCCGAAGAGTTGGGCCAGCGACTTCTGGTACATCCGGCTTTCGTGGTGTGACGGGCGGTGTGTACAAGGCCCGGGAACGTATTCACCGCGGCATGCTGATCCGCGATTACTAGCGATTCCAACTTCATGGAGTCGAGTTGCAGACTCCAATCCGAACTGAGGACCGGTTTCTGGGATTGGCTCCCCCTCGCGGGTTCGCTACCCTTTGTACGGCCCATTGTAGCACGTGTGTAGCCCTGGGCATAAAGGCCATGAGGACTTGACGTCGTCCCCACCTTCCTCCGGTTTATCACCGGCAGTCTCTCTAGAGTAGCCCAACTGAATGATGGCAACTAGAGACAAGGGTTGCGCTCGTTGCGGGACTTAACCCAACATCTCACGACACGAGCTGACGACAGCCATGCAGCACCTGTCTTGGGGCTCCCATTGCTGGGCACCCCCTTGTTTCCAAGAGGTTCCCCAGATGTCAAGCCCAGGTAAGGTTCTTCGCGTTGCGTCGAATTAAACCACATGCTCCACCGCTTGTGCGGGCCCCCGTCAATTCCTTTGAGTTTTAACCTTGCGGCCGTACTCCCCAGGCGGGGCGCTTAATGCGTTAGCTGCGGCACGGAGGGATTAAAAACCCCCCACACCTAGCGCCCATCGTTTACAGCGTGGACTACCAGGGTATCTAATCCTGTTTGCTCCCCACGCTTTCGCGTCTCAGCGTCAGTTTCGGTCCAGGAAGTCGCCTTCGCCACCGGTGTTCCTCCGGATATCTACGAATTTCACCTCTACACCCGGAATTCCACTTCCCTCTCCCGAACTCAAGTTGACCAGTATCAAATGCACTTCCGAGGTTGAGCCCCGGGCTTTCACATCTGACTTAACCAACCGCCTACACGCTCTTTACGCCCAATAATTCCGAATAACGCTCGCACCCTCCGTCTTACCGCGGCTGCTGGCACGGAGTTAGCCGGTGCTTCCTTCAGCGGTACCGTCACACGCAGGGATTATTCGTCCCCACGCTATTCTTCCCGCTTGACAGGGCTTTACGACCCGAAGGCCTTCTTCACCCACGCGGCATCGCTGCGTCAGGGTTTCCCCCATTGCGCAATATTCCTCACTGCTGCCTCCCGTAGGAGTCTGGACCG
>JBMORG010000002.1:0-23127 GCA_049322355.1 Thermodesulfobacteriota bacterium | reverse complement strand
TCGCCCGCCTCAGGGCGGATTCCGGATACTGCTTCATCGCGCCTCCCCCTGGCGCTAGTCTCCGAAATCCGCAAAAGCGGACAATCCATTTGCTATGATTGGCGGTCATATCATTTGCTATCAACAGGTTCATCTTCCTTTACCAAATTCGGCGTTCTCCTTCATGTAAATCATAATAGTTCCTTATGACCATTCACGGCCAGTTCCCCATTGCTCCGGCCCAAATGTGAGCCTGGGGAAAAATGCTTGGCCGGGAGGAGTTTAACTTTTCGGGCTTGCCAGTATTAAAGCTTCCTTGTAACTCACCGATATTAACTAAAGAGGGGTTGCTGCTCGTAACCGTTGCCGAGGTGCCTTGGCGCCAAGGCTACCAGGGGTGATGGCCGGCAGGAAGAAGAGGTCTGGCTGCAGTCAACGCCCACTGTGGCCTGATAATCCCTCGACCTGAAAAGCTTATAGCGTACACCGGACTTCATGCTTATCCGTGAAAGACCAACCATGAAAAAGAAACTATCTCAAGTGGACCCAACGGATGATCTCAGAAGCAGGGCAGAGGAGGTCCTGGCGGCTCGGGGGCCTAACCTGGAACAGACATCCTTGGATGATATCCGGAAGCTTATCCATGAACTCCAAGTGCGCCAGATCGAACTTGAGATGCAGAACGAAGAGCTGCGCGGGGCTCAAAAAGCTCTTGCCGAAACTCAAAACCGCTATGGCACCCTCTATGATTTTGCTCCGGTGGCTTACTTTACCCTGGACCCTCAAGGACACATCGTGGAGGTTAATTTAGCAGGGCTCCAGTTATTGGGGGCGTCAAAACCTTCAATCGTTAATAAGCCTTTCCTCCGGTTTTTGGAACCGGAGAGCCATGAAGAGTTTCAGGCTCACCTCCAAGCGGCGCCGGCCATCAGCCCTTCTCATTCATGCGATCTGATGCTAAAGCCCGAACAAGGCCCCCCCTTCCCTGCTTCCCTGGAAAGTCTGGCGATTCTTGATGCCTGCGGCAAGGTGGTCCAGTATCAAACAGTAGTCAGGGACATCTCCCGACACCGGCAGTTGCAAAATGATCTGAACAAAAGCGAAGCTTTATACCGGCTCATCGTGGAAACTGCCAACGAAGGTATCTGGGTGATGGATGCCGGACGCCGGACGACTTACGTTAACCCCGTAATGGCTGAAAAGCTGGGTTATCCGATGGAGGATATGCTCAACCGGCCAATTTCTGACTTCATCTTTACCGAGGACCTCTGCGATTACGAAAGCAAAATGGCCCAGCTCCAACAGGGATTCGATGCCAGATACGAGCGCTGCTTTAAACGCAAGGATGGCAGCAGGCTTTGGTGCAATATCTCGGCCAGGAGCCTCATGGACGACCAGGGGCAGTTCCAGGGTGCTTTCGCCATGTTCACCGACATCACCCCCCGCAAAGAGGCGGAAAGGGCCCTACAGTTGGCGGCGCACCAATGGCAAACCACCTTCGATGCCATGAGCGATGCCATCTGTCTCATGGACTTGAACTGCCGGATTCTGGGATGCAATCAGGCCATGGCCAGCCTGGTGGACAAGCCCCTCACCGAGATTATCGGGTGCCGCTGTTATGAGATTGTGCACGGCGCCTCTGAACCAATTCCCGAATGTCCCATAACAGTCATGCTCCAGAGCCGCCACCGGGAAGAAGTGGTCCTGCCTTACCATGACCGTTGGTTAAAAGTGACCGTGGACCCCATCCTGGATGAGGATGGTTCACCTCTAGGAGCGGTGCATCGCATCACCGACATCACCCTCCTCAAAAAGTCCGAGGAAGCCCTGAGAGAGAGCGAGGCCCACTTCCGGCAATTGTTTAATAGCGTAGCGGATGCCATTTTTCTTCACGACCAGGGTAAGATTGTCGAAGTCAACGAGCAGGCCTGCCGCAGCCTGGGGTATAGCCGGGAAGAGCTCCTGTCCTTGAGTGTCCCGGATATCGAAGTGGGGATAGACCGGCAAGAGCTTCTGGATCTATGCAGGAGTGAACCCCCAACGGATACCTTCTGCGGAACCCATCGGCGCAAAGATGGCTCCAATTTCCCGGTGGAGATCAAGAGTAGCAATTTTCCAGATCATGGTCATAACCTAAGACTCGCCGTGGTCCGGGATATCACTGCCCAGAAGCAGGCAGAACAGGCCATCCGGGAGAGCGAAAAACTCTTTCGCTCCTTGTTCGAGAACATGTTGAACGGGTTTGCTTACTGCAAGATGCTCTATGAGAACCATCAACCCGTGGATTTCATCTACTTGGAGGTTAACAAATCTTTCGAGGCCTTGACCGGGTTGAAGGGTGTGGTGGGAAAAAAGGTCTCCGAAGTCATTCCTGGCATACGTGAATCTGATCCGGAGATCTTCGAAATCTACGGCAGGGTAGCCCTGACCGGAAAACCGGAAAAATTTGAGAAGTATGTGGCAGCTTTAAAGATGTGGTTTTCGGTCTCGGTGTACTGCCCGGCAAAACAATACTTTGTGGCCGTATTTGACGTCATCACTGAGCGCAAGGAGGCTGAGGAAGCCCTGCGGCAAAGCCGGGAGACTTTACGGGTGCTCCTGGACGCCACCCCGGCGGGAGTGACGCTCCTGGACACCCAGGGGATAATCCTGGCCGCCAATAAGGAGCTGGCTAAATGGCTGGGAGCCACCACCGAAGAAATAATCGGAACGTCCTTATTAGATCATCTTTCATCGGATTTAAACCTGATACGTCAGCAACGTTGGGAGGAAATCAGGCGGAATCCCATCCCCTACTGTTTCGAAGATTACCATGCGGGCTCTATTTTTGACATCTATATTCATCCGATTTTCTCGGTTACCGGAGAATTAACGGGCTTTGCGGTGTTATCGGTGGATATTACCGCCCGCAAACAGGCAGAGGAAGCCCTGGCTCAACAATCCCGGTTCCTGCAATTGTTAATAGATACGATTCCCGCCCCCGTTTTTTATAAAGATGCCAATGGCCTCTATATCGGCTGCAATCGGGCCTTCCAGGACTTCTATGGGTTGACCCAAGCTCAGATCATAGGCCAAACTGTGGATTGTTTAGGCCCCAAAGAGCTGGTGGAAAAGCCTCGTCAAATGGACCTGGAGTTGTTTCAAAACCCCGGGGTCCAATCTTATGAATATACCGTGCAGCTGCCTGGCCGAAAGAAACGGGAGGTTGTGATCAACAAAGCCACCTTCCTGAAAGCAGACGGTACATTGGGTGGACTGATCGGAGTCCAAACCGATGTCACGGAGGTTAAGGAAGCCCAAACTAAACTCCGGGCCTTGGCGGCCCGGCTGGCAGAGCTAGAAGAGCGGGGGCGACATATCCTGGCCCGGGAGCTCCACGACGAGGTGGGCCAGGCCCTCACTGCTCTGGGCCTCAGTCTGACCCTGATCCAGACCCAGATGCCCGAAAAAGCCGCGCCCCCGCTTCTAAACCGGCTCACTGATGCCGTGGCCTTGGTGGAGAAAACCGGGGAAACCATCCGAAACATCATGGCAGAGCTGCGGCCCCCGGTTCTGGATGACTACGGTTTGCTCTCGGCCTTGCGCTGGTATGGGACTGAGTTCTCCCAGCGAACTGGCATCGGGGTGGAAATCCAAGGAGAGGAGGTCACCCCCCGCTTGGCCAAGGCGGTGGAGTTGGCCCTGTTCCGGATTGCCCAGGAGGCCTTGACCAACGTGGCCAAACACGCCATGGCCTCCAAGGTATCTTTAAGCGAAGAGGTGGAGAATAACTTAGTGCGCTTAGTCATTGCCGACAACGGCGTCGGGTTCGAGAAAAACCGGGTGGGCCAACCGGAAGGACGCTACCGCTGGGGCCTCATGAACATGAGCGAGCGGGCTTTGGCGGCCGGCGGCAGCTGCCGCGTCGAATCCCAGCCCGGCCACGGCACCCGGGTGGTGGTGGAGGTGAGCCGATGAGTATCACCGTGTTACTGGCCGATGACCACGCGGTGGTCCGGGACGGACTCAAGCTCTTGCTGGAAACCCAGGGCGATCTCCAGGTGGTGGCCGAAGCTACCGATGGCAGGCAAGCGGTGCGCCGGGTGGCTCACCTCTGCCCCCGGGTGGCCATCCTGGACATCAGCATGCCCGAGCTCAACGGCATCGAGGCCACCCGCCAGATTAAGGAGGCCTCCCCGAAGACCCAGGTCATCATCCTGTCCATGCATTCCTCGTCCGAATACATCTTTCAAGCGCTCCGGGCCGGAGCGCGCGGCTATTTGCTGAAAGAAGCTGCGGGCATCGAAGTGATCCAAGCGGTCCGCGCGGTCAACTCCGGCAAGCGCTATCTGAGCCAGAAAATCACGGATCTGGTAGTCGATGAATATCTGCGCCATGGTGAGGCCGCAGCCGGGGACAGCCCCCTGGAGCGCCTTGCTCCCAGGGAACGGGAGGTCCTGCAACTGGTGGCTGAAGGTAAATCCACCTCCCAGATCGCCCAGATTCTGCCCCTGTCACCCAAGACGGTGGAGACCTACCGCAGCCGTCTCATGAAGAAACTGGGACTCAAGGACCTCCCCGGCCTCATCAAGTTTGCCCTCCAGCACGGCCTAAGCCAGGTGGAATAAAGGTTGGACACAATTCAGGTTTTTGGCTCTTCCAGCAGCTCCTTGATCTTCCTCAAGAGTTGATCCGTACGGAAGGGTTTTTGAATGAAGTTAATAACCGACTCCCGGACGCCGCGCTGGACCATACCGTCTTCGGTATGTCCAGACATGAATAAAACCTTCATCCCGGGGTGCGACGAGGTTAAATTTTTGGCCAATTCCAGCCCCCCGATCCCTGGCATGGCCACGTCGGTGAGCAGCAGATGGATAGGACCCGGGTGGCTCTGCCCGATCTTCAAGGCCTCCTGGCCATCGTGGGCAGCCAGCACAGAGTAGCCTTTAAGCGCCAACATGCGCTGCACCACATAGCGCACCCCTTCCTCATCTTCCACCAGCAAGATAGTGTCCGTGCCCTGGGTGCTCTCGAAGCGGGGCGCGGCCGCCACTGCCGGCTTTTCGGCCTGTTCCTCCCGGGGGAGGTAAATACGGAAGCTGGAGCCCTTCCCGGGTTTGCTTTCCACCAGGATGTATCCACCGCTTTGATTGACGATGCCGTAAGCCACAGAAAGGCCCAGGCCGGTGCCTTTCTCCCGTTCTTTGGTGGTGAAAAAGGGCTCGAAGATGCGGGACAGAATTTCCCGGGTCATGCCGATGCCGGTATCCCGCACCGTTGCCACCACAAAGGCGCCAGGAGCGATATCCGGGTGTCTCCGGACATCCCTGGGCGTCACCTGGACATTGGCCGTCTCCAGGATGAGGCTGCCTCCTTGGGGCATGGCATCCAGGGCATTGATGACCAGGTTCATGATGACCTGTTCCATATGGCTGGGGTCGGCTTTTACGGCCCCCAATTCCGGCTCCAGGTGCATGGTGATATCGATGTTTTCGTCCACCAGCCGGCTGAACATCTCCACCAAACCAGTGATTAACTCATTGAGATCGAGAATCTGGGGTTGTAGCACCTGCCTGCGGCTGAAGGCCAGCAGTTGGCGGGTCACCGCGGTGGCCTGGTCCGCGGCCTTGAGGATGGCCTGGACTTGCTGACGCCCCGAATCAGTTTCTTTCAAATCTGCCAACAGGAGCTCACCATAACCGTTGATAACGGTTAAAAGGTTATTGAAATCATGGGCCACGCCCCCTGCCAACCGGCCCACCGCCTCCATCTTGGCCGTTTGCCGGAGATGTTCCTGGCGCCATTGCAGTACAGCTTCCATTTCTTTGCGGACCGTAATATCCGTGGCGATGCCGGCGATGCGATAAATATCCCCGGCCTCATTCCTGATGGGCAGGAACCGGGCGGCGATCCAGCGAACGGCGCCATCCGGCCGGCGAATCCGGAAATGCGGAAATTCCTTTTCGGAATAATCTCCGGTCATACGCTTCTTCAGGCCTGACTCGACCTCCTCCAGGTCCTCCGGCTCCACGCTCTCGAGCCACGAGAGGGGCTCCTGGTACAGACTTTCGCAGGAGCGGCCCCATAACCTTTCATAGGCCGGGCTGATATAGTGTACCCGCCGCCAGTCCCCTGAGGCCAGCAAAATGGCGTCATCGAGGTTTTCCGCCAGCTGCCGGAACCGCGCCTCGCTCTCCCCCAAGGCTTCCTCGGCCTGTTTACGGCCGGTGATGTCCCGGGCCACGTGCACGCTGCCGATTATATTCCCCAAATCTCCAACAAGTGGCGTTACGGTCATCAGGAAATCCTGGCCAAATTCGTGGACCTCAATGGCCTGTTCCCTTCCCTCCGTCATCATGCGGGAGTGGGGGCAAAAAAATGGCGGCTCAGACGTATTATGCATTGCTTCATAACAGGTGCGGCCCACCAAGTCCTTGGGCGTCGTTCCCAGAAGCTCGGCTGTGGCCCGGTTGACCCGGATAATACGGTGTTCATTGTCCAGTATGAAGATGAGGTCGGGCACCGTGTCGAAAGTACGTTCCCATTCTTGCTTGGCCCGTTGCAGAGCCGTCTCCACCTGCTTGCGTTCGGTGATGTCCAGGGCCGTAAAGGTGACCCCTTTTTCAAGGTCTTGCAAATCAATAGGGGTCGAAGAAAGCAACACATTGATTAAGGTCCCGTCTTTCCTCCTAAAAAGGGTCTCCACCGTGCCCGCGCCATGTTCAGCAATCTGCCGATATTTCTCCACACCGACCCGTTCGTACTCTTCGTCCGAAGGATAGAGCATCCGGGAACTTTGGCCAATCAGTTCCTCCAGGCGGTATCCCGTCATCTCGCACAGCCGGTCGTTGGCGGCTTTGATGATTCGGTTGGCCACCACCCCGATGCCTATGGGCGCAGCGCGAAATATGCTCTTGATTTCTTCTTCGCCCTTTCGCAGGGCCTCCTCCGCCTGCTTGCGTCCGGTGATATCGGTGATGAAGCCATAATAATGCAGCGGCTTTCCGTGCTCATCCTGACGCAGATGTACGAATAATTCCACCGGCACGCGGGTGCCGTCTTTGCGCAGGTATTCTTTTTCATAGCGTACCGGCTTGCCGGTCCGCCTTAATTCTTCAAGCTGGGCCATCGAATATTCCCGCCATTCCGGTGGCGTGAGGTCCTTATCCCAGCTCAGCCGCGACAGTTCTCTCTGGCTGTAACCCAGCAGTTGCTGGTAGGCCGTATTGAACATGCCTATACGTCCGTCGAGAAGACCGACTGCAAAGGGCTGGGAGGAATTCTCAAGCAATTCCGCTAACATCTCCGCCTGCCGCTGACTCTCCTTAAGGGCCGCCTCCGCCATCTTGCGCTCTGTGATGTCCCGGTGAATGCCCACCGCGCCCAGGATATTCCCCCCGGCATCCTTGACCCGGCTGGCCAGAGATTCGGCGCTGAACAAGGTGCCGTCCTTACGGCGGTAGGTTATTTCGAACAATGTGGGCTCCATCCGGTCACCCGAGAAAAAGTACTTCTCCCTGGTTCTGTCAAAGTCAGCCCGCCCAGCATAGAGCATCTCCGTGCTCTTGCCGATGAGCTCCCAAGGCTCATAGCCGAATAGGGTTTTGACTGCGGGATTAACCAGAACTATGCGGCGCTCGGGGTCGGCAAAGATAATGGCGTCGGCAATGGAATTAAAGATGGCCTCGAACTCGGCCCGGCTCTTGGCCAAAGCCGCTTCGGCCTGTTTCCGGGGCGTGATGTCTTCGGCCAGTCCCACTATCCCGGTGACTCCACCGTTTCCATCGTACATGGGCGCCGCGGAGAGGCCTATGTCAATCCAGTCCCCGTCTTTGCGACGGCCGCGCACTTCCAGGCCGGTGATCAGTTCCCCTTGAAATACCCGCTGGACAACATCCCGGGCCTCTTTCCATTTATTCCTGGACACTAGGGGCAAATACCGGCCCACGAGCTCTTCGGCCCGCCAGCCGAAGATGCGCTCCGTGGCGGGGTTGCAACTAAGGATTGTGCCATTCCGGTTCAGGTGCACAATGGCCAGGGGCGAGGCCTCGATCATGGTGCGCAGCTTTTCATTGGCCGCCCTGAGGGCCTCCCGGGCCCGCTTCCTTTCGGTGATGTCCCGGAGCACCACCTGCATTGCGGGCTGGCCCTGATAGATAATGGCGCCGCCGGTAACCTCCACCTCCACAACTTCTCCATCCAGGCGCAGAACTTTTTCTTCCTGGGGTTTGATTTTCTCGCCACTCCGAATTTTTCTAACGCATTCCCGGGAATGGTCGTGATAGTCGGGATGGATGCGGTCCATGAGCGGTTGGCCCAGAAGGTCCTTGCGCCTGGCGGCCCCGAACAGCTTGACCGCCGCGTGATTGACAAAGACAATCTTGCCCCTGGCGTGTACTACGATGGCGTCGGGGGAAAGCTCCACCAGGCTGCGGTAGCGCTCTTCGCTCTGGCGCAACTCTGCCTGGGCCTGCTTGCGGGCGGTGGTGTCCTCATAGGTGGCCACCGCGGCGATGATGGCGCCTTGCTGGTCCCGGACGGGGCGTGCATTGACTTTGAGGTGGATACGCCGGACACCGCCGTCGTCTTGCCGCTCCAGTAATTCCTCGTCATCTGCCACAGTTTTACCCAGAATCAGGGCGCGACTCAGGGGGATATCCTCCGCCGGGTAGGGTCGGCCATCGGGATAGAAGCGGGGAATCTGTTGGAATTTTTCTAAATCGGTCAAGGACCCCGGGGACTGCTGCCAGATGGCTTCGGCCCGGCGGTTGCTTAAAGTGATGCGCCCCGAAGGCTCGGCAATGATCACTCCTGCAGGCATCTGCTCCAGCACGGCTTGCAGGAAATTCCGCCCGGCTTCCAGTTCATTGGCCAGGTTTTCCAGTTCTTCGGCTTGGACAGCCAGGGTTTCGTTCTGGACTTGTAGTTCCTCGGAAAAGATCTTCAGGTTCTCGTTGGATATTTTTAACTCTTCCGAGTAGTTCAGGAGCTCTGCCAGCAGGCGCTTCTGCTCTTTGACGGGTTTTTGCAGGTCGGTGGTATCCTGAAAGACGGCCACCGCGCCGGTGATTTCCCCCCAAAAGTCCTTGATGGGAGAGGCGTTGATCAGCAGGTCCCGCCAGGTCCCGTCAGGGTAGCGGATGCCCATCTCCACGTTGCGGAAGGTCTCGCCGTCCAGCGCCGCCCGGATGAGGGGGAGCTGGCGCGGCTCGTACGGGGTGCCGTCGGGATGGCAGGGTCGTAAATAGGCCAGGGCGGCAAATTCCCCCCGGGGGATCGGCTGGCCGCAGAGGGCATCCGCCACCCGGTTGGCCATGGCGATGCGCCCCTGGGCGTCAGCCACCACGATACCTTCGGGGGCGGACTCGAAAATGGCTTTCAGCCTGGCCCGTTCCTGCTCCAGGTTTTTAAGGAGTTGCTGCCGCTCAGACTCGACTCCCAGGCATTCGTCCTGGTGTATCTCCCCCCCCACCTCGTGGATAAACCTGGCTTCGGCCAACTGCCGCCTCAAGTCCTTAATTTCAAGGAGCAGTTCCTTTTTGGTCTTGTTGCCGTCATCCATGCGTTTCATCCTTGAATGCCATTACCTCAATTAGCCTACCAAACCAGGCCGCCCCGATAGTTGGTATCCTTCGAGTTAAGAGACGATAATCCCTAAATAAATATAACTTATACTTTTAGACGATAATAGAGGAAATAATAAACATTTCAATTTCTTATTTTCACATGATCCAGTTTGAGCCATGTCGGGGCGGAGTGTGAGAGGGGGAGTGGGGTATTTTAGTCGAGAAAGGCGCGCCATGCGCCATCCATCTTAGCTGGCCGGCAATCACTGAGGTTTGCCCCACGCCTGTGGACACGTGGGGCAGTCGGCCTGGAGGCTTAATAGTTCGGCAGATTCAAGTCTGGGGGCATAAAGAAGAAAATATAAGGCGCATGCGGCCCCAACGCCTGGATGCTTACCTTTTCTTGCCCCGCATCCACCAGGGGAGATCCCCGGGGCCCGCACCCGCCCGGACTTGGGCCAGCTCCCCTTTCAGCTGGGTCACTTCAGCGGCCAGGGTCTTACAAGTGGAAGTATCGTCCGCGACTTGCTTCACTTCCCGGCCCAATCGGGCCAGGTCATCCTGTACTTGCCCCAACACGGCTTTCAAAGAGGTTGCCGCTTCCGCGGCGGCCTTGATAACCGCCAACTCGGTTTTGAGTGCCTTGAGGCCGGCTTCCAAAGCACCCAGGCGTTCCTGGATTTCGGCTAGAGCTTCCACAGCGGGCTGCCCCCGACCGGTCTTGGCCACCACCGACAGATCGGGCACTACGGTATCCAAGGGATTTACCTGGACCAGGGCATCCAGGGGATTTTCGCCGATGGTGCTGCGCTTGGCCATACCTTTAACTCCCTTCTTGGCTGATGATTTCATCGGCCAACGCCCGATAATCTGCGGCGCCGGCGCTCTTGTCGTCATACTGGATAATGGCCTGGCCGAAGGAGGGACACTCAGCCAGCCGGATATTTTCCCGGATGACGGTGCGGTACACCAGGGGTCCGGAACGCTGGCGCAACTGCTCCACTACCTCCCGGGCATGCCGGGTGCGGGAATCCACCCGGCAGGCCAGAATGCCGGAAATTCTCAGGTCCGGATTTAGGCGGTCCCGGACCACTTCCACGGTCTGGAGAAGTTGGGCCAGTCCGCTTAAGGCCATAACGTGGGCCTCCACCGGCACCAGGAGTTCGGTCACCGCCACCAGGGCGTTGACCGTGAGGACCCCCAACGTGGGCGGACAGTCGATGAGCACGTAATCCCAGCGGTCCGGCGGCAGGCGGTTCAGGTTGCGGCGCAGGATGGTTTCGGCCCCCACCTCTCCGGCCAGCATCTTTTCGGCCCCCACCAGCCAGGACGAAGACGGCACCAGATCAACTCCGGCCACGCCGGCCTCCTGCACCAGTTCCAGCATATCGCCATTATCGGAAAAGATTCCCAGCACACCTTTGCCGGCGTTTTTGACCCCAAACCACGCAGTGGTGGAATGTTGCGGGTCCAGGTCGATGACCAGCACCCGCCGGCCCTTTTCACCCAGAGCCGCGGCCAGGTTGACGCTGGTGGTGGTCTTGCCGCTACCCCCCTTTTGGTTTGCAATGGCAAAAGTTCTCATGGCGCCCCTTTCTCCCTCGGATCATCGCCAGCCAGCAACCGCCGGCCTTAACATGGTCTAAAAATGCCACAGCCCGAGCCTAGCCAAGACCCTTTTGGGGCCTGGAATTGTCGGGCTGTCAATCATCGCTGGGAACGGCCTCAAAGGGCGGCCTCCCGGTTATTTTTTTGCCATCTCCACCTTGCCACAAGCGAACGCGCCTGTCAACTTGTGGTCCCACATCCAGGCTGAATAATAGGGGTTAGAGCCTGGACATCCCGCGTTTTTGCCTTAGAAAGATTTTCCTTGCAGGAAAAAGTGGTGGTGATTAATCTGAAGGTGCAGAGTAAGGGACGATCTGAGAAAATGCCATGAAATTTAGTGGCACAGGCCTCTGGCCCGTGAAAATTGGATATGTGATCTAATGTCGGCTATCATTGCTTAATTACGGTGCAGTTAAGGATCACTTAATGACCGCATACCTTAAGTTTCTAGCGATAGTCCTTCTCCTGGCCTCCAGCGCCTGCCTCTCTGCCGGCGTCAAGGCTATTAAAGACGCCAGCGTGGTCTCCCGGATTGAAGTGGGCAAGTCCACCCGTTCCGATGTCGTAGCTTTGCTGGGATACCCCCTTGCAGCCACTCATAAGGGTCAGGGTGCAGGTGAGGCAACCTGGCATTATTATTATGCCACCGCAGCCCCCACCCCCACCGCGTTTATCCCGGCGATAAAAGCTGTTACCCCTAATTTACGGGAAACCACCCGGGTGTTGTCCGTAACCTTTGACCGGGACGGCACCGTGAAAAGTCTGGACCAAGAGCAGATTCCCCTCCCCCCGCAACAGGTCCATCTGGGCGGCAGGAAAGGTTAAATAAACCGCCGCATCATCTCGTCGGTGACTGCATCCACCGTGTCCGAAGTTATATTATACCTTTGGCAAATGGCCTCGACCTGAGATATTTTATCGATATCGTCCAGGTCCCTTAATCCCGACAAAAATCCTGTCCGCCGTCCCACCCGATAGAGAAATTGCAGCTCCGGGTCCAGCGACAGAAAAGCGCGCACGACCCCTATCAAGCGCTCCCGGTCCTGAGGCAGTTGACCGTCCACTTCCGGCAGGAGATTCAGGATGTGGTCGCTCCTGACAGTGCTGGTGATGCCAGTGAGCGCCTCCAGAAACAGAAGCAGTTCCCGGGCCATCTCCAAATCCGTAGCCTTGTCGAAGCGCCCGGCGTCATAGTCATCAAAAAGCGGAGTGCCAGGGGGGATAGCCAGGGTCCGCAGCCTGATGAAATCCGGGTTGATGGCGTTTAGGGCCGCAGCCGTCTCCAATGCGTTGATTTCCAGGCAGCGCCTGCCTCCCAGACCCGGCATATAATACTCCGACAACTCCATGCCTGCGTCTTTAACCTTGCGCCCAGCCAGGATGTGCATTCGTTTGGTGGTGCCTTTATGCACCATCTTAAGAACGGGATCGGCCCCTGATTCCATGCCGATGTGAATGCGGTTGAGCCCAGCCTCCCGCTGTCCGGCCAGGTCTCCGGCGTCAAGGTTGGCGATGCTGTTGGAGCGGGCATAAGAGGTCACCCGGGTGACTTCCGGAAAGCGCACCTTAAGATGCTGGAGAATAGTTTTCAGGTGGGCGGGAGGCACCACCAGGCTGTTGGCATCCTGAAGAAAAACTTGGCGGCAGCCGTTCCGCACCCAATTCCTGGCCGCCATCCAGGCCCCGCGGTCGCCGGTTATAGCAGCCGGTCCCGGACCCTGTTGCCGGAGCTTTTGGACTGCCTCATAAATTGCATCCAGATCAAGCAGAACATGAGCCAGGGGCCGGACGGAAAACGCGGCCCCTTTATAGACCGGGCAAAAAGTGCAGCGGTTCCAGGGGCAGTTGCGGGTCACCCGGACCAGGAGGCTATAGGCCTCACTGGGGGGCCGGATAGGGCCCTGTTCAAATCCACGGTAGGTCATATCTTGCTGGTCTGTCCGGTTAAGCATCATGAGGCGGCCTGACTCTTCTTAAAGATTCTCATAAAAACCCCGGGGAGCCAGTTCCGGGAAAGTGAGCTGACGGTCCAGAACCAGAAAACGCAGGATATCCAAACAGAGATGGCACTTGGACAGATATTTCCCAGAGTCCTTGAAGCCATGCTCCCGGGCCATTTCGAAAATGCCGTTGACGCCCGTTTCATGCAACTGTGCCCCGGAGGCCAGGCGCTTTCTTTGCAGGGGCCCTACGGCGCCAGCCATCGGCAAAATTTCCTTGAGGCGTTTTTTTCTCTGGCTTGCGAATATTATAACCTAAATTCAACGTTAGAATGCGGTCTCAAGAGCGCCCAGAGAAAATCACGCCTTACCTCATGAGTTCCGATAAGGGCTCAGAGGAGGATTACAGGCATCCGGTTGTCGTTTCATCCAGGCCTGGGGCGGAATGGGAATTAAAAGCCGTTGTGGACTCAGGATTTTGCGGCTCCTCAAGTTAAGCTTTGAAATTGCCGAACATATCTTTATAATGCGGGTCGGTGATCAGCAGTATCGGACCGCGAAGCAGATTTTTTCCCATAGGCCATTGATAGCAGGGCATTAATTGACCAGAGAGAATATTTATGAAGGGGAAGCCTTTTTTCAGGGCCCATAGTTTATATGTAAGGATACTTTCAGCTTTCCTGGCCGTAATTTTTATTACAGTAATGCCAATCATCATGTACGGCTATTATGTTGATTCGAATATTTTGCTAACAATGGCCGACAATTTGATTATACAAGTAACAAATACTACTATCGAGAAAAGTGTAGATTACTTAATGCCGTTATCGAGAGTTGTAGAGATCAGCTCAAAGATGGGTGAAGTTGGCGCTATTCCTTTAAATAATAATCCTCGGTTGGAGCGATATACCCTGGAGATATTAAAATATTACCCACAAACCTCCATGTTTTATTTAGGGGATGAAAATGGAAATTATCTTATGGCCAGAAGATTACCGGATGGCACCTTTGCTACAAACCTGGTCAACCGGAAAGTCTCTCCACCAACCGAAATATGGAAATACCGCAACGCTTCAGCCAAGATCATTAAAAGCGTCAAGTCAAATGTGGTTAAATATGACCCGCGTTTACGGCCCTGGTATGAAGGGGCCCAGGAATCAAAGTCAGTCCACTGGACCGATGTGTACGTATTTTACCACGGCGGAAAAATAGGAATTACCGCCTCCTGTCCAGTTATCGCCCCTGATGGGAAGTTTTTTGGCGTTTTTGGTCTGGATATTGATCTGGATAAAATTTCCCATTTTTTGCGGGACCTCAAGGTAGGCCAAAACGGGGTAGCTTTTATCTTAAATCACAAGAATGAATTGGTGGCTTACCCGGATGTTTCTCGGATCGTCAAAGAAGAAAATGGAGCATTAAGGCCGGTTCATGTCGAAGAATTGGGAATTGCCAGTATCACGGCTTCATTTCGAGAATGTTACCGGCAGGGGAAAAATAAGTGCGTGATTGAAAGCGAGGGGAAAAGGTATATTGCCTCGTTTCAAGATTTTCCAGAATCATTTAAAGCCAGATGGAAAGTGGGGGTGGTAGTGCCGGAGGATGATTTTATTGCCGGGGCCCAAGAGGAAATGCGGGTGTCACTATTAATCTGTCTGTTTATATTAATAATTTCCGTTATCATAGCTATGCTTGTATCTCGAGGTATTTCCAAGCCGATTAAACTCCTCACCAAAGAAACCAATAAAATCAAGAATTTTCATCTGGATGACAAAATAGCTATAAAATCCTATATCCAAGAAATCCAAGTTATGAGCAATGCCATCTCGGCAATGAAATCAGGGCTGCAAGCCTTCAGAAAATATGTTCCGGCGGAACTGGTCCGCCAGCTCATATCTACTGGGGAGGAGGCTCGCCGGGGCGGACAGAAGAGAACCTTAACCGTTCTCTTCTCGGATATATCAGGGTTTACCACTCTTGCGGAAGGCATGGCCCCGGAAGAGCTTATGCTCCATCTTTCGGAATACTTTGATGAACTGACGCGAATCTTAAGCGAACATAAAGGCACCGTGGATAAGTATATCGGCGATGGGATTATGGCCTTTTGGGGCGCGCCAGTATCTGATAACGACCATGCCTTTCATGCCTGCAATGCCGCCCTCCTCTGCCAGGAAAGACTCAAGAACCTCAACTGTAACTGGGCCGCCGCCGGTAAAAGTCCGTTGAACACCCGAATCGGCATCAGCACCGGCGAAACCGTGGTGGGCAATGTGGGGTCACGTGAACGGATCAACTATACTGTGATGGGCGACAATGTTAACCTGGCCAGCCGTTTGGAAGGGGTGAATAAAGTATATGGGACCAAAATAATCGTAAGCCGGGCAACCTATGAGATTGTCCAGGATAAATTTTGGCTCAGGCCTCTAGATATTGTTGCGGTCAAAGGCAAAAGAGAAGGCACGATCATTTATGAACTGATGCTGAATCGGGACAAGGTGGATGCTGATCAGGTTGCCGAACTCTGCACCGAGTTCGCCAAAGGGTTTGAAATTTATCAAGCCCGGGATTGGGATGGAGCTTTCAGGATTTTCAAAAACCTGTCAATAAAATTCCCCCACGATGTCCCGACGGACCTTTACCTCACCCGGTGCCGGCATTATCAGGCCAATCCTCCCGAAGCCGACTGGCAGTGCGTAGCCTACCTGGATTCTAAATAACCCGGTCCCCCACAGACCTGTCTCGAAACGGTTTTAGGGCTGCGAGAAAATTAGAGAATTATCCTTAAAGATTTTGTGCATGAAATTCCCGGGTCACGTATTTCAACTGCTGCCGACGCAGTTTGGCCTTCTGGTCCGGGAATTCTTTGACGAGACAAGAAAACTTCTCACAATCCATTAAGTCCGGGCATTCGTAGCAGTGTCCCTGATTCTTTCGCATGGCGCAGAGACGGATGGGACAATGGTCCAAGCCTTTTCCGCCCTTGCAACCGGGACATTCCGTGTGGCTAAGAAACCATTCCAAACCTCGGCGAAATTCAGGAAAAGAAAAGCCTTCCTCACCGGGAAAGCAGTGAGCCCACCAGTTCTCCCGAAAAGTATCCAGATACCCTTTTACTGTAACCAAGGCCTCCAAAAAGTCCCGGTCTCCCAACTGACACTCATCGCATAGACCGCAATAGCTCTCTTTCATCAGAGACTCCTTTGCCCAAAAAATTCTATGGCACAATGGAAACCCTGCAATGAAAATGCCATAGACAAGCACTGCCCCAGGCAAGTTAAGTATTAAGAACTCTTAATAATTGGGTATCTGTCAACGAGGTATATAGAGGGCAAGGTGTAAAAACATTTTCCAGTTTGTAAAGGTACAATTGCACAAGATTAGGTTGTTCCCCTAATTTAGAGCGAGGAGGCACCAGGGAATTCCCTTGACGTGTTTTTCTGTTATGACATAAATAGAGAAGGGTTTCTTCGATAATGCTCATGGGTGCCACAGCCGCGCAGTTTCTGACCAGCCTGATTAAGCCGTTTCCCTTTCTATTGGCCGGCTGTCTGCCTCTGTGGGTGGGGGCGCTCCTGGCCGGGGTCTCGGGATTGCCTCTGCGTCCGGGGGTCTTGGGCGCGGCCACTCTGGGGGTGACAGCCCTGATACTTGCGGCCTTTGCCGCCCGGGAAAGCTTTTGTCCCGGGGTAGGGCGGTGTCCCGCCTGGAAGCTGACTTTCGCCCGGCAGCCGCAGGTAGTGGCGGCTGTGGTCTTGGGAGTGGCCGCGTTTATGGGGTTGGCTCTGCAATACGTCTGGGGAACCGGCACACTTACCATCCCATTGGGGGGCTTGGGAATTTTGGGGGGCTATTTCTCTTTTGCGCCGCCTCTGGCGTGGCACCGCCGGGGGCTGGGAGAGGCCGCGGGAGCCCTCTGTTTTGGCCTGCTGCCGGTGGCGGCGGGGCTTTATCTCCAGTGCGGCCGGTTATTGACGGAGGTCCTGCTCTATGGCTTGCCCCTGACCTTTACCGGGTTCAACCTATTCTTAATATATGGCTTTCCAGGCCCGGGAGACAATAGCCCCCTTAATACTTTAGCATCCCGGATGGAACCGCTGACCGGAGCTCTGGTTTATACCATTGGCAACGTTCTGACCATTCTCGGGCTGGTTATAATCCTGTTTTTCCCGGCCTCGGCTCTGCCCTGGCGACTCGGCTTGGTGCCCCTGACCCTCTTGGCGGTGGTTAATCAGGAGCTCATAAAACGGAAAGCCTACCTCCAAGAAGGCCGGGTGATGCTGTTGGCGCGGCTCACCCTGGCGCTCCAGGTGGGAATGGGCCTGGTCTTTGTGTTGATGCTGTGGCAACGCCTTTAGTACTGGTTCCTGGTTTTGGGTTATAGGTTCTGGGTTAAATGCATTGCTGTTCACTTAAGACTGAGAGGAACTATAAATTAGTCTCCTTACTTTCTGAGGAAGTCGAAGGCGACCGAGGAATCTATAAAAGCGAGATGCTTCGCTTCGCTCAACCTGACAAGAAGATATGAAGGGGGCACTGCTCACCGATTCGTTAAAAAAGAATCGGTGGAATAAACCGCAAATGAGCAAGGATCAGCGGTCATGCAAGGATGCAAAGGATTGAGGGGGTACCGGTGGGCCATGAAGGTGGTGGCCCTGTGCCTGCTACTGGCGCTGGCGCCGGGCTGTCAGATAAGCGCGGCCCAGATCTACATCCCCCTGGGCTATGGCTTGACCGGCCTGTGCATCGCCTTGCTCATGTCTCCCACACCGACCGCGGCTGTGATAGGCTTCATCGCCGGTGGTCTGTTGGGCGCCGCAGTCTATAATAATTCCCTCAAACGTCAGATAGTGGACCCTCCTTCAACTGGGCCATCGGGTGTCAGTGACTAAGAGCGCAGACCAGGGATTAAGCGCGGTGTTGCAGATTTTGCGCGGTGCCCTTAACCCCATCTCTGGAGAACGGCTGGCGGCCCAACTAGGCCTGAGCCGGGCCGCGGTCTGGAAGCGCGTCCACCGGCTCAAGGCCCTGGGGTATGCCATCGAGGGCTCACCCCGTCGAGGCTACCGCCTCCTGGCCGTCCCCGACAAGCTCCTGCCGGAAGAGGTCCTCCAAGGACTCAGGACCCGCATTCTTGCCGGGCCGGTTCATTACTTCGAAACCCTGGACTCCACCAATAATTACGCCAAGGAATTGGCCGCCCGGGGGGCCCCGGAAGGCACTGTGGTGATCGCGGAAACCCAGACCGGAGGTCGGGGCCGATTAGGCCGGGGGTGGATATCACCCCCGGGGGTGGGGCTTTACGTCTCCGTGGTGCTGCGCCCCATGCTGCCGCCCATGGAGCTGCCCCAGATCACTTTGACCACCGCAGTGGCGGTAGTCCGGGCCATCCGCCAGATAACGGGAGTGGCGCCGGGGATCAAATGGCCCAATGACCTGCTCGTCAACGGCAAAAAACTGGGGGGCATCCTTACTGAGATGGAAACGGAGAGTGACCGCATCCGCCATGTTGTGATCGGTTTGGGATTGAATGTCAACAACCTGGATTTCCCTCCCGAATTAGTGGCATCCGCTACTTCCCTGGCCCAGGCGGTGGGAGGAACCTTTTCCCGGTTAGAACTTCTTAAGGCTTGGCTGGAGGAATTCGAGGGCTTATATGAGCGGTTTTTGAGCCAGGGGTTTCCAGAAATCCTGGAGGAATGGAAGCGCCATGCCGTGACCCTGGGGCAGGAGGTCACAGTGCAACAGGGACCCCGGCGGATATCCGGCCAAGCCGTGGATGTGGCTACAGATGGAGCCCTGCTTGTTTATACCCCGGAAGGGAAAATCGTGAGGGTAACTTCAGGGGAAATAACCCCCGAACCTTCAACAGGCTCGGGGGTGTGAACCATCGCAAGGAATTAGGACTCTTTTTTCAGACTTTCGATTTCAGATTTCAGGCGATCAACTTCTGCCTTATATTTTTCCACTTCGGCTTCGGTCGCCTTGGGAGGTTCATAAGCCGGGGTTTCGGGTTTCTTAAAGAACTTATCTTTGGTTTCTTCAAAGCCTAAGTATACGGCCAGAGCACCACCCAGAAGAAGTATTAAGGGAAGGCCCCCAGCTAGCAGGCCCAGGAACTGCTTCCACCATAAACCAAGGCCGATCAATCCCAGCGCCACTGCGACCAGTCCGCCTACCAAAGCCGTCATGCCCAAACCTCCTTACTTAAAATAGGATTTCCAGCTCATCGCTGGGATGAAACTGCGACATGCACATAGATTTTGATTGATATCAGAAAGAAAAAGATTAATCAAGGAAGAATTCCGAAAGACAGGGTAGTAGAATAGAATTATCTAATAAATTAGAAAGGTTATAGATTATAACGCCTTGACAAAAATCGACCTGGAATTATAATAAGTCAAATTATTCCCTATGGGATGGTGATAAACATCATGGCGGATTCGGATTATTATCAATTATTGGGAGTGAGCCGGGATGCCACTGCCGATGAAATCAAAAAAGCGTACCGCAAGCTGGCCATGAAGTATCATCCCGATAAGGCCAAGGGAGACAAGAAGCAGGCCGAAGAGAAATTCAAGGAGATTAGCGAAGCTTACGCGGTTTTGAGTAATCCTGAAAAGAAGAAAGAATACGACGAGTTTGGCTCCCAGGCCTTCAGAAATAAATTTTCCCAGGAAGACATCTTTAAGGGCTTCGATTTCAGTGAGATCTTCGATTTCGGCATTTCTGACAATATTTTCAGCCGAATTTTCGGCGGGCTGGGGGGCGGCGGCCAGCCCCGGGGCCGGACCCGCATCTTCCGGTACGGGGGGCCTGAAGGCTACCAAGGGCCGGTTCAGGCGCCCAAGGGCCAGGACCTCCAAGTGGAAATGCCCATTACCCTCCATGAAATGGCCTTCGGCACGGAAAAACTGGTGAGCTTCAGCCACGAAGGCCACATGGAAAAGATCTCGGTTAAAATCCCTCCCGGCTCTCTGCCTGGTAAAAAGCTGCGCCTCACCGGCAAAGGCAATCCCAGTCCCATGGGCGGCCAGCCGGGCGATCTCTATGTCAAATTGAAAGAGGTGGAACACCCGGTTTTCAAGCGTGAGGGCAACGATCTCTACGTGGATCGGCGGATTAAGTTTACCGAAGCCTCCCTGGGAACAAAAGTGACGGTCCCCACCCTGGACGGCAAGACCATGAGCCTCAAGGTACCGCCGGGCACCCAAAGTCATACCAAGATGCGCCTCAAGAATTACGGCATCCCCACAGCCAACGGCAAGAACCGGGGAGACCAGTTTGTCCGGATCATTGTGGAAACCCCTACCGACCTTAACAAAAAGCAAAAAGCCCTCATGGAGGAACTGGCCAAAGAAGGGCTGTAGTTAGCAATTAAGAGTTGGCGGTTAGAAAGTAGCCCCTTTCATATTGCGACCATTCCTTCCGCCAATTGCTGACCGCTAGCTGCCAACCGGAGGTTAACATGTCTACAGAACTGGCCCCCCGGATTTACTGGGTGGGCGTCAATGATTGGACTATCCGGGATTTTCACGGCTATCTCACCGAAGATGGTTCCACGTACAACGCCTATTTGATCGTCGACGAGCACATCACCCTCATTGACACGGTGAAGAAGGAATTCGTGCCCGAAATGCTGGCCCGGGTCGCAGAGATCGTGGACCCGGCCAAGATCGATTATATCGTTTCGAACCACGTGGAGATGGACCATTCCGGCGGGTTGCCCGAAGTCATCGAGCGGGTGCAACCGGAAAAGATCTTCTGTTCCCCCATGGGCAAAACCGGGCTGAATCGTCATTTTAAAAAAGAATGGCCCTTTGTCGAAGTCAAGACCGGCAGTGAGCTGGCCACGGGGAAATATCACCTGAGCTTCCTGGAAACCCCCATGCTCCACTGGCCGGATTCCATGATGACCTACCTTAAAGAAGAACAAATTCTGTTTTCCAGCGACGGCTTCGGAGCCCATCACGCCTCCAGCGAGCGCTTCGACGACCACCTGCCCGAACTGCCCCTGGCCTATGTCAGGCAGTTCAAAAAGTACTATGCCAACATCCTGATGCCCTTTGGCGCCCTGGTCACCCAGCTCTTCAACAAGATTGCCCAGTTAGGGCTGGAATTCAAGATCATCGCCCCGGACCACGGCCTGATCTACCGCAAAAATATCGGCATGATCCTGGATGCCTACCGCCGCTGGGGCGCGGGCGCCACGGAACGCAAAGGCCTGGTCATTTTCGATACCATGTGGCACAGCACCGAAATGTTGGCCCACGCCTTCACCCAGGGCCTGATAGATGCGGGGGTAGAAGCCCAGATGCACCACCTCCGGTGCACCCATCCCAGCGATATCGTCACCGAGGTCCTGGAGGCCGGTCTGCTTTTGTTCGGCTCCCCCACCCTCAACAACCAGATGTTCCCCACTGTGGCACTGTTTTTGAACTACCTGAAGGGCCTGGCTCCCAAAAACAAGGCGGCCGCAGCCTTCGGCTCCTTTGGCTGGAGCGGCCAGGCCGTGGGCCTCATCAACCAGGAATTGCAGGCCATGAAGCTCAACTTGGTCCACGAAGGCTTCAAGGTCAAATACATCCCTGACCCCGAGGAACTGGCCGCGGCCCGGGCCTTGGGCGAAAAACTGGCAAGGGAGAATTTGAAGGAATAGAGAATAATGAATTTTGAGGGGAGGACCGGGGGACGAGAGTCCCCCGCCCTCCCCTCAAACTCCCCTCCGAACCCCCTGTAAGGGGCATTTGGTGGCACAGGTGTCCCGCCTGGGCAATTGCAGGGACGCACCGCGCCCCATCTTTATTTATAACAGGCGCATTAGGCTGACAGCCGGCAACTCTTACACCAGTGAGTCTCTGCCACGGTGTTACAGCAACAGGTTTTCGGCGAATAACATGGAACTGACCCAGGTAAGCCTCATACTGGCGGATATCAGCGGCTACACCAGTTTCGTCACCATGCACCGGGTCAGCCTGTTGCACGCCGAGCAGATTGTCACCGAGTTGCTGGAAGCCGTCATCAGTCAGATTGAGGACCCCCTGATCCTGAACAAGCTGGAAGGGGATGCCGCCTTCCTCTATGCCCGGGCGGTAGATGCCGGCCTGGCCAAAATGCTCTTGGATAAGGTTTTGGTCTTCTTTACTGCGTTCAAGGCCAGACAACAAGAGTTGATTAAGGCCGGCGAAGGCGGGTGCTCCTGCGAAGCCTGCTGCAATATTGATCAATTAAAACTCAAGGTCGTCGCCCATTATGGGCAAGCGGTGATTAAGCAGGTCCGGCACCTGGAAGAACTGGCAGGCTCGGATGTCATCCTGGCCCACCGCCTCTTGAAAAACAAAATCCCCTCCAAAGAATACCTGCTTTTGACCGAAAGGTTTTATCAATGGAGCGGCGGCCTGCCGGGACCGAAGCCAGAGGTTTATAAAGATGACTACGAAGGTATCGGGACCGTGCAGGGGCGGGTCTACTATCCAGAATCGCCTGCCCTGGAAATCCCGGATACACCCCGGTTCACCAGGCTAGCCGGGGTCCTGGAGGGCCTCAAGCTTTTTCCCAAAAACCTCCGGCAACGCCTGTTCCATCCCAGGACTTTCCATAACCTGTCGTATTGAAATTGGTCGAATGAGGGATAACTCAGACTTGGCAACCTAAGGACGAAATCTATTGTAGGATGGGCCGGCGGCTCGCCCTTGCAGTGCGACTTCTATGGTAAAGACTGAGGCTCCCTTGCAGAGTGGAGCCCTGCGGGTTGACTTGGACAGAAAGGGTCTTCACCGATCTCCTGCCACCAGTTGCCACCGTTTCATACGATGGTCCTCCTTTACTCATTAGATTGTTCTAGAAAGCATATACCATGGACAACAGCGGCGTCAGCGCGGCGTCGCTGTTTTTGCCCGCCAGGTCGATGTTCAACCCCAGGGCCAGGGAAAATTTATCCGTGGCCATGTATTCGATCCCGGGCATTACCGAGATCAAGGCCTCCGGGGGCAGATTGGCCTTGTGGCCCAACAGGCGCCCGCCGCTCCAATAACTGGTGAGTTCCAGGAGCGCCACCCATT
>JBMORG010000001.1:290921-379067 GCA_049322355.1 Thermodesulfobacteriota bacterium | reverse complement strand
CAAATTCCTCTTCAGAAACCTGCTTAGTGGCCATCGCTACCTCCTTTTCCTCAGAAAAAACAGGTAGATGATGACCTTATGTCCTATCTTCCGTCAATCATCTTTTTATTACGTACAGTGGCAAGCTGTCAACAGTATGAACGATCAGCAAAATGTGGGGCAGTATCAATAGGTCAGTCTGTGGGCAGGATGGAAGCCTGCATCGAGGTTTTTGGGGCAACGTGGAGGGCAAAAAAGGCCCTGGAGGCATGCCCCCAGGGCCTCAGTTGGGAAACCGATTTGGGTTAGTGGCCGCCGGGAAAGAACGTGTAACTGGTCCAGACCAACAGGCCCAGGGCAACGATTCCGATTCCGATACTCCAGGAGATCAGCCTTTTTTCCACCGGCAGCAAGGGTTCATACTGCGCCTCCATTTTTTCCAGTTCGCTTACCAGCCGGGAGTCCTCCGCTTCGGCCAGTTGCGGTTTCTCTTCCAACTGTGGGGCTTCCGTTTTAGCCATAACGTACCTCCTTTTAAATTAGCCTCCGATGATGGGGGGCGTGACGCCATGGAAAAAGATCCAGGAGATGGCCAGGCCCACCCAGATGATGAAACCGAACAGGCACACCAGATACACCACGGCCAGCCGCCCGATGCCTTCCTCCCAGAGCTTCTTAAAGTTGGAGACCACCCCGATGGTGAAAAAGGTCATGGCGAAGAAGAGCTGCCGGAAGACGTTGCTCTCTGAAGTGGCGATTTTGGCGGTCTTGATGAGGGCGGGGGTTGAGGCACAGATGATCAGGAAGATGATAAAGGTCAGGGCATAACCCAGGACAAACTTGGGAAACCGTTCCCAAATCTCCCGGACCCGCACTTTCTCCCCCGGCTTGCATTCGATCTTGGCGCACCAGATGATAGCCAGGACAAAGGCCCAGATGCCGATGAACACGTCAATAAACACCTTGACCGTGGTGGTGGTCATCAGGATCCAGCCTTCTTTATAGTTGATTCCGGCCTCGGCCATGGCCTTGGCCCGGATCAGGCCATCCACAATGGCGCCGCTGGCCACCGCGGCGCCGTCGGTTTTCACCGCCAGGCCCATCCAGGCGCCGGCCACCATGGGCTCGGTCCACAGGGCCACTTGGGCCAGGAAGGGCAGGAGGAGCAACTCCACCACTGCGAAAATCACCACCAGAGAAGACACCATGATGGGCACCACCGGCCTGGCCCGGATGGCCCCGCCGGTGGCAATGGCCGCGGACACCCCGCAGATGGAGATGCCGGAGGCCAGGGGTGCGGCCCATTCCTTGCTAAATTTAAAGTATTTCCTGGAAATGAAGTAGACCACGGCCCAATAAATCAGATAGGCCTCCACGATGGCGCACAGGCCCCGGAACAGGACCGCCGAGGCCAGCCCCAGAGCCTCCGCCGCCTTGACTCCCAACCCGGCGCCCATAATGACGATGGCGGTTTTGATATAGAGCTCCGGACGGGTGGCCTCCTTCAGGGTGTCTGAAAAGCCGGGGAAAAAGTTCCCCACGATGAGGCCCACGATGAGAGCCAGGATGTAGCCCGCCTCACCAGTGAGGTTCATGGACCAGCCGATCCCCAATTTCTGGAGTTTGTCCGGGGTGGCGGCCACATAGGCGTAATGGCCCAGGACCCAGCACACCATGCTGATTAAAAAGACCAGGGTAAAAGCCACCTGGAAGCGGGCCAGGTCCACCTTCATGGCCCGGGCCCCGATGCCCATGATAAACATGAAAAACAAGTAAGTGAGGAACAGCGCCGAGAGCCCCGAGAGGCTTTTGAGCTCTTTGCTCACTGGTCCCATGCTTCGGGTAATGTCCGTCCATACGCTCACCTTCCAGCCCCAGCCCAGGAAGTCTAGACCCACAAAGACCCCCAGGGACAGGACGAAGATGAACAACCCCAGCCAGAGGGAGAGCCAGTCCTCGCTGATGCCTGTAGTTTTTTCTGACATAAGGTAACTCCTTAAAATAGTAATAAAATAATGTCTGACCTGCAGATTGCTTGATCTTCTTGGCTGTCCTCCTCCTTTGACTTTAAATACCGGGACCTGTAACCCTTGCCAGGGGGGTTCCCATTGGCTGTGCTTCTTGATGAAGGGTATAAGCAAGGAAAGTGCCAAGAAAAAGTCGAGGGGGAGACGGGGAGGTAAATAATATTTATTAAATTAATTCTATAAGTTATAAATTATGAAATGAAAACGTTGAGGGTAAAAGGTGCTTCCTTCAGGAGGCAGTGCATCTTGGAGTTGGCAGTTTTTCCCCGGGTTACGTATAATCAAAGATAATTGCAATGCCGTTCGCTTCAAGGAGTGCGCTCATGTCCGAACCCCAAACCCCGGCCGTCGATCCGCAGCGTGCCCCAAAGTCCCCAAGCCTCCAGAAGAAGTTCCTTCTGGGGGTAGGCGTCATTTTTCTGGGCTTCTGCCTTATCTCCGCCTGGCTCATTTACCACCATGAGAAGAATCTCCTGGAAGAGGCGGCCTATGAAAAGGCCGAAATGGTGCTGGCTGCGGCGGAGGCCAGCCGCCATTACATCCAGGAGGTGCTGCGGCCCAAGATGTATGAGGTGGTGGGGAAAGAAGGCTTTGTGCTGGAAGCCATGTCCACCTCCTTTGTCAGCCGCGCCGTGATGGATCGCTTCCGCCAAACCCTGCCGGCCTATCATTACCGCCGGGTGGCCATGAATGCCAGAAACCCGGTGTATGCCCCCCGGCCGGTGGAGCAGAGCCTGATCGAGTTCTTTTCCTCCCATCCCACGGAGAAAAGCTGGCAGGGTCTGGTGAATCTACAAAGCCAAGCCCACTTTATTCATGCCCGCCCGGTATATTTTGAGCAGTCCTGCCTGCATTGCCACGGCGACCCCAAGGACGCCCCCGCGGCTTTGGTGGAACGTTACGGCCAAGAGCGGGGTTTTGGTCATCACGTGGGGGAGATTGCCGGCATCAGCTCGGTGGCCATCCCGGTGGATGTGGCCCTGGCCGCAATCCAGGGGCGGGCTTTCAGTGTCTTCGGCATCAGCCTGTTTGCCCTGTCTGCGCTGTTTGTGGGCATCAATTTCTTTTTTAACCGGGTGGTGGTGCATAATCTCCGGGACTTGCTGAATATCTTCCGGGTGGGGTTGCGGGACGAGAAAGAGTTGCAGCTCCTCGGTGAGGCCCAGGCCAAGGATGAAATCGGGGAGCTCACTGCCGCCGCCCGGGTGCTGGTGGGCCATCTGGGGCAAACCCGGAAGCAGCTGGAAGACTATGCCGGAAACCTGGAGGGCATGGTGGCCAGTCGCACCGAAGCCCTGGAAAATTCCCGGCAGGCCCTGCAGGTCCAGGTGGCAGAGCGCAACCGGGAGCTGAAAACTCTCACCACCATCGCCGAGCTGGTAACCCAGGCCCGGAGTCTGCGTGAAATCTTTCCCCGGGTGCTGGTCCATACCCTGGGGCTGATCCCGGCCCGGGGGGCCGCCCTGTATCTGCTCAGGGATAATCCGGCGCGCTTGGAACTGCAGTGCCAGGAGAACGCCTCCGGTCTCATTCCCAGCCTGCCATTGGATGCGGACGCCGGTCGATCTCCCTCAGGGGAGGGGGCCCTGGATCTCACCTCCTCCCTCCACGAAGCCGTGTGCGGCCGCATGAGTTTTTTCTCCTGCCTCGAGCGGGGCGAAAGCTGCCTGAATACCCCTTTGCTCTGCCGCGGCCGGGTCCTGGGGGTCATGACCTTTGTGGAGGTGATTTTTACCGAACTCTCCCCGGAACGGCGGGAGCTGCTGCAGGCCATCGGACACCAGATCGGCGTCACCATCGAGAGCCTCCAGAGCCTGACCAAACTGGCGGAGAGCAAAGATCTCCTGCAGACCGTGTTCGACGGCATCTCCGACATGCTGGTGCTCCTGGACCGCAACCTGTGCATCAAGATGGTGAACCAGGCCTACCTGGACTATTTCGGTCTGCGCCTGGATGAGGTTCTAGAACGACCCTGCCGCCTGACGCATCCAGAGACCTCTACCCCCTTTATCCCTGGCACTGCCGCAGATTTTTTTGCGGTCCGCACCCCCCTGACGGAAGAGCTGACCGGGGCGGACGGCCGCAGGCTGCTGGTGCACAATTATCCACTTTTTGACGACGTGGGCGAGGTCACTGGCCTGGTGCGCTACGCCAAGGACATTACCGTAGAGAAGCAGGTGGAGGAGCGCATCCAGCAGACGGAGAAACTGACTGCCCTGGGACAGTTGGCCGCGGGCGTGGCCCATGAACTGAACAATCCTCTGGGGGTGATCCTCTGTTATGTGGACCTGTTGAAACGGGAGCTGTCCAGAGTTAAGGAGGCCGCAGACAGTCTCAAAGACTTGGCCACCATCGAAAAACATGCCCACAACAGCCAACGCATCGTGGCGGATCTGCTTAACTTCGCCCGCAGCCAGAAAACCACCATGCAGTTTACGGCGTTGAATCCCACCATCACCGAGGTGGTGCAGATGGTGGGACATCAGTTTCGGCAGCACTGCACCATTGAGCTGGACTTAGACCCCACCATCCCGGACCTGGAACTCGATGTGGACAAGATGCGGCAGGTGTACCTGAATCTGCTGATGAATGCCCGACAAGCCTTGAAAGATTACGGGGTGATCCGCATCAGCACCCGCTATCTGAAAGAAGCCGGGGAAGTGCAGATAAGCTTTTGGGACAGCGGCAAGGGCATTGAGCCGGAAATCCGAGGCAAAATTTTTGACCCGTTTTTCAGCACCAAGAAGACCGGGGAAGGCACCGGCCTCGGACTATCGGTGAGTTACGGCATTATCCGGGAGCATGGCGGGGACATCCAGGTTGACAGCGAGCCCGGCCAGTGGACCCGGTTCACCATCACCCTCCCTCTTGGGGTTTAGGAAAAAACTCGTATGGCACACACCCGACTGCTCATCGTGGACGACGAAGTGGATATGCTGGAGGGCCTCAAACGGCTGCTGTCCTATGAACTGCAAGACGTAGAGATCCTTACGGTCTCCCGGGGGCGGCAGGCCCTCAGGTTGGCGCGCCAGGAGACGATGGACCTGGTACTCCTGGACATGCGCATGCCGGAGATGGACGGCCTGCAGCTCCTGGAGGCCTTGCGGCAGGAAGACCCCGGTCTCACCGTGATCATGATGACGGCCTACGGCAGCATCGAAGTAGCGGTGGACGCGATGAAACACGGGGCCTACGACTTCATCACCAAGCCCTTTGACAACGACAGCCTGGTGCGCACCGTCATCAAAGGCCTGGAGCGCAGCCGTCTCATCCGGGAAAACCGCCGCCTGCGCTGCCATCTGGGGGAGAGCGCCGCTTTTCAGGGACTGGTGGGCCAGTCCCCGCCCATGCGCCGCCTGTATGAGCGCATCCAGGCGGTGGCGGGCACGGATTACACCGTGCTCATCCGGGGGGAGAGCGGCACCGGCAAGGAGCTGGTGGCCCGGGCCATCCATGATTTAAGCCGGCGCGCCAGCCGCCCCCTGGTGACGGTCAATTGTCCGGCCATCCCGGAGCACCTCCTGGAAAGCGAGTTGTTCGGCTATAAAAAAGGGGCCTTCACCGGGGCGGACCGCGATCATCCCGGCCTCTTTCAGGAAGCGCACGGAAGCTCTTTGTTCCTGGATGAAATCGCCGATATCGCGGTGCCGGTGCAGACCAAGCTCCTCAGGGTGCTCCAGGAACAGGAAATCAGACCCCTGGGCGCCAGCCGGGCCCACAAGGCGGACGTGAGAATACTGGCTTCCACCAACCAGGACATTGAAGCCAAAATTTTGGACCGCTCCTTCCGGGAGGACCTGTATTACCGGCTCAATGTGGTTACCCTGAAAACTCCTCCCCTCAGGGACATCGCCGAGGATATGCCGCTGTTGGCGGAGCATTTCGCCCGGTTGGCCTCCGCCGAACTGGGCTATCCCCCCAAGCGCTTCGCACCGGAGGCCCTGACCAGTCTTTCCCGGAGATCCTGGCCCGGCAATGCCCGGGAGCTGCAAAATTTTGTGCGGCGGGTCGTGATGTTCTCCCCCTATGAGGTCATCAGCGGGGAGGAGGTAGCCCGGATGGAGGGATGGGACTCCGCCGCCGACAAGGTGGCCATGCCTGAGATCCACGCCGAAGACGGCATCATGACCTACAAGCCCGCCAAGGAACGGCTGATTCATGAATTCACTCAGACTTATGTTATCGAAATTTTGCAAAAAACCCGGGGAAATGTCTCCCAGGCCGCAACCTTGAGCGGCCTGGGCCGGGCCTCCTTCCAAAAAATCCTGCGGCGCTTGGGGATTAAACCGGAGATGTACAGGTCTGGATAGATCGTGCCTTAGGGCCATAAAATATAACCTGCCTTCCAGTAAGCGACGGTCGATGCATTGGGAGCACTTTCCGCAATGGGTATGCAAAGTTGTCATTTCCCTTTCATGGGAACAACTAACCGAAGATTTGATGAGGTCGGCGCATCCGGTCTCCCCCAAAAATTTCACCACCTCTGACCGGGTCTTCCAGAGGAAGGGGTTCTCCACCCGGAAGGGTTTCTCCATTATCAGGCTGATTATTTCCCCAAAACCCTTGAGGACTTGAGGGTGGGTAGTTCGAGAGGCCCGTGCCCCAATCAATTGTGCCGAGATCGGCAGATTTAAGCTGACTATCCCGTTTTCATACATGTGGAACCTGGAAAAGCCGAAAAGGTGGGCCATGGTCGCACCCAAAGCAGCATAAAGGAAGGAACGGGTGCGCTGAGTATATTCCCCTCCCCAGCGGTCTGGAAATTTATCGATTTTTCGGTCGGGAGGGCCAGCGAATGGCTGCGTACACTCGCCAAGTTCAGCTCAGTCATCAGTCAAAAGAAGGATGTGGTAGTTGAAATTATCTCGGACTAATTTTTTTGATTTTAGTCCCAATTAATCCTATTGTTAGAATTTCGGGTAGGTGGGAAGATTTTGGTTGCTAAAGCCGATTTTGATGCCTGAATGCGACGCTTTCGGCAAAAGCCCGTTAACTTGGATGCAGCAGTTAATAGCAGCTGAGAAACATCGTATTGCCAGCCGATGGCTGGCTCTTCCGCACCATGACCTATGCCTCAGGTTTCTGGCGCGTTTCCCAACTGACAATCTTCAGGTCCAGCACGAAGATGCTGTAAAACACCGGCACCAGGAGCAGGGTGATAAAGGTAGCCACTGCCAGGCCGCCGATCTGGGCGTAGCACAATGGCTCCCAGAGCGGCCCGCCGTGGAGGGCCAGAGGGATAAGGCCTAAGACGGTGGCCCCCACGGTGATCATCACCGGCCGCAGCCGGATGATGCCTGCGTCCAGCAACGCCTCCTCCAGGGGCTCGCCCTCGGCGTGCTTCTCTTCAATGAAATCAAAGAGCACGATGACGTGGCTGATGATCACCCCCACCAGGCTGATGATCCCCAGGAAGGCCATGAAGCCGAAGGGCTGCCCCATAAGCAGGAGAGCAATCAGGGCGCCCACCATGCCGTAGGGAATGGTGGCAAAGACGATGAAGGGCTTGATGGCGTTCCTGAACTGAATCACCAGGGCTAGGTAAATACAGAGGATGGAAATCAGCAGGACGAGGGTCAGGTCGTGGAAGCCTTTATCCTGCTTCTCCTGTTCACCACCGATCTCCATTTTATAGCCGGGCGGCAGTGTCTGTTTAAATTTCGCCAACTGGGGCCCGATGGCTTCCAGCACCTGGGAGGCCATGACACCGGGCGCCGGGAAGGCGTTGACCTCAATGGTGCGGAACTGCTGGCGGCGCTGCATCTTCTCGTTCTCCATGCGGTAGTCCAGACTGGAAACCAGCCCCAGGGGAACCTTGTTGGAATTTTGAGAGGAATAGACGTAGAGGTTAAAAAGATCGGCCAGCCGGGCCCGCTCACTCATGATCAGACGCGCCTTGATGGGAATCTGCTTGTCGCCTTCCCGGAGAATCCCGACCTGGTACCCGTTCATGCCCACGGCCGAGGCCGCGGCCACATCCATATTGGTAACCCCCGCGAGATTCGCCCGGTCCGGGTCGACCTGGAGCCGGGCCACCAGGTTTTCCGAACCCCAATTATTCCGGATACGCTCCGCCAAGGGGGTGGAATGGAAGATTTTTTCCAGTTCCGCGGCCAGCCGCCTGAGGGTAGAGGCGTCTTGACCGCTGAGCCGGATGGAGACTGGAAATTTGATGGGCTCGCCGGTATCCAGCTGCTTGATGTCTAGCCGGGCTCCGGGAATGGCGCGCGACAGGGCCTGCTGCAGGGGAACTATCAGGTGACTGGTGTCATGTTTGTCCTTCACCTGAATGATGATCTGGGCGTAGTTGTTCTGCCGGGGTTCGGGAGCTAACGAGTACCAGAAACGGGGACCGCCGCCGCCGACGAAGGAGGTTAGGCTCTCCAGCACCTCCCTGGGTTTGCCGCCGGGTCCGGGATGCTCTTTCCCGTATTCCGCTGCTGCCTGCCGCAGGACGGCTTCGACCTGGCGCGTCGTGGCATCGGTGGCTGCTACCGGCGCATCCTCCGGCAGCCAGACGTCCACATACGAGAGATAGGAAAGATCCTTGGGAAAAAAGGCGGTATGCAGATTCCACATGGCAAGGGCGCCCAGGGCCAGGAAGAGCATGGAGGCGGCCATAAAACGCCACCGATGCGCAATCATCCGGCGCCCAAACCTGTAATAAACGCCCAGAAAGCCATGCTGGCGGCGTTCGGCGATGGGCACCTCCAGGGTCTTGGGCGGCCGGAGCAGATAATACCCCAGCAGAGGTATGAACGTCATCGACACGATACGGGAGGCAATCAGTGAGCAGGCCAGGGTGATTGGCAGGCTGTAGATGAAGCGCCCGGTATCGCCGCCGACCATGAGAAAAGGCAGATAAGCCACGATATTGGTAATGGTGGCAAAGAGCATGGCGGTGCTCAGCTTGGTAGGTCCCAGCCAGGCCGCCACCATGGGATTGTGCCCCGCGCCCAGTTCCCGTTTGATGGCGTCGCCCGCCACCACCGGGACGTCCACCAGGAGCCCCAGGGCGATGATCAGCGAGGCGATGGATACCTGCTGCAGGTCGATCCCCAGGAGATACATCATCCCGAAGGTCATGGCCAGGGTCAGGGGGATGGAAATGGACATCAGCAATGCCAGGCGCCAGCTCCAGAAGCCGATCCAGGAAACCAGGACCACCAAAGCGATGGCCTCATAAAGGCTATTCATAAACAGGTCGATGTTTTCTTTGACCTGCAGGGGCTGGTCCGAGGTCCGGGCCATGATCAGGTCCTCTGGCAGGATCTTCTTCAAGTCGGCGAGAGCACCATTAACAGCCTTGCCGAACTCGCTGATCTTTTCCCCGGCCCGCATCTGCACCGCCACGGTAATGGCCCGGGAGCGCTGCCACTGGCCCGTGGCGTCCCGCCAGCTGATGAAATTAAGGAACCTCGGCGGACTTTCGTAGCCCCGATAAATTTCGGCCACATCCCGGAGATAGACCGGCACGTCATTTGCGGTGGTTGTCATCATGACATCGCCGATCTCTTGTGCGCTCTTGAACTCCCCCGAAGGCTCCACCGTCACTTCCTTGCCTTCCACCTCCACGACGCCGCCGGGCACCGCGATGTTGCGGGCCTTCAAAATATCCGGGAGTTTGGTGACGTTGCCGCCGTAGGAAGCCAGGCGTTCCTGGGAGTATTCCATCCACACCACCTCGTCCAGAACGCCGCTGCGGCTCACCTTGGTGACGATGGGGGTCTTATCCAGAGCCACGGTCACACCCAGCAAGGTGCGCTCAATCAGCTTGGTGAAGTCGTCCATCTCCCGGTAGCTGTACTTGTCGCCGGGGTGCAGGGCCAGGACAGTGGCGGTCTCGGCCGGGTCCCGGATAAGCACCGGCTCCCAGACGTCAGGGTGCAACTCGGAAGCCCGCAGGCGCTCCCGGATGAAGCGGTCCAGAAAATCCAGTATCTGAGCGTCGCTGGCGGTGGTGGCGCCGTCTATCCCCACGAATCCCGGCCCTTCGATGAGGCGCACATCCCGGGCCAGCCCTGCCTTTTGAATGTAGGCGGCAAACTGGTCAATGGACGGCTGGACTATGCGGGGGATAATGGAGATGGGGAAACCGACCACCAAGGTGACTCGGCGCTCTTCAGGTCCAGCAAAGGCCTGTTGCCGCACCTGCCGAATCGCCTTCTCAATATCCCGGGCGCGCAGGGCGATCTCTACCCCGCTCACTTTGGGGCTGGCGACGGTGAGCAACAGGGCCGCGGTATTGCCGTAGTCCTTGAAGAACTGGATGGGGCCAGCTCCTTCCGGCAGGTTACGGATGGAGTCCAGGCGATATTTGATGTCATCGAACTGCTTGTCGGTGTCAGTTACCTTGTCATCCAATTCCACCGTGATTACGGAGAGGCCCACCCGGCTGGTGGACTCGATTTTTTTGATGTGGACGTTTTCGGCCACCTTCAGTTCAATGGGGCGGGTGACCAACTGCTCCACCTTTTCGGTCACCATACCCGGCCAAGGGGTGATGATCTGGGCCTCGCGCACCGGAATGTCCGGGTCCTTGCGCTGCGGCATCGAGGTATATCCGTAAACCCCCCAGATCAGCGTGGCAATCAGCAGTACCCACGTAATATGCGGGTGTTCTACCGAGAACCGCTCCGTGTTGTAGGTCTTTTTGATGTATTCGTCGTCAGTCTTGTGTTCCATGGTAAGTTACTATTTTTTTCTCGTTCCCAAGCTCCGGCTTGGGAACGGCATTTTGGCCCAAGCTCAGCTTGGGCACCTGTCTGGCCTCTCTTCGGTCTGCGACACCGCTCCATCTTTTGTGCCAAGCAGGAGCTTGGCGGTTAATGGGGTTCCCAAGCAGAGCTTGGGAACCAGGAGAAGAATCAATATATTGTAGAGTAGGCGCCCTCGCCTGCTACATACATCTACAATTGCGTCTCCGGCGGCGGAATAATCCTCACCCGCTGCCCATCGGCCACCAAAGTGGCGCCGGTGACGATGACCGGTTCGCCGGCTTTGACCCCCTTGGCAACGGTGATCTTGTTGCCGAAAACCTCACCCAATTCGATGTTGTCCCGCAGGCGGGCGATCCGGCTTCCTTTCGGCCCCTCCACCACAAAGAGAGCGTAGCCCTGGGGGTTGGTCTTGGAGCGCACCACCGCATTCAGCGGCACCACGGTCACCGTTGTGGGAGCCTGGCCGGTGGCCACTGCCACCGCGGCAACCATGCCCACCTTCAAATCCTGATCAGGGTTGGGGATGGTGATCTCCACGTCGAAGACCCGGCTCTTGGGGTTGGCCGAGGGCGAGATGGCGGTTACCTGGCCGCGGAATTGACGGCCCCGCAGCGCCTCAGTGGTGACGGCCAATTGGTCCCCCAGCTTTACATGTTTCAACATCAGGTCAGAAATGCCGAAGACCACCTTAACCTCTTCGGTGTTGGCCAATGTGAAGCCCACGGCGCCGGCGTTGACCAGGTCGCCCACTTCGATCTTGCGCTTCAGCACCAGGGCGGCGGTGGGGGCCTTGAGTTTGGTGTCCTGAAGGGCGATCCGGGCCTCTTTGACCTGCCCCCCGGTTGAACCTACGCTCCCCAACGCCTCTCCGTACTGGGCCATGGCTTTGTCATAATCGGATTTGGTCATGCTGTTGGCCGCATACAGGTTGCGCGCCCGGACCAGGTCCAGTTTGGCCTTCTCCAGAGCAGCCCGGGCCGCAGCATTCTGTCCTGCGGCCTGCGCCAGCTTGGCTTCGTAATCGCTTTGCCGCACCTGGGCCAATACCGCGCCCCGCTTGACGTAATCGCCTTCATGGACGTTGCGCATCTTGCCGTCTACGCCCTTGACCTGGAGAATGTTGGTGAGATAGCCCCCTGACTTGAAAGCCAGCTCAACCTGGGCGTAGGGCTGGATATTGGCGGAGTAGCGGACCTCGCCGTTCCCCTGATAGGCCTCGGCGGGGCTGACTACAACAGGGATTGGGGGCGGTTCAGGCTTTTCCGCCGGACCGCATCCGATAAACAGAATGGTCAGAAGCAGCCATGGCAGGGCGGTCCCTGGAAATTTACAATTCGTCATGCTCATTTCTCTTCCCCCGTGGCCTTCTCGAAATCGGCCTTGGCCGTCCAGAAGCCGGACAGGGATTTTTGATATTCGCTGTTGGCCTGGGCCAGGCGAGTCTGGGCCTCGAGCACGTCCTTGATCAGGGCGGTTTCATTCTTAAAAGCGTCCATAGTTTCCTTCAGTTTTTCCCGGGCCGTTTCCTGGGTGGCCCGGCTTGCCTTAAGCTGTCCACGGCTGGCCTGCAGATTACGGAATTTGCTGTCCACGTCGATGAGCACCTGGGATTCGGTTTCGCGGCTCATATTTTTCGTCTGAGCCACGGTTTGGGTCTTGCTCGCCAGTTCGTGGCGCTTGCGGCCCCAATCAAAGGGCTCCCAGGTCATCAGGAAGCCGGCAAAGCCAAGATTTTCCGGCACCGGCGACAGATTTACGGTGCGGGCATAAGAAGCAATGAAGCTGATATCAGGGATATATTCTGACTGCTTAATCCAGCGGTCATACTCCGCCTGCCTAATTTTGAGTCTTGATTCCTGGACCTCCGGACGCTGCTGCAAAGCCCGATCCCTAGCCCCATCCAGGTCGTTCTCCTGGGCGGTGGCTTCGGGCACCGGGTTGACCCGAAACTCTGTGAGGATATTGCGGCCCATGAGGTCGTTAAGCTGCTGCTTTTGAGTGGCCAGCTGGTTACGCAGCACTATCTGATGCTGCTCCTCCTGAGCCAGTTTGGCCTGGGCCTCCAAGAGTTCGGACTTGAGAACCGTCTTTTCCTTGAAATAGCGGCTGGACAACCGGTTCAATTCCCGCAGGAAGCGGATGGTCTCCTCGACGCTCTCCAGGGAGCTCTGGGTCTGGAGAATCCCGTAATAGAGGCGCTTCACCTCGCTGGCCACACTCTGGCGCTTGGCCCGCAATTGCTCCCGGGCAATATCCCGCATCACGTTGTGCATCGAGATATTAAGGCCAATACGGTATTGCTGGCTCAAAGGCTGGGCCATTAAACCCGTCATTAAGGCGGTAGGCTGCCGGTTGGAGACAAGATTCGGTGCGCTGGTAATCGGAATCGGAACCGGCAGCACGCCCGGAGAACCGCCCAGGGCATTGAAATTCGGCTGGGGGGTCAGGAGCCAGTTCTCTCCCACAATTACTTCCAAATTCGGCCAGCGGCGGGTGCGCGCTGCGGCCAGCATATGCTCCGATTTCGAGATCTCCAGGGCGGCATTTTTAACCTGGCGGTTATCTCGCAGGGCAGTATCGACCGCCTCCTCCAGGGTGAGGAGATTTCTGGCCGCAGGCGACTGCGACTGGGCCCAGGCTGGCGCCGTCAGGATAAACCACAGACAGCAGAAGAACAACCACATCGCATTACTTCTCCAATTATAAAACTCACCGCATTGTGGCCATAAGCGCCGGTAATCAAGAACTTTATGAAAGATCTTCAAGTAGGCTCCTTGAGATAAGACACTGAATTATATTAGTAAATCTAACCACCAAGGCAATTTTTCCGGTTCATTTCTTCTCAGCCCCTTGAATCGCGGCGGCAATCTCTCGGCTGAGCTTGGCCAAAGCCCGGCTCTGGGCTGCCACCAGGTCGCCATAATCCCGTCCCGTCACCGGCTCACAAATGCTGGACCGGTCCATCTTAAACGGTTTCTTCTCCTTACCCTGCAAAATGCTCCAACGCGCTTCCAAGCAGGCGGCGTCGCCCAGCCGGCCATCACAGCGAATCACATCTACGGTGATCTGGTAATCGATGGGTATGGACGGGCGAAAGGGATATAGATAAATCTGTTGGTCTGACAAGAGAAAACCGAGATTGTCTGCCAGGACATTGATGAAGTTGTCCTTGAAGGAGCCGGCCCAACGATTGAATTCAGATTTAGCCAACTGCTCATTGCTCGTGCGGGTGACAATCTGAGACTTGTCGAGATAATCCGCCAGCTTGACCGGGCCGATACCGATAACCGCGTTTTTATCTGGGCTGCGTCTCGAGGAGAGGTTCTGGCCTTCTTGTATGGAAGTCAAAGCGTAAAAGCGTGGTGCTGGACTCCTGACACAGCCGCATAAGATGATGGCAACGATAATCAAGAGGGATGTTAACCTACATGAAGAACTGGTTATCATCACGGTTGTTTGCCTCCGCTTTTCTTTTTGCCGCGAATCAGGGTCTCCGGGTGCTGTTCCAGATAATCGGTCAGCTGGCGAATCGACCGGCTCATGGCGGAGATCTCCTTTAGGGTATTCTGCAGATCAACCACCAACGGTGAGTCTTCTGAAATGACGCCTCTGGCTGACAATAAGGTTTTATCCAAACTGGTGGCCACCCCTCCTACGCGACCATTAATATTGCGGGCCAGCGTTCCTATATCTTTGATGGTCTTTCTCGCATCCGTGGCCAGCGGATCCACCTGACGGTCCACCCTGTTGACGAGCTTGCGGGCGTCTCGGAGCGTCTCTTTGAGATACCCGATGCTGGCGGCCAGGTCCGGATTGTTGGTGAGCTTAGCGATACCTTCCAGGGCCGATTCCAACTTCGATTGCACCGCCTCGAGATCCAGTTTATCCAGGGCTCTGCCTATCTTTGAGGTAGTGGACGGAATGGTTGGTACCTCGGTATAGTGCTTATTGATATTCCTCAGGTCAACCGGCGTACCGGGATAAAAATCAATTTCGATTAATAACTTCCCGGTAATTAAACTCTGCATAGATAGCACGCCCCGAAGGCCTTTTTCGATGAGCCGGGGCATATCTTTTTGTGGATCCACGAGCTGCCCTTCTATCCGAACCTTGAAGCGATCTAACTCTACTTGGATGACCACCGGAATTTCTGTTTGTTCTTTAACAGGGTCAGCGACTATACTGATGTCTATCACCGATCCGACTGGGACGCCCTCGAACAGCACGGGTGAGCCCACATCCAGTCCCTTGATTGATTCGTTGAAGTACAAAACAAATTTCTGAGTTTTCTTGAAGAATTTGCCGGATCCTAACACTGCCACGCTAACGGCCAGGATGATCAGTGAGATGACCACGAAAACCCCGATCATCATTCTATTTGCTTGCCTAGCCATCTGGGTCCTTCCTGGCGCTTAAGATTTCTCGCCACGGGTCAAAAACAGGCGCAAAGTGGGATCCTGGGTTTCGGCCAAGAGCTTTTTCGGGTTGCCCGCGGCTGTTATGGTGCGTTTGGAAGCGTCCAGAAAAACGGAATTGCTGCCTATGGCAAATATACTTGCCAGCTCATGGGTTACCACCACCATGGTGGTGCCCAGGCTGTCATTCAGCTCTAAAATCAAGTCGTCCAAGCGGCGCGCACTCACCGGATCCAACCCGGCGGAAGGCTCATCGAAAAACAGGATCTCCGGATCCAGGGCCATAGCCCGGGCTATGCCGGCCCGTTTTTGCATCCCGCCGCTAATCTCCGAGGGATAAAACTCCTCGAATCCGGCCAAGCCCACCAGCGCCAGTTTCAAGCCGACCACCTCACGTATCTGGGTCGCGGTCAAATCCGTATAGGTTTCCAGCGGCAGGGCGACATTTTCGGCCAGAGTCATGGAGCTCCAGAGCGCCCCACTCTGGTACGTAACCCCGGAGCGCCGAATAATCCCCTCCCGGGTCTGGGGATAGGCTCCCCAGAAATCGACCTCTCCATACAAGACCTTCCCGTCAGTGGGGGCTTTCAAGCCGATTAAAATATTCATTAAAGTGCTTTTGCCGCAACCGCTGCCGCCCATGATGATGAAAATGTCCCCGCGGTGTATATCAAAGGTCAGATTCTGCATGACCACAAAGTCGCCATAAGCCATGGTGAGATTACGCACCGAGATGTGGGGTTCTTTCTCAGTCATGTCAATTGTGTTTTACGAGCAGTTTCAATAGCATTTCAAGTGGTTAGATTCCCAAAAAATCGCATAATACAGTGATTACCGCCGTGGCGACAATGATCCCAACAATGGCGGTGACCACCGCTGAGGTGGCCGCATCACCCACGGCCGCGGCGCTGCGGCCGCACTGCATACCCCGCATACAACCGGCCAGGGCCACGATGATGCCAAACACAAACCCGGAAAACAAGCCGATGCCCAAATTCCAGAGACCCACCGCCTTCACCGTTTCGTTATAATATTGGATAAAGCCGATATCGAGCATCCATACCGCGACCACCATACCCCCGAGTATGCCCATGAAATTAGCATAAAGGCACAACAAGGGCATCATCAGCGCCAGGGCCACCATACGCGGCAGTACCAGAAACTCCATGGGCGATATGCCCAGGGTTCGAAGGGCGTCGATCTCCTGGTTCACCTGCATGGTTCCCAGCTGGGCTGCAAAGGCGCCTCCCGTGCGGCCAGCCATGACAATGCCGGTCATAATCGCCGCCATCAGGCGCACCATGGCAATGCCCACCAGGTCAGCCACATAGATTTGAGCCCCGAACAGCCTCAACTGGATGGCGCCGATAAACGCCAGGATCAATCCCACCAAAAAACTGATCAGGGAGACGATCGGTACCGCCTGGGCGCCAACGGCTTGCATAATTAGTCCCAGATCGGCGCGGCGATACTGGGCCTTGCCGCGCAGCAGCTTCAAAAAGCCAACGGAGGCATCGCCGATGAAGGCCAGCAGTTCACTGGCGGATTGGAAGAAATTGACGGTTTCATCGCCCAAGTGGGTGAAAAAGGATACGTGCCCCTCCGCCTTGCGGGCATCTTTTTTTTCCGGTACCGCCGAGGCCAATTCCAAGAGTTTCTTCGCCCCTCCAGGCAGGCCATCATGGTTCAGGTCAATATTTTGCAGAGAGCAGAAATTGCGCAGGTTAATTAGGAAGGTCAACAGCCCGGTGTCCCAGGAGCCGAGCTCCCGGGTGTCGAACACTATGTTCTTAACCTCCGGCCTGTCTTGGACCGTTTTCTGAATCTTATCGGCCCCCGGCAAGTCACCGCCCAGCTTCCAGTGCCCGGAAAGAATTACCTTCAGCGTGTCTGCCGAAGGTTGTTCCATGGTCATTTCACCACGGGCCGTCATACAGAGAACGTCTTTCATGAAATTTTCAGCGCAAAGGATATGGCCTGCTCCCAATAGGTTACCTGCCCATCCTTAAACTTGATGAACCGGGCATTGCCGTCCTGTGAAATTACGATCCCCAAAGCTTCGGGAACCTGGTGACATAAATAATAGACGGAGCGATGGCGCGCCCCGACATTCTCAGTCAACTCCTCCTGCCGGTGCTTCCCTTCTATATCCAGGGCCCTGGCCACCGTAGTTACCTGGTCATAGTCGCCCAGGATCATCCCCCCAAAACCGAGCATACAACTGCCTTTGGTTAGCACCACCGCGCCGTCAACCATGGCAAAATCGGCTGCTTGATGGGATAGTTCGAACCACGCTTCTTCCAGGCTAGACAGTTTTTGGCTGTCACTAGCGATGTACTCTTGCCAGCTAAGCTTTTTGCCTGGATCAATCTTGTCGCCTTTTTCCTCTGCCAGGGTTTGAAGAGTTTCGAGCATGAGCCTCAAGGAGCGATATCGCGTTTCATCTTCCTTGAATTGGTATTTAATATTTAGCAGCGGATTTCTGGAAGTGAATTCATTGCGGCGTTCATGGGGGAGAATAATGATGGTGCCGCCTTTGTGGGCCTCACGCATGGTACTGATGATACGCATGATTGCCTGTCTGACAATTATTCCGGGTAAATTCGGATCAATAACGGTATGCCAATCTTGTTGCTCCCACAGAGTCAGATACATTTCAGGCCACTCATGTTGAGCCAGGCCAAAATACTCCCTGAGCCAGATCGATTCAAAGACACTGATCGCAGGAGTGATAATGCGGCCTTCAGTCAGGGTCGCCAAACTCTCGATTCCCCTGAGAACGGTTAAGCGACCGGGGCCCCTTATCCAGATGACTGGCGCATTGGGAAAGTCCGGGGGAACTTTGCGGCCGCCATGATGATGTTGCAGCCACCGGGTTCCAGAATGCACCAGTCCCCAGATCTGCCATTCACCTTCCTGGCTCAGGGTAACCCCCACCAGAGAGCGGGCAAAGTTCACTGCGGGAGACAATTTTTTCAATTCAGTTTCATTACAAGGCCGCGGTTTTGAAAATACCAAGCGGTGGAGTCCCGTAGGGGGAAACCCTTGATTAGAAAACAGCTCAGGCCCTGCCAACAGAATACGGAGAATAACTGGCCTCTCTTCCTCGCGCAGCATGCTGGCCTGATAACAGATGGAGAGGAGATTTTCAAAGAAGGGAGGAGCCGGAAGGGGAACGGCCGGAATTTGGCCTTCCTCTATTCGATCCTCGGCCGCAGTTGGCCAACAATCACGAATCAATCTGGCTAAATCATCATGATAGGCATACATAATTTTCGGCCTTTCTCTAAACAAACCCGATCCCGGACCTACTCCACATTTATGAGCCCCGCACGTTTCTGAGGTATTTCGAAAAGCCTGGCATTTGAATATGATTCGAGATAAGACACCCAGCTTTATCAAAAAATAAAGTCAGTGGACAGGAAATTGGATTTCTGGTCCCGAATGATCCTGGTCATTAAGGCCTTGTTGATCTCGGTGGACCGGGCCGCCACCAGGGTCCGCAAGGAAAATACCCGTAGAGCGTCATGCACCGAAAGGGTCCCTTCGGCGGAATCCTTGCGGCCGGTGAAAGGTAGCGTGTCCGGTCCCCGCTGGCTCTGGCTGTTGAGGTTAACCCGGCCCACCTGGGTCACCAGGCGGTCGATCAACGGCGCTACCAGGTTGTCATCCATGGAAAAGATGCTCACTTGCTGCCCGTATTGGGAATTGACGATGCCCTCGATGACGGTTTCCAGATCGGTAAACGGCGCCACTGGAATGAGGGGCCCGAATTGTTCCTCGTGAAAGACCCGCATGCGCTCGTCCACCGGGTAGATAATAGCAGGATAAACAAAGCTGCGGTTCATGACTCCCCCACCCTCATTGACCACCCGGGCCCCTTTTGCCAAGGCATCATCCAGGAGTTCTTGCAGATAGCCAGGCCGGGTGGCTTCGGCCAGGGGGGTGATGGAGACTTCCGGTTCCCATGGCATGGCGAATTTCAGTTGGGCAACCGCCTGGGATAACTTTTCCAAAAATTCGTCTGCGATGGCCTGATGCACAAACAGCAACTTCAAGGCAGTGCAGCGCTGGCCGTTAAAGGACAAAGCACCCAAAAGGCACTCGGCGATGGTTTCCGCCATGGGGGTATCAGGCAGGATAATGGCCTGGTTCTTAGCATCCAGCCCCAGGGAAGACCGTAACCGGTGGGGCTTGGGATGCTGCTTTTTCAAGATGTCCGCGGCCTTGCAGGTGCCCACGAAGGCGAGGACGTCCACCTGGCCGGAGGCCATGAGGGGCCCGACTACCTGGGGGCCATGGCCGTAAACGGTGTTGATTACTCCGGGCGGAAACGAGTCCCGCAGGGCCGCCAGCAAGGGGCCATAGAGCAACACCCCCAGCTTCGGGGGTTTTATGATGACGGCGTTGCCCATGATAAGGGCGGGGATTACTGAGGTAAAGGTTTCGTTCAGGGGATAATTGAACGGCCCCATGCACAGGGCCACCCCCAATGGGGCTCGGCGGATCTGGCCGATAATCCCCTGCTCCATGACAAAGCGGGAGGATACCCGGTCCAGCTCCTTCAGGGCCTCGATGGTGGCCCGGAGATAGTCGATGGTTCGGTCGAACTCCTTGACCGAGTCCTGGTAAGATTTGCCCACCTCCCACATTAGTAGGCGCACTACTTCCTGTTTATGATCTCCCATACGGAAGGCGAATTGCTCCAAATGGCTTATGCGCTCGCGGACCGGCATAGCGGGCCAGGGCCCGTGGCCGTGATTGTAGGCCCGGACCGCGGCAGCCAGGATTTCCAGGGCTTCCGCCTCGCCCAGGAGTGGGTAGCGGCCCAGAAATTTTCGGGTCAATCCCTGGGGTCCCTTGAGGTAGATGGGGGAATGGACCTCCTGTAAGGGGCCGTCCCAGTGACGGAGCTCGCCGTTGACCAGGTATTGCCGCTGTTCCAGGGGCTCACCCAGGGATAAGTCAGCGGGGACCTCGGCTTCTGCTGGAAATATCTGATTAATTCTTGTCATCCGGTCCATTCAGGTATCCTCCAAATTACGGTGCTCCCGGGCGCACTTGCTGCCGCAGATGCAGAGATTCTTGCGCACGATTGCGCCGCCGCCCCGCCGCTGGGAATAGGCTCCGGTGGGACGGGCAGCGGCGCAGGGCGCCTGGGTGCAAGCCAGACAGGTGCGCGCCTCGAAACCGGTGGAGAGGCCACCGGAGGAGGCAATGCGGATGCCGCCATGTCCCATGGCAGGCGTTGATGCACCAACCGGACGTGGCCAGCGAACAGGAATGACAGCCAATGCACCGTTCCATTCGAGGTGTGGTTAATATTTTCATAGCGACTCCTATAATTCAGGCCTATTTCAGAAAACTATAGATCACAGATTCATTTCCACCCGGCGGACACCCTCTTCTGGAGACCGCAGGGTAAAGCCCATCTTTTTCACCAGCGCCAGCATAGGCACGTTTTCCGCCAGGACTTCGCCCCACAGGGATTTCACCCCATAGTCCCGGGCAATCTCGATGACCCGGGAGATCAGCTTTTCGCCCAGGCCCTTGCCGTGCCAGGGGTCCGCCACGATGAGGGCGAATTCCGCCGTGTCCCGTTCGGGAGTCATGACCAGACGGCCCACCCCCATCATTACTTCCGGGCCTGGGGGAGTCCCAAAAGCCGCCAGGCCTAGCTCCCGGTCGTAGTCGTTTTGGGTGAAGCGGATGAGGAAGCTGTGGGGAAATTTCTTGATCAGCCGAAAGTAACGGAAATAAAGGGTTTGGTCGGAGCAGTTCTCCAAAAGCTCCTTCACCAGGGCCTCGTCTTCAGGCCGCATGGGCCTGAGCAGCACCGGGGTGCCATCCTCCAGCAGCCAGTCGCTCTCATACTGATTGGGATAAGGCGCAATGATCAGGTGCCGGGGGGCGGGAACTGGGCTCCGCTCCAAGACCATCCGGGCATCCACGCAGATAGGTCGGCCGTCACTGATGAGCAGGGGGTTGATATCCAGTTCGACGATTTCCGGGAAATCCGTCACCAACTGGGAGAGGCGCACCAGGATACCGGCCAGCTCATCCAGGTTAGCCGGGGGAATATTGCGGTAGCCTTGCAATATCCGGTAAATCCGGGTCCGCTCCATAAGCCGCCGGGCCAGCAGCAGGTTGAGGGGCGGTAGGTCCACCGCTGATTCCTTGAACACCTCGGTGAAGATGCCGCCCATGCCAAAGACCAGCAGAGGCCCGAAATAGGGGTCTTTTTTAGCCCCCAGGATAAGTTCCAGGGGGGCCTTTTCTACCTGGGTCTGGACGGTGACCCCTAAAATGCGGGCCTCGGCCTTAAAGGACTTCGCTTTGGCGACGATGGCCTCGTAAGCCTGGGTCACATCCGCCTCGTTCTGCAGGGAGACGCGCACCCCATCCACATCCGACTTGTGAGAAATGTCCGGGGAGTGGATCTTCAGGACCACGGGAAAACCCAACTTCTGGGCGGCTGCAACCGCGGCGGAGGCCGAGGAAGCAGTCAGGGTAGGGTTGACCGGGAGACCGTAAGCCGACAGGATCGCCTTGGCTTCGACTTCGCTTAGAAGCAGCGTCTGCCGGCTGAGGCATTCCTCGATAAAGGACCGGGCCTGCCGGGTATTCACCTTGATCTCCGACGGCAACTGCGGCGGCGTCTCCTGGAGGAGCTCCAGGTTCCGGGTGTATGAGTACATCTCCATGAAGGTGTCCACGGCCTCTTCCGGGGTTTCCAAGGTGGGGACCCCAGCCTCGTTCAACAGGGCCACCCCCGCGGCCACGTCCCTGGCCCCCATCCAGACCGCAAAAACCGGCTTGGCCTGTTTTTTAATTTCCGGAGCAATTGCCTGGGCGACTCGGGTGGGGTCCGTCATGGCCTGGGGCGAGAGAACGATCACCAGTCCGTCCACTTCCGGAGCCGCCAGGACCACCCGAGTCGCTTGCAGAAAGCGCTCCGGCGGTGCGTCTCCCAGAACGTCCACGGGATTGCCGCGGCTCCAAGACGGCGGCAGGGACTCACTGAGTTTGCTGATGGTCTCAGGGGTCAGAGCGGCCGGCTCCCTTCGCCATTTGCTGAAAGCGTCCACCGCCATGACACCGGGGCCGCCGGCATTGGTGATGATGGCCAGATTGCCTCCCAGGGGCCGCGGCATCTTGCCCAGGGCCTCGGCACAATTAAAGAGCTGGTCAATGGTATCCACCCGGATAATGCCAGCCCGGCGGAAAGCGGCATTGTAAGCCTCATCCTGGCCGGCCAGGGCTCCCGTGTGGGAAGCTGCGGCCCGGGCGGCCGCGGCACTACGTCCGGATTTGACCACGATGATGGGTTTCACCCGGGACACCGAGCGGGCCGCGCTCATGAATCGCCGGTGATGCACCAGGTTTTCCATGTAGATGATGATGCTTTGCGCCCGGTCGTCGTTGCCCAGGTAGTCGATCATTTCGGCGAAATCGATATCCGCCATGGAGCCGATGCTGACAAAGTGGCTGAAGCCGATATTTTCGGTATCGGCCCAGTCCAGGATGGCGCTGCAGATGGCCCCGCTCTGGGACAAGAGCGCCAGGCCGCCGGGTTTGGCCGAGCGCGCCGCGAAGCTGGCATTGAGATGGGTATGGGGGCAAATGATGCCCAGGCAGTTGGGGCCCAGATAGCGGATGCCTCCGGCCTTGGCGGCGGCTTCAATCTCTGCCTCGACTTTCTGGCCCTCGTCCCCCACCTCCTTACCGCCGGCGGAGATGATGATAGCGGCGGGAACTTTTGCCTGGCCGCATTCCTGCATGATTGCCGGCACCCCCAGGATGGGAACGGCGATGACGGCCAGATCGATGGCCGCCCCCACCGCGGCGACCGAGGGATAGGTTTTCAGCCCTAAAATCTCCTCGTGTTTGGGGTTAATGGGGTAGATGTCCCCCTTAAAGCCGTCCCGTTTCAGGTTGTCCACCAGGGTGAAGCCGATGCTGCCCTCTTTGGGGCTGGCTCCTACCACCGCGACAGCCTGCGGCTTGAAAAACTTCTGGAGAATGTGTCTTTCCATCCGGCTCCCCTCTAATCTACCTCAGATCAACGAGTTCCATGCGGTTATTGGCTTCGGGATTTTTAGCGGAAGGGCCTTCGGTCAACACTACGAAGTCGCCACTGATCCCGAGGACCTCAAGGCAGTGGCGCACATATTTTTTCCAGTCATCAGGGTGGTCGGGTTCGAAGACCGGATGGACCCCACAGGTGAACTGCAGCCGCTGGCAGGTGGCTTGCTGAGAACTGACGGCAAGGATCCACACCGGCGGCCGGAAACGGGCGATGCTGCGGGCCGTGGCGCCGCTGCGGGTGGGTACGAAAACCGCTGCCGGAGTTATCCGTTCCAGAGTGGCGTCCACACTTAAGGCGATGAGTTCTGAAAGATTCACCGGGGACCTCACCCCCATGGCTTTGATCATCTCCCGGATATGAGGAGCGGGCCGCTGCGGTTCGATGGCCGCGGCGATCTTTCCCAACATGGCCACGGCTTCCGCCGGGTATCTCCCCATGGCCGACTCTTGTGAAAGCATAACGCAGTCGGTCCCGTCCAAAATGGCGTTAGCCACATCGGTGGCTTCGGCCCGGGTGGGACGGCGATTGGTTACCATGGACTCCAACATCTGGGTGGCCGTGATTACCGGCTTCCCCAACAGGTTGGCCTTCCGCGTTATCTCCTTTTGGACCCCGGCGATCTGCTCGATGGGGATTTCCACTCCCAGGTCTCCCCGGGCAATCATGACGCCGTCCGTCGCGGCCAGGATGTCATCCAAATGATTCAAAGCATTGCTGCGCTCAATTTTGGCGATGATGAAGGGCTGGTGCCCCAGAGTCTGGGCGGCTTCCCGCACGGCTTCCAGGTCTTTCCCTGATTCCACAAAAGACTGGCTTACCGCGTCCACCCCTTGCGCCAGGGCGAATTCCAGGCACCTGCGGTCGTGTTCCGTGAAGGCGCTGACGCCCAAATCGATGCCGGGAAGATTTAGCCCTTTGCGGGAGCGCAACTCCCCTCCCACTATTACGCGGCAGTTCACCACTCGCCCCTGGACGTCAACCACCTCGAGCTGGATGAGTCCGTCGGCTAACAGCAGGTTGTCTCCCGGTTTTACGGATTGGGGCAGGTGAGCGAAGGTAACCGAGGCGCGGCCGGCATCACCGACGATCTTCTCGGTGGTCAAAGAAAAGGAAGCCCCCGGCACAAGCTCTACGGGTTCCGGGGAGATTTGACCGAGGCGCATCTTGGGGCCGGGAAGGTCCGCCAGGATGGCCAAACGCCGCCCTGCGGCCTGCGCCGTTCGGCGCAGATTGCTTATCACCCGCTGGTGGGAGTCGAAATCACCATGGGAAAAGTTGATCCGGGCCACATCCATCCCGGCCTCGAGCATCTGCCGCATGACTTCCGGCGATTCCGAGGCCGGGCCGATGGTGGCCACGATTTTGGTTTTATGGTTGGCAAGCCGCATTTCCCGCTCCCCTCAAACAAGGTGACGAGGCTGCCCGGTGGTGGCCAGAACGCTGTTCCAAATCCAGCCTTCGGGATCCAGTTTTTTCCGTTGCGACACCGCCAGGGAGATGGGTACGTGAGTCCCCTGGTGATTCCAGTTGGCCACGATCATATCGGTCCTGCCGGCCATGCCCGCATGCACCGCGAATTGTCCCAGCAGCAGGCAAAATGCCGAATCATAGGCGTTGGCCGGCAGGCTTCGAATGGTGTAGCTGGGATCGATATATTTCAGTTCCACTTTTCGTCCGGTTCGGCTGAAATGCTCCTTGATCCGGTCTCTCAGGAAAACACCGATATCGCCATAGCGGATGTTGCCGGAGGCGTCACATTCAGTTGCCTGCGCCAAAAGGTCCTGGCCCGCTCCTTCAGCCACCACGATGACAGCATGCCCTCGCTGCGCCAGCTTCTCCTCCAGGGCTTGCAGGAGGCCTTGCAGCTTAAAGGGCACTTCCGGCACCAGGCAGAAGTTAACGTGGCTGTTGGCCAACGCCGCAAAAGTCGCGATAAAACCGGAATCCCGCCCCATCAGTTTCACTAATCCGATGCCGTTTCTGGCCCCCTCGGCCTCACAGTGGGCCGCGTTAATGGCCCGCCGGGCTTCGGAGCCGGCGGTCTCGAAGCCGAAAGTTTGCTGAACAAAAGAGATGTCATTGTCAATGGTCTTGGGAATACCGATGACGCCGATTTTCAAACCGCGCCGGGCGACCTCTTGGGCGATGGCCTGGGCGCCCCGGAGGGTCCCGTCCCCGCCGATGGCGAACAGGATGCCGATATTCAGACGGGCCAGTGTGTCCACCATATCGTTGACATCCTGGCTGCCCCGGGAAGAGCCCAGAATGGTCCCCCCTGTTTCATGGATGGTCCTCACCACCTCCGGGGTCAATTCCAGGGGAGCGTGATTGAACTTGGAGCTGAGCCCTTCATAGCCATATCGGAAGCCCAACACCTGCTTCACCCTGTATTGGCGGGTAAGGGTCAGGGTGATGGACCGGATGACGTCGTTCAGTCCCGGACATAAGCCCCCGCAGGTCACGATGCCGCACTTCAGGCCGGAGGGGTCGAAGTAGATTTTTCTCCGGGGGCCGGCCTTTTCCAGGCAGGGAGGCTTGTTTCCAGCATAGAGACACTCCTTGATCGCTCCGAAGTCGGAATGGTAAAGCACGTGCTCCTCATCATCGACAAAGCGCACTCCGGTAATGGGTGAAGTGATCCGGCCTGCACCCAGCTTTGAAACCGTAAAATTCAGGTCAATTTCTTGCATCTTGTTTACTTTCCTGACGGGTTGCTTTTTTAATCGCCTGGCCGATATTCGCGAACAAAAAGACCACGGACCGGGGTTGTGCCAGGTACGTGGACTCCTCCACTAGGACGGCCTCGGTATCTCCACAAATATCCAGGGGGGAAGGCAGAGCGGTGTCCATAAGCCGCCGCCAGCCTTCATTCACCCCATCAGGCAGATCCGGCAATTCGAAGCTCAGGGCTTCCCAGTAGGCATTACAAATGAGGTGAAAGACCCGAACGCCGGTCAAGCTGACCGCGGTGGCCGCCAGACTGTGGGAATCGGGGCTCCAGTCGGGCCGATGCAATTTGACCCCGTGCCAGTCACATTGCGCCTGGGCCAAAAATTGGCTCAAAGTCAAATCATATTCTTTCGCGGCCTTATCAAAGTGCAGGCGTAGCCGGATAAGCTCTTTGACAAAGCGGTGCACGTCGGGATATTTGTCCAAAAAGGTCCAGTCAAACCAACTGATTTCATTATCCTGGCAGTAGGCGTTGTTGTTGCCTTGCTGGCTGCGCCGCACTTCGTCGCCCATGAGCAGCATGGGGGTGCCGAAGGACAGCAGGGTTAAGGCCAAAAAGTTCTTCACCTGAAGGTTTCGCCGCGACTCCACCTCCGGGTCATCGGCAGGCCCCTCCACCCCAAAGTTCCAGCTCAGGTTGTGGTCACTGCCGTCCCGGTTTTCTTCGCCGTTGGCTTCATTGTGCTTGTGGTTGTAAGATACCAGGTCGTTTAAGGTGAAGCCGTCATGGCAGGTGACGAAGTTGATGCTCTGTTCCACCTCCCGCTCCCTGTGTCCATAAATATCGGGGCTGGCGAGCAGGCGGTGAGCTAAAGAGGAAACAGAGTCAGGATCACCTTTCAAAAAAGCCCGGATGTCGTCCCGGAATTTGCCGTTCCACTCTTTCCAGGTGTCCCCCACGAACCTCCCCACCTGATATAACCCTGCCGCGTCCCAGGCCTCGGCAATGAGCTTGGTTCCGGCCAGCACCGGTTCGGACTCGATATCCCACAGGACCGGGGGATTCTCCAGGGGACGCCCCTTTTCATCCCTGGACAGGATGGAGGCCAAATCGAAGCGAAAACCGTCCACGTGCATCTCCTCAACCCAGTAGCGGAGGCTGTCAACAATGAGGCGGCGCACAATGGCCTGATTAGCGTTCAGGGTGTTGCCGCAGCCGCTATAATTGGCATAGAGGGACCGATCAGGTTCCAATAGGTAATAAACCTCATTAGCCAACCCCCGAAAACTCTGGGTGGGACCCAAGTGATTCCCTTCCGCGGTGTGATTGAAAACCACGTCCAGGAATATTTCGATGCCGGCCCGGTGCAAGGCTTTGACCAGATCCCGAAATTCGTCCAGCACTGCCAATGGGCCTTTCCGTGAGCCATACCCCTGGTGCGGGGCGAAGAAAGACACCGGGGAGTAGCCCCAATAGTTGACCAGGCCGGGGGGGCTGTCCTGGGCATCAAATTGGAAGATCGGGAGAAGCTCCACGGCCGTGACTCCCAGGTCGGTCAGGTAGGGAATCTTCTCGATGAGTCCAGCGAAGGTGCCCCGCTTCTCTTTGGCGACCCCCGAGCTGGGATGTTTGGTGAAACCTCCCACGTGCAGTTCATAAATAATGGTCCGGGCAAAGGGGCGCTGGAGCGGTTGATCCCCCTCCCAATCATAACGGCCCAGATCGGCCACCACGCTCTTCATGGCCGCGGCGGTGTTCTCCCCCGGCTGACTGGCCAAGTCGCGGCTGTAGCCCGGGGGGACCGCCACTGCCCGGCCATAAGGGTCCAGCAGAACTTTCTCCGGATCAAACCTGGCCCCTCTCTCGGGCGCCCAGGGCCCCGCCACCCGGTACCCGTAGATTTGCCCGGCTTTAAGGCCAGTGACGAAGACGTGCCAATAATGATAGGTCCTGTTTTGGCGGGGATTGAGAGCAATCACCTGTTCAGGCCGGGGCGAATCTACGTCCCCGAACAGGAGCAATTCCACTCCGGTGGCGCCTTTGGCGAAAACGCTGAAGTTAACGCCTTCAGGATAAACCTTGACTCCCAAGGGAAAGCTGCGTCCTGGATTGACAGCGACACTCACGGATTATCTCCAGATTACCCTAGTGGTTTGACTTCCCAGACCTTCTCGCAATACTCCCGGATGGCCCGGTCCGAGGAGAATTTGCCCATACGGGCGGCGTTAAGGATGGACATCCGGGTCCAGCTTTTCTCGTCCCGGAAAATGTTGCCCACTTCATCCTGCCGGTCCACGTAAGAGCGGTAGTCGGCCAGCAGGAGATAGTCGTCGTGGTATAACAGCGAATCCACCAGGGGCTTGAACAGGTTCCGGTCGCCGCGGGAGAAGAACCCCGAGCTGATAAGATCCAGGGCCTCCCTGAGTTCATCGTCATCGTGGTAATACCGTTGCGGGTCGTAACCTCTGGATTTTAATTGTTGCACTCCTTCAGCAGTGAGCCCGAACAGAAAGAAATTTTCCGGCCCCGCTTCTTCCCTGATTTCCACGTTGGCGCCGTCGAGAGTGCCGATGGTAAGGGCGCCGTTCATGGCGAACTTCATGTTGCCGGTGCCGGAGGCCTCCTTGCCGGCGGTGGAGATCTGCTCCGAGAGGTCGGCCGCAGGGTAAATGAGCTGGCCGTTTTTCACATTGAAATTGGGGAAAAATACTACCTTGAGCCGGTCCTTGAGGTCGGGATCGCTGTTCACCACCTCGGCTACCGAGTTAATGAGCTTGATGATCAGCTTGGCCATCAAATACCCGGGCGCCGCCTTACCCCCGAAGATAAAGGTGCGGGGAGTGATATTCTGCTCCGGGTGCCTTTTCAGGCGATTTAACAGGGTGATGATGTGCAATAAGTTCAAATGCTGCCGCTTGTATTCGTGAATGCGCTTCACCTGGATGTCGAAGAGGCTTGCCGGATTGACCACAACTCCGGTCCGCTCCTTGATAACAGCCGCCAAAGCCTGTTTATTCGCCAGCTTTACCCGGAGCCAGTCCCGGTGAAATTCCGGATCTTCTGCGAATTCCTCCAGGCGCCTGAGTTGTTCCAAATTTTTTACCCAGCCGGGACCGATTTTTTCAGTGATAAGCCCGCTCAGTCCGGGGTTGCTCAGGGCCAGAAACCGCCGGGGAGTAACACCGTTCGTCACATTGACGAACTTCTCCAGCCATAGATCATAAAAATCCTTGAGCACCGTCTGTTTCAGGAGTTCGGTATGGAGTGCCGCCACCCCATTGATGGCATGGCTGCCTACAGAGGCCAGGTTCGCCATGCGCACCGATTTGCCCCCGGTCTCGTCAATCAGCGACAGCCGCCTGACCTTCTCCTGGTCCCGAGGAAATTTGAGGCGCACCTCATCTAAAAATCGTTGGTTAATTTCATAGATGATTTCCAGGTGCCGGGGCAGGTGTTCGGCAAAGAACGCCAGCGGCCAGGTCTCCAGGGCCTCGGGCAAAAGGGTATGATTGGTGTAGGCCATGGTGTGCCGGGTGATTTCCCACGCTTGCTCCCAGGGGAGGTAATGTTCGTCCACCAGCAGCCGCATCAGCTCCGCCACCGCGATGGCGGGGTGGGTATCGTTGAGCTGGACCGCGAAGCTCTCATGGAAGCTGTCCAGATCTTTTCCCCTCAGCAAGTGAATATGGATCAAATCCTGCAGCGAACAGGAAACGAAGAAATGCTGCTGGGCCAACCTGAGCATTTTCCCCACCGCGGGCTCGTCATTGGGGTAAAGCACCTTGGTAACGGTCTCCGAGACCACCTTTTCATCGACGGCGCCGTAGTAGTCCCCAACGTTGAAGTCGGCAAAATCGAAGGACTTCACTGCTTCCGCTTTCCATAAACGCAGGAGTCCGGTGATCCGGTTCCGGTAGCCAGAGACCGGATAGTCGTGAGCCACACCTTTCACCATGCGATCCGGAAGCCAGCGCCGCTGCTCTTGGCCGTTAGCACCAAGGTAGATTTCTGTGCGGCCCTTCCAGCCTACCCGATAAGCAATCTCCGGTTTGCAGATCTCCCAGGGATTGCCCATTTCCAGCCATTTGTCACTGACCTCCACTTGCCATCCATCCCGGATTTCCTGGTCAAAGATGCCGAATTCATAGCGGATGCCATAGCCGATGGCGGGAACGTCCAGGGTGGCCAGGGAGTCCAGATAGCAGGCGGCCAACCTTCCTAAACCGCCGTTTCCCAGGCCGGGCTCGCCCTCCTGCCCCAGGAGTTCTGCCAACTTGAATCCATGCCGTGACACGGCCTCTGAGACCTGCTCCCAGAGGCCCAGGTTGATGAGGTGGTTGCCCAACTGCGGCCCTAGCAAAAATTCCGCCGAAAGATAACTCACCACCTTGACGTCTTCCTTGAGATGCTTGAGGGTTTGCACCCATTTGTCCAGCAGCCGGTCCCGCACCGTGCAGGCCAGGGCCATGTACCAGTCGTTCCTGGTGGCCAGTTCAGGGGGGCATCCCCGAATGTAGTAAAGGTTATCCAGGATAGCCTGAGCCAGGGTCTCCGGGCTGGTTCCGGTGCGAGGCCTTTCTGTTTTGTGAAACTGCTGCTGATCTTCCATGGTTCACCCTTGCCGAGGTCTTAGGCTTTCCCGGCGCTCATCAGCACCTGCTCGTTCTTATACTTGACCATTTTGACCAGTTCGTCTCGCGCCGGGCCCAGATATTTGCGCGGATCGAACTCTCCCGGGTTTTCCGCGAAAATCTTCCGGAGCACCGCGGTCATGGCCAGGCGGCCGTCGCTGTCGATGTTGATTTTGCAAACCGCCGAGCGGGCGGCTCTGCGCAACTGCTCTTCGGAAATACCCACCGCCTCCTCCATCCTGCCTCCGAAGCGGTTGATCAGATCCACGTATTCGGGCATGACCGTGGAAGCCCCGTGCAGCACGATGGGAAATCCCGGCAGGCGGCTTTCGATCTCTTCCAGGATGTCGAACCTCAGGGGCGGCGGCGTTTCGCCAGTCTTCACCTTGAATTTGAAGGCCCCGTGGGAGGTGCCGATGGAGATGGCCAAGGAATCCACCCCCGTCTGTTTGACAAATTCTTCCACCTCTGAAGGCTGGGTGTAATGGGAGGCCGCGGCTGAGACTTCGTCCTCCACTCCGGCCAGCACTCCCAACTCTCCTTCAACCGTCACGTCCCGCTCCTGGGCATACTCCACTACCTGCCGGGTGAGGCGAATGTTTTCTGCAAATGGATGATGAGAGCCATCAATCATCACGGAAGAAAACCCTGAGTTAATGCAGGATTTGGCCAGATCGAAAGTGTCACCGTGGTCCAGGTGCAGGGCGATGGGGATGCTGGCGCCCATCTCCTGCATCATCGCCACCGCGCCTTTGGCCAGATGGGGCACCATGGCCTCGTGCATGTATTTGCGGGCGCTGCCCGAGCACTGGAGAATTACGGGAGATTTCGACTGGATACAGCCGATGATAATGGCCTCCAGTTGCTCCAGATTGTTGAAATTATAAGCTGGCACGGCATAATGCCCGGCCATGGCCTTTTGGAACATCTCCCGGGTATTCACCAGCCCGAGTTCCTTATAATGAAATTGAGCCATTTTCCGGACTCCTATCGCGGTTGCGGCCCGGCCTGACGAACTTCCGCACTCACCTGGTCGGCAAAGGTCTTGAAGTTTTCAGAAAACATGCCAGCCAGTTTCTGAGCCTGGGCATCATATGCCGCCTTATCACCCCAGGTGTTCCGGGGGGAGAGGATTTCCGCCGGCACTCCGGGACATTCGCTGGGGACAGTCAAACCGAACAAGGGCTCAGTGGTCATTGGGACCTTAGAAAGAGAGCCGTCCAAAGCCGCATGTACCAGGGCCCGGGTATGGCCGATATCCAGCCGTTTTCCGACACCATAGGGGCCGCCGCTCCAACCGGTATTCACCAGCCAGACGTCTACGTTGTGGGCCGCGATCTTTTCTCCCAAGAGGTTGGCGTACACCGTGGGAGGCAGGGCCATGAAGGGTGCGCCGAAGCAGGTGCTGAAGGTGGCGCTGGGTTCAGTGATCCCTTTTTCGGTCCCCGCCACCTTGGCGGTATAGCCGGAGAGAAAATGATACATGGCCTGGGCCGGGGTGAGTTTGGCCACCGGCGGCAAGACCCCGAAGGCGTCGCAAGTGAGCATGATAATGTTTTGAGGATGCCCTCCCATTCCTTCCCGGGTGGCATTGGGGATGTGGCTGATGGGATAGGCGGCTCGGGTGTTTTCCGTCAGTGAGTCGTCATTCAGGTCCAGGCGTCCGGTCCTGCTGTCGAAACCGACGTTTTCCAGAATGGTCCCGTAGCGCCGGGTGGTTTCGTAGATCTCCGGCTCCGCGGTGGGGGATAATTTGATGACCTTGGCGTAGCAGCCTCCCTCGAAATTGAAAATGCCCTTATCGCTCCAGCCGTGTTCGTCGTCGCCGATCAGGGTGCGGCCGGGATCGGCGGACAGGGTGGTCTTGCCGGTGCCCGAAAGGCCAAAGAAAATAGCCACATCTCCTGACGGTCCCGTATTCGCCGAACAATGCATGGACATCACCTGTTTTTGGGGCAGGAGGTAGTTCATCACCGTGAAGATGGACTTTTTGATCTCCCCGGCATACTGGGTGCCGCCGATGAGCACCAGCTTCTGGCCGAAATGAATGACAATGAAGACCTCCGAGCGCGTGCCGTCCACTTCGGGAACCGCGTGGAAGTTGGGGACATTGATCACCGTGAATTGGGGCGCGTGGCTGGCCAACTCCTCAGCCTTGGCCTGGATGAACATGTTCCGGGCGAAGAGGTTGTGCCAGGCGGTCTCGGTGATCACCCGGATGGGCAGGCGGTAGGCGGGGTCGGCCCCGGCGAAGCAGTCCTGGACGAAGAGGTCTTTCCCTTGGAGGTAAGCCAGCAGCCGGTTTTGCAGGGAGGCAAACCGCTCCGCGGCCATGGCCTTGTTCACCGGCCCCCACCAGACTTTGTCTTCACTGGAGGGTTCCTTCACCACAAACTTGTCGTTGGGAGAGCGCCCGGTATGCTCACCGGTGCGGACCACTAAGGGCCCCAGGTGCGCCATACGCCCTTCCCGGCGCCGGATGACCTCCTCGTACAATAGAGGAGTGGAGAGATTCCAATAAACGAAGCCCGTATTCTTGATCCCATGCTTTTCCAGGCCATAACTGCCGGCAAATTGTCCTTCCATGATTTTTCTCCTATTTCTCAACTGCTTAAGTTCAAAAATAAAATAGGCATCCCCACCGACATAGTAAAGGATGCTCATCTGGCAAAAAACAACACCAGCAATTGCGCCGCGGCGATGCGCAGCACCATGGTTAATGGATATACCGAGGCATAGGCGATGGAAGGATCCTCCGAGCCGCACATGGCGTGGGCGAAGGCTAAGGCCGGCGGATCGGTCTGGCTTCCGGCCATCAAGCCGCACAGGTTGATGAAATTTATTTTCAAGACCATGCGGGCGAGAAGGGAGATGATCATGATGGGCGCCAAGGTTATGACCGCCCCCATGGCCATCCACAGGAAGCCCTGACCCCGGACTAATGTTTCCACAAAATGCGTTCCGGACTTGAGGCCGACACAGGACAGGAATAAAACGATGCCAAACTCCCTGAGGAGCAGGTTCGCGTTCGTCGGCAGATACCAAAGCAAGGGTCCGGTGCAGCCGATGCGGCTTAAAATAATGGCGGTAAGGAGCGGCCCCCCTGCCAGGCCGAGTCGCAGCGGCGCCGGCATGTTTCCCATGCTGACCGGGTAACAACCCACCAGCACTCCCAGGGCCATTCCCAGGAACAGGGGGACCAGCCTCACCAAGTTAAGCTCTTTGATCGAGTTTCCCAGAACTTCCGCCGCCCGGTCCAGATTCTCTTTGCTTCCCACCAGCCACAAGACATCGCCGAACCTGAGGCGCAAGTTGGGAAAGATGCTCATATCCAGGCCGGCCCGGGTCAGGCGCGTCGCCTTTAATTCGAAGGGATATTGCTCATGTAACTCACCCAGAGATTTGCCCACGACTTCAGTCCGGGTCACCAGGACCTGTCGGGACGTCAACTTGCCGGAATCCAAGGTCAAATCCTCTGGACTTTCCTCACCCACCGTCAGTTGAAATCTCTTGAGATCGTCCTTGGGTCCAACAGCCAGCAACAGGTCCCCCGGATACACCGGGGTATCTTCCAGGGCGAGCCTGACCTCGGTTTCGCCTGCACGTCTAAGGCGGGATACCGCCACGCCGGAGGTTCCCAAGTGGGGAATCCCGCTTAGAGGAATTCCGGCAAGGTTGGGATTGGTTACCCGAACCGTCATGCGGGCGAAGGGTTCCCGTCCGGCCTGTCGGGAAGCCTGGAAAGACTTCAATTCCAGGGGGACGTCCAGGTGAAACCATGATTTGACCAACATTATCGCCAGGATTATCCCCAGCATCCCGAAAGGATAAGCGACGGCATATCCCATGGCGGAGTCAGCCACTTTCGACCCGCTAATGTTAGGTAAGGTCTGCAATGCCGCCTGGGCTGCCCCCAGGGCCGGGGTGTTGGTGGTGGCGCCGGCGAAAATGCCGGCACCGATACCGAGATCGATGCCGAAAATAATACAGAGGGCCACCGTCACCGCCACCCCCAAGAGTACAACGCCTGCCGCCAGCAGATTTAACGACAGGCCCTGGCGTCTTAATGAAGCCGCGAACCCCGGACCCACTTGCAGACCGATGGTGTACACGAAGAGGACCAGGCCGAATTCCTGGATGAAGCCACGGAAGGACGGGTCCACATTGAAGCCGAAGTGAGCAAAGATAAGGCCGGCAAAGAGAGTTCCTGCAATGCCCAGGCTGAACCCCCGGACCCTGATGCTCCCCAAAGCCAGTCCCGAGGCTGCCACCAGACAGAGAACGATGACGCCCTGGGCGATGGGTTGGGTCTTTGGAATATCGGCCAGCCAGTTAAGCAAAATTCATTTCCTTTTTTGTCGGGTAACTCTATGCACATCCATAGGACGGCGACGGCTTCCCCGGATGGTTCCCCACCCAGGACTCCCAGGCCGCCCCCATAGGTGGGCATTCCCGGCTCTAAAGCGATCTCCATGGTGAAGTAGCAATGGAGCGGCCACTGGACATTAAATCTGTCCTTGTTGGTCGTCATAATGTCCGCTCCTGCCGAGAATGTGGGGAGTCCCGGCTATTGCGCCCTCAGTGCCCCTTCTTTAATGCTTCCAAGTCAAAACCAAACTTTTTTATGTAGTATCTGCTTAAGGTCTTCCTGAAATCAGGCGATTTAAGACGATCTAGAATTATCCGGTCTTCCATTTCCAGGCTACGCTCAAGCTCCTTTGCGTCACACTTGAACAATTTGCGGATGTCAGGGAAGATCGAAGCCGAGGCATCCAAATGCGCTGCCACGAATTGCATCGTCTCTTCTTCCAGTTTTGACACTGGAACGATCTGGTCGATCAACCCCAAATCCAGGGCATCGTCAGCGCAAAAGGTCTTCCACTGCAAAACCTCGGTGGCCTTCCTGACCCCAATCAAGCGCGGCAGGAAATACCCGCTTCCCTTGGTGATCAACCCTATGTCTGCGCCGGGATTCTCGAATACAGTGTCGTCCGCGACAATGCGGTAATCATAGGCCAGGCTGAGATTCAGGTGAAACATTGAGACCGTTCCCCGCCCGGCGAAAACCGTAAGGGCGTTTAATGTCGATAGCTTGCGGATGTAGAAGTTGACCACGTTTAACAACCGGGCAATGATATTATTACCGTCCTTGGCTGAGAGCGCCTTATAAAGAAATCTGCTGTATTCGAGGTATTCGTCCTCATCTGGACGGGCAAACATGACCATTACCTTAAAAGACTTTCCGGAGAGTATGGTCTCTATGTAGTCGTAAAATGACAATATTGCTTCAACATCCGGAGTCAAGGTCTTAATATGCTGTTTTTGTCTAACCACCAGGACCTCGTTTTCCAGCGAAGCAGAGAGAAGATCATTGACTGAGGCCAAACCCCTTTGAATTGTCATGGTTTCCTCCCCATTTATTGATTCTTAGTGGAATGCTGGTTGATTTCCTCCATCATATGCACCTGTAGCTGCTGGATATCCATCAGATGTTGCCATTGATGCATCAGGAGATGGTCCATCCTCTCGTGCAGCTTGCGAATCTCTATTTCCGCCTTCAGATTGATCTCATAGTCATGCTCGGCCCGGAGGCGGTCCTTGGCCTCCTGGCGGTTCTGGCTCATCATGATCACCGGGGCTTGAATTGCGGCCAGGCAGGATAACACCAGGTTGAGCAGGATATAAGGAAAGGGATCGAAAGGCTTTTCTAAAAGAGCAAAGCCATTGATGCCCATCCAAATAACCATCATGGCCATGAAAATACCTATGAAGGTCCAGCTTCCTCCAAAATTCGCCAGCCCGTCGGAGAGCCGCTCTCCCAGGGTAAGGCTGCTCTCAAATTCCCTGTTGAGGTTCCGGGATACAGGCTGTTCTTCTTTGACCATCTCCTTTTCCAGGCAATAAATCTCTTGGCTTGAGGTTTTGAGGATCTCGGCGACATAATGAGCCCGGAAGAGATACAGATCGGCGAGGCAGATAAAGCCTTCGGAAGACCATTCCGGATATTTTTCCCGGATCATTTTCACAATGGGCTCCTCTAGCAGCTCGGCCTTCATCACCTCGTCCATCGTAAAATTCTTCTGGCATACCTGACACTTGATTGTATTCATTTGATTTTCCCTTATCTTTTCAGGATACTTTTAGGCTCCTTCTCTCAAAAGCCATTCCCGTATGTATGCCGGGCAATTTGTAACTTTAATGCCACTTTCTTGGCAGTGAACCAAAAATTTCAACGCCTCCCGATCAACGAACTTGACCTCTGTTAAATCGAGAACCACATATTTTTGTTCTTCTGCTGCCAAAAGTCTTCGCAACTCAGGCAGCTCTTTTGCGTCGATTTGACCACATAGGTTAAACCTGGCGTTATCCTTTTTGATATGCCTCTGGATTTTTAACGTCATCGCCTCTCTCCGGGGACCACAACCTGCTTGTTTATGGCCATCCACCTCTAAATGATTTTGATTTGGCATAATGCAATGTGAATGCCAACCGTAAGTCATTGAAAATACAGGATGACAGCAAATTTCTTGAGCGGGATTCTTCACAAATTTGCGAAAGTTCGTGAAAAATGAGCTAGTGCCGGTGGTGCAGCTTTTAGGTGGATTTTTTGAAGAGGTATTTGTCGATCTTGAGGGATTTGATCTTGGATTCCAGAGTCGAGGCGGGCATTCCAAGCTTGGCAGCCGCACCTGACGGTCCGGACACCCGGCCGCCGCTTTCAGCTAAAGCAGCCTCGATCATCTCTTTGGTTTGGCTGACCAGCATATCGGAGAGCGGTCGGCCGAGCGGTTGAGGCTGACAGGAATCCCCGAGGAACCAATTCTCATCAACGGAAAAAATTTCCGTGTCACAGACGATAATCGACCGTTCAATCACATTCTGTAGCTCTCGAATATTGCCCGGCCAGGAGTATGACTGCAGGAGCTCTAATGTCTTCCTGCTGGCGCTCCGTATTTTCTTCCCCAGCTTGTTGGCGTAGCGATGGATGAAGTACTCCACCAGTATAGGGATGTCCTCTTTGCGCTCACGGAGGGGGGGTATTTCGATGGGAAATACATTGAGCCGGTAGAATAGATCGCGCCGAAAGCTGCCGGCGGCAATGGCGGCTTCCAAATCACGATTGGTGGCGGTAATCACCCGAGCATTGGCCCGAATCGGCTGGTTGCCACCCAAACGCTCGAATTGTTGATCCTGCAGCACCCGGAGCAGGGCGATCTGGGTCTCCATCGGCAGTTCTCCGATTTCATCCAGAAAGATGGTGCCTCCTTCCGCCAACTCGAAACGGCCAAGGCGCCGCTGGTGGGCTCCGGTGAAAGCTCCTTTTTCATGACCGAATAATTCGGAAGCGATCAAGGGTGCAGGAATTGCCGCACAATTAACACCTACAAAGGCGTGCGCGGAACGCGGCGACCGTTTGTGGATGGCGCGAGCCACGAGTTCCTTGCCCGTGCCCGTTTCCCCGGTGATGAAGACGATGGAATCCGTCGGCGCAACCTTATTGATGCGGGCCAGCACAGCTTTCAGAGCCGGCGAGGCCCCCACGATCTCTTCGAACATTGAGGTCCTGTCAACTTCTTCGCGTAAGACAATATTTTCCTTGGAAAGTTGGTCCCGCAATTTCTTGATTTCGTCCAACGCCTGGAGGAGACGAGCCTCGGTCCGCTTTTGGTTCTCGATATCTACCAGGACCCCGTACCACCTGACAATCTGCCCGTTTTCATCCCGCAAGGCCGCGTTGCGGGCCAGAAACCAGCGGTATTCTCCATTTGCCTGCCGAAGGCGGTGTTCATTTTCTCTCGGTTTCCCCGTCGCCAGGGATTCACGCCATCTCTCCACCGCCCGGTCGCGGTCTTCGGGATGGACTGCGATCGTCCAGTCCCAACCAAAGACCGCCTCTGGTGAGAACCCCGTTAGATCCAACAAACTTTGACTGATGAAATCGAAGGAGCCATCAGGGAGAGCGCTAAAGACATAGGCCGGAATGGTGTCGATAGTGGTGCGAAGATTCCTTTCACTATTTCTGAGCTGCTCTTCCGCCCGCTTCTGGTTCTCGATATCGATAGCGACTCCATACCACCTGACGATGTGTCCTTCATCGTCTCGCAAGGCTGCGGAGCGGTGCAGGAACCAGCGATATTCTCCATTTGCCTGCCGAGCGCGGTATTCATTCTCTACCGGTTCCCCCGTCGTCAGGGCCTCACGCCATCTCTCCACCACCCGGTCGCGGTCTTCGGGATGGAGCAGGGTCGTCCAGTCCCAACCAAGGACCATCTCTGGTGAGAGACCCATAAGATCACATAAACTTTGACTGACGAAATCTATGGGGCCGTCAGGGGGAGCGCTAAAGACATAGGCCGGAATGGTCTCGATAGTGGTGCGAAGGTTCCTTTCACTATTTCTGATCTGCTCTTCCGCCTCTCTACGCTCTGTCTGGTCAATCCCGACAGCTAATAAACTAATGATTTTCCTGTGCCGATCGTATTCCGGCACGATGACAAACTCCAGAAAGATTGTTTTCCCACGGCCATTCACCCAACTGAACTCTATTTTCTGAGGAGTGCCTTTCTGCAGGATTTGCCGGAGTTTTTCCAAATGTTCTGCAATAAAAGGAAATTCGAGAATTTCATCGACACGCTTATTTACGACATCTGAGGACGAAAGACCTGTGGCTTTTTCCCAGGCAGGATTCACATAAATTTGGCGCAAGTCTGTGTCGTAACGGACGATTAGAACGGGGATATTCTCCAGTAGGGTACGGTAATCCTCATCCCGCAGAGAAGGTGTTTCTTCCATCTTCTTGAGTTCGGTATCGGCCATCATCTCGAATTCTTCTTTGACACGACTGAATTCTTAGCAGGACAGGTGATGAATTTAGCAAACTTATAGGTAAATTTTATCAAAGCCATCAACCAGTATCCATTAATTTTACGAATTATCGCAAATTTTCGAAGATTCACGAACCCGGAAATACCTACCATAGATATTTCAACGACTTACAGTTGGCATTCCCTTTGCAAAAGAGCCGGTAACGCGATCTTCGAATTTCCCAATTGTATTTAGTGAAATCTTCAGCGGCTGCGGAGAAAAATGATCATGGGTGACTCTGAAGAACAGTCGGTTTTGGATCGGTACCTGAATATTAATTTGGCGGTGGTGGAGGTATGCAACGGGGAAAGCCAGGAAGAAGCCTGGCGCCGGTATCTGGCCGAACACCCGGAGAGGGTCGGGGTCAGCGTCAAGATTTTCAACTACCAGAATTCAAGTCCCCGCAAAGCATGACCACTTGGTTGGAATAATTCTGTATCGCATTAGCCCAAGGTGTAATACCTCTAATTTAGGTATTCTCGAGGGAGAAGCGACATAATCCCAAAATGAACGGAAGAAAGTTGTGAAAGTTTTGGTAACGGTCTTTCTTACGATAGCCCGTTCATCAGGAAGCCCTAAGATTGGTGAGGGACAATGATCTGCAAAATCAATCTATATATGTTCTGGTTATTAAATCTGAATTATTCATTATTCAAGCAAGATATAGAGCAGCAATCTTCTATTTCCGCCAGCCTATTAGTTGAGTTATTGGCCCATCCCACCCCTGCGAAACTCTTATTCAACACCCCACCAAGTTCCGAGACCTTTTAAGCCTTGGCAATGACGCCGGCGAAGCCGTATTTTCGATATCCGGCCATGAGGGGATCATCGGAGGAGCCGCTGAGGACGATGCTTTTACCCCGGGTCGATTTTGCACCAACCGTTCCATGGTCTCTTTGCCGCGCAGGCCGTTGGGAATGATCAGTGCCGTCCCGGCGTTTCCCAGCCGCCCCCTAAGGCCTTATAGAGCTGCACTAGGGTCAAAAGCTGGTTCTGTTGGACTGTAGCCAGGTCCAGTTCGGCAGTGAAAAGCTGACGGTCGGCATCCAGCACCGCCAGAAAGGTATCGATCCCGCCTTTATAGCGCTTGGTGGCCTTCTGGGAGTACACCTGATAGCTGTGCACCAGGGCCTCCTGCTCCTGCCGGAATTCCTGAAACTTCTTATGGGCCACCAGACCGTCGGACACCTCCCGGAAGGCCTGGCGGACAGTGAACTGATAGAGAATCAGCGCCTGTTGCTGTTGAGCGTGAGTGGCCTGAAGGGTAAAGTAGTTAAAGCCGCTGGTGAAAATCGGCAGCGTCAGGGTCGGGCCGATGTTCCAGATGCTAGACGGTCCGGTGAACAGGCGACCCAGGTCGACACTTTGGGTGCCGGCCAGGCCGGTGAGGAGAATCCGGGGAAAGAAATTGGCTCGAGCCGCCCCGATACGGTAATTGGTGGCGATGAGCACTTCCTCGGATTGGCGGATATCCGGCCGCCGCTCCAACAAATCGGAAGGGAGACCCGCAGGGACCTGGGCGGGTACTACTAATTTCGCCAGGGACTTACCCCGCTTAATGGGTTGGGGATTGTTGCCTAACAGGATACAGATCTGGTTTTCCTTCTGGGCGATCAGGCGTTCCAGGTCGGGGATTCTGCCTCCGGCCGTGTGCACCAGAGCGTCGGCCTGAGCCACATCCTCCCCAGACACCAGTCCCCGATTGTGGCGAAGTCCGACCAGACGGCGAGATTTCTGGAAGGAAACCAGGGTGGACTTGGCGATCTCCAGTTGCCTATCCAGAGTGCGAAGCTCGAAGTAGGCCCGGGCCACGTCAGCCACCACCGTGGCCCACACCGCCCGCTGACCCCATTGGGAGGCAAAAAACTCAGATTGGGCAGCGCTTGTCAGGTTGCGCAAACGCCCGAACAGGTCGATCTCCCAGAAGAGATCAAAGTTGAACTGGGCCAGGCTGTCCACGACACTAACTCCCGGAGGGATGGGTGGATTGACACTGACCCGGCTCAATTTTTCCCGCTGAAAGAGCGCGGTGCCGCCCACCTGGGGGAGCCAAAAAGAGCGGCTGACCCCCACAGTAGCCCGGGCTTCGGCCACCCGGGCCACAGCCAGACGGGCATCATAGTTATTTGCCAAGGCGGTGCGGATCAGGTCCTGGAGCGCTGGATCGTCGAACATCTGCCACCAGGACAGGTCAGCCAGGCTGGCAAGCTCAGGTTGAGGCTGCCCCTGCAAGGACTGGAAGCGATAATCCGGGGGGACCGGCCCAGGGGTACGCGTATACGGGGGGGCCAGGCAACCACCCAGGATTAGAGCGGCGATCAGGAGAAAGGTTAGCCGTTTCATGAGCTTCTCTCGCCTTTCCCCCCGGTCAGGCTGGATTCTGGCGGCCCTATTGAGGCGGGGGCCGCCCGGCGCCTCCCCAGCTTTTCCTGCAAGGTGACAATGGCGTAGTAGAGCACCGGGATGAAAAACACGCTCAGCACCGTGGCCGCGGCCATGCCGGCCACCACGGTGGTGCCCACCGACCAGCGGGCCGCGGCGCCGGCTCCGGAGGCCAACAACAAAGTGGACAACCCGAAGACTTCGGCCAGGGCGGTCATCAGGATGGCCCGGAAACGCAGCCGGGCGCCCTCCTTTGCGGCCTCAAAAGTGGAAAACCCCTCCTGGTCCCGTTTGTTCTTGGCAAATTCCACGATCATGATGGAAAGCTTGGCGTTGAGGCCGATGAGCATGACGATGCCCACCTGTACGTAGACGTCGTTGGCCAGCCCCCGGAGCCAGATGCCCAACAGGGCCCCAAACACGACGATGGGAATGCCCAGAATGACGCCGAAGGGGATGGCCCAATTTTCATAGAGGGCCGCCAGCGTCAGGAACACGAAAATCAGGGAGAAGGCAAAGATATAGCCCGCCTGACCGCTGGCCACCTTCTCCTGGAGGGCTAACCCCGTCCATTCGTAACCGAACCCGGGAGGCAGGCTTTTGGAGAGGCGCTCCATGGTGGCAATGGCATCTCCGGAGCTGTAGCCCGGGGCGTTTTGCCCCACGAGTTCCGCCGAGCGGAACATGTTGTAGCGTGTGATAAGAATCGGGGCGCTTTCTGATCCCACTTCCACCAGGTTACTCAGGGGCACCATCCTGCCATTATCATTTCGAACATAAATATTGCCAATATCGTCAGGGCTTTGGCGAAATTGCGGCATGGCCTGGATCATGACCCGGTAGACCCGGCCGAATTTATTAAAGTCATTGATCATATAGCCGCCCAAGTACAATTGGAGACCTTCAAATACTCCTCTCAGGGGTATTCCCAGGGTCTTGACCTTGTCCCGGTCGATATGCAGCCGCACCTGGGGGACGTTGACCTGAAAAGTATTGAAGACAGCGGCGATGGCTGGTTCCTGGGAGGCGGCCGATGCCATTTTCTGGGCCGCCTGAAAGAGTTCATCTGGCGTATGTCCGGACCGGTCCTGCAGCATATATTGAAAACCACTGACGTTGCCCATACCGGGAATGGAGGGCAGGGAGTAGACAAAGGCCCGGGCCTCGGGATAGGTGGCGAACTCCCGGCGCAGGTGCTGCATGATGGCGGTGATCTGGGTCTCCGTTGAGGTACGTTTATCCCAGGGTGCCAGGGTCATGACCAGGGTGCCGGCGTCGGAGGAGAAGCTGTTGGTCATGAGATTAAAGCCGCCCCAACCGAGAATAGTCTGGATGCCTGCCACCTTGGCGGCAAACAGCTCCCCTTGTTTCAGCACCGCATCAGTGCGTTCCAGGGAGGCCCCCGGGGGCAGGTTGAAGGTGGCAAAGACCACCCCCTGATCCTCATCCGGAACCAGGCCACCGGGAAGGGTCTTTAAAAGGCTGCCTGCGGCCACATAAACTGCCAACAGCAGTAAAAAAGCCACGAAAAGGCGACGCATCAGGAAATCCATGCCGCCCAGATAGCCTCTGGTGGTGCGCTCGAAGAGCCGGTTGAAGCCCCGGTTAAAGGCTGCCAGGAGTCCTCCTTGGTCCTGCTTGGGGCGCAGGATTTTGACGCAAAAAGCCGGGGTCAGGGTCAAGGCCACCATGATGGAGATGATCGCGGCAAAGCACAGGGTGAGAGCGAATTGCCGGTAGAGCTGGCCGGTGATGCCTCCCAGGAACACGATCGGCACATAAACCGCGAGGAGGGCACAGAGCACCCCGATCTGCGGCCGGGTGACTTCGTCCATGGATTTTTCGGTGGCCTCCAGGGGACTTAAGCCCGTGGCCATGTGCGCCTTGACCGCCTCCACCACCACGATAGCGTCGTCGACCACCGAACCGATGGCCAGGACCAGGCCGAATAAGGAGAGGGTGTTGATGGAAAACCCCAGGATGGCAAAGGCCACAAAGGTGCCCACCATGGCTACCGGCACCGACACGAAGGGAATCAGCATGGCCCTGAAGTTCCCCAGAAAAATGAACACCACCAACATGACCAGGCCCAGGGCCTTGAACAGGGTGAACACCACCTCTTTGAGCGCCGCCCGGACGAACAGGGTGTTGTCATAAGAGACTTCGTATTTCAGGCCCGGGGGAAAACTTTTTTGAGCCTCGGCCATGAAGGCCCGGATCTTGCTGGCCACGTCCAGGGCGTTGGCCCCAGGGAGCTGGTAAATCACCATGGTCGTGGAAGGCTTGCCGTCCCGACGGGAAAACGAGTTATACCGCCTGGCACCCAGTTCGGCATTTCCTATGTCTCGGAGGCGCAAGACCGACCCGTCCGGCAGGGTACGGATAATGATATTGTCAAATTCCTCGGTATCAGTAAGACGGCCCCTGACATCCACGCTGTACTGGAAGTTCAAACCGGCCTTGGCCGGCGGCGCGCCGATCTGACCGGCCGGAGCCTGAACGTTCTGGTCCCGCACCGCCTGGGCGACATCTCTGGCCGTGAGTCCCAGCGCGGCCAGCCGGTCGGGCCGGACCCACAGGCGCATGGCATATTCCCGTTCCCCCACGATACTGATGCTGCCTACGCCATAGATGCGGGCGATGGGGTCGTAGAGGTTGAGGCTGGCGTAATTGCTCAGGAAGAGATCGTCATAGGTTCCATCCGGGGAAAACAGGGACAGGACGATGAGCATGTCCGGCGAGGCTTTCCGGACCGTGACGCCGTTGTTTATGACCTCCGCAGGCAAGGCATTGCTGGCCCGGTTCACCCGGTTCTGCACGTCCACTTGGGCAATGTCGATGTCGGTGCCAACGGCAAAGGTACAAGTAAGGAAGTAACGGCCGTCGCTGGTGCTGGTGGAGGACATGTAAAGCATGTTCTCCGCCCCGTTTACCTCCTGCTCGATGGGCACAGCCACGTTTTCTTCCACCACCCGGGCGCTGGCCCCGACGAAAAAGGTCTCTACCGTGACCGTAGGAGGACTGATGGGGGGATATTGGGCGATGGGCAGGGTGAAGATGGCTACGGCCCCGGCAATGAAAATCACCAGGGCAATGACTGTGGCAAAGACGGGGTGGCGAATAAAATACTTAGACATGCCGCCTTACCCCCCCGACTCTTCCTGACTGCTAGGGTGTTCAGTGGGCGTCACCTGCCGGCCAGGGATGGCTATTTGCAGGCCCTCCACCACTACCCGGTCTCCGGGCTTCAGACCTTCCTTGACAATGAAAAATCCTTTATAGCGCTCCCCCAGGGTGACCGTGCGGAGGGAGACCTTGTTCTCCGGGCCCACCACTAAAACGCTTTGCACGCCTTGCATTACCTGCACCGCCCTTTGGGGCACGAGAAGGGTGTTGGGCCTTTGCTCCAGAACTACCCGGACGCGGCCAAAGAGTCCGGGCCTGAGCAGACGATTGGGGTTAGGGAAGTTTACATACACATTCAGGGTGCCGGTGCTCAGATTCAGAGCCCGGTCCACAAAGTTGAGCCTGCCACGGAACGGATAAACGGAATTGTTGGAGAGAACCAATTCAAAGGGTTCAATATGCTTTTCTGGAATGAATGGTGCGCTTTCACCGAACTTTTTGGCCCAAAGGAGATAATCAGCCTCGCTGATGCTGAAAACCACCCGCATGGGGTCCCAGGAAGATATCGTCGCCAGCAGGGTCTGGTCCCTGGTAATCAGGTTTCCTGCCGCCACCTCTTCTTTGCCGACGATACCGGTGATGGGAGAGCGGATTTCACTGAATTTCAGGTTCAATTCGGCCTGGGCAATGGCTCCCTTGGCTTTGTCAATCGACGCCTGGCTGTATTTGACCGCCGCTTTGGCATTGTCCAGGTCCACCTGGGGGGCGGCGTCTTCGGCTACCAGCGGTTGGAGACGTTCCACATCCTGCCTGGCCTTCCACAGGGAGGCCTGAGCCTGGGCCAGGCTGCCCTTGGCCTCTTGCAACGCTGCCTTATAGGGCCGCTGGTCAATAACAAAGAGGAGCTGCCCGGCTCTAACCTGGCTGCCTTCCTTAAAGAGGATTTTCTCCAGGTATCCTCCCACCCGGGCCCTGACTTCAACTTCCTGCCGGGCCTCGGTACGAGCCACGTATTCTCCGTAAATAGGGACGGTTTGTGAGGTCACTGTCGTTACTGCTACTGCCGCCGAGGGCGGGGCCTTGGGAGCTCCGGCTGGTTCCTGAGAACAGCCCGCAACGATCAGGAAGAAAAGGCTGAGTCCAACTGGGGTAAATTTCCGAACGATCTTAGGACAGGAGTATTTATTAGTTGACATGGACCAACCTTTCACGGCGATGACCAGCCAAAGGAGTAAAAGTAAATCCCAGTCTCAAGGCTCGGGCAAGTTGCGCTCCGCAATAGAAACCGGCGTCTTGCCTCGTTACTTGGTATATGAATAAATATTCATCATAAAATATGAGTATATTAGTACACCTGACAAAAATGGCCAGAATTGGCCTTCGTGCCGGTTGGGCAATTCATCATTGAAAACACTGACAATAATGGCCCCGGCCAGAAAAGAATACATCCCGATATAGATCGTCTCGGCGAATTCCGTCATCACCCCGAACACCCACCCAAAAAGGAGGGAAACCGCGAAGATCCAGCGGCCCACGCCGTCGAATCTCTCCCGGTAGTGGATCCACAGGGTGTGGTTAATGCCAAGGAAATGCAGGGCCAAGGCGATAACCAGGAGCACTTGCACCAATCGGCCGGGAAGGATGTTATGGGCGGTGATATAGCCAATCAATACATTGTACGCGGCAAATATGCCGACATGGAGCCTGAAAAGGTCGGCGGAGGCCCCCGGCTCCCCCGTTTTCTGCTGGCGGGCTTGCACCGCCCAGTCAACCCACAGGAAAAACACCACTCCCGTCAAAGCCAACAAAAAAATCTCGTAATTGATGAACTTCGATATATCCCCGCAATAGTCGACCATGCCCAAATCTTCGCACAGTTTGGGAACCGAGGCCTTCGCCTGCCCCGGTTTCGTAATCAATCCCTGCCACTCCCCCAGCTTGGGGAGGAGACTTTCGAACACATACGCCACGGCCACCCCGCCGGAGAAGGACAGCCAATTGCTGTGGCGCACGCTGTGAATCAGGGGCAACCGCCCACACAGAATGTGCCAGGATGCCAAAACAACCACAGCCAGAAACGAATCTATATAGGGCATGGAGCAATTCCTCTTGGGAATTCTAAGGAACACCATCCCCCAGGAAACACCTGATGGCTTCTCTGAAAGGGCTTGGTCCTTTTATCAGTCCCCCAAACCCACGCCTGGCTAAGCGATTGTCCAGGTTTACTGCCAAGGCTGGAGGTGATGCTGGCCGTAACTATTATAAGAGCTTTCAAAGGTTGGGGAGTAAATATCATGGCAGTGATGACTGACGGCCGAAGCCCCAGGAGAAGGAGCGCTTGAATCTCTCGTGGCCACCTACCCTGACTCCGCGAAACATAATCTCGGCCATGACAATGTCTTGAAGCAGGCGGGCCACATCTATCATCAATTCGGCGTCAGCAATGAGGCGGGCCACGTCTTCGCCGGGGTAACCGGCCCAGTATTTCAGGTCGTGAAGAAAGCAGGCAGGATAGAGACTAACCCCTTCCCAGGTGTCGAACCACAGGGAGCAGCCGTCGCTCCGGAAGGGCCGTGGCGGAGGATCTTTGGCAATCTTGTTCCACAACTCCTGCAAGCCGAAATGCTCGCAAATTTCCTGGATTCTCGGGAGCGGCACCTCCTCGCCCTTTTGGGGCAAGGGCATGGTGCTTTGGTGAATGAACATGTTCAGACCTCAAGTAAGGTTCTTTCCGGAATGGGGGCCTGTGCCTTACTGCGTTTCCTAAATACCAGCAGCCGTTGCAGGAGGCTCAGATCCTGCGGCGGGTCCTTGTGGATTTTGTGGTAATCGATGGCGATCTTGCCGTCGATTTCGCTGATCTTGAAATAGTTAAGACTAAAGAATGGAACATAGATTTGAGGTAAGAAGCCGACGCGGGTTGACACATTATCGAGCCTTTTCAGCCAGCAGCCGGTGTTGATTACGGCCCGCCCGCCGAATTGTCGCACCGAGGGGAAATGGGTATGGCCATAAATGAAGATGATGGTGTCGGGATCACGGTCGAAGATTGCCTGGGCCGCCTCCAGGTATTGCTGCTCCTTCTCGCTGCTCAATTCGGATGGGTCCAGCACGATCTGAAACCGCTTCAACGTAGCCTTAAAATCCCGCCAGATCAGGTAAATCGGCACCCCCACGGCTACAAAATTCACAAAGAGGACGGTGTTGACGATGAGGATCAGCTGCACCAGGTTGCCGACCAGACCCAGGGCACTGAACAACTGGTTATTGAGGAAGATATTGGTATTTGTCTTCCCGAGCCACTCCAGTGCTGCCCCTCCCAAAACAAAGAGCTCAAATCCGGACAGCAGCAGGAATGGCAGGAACAGCCAGCGCAGCAAGGGACTCATCTCATGATAGAAATAATTCGACAGGACCCAATACGGAACTTGCTCCGATGGATAGACCGACTGGATATCTTTCAGCCAATTGTATTTCCCGAATTTCGAATGTTTGCCCGCGGTACTAACGACACTGCTGGCAATAAAATAACCGATGGGCTGAGCGTAAGGGTTGCCGAAGTCAGGCATATGGTTGTAGGAATCGTGCTGGTTGCCATGCTCGATCCAGATCTTCTTCCCGCCGATCTCCCGGCTAATCGCAACCTTTTGCTCCAAGTGTACGTTGTAAGGTTGCAACATCTCGACGAACTCAGGATAACAGGCGATTTCATAGTCGTGATTACCGGGCAGCATGGTGATCTTCACCGTCTTGCCGGTATTTTGTAAGGCTCTAAAGATATTGGGGAACTGATCAATTACCGCCTTAAGCTTATCGGGACCCTCGAGGTCGGTAAATTCCCACAGGCCGAAGATATCGCCGATAATCAGGAGTTCAGCGTTTTCCTGGTGCTCTGCGAGTTTTTCCAAAAACGCGATCAGTTCTGCCTCATAATCGCATACGCCGAGGGCCTCATCGCCCCCGATGTGCAGATCACTGATGAAATAATACGTCATGGACATGACAGCTTTCCTTTGTGCAAAGGTCACCGCACTGGCAATAACTCCGAATTTTTTTTATTCAGGGCGTTAGATACGAAGATCTACTCCAGCATCACGGCAATCCACCGGGTGTCGTCACTGGTGGCCAGGGCTATTTTGGCAATCATAGTAAGCGGCACGGAAAGCACCATGCCGATGGGCCCCAAAACCCAGCCCCAGAAAATCAACGACAGAAACACCACCAGAGGAGATAATCCCAGTTTGCGCCCCATAAATTTTGGTTCCAGGAAGTTGCCAATGGTGACATTGACGACGAGATAGGCCAGCAGCGTCAACATGGCGGAGGGGAAACCCAACTGTATCAGCGCCCAGATAATTGCCGGAATTGCCGCGATAATTGAACCGATGCTCGGGATAAAATTCAAAAAAAAGGCCAGCAGCCCCCAGGTGCCAGGGAACTCGACCCCGATAAGAGCCAGCAGTATCCAGAGAGCCGCTCCGGTGGCCAGGCTGAAAAGCGCTTTCAACCCCATATACCGATTTATATTCGCCGTCATGGCCTTAAAATGGTCCAGGCCTCTTTCCGGATCGGGGGAGGCGTCCCGTATCTTTCGGGGAAAACTCGAGGCCTCCAGCAAAATAAGCAGGACGGTAAGCAAAATCAGAAACATGTTGGTAAACACACCCCTGATGAGCGACAGCCCATAGGAGAACACGCTCATGATTTTACCCGGGGTAATATAATCGGTTAACGGGGAATTGCTGATATCCATGCCCATCTGGCTCAGCCAGACGGTGGTTTTATTGTAGAACTCGGCAAGGCGTTCCTGACAGAGCGGCAGTTCCCTCGCCAGGGAATTCACCGATCTCCCCACAAAAACCATGAGGAGTAAAGCAGTAACCAGTAAACCCAGAACAATCAGGGCAACCGCCAAGCCATTGGGGAGTCCCAGGCGTCTCAGTCCATAAAGGACCGGTGAACAGAGGGTGGCCAGAAAAACCGCCAACAGGAAAGGATTGATGATCGCAGCCGCAGCCTGCATGCCGGCCACAACGATGATGAACAAGTCGGCAGCGATCAGCAGGACGAGAACTTTAGAAACATTGTAATTTAGGTACATGGCACCTGCCCGCAAGAAGAAAAATGTTTCTGTTTATCTGATTTGGTTCAAGGCGACGGCGGCGCAAGTCCCGCAGGCCGCGCCGGGGTTCCCCGCATGCGGGCATTGAGAGCTTCCAGCCCTTGTTCCAGTGAGGGTTCCATGACAACAGTTTCCCCCTTGCACAGAATCAGGCGTTTGAGCTGGGGGATCCCTATGCCCTCCGTGGCTGCGAGGTACACCGGTTGGACATAGACAATCGCCTCGCCGATAGGCTGAATGATCATTTTGCCCCGGACCACCCGGGAGCCCATCTGGTTCCACAGCGTGAAATTCTGGGAGATGCTGGTGTCTTGATTGATAAAAGCATCCACCTGCTGGGGGCCATAAACCAGAGTGCCTCTGGGAAAGCTGAAGACCACGATTTTCCCGTAGTTAGGCTGATCGCAGCCAGCCACCACCATGGATCGGAGGTTGGTGCGCCCCTTCGGAAGCATGGAGGTGAACAGGATGAACTCGTCTCTATTTTTGTCCAAGAGGTTAAGGGTCAAGTAATTGGGCTCTATCCTGGTAGACTTGCCCTGAGAGGCAATGGTTGGAAACTCCCAGACGTCTTCCTGTTTGTAAAAGACCTCCGGATCGGTTTGATGATATTTGGTAAAAATGCTCATCTGGATGTCAAAAATATCCTTGGGATAGCGGAGGTGGTCTTTCAATTCGGCCGGCATCTGATCCAGTTCTTTGAAAAGCCCCGGGTAGATTCGGCTATAGGCCCGGATGATGGGGTCCCGCGGGTCCGCCAGATAAAAGTCCACAGTACCGTTATAGGCATCCACCACGATTTTTACTGAGTTGCGGATATAATTTACTTGGTCACTGTAAGGCTGGGAACAGGGATAGCGATTGGACACCACATAAGCATCCTGTATCCAATAGAACTTCTGGGGAGTGGCCACAATATAAGGGTCTTTATCCAACAGGAAGAAGGGGGTCAAGGTCTTGATCCGCTCCACGATGTTGCGGCGGAACTGCATCCGGCTCTTACTGTTTGTCTGAGTGGTGAAAAAGATGTCCCGTTCTTTAAAGTAGACGGCAAAAATGAGCTTCCGGAAAAAGGAGGCAACCGGCACCCCACCCGTGCCATTATAATCCACCATCACGTTGGAGCCATTGAGGGGATAACCGATCTCTCTACTCTTATTAGGAGCAATAACCGGCGCATACTGGCCCACACCGTAATAGAGGGCAGGCTGCTCAATCTGCAAGCCAAAGCTGGACCGGGGCGGGATATCCCGGAGAAACCAGGTCATGGGAGCATCACCCTGTTGGGCCGCCGGGACCATCACCGCCCCGTTGCCGTGAGTGTATTTGAGGCGCTCGTTTACCCAGTTTTGGGCCGCCGGGGGGAGCTTTTGGAGATTTAACTCCCGGGCCGAGAGGAAGACTTGCTGATAGACCCTGCCAACGGTATAGCGGTCCACGTTTACGGCATTAAAATCATAATAGGTACGGAGGGCCTGGAGTTGCCGAAAAACGTCGTCGAGCACCTCCGCCTCCCACACCGGGATGTTGCGCAGGGTTGCCTGGAGCTTGGGCGACCGGACATCCCAAGGCATATCGCTAATGAGGTAATTACGGGTTTCCACTTCGCTCAAATCATAGGCGGCCAGAGTCGCCCGGATGTTATTAGCGATGAAGGGTCTTTCCCGAACGATTTCGTTGGGAGCCACGATGTATTTCTGAACCAGATTGGGTAAAACCGGGGAATACAACACCCCCAAGGCTAGAAAAAACAATGTGGCAGCAAAAATCAATATTTTCATACCCTTACTGGTATGCATAAAATAAATGAAGGAGCCTGCAACTATTAGAAGCAATACAATGGCTAGCCAGATGAGGGGCAGGATTACCCGCATCTGGGTGAACCCGGGACCGAAGAATAAAGGAACATGAGAGGCGTCGTATACCAGGTTGTGTCGCTGAAGGATGAAGAACCAGGCTCCAATGAGAAAGATGAAACCGGCCAAAACGCTCAGATGAACCTTGGCCCCCCAGGGCAGTTGCAGCCCCTGACTGGCCAGAAGGCGGCTCTCCCGCCAGTAAAGCAGGGCTGTCCCCAGGAACATGAACCCGGCAGCCACCAAAAGCTCCCGCAAAAGTAACTGGTAGATGGGCAGAGAAAAGAGGTAGTAGCTCACATCCTTGCCGTAAACCGGGTCCCGAAGGCCGGCTGCGGGAGCGAAGACGTAGAGCAGGGCGTCTTCCCAATGGACGTAAAGGGGAAAGGCGACGAAGACCGCAACTACTAAAGAGAAGAGGAGACAAAATTTTAGCGACCGCTGGCGAAAGTACTCAAGCAGCCGCCGGTACCACCGGCGGAGTCCTGATGCCGGCTTGGCCTCAACTGAAGGCACCCGGCCCAAAAATCGGGTAGCCCCCCAAAAGTTAAGAAACATGACTAGGAAGAACAGCAGGGTAAAACTCGCAAACACCAGGTAACGGTAAAGCAGTCTTTGCCAAAAATAAGAGCCATAACCGAGGGATTGGAACCACCAGACATCTACCAGGAAATCGGTAAAGACCAAGGCTAACAACACATAGAGAACGCCTAAAGTTAGGAAAGAGGCTGTCAGGATAATTATCCAACGTTTTAAGCGGGACATATCAGGGTCTCCAAAAATTAAGCAATACACCAGTGACCTGACAATTTTTAGGCTTAGTGCACCATTTCATAAATATGATAACGTATTTTGCTGGCCTCCCTCACCCCAGGCCTCTCCCCCGGCAACGGGGGGAGGGGGAGCATTATCGCAGTCCCTTCTTATTCCCTCTCCCCCAAGGGGGGAGAGGGTTAGGGTGAGGGGGAATTAAATTTCTTTTCCGCTTCCATCAACTTATTCGTTACCGAATTTATGAATTGGAGTACTTAGTCGGTTGAAAAGCCAGGATAAAATTTGCTCTTATTTACCATAATTCTTAGCCCAGAGTCTATTAATAAGCGCCAAATTTGGAAACTTTGGACAACTATGCCATTGCTTGGAACGTGACAGAACGAGAACTTTGTCGGGCCCCTCTCATCAGAGGACCGGCTTAGTTCCCTGCCTGGCCAGGCTCGAAGCCCGGCGGAAATTTTCTCCAAGCGAAGCCGCAGCACGCCAGGTCATACCCCAACTGGAAGAGGCGGTTCATATAGGCCGTGTCAAATGGTGAAGCGGGCCTGGCGGTAAAATCCGCCGGAATGTAGGCCAAGTTATAGTCAAACTTATCTCGCTGGGCATAGACGTAGAGGCGAAAGAGGTCGCCCACGCCTTGGGACTTGAGCAGCGTGTCGATGGCCCGGGTGGAGATATATTTCAATTGGGGTTTGACTTTTTTCCATTCCGGGTAGACTTGCTCATTGCGGATGATGAACAGTCGGCGGGGGCGCTGGCCACTGAAGACGAAGCGGCCGATGGCGGCCTCATACAGCATGACTTGGGCTCTGGTGCCACCATCTACATGCATTTCCTGAAATTTTTCGCCCCCCGCCTCCACGTCGAAGTATTGCGGAGGAAACATGCCGGGAATGGCAGCCGAGGCCACTATGATCTTGCGGAACAGTTTAAGGGCTTGGGGATGGCCGCTGGCCGCGATGGCCCCCATGTTCCAGATCACCAGGCGCTGGGCATCCAGCTGGGTTGTCCCTACAAGCAAGCGCCTCCCTTTTAAATGTTCCTGGGCGATCTCCCGCAGCACCTGGGTGTCGATCATCTCCGCCACCAAATGGATCAGGGGACGAGTGTCAGCCAGCGAGGGCAGTGCCTTAAGATTAGCCAGTGACAATAGGATCGCCAATGGACTGTGGGCCTGGAAAATGTCTTTATCCGATATCGAGGTGTAGGCCTTCTTGAGTCGGTCATCGTAGGCTGGGCCGAGAAAGGCGAAGGGAGCCATGAGCGCGCCGGTGCTGATGCCGGTCACCAGCTTGAAGCGAGGCCGGGTGCCATTCTGGCTCCAGCCGCACAAGATGCCTGCCCCAAAGGCCCCCTCAGCTCCCCCGCCGGATAAGGCCAACACGTTGACCACCTCTTCTAACTTCCCGTGGTGGGCCGCCCTTTCCTGCTCTAAAGATTCTATGGCGCTTTGCTCGAGGCTCAAGCTGAACTCATCCCCCCAGGCCCGCACCCCGGGCAACCCCGGGATCTGGACCTCATTTTCCAGGACCGCCGGCGGCGGCTTATACGGCCTCGTCAAGATGGCGCAGCCCTGGAGGAGAAGCCCCAAAACGGTCAGGCCAGCCAGAAGGAACACGTTGCCGGAACACAAAGCCCGGTTCCTGGGGGTGGTGTGCTTTTTAACTATTATCCCTGAAACTAAAGGGTCCGAGTCCACCCTCCCTCCTATTATTTATGGGTTCGCTGCCAATGATCTACTCTGGCCTAACCCAGTCCTGATGGCAGTGTGCCCTTACACCGGTTGGACCACTCGAACATCCTATGTTTTTGGCTGATTGTAAATTAAATTCCTATTTAATCTAACAATAATTAAGTTGGGATGAGACTCCTGTCAATTGAGAATTAAGCCAGACGCAGGGTCTGGCGCAACTCCTCCGCCACTACCCTCAGAGACAATGCTACACGCGTCGAAAGACAAGGCTTCATATGGCTCTTAAGGAAGAGGCAGGTCAGGTGACATTAAAGCCTGGCCGTAAAATGCATTTTATTTCACGTCCCGGTGCCAGAGAGGAGCGCTACCGGCAGATTCCGCAAGAGCTGATCAAGTGGCAATAACCTGGTTTGCTGCTGTTGAATGGATTTCAATTTCTCACCGGTAAAAACGTTAAACCATTCCTCAGGCGCATCCTGAGGCAAAGGAACAAAGTTTCCCTGCCAAACCTCCTGGCCTGAGGAAATATCTCTTGCTGGAAGAATTTTGGTAAAAAGCCTGGCCGCCACCACCACGACCCAGGTGTTTTCCCGCCGCCGGGCAAAGGCGATCACGTTTTTTTTCCTGGTACCACGGGTCACCAACGAGAGATAATCCCCCTGCAAGAAGAGTTCCGGATGAGATTTGCGGAAGTTGAGGGCTTTGTAAGTAACAAAGAGCTTAATGCCGCCCCGTTGCCAATGGCGGAACATCTCCCGAATGAGGGACGCGGGGTTTTTCGCCTCTTTCCGCTTCAGGTCCTGGAGCAGCCGGGGGCGCTCTTGAAAGTCCACCGGCCGGCGGTTATCAGGATCCACCAGGCTGAAGTCCCAAAGCTCCGTTCCCTGATAGAAGTCAGGCACGCCGGGGGAGGAAATTTTGAGGAGAACCTGGGAGAGGGAATTCAAGGCGCCGTAATAGGCCAACTTCGACTGAAATTCCTGGAAATTCCTGAGAAATTCGTTATTGCCGTTGTCATCCAGGATACCGGCCAAAAAGGCCGTCAAGGCGTTTTCATGTTCATGGTTCGGGGCTATCCATCTGGTGTGCACCTTAGCTTCCCGGGCCGCCTTGATTACGTAGGCTTTGAGCCTCTCTTTAAATTCCGGCAACTCTTCGTCGAATAGCGGCCAGGCCCCGAGTAAGGTCTGATAAAGGAAATATTCTTCATTGGCATCCGGGACAGCCTGGCCCTGGACAAATCGTTTTTTGGGCTGATTCCAGGCGGACCACCGGTGCAGACAGGCCTCCCATTCCCCTGGCATTTCTGAGAGGACATTGATCCGCATCCGCACGTCTTCGCTGCGCTTGGTGTCATGAGTGGAGGTGGCGTTCAGGGAAAAAGGCCAATTTTCCTGGCGATGCCGGTTGAAATGGTGGAAATCCTCCGGGGCCACCACCAGGAAGTCGGTTCCCACTTCATTTAAGGAGACCAGGGGATTATAGACATAGAGGGCCGTATCTTCCAGGCCTTTGGCCATGATGGGGCCGGTGAATTGCTGCCACCTCATGACGAAACGGAGCCAGTCTTTTTTGTGCTCCTCGGCCAAGTCGGAAGGGAAATCCAGCAAGAGCACCCGCCGCACAAAGTCCAGGGCCGTGGGGTCGCAGGCGGGATTACCAGTTTCCACTTCCCTAAATACTTGCTCCAGATAGGCCCGATCCCATGGGCTGACTTCGTAGTTGCGGATATAGGTGCGGTAAACCGGCAAGCGGGCAATCACTTCCCCGATGATTTTCTGCAGCTCTTTTCTGGGGACATCCCGGGCCTGCCGGTCCTGTTCCGCCAACAGGCTGAGAATATATCCCAGGGTTTCCATTTCCCCCCCGAAGAGCGTCTCCATGATCAGCTTTTTTTTCTCATAAATTAACTCTGTCCGGTCCAGTTCCGGCTTAACAAAGTCGGCATAGACCCGCTGCACCTTTTGGAATCCTTGGGCATCAATGAAAAGGCCGTTCACCGTATTTAAAAAATCATAGCCGGTGGTGCCGGAAACCGGCCATTCTGGCGGTAGGGGTTCGTCCGCGGCCAGGATTTTTTCCACCACCACATAAAAATTTTCCCTGGCCGCGGGGGTCTTCTCTTCCGGGGCCAGCCGATTTTGCAGGCGTTGCAGATACCCCAGAGGATCGTATAGACCGTCCACATGGTCGATTCTGACCCCGGAGATTTTCCCTTCCCGGATCAGACTGAACAGCAGACTGTGACTGGCTTCGAAGACTTGGGGGTCCTCCACCCGGAGGCCGATCAAGTCGTTGACGCTGAAAAAACGCCGGTAATTGATCATATCCAGGGAGACCCGCCAGTAGGCCAGACGATAAGGCTGGGAGCTTAGGAGCCGGTCCAGAAGGTTAAAACTTTCCGGCTGCCCAATCTGGCCATTAAAAATTGCGATATTCTCATCAAGAAACTTCTTAATGATGGAATTCGCCCGGTAGAGGAGCCAGAGATTATTTTTCAGAATTTCTTTTTGGCGGTGACGTTCCAGGAGCTTTCTCTTGCTGCTTAAGGTGCGAGGAGGAAGATGTTCGATCAAGGTAATGAGTCCCATGTAACTTAGAATCGCGGGATTTCCCCCCCCCAGTTCCCGGACCAAGTCCTCCAGGCGGTGAGTCAATAAAGGACCGTAAGTTTTTGGGTCTAAAGGAAATTTATGGTCATAGTAATGGACGAAAAAACCCTCCTCTCCCAGGGCCAGTCTGAATTCCTGGTTTTCCAGGACCTGCCCGTAAGGTGCTCCTAAAATGGGCTGGAGGACTCGTCCCTCCATGACCCGGTTTAAAGGATGCCAATCGATGTCAAAGAAGACGGCAAAGGGGGAACCTGGGCCATTCTCCAGGACCTCCATGATCCAGGGATTGTCATGGCTCAAAGCCATGTGGTTGGGAACAATGTCCAACAACAGGCCCATGCCCTTGGATTTCAGGACTTTTTGCAAAGCTCTGAAAGAGACCCTGGAGCCCAACTCGGGGTTGATTTCCAGGGGGTTGGTCACCGAATAGCCGTGCAGACTACGCCGCCGGGCCTTGAAGAAGGGGGAGGCGTAAAGTTCGGAGATGCCGAGGTCATACAGGTAAGGCACCAGGGCTTGGGCGGCGATGAAACGGAAGCCGTGGTGGAACTGGAGACGGTAGGTGGCGGAAGGGACTCTAAAGCCAGTCATACGGCGCTCTTACACTTTATTGCCAAAAGTTTTTCTATTCCCCTCAACCGCTGGGAAGAGAGGGATAAGAGGAAGAAACTTTTGGCAATTGCTATAAATGCCAATCTGTTTATTCAGGAATAAGGACCGATAACTTCTCCCCCAGACGGCGAAAGTGTTGAACCCAGGCAACGGCTTCTTCCTGCCCCTGATCGGATTGCCGGCGCCAGTGGGGATAGATGGAGTTCAGCATATCGTAATAGATGTTCTGCACTTTCCACAGATTTACTTCAAAAGGGAACTCCTTACCCAGGGCTACCGCCTCCTCCAATTGCTTCAGGCTATGAAAATCATGGGGGTCCAGGTGGATTTTTTGGGCCAGGCCTTCCAGAGCCTTTCTCAAGGCATACTCCAATCCGGCTCCTTCTAATCCCACCTGCAACAGACGCGCCTCTTTCAGGAGGCTGCGAATTAGCTGCAGATCCAATTCCGGGGCCCCAAAAGTCTCCTGGAGGTTACGGTTGATTACGATCTGCGCCATGGAGTGTAAGGGCCGGGGAAGAGGAACCCCCAGTTCCATATGGAAACGCATTAAGGGGACGTTGTGGGTATAGAGCCGGGAATAAGCGGACCAGACCTCTTCCAGGTTCAGCGCCATGATCTGATTCAAAATTTTGCGCTGTTCATCCCGAAAGAGTGATCTTAGAGAATAGGTGGAAGCCCCAAAATGTTGGTCAAGGCGGCGGATGGTTTCAGGAAATTCCATCCAGGAGAAAGCCTCGGTAACTTCCCAGGCCATCGTGCCATAGGCTTCCTCCCCCTGAAACTCCCGGACGCCGCCGCAGAGGTTGTGGTCCCCAAAATGCAGCACCGCAAAACTTATGGTCGCGGAATTCCAGGTAATATCTGAAGTCACCTGTATCCGCCCCACTGCCAGCTTGGCCTTGCCCACCTCCGACAGCCGGTAGTCTTCCCGGTCAATGGAGTAGCAAAAAATCCGGTCCTGGGCTAGATAGTCCTCGAAGAGGGAACTGATGGCGTAGTGGGCCCCCACAGTGAGTAAATTTACCATCGCCGGTTTGACAAATTTCTCGAAAATCCTACGTCCATCCCCATATTCCGGAATATTGCTTTGGGCCTGTTCCAGCCGTTCCAGGAAACGGGTTTCATGGTCGTCCCCCAAGATGTCCCGGGCTAACTGGACCACCCGGCCGGCATATTGTAAAACCTGCACGGTTTCAAGACCCGAGAGTTCATCAAAGAACCAGCCGCAACTGGTGTACATCAGCATGGCATGGCGCTGCATTTCCAGGAGTTGCAGGACCCTGCACTTTTCTTCGGGATGAAGCCCCCGGGTGGCGTGGCGCCCCAAAAATTTCTCCACTTCCTGGCGGTCGCGGTTCAGAATGACGGATATATAATCATCTCTCGCAGCCCAGGGATCTTTTAGAAACTGGGCGGCTTTTTCCTCATACGGGGTGGCCAGAGTGTCCCGCAGCCAGTCCAGGGCCTCCCTCAAGGGCGTCCGCCAGGCCTGGCTCCAGCCTGGGTGCCCGCCGCTGTTGCAGCCGCAGTCTTTCCGCCAACGCTCCACACCATGGACGCAACTCCAGGATGAATTCTCAAAAATCTTCACTTCGAAGGTCGGGGGGTTTTTCTCCAAAAACTCCCCGTAGTTGGTCAGACGTGCCAAGTCGCTGTTTTCAAGATAATCCAGGGCATAGGCCAGGGCCATGTCGCCGTGGAGCCGATGGTGGCCATAGGTTTCCCCGTCAGTGGCGATATGCACCAACTGGGGCCACGGGCGCTCGTCCGAAAAGGCGTTGACCAGCCGCGAGGCCAGGTTTTCGCCCCGCACCAGCAAGTCCTCAAAAGCAATAGCCTGGGAGATGGGCCCGTCATAGAAAAACAGAACCATGGACCGGCCCTTACACAGCTTTAACAGATACCCCGCGGTAGGATCTATCCGACCCCCGCTCACGTCTTCCCAGGCCTTTTGGCCGATCTTACGGATCTTGTGTGCCTGGCGGGGTGCTAAAATAGTAAAGCGGATGCCTAATTCCGCCATGATATCCAGGGTCTCCAGGTCCACTGCGGTTTCTGGCAGCCACATCCCCTCCGGCGGGCGCCCGAAGCGGTGCTCAAAATCCCGGATCCCCCAGAGCACCTGGGTATACTTGTCCCGGCGATTGGCCAGGGGCATGATCATGTGGTTGTAAGCCTGGGCCAGGGCCGAGCCGTGACCGGAAAATTGTTGTTGACTCTGACGGTCGGCCGCCCGGACGGCCTCATAAATTTCTGGAGCCTTCTCCGCCATCCAGGCCAGGAGGGTGGGTCCAAAGTTGAAGCTTATTTTGGCGTAATTATTGGGCAGCCGGATGATGCGGCCTTCGCCGTCCAAAATCCGGGACACGGTGTTGGGGGCATAGCATTCTGCGGCGATCTTTTCATTCCAGTCGTGATAAGGATAAGCGGAATCCTGAAGTTCGATGTCCTCCAGCCAGGGATTTTCCCGGGGTGGTTGGTAAAAATGCCCGTGGATGCAAATGTATCTTTCCCCCATTATGCATCCTCGCGGAGATAGATTTGCAGGGATTGGGGAGCAAACCTGATCCGGAGAACCCTATCTCCCTCAATTGCTACCGGAGCGTCATTTCCCGGGCCCAGCCAGCGCGTCCCGGCGGAGTCCAGTCTCTTGCTCCAACGGCCCCGGGGCCAGGGGAGGGCAAGGTTCAGGGGTTCCTGGCCAAAATAAAACAAAATGATTGCTTCGCCTTCCTCCGCAGTCATCCGGACCCACAACACTTTTTCCATCTCATATCCCCGGATTTCCCGGTCCCGGCGGCCCAAGTCGGCAAGGAGGGATAATTCCCGGCGCAACCCCAGAAGTTCCCGGTAAAATTCCATAAGAACCTTGTGGTTTCCTTCCAAGCGGAGGCGGTGGTCAAGTTTGGCGCGGGAAAAGGTCTTCTCTCCCTGGGGATCAGGGGGCTCCTCCAGCCAGCAAAAAGATGCGAACTCCTCTATGCGCCCCTGGCGCACGGCCTCGATCAGACCGGGATCCCCATGACTCACAAAATAAAGGAAGGGCGCGGTTTCCCCGTATTCTTCCCCCATAAACAGCAGGGGCATAAAAGGGGACAAGAGCACCACGCCGGCGGCCAATTTCAAAGCCTCGAAAGAGACCAGTCGGCTGAGGCGCTCACCTCCCAGGCGATTTCCTACCTGGTCATGGTTTTGGGCGAAGACCACCAGGCGCTCCGCCGATATATCCCGGGAAGAGGAGCCGTGGCGGCGGCGCCGAAAGGGAGAATATGCCCCCGAATAGATGAAGCCTTCCCGCCAGGCCTGGGCGAGTTGGTCCAGGCGGCCGAAGTCCTGATAATAGCCGGTCTGCTCCCCAGTCAGCAAGGTGTGCAAAGCGTGGTGAAAATCATCATTCCAGTGGGCGTCAAGGCCGCACCCGCCCAATTCCGGGGAACGGAGCAAACGCACATCGTTTAAGTCGCTTTCCGCCATCAGGTAAATCTTTCGATTCAGGCGCTCCCCAACCCGGTGCACCGTTTCGGCCAGTTCGGCTAAAAAGGGGCGCGGCGACAGATCCACTATGGCATGCAGGGCATCCAGACGCAAGGCATCAACGTGATATTCAGAGCCCCAAAAGAGGGCATTCTCGATGAAGAAGCGCCTTACCTCATCGCTTTCCGGGCCATCAAAGTTGAGGGCTGGGCCCCAGGGGGTGCAGTAGCGTTGGGTGAAATATGGACCGTAGTTGGCCAGATAGTTGCCTTCCGGGCCCAGATGATTGTAGACTACGTCCAGGACCACTGCCAGGCCCCTTTGATGGCAGGCGTTCACCAAATTTTTGAGGCCCTGGGGGCCGCCGTAACTATTCTGTGGGGCGTACGGGTAAACCCCGTCGTAGCCCCAGTTGCGCTCTCCTGGAAACTGGGCCACCGGCATCAGTTCTATGGCAGTAAGGCCCAGTTCTTTCAGCCCATCAAGGTGGGGAATGACCGCGGTAAAAGTGCCTTCCTGGGTAAAAGTCCCCACGTGCAACTCATAAATGACATAATCTCTCAGGGATAAACCCGGCCAATGGCCGTCGCCCCAGGGGAAATGGGGATCCACCACCTGGGACGGGCCGTGGACCCCCTGGGGTTGAAACCGGGATGCCGGGTCCGGAAAGTCCTGCTGGCCATTTAACCGGTAAAAATAGAGGCAGCCCGGCTCTACGCCGGCAACTGTTGCGGAGAAGTAACCCTTTTTGCTCTTTTCCAGGGGGAAGAGGGCTTCCCGGGGGGAGATGAGCCGGACCTCTACCCGGTCTGCCAGGGGCGCCCACACCAGAAACCGACAACGTCCCTCTCCCAGATAAGTGGCTCCCAAATGGGCTAAGGCCTGCACGACTTACCTCATTGAAAGAATGACTTTATCCGGGATTAGAGCTCAATGACGCGATTACCTGGGTTTTCCAACAGCGATAGGAGCGTCAAATAATCCCGGATATTACGCGTAATGAGAAAATGCTGCCTGACAAATTCCTGGGCCAGTTTACCCATGCGTTTGGCCATCTCCGGGCGGTGCAGTAAATAGCGGATGCGGAAGGCGCAGCCTTCTGGGGAGTTGACCAGGAAGCCGGTGTTGTAATCTCGAAGCTGCAAGACAATGCCCCCGACGGCGCCGCCGATGACCGGCTTGCCTTTCCACATGGCCTCGGTAACGGTCAGCCCAAAACCTTCCCGGGTGGACTTCTGGACAATAACATCCGCAGCACGCTGGAGGGCGTTGACTTCGTGATGGGCGTCCGGGGGCAATAGGAGCACCTGAATGTCCGACTCCCCTTGGACGGCTTCCATGACCTCTTCAAAAATCCGAGGGCCTTCCGGGTCATCCGTGGCCTCGCCCCCGGCCAAAACCAATTTACAGGGGGTATGTTTGCGCACCATGCGGAAGGCCTGAATTACCCCCACCGGGTCCTTAAAGGAATCAAACCGGGATACCTGCAGGATGAGGGGCTTGTCCCGTTCGATCCCCAGCCGGTCCATGACCTTCTGGATTTCTTCCGGTGTCAGATCTCGGTTTTTCTCGCTCAAAGGGTCGATGGAGGGCCGGATGAGATATTGGGGATGCGGCAGGTTTTGAGCGAATTGCGCCATGGAAAAAACCGAGGCATCGTATTGACTGACGATTTCCCGCAGAAATTTCCAGACCTTGATATTGGGCCGGGAGACATCGATATGACAGCGCCAGATCCAGTGGGTGGCCTGGGACCGCATTTCATTAATAAGCGAGGCCGGCTGTGGATCGTGCACCAGGACGAAGTCGGCTTCCCAGGAAAATTTCCGGGCGTTCTCCCGGTTGATTTCCCTATAGTGATCCAACAGGGATTGGTGCACCCGGACTTCATGCCCCTGCAGGGCATTGTGAAAGGCCTTGGTAACTTCGAAAAAGGAGGGGTCGCCCTGGATTACCTCCCATTGGGTCTCCAACCCCAATTGGTTTAGCAACGGGACGGCCCGGGAGAGGATCTCCGCCACGCCTCCACCGGTGCGGGTAGAATTAATGTGGACAAAACGGCGGGGCCCCAGGCGCTCTGCCAGGCGGTGCAGCTGACCGACTACTTCCGCGCCGACAATGGCTATATAGTCATTCAGAGTAATCACAGAGTTCTCCCAAATGCTGATGGATCAATCCCAGGAGGGTATCCCGTACTTCTTTCAAGGTATAAAAGTAAACGTCGATGTCCCGTATAGCCGTTACCAACTCCGGCAAGCCGAAATTGGTTTCGATCCAATAAGAAAAATCATCAATATGACGCATTCCCAGGCGGCGGCGGGCCTCAAAAAAGTGGTAATAAACCGAATCCAGCCCCACTTTCCCCAGCCCGTGGCAAAAATCTTTCAGGGTAGTGGCCGGGATTTCGGAGCGGATGACCACCGTGGAGGCTTCGCAGAAATGAAACTCAAACCCGGGGCGGGCCCAGGGAACACTGGGCAGATCCCAGAGATATTCTTCCAGGATTTCCAGCATCGCTCCCCGGACTTCCTCCATAAGGTCGTAATCAAAGGGATCAAAGGAACTGAGTTTTTCTGCCAGCTTCATGTCTTGCAGCGCGGTGGCGGCCCATAAAGCAAACTCATTGGGATATTCCACCACCGGTTGAGTCACTGCCAGGCGCGATTGCAGGAGATGATAATAAAGCACTGACTCATCCACTTCCCGCAGGGTTTGCAGGAGCTCCCTGAGGTTGATGGCCTTCTTGCCCAGGGGCATGGTCATCAAAAAACACTCTCGAAACCAGAATGGGTTCTCAGCTGGCCGTTCCGGATCAAAATTCATGGTTCTCATCCTTATTCAGAAGGTAGGGGGCCTTCCCCCCCATGGCAGGGCAGCTTACTGTCGATAGTCAGTAGCTTAAAAAAAATCCGACTTTTTTAAAAGATAATTCCGTTAATTCAGCATTTCAAACCGTGTGATTATTCTCCCCAGGCGTTTATTGGCTGGCCATAGGGGTTCAACGCCTTCAGGGTCCCAGGGGTGAAGAGCTTCATTTTTTGGGCCAAATCGAAAGCTTCCGCACTCCCCCCCGGCCACAAAACTTTCTCTTTCCTCGGGGCTCATTTAAAGGTCACAATCTTCGAGGTCAACTCCGGGATATTTCCGGCCCAAATAGCCTGACGCAGGGATTTTCCGGCCTTATGCATGTCAAAAAATCTGGAGGGGTCGCTTATTGAAAGAGGGTCAACCTTTTGGGAATGAGATTTCAGCAAATGTTTAGGGATATTGATTGTGAATTCGATTTCGGTCAAAATCCTCTTCTTAGAAGCATTCAGGTCAATCTCAATTAAGAGAAACCTGCCATCCTGTTTAAAAGGTTTGTATCAAAGCCTCACAATGGAGTTTCTTTTTCTGCCAATCCTTAAGGAAATCAATTAAATGAATTTGTTTGGATAGTCATAAAAACCCCTGGACCGCATGGGGTTCAGGGGGTCGGATGGTATCGGCCACCAGCAAAGCCGGGAATCAAGAGGGCTTTGAACTTCGAATTTTGTGCCTTTGAACATCAGAAGGGGGCTTTGGTTGGCCGCCCTTTTATGAGCCCTTCCGGAGAAGCCCGACGATAAACAGAACCAGAACACCTCCGCCGACGGCTAATAAAATGCTTCGCAGATCGAAGCCATGGACGTTGCCCCAACCCATCTGGGTGCCGATGGCGCCGCCCACCACCGCGCCCAGGATGCCGAGGAGAATGGTGCCCACCAGACCCATCGGCACCTTGCCAGGCATGAAGAAACGAGCCAGGACGCCGGCCACCAAACCCATGACTATCCAAGCCAGAATTCCCATGATCTTTCTCCGGTTAAAGAATTTTTCTAAAGCTAAGTACCGGTGAATTATTGTCAATAAGAGATTGAAGCATTAATATCGGGGGAAGAAAGACAAAGGTTTTTAGGCTTGCAATAACCTTTCGGGGTTATTATTTTCAGTTGGGTTCCGACATGAGGCCCTTATCCCGGTGGCCGACAAGGAAAAGGATCGGGCTGGGACGGCGAAGAGAATACTCGATTCCAGACAAACTCCATGAAAAGCAAAAATAGATGGGCTGTTATTTTCCAGGTGCTGCAGAGACAGCGGCACCAGGGGCTGGCAACCGCCAGGGCGGTGTTTATCTGTATCGGCCTTATCCTCACTCTGGCAGCTGGCGGACAAGGGGGCGCCTCGCCCCAGGTGCAAATAACCACCGGTTACCTGTATCCCGGCGAACGGGAGGTTTATCATCTCCCCGATCTGAAGCGGGGAGATACGCTTTATATCTACATGCAGCGGTTGTCCGGGAACCTGGACCCCTTATTCGCCGTGGCCGATGGCCAGTTCCAAATGAAGATGTTCGACGAGCAGTTGAACGCCAAACTCCAGAAAACGCCACACAGCCCCTACAGCGTCTTCCGGGACCTTCTGGAAACTTTTTATCTGGCCTGGGATGATGACAGCGGCCAGGGGTCTGATGCGGCCCTGAAATTTTCCATACCTGCCGATGGCAATTACAAAATCGTGGTGGCCGGGTCTCGGCAGCCGGTGGGCCGCCAAGTTACAGGCCAGACTTTCGGGGCCTACCGCCTCCTTATCGGGGTGAATGCCCCCCAGGTGCTGACAGGGCAGGCCACCTCCACCGGGGCGGTGCTCGCCCGGCTGGAGGTCGCCCCCAGCGCCCGTGTCCGAATCCAGGAAATCACCGGAACCTTAACCCGTGAAAATAATGCCACCTACTTCCGGCTAGCCGATCTTGACCCGGGGGCCACCCTCTATGTCCGGGTAGAGGCCACTTCGGCGGACCTCAGGCCAGCCCTCACTTTGCGGAACTACAGCAATAAAGTCCTCCGGGTGGACAATTGGCAACAACAGCGGCATGTGGCCCGGCTCCAGCATACCTTTAAGGAGCTCGCGCATAACTGGTCCCTGGAAGTAGCCGGCAGCGTGGAGCAGGGGCAGGCGACCTCCGGGTCCTTCAGGGTGCTGCTGGGCACCAATGCCCCGGAAATCCTGGAGGGGCAGGGCCGGCCTGCGGGGCGCCCGCTCATCCGGGAGCCTATCCAGGTGCGGGTAGGTATTCGTTTGGATCAAATCACCGAGGTCAACCAGCGGGGGGAGAATTTCGGAGTAGTGGGGGACCTCTCGTTGGAGTGGGTGGACCCGGCGTTCGCCTTTAACCCGGACTCCTGCCAGTGTGCCGTGAAAGTGATGGACAGCGCCCTGTTCGAAAAGTTCGTGGCTGAGAATTACCTCCGTTGGCCCCGGTTCATTTTCTATAACCAGCAGGGTAAGCGCTGGACCCAGGGGGAAGTCTTCCGCATTTACCCCAACGGCAAGGTGACCTATTACGAGCGCTTTTCTGCCACCCTGCAAGCCCCTGATTTCAATTTCCAAAGATTCCCCCTGGACACGCAGCAGTTCTTCATCCGCCTGCAATGTCTCAATCCGGAGGAGGACTACCAGTTCGTCAATATTCCCGGACTGACCAGCATCGGCCAGCAGTTGGGGGAGGAGGAATGGTATATCACCAACCATGACACCGGCGTCACCAGCGTCATCATTTCGGAGGACACCGCGGCCTCCCGGTTCTCTTTCCGGTTCTTCTGCAAGCGTCACCTGAGCTACTATATTTTTCGTATCTTTGTCCCCCTCCTGCTTATCATCGCAGTGTCGTGGGTTACCTTTTTTCTCCAGGACTATGCCAAGCGCGTGGATATCTCCGGAGCTAATCTCCTGGTATTTATAGCCTTCAACTTCACCATTGGGTCGGATTTGCCCCGCCTGGGTTACCTGACTCTGCTCGATACCATGCTGATCGTCGCCTTTGTGGTCACCACCCTGACGGTCATTTGTAATGTGGCCTTAAAGCGATTGGATGCAGCCGGCAAGACAGAAATAACCAAGAAGATCGACACCTATATCCTTTGGGGGTATCCGATTTTCTATGTGGCGGGATTCATCCTGCTGGCACTGGTTTTCTTTCTCTAAAAGCAGCGGACTGCCTGAGCTTTCCCCGGCTCATCACCTCGGGAGATGGTTCAAAAGCGAAAACCGGGCCACCCATACAGGCAACCCGGCTATCTTAATCTCTACTAGATCCATGGTTTTCCGTCCCTATCTTGGGAGATAGGTTTGGCTTTTTCTGTAAAAATATGATTAGTTAGTCAATCCATATTGTCAAGCACCTTATAAATTTTCATGTATATTTTAGGCGTATTGATTTACACCGGGGCCGACCATCGCCGCCTGTGATTTCCGGCAGATGAATTTCTCGCTGGCGCTCAACCGGTCTATTAGTTACAATGCACTCCACCTGTAGATGGATCCCAGGCAGAAGAAAGCTCGGGTATGAGAACCATTTCCCAGATGATCACCGGTGTTTTTCAAGCTGGACTGATGATGCTTTTAGGGCTGACTTTAACCGCCTGCGCCCCCAAGACCGTGACCCCGCCGCCCTTGACCTGGCCCAGCGAAGTGGTCAGTCGGGAGGGCGTGGCCTTTTCAGTGCATAAACTCAGGATTCCTGGCACCTTTCAAGAGATTAAACTCAAGGAAGGGGGCAGCGAAATCTGGGTGCCTCTGGATCAGGTGGTGGGCATCCGCTTTGCAGGTCCCATCAAAGACCTCTATCGTCCGGCTTATATTGTCCTTACCAGCGGCGACATAATCAAAGGCGACCTGTTCGTTGACTTCCTCCTGGAGGGAACCACCGACCTGGGTTACTGGAATATACCGATGAGCCGGGTAGAACGCCTGGAAATTGGGACGGACTGACGGCAATCCGCATTTGGCCGATGATCCAATACTTGACAGCCGGCCTTGTAGGACTGGCTTTCGGAAGTTTCTTAAACGTCGTGATCACCCGGCTACCCCGAAGGGAGCGGGTCTGGGCCGGGCGCTCTTATTGTCCGCGGTGCCGCGCCAGCATCTTTTGGTATGACAATATCCCCTTCTTGAGTTATCTGTGGCTTAAAGGCCGCTGCCGGTTTTGCGGCGCCCCGATTCCTCTCCGTTATCCCCTGGTGGAATTAGCCGGCGGACTTCTGGCCCTGGTTTTGTGGGGCAGATTTCCCGGTAGCCCGTTGCTCATCGCTTATGGGCCTTTTGCCCTGGCCTTACTGGCCCTCAGCGCCATTGACCTGGAACACCGTCTCCTTCCCGACGCCATCACCCTTCCCGGCATCGGACTGGGAGTTGGGCTGGCCCTGGTATTGCCCCACCTCAGCTTTCTCGACGCGGCCACCGGCGCTCTGCTGGGGGGATTATTCCTGTATGTTGTGGGTTGGGTTTATCAAAAGATCAAGGGAAGAAGAGGGTTAGGCGGGGGCGACGTGAAACTTCTGGCCATGATCGGGGCGTTCCTGGGGGTTGCGGCTCTGCCGTGGGTGGTCCTTCTCAGCGCCGCGTCGGGGTCCATCGCGGGCCTGGCCCTGGTCCTGGCCCAGGGCCGCTGGAGACAGGGCCAGTGGCGGTCGGCCACCATCCCTTACGGTCCTTTTTTGGCTGCAGGTGCGTTGATCTATTTGTTGGCAGGGGAAAAATTGGTCAGACTGCTGGGATGAGTCGGCCATTGAAATTTATCCGGCCAGCAGATGGCAGCCAAACAAAGGTCTATTTAGATATATATATAACTGAATTTTTGCAAATAATTCCCCCTCCCTTGGTGGGAGGGGGTTAGGGGAGGGGAAATAGAAATTTGCACATGGGGTTCTTATAATGCATTTTTGTTTAAAGTGATTATTAGCTTTCAACCTAAGGACGGAAAATCCCCCGTTCCTCATACTCAGGGGCGCCGCGACCCATGGGCCGCACGAAAGTCCATCCTGCGGGACGGCCCACCAATCCCCAGGCCGCGTCCGCAGTGCTTCCGGATCCATAGCTCATAGGGAGTGTGACCAGAAAAACTGCGGTCCCGGCGATGGTAAGGGCCAGACCCGCAGGCCGCGCCAGCAAGGCATCGGCGGCCACCACCGAGGAACTCGGAGGACCGGGAATTTTCTCGAATTCCAGCTTTTTGTCGCGAAATCTATAGCCGACATCGCCGGCCAAACCTATTGCAGGCCAGCCGCAGCCCAACCCCAGGGCCAGCATAAATACCAACACTAGCTTCTTCATGGCTGTCTCCTTCTCCTTTCCGCCCGGCCAGGCTCACCGCCACGCGGATTTGATACATTTTCGCGACCCCCACGGGTTGCCGCGTTCTTAATAAGGTGGCAGCGCTGCTTCCGGGGGCGCCACCTCTCTGATTGTAGTTGACGGCGGCGGCGCACTTTCTCTGGCCGGAGTTGACGGCGGCGGCGCCCGGCGCAAGGAGCGGGTTTCCTCCAATCCGACTTTTTCCTTCATTTGGTGCGTGATCCTGGCACCCTCTTCTAATGTACTAATGATATGCGGGGTAATCAAGACCAGGAGTTCGGTTTTTTGTTTGCTGACCCCCTCCGAACCGAACAAAGGACCCAAGACAGGCATCCGGCGCAAGCCAGGAATCCCCGCGGAAGTGTGGGTATGGTCTTCCCGGATGAGCCCTCCCAGTACCACTGTCTGGTTATCTTTGGTAATAAGGGAGGTCTTGGCCTGGCGGACCGTGAAAGTGGGGGAACCGCTGACCCCGGTAGTCGTGCTGGCGGCATCACTCACTTCCTGGGCGATTTCCAGGGTCACCAAACCCTTGGCATTAATCTGGGGCTTGACCGTCAGGATAATGCCCGTGCTGCGATACTGCACCGTGGAGGTTTGGAATGACGTGGTCTGGCTGATCAAGGGCACTGATTGCGAGGTAAGAATCGGCACGTCCTGGCCAATCATGATGCGGGCTTCCTGGTTGTTGGCGGCCATGATGTGTGGAGACGCCAGGATATCCACTTTACCCTCGGACGCCAGGAGATTGATGAGTCCCTTTAATTTATTCACGGTGTCCAGCGCTACGAAGGTAAAGCCTTGGGTAGCACTGAAGGCTGCCGAAGCCGGGGAGCTCACCTCAACGCCGGAAACGGTGGCCGGCGCCGTGGTGGTTGTGGTGCTGGAGACCAAAACTCCCGAAACCCCGCTGGAAGTCCCCGAGGTGCCGGTGGAGGTCTGGGGGGCTTCCGGATTGGCGCCCAGTAAGAACTCAATGCCGTATTTCAGTTCGTCGGTCAGGCGCACTTCCGCCACCAACACCTCGTTTAAGACCTGGCGGGGCATGACGTCCAGGTCTTTGAGCAGCCGGGAGATGATATTCCATTCATGAGGCGGCGCTACCACCACCAGGAGATTGTTTTCTTCATCCGGAATGATCCGCACCCCTTCCTTGGGGCTGGTGCCAGGGGCTCCTTCCAGGGCCGCGGCCCGCTCCTTCAAAGGTGCCGCGCTGGCCGCGAGTCCGCTACCGGGTGTCCCGGTGGAGGCCCCCAAACCGGTACTGGCGCCGCTCTGGGTACCCAAGCCCGCGCCCAACGTGCCGGCTTGGGTGGCGCCGGTTCCGCTTAATGTGCCGGTGCCCATGGTGGCCGTGGTTTCGGGTTTGGTCTCTTTAATTTTGGGAGCGGTGGGGGCGCCGCCATAAACCTGCGTCAGAATATCGGCCAGATTCTTGGCTTTATAATTCTCCACGTTATAGATATGGACATTGGCCAACAGATCGGTTTTCAGGTCCAGTTGCCTGACCCAATAGAGGGCCCGATCCATTAACGGCGCTGAGGTGGACACGATCATAACCGCGTTCAGTCGGCTGACCGGAAAGAAACTCACCCCGAATTGCCCCTTTTCTTTGGGGGCCAGGGTGCCGTAGGCGGAAAAGATGGTCTCCGCTTCCTTGATGATTTCCCCGGGGTCGGTATTCCGCACCCGGACAATACGCACCCTGGTCTGGGCCAGAGCCCGGGAATCGATGAGATGAATCAAATTCAGCAACTTGTCCAGGTTACCGGGATTATCCACCAGGACCAGGGAATTGTGCGCCGCCTGGCTGACGCTGCCCGCCGGGGAGATCAAGGGCTTCAACACCTCCACCGCTTCCTTAGCCGGGGTCTGCTCCAGGAAGACTACCTGGGCCCGCATGCCCGGAGGCACCACCCCCTGGCTATAGACCGGCATCCCGCGCGTGGCGGCTTTTTCCGCCGGTACGATATTATAGACCTCGCCAGCCTTGATCATGGTGGCGCCGTTGATGTTGAGGAGGGTCTCCAGGATGGACAACAGCTCGCTTTGGCTCAATTTACCGGTGGCGCGGACGTTGACTGTGCCCTTGACCCGGGGATCAATGGAATAATTGAGTCCCAGGGTGTCGGCCAAGACCCGGACCGCCTCCACCAGGTCGGCGTTTCTCAGGTTGAGATCAATGGGGTAAACCTTTTCGCCTTTTTTGGGGGCCCGCGGGGCGACAGGCATCTTCTGCAATCTGGCGGTATAGCGCTCAAGGCCCCGTTCGTCCAGGCCGAATTCATCCGGTGGAGGTGTTTCCGGTTTATGGGTATGTTTGATCTCCGGCCTGGGCGGGGGCGCCACGACTCGCACCGGCAGGCTGCGGGCTGTCGGTTGGGGTGGCGGCGTCACCGTCTGGGCGGGGGCGCAGCCACTGACAACCAGGATCAGTAAGCTTGTCAGGACATTCAGCACCCTCAGCAGGTTGCCATCCTTCCCAAACCCATAAGCACCGTGTAGCTTCATAAAGATTAAACCTTTTATTCAGGGAAGGCCAAGGTCCGGCGGCCATCCTTGCCTTGAAGTATTACCCCGGTGTTGGAAATGTCCACGACCTTGAAGCCGGCCCATTGATCTCCGGGAAAGATGACCTCGACCTCGGTCGCCCCCGGTTTAGCAGCTTTACCGCTCAGCAGCGCGGCTTTCTTATCACCGATAATGATGGTCCCCAACAATTGCCGCCCTTCGAGGTTTTCTTGGGCTTTGCCGCTGCCGGCGGGGTTGGGCCCGGTACGATCCTGGCTGAACAGGTTTTTGGTGGCCACCACTGCAAAGTCGCTTAGAGGCTGCTGGTCCCTGAGGAGGGGAGCAACTGGCACCGCTGGCTGCTTACCGGATTGAGACTGGGTTTGGGGGCCGGACGCATTCGACCAGATATTGATGATCCAAACCAGCATCAACGCGATGCCCGCCAGCAGCAGGACATTCCATATATTAAGGTCCTGACGCCCCATTAACTGGCCACTCCCCTTCGGATGACCCCGGAGATTATCAGGTTAATCTGCAAATGGGAATCACCTTTATTGCCCTTGATACTGCGGGGGGCCGTGATTTCCAGTTCCGGAATGAACAAGAGTTGCTTATGGTGTTCCAGGTGGTAGAGGATAATAAGCACCTGGTCGATGGTGCCGATAAATTGAACCTGTACTGGTACTTCCTGGTAAGGGCCGGCTTCCCGGGCCGGCAGGATCTTGGTGCTGGTCAACTGCACCCCATGGTCCCGGGCCAGGCCTTTGAGAATCTCTTGCAGGGCGGAGGCTGCCACTGCGGCGTTAGAGCCGTTCAAGAACTGGCTCTCTGTCAGGGTCAGGGCGTTTTTAAGGGCCTGGTTGGCCTTAACAATCGCGGCCTTGCTGGCGATAAGAGCCTTATATTTGGCCAGGACCAGGCGTCGGTTTGCCAACTCCTGGCTCCAGGTCTCCGACAGGTTCAAAAGCGGGTTGATGATGATCAGGTAGACCAGCAACACCGTCAGCCCTCCGGAGAGGAGCCAGACCAGACGGCGATGTTTAGGTGACAACCCCTTAAAGAGTTGATGCCAGGCTGCAAGTCTCTCCTTTAATTTTAAAATGATGGAGTTTGTTTGCATCGGTCGCTCTGTGCGATGGTAGTTATGTCCCACCACCTGCTTGCTTTGCCTGACCTCGTTGGTTTGTCTTTCTGGCGCGTCATCCCGGGAAATCATCAACCCAATGCACGATTTCCCAAGGATTGGGTTTATCAAGGTGCAGCCGTACAATGACCTTCATGGTATGGCGACCCCGCCCCGGTTTCACTATACCCGTCGATTTAATCGTGAAGAAGGACGCAGTTCGCAGCGTCAGTAGCCCCGGTTGGTCTTGAATATGGGTGTTCCAGGGCATCATTTGCTGAGGATTGGTAAAAGGGGTAGTCTGCCGGGAAGCAATGACGGCCTCGGCAGCGTCCGGCGGAAGACCCACTGCCTGCAACACTTCTTTGGAGGCCGTATTAATATTGACGCCCTGGTCTTTGGGCTGCACTGTCAGAAACTCTCCCAGTCGATTGATCAGGCGATAGCCTTCAAACCCCCGCACCCAGGCAAGCTCTTCCACCGTTTCAAACAGGCCGTTCTTGGCCACATAAGGCTGGGCCAGACCCAGATAATATGGGCTCTTGGCTCCGTAAGACCTGGCTGTGTCCCCTTTGCTGCGCCAATCCTGAATGGAGTCCACTATGGTCCGAATCTGGATCTCTGAAAACCCCAGGATGGCAAAAAGCCTGCCGAGAAGGACATCCCGGGCCCGGTTAAGATTGATTTTTCCTCCCTCGTCCTCCAGGCGCACCTCAATCCGGCCTGCCGGCAGCTCCAAGACATGGGGGCTCCCGTCCGCCTGCCAGTGCTCCCGGGCGCCCACCGGCTCCAAGCCGCCCTCCGGATAGGATCTCTGGCTCTCGTCTATCTTGGTGCTCAGCAATTTACCCAGGGCATAGTAAACCCCGGCTTCGGCCAGGCGCCGGTTTTGGCGATTCTCCCGGAAATTGCCGGCCAATTTTAGCTCAGTTTGCCATTCCTGGCTCCAACTCAGCACCAGAACGCTGATCAGCGCCAGAACCAGAAGCACCAGGACCAGCACCGTGCCTGCTTCCGACCTCGCCACCTTCCCGGACAACCCCTCAGGGGGATGCACGCCGAAACTCCGACACACGGATGGGAATTACCAAATCCATGGCCGGATGGCCCTGGAGCTGCAAATGCACTTTGACCCAATCCGGGAGGCCCCGCTGCTGAACCCCGTCCCAGACGGTAAATTCTTCAGCGCCGCGTCCGTAAGCCAAGCTGACGGAGGTCAGGTTGCCGATAAGAATCTGCCTGGTTTCTACCCCCCCGGGATCACGATACCAGTTGACGTTCTTGGTTTGCTCCACCGCCAATACGCTTACGCCGGTCTCATCTTGCCCCGCCAGGACCCGCCAGTGATACACACCACCCAGATTGTACGCTTCCAAAGGCACCAGGGTAAAAAACCGCATCTGCTGGGAATCGCCGGTGAAATAAATCTTTTTGTCCAGGGACCCCTTGACTGCGGAGGCCAGAGACCGTTCCAGGAAGGTTTGGCCCACCCGCAGTTCTTGTAGATAATCGGCGGCGGCCCGGCCCCGGCTCATGGCCTTGATGGCAAGATTAAGGGCCTGGTAAGCCACCAGGACCAGCAGGCTCGTTAACGCCAGAGCAACCATCAGCTCCAGCAGAGTGAATCCGGCGTTTAAGGCGGGGTGCCGCTTGGGGGCCATAGCTTAAGACTTTTCCGCTGGTCCGGTTCTAACAGTGGTCAAAGCCAGAGACTTATCCACACCTCGTTCTTTCCAGAATACCGTCACCTGGATCGTCGAACAGATGAAATGCGCGGTGTCCATCTCCGACGATATTTGATATTGGGGGACGATGTGCACCCGGTAATCGAACCGCCCTTCCCGTCCCTGGTACGTGCCCTCGGTCAGCTTGTTGAGCCCGCAGTTCTCCTGGAGCACCTTTTCTGCCACCATAAGGGCCCGAGTGTGGGTCCAGTCGCTTTCCTGGACCCTGATGGTGGAAGTCAATACCTGGAGCAGCACCACCAGCACCAACCCCATCAGGGCGGTGGCCACCAGGACTTCCAGGAGGCTGAAGCCTTCGGCGGAACCGTCGGTTGATGAAGAGTGCCGATCTCTCACGCTAGCCATCCGGCCGGGGGCCGCCGTCTAAGGCCCCTCGGTTTTTAGGGTGACCTTCCCCGTGATAACTGCCACTTCCACAAGGTGGCGCCGGCCTCCCGCTTCCACCAGCACCAGCCTGCCGCCGCTGGAACTGCCGTCCCCGTAAAAGGCGATATAGCCCTGCTGCTTTTCGGGGTTTTGCCACACCAGGTGGGCCTCTGCGGGCTTGAGGCCAGGAAATTCACCCTGGCGGCCGGAGCCCTCCAAACGATAGTTCCGGTTTGTCACATCCAGAAAGACCCTCTCCCGCCGATGCGTGGTGGCCGCCTCACTGCGTGCCATCCGCAGGGCGGCGGTCAACTGCCGCAGGTCGCCCCGCGCCTGTTGCCGCTGCAAAGTGCGGAGAATACCCGGCAGCACCAGGGCCAGCATCAGGCCCAGCAAGGCCAAGACCGCGATGAGTTCCAGCAGGGTGAACCCACCAGCCACATCACCTGCTCCCCGGTCCCGTTGACCGGGGCTGGCGCCGGATAATTCCACCACCTCAGTCAAAGCAATAACACCCGACGCCTCTAAGGGGAAGCTTTCCAGTTGGCGATGTCTTGATTTTCGCCCTCCCCCCCCGGGGCCCCGTCTGCCCCCAGGGAATACAAATCATAGGTGCCATGCTCGCCAGGGCACTTATAGCGATAATCCCGGCCCCAGGGATCTTTGGGCACCTCTTTATCCAGGTAAGGACCGCCCCATCCCGGCAGGCCGCCAGGGTCTTCCCGCAGGACCTTGAGTCCCTCTTCGTCAGTGGGATAACGCCCTACGTCAAGATGGAATAGATCCAGAGCCGTGCCCAGGAGCTGAATCTGGGCCTGAACCGACTTCTGCTTGGCCTTACCCACCCGGCCCATGAGCCGGGGGGCCACCAGGGCCGCCAGGAGGCCCAGGATAAAGAGCACAATCATCAATTCGATGAGAGAAAAACCGGCGTCGCGTCGATCTGTTCGGGCCAATGGGCTACTGCCTCCTGTGTTAAAATTGGATCTCATAGAGATTGAGTATGGGCAACAGCAAAGAGACTATGATAAAGGCCACCACCACGGCCGTGGTCAGAATCAGCGCCGGCTCCAGCAAGGCCAAGAGCTGCCGCACCGCAGCCCTGGCGTCTTTTTCCAGGGAGTTGGCGGCGGACAGGAGCATCTCCGCCAATTGCCCGGACTCCTCTCCAATTGCCACCATCTGCAAAAAGAGTTCGGGAAACAGGCCCCCCTTTTTTAACAAGCCGGAAAGGGGCTTCCCCTTTTCCACATCGGCCTGCACCCCGGTCAGTGACTGGGACAGATAGCGGTTGTTCGTAGAGGCGATCACCACCCTCAAGGACGCCACCAGGGGCACACCGTTGTGCAGCAAGGTGCCCAGGGTTTTGGCAAAAAAGGCCGCGGCCACCCGCCGGTTCAAGTTGCCCAAAAAAGGCGCCTCCATTTTGAAGCGGTCCAGATATAACCGCCCCCGGGCGCTCTTGACCAGGCGCACCAGTCCCAACGCCAGCCCTGCGGCCATCAGCGCCCCCAGCCACCAATAGGAGCGCAAGGCATGACTGAGGGCCAGCAGCAGACTGGTGCTCCAAAACAGCTGCTGCCCCATCTCTTGGAAGAACGATTCGAAGCGGGGCACCACATACAAGAGCATAAGGATGAGGGAGAGACTGCCGACGCCGGCCAGAATGGTGGGATAGATCAAGGCGGTGAACAGGTAGCTGCGGAACTCGCTCACCGTGGTCAGATAATCTGCCAGGCGGGAGCAAGATTCCTCCAGAAACCCGCCGGTTTCCCCGGCCTGAATGAGACTGACGTACAGGGAAGAAAAGACCCGGTGCCGGCCGAGGGCTTCCGCCAGGGTCTTGCCCCCTTGCAAATCCCGCAGGATCTGCTCGATGATTTCTTTCATGGCGGGGCGGCTGGTTACTTCTCTCAGGGCCTTAAGGCCGCGCTCCAGGGGAAGGCCGGCCTTAAGCAGCACCGCCAGTTCTTCAGTAAAATGCGCTATTTCCGCCAGAGGCACCCGGCGGCGCCGGAAAGGGATCAGGCTGTCCCGCCACGAGACCGTTGCCTCCCGGCTGTTGACACGCAAGGGGATCAGGCCCCCCTGCTGCAGGTGGAGGATCACCAGGCTTTCCTCACGGGCCTCCAAAGTCCCCTGGACGATGTTGCCGCCGCGGTCGCTGGCCCGGTAGTGGAAAAGGGGCATGCCTTACTCCTGGGTCACTCGGAGGACTTCCTGGATGGTGGTGAGGCCACGGGTTACTTTGCTCCAGCCGTCTTCCGCTAAGGTTTGCATCCCCTGCTGTTTGGCTAACTGCCGCAAGGCGCTGGCATCAGCCCGTTTCAGGATGGCTTGCCGCAAGGCGTCGTCCACCAACAGCAGTTCATAGATGCCAGTGCGGCCTTTGTAACCGGTATGGGCGCAGGCCGGACAACCCCGGCCGCTAAAAATCTGGTCCGGCACCTTCGCCGGAATACTTCCGTGGTTGGCGGTCCGCAGTTCCTTGCCGATGGCCTCTGGGGGCAGGGACTCCCGGCACTCGGGGCAGATGAGGCGCACCAGACGCTGGGCCAAAATTCCCAGAATGGCCGAGGCCAGGAGAAAATCCTCTATACCCATCTCCAGCAGGCGCGTGAGGGCCCCTGCTGCATCATTGGTATGCAAAGTGCTGAACACCAGGTGGCCGGTGAGGGCCGCGTGCACCGCAATCTCCGCGGTTTCCTGGTCCCGGATCTCTCCTACCAGGATAATCTCCGGGTCCTGGCGCACTATGTGGCGCAAACTCCGGGCAAAGGTGAGACCGATGGAGGGCTTCACCTGCATCTGGGTCACCCCCGCCAGCCGGTACTCCACCGGGTCCTCCACGGTGATGATCTTCTTTTCCGGCGAGTTGATGCGCTCCAGGGCCGCATAGAGGGTCGTGGTTTTACCGCTTCCGGTGGGACCTGTAACCAGGATCATGCCGTTGGGCTTGTGAATCAAGTCGTCAAAATCTTTTAACTCCCGGGGCGGAAAACCCAGCCGTTGTAGATCCAGGATGACTTTCTCCCGGTCCAGGATGCGGATGACCATGCTCTCCCCCAGGAGAGTAGGAATGGTGGACACCCGAAAGTCGATATCGCGCCCTTGCACCTTCAGGCGAAACCGGCCGTCCTGGGGCAGGCGGCGCTCCGCGATATCCAGGCGTGCCATGATCTTTAGGCGGGAGAGCACTGCGGCCTGCAAACCTTTGGGGGGAGATTCGGTCTCAAACAGGATGCCGTCTTTGCGATAGCGCACCCGAAAATCCTCTTCAAAAGGCTCCAGATGAATATCGCTGGCTCCTATTTGAATGGCCCGAAGTAACAGCAGGTTGACCAGTTGAATGATGGGGGCTTCCCGGGCCATATCCCGGAGATGGCCGATTTCGGAAGTTTCCTCCCGGTCCAGGTCGATTTCCTCGGCTTCCAAGCCCCCAACCAGTCGGGACATGGGGCTGCCCGGCTCATAGACGGCCTGGATAACCTCCAGGATCTCCTCTTCCGGCACGGCCACGGGTACCACCGGAGCCCCCAGGGCCGCCTCCAAGGCCAAGGACAGTTCCAGGTTGTCGGGGTCAGCCATGGCCAGGAGGATGCGGCCATCCTCATGCTTGAAAGGCAGGATACGGTTCTCTTTCAGATAACGCACCGATAAGCCCGGAAAAGTCTCGATGGAGGTTCTGTCCTTAAGGCTGACTCTGGCCGTCATATACTGCCTGCTTTTCAGGTTGGAAATTTTTTTCCAATATACCTAATTTTTGTGACAATTGCGACCCATACCAGATGCCAAAGGAAGATTAGGCTTGTATGACCTATTTCCGTGGAATTAGCCGCAGGTTAGTGAGGTTGTTGGGACAGCAAACAATTTTCCTCAACCATCGCTTTAAGAAATATATCAGAAGAATTTTTAGCAAAACAAATTGAAGTTGTAATATTATTGAAGGCAGCAAATGTTCATCACCATAGCATTGTAAAACGGCACGGTTAATCTCAGAAGGAGCCCAGTTGACCGCGTGTCAAGAGCAGAAATTACCCTTGACCAACTTATCCTTCAGAATTATTATTGGTTCAATATTGTACTTTTTAGACAAGTTTGGGGCCTGAGCCTGGGCGGTTGAAACCGTACTCTGATCCCTACGGCCGTCTTTAAGTAACTTCATGAGGGAATCCACCACGTGAATTCCAACCGGAGAACCAGGAGGGTAAGAACAAAAAGAAGATTCTCTCATTTCATGGTGGGGCTGTTTATCCTGTTGATGATCAAACTGTCCCCTTCCCTGGCTCCAGGGAAAATTGTGCGTTATATTGACGGTCAGGGAGTTCTTCATATCACCACCAGCGACCAGGAACAACCAAACAAATCGCATGAACCGAAAAGGAAAGGGGAACAACCCGGCCCCGGAGAAACCCTCGTAGAAGAATCGGACCCGGAGACTGCAGCCGCAATGGACCCGGCCCCTGCCGCAGAACCCTCTTCCGAGCCCAAACCGGGAGCCGCAAAGATGGGGCCGTCGCCAGAACCGGGTGCCCTGGGACAGCAAAGTTCTACGCAACCGGAAATCCGCATCCACAACGGAGGCACCGGTAAAATAGAGGATTATAAAGGGAGTACCCTGGGGAGTACCCTGGCAGTCGTCTCATCTCTACCAGCCACCCACCCGGTTATGCACCCGGCCACTACGACTCCGGTTTCTGCCGCTCAAGGCGGCGTAGTATTAACTTTTAAAGATTACCGGGGGGTCATCCATATTACCAATTCATCGGACACCACGGGGCCAGATAGCCAACGATATGCCAAAGGTGAATCACCGCAATCCCCCGGTTTAATCTCGGGACCGCTTCAGGCCATCCAGCCGGTTTCCTGGCAACCACCCTTCGCCAGCAGATCGCCTGCCATTGCTGCGGCCAGCGAGGCGGCCTCAATCGTAGCCAGGGAACCTGCGATTCGCCGATTCCGTGACCGCCTGGGGGTCGTGCATATAAACAATGCAGCTCCCCCCGGGAGGACTATTCCGGTCGTCGACCTGGCCACAAGGGAAATCAAGGCCACAGCCCCCAGCCCGGTCCAGGCCGGGCCCATCCAGGTTCCTCCGGCCTACGCCTTGCTGCGGGCCGCCGGAATATTCCACCCCAGACCGGTTGCAGACCAGTCTTCGGTCAAATCTCACCGGGACCGGCACGGCATCATCCGTATCTTCAATCCCCCGGCCCAAGAATTCACCAGTTATCTCGCTGGGCCTCCGGCCTCTGTGATCAATTTTAAAGATAGTCTCGAGCCCATCATCGCCGAGGCGACTCGGATTTATCGCCTCCCCTCAGCCCTGGTCAAGGCTGTCATCAAGATGGAATCCAATTTTGTTCCCTGGGCAGTATCTCCCAAGGGGGCCATGGGCTTGATGCAACTGATGCCCGAGACTGCCAGCGATTTAGGAGTCCGAGACCCTTTCAATCCCCGGGAAAATGTTTTGGCGGGGTGTCGATATCTCCGTACTCTCCTGGACCAATTCCAGGGTTCCCTACCCTTGGCAGTGGCGGCTTATAACGCCGGCAATCAACGAGTAATAGCGGCTGGTTATACTATCCCTTCTATCAAAGAGACCCAGGAATTCGTCACTGGCGTTATGGGGCTCTATTATCTCATGGAAAAAATGGAAAAAACCGGACATCGGTTATAAAGCCCCTGACTAACCAAGACGAAAATTGCGGACGGTACGGCTGAATCCCCATGGGAAAAAATCTTGGAAAACCTTTAACCAAATGGTGATTTTTCCTCGATAGCGCGAATGTTGAAGCAAACCATAACTGGAACCAGAAAACGCTGGCGCGACAGCTTGGAGACCTTTCTGCTGACGGAATCGGTCAGTGTAGGGGTATTCATGAATAAATCCGGGCTGACGGTGGTGCAGGTTCGCAAAAGTCGTGGCGGGTTTCAGGCAGAGGGAGTAGCGAAATTGGCCTGCCCGGACGGCAGGCTTGAAGACCTAGCTCCGGCGCTCAGGGAAAATCTCGCCGCCTGGGGCCTGGAAGGTTGTCCCGTAAGTTTGGCAGTAAGTTCCCGTCTGGCTTTTTTGCGGCCAGCCATCCTCCCCCGAGCCGCCGGGGAAAACCTGGCCCAAGTGGTAGCCTACGAACTGGACCGGTTTGTGCCTCTGCCTCCTGAACAGGTTTACTACACATTCCAAGTCCAGGACACTACGGAAACCGCTATTCACCTGATGATCATGGCCCTGGCCAAGGACCGGGTGGGCAACTGTCTCGACCTGTTAAGCGAGGCCGGCCTCCGGCCCACCGGCTTGACCCTGGCGCCGCTGGCTGCGGCCAACGCTTTTGCTTTGCTGGGAGCCAAGCGCCTGTCGGATCCCTGGCTGATAGTTTATTTAAATGAGGGCGCTTTTGAACTGACCCACATCCATCATGGGGTAGTCAAAAGTTTCAGCCAGGGCCGCGGGCCACAGGACCAGGCCTTTCAAGAACTGAAGGCCGGCATCGACAACCTGATGTCGAAAGCCGCCGCCCCCCGCGTCTTGTGCATCTATGGCGCTGGCGCCGGGGATTTTCAGGTGGGGGAACTTCAGCAATATAATCTGGATATCATCTATCCGCGGCACTTGGGACTGGATTATTCCCTGCCCGAAACTGATCTGGGCGAGGCGTTGCCGGCGGTGGGCGCGGGTCTCTCTTGCCTCGCCAAACCGCCGCTAAGGATCAACCTCCTACCCCCCGAGGAGCGGGCTGCAGTTAAGGTGGGCAACCTGTCCACTACCATGACTTTGCTCGCGGTATTCCTTGGTTTGGTGGTCATATGGGCCGCAAGTTCATTGATCCACCAACGGATCATGTTGTATCAGGTAAACCGGGAGATAGCCCGCCTTACCCCTGAGGCTCGCCAAATGGAAAATCTCCTGAAGGAAAGTCGCGATCTGTCCAACCAGATGGGAGGTATGCGCAAAATCGGCCAATCCACCGATGCGCTCCTGGTCCTGAAAAATTTGACCCAACTGGTTCCCGATAATACCTGGTTATTTAACCTGCGACTCAGCAAAGAAAACCTGGAGATCAGCGGCTTGTCCCAGTCGGCTTCGGAATTAATCCCCCTGCTGGATAAATCCGGCTGGCTGAAAAAGACGGAGTTTGCCTCACCTATAGTTACCGATGCCAGCAAACTCGATCATTTTAAAATTAAAGCCAAGATTAGAGATCTGGCATCGTCTGCTGGAGAGGGTGTCACCGGAGCATCGCCGCCGGGGCCGGCTCCTTTTCGAACGGATGGCGGTGGTTCTGGTCAACCTGGCCATCGTGAGTCCGTTCTTGAATCTAATGGAAAGCAGAAGTCAGGAACTGGAACGTCATCGTCAGGTTCTGACCCAATATCAAGCCCTGGTAGCCAGTAAGGCTAGAGTTGCCAAGGCCGACCAGGATTAAAAGACTGCGCTGAGCCTTATTAACTGTGGTTGTACGAACCTTTTTCCATTGAGGCTCAGGTCGGCAGGCCAAAAAAAAAGCGACTCTATACCTGACATTGCAAGTATATAATCGCTCCCCAAAAAAACGAGAGGCGGGTCTGGATCGGAGCTCAGCTCAGGTCTGATTCCCCGATTCAGCGGCGCCTCTCGCCCTGGTTTTTCTGGAAGGATTAAACCTCCCTGTTTAGTCTTTGCGGAACCACTTCCTCCGGCCACCCAGAAGGCCGAGACCCACCAGGCCGGACCCCAAAAGCAGCACGCTGGGGGGTAGGGGAACCAGAAGGCTTCCGGATTGCATGATCAAGGACTTGGCAATTATCTCGCCGCTCCAAGTAAAGAGGTTATTGTGCAGCGTAAAGTCGCAGTTGGGACCCAGGAAAATCCCCTGCAAATCCGCCGAAGAGGTAGCCACACCAGCGGTTCCCAGGTAATTGAATACCACATTAAAGGGGCTTATGCCCGATACTTGAAAAGCGCTAGACCCCGTGAGGCTGAACGGGCCGGCCGGAATGTTGACGATGAAAGTGGAATTGGCGTTGCCTCCACCATCGAAGGTGAGGGTTTTGGTGCTGGTAAAGTTAATGCCATCGGAAATCTCCACCACGGTCTCCCCGCCTACTTTTCCAGCGGCAGGAGTAATAACGGCGGGCAGGGTTGCCTGGGTGTACGTCCTGCCAGCGTCAGCGGGCAACAAGGCGAAGGCAGCAGATGCATTACCGGCGTCGGTGAAGGCATTATTGACCTTCGTGTCATCAAAAATTGGACCTGCTGGGGACCCCGCAAACACCGAGGAGGGCCCAGCCAGAGTAAAGCCGGTATTCAGGTACAACGCCCCTGATACATTGGCAGTGTTGTTCACTTGCGCGTTAGCATTGTGAACCCCAACGTTACCGGGGAATCCGCCGATAGTGGCGCCGCCCAGCATGTTAAAGCCAAGACCAGCCCCATCCATCACAAACACAGCCCAATCGTTCGGTCCGGCGGTTCCGAGGGAGAATGGCGTGGCGTTGGCGCCTGGGGCCACCATCCAGCACAATACCAGGGCTATCAAAATACCCCGGAACAATGGTTTGGTTATTTTTTTCATTTGATTAACCCATCCTTTATCATATTAAATTTTTTGTTAAACACCCTGGCCCATTTTTTAGAGTTCTTCGAGTTCTTCGAGCTTAGTGACCCTCCTTTCCAATAAAATTTGTGTTAATCATATATGTATTCATATAGGAGATTTCAAGCCAGGCTCTTACTAAACCGGCAATCCCCTAGTACTCCCATAATTTATAATGCTCAGCGTCCACCATCTTGAGTCCCAAGCTCTTTCCGCCCACCTGTAGGCGCAAGGTGGCGCCGACGGGAACTCTGGCATCAATGACGGTATGGCCGTTTTCCTGCCGGGTAATCAGGGTCTGACTACCCCCGCCCCCCACCAGGGCTGCGCTCACCGGTCCGGAAACCAATGGTTGAATACGAAATTTCTGAGGGGAAACCATCTCCACCAGGAAATCGTGGTTTGCGGCGCCCACGGCCAGGGATGGTCCTAATAACCCCCACAAGAGTAACGGGATTATCAGCCCCCCCAGCCCTTCCCGGAGAAGTTTTTTGAACCTTCCCGCCCGTGCGCCCGAACTTACTTGGTAACCAAACATTGCCGGAATTCCGTGTCCCTCGGTTATTGGTTAATCTTGACGCTCACCTGGGAATTGACCTGAATAAAATTGCCCGCGGTTTGAATAACGGACCCTACCCCGGTAAATCCCTTAAAGGAGTCGGAGTGAATCTCGACGCTGGCCTGGGTTACCCCCAGATTCTTATAGACATTATTACTGGCGCTCACGTCGCTCAAAGAAGCATTGGATAGAGACACACCCGCAGCCCCTTGCGTCGAGACGGCAACGATATTAGAAATGTTATTCACGTTCCCCGATACTTGAGTAAGGGCCAACACTGCATTGCTATCTTGAAAAGAGCCCCCGCCGATGGCAACTTTATAAACGCTGCTGTAATTCGTTATGACGTTATCGGAGATCACCGAGTTGGTGGATATGGGGGACTGGGCTGAAGCTGTTCCATTCCCCGCACCCTGGTTGACCAGCACAGTGCTGGCCAGGTTGTTCAAATCTCCCGCCACCATGCTGATGGCCATGGTGCCTTTGACGTTCATAAAGGACTTCATGATGGACACTTCTTTGGTCACGCCCACCTCTTGCAGGCCCCACCCCACAATCACCTGATAAACGCGTCCACCCTGGCCGGTCACCCCGACGCTCTGGTAAAGATCCCAGTTATCCAGGATGGTTTCCACCGCCTCCGCCTGAGGGAACCCGGCCAGGCCCACCAGGCACAGAGCGGCCAGCAGATACCTGATCGAGGTTTTGAATCTTGACATCAGAAATCTCCTTACCTGTAAATACCCGATAGGGTGGACGGAGTTGTGAGAGTGTTACCGGCCACAGGTTTGAGATTCACGGCATTATTAATGTTCAGGGTGACGTCCATGCTGGCCACCACGATGATATTTTGACCCACCGCCTGGACCACTTGCATGATGCCGCTTCCCAGGGAGTTTTGCCCGACGCCGGCCGTGAACGACATAGAGCCATTGTTATAGGACACCAGGCTCCCCGAGCTGTTCACTATCAGATTGCTGGGAATGCTGGCCGCATCAATAACCTGGGTGTAATTCGTCTGGATCGCAAAGTTTTTCGCGGCCAGATCCAGGTCACCCTTGATGCTCATGGCAAAGGAATAGACATCGTAACAGCCTCGCATCTCAGCCAATTCCTGGTCACTTACCAATGCACAAGTCTCCAGCACCGTCTTGGTCTGAACCTCTTTAGGCGGCTGGAAGGTGACGGGTGCGGTGGAAGTGGCACAGGCCATGACCAGAGATCCTGCAAGCATGAGTACGAAGCCTCTCAGGGCCAACCAGATGATATGTTTCCGGCTCAAAATTGCCTCCTCATGTCCTCATGTTTGGACCTTAAGGGTTATTAAAAATGCTGCTTGAGATAAAGCCAATTCCCGGAGACATGGGTATCTTGGCGGCCTGTATCAAATTAAAAGACGGATCCATGACAAACCGGGGACCCAAAAGCCCCTCGGTCCGGATCACATCATTTTTTGCCAAAGCTAGCTGGTAATCACCGGCAAAGAGTCCTTCGGCGGTTTGCAAAGTAGGCCCGGTAATCACCAGAATTATTTGATTCCAGACTTTTTGGAAATCTTGTAAAGACATCCGGCGGTTTCCCCAGGAAGGGTCGGCGAGATAGACATTTCTATCCGTAACTTTGCGAATCACCACAAAGTGCTTATAGCGATTGGTATCGATCAGGGTGATCGCCGGGACATCCAGAGTTTTTAGTTCATTGGCATCCGGCAGCCGGAAGCCCTGGGCCTTATAACCTATGGTCTCGCTAAACCTCTTCATATCCAGCATGGAAAAACCCACTTGCTGGATTTTTTCCTTGTTCCCTTCTTTGAACATGCCCACGATGGCATCCCGCTCATTCACGGGGGCGCCGTAGTGGCAATGCAAGATTGTTGCCAGGGCCGCAGCCCCGCAGCTGAAGTCTTCGCTCTGATGCACGACCTGGCGCAGGCGCCGCTCTTTTAAGGTCTCCACCTGCTTGGGATAAACCTTGTCCCGGAAGATGGGGACGACCACATTCCCCGCCTCAGCCGGCGGGGCGCCGGCCGTCAGGGCGGCCGCCAGAACTGCCAGGATCAGGAATGAAACGCTCAGCCTCATCGCTTTCTCTGCCCCCTCTGTTAGGGGAAATCTTCCGGGGGGTTGCCCCCCCGGAAGCTTTCGGGTTCACGAAAATTCAGCCATTGCCATGGGGTGCTTACGGGCTCGCAACGTTGCCGTTGATGGTGAAGTTGGTGTAAGCATAGTTGTTGTTGAAATGGCCGGCCGAATTGTTGTTGTTGATGACGCCGTTGATGTTGTTGAAGCTGCCGCTGTTGGTGGCAGCGAAGGTCTTGTTGACGGTCTGAGTGATTTCCGGGGTCGGGCAGCAAGACGGATCGGTATTGGTGATGCCGGTGATGGAGGCATCCAGATCCTGGTTGTCCACCTTGTAGGTGTAGTAATTCTTGGTCTTGCTGTTGTTCTGCCCGGACTTGTCGATGGTCACGGTCTTGGTCGAGGTCTTGGTGTTGTTGACGGTGGCATCGCCATTGATGGCCGCCGCAGACCCTTCCTTGGTGTCATCGATGGACTGCTTGGTGTTGGTCTGGCCGGACTTGTCGATGGTCACGGTCTTGGTGTAAGTCTTGTTGTAGGTCTTGGTGTTGTTGGAGTTTTTGTTCACGGTGGCATCGCCGCTGAAGGACGCAGCCGACCCGTACTTGGTGTACTGTTCCAGATCCACTTCGACGTTCCAGGCGTTGCCGTTGCCGCTGGCCGCAGAGCCTTTCTCAGCCTCTACGTTGTTGGCGTTGCCAGTAGCACTGGCCGCGGCGCCTTTCTTGGCTTCCACGTCGTACTTGGTCTTGGTGAAGGTGTTGTTGGATTTATAGTTCTTGGTGTTGTAGGAGTCGTTGGTCTGACCGGACTTGTCGACGGTGATGGTCTTGGTGTTGTTGGAGTCGTTGGTCTGACCAGACTTGTCGACGGTGATGGTCTTGCTGTTGTTGGAGTCCTTGGTGAAGGTCTTGTTGACGGTCACGGTCTTGCTGTTGCCGGAGTCGTTGGTCTGACCGGACTTGTCGATGGTCGTGGTCTTGGTGTTGCCCCAGATCTTGGTTTCCTTGTTATATAAGGAGCTGCCGTCGTTGGCGACATCGCCCACGCTGGTGGCGGCGCTGCCCGAGCTGGTGCTGGCATCCGCGGTGTTACCTGAGTTAGCCTGATCGGCAACGGAACCATCCACCTGCGGGTTGGCGAACGCCAGGCTGGCGCCGAAGCCCAGCAGCAGACCCGCCATGACCAAAATAACCAGTTTCTTCATCTTTTATTCCTCCTATTTCTTATACGTGCTTACGGGGAAGCCACGTTACCGGTGATGGTGAAGTTGGTGTAAGCATAGTTGTTGTTGAAATGGCCGGCATTGTTGTTGTTGTTGACGACGCCGTTAATGCTGGTGAAGCTGGTGCTGTTGCTGGCAGAAAAAGTCTTGTTGACGGTCTGGGTGATTTCCGGGGTCGGGCAGCAACGAGGCTCGGTATTGGAGATGCCGGTGATGCAGGCGTCCATAATCTGGTTGTCCACCTTGTAGCTGAAGTGATTCTTGGTCTTGCTGTTGTCCTGCCCGGACTTGTCGATGGTCACGGTCTTGGTCGAGGTCTTGGTGTTGGTGGCGCTGGCATTGCCATTGATGGCCGCCGCAGACCCTTCCTTGGTGTCGTCGATGTACTGCTTGGTGTTGACCTGGCCGGACTCATCGACGGTCTTGGTGTAGGTCTTGTTGTAGGTCTTGTTAGTGGTGTTGTTGGAGTTTTTGTTCACGGTGGCATCGCCCAGGAAGGACGCAGCGGAGCCGTACTTGGTGGTCTGGTCCAGATCCACCTCGATGTTGTAGGCGTTGCCATTGCCGCTGGCCGCAGAGCCCTTCTCGGCCTCCACCTTGTTGGCATTGCCGGTAGCGCTGGCCGCGGCGCCTTTCTTGGCTTCCACATCGTACTTGGTCTTGGTGGAGGTGTTGTTGGATTTATAGTTCTTGGTGTTGTTGGAGTCGTTGACCTGACCGGACTTGTCGATGGTCACGGTCTTGGTGTTGTTGGAGTC
>JBMORG010000001.1:0-290821 GCA_049322355.1 Thermodesulfobacteriota bacterium | reverse complement strand
CTTTCTTGGCTTCCACATCGTACTTGGTCTTGGTGGAGGTGTTGTTGGATTTATAGTTCTTGGTGTTGTTGGAGTCGTTGACCTGACCGGACTTGTCGATGGTCACGGTCTTGGTGTTGTTGGAGTCCTTGGTAAAGGTCTTGGTGATGCTGATGTTCTTGGTGTTGTTGGAGTCGTTGACCTGACCGGACTTGTCGATGGTCGTGGTCTTGGAGTTGCCCCAGATCTTGATTTCCTTGTTTTTCAGGGTGCTGTTGTTGTTGGCGACATCACCCACGCCGGTGGCGGCGCTGCCCGTGCTGGCGCTGGCATCAGCGGTGTTGTTTGAGTTCGCACCACCGGTGACTTCGGAATCGTCCACCTGCGGGTTGGCGAACACCAGGCTGGCGCCGAAGACCAACAGCAGGCCTGCCATAACGAAAATAGCCAATTTCTTCATTTCCTACTTCCTCCTTAACGTTTGGCTTGTTTTAGTGAGCTTGTTGAGTTTCCTCTGCTTCCACTTGGGTTGCCCGATTTTTCTCCATCACCTCCTTTATCTCGTGGCGGTAAACGTCGCTTGGCGCTGGCTGTAATTGACGGTACCAACGCCAGCACATGAAGCTTTGGTGACCTTGGAGGTTTTTGAGGCGCTGCAGGCCCATTCGTCCCAGATCACTATGCGCCCTTCCTGGCTTTGCTGACTTAGCTGCCGGGCAGGCCCCTGTCCTGTGGCCCTGGCCAACTCACTATCGTCCATCTTTACAAGGAACTTGCCAGGATAGTGATTCGGTAAAGTGCCGGCCAGGGAAAGGGCTGGAGCCGTAACTATGCCCATCATTACCAGGATTAGCCAGGCTCTCTTCATGGATCTCCCTAAAAAAACAAATTTTCAGGGATTAGTGTTGCAGTCTTCGTGCCATTTGATAAGTATTTGATTATTATGGTTAATTTATTATTTTGGTATATTTTTCGGGAGGGTTTTTTATATAAATTTGGACAGTAATATAATAAATTAAATGAAATAAGCTAGTTAAATGATTTACAATAATTTGGAAAGTTTGAGATTATTGAATCAAATTCAGAATTATTTTGGAGGGTCTTAATATTAAATACACAAGAATTACCTAAGTTACCCTTAGGAAATTACCATTTACGTAATTAACTGGTTATTTTTACACAGTAATTACGACTGTAAAATAAAATCTGGAAATTATTGCGAGGGAAAGACCAAAGCGGGCTGGACAATCTTAGGTAGCTCCTGAGGCTCTGGAATAGGAATAAACTTTTTTTGACAATCGTTATACGACCCACCATGACAAAGTTCCGCAATCGGAAACCCTGGGTAACTCTCGGATCAACCCGGGGGGCGGTTAACCGGCCAGCTTTTTGGGGAGACTGTTGCCAATGTTATACTTTTGGATCAGATTGTAGAGCATGGAACGGCTGGTTTGCAAAGCCTTGGCGGCCAGAAGGACATTATTATTATATTTGGCCAGGACTTGCGATACCAGTTGGGCTTCAAACCTGGCCTTGGCCTCTTTAAGACTCAAACCGTCGCAATAGGGTTCGGGGGTTAAATGGGAAAAGGCCAGCCCTAAATGCTCGGGGGCAATTAAGGAGCAGTCCGCCATTACCACGCTGCGGCGGATGCGGTTAGTAAGTTCTCGAATATTTCCCGGCCAGGGATGGGCTTGAATGGCGGTGACTGCCGCTTTCGAAAACTCCAGGCCATTTTTGCCCACGCGGCTGGCATAGCGCTTTAAAAAAATGTTGGCCATGATCAGGAGATCATCTCCCCGGTCCTTCAGAAGCGGGAGTTCGATATGCAATACATCGAGGCGATAATAAAGATCTTCCCGGAAATTACCTTCCTTGATTAAAGTCTTGAGGTCGCTGTTGGTGGCGGAGATGACCCGCAGATCCGCTTCCAAGGTCTTGCGCCCCCCCACCCGTTCGAAGGTGAACTCTTGGAGGAACCGAAGCAGCTTGACCTGCAATTCCAGGGAAAGTTCCCCGACCTCATCCAGAAAGAGGGTGCCGCCTTGGGCCCGCTCCACGGTGCCGGTCATGGTCCGGTACGCCCCTGTGAAGGCTCCTTTTTCATGACCGAAGAGCTCAGATTCCAACAGTTCCCGGGGTATGGCCGCGCAATTAATGGGCACGAACGGTCCCTCGGCCCGAAGGCTCCTTTGGTGGATGGCCCTGGCTACCATTTCTTTCCCGGTGCCGCTGGCTCCGGTCACCAGCACCGGTAACTCGGTGGCGGCCACCTTGCGAATGAGATTAAAGACATGGCGCATGGGGTCTGAGAACCCCACCATTTCTTCGGGCTCCCCGGAGTTAACGTGGGGTAGCCAATCCTGGTAGCTTTGATTATGTAAATCCAGGGGCGAGTTGCATCCGGGGCACACTTTGCGGTTGTCCTTGACTTCCTTATTGCAGAAAGGGCAGAACTCAAAGCGTGCCGGCAGGAAAGGAAGCATTGAATCCCATAAACGGGTCCGGCTATGGCTATCGAGATCTAATAATTCGGCTCCAAAACCGGAAGAGCTGTTCCACACTACCCGGGCCAAAACTTCCAGTTTAGGGGAATCATGCGAGAGCAAGGGGAATTTTAAATTGACAACATGGAATGGCGGATCGGTGGCTCCCTGCAAGGTCACATGGGTCCCCGTGAGGCTCAAATTGGTTATGATTCCTTGAGCGGTTTGGCCCATTGAATACAAGCTGACAGGAAGTTCTACGGGGAAACGTGGTGCTCTTCTCAAGACAATCCTCCGAGGCAAGGCCTCTCCTGGTCAAAAATCGATTTTTCTCTTGCTACAGTTTTGGGACCCACCAGGAGTAGGGTCCTAAGATGAAAGAATGCAGAGGAAACCCAAAAAGGACACTTTCCATAACATTTTTAATAATAATCATTATGAAAATGTAAAGCAAGGGGTAAAATATTAAAAATTATTAAATAAAAATGTATAGAATTCTAATCAATTAACAATATATTTAACGACATTCTATGTTTTTCAAATGAAGCAAAAAATATACCATTCCGGAATTTTATCGCATTATAAGGGGATTAGGCCTATATTTACTCCTCCCTGCCCTCGGCTCACCGGCTTCGATGTTTATATTTTTTGACATTTATGCTGCAAAATCTGTAAACTTGAACATTTGCAAAACCTGCCATCAATGCGCCGGAAAGGAGTGGGGACATGAGAAAGTGCGGTTATCTGTGGTTAGTGGGGTTGGCGCTCTTGGGATTGAGCAGTTGTGTCAGCGGACCAGGCAATGGGACTGTGGGGATGAATGAGGTCCAGTTAATAGCCCAAAAGGGTCAGCCCCAGCAGATCATCGAGCCTCCGTCTGGCGGGAAGATCCTGGTTTATGAAACCAGTCGCATGGATCAGATGGCAATCATTGGAACGGGTGCCTGGGGCAAACCCGAACAGATTTATTATTGGTTGGATGCCCAGGGTAATGTAACCAAAGTCAAATATTATCCTTATGGCAAAAGGAAGTTTCTTTTTCCCAGCGATTATGAGCCGACAGAAACCGTGACGTCCCCAACTCCCACAGAAGTTGCCCAAGCGCAGCCCCCTGCACCCTCGGCCTCACCCCAGGAGGAAATCAAAAAGCCGGTGCAGGCCGCTCCCCCAACGGCACCGGTTGCCCCTCCCCTTCCCACCCCCGCGGCGGCTCCGGCTAGTCCAAAGGCCGCACCCAGCGTCTCGGAGCCCAAGCCATCAGCTCCCGGCGCTCAAGGCATGACAGGAGCCGCTCGTTTGGAGCACGGCCTGAGCAAGGAGGAAGTGACCCGCCTTTTAGGGTTGCCCGATCGTACCGAGGGCTTCCGGACTGACGGAAAAGGGGTTGTGGTCTGGTCCTATAGGTTGGCCGATCAAACAGGCCGCCGGATCCTCACTCCGCTAATCTTTGAAAACGGCCGCCTCACGGGTTGGGGAGATGCCTATTATCAGATGATTCTGAGGAAAGCCCGGACCCAATCCCAATGAATGCGCGTTGGCAGATTAAGACCGGCTTCTATTCCAACTAGTTGGTTGGCCAGATGCAGGATTTGGCCCTGATGTTACAGGCGGGAAAAGCCTGTGCACCAGGGCCTTTTTAATTATGGGAGCCTTAGCTTAAGATTGACTTTCTAAAATAGGAATGTGATGGGCATTCTAACCAGAATGCTGGCATCCGGGGCATCCGGGGTAAGGCCGATCCCCACCAATAAATCCAGGGAAAACCTGGGATTGACTACATAAGTAGCCCCGATATTAAAGGCGATGGCATTGATGCTGGTATCCGGCAAATTCTGGCCGTTACGGGTCGTTTTGCCGGTAATCCGCTGGTTAAGGGCAAAGTTAACCGAGAATCTCTCTTGGAGTGCCAGGATGAAGCCAATATTGTACTCAAAACTATTGCCCAGCTTGATGGTGCCGTAGTTAACGGAGGGAGTGCCAGCTGTGCCCACGTCCCGGGCAAAGTTGTAAAAATATGCCATACTCAGGAACAGAACCGCCGGATCGGCGCTTTTCACAAAAGTAACGCCCCAAGTTCCGCCCCACATGCCGGTACCCGTGGGGAATTCCGTGGGTACCAGCCCCAAGCCGGGGATTTGCTCCCGGGTCAAATGGAAGGGATCTCTCCCGGTGGGAATATTCATTCCCATGCGGACGATTGTATCCGGTACCCACGGGCGCCATCTACCTTCTCTGATGAGGTGATAGTAGAAATAAGGCTGGAGATCGCCGAGATCGGAGTCAGAAAAGCCCTTTTGAACAACGCTGCCACTTCCTTGTGGTTGTGGGTAAATCGCGGTATCTTGGCGGATTAAATATGGAACTTTGATACTAAATTCAGCCTGTTTGTAGCCCAGACGAAAAGTCACGGCGGGTAGATAAATATCCCGCTTGAGTTTTTCCACCACCACCGTGCCTATCAGGATGGCTTCGAAAATGGTGAAACCGCTTATGGCCACATTTTGACTGGAAATATGGTCATATTCGAACGAAGGTTCAATAACCAGACGCCATGACGGCCCCGCGGAAATCGCGCCTTTATCGGATAATGCCGTTAATGGCCGGGCGGCTTTTTTTTCTTCCTTGCGCTCCGCCCCCACTGTGGGCTGACCCTCTTCCTCAGCCCCCCAACCTGCCGCCATAGGTCCCAAACAGACCCAACATACCAAAAAAATGATAGCAGCTCGCATATCCCCCCCAATATGTTTGCGATATGATTAGCTGTTCAAATTCTTGTCATTTGCTCCTAGATTTATCTTAAACGTTCTACCCTATTCTTCCGTATACCATTTTGAAAAGTAATTCAATCATAAAATTATTAAAAAGTGTTGGCCTTATTTCGTCTGTTTTCCAATATCATCAAATATCGCCTTCATCCATCGAGGTTAGCCGAGAACTTTATTTCGGGTGCAGGCCAGGAGGATAACCCTATGCCCATAGAGCCTATCTCCATGTAATTTCTAAAGATTCCCTAAACCCTTGCTCGATTTTTTAAAAAATTTATACCATAAAGCCATCCGTTAATCATCGCATGGGTACAGATTCCCTTTCTATTGTATCGATTGTTCCCCAATCTACCTGTTTTTGCTGTTGCTGGATGGGGGTGGGGTTGGAAGTGCACCCGGCCAAGAAAAGCAGCAGGGTCATTAATAAAACAGCAATACGGGTACACCTCATTTGAAAATTCTCTATTTTCATAGGTTGTAGGTTCTGCTGACCATTTTTTTTGGAAAGAAACCACCCTCAAACTTTAGCACCAATTCTTTAAAAAATCAATTTTATAAAATAGTATCCACTGCTCCATTCCGGGACATTCATCCTTTCAGCCCGGTTTGGACCCAGCAGCTGAGGTTGGAATTCCCCCGCCGCTTTTAAACCTAAATTAATTTTAGCAAGCCCACAATAATGCCAGCTGAAGTTCGGATCAACATGAATTTCCTGGAATGCCGGTTCTGGCCGGCAGTGGCGATAAGGTTAAATTCCGCCTCTTGGTCAGCGGGCAGGCCGGGCGAATTAATAAAGACCTCTCTTAACAGTTCCCAAGTCCCGTTGGTTAACCCGGTGGAGGACGACGGAATTAAGCCCTACCCGTGGGGAGAAATCGTTAATGAATATGGCAAAGTGCAAATTATCGGAGAAAATCGTCAATAGTTGCTTGATAAATTTATTGAATTTATGGTAACATCGGGATCGTTTGACAATACGGCTACAACAAGGAAAGTTGGCGAATAAAAATACGGTTAGAGATTCCTAAAGACATTTTTAACAACTGTGGCGAGCGTATTCAACTTTTTAAACAAGCGGGCGGCTCGGAGACAAAGGTTCATCAAATTCAAGATTGGCAAAACCGGCAGAAATATCATCGGCTTCAAAATTAATCGCAATGCCTGATTATCTCCGTAATCTGGCCTACAGGAGGAATCCGTGAGATCATCAAAACGTTGGCTCAAGGCAGCGGTTGCTGTGCTCCAGGTGGTGCTGCTGGTACTCATGATGGCACCCGGAATGGCCTTAGGAGACGGTTATTCCCGTTACGACTTCATCTTTTCCATTTATGGCGGTACCCACCAGTACCAGGGTTACGTGTTCGCCCCCACCGGGTTTCTGACCGTTGGCCAGAACCTGTACAACCAGCCCCAAGAAATGGGCGGTTTCAGTCTCGACAACGGTTTTTATAATATTACCGCAGCCACCGCAGGATACGACAGTTCTTACGACAAGCAAAGTTATATTACCTCGTATTACGATCCCGATTTGGTAACCTGGTTGGGAGTAAACAGCGACGCCTCCTCCACGGCCGGCGGCATTTATGTGGCCAACCGCTCCCTGGCGCATGAAAACGGCTATGCTCTCTATAACGGTCAGCCCGGGTACTTCGATCCTTTCACAGAAGTGGAAAACTATAATTACTATGGCGTTGCCCGGCTGGATCTCCTTTTTTACTATACCGACGGCAGCGGTGATTATTATTCGGGATACGTTTACCTTGCTGATAACCTTTATCCAGATAACGTATCCATCCCCTGGTATGCCTATAATCAGCCAATGCAGTTGGGGGGAGGCACGGTTAGTGGTTACTATTATTTCTACAATATCACCTATGGCTATGCCATGTCGTATAATAAAAAGGCCTATGTAACCAGTTATTATGACTCTTCACTGGCGCAGGCTTTGGGAGTGAACAGCAATGGCTCCACCACGGCCGGCAGCATTTACATCGCTGACCGCATAGCCAGTTATGAACAAGGCTATGCGATTTATGGTTCCGTAGTGAAGTACTTCGACTGCTACAGCTCTACTAATTATTAGGTGCTCCCTTCGGCCTTTCAGGGGGGATGGCAGCCGCCCCCGAGCTCACTGGCAGCCATTGATGGCATGGCCCCGTCATTGTCTGGACGGGGCCATGGGTGTAATCATTTGGTGTCGTGAAAGGATTGGTCCGTTAAAAAGCTCCCCTGCTGGGCCGCCTCGCGTACTGAGTATCAACCCCAATATGTTCCAGATTCTTTTTCCCCAATATCCTGGATGATGCCTTGAGTTGAATATTACCACCGACCGGCTCCATGTCCTCATAACCCCAGGACTGGTGGCGCTTCGAGTACTGTCCGGCTGGTATTAGTTTGTTCCGTCCCGGTCCACGCCTCCCTAATGCCTTCCGGTGAGAACCTGAATGAAATCACCCATGGGGGCCTGTTTTAAGATCCCCCAACGTTGAGATTCACAGCTTTTCTAACAACCTTTCCAAAGAGTCAAAGCCCACCTAAAGCAACTTGCAACAAAAATGTATTCCGATTTTTTACTTAATCTATTGAAAAATTAATAATTAATTAACTTTTTATTAATTTTTTACGGTTAACCTTTAATAGCCCTTAAATAAAAATTTTAGATAGGATGCACCGATGTTTGACCACACCTTGCATTTGGACACCATGGTAGCGGGGGATTCCCCTCAATTTCCCATTCAACCACTCTCCCTGGAACAACGGAATGGTGGGTTTTCTTTACAACAGCTTTTGGCCTCATTGCAGCACGTCCTGGCCTCCTGGCACCGGGGCCCTCACCAGGGCGGATATCAAATAATCATCCGGTTCAACAACGGCTACGGTGCGATTATTTCGGAATATCGGCTGCTGGAAGGGATTTATGAGATTGCGCCTCTCCGGTTTCATGGGCCGGAACCGAATGACTATGAGTTTTATTTTCGCTCCCATGTGCCAGATTTGACCTGGTGTTCGGATCCCGAAGAGATGATCCGGGTTTGCGAGCAAATTGCCCGGCTGCTGCCACTCCCCAGGGCATAAGCTATTCTCACCAAAGAGAATATCTGCCGGTCTCTTCAGGGCTCCGCTTCTCTATCTTTTCCGAAATTACTCCTTCGTACCTTCCATCTTTGCGATTAGTTCTGCTCCCACACAACCATTCTATGAACGGTTGCAGCATTATGGGTTATAGCAATTGCCAAAAGTTTTTTCCTTTTCGAAGCCTCATGAGCCACCTATGATTGTCATTCTGAGGAAGCAAAGCGACCAAGAATCTCCAAGTACGAGATGCTTCGCTGCGCTCATAATGACAAATCTAACCGGATAATCAGCAACAACTATCAGCAGACGCTACAGTTGCCCGGACTCCATCCTTTACGACCTAAATTTTGCTAAACCGAGACGGGGTGACCCAGTTTTCAGGTCTTTTAACTTGTGGGGGTTTATCGGTCTAAAGAGGCCAAGCCTTCCCGGATGGCGTACTTGGTGAGTTCCACGATATTATGAATTTCCAGCTTATTCATGATTTGCTGGCGGTGGGTCTCCACGGTCTTTAAACTGACATTCAAGATTTCAGCGATCTGGCGGTTGGTCTTGCCCTCGGCCATAAGCTGGAGCACCTCTCGCTCCCGGGGGCTAAGCACTGAAAATACCGAGGGATCGTCCTTTGAACCTCCTTGGACATAGTCTTTAACCACTACGTGGGCAATCTCATGGCTCAAGTAGGTCTTACGGGCCATAACCATGCGGATGGCAGTGGCCAGCTCCTCAAAAGCTGAATCCTTGAGCAAATAACCGGAAGCTCCCGCCTTCAGCATGTTGCTGACGAAGCGCCGATCCGAATGCATGGACAAGGCGACGACCTTGGTTTCGGGGGACTCCTGCAAAATCTGGCGAGTGGCCTCGATGCCATTTAAATCGGGCATCCCCACGTCCATAATCACTACTTTTGGAGACAACTCCCGGACCAGGCGCACTGCGTCGCGCCCATCCTCTGCCTCGGCCACTACCTCCATGTCCGGTTCCTTGGCCAGCAGAGTCCGCAACCCTTGCCGCAGGATCTTGTGGTCATCGACTAACAAGATGGTTATGCCCATGTCGCATTCCTCGCCACAGGTTAATCATCTCGCCACACCGGCACTGTGAGAGAGACTTTAGTGCCTCCGGTGGGGCGGGAATCTATCTGCAAACTGCCGCCGATGCATTCGATGCGCTCCCGCACGCTGAATAGCCCGAAACTGCGAGGCTTTTCCCGAGAGGCAGGAAGTTGCTGGTGGTTAAACCCCACACCGTCATCAGTCACGTCGATGAGCAGGTTGTCCCCATCCCGGCGGATTGAGACCTCAACCCGGCGGGCCCGGGCGTGTTTGGCGGCGTTGAGCATGAGCTCCCGCACCATCTGGAAAAGCAATACCATGGTTTCGTTGCCCATGGGTTTGTATTGATCATCTTGCTGCACTACTGCCTGGAGACCGTAGTGATCCTGGAGGTAGTCCCCAAACCATTCCACGGCAGACTCGAACCCCAAGTCGTAAAGAATCGGCGGGCTAAGCTCAAAGGTTAATTCCCGACTGGATTTAATGGCCTGTTCCACCAGGAGTCGAACTTCATCCATTGACGCGGACATGGTTGTGCCCTCAGCCCATTCCTTCAGCTCTCCCAACTTGATCTGAGCCAGGGCCAGGTTCTGGCCGATATGATCGTGCAAATCTGTGGCCAGGCGTCGCCGTTCCCGCTCCTCCACCAAAGAAATTTCCGAGGCCAGGGCCCTCAACTGAGCTTGATAGGCGCGAATCTCCTCTTCGGACTTTTTCCTCTCATTGATATCTTCTACAATGGCGACCGCGAACTGGGATTGCTCCAGTAGGGACCTGACCACCGACACGGTGAGCCGCCCCCAGACCAGGCGGCCGTCTTTGCGAAGGTAGCGGTTTTCCTTTTCAAAGGATCGGCGCCGGCCCTGGGCCAGCTCCCGGAATAGATTCCGGCAGGATTCGGCATCGTCTGGATGTGAGAACTTGGCCAGGGTCATGTTATGAAATTCATCCCGGCTGTAACCCAACATTCTATCCAGTGCCGGACTGATCTCCAGCAGGCGTCCATCCAGATCGGTTAAGGCGATGCCAAAGGGTGCACACTCGAACACGGTGCGAAAGCGGGCCTCGCTATCCCTCAGCGCCTCAACATAATCCTTGAGTACCAAGTCAGAGATCCCAGGGCTCAGAAAGATTTTGTGGGCCAAAACCTGACGAATGGCCGGAACCAACTCCTCGAAGACACGATCCTTTAACAGATAGGCCGAAGCCCCAGCCTTGAGCAGATTTAAGGCCAGGCGACGGTCGGAATGGACGGATAACGCGATAACCTTGACGCCGGCAGATTTGGCGATAATCTCTTTAGTCGTGTCAATGCCGCTTAGCTCACCGGTGGTTACATCCAAAACGACCAAGTCGGGGCTAAGATCCTGGGCTAACCTGACAGTGGTACGGCTGTCCCGGGATTCAGCGACTATGGTAACCTCAGGGTCCTTTTCCAGCAGCGCCCGCAAACCCTTGCGCATTACCGTGTGTTCATCGGCCAAAAGGATCGTAATGCTCATTGCCAAAATCCAGAGCGAGGTTGTGCGGCAATCAATGCTTTCGCCTAATTATATTAACTATATAAGGATTTCTCATCTGCTGAACCCATACTGAAATTCCTATTGCAAAAAACTGCATAATTATTCATAATTAAGAAAAAATATAACACAATGCAAGAATTTTATGATTAAGAATCCCTCTTTTTTAATGAAAAAATATTAAGAAGGCAAAGCGGACTTATTTGCAATTATATTAATTATAATTTTAATAATAGTAAACTATATTCCATATTTATTTGAATACTAGTTTACTAAGGATTATTAACACAAGCATTTTAGATGCACCAGAGAAAGTCTCCAAGGGAACTGGGGCATGGACCCCTTATAGATGCATTCGGGCCCGAAAACCAGGCCATCTATCATTCCGACTCCATCCCTGATTACCAGTTGCTGAAACTAAATCGGTTAAGGACAACATTAACATAAACCTTTTTTGGTTTTTCTAGGCAAGTGCAGTCTCTGCCGAGAAAAAATCAAGGGGGGTTTAAGTTCTGGGAAGAGATTTCCGATATGCCTGGCATAGTATTCATCCTGATTTCAAGGCCAGCCCTACTCACGGCCACCTATTGGCATAAGTTCAAAAAAGGCTTTCCGGTCTGAGAACCTTTCAGGGCGATATGAAGATGATCCGGCAAAAGGAGACCGGGGAGCAGGAGTTAGAACATCCTTAGTTCAAATTCTGTAAGCGCACTTCCTTGCCAATTTCTCGGAGGAAAATCAGTGAAACCCGTAGGCGAGAATCAGGTGAAGGCCGGATTGTCCTGGGTTTGAGGGGTGGAGATAATTGGGGGCAATAGAAGAGAGTATAAGGATAGCGCCTTTGGCAAAAGTCTCCTTGCCGATCATTCTGGATATCACGAGATTCTCGCGGCGTTCAGGATGGCAAACCGGGTTTTGGGAGGGTATCGGAAGTATTTTTTATTGACCCTCACCCTGACCCTCTCGCCACTCCGGGGAGAGGGGAAAATAAGGAAGAGACTTTTGACATTCGCTAATAGTCATAAAGCAGTCAGGGGATGGAGGCAGGCATGGGATATGCCCCGGCCATAAGGGAGCAGGTTAGCGTGCAGCAGTTTTATGGTCCGGGGGTGCGCCGGGTCTTCATGGGGATTTACAACAATATCCTGTTGGCCACGGCGGAGACCCGGCAGCGGAATTTTCTCATCTGTGCGGCCAATGTGGGGGAAGGAGGCACCACCGTGGCCATCGGGCTGGCTTTAGCTGCTGCCGAGGTCCAGAACCGTCCGGTGCTCCTCATTGACGGCAACTTTTCCCAGCCCCGGGTGTGCGCCGCCTTTGGCTTGCCGGAACTGTACGGCTTCGGGGATTGTTTGGCAGGCCGCATCGAAGCCGCCAGTGCGGTCCTGGCTACCGCTTTTCCACCGCTGAAGGTGATGGGGGCGGGGGTGGCCCCCCTTAATCATATCAGTCTGCTGGAGGCCCCGGCCTGTAAAAATCTCCTGGAGTGCTTGAACCAGGAATATGCCACCATCATCATCGACGGCCCCGCGGTTAACCTGTTTCCCGAGTCGGTGCTCTATGCCGCCCAGGTGGACCGGACCTTTTTGGTGGTCCATGCGGGGATCACCCGGGTTCAGGTGGTGGACACGGCTCTGGCCAAACTGGACCCTAACGGCAGCGCCCCGGTGGACCTGATTCTCAACCGGAGGACCTTTCCCATTCCTCCCTGGATTTACCGACGTTTATGAGCCAGGCGCCCGACACCGCGGTGATTTTAGCGGGAAGTCAGGCCACCTTTCACGGGTTGGCTTTGGCTCCCTATCCCAAGATTCTGCTGCCCCTGGCAAACCGTCCCCTGGTGCAATACCAAGCAAGGGTTCTGGCCGAAGCCGGAGTTAGGCGCCTGATCCTGTGCGTGCAGCCCGCCATGAGCGAGGTGGTGGGGAGTCATCTGAGACAGTTACCTGGCGCCCTGGAGTCTCTGATCCGGGAGACTAGTTTCGGCAGCGGCGGTTCCTTAAAGGAAGTGGCGGACGCCATCCAAGGTGAGGCCTTCTGGGTGATGAATGGCGATTTGCTGCTGGGCGGGGGCCTGACGGAGATGCTTTCCTGGCACCGGGAACGCCAAGCCTTGGCCACCGTGGGGGCGTTGAAGGTGCGGGAAGCTCCCTGGGAAATGGAGCGGGTGGAGTATGACGAGGACAGGCAAGTCAGGAGCATCCATCGCATCCACCCGGCCCAGGAGCGGCGGAGCACTCTGCGTCCCGCCGGCCTCTATCTGTTCCAGCGGGAGGTCCTGGATTATATCCCGGACCGGGGCTACTTCGATCTCAAAGAGCAGCTCTTCGCGCCCCTCTACCTGCACGGGGCCCGCACCACCCTCTGGGAGATCCCGGGCTTTTGCCGTACCATCACCAGCGTGGGGGATTTCTTCAGCGCCAACCTGGAGGTGTTGAACGACCTGGTGCCGCTGCCGGAGGCGGCGCCTGTCAACCCCCGGCGCCCTGAGATCAGCGCCTCGGCCCGGGTTTTTGCCCCAGCGGTGGTGGGTCGGGGTTCCCAGGTGGGGGATGAGGCCATCATCATGGGCCCCGCGGCCATTGGAGCCCACTGCCAGGTGGAGGCCGGGGCGGTGATCAACGAGTGTGTGGTCCTGGACCACGCCCGCATCCAGGGGAGCGCCTACCTGCACCGCTGCGTGGTGGGCGACGGCGCCACCGTGGAACCCCTGGCCAGTCTGCGCGAGATGGCGGTGATGCAGACCCTGGCGGCTCTGCCGGAGCCCGTTCTGGTGTCATTGCGAGAGCATACCCGGCGCAATCCTACCTACATGGAGGGGTTGCTGGAATGGCAGACGGACGCCAAGCCCATCTACCAGAAGGTCAAACGGGGAATGGACGTGATCTTGTCCCTCCTGGGCCTGATTCTGACCGCGCCCATTATGGCTTTGGTGGCCTTATTCATCAAGTTGGAATCCCCAGGCAAGGTGATCTTCCGTCAGGAGCGCTGCGGCCTGGGAGGGCGCAATTTCATCATGTACAAGTTCCGGTCCATGTTAGACAACGCTGAAGACCTGAAGCGGGAACTCCAGGACTTGAATGAAGTGGACGGGCCCATGTTCAAAATCATACGGGACCCCAGGATCACCCGGGTCGGCAGAATCATCCGGGACACCAACCTGGATGAGCTGCCCCAACTGGTCAACGTCCTGAAAGGGGACATGAGCCTGGTGGGGCCCCGGCCCCTGTCCTTGGACGAGATGCGCTACAACCCCAGGTGGCGGGACGCCCGCCTGTCGGTGCGCCCCGGCATGACCGGTTTGTGGCAACTGGAGGCCCATAGCAAGATTTACTTTAATGACTGGATCATCAATGACCTGGAATACGTCAAGCACTGTTCCTTGTGGTTGGATGTGAAGATTATGCTCAAGACCTTAAGTAAGATGGTCCGGGAAATTCTGGGCCTGGAGCGGGAGTAATCGGGTTTTTGGTTTTTAGTGTTTAGTTTTTGGTGTTTGGTGAGACAAGTTCAAAGTTCAAAGGTTGATAGTTTCGTAAAAAGTCAATAATTCCCTCCCCTTTGATTGGGGAGGGTTGGGGTGAGGGTGAAATAGTTTACATCTTTAAATAGTTATCTTCACCCTCCCCTTTATCCCCTCCCACCAGGGGAGGGGAAATTGCTTGGAAAAGAGTAATGAATCCCATAACGAAAAACGCAAAATCCAAAACCAAGAACCAAAACGGCTTCTAAACGCACCATCTTTGGAGGGCAGTACCCGCCCTACACATCTGGTTGAAAAAGAGCCATGGATTCGAAAATGAAAAACCAAAAACCAAAAACCAAAAACCAAAAACGGGCTTTTGCCTTGGTGAGCGGGCTGCTCCTGCTGGTCCTGGCCTGCGGCCCCGGCGGCAAGGGCACCGGGGTCAGGCAGGTGGCCTTTCCGGAGATGAAACCGCCGCCCCGGGGACCGGTGGTGTTGGAGTCCTACCGGATCATGAAGGGCGACACCTTGAACATCAGCTTTCCCCGGAACCCGGAGCTTGATCTCAAACCGGTGCTGGTGCGGCCGGACGGCAGAATTCTTTTAAACCTGGCGGGGGAGATCAATGCCTATGGCTTGACCGTGCCGGAATTGCAGCAGGCCATCGGGCGGCGCTACCAGGAGTTCATCAGCCGCACCGGCTACGGCAAGGTCTTGCAGCCCAACGACTACTTTGATCTTAAGTTCGTCTACAACCCGGAATTGAACATCGGGGTGCGCATCCAGGCCGACGGCAAGGTCTCACTGCCCATCGTGGGAGAGGTCCAGGCCGCCAACCTGACCCCGGAGCAATTGCGCCAGGAGCTCATCGAACGATATTCCCGGGATTTGCGTAAACCGGATATCGCGGTGCTGACGGGAACCAATCCCAACGCCTTTCCCATGGATATTGGAGCCAAGTACATCTTTACCCAAGGCAATTTTATCAATGTAGCCCTGGTTAAGAGTGCCGGCCAGTTTGTCTTCGTAGGTGGTGAAGTGGGCAAGCCGTCCCCAGTGGCCTGGGACGGTCACCTGACAGTGCTCCAGGCTATTGCCGCGGCTGGCGGCAAAACGGACCGGGCCGACCTGTCCCGGGTGGTCATCCTGAGGCGGGGTCCCTTCGACCAGACGGAATGGCTGCAAACCGACCTGGCCTCACCCCTGGAAGGCAAGGACCTGAAGAACGACGTGGCCCTGAAGGCCGGGGATATTGTGGTAGTGCCCATGAGCGGCATTGCCAAGGTGGGTCTGTTCGTACAACAGTATCTCCGGGATACCATTCCGCTGTACGGCACCTATAACATTACCCTGGGGTCCGCGGCCGGCGCCTTTGCCGCCCCCATACCCTAAGAGCATTGAGCAGTCAATAAACTGCTTATCCAACCGCTAACAGGTGAGGAGATGACGAGATTGGCCTGGGTCCTATGGATGGCGCTTCTTGGCCTGATGCTGGCCGCGGGTGCGGCCGCAGATGATTTCGGTTTGACGCCCAAGGGCCTGTTTGACAACCTGCCCGCGGGCATCGTCAACGTAGCCCAGCCCGACTTCGGTCATGACATCATCATCCCCGGCGACTTCGGCCTGGGCAATACCGTCAAGGTGGAGGAGTGGCACCGGGGTGCGGAACGGGAAGTCCGTATCTTCCGGACCCCGGAGTTGCGCATCTCTCATAAGCGGCCGGTTCAGATGGAAGTCCTCCTGGGCGAGGTCAGGACCATGTACGTCTGGTTAGAGACCCCGCCCATCCAGGGGGCCTGGCACCTGACCATCGCCATGGAATACTTTGACGGCACCCGGAAAGAGGTATTGAGTAAGGATATGAAGCCAGGGGTGCGGGATTTTTTTAACGTGGACCCCCATACCAGGTTGCACGTGAAACTGTCCACCAAGACCACAGCGGTGAAGGTCCCCATGAAATTCATTTTGACTCTGAGCCCGGAAATGTATGCGGTCTATCCCGACTTTCTGCCGGTGCCTTACCGGACGATTTTCGATTAGAACGGCAGTGGTCCGAAGGAGATACCATGAAGGTACAGACAACCGGACGCATCCTCTTGCACGGATTGTTTCGGCGCTGGAGACTGCTGGCATTTATCTCCGCCACCATTTTGGGGACCATCCTCCTGGTGAGTTGGCTATGGCCCTCCCAATACCAGGCCCAAAGCAGCGTGGTCATCCTGAGCCGGGCCTATCCCGAGTTGTTGGTGCCCAAAGGCCAGCCCCCCGGCCGGATGTTGACCCCGAAAGAGGAACTCAACTCCGAAGTGGAGATTATCCGGAGCCGGCCGGTCCTGGAGGCGGTGGTCAGGGAGCTTCATCTGGAGAGGCGCAAACCCTTGCCGGAAACCGGGGTGGCCGGGGCAATTCGGGAGGTGCTCCGGGGGGTCTTCCGGGGGGTGCGCTGGTTTCTGGAAACCATCGGCCTGAGCAAGCCTCTAACCCCGGACCAGGCCTTTGAAACCGCGGTGGAGAAGCTGCGTACCCGCCTGATCGTGGAACCGGGGAGTGACTCTCAGGTCATCTGGATCCGGTACCGCTCCCCCGACCCGGAATTGGCCGCCCAGGTGGTGAACCGGGTGGCTCAGGAGTACCAGAAGCAGCATCTCTCCATCAATATCAACCGGGCCGAGAGCTCCTTCTACGCCGAACAGATCGAGAAGGTGCAGAGCGAACTTAAGGGACTCCAGGAGCAGCTGCTGCACCTCAAGGAGAAAGCCGGGATCGTGTCATTTTCCGAACAGAGCCGGGCCCTCCTGCGGAAGATGGAAACCTTGGACAATTCCCGGACCAATGTCCAGAAGGAGATCATCCGGGTCCGGTCCCGGGTGGAAAAGATCCAGGACCTGCGCAAAGCCAAGCCCGGGCTCCTCATCCCCTTGCCCGAACTGGCCCAGGAGATGCAGCTGTCCGCCTTGGAAGATAAGTATCTCAACCTCCAGTTCCAGGTCAAGACCGTGTTGCAGCGCTATACCAAGGAGAGCCGCCAGTATCAGGTGATCACCGAGCAGATCGGGGCCCTGCGCAAGCAGATCCAGGATCATGTCAGCACTCTGCTGGAGCGGGACCTGGCCAAGCTCCGGGAGCTGCAGGCCGAAGAGCAGGCCATCAATCAAACTATCAAGGACTTGAAAACCGAGATGGACCAGCTGCCCGCGGCCGAGATGAACTTGGCTAATCTGGAGCGAGATATCGACACGAAGCAGGCCATCCAGTCGGTCTTGTTAAAGAAATACCAGGACAGCCTGCTGGCCGCCAATACTGACCAACGCCTGGAGAACGCCAAGATCCTGAGCCTGGCGGCGGTGCCGCTAAAACCGGTGTTCCCCAACCTGCTTCTTAACCTGGCCTTGGGTCTGGTCCTGGCCCTGGTGGTTAGTCTCTCCGTGGGTTTCCTCCTGGAATATTGGGACGACTCCCTCAAAATCCCCGAAGATGTGGAACGCTTCCTCAACCGCCCAGTCTTCGCCTCCATCCCGGAGCTCTAAAGATGGATGCACCCCTGAGCGCCCACAGAACTACCCTGACCCCCTCGGGCATTACGCTTTGGTGGTTTCTGCTGAGCGTCGCCATCGGTCTTGCAGCCATGGTCATTTTTGGACTCCTGGGGGGCGAACTCCTGTTCCCCATCCGTAGGCCCGCAAAATGGGGCGGCACACTATTTGCGGGCATGCTGGTCTTTTTTTATATGTTATCAGTTAAAGATAAGAAGGGGTTTTTTCTCGTCTTGCTGGTTTTGGGAATGATTTTGGGATTATCCAAAACTCTCTTCTTTACCACTTCCCCGGTTTTCCGTTCCACATACGGGTTTACCATTCCTCTTTTTTTCCCACCCTTGGTCATGTTATATGGGATCTGGGCATTTCGCACGGTTACCCATCAGTATTCCTCTCCGTTCTCCACCGTGGCGTGCTGGCCTTTTGTGGGGCTGTTCGCCATGGCAATTATTTCCACCCTTCTGCATGATAGATTGTACGGCGTCTTCGATCTCTTTGAATTGGCTATCTCTTTTATGCTGTTCATTTATGCGGCCAGCGAAATCCGAGAGAACAGGTTACGCACGATTATTATAATGTTGATAATCATCACCCTGATTGAGGCAATTATTGCTATTGGCCAAAATCTGACAGCGTCTACCCTGGGTTTGGAGATCTTCGGGGCCCGGGAACATGTCAGAGGCTACCTGGGGCTCATAACTCTTACCAGGGTGACGGGAACTTTTGGCCATCCTTCCAATCTGGCTGAATTCTTCGATTTGACATTACCCCTGACTGTCAGCATGCTCTTTTATCCCACGAAGCGAAGTCTCAAGCTTTTATTAGCGATTGCGGCGGTTATCGGGTTCTTGGGTCTGGGGATGACTTATTCCCGGGGCGGGATCATTTCTTCAGTTCTGTTTTCGGGCATCGTTCTCCTTATTCATTTTTGTAAGCGCCTGGGGGTGGCCAGAGGGGTCTTTACCTCTATGGCCCTGGGGGTTCTTTTCAGCCTCCTGATTTTGACCATACCCAACCCGATTCAAAAGGGTTTATTCCGGACCGAGTACGAAACCGCTTATGGCCGGCTCCCACTTATGGAAGTTGCCTTCAATATGATCCGGGCCAATCCTTTATTCGGGGTGGGACTCAATAATTATGTTCCGGTGGCCCTTAATTATGATTTCACTCCACAACAACTTACCAGTTCTTGGGACACTGCCGTCCATAATGTCTATCTCTTCATTGCCGGGGAAATCGGGATTCCGGGGCTGGGATTCTTCCTGGGCATTGTAGTGAGCGTCTTTCTGGCATTTTTGCCGGCGGTGCGCTCTCCAGACCCCCTGATTTTTTGCAGTGGGCTCGGATTGATGGCGGGGGTCGCGGCCCACCTGTTCCATTGGTTCACCGATTTAGCCCCCTGGACCACAGCCTATTTATTCTGGTTATTTATGGGATTGGCCGTGACCACCGGACGGTTGGCCAAAGGCCTTGCTGCAGCGTCTGAGAGAGCAGGAATAGCATAATTATGCGAACCCCCAGGTCTCCTGAACTGCTTTTAGTTGCTGGGTTAGGAAAAACCCCAGAGAAGGATCACTTGAATGAAACTGCAGGCAATGGCATCAGCCCCAAGAGATTTGTGCGGAACAGCCTTCTGCTCATAACAATCGAGATAGTGGCCAAGGGTCTCGGCATAGTGTTTTTTGCCATGGTGGCCCGGTTTTTGGGAGCAAAAGACTTGGGGCTGTATGCCTTTTCTCTGGCCGTGGCCACCTTGGTCGCCCTGCCCACCAAATTTGGCTTCGAGACTGTCATCCAGAGGGAGGTGGGGCGGGACCCCAGCAATACTTACCCATACTTCTGGGGCATCATCCTGGTAAAAACACTTATTGCAGTGACGTCATGGGGCTTTTTTCTACTGATCTTGATGGTGTTTCCCAGGGGCGCTTTCGCCGTAATGGCGGTCGCAGCTGGTTTTGCCCTGGTGTACTCCTTCATGGAATTTACCAACGCGTTCTTCCGGGCCAATCACAGACCCGAAATCGAGATGGTGGTGCGACTGGTCTTCTCCCTGGGCAACTTAGCTCTGGGCGCCTTGGTGCTGTACTCCGGCTGGGGCTTAACCGGGGTAATCTCGGCCCAGTTGGTCTCCACGGCCGTAGCCGTAAGTGCGGGAGCCCTGATCCTGATGCAGATCTCTACTAAAGTGAGATTTTCTTGGAATTGGCAGGTTCTTCGGGGATACGTCTTGAGGGGTGCCCCGTTTGCCGGAATCCTGCTGGCCTTGTTCTTAAGTAATCAAATCGGGGTGATTATCCTGACCCCCTTTGCCGGGAAAGAGGATGTGGGTTATTTTGCCGCAGCGCTGAGACTCTTTGATCCGGTGACCTTGATCCCCGCTGCCATCATGGGGGCTTTCTTGCCCATGATGAGCGGACTCTATATCCGGTCCCTGGGCCAGTTCGTGCGGACCCTGCGCTTTACCATGAAATACATGTTTATTCTGGCCCTGCCCCTGGTCATTATTACGGGCATCCTGGCCCAACAAATTGTGGTATTCCTGTATCGCGAATCCTTTGCGCCCTCAGCCCAGGCGCTGCAAATACTCAGTGCCGTGATTTTTTTCAGTTTCTGGAATTATACCAGCGAAAGTGTGCTGGTGGCCCGCAACCACGAGCGGCTGGTGCTCAAGATGACCTGGATAACCGCCGCTATTAACGTGGCTGCAAACTTAATCCTGATTTACAAGTTTTCCTATTTAGGGGCATGCTGGGCAATTTTGACCACCCAGTCCATATACTCCGTCATGCTCTTTATTCTACAGCTGCGGCGTTATTTGAGTCTCGTCAAATTAATTCAGATTATCGCTAGGCCCGCGTTTTGTGCCGCAATTGCTGCTCTGGTGGTTTTTCTGATGCGCCATCAATATCTCTTCCTATCAATGGCCGCGGGCTTGACAGTTTATGTGGGTGCTTTGCTTGCCTCGGGGGCAGTCAAGCGTTCCGAGTTAAATTTTATTCATGGGAACATCAAGAATTAAATGGAGACAGAGCCTACCTGGGATTAGGGTTTAGCTCCCAGAGTTTAGGAGGCCGAAGATGATAACGATGAATTTGCTAACGCCGGAATGGGGTGGATGGCTGGCAGGGCTTTTGGGCATTCCGGTGTTCTTAGGGCTCTTGTCCCGGAAGGCCCGAAACCGGAGCCGGGAGGCAGACCCGACTGAGATGCTCGGTCCCGGTGCCGCGCCTTTGCGGCTGCCGCTCACCGACTCGGCCGGCTCACTGATCGCATCCCTGTCCGCGGCCGAATACGAGGTTCGGGCCAAGGCGGCCCGGACCCTGGGAGAGGTCAAGGACCCCTTGGCGGTGGAGCCCCTGATCCAGGCCCTGCGAGATCAGAATCGTAATGTCCGGTTCTGGGCGGCATGGGCTTTAGGGGTTATCAAGGACTCCCGGGGGGTAGCGCCCCTCATCGCGGCTTTGCAAGATTCCGACGAAGGCGTACGCTATCGGGCCGCGGAGGCTTTGGGGGAGCTTAAGGATCAGGCGGCCGTCGAACCACTGAAGGCGGCACTGAAGGATTCCGGAGAGGGGGTCTGCCAGGTGGCGGCCTGGGCTTTAAACCAGATCACGGCGAAGCCCGCGCCCGGTCCAGGGGAGCCGGCAGCCGCGGTGAAGCCGTGCCGGTTGGAAACTATCAGCCCCGCCGACTTGGTCACACCCCCGCCGCCGATCGTGACCCTGACTCCGGAAGCGACACCCTCATCGGAGGAACCGGAAGCCGCGACCGTGGTCCCTGCTCCGGTGGAGCCGGTGCCCGAGATCTTGCCCGCTCCACCTTACCAGCCCCCGGAGGGCACCCCCCAAGACGCGGAGGCCCATTTCCTGGTGGGCCTGGCATATAGTGAGATGGGGCGCTGGGAAGAGGCCATCGCCAGTTATAAGCACGCCGTCCACTGTAGGCCCGACCTGGCCGAGGCCCATGGCAATTTAGGGGTAGCCTACTGCCGGACGGGCCGCCACCAGGAAGCCCTGATCTTTTTAAACGAAGCCGTCAGGCTCAAACCGGATTTGGGCCGGGCCCGCACCAACCTGGGGGTAGTCTACGGCGCCCTGGGCCACTGGCAAGAAGCCTATGACGCTTTTACCCTGGCCCTGCGATTGTCTCCTGAGGATGCGGCCGCGCATTATAACCTCGGGGTGGCCGCCTCCTGGTTGAAGCGGTGGCCGGAGGCCGTTAACGCCTTCAGTCGAACCCTGGCCCTCAACCCGAAGGATGGGGAGGCCGCTTACCAGTTGGGTCTGGCGCATTGCCAGTTGAGCCAATGGCCGGAGGCCCTGGTGGCCTTGCAGCAGTCCCTGGTTCTCTCGCCCCAGGCCGTAAAGATTAGGAGCGCCCTGGGCCGGGTCTACGGCCAATTGGGCCGCTGGCCCGAAGCCATCGCCACCTTGCAGGAGGCCTTGGCCCAGATGCCGGACTCGGCCGATGTGCACCGGGATCTGGGGGCGATGTACGGCCAGTGGGGCCGCTGGGAGGAAGCCCTGGGGGCCCTTAACCGGGCCCAGGGCGCCAGGCCCGAAGATGGGGAGATCCAGGCGGGCCTGGGGGTGGTATATAGCCTGCTGGGCCGGTGGCAAGAGGCCGCCCAGGCTTTCCAACAGGCGGTGCGGCTCCTCAATCCGGGCCGGGCCGACGATTCCAGGCCATTGGCGGGCGCGCCGGAGACCTGGGAAGATCTGGCCGTGACCCTGAAACAGGCGGTGGCCTACCAGCCCCACCTGCCTGAAGCCCAGTACCTTTTAGGGGTGGTCTCGGGCTTCCTGGGGCGCTGGCAGGAAGCCGCCCAGGCTTTTAGCCGGGTGGTCTTCGACCTCTCCGGCGTGTCCACTTCCGGTCCCCTGGCTTACTATCCCGAGGCCCTGCAATTCTTGAGCCGCTTCCTCGAGATCAGGCCCGCTCCCGGAGGTCTGCGAGCCGATCTACTCCTGTCCAAGCCTGGCCTCAGCAACTCCCGGGACCGGCTGGAAGCCCTCAAAGGGGCGGTGGAGGCTAACCCCCAGGACCTGGCAGCCCATTACGAGTTGGGCGAGGCCTACATGCGGTTAGGCAGCTATCCGGAAGCGGTGGCGGCTTATCGGGCGGCCCTCCAGGTCAACCCCAGGGACGCCCGGGGCCACTATCATCTGGTCGTGGCCTACCGGGCCCTGGGCGACCTGGTGGCCGCAGTGGAGGAATATTCCATTTTAAGAAGCCTGGATGAACGTCTGGCCCGGCAACTCTTTGCTTAGGCGGCTGGTCTTTCAACTTGTTCCCAGGCAGTACTTGGGAACCTCAACAGATGCCAAGCACAGCTTGGGAATGAGCGATATATAACGGTGCTACGCCATGCGGACCATAGAGAAAGCATCCCTGATCGCAGTTTTGGCCTTGATGTTCCTGGTGGCGGGGAGTCCCGCCCTGGAGGGAGCCCGGAAACCCCGGCGGGCCACCCAAGAGCCGCAATACCTCGAGATGTACGTCCAGCAGGGGCCCAAGACTCTGCGCCTGAAGCCAGGCGACCTCACTTTTAGAACCGCCCTCAGCCTGGGGCCGGAAAATGCGGGATATTACGGCCTGGCAAGCCCGCCGACATTGCGGGTGGATATCAAGCCCCTGGAAATCCTGATCTTTGATCCTGAAACTGCGGGGGCCACCTTGCGCCTGGATAAATTGACCTTCGTCGCAGAGGCCCCGGCCCATAGCTTCGATCTCAAGCCCACTCCGGTGTCTGCGGCCTACTTCGAAAAAGTCTATCACGTGGCCTATGATGCCGTGGTGCCCATCAAGTTATGGTGTGTGGGGGACAACATCCCCTTACACCTGGCCCCGGTGTCCGGCAAGCCCGGCTGGTACCGGGCGGTGCCCGAGGCCCCTTTGGAAGCCGGGCCCTATGCCCTCAACTTCGGCTGCGTCGACGGCCCCCGGGTCTATACCGGCAAGTTGGATTTCTATCCCTTTGTGATGGCCGCAGCGCCCCCGCCGCCACCCCCGGCATGCCAGCCTAAGCCTAAGGCCAAACGCCGCCGGGCCGTGGAGTCTCCGCCGCCGGTAGCCTGCCCGCCGCCTAAGGCCCAGCCTCCTAAGCCGGCACTCCGGGAAATTGCCCCCCAGATGGACGCGGGCTTCAACTACGTGGCAGTGGCCCCAGAAGGCCGCCGGGAATACAGGATCACCAATGTCAACGAGATCCCCTGGCACAACGTCAATATCAGCGTCTTCATGCGGGACTCCCGCTTTCCCCAGACGGTCCTGGGTCCGGTTACCCTGTATAAGGATGTCGTTCTGCCGGACCATACCGTCACCCAGCTCCAGGACAAGACCTTTCTCCAATACGAGACCCTAAACGACGCCGGCGCCACCCTTTACCTCAAGGTCAAGTGTAAGGAAGGCACCATCAAAAAGGCCTGGAAAAACCTGGGCTCCGACCAACCCGGCACTCCTGTCACCCTCACCGAAGTCCCCTGGGACTTGAAGGAATAGTGCCATTCAGGACTTAAGGTTCGCTCTTTTGGGAGAGACATTTTAGACCTCAGGTGAAAAAGTCTCTCCCGGGCCCTCCAAAAACTGCTAATTTTTAGTAATAATTATTCTAAAATAAATAATCCTGACCCTTGAAAAATCATCATCTAGTATAAACTTATAAGCTGAATCGAGTGCGATTAAGAATCCGACATGGGGAGAAATAAAGATAATGATTCAATTAAGAAAACTCTTCACTCCGGTTAGTTCCATGGATGCGGAAGAAACCAAAGCATACATGGCTCAGCACCGGGAAGATGAATACACCATCCTGGACGTCCGCCAGCCCTGGGAATACGAAGACTCCCATCTCCCGGGGGCGAAGCTTATGCCCTTGCCCCAGCTTTCCGACATGTATAAGGAACTGGACCCGGAAAAACCCACCATCGTGCATTGCGCCATCGGCGGCCGCAGCCGGGTGGCGGCCCAAATGCTTTCAGGCTGGGGATTCAAAGAGGTTTACAACCTGGCGGGGGGGATTAAGGCCTTTGAGGGACCCAAGGCCACCGGTCCCCAGGAACTCAATCTGAGCCTGGTGCGGGGGGATGAAACCCCGGCTGAAATCATCACCCTGGCCTACGGCATGGAAAAGGCCCTGCAGGTCTTTTATGAAACTCTCTCCACAGAATCCCAGGACCAGGAAACGAAAGAGCTTTTTACGCAGTTGGCCCGGGTGGAAGTGCGTCATGAAGAGCGGCTCTTTGAAGCCTACCGTCAGGTGGAACCGGGCGCCCGGGACAGAGAAAGCTTCGAAGCATCTGTTGTCCCCGGCACCCTGGAAGGCGGATTTGACGCCCAGGAATTTATGGAAAGCAACAAGTCTCACCTGCAAACTCCCCCCCAGGTGCTGGACCTGGCCATGATGCTGGAAACCCAGGCGTTGGACCTCTACCTCAGGTTTGCGGACCATTGCCAACAGGCCCAAACCCGGGAGGTGCTGTTTGCCTTAGCGGGGGAAGAAAAGGCGCATTTGGCCAGCCTGGGGCGTCTGTTGGAAGAGAAACTGGGGAAAAGAGGCTGAACTTTATGGCCATTACCGTTATGGAAGTGTTGAAAAATCTCCCGCGCACCAATTGCGGCGACTGCGGGCAGCAAACCTGCCTGGCCTTCGCCACCCAGGTGATCAAGGAAGGAGAAGACCTGAACAAATGTCCTCACCTCACCGTGGCCCAGGCGGAAATGGGGCGGGCGATTAAAGCCCAGCAGGATGCAGGCGTCGGCCGCCGCCGCGAATCTCTGGCCATCTCCCTGGAAGTCCTCCAGGAAAAGGTGGCCCCCCTGGATTTTGCGGCCCTGGCCCCAGGGCTGGGCGCCACCTATGGCGAAGAAGGCGGCCGGCCATATCTCTCCTTGCCTTACTTCGGCTTTTGCCTTCAGGTTTTTAAAGACGAGTTACGCTATCCGCCGGACGCCCTGGCCGACCCCTGGGACGCCATCCTGCTCTACAATTACATTGCCTCCCAAGGTCAGGAGCCGGTGGCGGGCGTCTGGATTGCCTATAACAGCCTGCCCAATTCTGTATCCAAGGCCAAAACCCTGACTCGCCTGGAACGGAAACTGGCGGACCATTTCGCTGGAAAGGTAGAGGCCCTCAAAGAGCAGGTTAAGCAACTGGGGGGTGAAATGGTGGCCGTGGGCGGAGAGGATGCAGACGTTCAGGCGGCCTTTTTGCCCCTGCCCCGGGTGCCCCTGCTCCTGCTGTTCTGGGACGCCGAGGCCGAGGAAGGCTTTGCCCCTCAGGCGCGATTTCTCTTCGACGCCAGCGTTACCCATTACCTGGACCTGGAAGCCATGCTCTTCCTGGTGGAACACCTGATGGAACGGCTGATGGGTTAAGAGAATGGTTTTTGAGGAGAGGACATGGGGATCCTCTACCCCTTCCTCCAAAAAACTAAGTTCCTACCCTTTCCGGCCCCCCGGTGACAGGCTTGTTGGTGGCCCCGGCTATGGCCCGGAGCATACCCTGGTAAAGGTTTTTGTGGAAGGGGTCGAGCGCGTACCAGTAGACTATGCCCCAAAGGCCCCGGGGCAGAAAACGGGCAGTTTGAGTTAGTTCGGTTTGACCGTCCAGTAGCTGTGAGAGGCGAAATTCCAGGGTGGCCTCTCCCGGCAGTTTCATTTCGGCCAAAAGCAGCAAACGCCGTCCGGGGTCGACCTCCAGCACCCGAAAAAAATCCAAGGCATCGCCGATGCGGAGTTCGGCGGGGTGGCGTCGGCCCCGCCGGAGCCCCACCCCCCCCAAGAGGCGGTCCACCCCTCCCCGGATGGCCCACAAAGAATCGCCATAATACCAGCCCGTTTGTCCGCCGATCCGGGTGACGGCCTGCCAGACTTCATCAGGCGCGGCCTTCAGGCGCACCCGATAGCCCAGACTGAGGACAGTGCCCCCGGCATAGTAGGCGTCACCGCAGGAGACCCATTCCGGCGGAACTACGGTACCGGCGTCGCTCCAGCAGGTTTCCACCCGCTGCTGTTCAATCCTTTGTAAGGCCAGCCGGATGGTTTGACGGCAATCCAGCAACTCCTGAGGGATTAGGTCCCGGATGCGGTTGTCCAGGCAAACCACCGGGTTGGCTAGGCCTTCCGCCAGAGGCTGGGCCAAGGCGGCGGGTATGGGTGTCACCAGGTGAATCCAGTAGGAACTCAGCCGGGGAGTGAGAACCGGTACCGGGATGACCAGACGCCGGTGAAGGCGGGCTTCTTCGGCGTAGATATCCATCAGCTTCCGGTAGGTTACCACTTCCGGACCGCCGATATCAAATGTCTGTCCCCGGACCTCATCCCGCTCCAGACAACCCATCAGATAAGCGAGAACATTGCGGATGGCAATGGGCTGTACCGGAGTATGCACCCAACGGGGAGTGATCATCACCGGCAGGCGATCCACCAGGTAACGCAGGATTTCAAAGGCGGCGCCCCCGGAACCCAGGATCATGGCGGCCCGCAGGAACGTGGTGGGAACGGCCCCGGACTGGAGAATCCGGGCCACTTCATGGCGGGAACGCAGATGCTCGCTCAGGTTGGGGTCATCAGCCCCTCCCAAGCCTCCCAGGTAAATGATGCGGTCGAGACCAGCCTCTGCCGCAGCCTGGACCATATTCCGGGCGGCCTGGCGGTCGGCTTCGGCAAAATCCCGGGCCGCCGCAGTCATGGAGTGCACCAGGTAAAAAGCCGCCCAGCACCCCCGAGTCGCCCGGCGCAGGGATTCCAGGTCCATGACATCGCCTTGGGCCAATTCCAGGAGAGGATGGTGGCCCCAGGGGCGGCTGCGCAATTTGCCCAAAGAACGCCCCAAGGCCCGGACCCGATAGCCCGCTTCCAAGAGCCGTGGTACCAGGCGACCCCCCACATAACCGGTGGCCCCGGTGACCAGAACCGGGTTCGAGTTCATTTCCAAACCTCCCAGGTAAAGTCGCGCCCCTTAAACGTGATTGCGGAGCTGCAGTTCCACCGGATGGGGATGAAGGTAAAATTGTTCTTGCAAGTAGGGCTGCTGATATTTCCGGACATAGTGATTGACCAACGTGATAGGCACCACCAGAGGTAGGTAGCCCTTGCGGTAATTATCGATAATCTCCAGCAATTCCTGTTTTTCGTCCGCCGCCAGAACCTTTTTGAAGTACCCCATCAGGTGATGCAGGACATTGGTATTTTTCTTGGTCGTGGCTTTCAGGCTTAGAGCCTCCATGAGCCGGGACTGATAGCCCTCATACAGATCCGGGGCCGGCAGCTCTTTGGTCCGGGCCACCAGCTTGCCCAGCTCCCGGTAATGGTCGGGGCTGTGGGCCAATATGAGCAGCTTGTGCCGGGTATGGAAGGCCACCAGGTCACCGCGTCCCGGTTTTGCGGCCAGTAGCTCCCGCCAGCGCTGAAAAACGAAGATGCGCTCGATGAAGTTTTCCCGGAGCACGGGGTCGTGGAGGCGGCCGTCTTCCTCCACCGGCAGGAGGGGAAAATGCTCCATGAAAATGCGGGCAAACATTCCCACGCCCTTAGTCACCGGAGAGCCTTGGGCTTGCTCGTTATAGACCCTGACCCTCTCCATGCCGCTGCTGGGAGATTTGCTTTTAAAAATGAAACCGCACAGACCTTCCTGCTCCAATTCCCTCACCCGGTTTTCGGCCCAGGTGACCATGCGGTCCGTATGATCGATTTTGGTGCGCACTGTAACCAGCCGGGGAGCTGCCGGGTCGCCTACCAGGCGCATGGCTTCCCGGGGTATTCCCAGGCCGCACTCCACCTCAGGGCAGACGGGGACAAATTCCACGTAGCGCCCCAGGGTATCAGTGATAAAGCGGTCCAGTTGGTGGCCGCCATCGAACCGGACCTCTTGACCCAGCAAACAGGCGCTGATTCCCAATCGAATTTTTTGCATCAGCTTCTCGTCTCGCGTTTATATAACTATACAACAAATTCCGGGAAAACCAGAAGACCCCCTGTTATGATGGGGTTTGAGAATCCCCGCCTCCAGCCCCAATAAAATTCGTATATTTTCATTGCACTGTCCGCATAACTCGGCCTTATTCATGTTAAAATGCTTTGTGAAATATTTCTCTTGACACGAATGGAAAAACGGTCAAAAGTATCACGTTAGAGCCCGTTTAGGTTATTGAGGCAAGGATGGCTCAACAATATTTCAAAACCCCAAGGTCGGAACCCCTGCTGGCCGCCTGGATCAAATGGACCATGGAATTTTGGGAAACCATGGCCCAGATGGGGCCCAGGCTCCCAGGTAAAGCCGCAAGTGCTGGCGATGATTCCCTGGAGCCAGCCACTTCGGGCGATGACTGGCTCTCTTCCTTGAACCTGTGGCAGGCCTTTTTTTCATTGCTGACGGAACCGGCAACCGTGTCCGAGGTTTTCCAGGGCATCAAGGCGCCTTCGGAAATTGTTTTAAGGATGGCCCAGGCTGGCTGGAAAGGCTACTTTCATCTCCACCGCCAGTGGCTGGCGGGCTGGGAGGGCAGTGAGGCCCCTTCCAGGTCCAGTGATTTCGAAGACCTGGATAAGGATATTTTTAAAATCTGCAACGAACTCTATGAAAAGGATTTTCGCCGCTTTTTGAATATGCCCCACCTGCGCCTGACCGTTCTGACGCAGAAGCGCCTTAATTATGCCACTGAAAAATTCAACCAATTTCAGGCCGCCATGGCCGAATTCATCTATATAATTTATCTGCCTGTGAAAAAATCATTACAGGCCATGGGGGAAGTGGGAGGTATCGGGAGTGAGAAAAAGCCCCCAGAGGACTTTAAGGAATACTACAGGATATGGCTAAAAATCTTGGAAGGGCATTATATGACCCTTTTCCAGTCGCCGGAGTATATCCGAACCCTGGTCCACGCTCTCCATGCCCTGCAAGATTTCACTGTGGCAAAAGATGCGCTCCTGGCCGAAACCATGGAAGCCCTGTCCTTGCCCACCCGCCGGGAGTTGGATGCGCTTTATCGGGAGATGTATCTTCTGAAAAAAAGCCTGAAGGAGATGGCTAAAAAAATGGACCGGCCCCAATCCACCCAGGAGCAAAACTGATGGAGCGACCCAAGATCCCGGTAGATCTTATCTTGGCCAGCCTGGCGGCGGATGCCGAAGCAGCCAAGCTTCGCCTGGAGAAGGCCCGGGACATTTTTCTCGGTCCCTTGGATACGGAAATCGGCGCTACCCCCTATGAACTCGTCTATCAGGAAGACCGGGTGAATCTCAAATATTACCGGCCGGAACTGGCTCGCCTGAAAACCCCCTTGCTGCTGTTTCATGGGTTGTTCAACCGGGAAACCCTCCTGGATCTGCAGCCCGACCGTAGCATAGTCCGGAATCTCCTTAAGGAAGGTCTGGAAATTTATCTTATTGAATGGGGCGCCCCGACCCGCCGGGACCAATTTCTCTCCCTGGATGACCATGTCAACGGCTATCTGGATAACATCATTGATTTTATCCGCCGCCGGCATGGAATCACCAAGGTAAATCTTATGGGAGTTTGCATGGGGGGAACGTTTGCGGTCATCTATGCCGCACTCCATCCGGCAAAGATCAGGAACTTAATCACTACCGTGGCCCCCACGTACTTTGACACCCCTAAGGGCTTGCTGCATATCTGGTTAAAAGAGATTGACGTGGACCGTCTTGTGGAAACCTTCGGCAACCTCCCCGGCAACCTGATAAATGCTGCTTTTCTCCTTCTTAATCCCCCCAGGCTCTTTTTAGATAAGTATTTGGGTTTTCTTGAGAATATGGACAATAAGGAATTTGTGGAAAACTTCATCCGCACAGAAAAATGGATCTTTGACAGCCCGGATGTCCCGGGTGAGACTGTACGCCAAGTACTCAAGGACCTTTATCAAGAAAATCTGCTGTTGCAAAACCAACTGAAGGTGGGGGGACGCCGGGTTGATCTTGGACAGGTAACTATGCCCCTGCTGAATATCTATGGCCAATACGACCACCTGGTGCCTCCGGAGGCGTGCGAAAAATTAACGAAAACCGTGGGAAGCGTCGATAGCCAGGATATCTGTCTGGATACCGGGCATATCGGCATTTATGTAAGTGCCCGATTTCAAAAAGAGATAGTCCCCATGATTGCCTCCTGGCTTCGGGAAAGGGACGCATGAGATTTCGGGCGCCAAGGGGACCCAGAAACTGAAAATTATATTTTTGCATTTTAAGGAAAAATACTCATGTCTTTGAGTATCAATTATTTTAGAAAGATGTGTGAACTCTGCAAGGCCTTTGGCACCGCCCGTAACCGCCGGGAACTCTTGGAAATGATCTTCACCAGCGCCATGGAGATCCTGGAGGGCAAGGCCGCCTGCCTGTACCTGAGAGAAGTGAGCAGACGGGAACTGATTCCCATAGCCCAGAAAGGCCTGTCCGAAAGTTACTTCCGGTCCAAAAAATCCATGCTCACCCAGAAGATTGTGCCCCTGGTGTTGAAAAAAGGCTTCTTTTACTGCCGGGATGCGGCGGTTGACCCTAAACTGGAATATCCCGATGCCAAGAAGGCCGAGGGCATCGCCTCTATCCTGGCGGTGCCGGTGATGGTCAAGGGAAAAAATCAAGGGGTTTTTTGCTTGTTTACCGCTTCTCCCAGGGAGTTTGTCCTGGAGGAAAAAGAATTTCTCTCCTTATTGGCACAACAAGCCGGCGGAGTCATGGAACATGCCCGCCTCATCGACCACCTGCGCCGGGAAACCCAGCTCTTTTTCGATCTGGCCGTCAATCTCAGCGGCAGTCTGGAAGTCAAAGAAATCCTGCGGGCCCTGACCACCGACCTGGCCAAAGCCCTGGGCGTAAAAGGCGCTTCCATCCGACTTCTGGATGAGAAAAAAGAGACCCTGGAATTGGTGGCCTCCTATGGATTGAGCAAGGCCTACCTGCAGAAAGGGCCGGTGTCGGCACAAAAAAGCATCGCCCAGGCCTTAAAGGGGCAGAAACCCGTCATCATCCTGAACGCCGCCACGGACAAAAGGGTGCAATACCGCACCATGAACCAGGAAGAAGGCATCGTCTCCATTTTGGCGGCCCCTATCAAAACTAAAGAGCAAGTTATCGGGGTGCTGCGACTTTACAGCAAGGTGGTGCGGCATTTCACTCCTGAAGAAATCAAGCTCGTTACGGCCTTGGCCTACCTGGGCGGCCTGGCTATCCAGAATGCCTCGTTGTATCTGATGTGCCAGACCGATATGCGGGACCTGAAAGAAGAGCTCTGGAGCCACCGCTCCTGGTTTTAGGGGTCGGTAAGTTGTGAGCGGTTAGAGAAAAAACGAGGGGCGGGCATCTGTGCCCGCCGCTAGATATAATTGAAAGTACGCGCACGCACTCTTTTTTATACACAGATTGAAAACCTGTGCCACCAAGCCTAATCGACTTTTTCTTTTAAAAAATAGAGTATTTTATGCTTGCTCTCCAGTTCTTTTCGGAGGGTTTTCTCATCTTTGACTTGTTTGGCCCGGATAAATACGCGTCTGAAGCCCTCCGGAACTCCTTCATAGCCTGTGAGAATACTGGCGATCCGCCCGCCGTGCTCCCTGATCACATCGGTGACCGCTTTAATGGACCCCGGCTGGTCTGCCAATTCAAAACCCATGGCCAGAGCTCCCTGATAAATTCCCGAAATTGACACGAAAGCCTTGAATATATCGCCCTTGGTGAGAATCCCTGCCAGTCCGCCCTGAGCATCCAACACCGGCAAGGCTGAAACATGGTGCTTGAGCATGATGGCAGCAGCCTTTTCCACTGTTGCTTCGGGAGTAATGGTAAAGAGTTTCTTGGACATCAGGCTCTTGACTGCGATTTTATCCAGCAGATAATACATTTCGTGAATATCTAAAGTGGTGGCCTTGGAAGGTGTGGCTTCTTTCAAGTCCCGGTCTGAAATGATGCCCACAAGACGCCCCTTCCTCAGAACCGGCAAGTGTTGAATATCATTTTGCTTCATCACCTTAGAGGCCTTCATGATGGAAGTATCCTCATCTATGGTGACCAAGTCTTTGCTCATCCAATCCTGCACCGGCATGACCAATCTCCTTGAGAATAGGGTCAAGATTTAAAGTTCAAGTTGAACTCAATCTAAATTCCCAGATAGGTGCGGCGTACCTCATCATTTTTACTCAGTTCCCGGGCCGGTCCTTCCAGGTGAACCTTGCCTTCCGCCAGGACGTAAGCATAGTCACTTACGGCCAGGGCCATAGTGACATTTTGCTCCACCAGGAGCATGGTCAGGCCAGTCTTTTTGAGGCGGGTCAGGGCCTCAAACAGGGTGAGGGCCAGCAGGGGTGAGAGCCCCAGAGAGAGTTCGTCCAATATCAGGACTTCGGGTTCGGCCATCAGGCCCCGGCCCACGGCCACCATCTGCTGTTCGCCGCCGCTCAAAGTGCCGGCTTTCTGACGGGTCCGTTCTTTGAGGCGGGGAAAGAGTTCGTAAACCTTTTCCAAGTTTTGGTTAAAGCTGCCCCGGGCCCGGGGAGAGAATGCCCCCATTTCCAGATTTTCATAAATAGTCATCTCAGTAAACAATTGGCGGCCTTCGGGCACCAGCACCATGCCGGCTTTGGCCCGGGCATGAGCAGACAGATAAGTGACGTCCTGCCCCTGGAAGGTTACCGTCCCTTCAATGGGCCGCATCAGACCCATGATGGTTTTCAATAGGGTAGTCTTGCCCACGCCGTTACTGCCCACCAATGTAGTGAGCCTGCCTTTTTCCAGCTTGAGGTTGACCCCCCAGAGGATTTGGACGCCTTCGTAGCCGGAGGCAATATTGTTCACTTCCAAGATAGCCATGAAAATTACTCCGCCAGCAATTGCTCTGTCATCTTCGGGTCGCCCAGATAGGCCTCTATTACCTGGGGATTATTGGCCACTTCTTCGGGAAGGCCGCTGGCAATCAGGGTACCATAATCCAGAACCAGGATGCGGTCCGAAATGGACATGATTGCCTGCATGACGTGCTCGATCATAAGAATAGTGACCCCTTCGTCGCGAATATCCCGGATCGTCTCCATCATGGCAGTGATCTCCGAGGGGTTCAGACCCGCCAGAACTTCGTCGAGCAATAATAAGTAAGGTTTTGCGGCTAAAGCTCTGGCCATTTCCAGGCGCTTCTTCTGGGCCACGTTAAGGCTCCCGGACGGCTGATCAGCCCGCTCTATCAACCCCACCGTGGCCAAAGCCTCTTCTGCCAGGAGAGCCGCAGCCCGCAGATGATGCCCTTCCCGCCCGAAACATGCCCCCACCATGACGTTTTCCCGAACCGTCAAGTCATGCAGAGGGCGCACCACCTGGTGAGCCCGGGCCATACCCCGCCGGGCTACCTCATAGGAAGGCAGGCGGGTGATATCCTCTCCCCGGAAGATCACCTGGCCCTGCTCCGGGGCATAAACCCCGTTTATTACATTGAACAGCGTGGTTTTCCCGGCACCATTGGGGCCGATGAGGCCCAGGATCTCACCTTCCGCCAGATCAAACGTCACATCCGTCAAGGCCTGGAGGCCGCCGAAGCGTTTGGAGACTTCCTTGACCTGCAGGATCAATTCAGCGCTCATTCCAGCAACCTCCTGAGACTCGGAAACCGATTCCGCAGCCAGCCCACAGCGCCCGCTGGCACAAACAGGATGATCAACAGCAGGATCACTCCGGCAAAGGCCAGATGCAGGTCCTTAAAGATTGGACTGGTGAGGAGAAAGCCCCTCAGCCATTGATAACCTACGGCCCCCAGCACGGGCCCCAGCACGGTTCCCATGCCCCCCAGCATCACCATCACCAACATCTCGATGGACATATGCAGCTGGAAGGCGTCACCCGGCTCGATGTTGCCGTTTTTAAAGAAATACAGAGTGCCGATCACCCCGGGAAAGAACGCCGAAATAACATAAGTGATGGTTTTGGCCTGAGGTGCCTTAACACCCATCACCATGGCCGCGTCTTCATCCTCGCGAATCGCCATCAGACCCAGGCCGAAACGGGAATGTTTCACCAGAAAACTCACCAGCAGCACCACCATGACGGTGATCCACAGCAGCATGAAAGTAGTCCAGAGGGCCTGGCCGGCCCCGCCGTACTTCTGGTAGGCTGAAAAGTTTACAAACAACCCGGTGGCCCCGCCGTAAGGTTCGAAGTTGCTCACAAAGGCCCGGGCCGCCTCATTAATGCCGATGGTGGCCAGGGCAAAGTAGGCTCCCCGGAGACGCAAAACCGCCAACCCCACCAGGAGGGCAATGAGGGCCGAGAGCAGCCCCCCGGCGATGGCCGCGATGTACAGGGACCAGCCCTGCTCGCTGATCAGGTAGAACCCGGTGTAACCGCCCAGGCCGAAAAACACGATGTGCCCGAAACTGACGTAGCCGGTGTAGCCTAAAAGGATATTGAGGCTGGAGGCCAAACCCACGGCCATGAGCAACACAAAGGCCGTTTCCCGCATGGTGTCCTGATGGATGAGCAGGACCGCGCCTCCCCACACCAACACAATCGCCAGCGGCAGCCAGAATCCGAGTTGGCGCATCGCCTTCATTTACTTGGCCCCCAGCAGGCCGCTGGGGCGAACCAGCAGCACCAACACAAAGAGGCCAAATTCCACCACCGGCACCCAGCTAACCGGCATGAAGGTGGGAATGAGACCTTCGAGACCTCCCAGGATGAGGCCGCCCAACAGCGCCCCCAAAGGGTTGCCCAGTCCCCCCAAGACGCAAATCACGAAGGATTTCAATTCGTAGGGACCGCCGCTCAAAATGGTGAACGGGAAAAAAGTGGCAATCAGGCCCCCGGCCACCGCGGCCATCATGGTGCCCATACCGAAGCTCAGGGCCAGTACCTGGGACGACGGAATACCCATCAGTTCCGCGGCGTTGCGATTGTTAGCCACCGCCCGGATGGCTTTCCCCGGCCGGGTGAAGTAGAGGAAGAGGTAGAGACCCGCGGTAAATAAGATGGCTCCTAAGGCTCCTATGAATCGGCTGGCAGGAATGGTGAGGAAGGCCACCTCCAGGGACCCCAAAGAGTAGTCAATATTCTGCGGTGAGGTGCTAAAGGCCGCGGTGCCGATTCCAATGATAATCATATTGACCGCAAAAGTGGCCAGCAGGCTGGAAAGATGCGGGGCGTTAATCACCCGGTGCACGGCGATAACGTAAATCACCAGGCCCAGAACCAGTCCCACTCCGGCCACGGGAACCAGGGCCACGTAAGGGTTCACCCCCAGATGGGTAAACAGCAGGTAAGTCCCGAACATACCCAGGGCGATAACGGGTCCGTGGGCCAGATTGATGACCGACATGACGCCCCAGATCAAGGTCAGGCCCATGGCGGCCACGCCGTAAACGAACCCCAAAAGGAGTCCGTCCGTCAGAGAGGATATCAGTTGATCGAGCACTTAGGAGCACCCCTTTCCCCCGGCGCCAAATCCTTTGGAGGCGCCGGGGCAACTCGAAGCGACGTGAACTTTATCTCGCCGGGCAGACGAACGGAGAGGCGGTGGCGCCGGCTGCCGGCCACACCACTTCCTTAACGGGCTTGCCTTGTTTATCTTTTTGCCATTGGATGTAAACCATTTCGTGTCCCACCTGCAAGCCGTGATCCTTGGGATCGCTGGCAAACTTGAGGCGTCCGTAAAAGGTCATAATATCCATGGCGTCCAGCGCCGCCTTGACCTTGGCCGTGTCCGTGGAGCCGGCTTTTTCAATGGCTGCCTGTAAAATCAATCCGGCAACATAGCCGCCGGCGCTGTGATAGGAGGGCTCTTCATTAAACTTGGCCTTGTAGGCCTTCACGAAGTCATCCCCCGTGGGACCGAAAAAAACGACCCCCTCTTTCTTGGCCGACTCCGCGGTGTACCTGGACAGGGGTTCCCACTGGGAAGACCCGATCACGGAAATGCAGGCCTCGCCCAGTTCCGCAAACTTGGGTTCCGGCGGCGCCACCAGCAGGGCGATCATTTTGGTGTTGATCTTTTTTTCATAGAGTTGCCGGGCCAGAGTGGTGGTATCGGCAAAATGGCCGCCGCCCATGATGGCGTCTACACCCGCGGGGATCTTGTTGATAAACGGAGCGAAGTCGGCGGTGCCGGAATCATAGCCCTCAAACAAGACCACCTTTAAGCCCTTACCTTCGGCGTATTTTCTGAGATCGTTGACCACATCGGTGGAAAACTTGTCTTTTTCATGGATGATTGCGATTTTCTTGACATTGGGGTCAAGTTTTAACAGGATGTCGACGGCCCCGGTCAAGTAGCGGGAGGCCGGGGTATAAGTCTGATAAACCAGGGTATAGCCTTTTTTGTATGTAGAATCCGAGGCCGCTCCGGCAGTGATCATGATCCTGTTATACTGCTGCGCGATCACTGCGGCCGCGTCCGTCAGACCGCTGCTGTAGGGACTGATGAGGAAATCGGCTTTATCGGTGTTGATTAATTTGGTGTATAATTCCTGAACCCGTTCTTTCTTGCTTTCGTCATCGTAAAACTTGTCGGAGAATTTGACTATGGTGCCGTCGGGCAATTTGATGCCCGTTTTGTTCACCTGTTCCATCCACAAATGTAAACCATTAATCTGGCGGATGGCTTCTACATTAAGTTTGCCGGTCTGAGAGGCGGTGAAGCCGATAATTACGTTCTTATCGGCGGCCGCGGCGGTTCCTGCGACTAAACCTAAGACAACTATGAAGGCACAAAAGACCACTAACCGTTTCATAATTCCTCCTTGGTTTTTGGTTATTGTTTAACCCGTCTCGTAAGGTGCCGAACTTTTAAACAAATTCCAAAAGCTCCATCAGAAATTGTATGTTTTATACATTAATAGCAGGGATTTTATCAAGGATAAACTTACCGAAAATTCCGACCAGGGGAAACTCTGGCCTTCAGGCCCTGGTTTAAAAAACCCCTTAAGTAATCAAAATTAATAAAATTTTGTATTAATTCCCTTCCCTTTAGAATGCCCGGAGAAAACCAGATATGTTTTAAGAGCTTTCCACCTCGTGGTCCGTATCACAATTAGATGGCCTTAGAGTTCCCTCCCCCTTGATGGGGAAGGGTTAGGATGGGGGTGGAAAGGCGTTGGAACTTCCCCCTCCCCCTACCCCCTCCCACCAGGGGAGGGGAAAAATTAATGTCCTTATATTTGTGAGACACTACACTAGACCTCATCTCAGATATAGACGCAGTAACTCCAAACCTTCTTGGGGAGTTACCTGTCCTTGAAAGCGAAAGGGCACCCTCACCAGGCCCCCCAGCACCGCGCCCAGGCGGAAGCCGCCCGCAACCTGATAACGCAGCCGGGGCGTCTCCGGCGTCAAGAACCGGGGGAGCAACCCCATCACCGCAGGCAACTTCACCAAGATGGGAACTTCCGCCACCGTCTGTCCCTGGGGCGGCAGGTTTACCGGTTTTTCACTGGCCCCCTGGGCTACGCTCTTGTCTTCCAGCCAAAATTCATAGTCATAACCTTGCAGGTTCAGGGCCTGGTCATTGGGGTTGGTCAGAAGCAACGAGACATAAACCGGCCAACTACCAGAGCTGGGTTTGCCTAGAGTAATCCCCTGAAAGTTTATTTTGGGGGGTTGGATCTCTCCCTGATTTAACTGCTTCACCCCGCAGCCAGTCAGCATGAACGTGGCGGCCGCCACCAGGGCAAGGCACTGGAAACGAAAATGCATCTGCACCGAGATTCCTTAACATAACCAGGGCCATGCGCCTCTGCCCATGACCCCGGGATTGATCCAACAGCGTAACTAATGGAGAAAATTGGTAAAGTTAAGAGCTATTTTTTAATCTTGCGGGCCTCCGCAGCCATTTCCGGAGTGACCGCAGGAGCCCGGTTGGTCCAGGCTTGGCGGATGTAAGTCACCACCGCCGCCATCTGCTGGTCGTTAAACTGATCTTTCCAGGCCGGCATCCGCCCCAGAGAGCCCCTGCGGCCGTTGAGAACAGTAGCCAGCACCGGGGTAGGGTTACCTAAGACAAACAAGTTCTTATCCAGGGCTGGAAAAGTGCCGGGCAAACCCTGACCGCTTTTCCGATGGCACTGGGCGCAATTGTCCTCAAAGATCTGTTGGCCCTGCTTGACCAAGTCAACGGGCTCCGCAGCCCAGGCGCCCCCCGCAGCCCAGGCGCCCCCCGCCGCCAGCATCAGGGATGCCAGAATCAGAAACGTCTTCATTTGGCCGCGACCGGCAGCCCCAAGGAACCCTGTGGAGTCAGCAGGTTCTGAACACCGAAGGGGTCTTTGAATTCCAGTTCCGGTTTGAAATTCAACGGCTTGACCCCCCGTTTATTCACATACTTGGCCAACTCCAGATTAACGTCGGCAGGCACTTCCACCCCTGCCTTAGTCAGGGCCTGGCGCAGCAACCCCGAGGATTTTTCTGCCATAGCCACGGCATCACCGCAGATGCGGCCGGCTTCGGTGGGGTTGTGGAAGCCCACCGAGTTTTCGGCACCGATGTAATTCACCCGGTAAAAGGCTTCCAGATAAAGGTCCTTGGCCCGGTCATACAGGGCTTTGTCGATACTTTTTCCCTCGGCCTGGGCCTTGTGGGTCATCTCGAAGAGTTTGGCCGCGGTCGCGGTGGCATACCCCGCCCGGTTCATCAGGGATACGGTGCGGTCCTGGATGGCCAGGACCCGGTCTCTAAGCCATTGGGCGGTTTCGGCGTGGCACTGGGTGCAGGCATGCATATCCTTTTTCAACGGACTGGTCACGTCATGATCGGATACCTTGTTGGCTCCCACCCGGACGTAAGGCATATGACAGTCGGCGCAGGAGGCCCCTGCTTTCCAATGGGTGCCTCCCCGGCTGAAGAATTCGTATTCGGGGTGGCGGATAAAGGCCAGCTTGAAGCCGGTGACATTCTGCTTCCATTCCCCCACCTTGGGGTCGTTCTTGATAACCTTGATGATGTTCTCGATGGAAATGTCCCCTTCCTTGCTGCCCTCGTAAGGGAAGAAGAGGCCCACGGACTGCATCTTTTCATCTTTGGGTATGTTGTAAGTTACATGGCACTGGGCGCATACCAGGCTGCGCATCTGCTGGCGGCTGGCCTCCTCCCATTTGACCCCCATCAACGGGAACGACCTCTGGGCTACTGGATGGGTGATCGCCAGGGCCATAGTTTTATTATTGTGGCAATCCACGCAAGAAACTCCGGTCTTCTGGAACTCCACCGGAATCTTGGCATGAACATCAAGATACGGCAGCCGGAAATAGTCGACTCCCATCTCTTTTTCCAGCTTGGGGGCGAAAAGCGATTTGCAGCTCAGGCAGACGCCCCCGGCCTTGAGGCGGGAGGGGTCGATCTCCAGCTGGTCGATGAGCATGAAGTGGTGCCCCCGGGGTTCGTTGTATTCGATGCCGAAGCCCCAGCCGTTAAACAGGAGGGCCATGTAAGGGAACTCGCTCAACTTGTCATAGACTATTTGATCGGTATCCCACCCCTTCTTATATTTGCTCTTGCCCGCAGGTTTGGGGTCTTTGGTCTTCACCCAAAGATCATATTCCAAGGGATAGGCCTGGCCCCAAACCTTCGGATCGTATTCCCCGTCTGGAATGCTCACCGGTTTCACAGGCTCCGTCTTCGGAGGGGAGCAGGCGTACAGGAAAAAAGTCATTCCTGCAATAATTGCCGCCAGAATTATCAAGGTCAAGGCTTTCGGTTTCATAGGTTTCTCCCATCCCAGACAAATCATTGAGGTTATCTTAATGCCAGGTTTTTTACCTGAGCCGATTCCCACCCGTGAAGGTAATAGGAAAAATTCTCTTTCTACTCCATGCCTTGCGTAAAAATAATCCCGGTTTGCTTATGGGTCATCTTGCGGTGACAGGTCCAACACACTCTCTCTTCATTGACCCGGGCCATAACCTCGGTATGGCAGCGCCGGCAGTTGTCAGCCACAACCACGGCCCCATGTTTGGACAAGCGAATGTCATCAGAAATCATGCCGGTGTGGAATTTTCCCCAATCTTTGAGGCCGTCCACGGTTTTCCACAACAAGTGATTGGCAAAGGTATCGTTGGGCAGGTGGCAGTCGACGCATTTAATCTGAGCGTGCGACCCGGAGTGAAACCAGGCTTCGTATTCCGGCTGGAGCACGTGGCAACTGCCGCAAAACTCCGGGCTTTCGGACCTGGCATAGAGGCCGGGCGGTCCAAAGGCCACAAAGATCCCCAGAACCGCCAGGATTACCACCGCCACCAGTACAAAGGTCAGGTTTTTTTTCTTGGCTGGGCTCATGTCGCATCACGCCTTGAGGGTTTGGTTAAAATCAGAACCCGGTTCCAATGCCAGAGCCGTTGAAAGGCCTAATCGGGCCAGAGAGGAGCTTAAAACCCAAAATAGCCAGGAGGCCCTTTTAGGTGGAAGAAAGATAATGCCTATGTCGCGCAAATGCAATACTTTTATCAAAAAAGTTTACTTATTTGTCCACAATCGGTGAGGTCAATTAATATATAAATAAAATCGCCATGTTATGCTGGGAGCTCGAACTTTTTAGACCCGCCCAGCTTAATCTGCAAACCAGAGAGGCAGGCGGTCTGCTATTACCAGACCGTCCGGCGTGGGCCTGACTCGGTCGCAGTCTACCCGCACCAGGCCGGCCTCCACAAGCTCGGACAGGATGGCCTCTCCCTGGGGGTGCTCCCGGATGGCCGAAAGGCCCACGCCTTCCCGGGTTCGGAACCCCAGGTAGAGGGTTTCCAGATTGATTTGCTCCGGGGTGAGGGTTTCTTGCCCCGCCACCGGGCTCCCCCCTGCGTTCAGAGATGAGCAATATTGCTCCACGGACAAAACATTCCACCAGCGCCGGTTGCCGTCGAAGGAGTGGGCCCCCGGTCCCAGCCCCAGATAGGGCACGTGGGTCCAATACTTGCGGTTGTGGCGGCAGCAGTAGCACAGCCCTCCGGCTTGTGGCCCTTCTGCCCGGGCGAAATTGGCCACCTCATAATGCAGATAGCCGCGTTCTGTCAGGTATCTGGCGGTAAACAGAAAGAATTCCCGCTGAGCCTCTTCGTCCAGGGGGACCAGGTCCCCCTGGGCCGCTCTGCGTCCCATGGGGGTCTCGGGGGCCAGGGTCAACTGGTAGCAGGAGAGGTGCTTGGGGTTGAATCTCAAAGCCGCTTCCAGGGTTTTGATCCAGGCTGCGGTGGTCTGGCCCGGCAGGCCATACATCAGGTCTATCCCGATATTCGTGAAGCCTGCATCCCGGATCACCCCCAACGCCTGCTCGGTCTGGCGGGCCGTATGTCTCCTGCCCAAAAACCGCAGTTCCGCCTCATCAAAGGACTGGCACCCCAGGCTCAGGCGGTTGATGCCCAGGTCGCGCCATAAAGTCAATTTTTCTGGGCTGATGTCGTCGGGATTGGCTTCAATGGTGATTTCACTCTCAGGGGCAAAAGCGAAATGCCGCCGCAGAATTTGCATAAGTTCGGCCAGATGCACCGCGCTCAGCCAGGAGGGGGTGCCGCCGCCGAGATAGAGGGTGTCGAAGGCGGGGAATTGGGCACGGTAGAGACGGGCTTCGGCCTCCAGGGCCGCAAGATAGCCGGGGATAAGGTCAGATACAGTGATAGAGTAGAAGTCGCAGTAGGGACATTTGGATTGGCAGAATGGGATATGGATGTAAAGGCCGGGAAGAATGGCCAGAGGCAGGGGGGCAGGGGGCGGGGGAAAAAAATCATGAAAATTCATTAACAAGATTAGGTCCGCTTGTTCCCAAGTTGCACTTGGGAACAAAAATGGATGCCAAGCTTAGCTTGGCTTCAAATCCGTTCCCAAGGCCAGCTTGGTAATAAGGTTCAAAATTCCCTCCCCCTTGATGGGGGAGGGTTAGGGTGGGGGTGGGAAAAAGTTCTCTAATTCCCCCTTCCCCTACCCCCTCCCGCCAGGGGAGGGGAAAAAACTGGCATGTCATTCTGTCCACTTAATTAAGAAACACTTCACTAGCCCCTGGCCTTCATTCATTCTCCGTCTTTAGCACCGCCACAAAGGCACTCTGGGGGATTTGCACCGCGCCCACCATTTTCATGCGCTTCTTGCCGGCCCGTTGTTTTTCCAGGAGTTTGCGCTTCCGGGTGATGTCGCCGCCGTAGCACTTGGCGGTGACGTCTTTGCGGAAGGCGGAGATGGTGGAGCGGGAGATGATCTGGCCGCCCACCGCCCCCTGGATGGCGATCTTGAACTGCTGCCGGGGGATTTCATCTTTGAGGCGGTCGCAGACCCGCACCCCCCATTCCCTGGCCTTGTCTTTGTGGACGATCATGGACAAGGCGTCCAGCTTCTCGCCGTTCACCAGGATATCCAGCTTTACCAGGTTGGACTCCCGGTAGTCCAGGAGTTCGTAGTCAAAGGAGCCGTAGCCCTGGGTGAGGGTCTTCAGCTTGTCGTAAAAATCGATAATCACCTCCGCCAGGGGCATCTCGAAGCTGATTTCCACCCGGCCCGGAGAAGGATAGTTGAAGCGGGAGTTGACCCCGCGGCGCTCCAGGCAGAGCTTCATCACCGCGCCCACAAAGCGCTCCGGGATAAGGATGGAGGCTCGAATAAATGGCTCTTCAGAGGTCTTGATGCTGCTAGGGTCGGGATAAAATAAAGGGTTGTCCACGGTGAGGTTCTTGCCGTCGGCCAGCGTAAAGCGGTACTGGACCCCGGGCACCGTCATGATGATGGACTGGTTGTATTCCCGCTCCAGGCGCTCCTGGACGATCTCCAGGTGCAGGAGGCCCAAAAAGCCGCAGCGGAAGCCCTGGCCCAGGGCCGCGGAAGAATCCTTCTGGTAAACCAGGGAAGCGTCGTTGAGTTTGTATTTCTCCAGGGAGTCGGCCAGGTCCTGGTAATCATCGTTGGACACCGGGTAGATGGAGGCGAAGACCACGGGCTTTACTTCCTTAAAACCCGGCAGCGGTTGGGCCGCGGGGTGAGCTTCCATGGTAATGGTGTCGCCGATGCGGGTGTCACTCACCGTCTTGATGCCCGCGATGAGGTAGCCCACCATGCCCGCGGTCAGCTCTTTGCGGGGCTCCCGTTGCAGCCTGAAGATGCCGGTTTCCTCCACCTTGTAGGTGGCGTTGTTGGACATGAGCCGGATGAGGTCTCCGGGCTTGACCCTGCCGTCAAAGATGCGGCAGGAAACGATGGTTCCCCGGAAAGAGTCGTAGTGGGCGTCAAAGATTAGGGCTGAGAGAGGGGCCTCGGCGGTCCCCTTGGGCGGCGGAATCTGGGCTACGATGGCCTCCAGGACGTCCTCAATGCCGATGCCCTCTTTGGCGGAACACAGGATGGCATGGTCCGGGTCCAGGCCCAATTCCCGCTCGATCTGCTCCTTGACCCCGTCCACGTCCGCCGCGGGCAGGTCGATCTTGTTGATTACCGGGATGATGGTGAGGTCGTGCTCCATGGCCAGGTAGAGGTTGGCCACGGTCTGGGCCTCCACGCCCTGGGAGGCGTCCACCAGGAGGAGCACGCCCTCGCAGGAGGCCAGGGCCCGGGAGACCTCGTAGGAGAAATCCACGTGGCCCGGGGTGTCAATCAGGTTGAGTTCGTAGTCGACGCCGTCGGCCGCAGTATAGGGCAGGCTGATGGTGTTGCTCTTGATGGTGATGCCCCGCTCCCGCTCCAGGTCCATGGTGTCCAGAAGCTGGTCCCGAAACTGGCGGTCCTCCACCATGCCGGTCCACTGGATGAGGCGGTCCGCCAGGGTGGACTTGCCGTGGTCGATATGGGCAATGATGCTAAAGTTGCGGATGTGCGGCATAAATTATGAGAAACCGATTCCTCAAGAAATCCATTCAGTTCAACTAATTATTTTACCCTTTATATTTATAGGCGTCCACCTTTTAGATTTTAACAAGTTAGATGCCACATCAGATTTAAATTTTTATAGCTATTTTTTTGTATAGAACTTATAATGTTCATAGAAATTTGCACGGTGTAAAGCCGTGAACTTGAGCGAGGTTATATTTGATGGACGAATACGGCATGGATTATGATTGGACCCCGGAACCCAGAAAACCCTTGGTCGCGGTCTTGGCTGACCCCCGGCACGGCCGCCTGGTGGAGCGTCTGATCATGATGGTAAACCAGTGCATCTGCTTCAAGGGCCATGTATATAAATTCAGTTGGAAGGACGGCGATGTGGCTTTTTACGAACCCGCCATCATGGAAACCGCCCCTTCCTGCTGCGTATAAATATATTACTCTCATCATCCCCCCCCCCGAGGCTCGTGTCCACTTTGTGGCGCGGGCCTTTTTTTCGCGATTACCGATTAGCTGTTAGCAATTAGCAGTTGAGATGTACCCTTCCGGCAGCAAACAATCCTCCGGTCAGGCGCATTGACACCAATATCTGGTGTGAGTATAAAGAAAACCAGAAGTTTTCCTGTCAGGGAGGGAATATGTTCAAAGATTTTCTGAAAGGGCCGGCTTCCGGAGTGCTGGTCGGGGTCGGATTGGCCCTCCTGGCCCCTATCGTGTTGCCGGTATTGGCCAAGGCCGCCCGGCCCCTGGCCAAAGCCGCGCTCCACGGCTATTTCGCCCTGGTGGACGAACTGAAATCCCTGGCCGCAGACGATGACAAAAAAGACACCCCGGTCCTGGGCCAGTTGGTTGCCGCCGGAGTTGAACAGGCCGCCTCCGCTGCAGGGGAGGAGGTTGCGGAAGTAGAGGTGGCCGATGCCATCGTGGAGGGGGTAGTCACCATTTTGGAAGTAGTTTAAAGCGGGTGTTTTCGCCCCGGCCCAACAAGCCACAGCCACCGGTTAAGTTGGCTTAAGCCTCAGCGGCGCGCCGGGTCCGGCGTCCGGCCCACCCCACCGGAAGCGCGCTCCAGACCTTCCCTGATGGCATCCACAAACTTGTGGGCATAGGCCGCATAGTCACCTTCCACCACGTAGCCATACCTGATGTAACTTTCCGGAAAATTCACCCTGGCATCCTTGATAATCAGATAAATATTGGGGTTGATCCCCCCCGGGCCGGCGTATTGGTAATAGAGGTTTGGAACCCGGTGGACCATGATGATCAGGCCGCTTTCATCCAGGATGGTCAGCTTGTCATAGGTCTTGGTTTCAGGACCGAATTTTTCCAGGACCGCCCCCTTGGCAATCAGCCCATAACCCTCCCGGTTGAGTTTCTTAAGAGTCGCATCGATCTTGTTCAGGACCTTTTCTTTTTCTGAAATGGGAATCTTCTGATACTGATAAAAATAACTGGTGGGAAACTGCTTGGCCTTCATGGCCGTTTCTTCCGCCCGGCTCGGGGTGATGCCGGAAAAGAGGACTAAAACCACCAGGACCAGAGAAAAAAACGGTGTTAGCGCCATGGTAAGTCAGAGGTTTAGCTAGTTGGCCGCGACCGCAGGTCGAGCTGGTGGCCGGGATAATCTCAGGCGAGCCATAAGCCCCGGTATGGCAGCATGAGTTTTATTCGAACCTGACCTCTTCGTCGGGGAGTTCAATTTCCCCAGGAAACTCAGAAAAAGGAAAGGGACGCTGATTCTCGTTCAGGGTTATGTAGCGCATTAACCGATAACCATAAGCAGCCACCTTGTTGGCGAAAGTCCTGGCGGGCTCATTGTGCCGCAGGGTGATCAACAGGAAAAAGTATTCAAACACGGCGGTGAGCAGGACGATGGTCTTGACCACCTCGAAGATGGCCACATAAAGGAGAGTATAGAGCAAACGGATGGCTACTTGTTTGCGGGAGAGAGTCCCCTGGGGTTCGTCGTTCATTTTTCCTCCTGTTGGCTGTCAGAAGCCGCGTCCGTCACTGCACCTTAATATAATAGCGGGGTCCGCCATTGGCAAGGCAGGATTGCACCTCCAGGCCTCGGGGGTCAGACCAGGGAAAATTTTTAGCTTCCCTGGAGTAAATATGGTATGCCTCTGACAAAGCGTTTGGTGTTGCCTGATTCGCAGAAAATTTAGGAAACCAGTGGAGGCGCGTTAACATTGCACGAATATTCATTAATGGAACAGGTAATCGCCCACATCCTGGCAGAACTTAACAAGCAGGCAGAAACCCCCACCGGGAGCGAACTTTCGGTGGTCCTGAAAGTGGGAGCCCTGGCGGTGCACTCCGAGGCCGCCACTCGGCAGGCTTACGAGGTTTTGGTCAAAGGCACGCCCCTGGAAAATTCCCGCCTCCTTCTGACCATTGAACCGGTCGCCCTGGACTGTGAGAAATGCGGTTATAAGGAATCTTTACCCGAGGGCGCGGTGGACCCCCACGATCTCTCCCCTTTGGTGGAGTGTCCCCGCTGCGGCGCCGTCACTCCGGTGCAAGGGGGCCGGGGGGTGGAATCCATCGAACTTCGATGGGAGTAATACGGATGCATATACATGCAGATGAAATGCGCGGGAGCGGTTTACTCGGCCTTTCCCTCAAGCTCCGCCATGAGACGCTGACAGGTGGTCTCCACTGCGTTCACCATGACCGGCGACAAGCCCGGAGTCACTTCGTCCGGGATAGATTCGGTCTGGGCCACGATGATCTTGATATCAATGGGGCTATGCTCCTTAAGCTCCTGGAGCATATTGACTGTGGGAAATTGGTGGAGAGAGAAGTCGGAGATCTTTTTATCCGGAATGCCTTCCACCGGAATTTCGAAAACTTCGCCCGGCTTCCGGTCGGGATATTCCACTGCATCAATGATAAAAATCTTCTTGGGCTTCTGGTCGGCCAAAACCAGATCAAACAGGATGTCCCGGATGCTGGTACCCACATCCAAGGCCAGGACATTTTCGGGCAGGCGGTAGTGTTCTTTTAGCCTCTGGATGACCGCGGGCCCAAACCCGTCATCTCCCCAAAGTATATTGCCACAGCCGAAGATCAACACCGATTTCTTAAATAATTCTGATATCATAAGCTATGCCATCTTCCCGGTCACGTCAACCAAATTATCTTAAAAAATTATCCCTTCCCGTAGCACAGTCTTTCTAACCTATGCAGACGCGGGCTATCGCCTGGGATGACCTGGTAGCCCAGGGCCCTCTTGGTTGAAACGCAAAACACAAAATTAGAGGGCACGGCGCTCCGTGCCCCTGAACTTACCTTAATGTCAATTGCTTCAGGCGCAAGGAAATCTATGCCGCCGCCGCAGTGGAGGCGAAGGGTGAGGCGGATTATTTCCCTAACTCGCCCCTCCCGTCAACTTGTACTTGATGGCGACGGCTTGCCTTTTGGTCGAATGCGGCAATCCCGGCAGTCCTTGGCTCTCTCCTGGTTGACAGATGATAATGGCATCTGCTCCGATCTCTCTGGCTTTTTTCTTCAAGCCTTCCAGCAGCGACTCAGAGTTGGAGTTTGAAGAGGACTCATATTCCAGCACCGCAAAGGAATGATAAGGCCGGGAAGGCGGCCGGTTCAGGACATCCACCTTGAGGGTAGGAGGATATTTAACCCCAGCTAAATGAGAGTAGGCGGACAGGTCCACGGAACCGGACGTAGAACATAAAATTCCCAAGAAATCGGCCTCGCGGCCGGCCACAAAAAAAGTCTTAACCTCCGAAGACGGTGACTTCAGGTTGAACTCGGCACATCCGGATCCCATCAAAATGGCGGTGACCAGAACCGGAAAAATCACCCTTCTCCATCGCGCCCCAATAATCATAAGGACAGCTCCACATATTGCCCTGAGGATTTTGAGGAAAGCGGACCTCGATCAAATATCTCAGGATTCCTGTCGGCCAATTTTTGTCTGCGGAACCGGTTTTTCACCGCAAAGTTTCTTTTAATATTAATATTAAAATTATTTATAAGTAAAGTGATCATCGGTTAAATATTTTTTTAAATAACTCGCTGAGGCAGGAATTTGCCCAAACAAGCCAGTAATAACAAACCTTATGATTGGCAGCCTTTGGATAGCCAGTCCTTTATATCTTCCGACAGCCGCTTTTCAGCAACGCCCTCCGAGCCAGCTCTACTCCCAGGTTAAGAAATTAATAAAAAGCCGATGTAAAAAAAAGTTTGACTAAATTATGTTTTCCTTTTAATAGTAAAGCCTAATTATAAAGATTGTCTAAATAAACTAATGGTTATTGAAAATTTGCATAATTGCCGAATAACTACTTTAAATGTGCCGTCTTTTTCAAAATCCTTTTTAATTTTATCAAAATATTCACGATGAGGCCAATATGTTCTCCTTTTTCCACTCATTGATGGTTCACAGCCTCTACAAATTATTGTGGTCCACAAATGGTTTGCTCCTGCTAATACTGGTTGTAATGCCGGTTTTGTGCTGGTGTACTGCCACAGCCTATGGGGCCGGATTCGCCCTGATTCAGCAGGGGACTGCGGCCATGGCCCAGGGCAATGCCTTTGTGGCTGATGCCAGTGATGCCTCAGCCATCTTTTATAATCCCGCCGGACTCAATCAACTGAAGCGGGCTCAAGTTTACGTCGGATCGTTCCTCAATTACCCGGACCGAGACTTCAGCGGTGGAGGCCAGGACTCCCAGACCAACCACCGTTTATACAAAAGCTTAACAACTTATATCGCCATTCCTGTCCATAACCGAGTGGCCCTGGGCATCGGCTTTTTTTCCCCTTTCGGCCTGGGGAGTGCTTGGCCGCCCACCTGGGCAGGCCGTTATTTGACCACTTACTCCAGCCTGAAAACCTACACCCTGAACCCGGTAGTCTCCGTCAAAGTTCTGGACAACCTTGCAGTTGCGGCCGGGATTGATTTTCTCTGGTCCAAGGTGAAGCTTAAACGCAAAACTCCGGTGGTCTTCAGGGGCTTGACCTTTCCAGACGGAGAAATCACCCTGGATGGCGAAGGCAACGGCTTTGGCTATAACTTTGGGTTGCTGTATGAACCTCTTTCCGGGGTGAAGCTGGGGGTCGCCTATCGGAGTCAAATCTCGGTACAGCATAATGGCGACCTCACCACCAACCTGCCGCCGCCTTTAACTCCCGTCACCTCAATTAACGGGTCCGCCGGCCTCACCTTTCCCCCTTCCCTGACCATGGGCATCTCCTACAGCCGGTTGGTGCCATTCACCTTCGAGTTTGACGCCACCTGGACGGGTTGGTCGTCTTATTCCAAATTGAAAACCAACTTAGATAGGCCGATTTTGGTAAACGGGGTTCTGACTCCCACTGTTACCATCCCCAAAAACTGGAATGATGCCTGGGCTTTCCGGTTTGGCGCCAATTATGAAATCAGAGAAGGCATGAAGGTCCGAGCCGGATACATCTACGATCTCACCCCGGTTCCGGACTCCAGTTTTGAGCCTCAGGTGCCGGATGCCAACCGTCATATCTTCACGGTGGGCGGAGATATGAAGGTCTTTACCAGATTTACCCTGGGTATCGCCTACAACTTCATTCTGTCCGAAACGCGGGAAAAAAACAACACCATTGTCGTCAATGGGGTTGCGGCCCCGTTGCAGGCCAATGGTACTTATAACAGCAATGTCCATTCCCTGGGACTTAGCTGTTCTTTCCAATTTTAGCAGGTTTCGGCAACGCTTGAGAGCAGGGGAATACTGCAAAATGGTACTATTGAACTGCCTCCACGTGATGTGAGACGGCCAATTCGGCCAGGACCTCCTCCAAAACCTCAATCCCCAAACCTGAGCCGGGAAGCTCGTAAGCCATGCCGCCACCGTTAAAGATAACCGGCTGGGATACCACATCCTTGGCCAGCAGAAAGGGAGAAAAAGATCCTTCCACAAAGGACAGGTGAGGGACGGTCAAGGCGAAATGACGGCCCGCAGCCGAGAGGATGCTGGTTTCCCCCACATGACAACCCAACTGGCATAAAATGCCGGCCTCATCAGCCATCCGCCTGATCCGAGTAGCTGCGCCCAGGCCGCCACACTTGGACAGGCGGATGTTAAAGATTTGACAGGCCTCAAGCTCGATCAAACGGCGGGCATCCTCTTCAGTGCACAAAGACTCATCTGCGATCACCGGAATTCGCACGCCCTCCCGTACCTGTTTCAGGCCGGCAAAGTCGGCTTTGGCCACCGGCTGCTCCACTGCGCTGATGCGGTAAGGTTCCATCTCGGCCAGGCGGGCAATGGCCTCGGAGGGACTCCAGGCTGAATTGGCATCCACCCGGATATCCACGTCGAAGCCCAGTTGTTCCCGGGCCAGTCTCAGGTTTTCCAGGTCGCGGTCCGTGCCTACCTTCAGTTTGACGAACCCCATGTGATTCAACTTGACCAGGTTAAAGATCTGACCCATCTGTTCCGGCGACATCATGGGGATTACCGCGCTATACACCAGGCTTTTCCTAAGTTTAGGGCCGATGAGATCGGCCACCGACATCTGCCAGGTATGGCCGGCGGCATCCAGGAGGGCCGTTTCCAAGGCACAAAAGGCTCCCGGGTGGCGCCAAGCCTGCATGTTCCGATAAAGGTCTTCCAGGCCAATGACCAACCCCTGAGGAGATTGAAACTTCCTGGTCAATAATTCCGGCGCCAAAACCTCATGGAGGAAGGAGAGACTGTCGCTGAGAACTTCGCCGGTAACGAAAGTCCGGGGGACACCCTCTCCGTAACCCATGATATCATCAGCCGTGGTCACTCTTAACACGAGGTTTTCCGAGCCCTCGTGGGTCGCCAAACTATGCTTGATCGGGGATTGAAAACCCAATTTCAGGTGCCAGATATCCAGTTTCTTGATAATCATGTTCGACCTCAACGATAGATTGAATCATCTTCCCAAACTTCTTCCACTGGTACCATTGCTCCGGGCTATCTTCCACCATATCCTCCAGCACACTAAGGCAACGCTCGCTCCACGACATGTTCGCCGGGAAAGCCCCGTTCCCCACCGAGGTCAGATTACAGGTGTATTGCTTCTTGCCTTCCCGTTTCACCAAAGCTGTGACAACCTGGGCTCCGGAACGTTTCTGCAACAGGTCCAGGGTCCGGTCCGAAGGGAGCCGGCAGTTGAGGAAATAACTGTGCCGCCGGGTATCTACCCGCCATTCATCAAATTCATCACATTCGGTGATGAGAATCCGGCCTTGCTTGAGGGCCTTCATGGCCGCCATAATGATGTTGCCTTCGTCTGCGTCAATGAGTTCCAGGCCCACCGCCTTGGCCCGGGCTCCCATGGATTCCCGCAGGCGCGTGGTTTGAAAGCGGCAGATCATGGACGTGGGATAACCGTTCAAGGCTAAGGCTCCGGGCAGGAACTCCACCGCCCCGAAATGGCCGGTGACCAGCAGAATCCCTTTGCCCTGGTCCAGGGCTTCCTGCAGGTTCTCGGCGCCGGCAAATTTGACCTTGGTTTTCAGGAACTCACACAGCCGGGGGAAATGGGAATACCCGACGAACAGCTTTTCGTGGTAATGGTCGAAAATTCCCTTGAATCCGGCTTTGATTTTCCGCTTAAGTTCAGGAGCCGCAAATTTTCTCCTGAAGACGTAGCCCAAGGTATTCCGAATCAGGTTTTTTTCCGTCCAGTTCAGGAGATAATAGAGCCTGCCCAGAAGCATAATATAGCAACGGGAGATAGAGAAAGGCAGGTAACGGAACAACCAGCTATTAAATTTCATTTGGAGAAACTTGCTCAGGGAGATTTTGGGAAGCGAGAGGGTTTGGGAAAACATGGCCTGCTCCTTTCATAAAGGCGATAGACAAATCTTTAAAGATAATAGCCTCTTGAATTTAACAATATGAGGCTTTCCCTAATTTTGGCTGGAGAATTTCCGATTTTTTGCATCCTAATTCCCTCATTTTGAGAGGAAAAAGGAAGGGACCGAGGCAGGCATGTAAGCCTGTCTGTAAATAATCAATAATATTAATAGATTAGCGCGGGTTATTAAAGGGCACTTACACCTATCATTGCACATTTTTCAATAAAAATAAAAATATTTCTATGATATTTTATTTGGCATTTAATTTTATCTAATCTTGTATAATATTACTTTCTTGCTTTTTATATTTTTTGTCTAAATCTTCCCTATCAGGTCCTACATTTATTCCATAATTGTTCCATTTTGCCTCCCCAAAAAGTAGATTTGTTGAAAATATTGCCTTCTGGTGCTTGCTTTTGATAATTTCTCATGTGCTGCCATTGCGCTGCCCTTCCCCGGCAATCGAAACACCGATGAAAAATCCTCGGCAGATTTAAGTAATTCTGCAACATGACGATAATTAACTTATAGGTCGGAACAATTGGGGCTCGACTTGATTTTTCGGAATTATTTCCGGGCTCTCGGGACGATACTATGGTCCAAAGGACCGTTACAGCTGCCGGACCCAAGAGGAATGAACTGTTTAGCTCCATCAGGCTCTCAGCAATCGCTAAAAGTTTCTTCCTGTATTTTCCTCTCACCTGAGGGTCAAGGATCGGATTGCATGGAAACCCGAAACTTGTTGGCATTGAGCTAAATTTACGTCACACCATCTTTAGCGGGTTATTGCTTCAACTGTCTAAAGATTGGAGTCAGGTTCGGCAATGGATAAGCACCACAGTTGCCTGAATACCCGGGCTATTATCGAATATTTCCAGGAAAATCTGCCTGATGAGGTATATCGCCTCTTTGCCGGTCTGGGACCGGAAATTGAAGGCCTTAGCAACCCTCAAGAGTTTCTGATGGAAATCAATAATTGGGTGTCCAGCGATGTGGTCACCAAGATGTTTGAAAATGCCAAGGCCATAACCAAAGATGATACAGTAGCCTTTAAAATGGGATTTGAATCCGCTGCCAGAAAAAAACTGGGCTATGTCCAGCGGATTATCATGTTCGCTTACAAAAATCCCCGTCGCACTCTCAGGAGAGTGCAGGCCATTAACGATAAGTTCAATAAAAACAAACGGATTGAACTGGTGGATGTTAGAGGTGACGGCGCCATTATTCGCCTTCACTGGTTCAAGGAAATTCCCGGCACTATTGATTATTGTTTATTTAATAAGGGCATCTACTCGGGCATCCCAACAATTTGGGATCTGCCGCCAGCTACCTTGCAAGAAACCAAATGTTTTTATCAAGGTGATGAGTATTGTGAGTATCACTTTCAATGGCAAAGAAAATATTCCTTAAGAGAGAGTCTGTTAAGGCTACTGGTGCCATGGCGGGCCCTAAATTATACTATTGAAGAACTTGAACGGGATAAAGAACTCCTGAAGAAAAAGTTTGATGAGATTCATCGGTTGAATATGCAATTGAAAGAAAAAATCGATCAACTCATCTGCCTCCAGGAAACCAGCACCGCCGCGCTCTCGGTCCTCCATCTCGAAAAGCTGCTCCAGGTGACCTTGCGACTCCTCATCAACTCCGCCAAGCTGGACCGCGCCGGTATTCTGCTCCTGGACGAAAAAGGGGAGATTCTGGACCTCACCTGCGCCGAAGGGATTACCCCCGAACTTTTTGACCAGATCAAAAATTACCAAATCCCCATCACCAAAGTGGATAATGTCATTGCCCGGGTCGCCATGACCGGTATTCCCGTGGTGATTCAAGATGTGGCCCGCAGCAAATTGAACCTGAACAATCCCTTGATCCAATTTTTCAAACCCAAGGCCTTCATCCTGGTGCCCCTCACGGTTCGGGGTAAAGTAATAGGCGTGCTTCTGGCAGATCGGGTGCACGAAGAGGCCACCATCACCGATGGCGACCGGGAATTTATCGTCAGTTTTGCCAATCAGATCGCCATCGCTTTGGAAAATGCCATTCTCTACCGCAAAATCGCCGTATCGGAACGGAAATATCGGGAGCTGGTGGAAAATGCTCACGATGGCATCTGGATTATCGATGAACAAGGTATCATCAAATTTGTCAATCGCAGGATGAGGGAGATTACCGGTCAGGATGCCTTAGAAAATCGAAGCATTTATGATTTGGTGGATTCTGACAATAGAAAGCTCTTGGAAGACGTCCTCACTCAGAACCGAATGAACCGGGTGGCTCAGCAGGAATTGGACATTAGCCGGGACCGGGGACTGGCGTCGGTCATCATGAGTTCGGTGCCTATGTTTGAAGACGGCCATTTCACCGGCGCCTTTGCCATGATCAGTGATATCACCGCCCTGCGGGAAACCGAAAAACGATTCCGCAAAATCTTTGAAGAAGCAGCCCACGGTATGTCTCTCGTGGATATGAATGGCTATATTTTGGATGTCAATCCGGCTTTTCTAAAAATGGTGGGGTTCAATAAAAATGAAGTGGTGGGAAAAACCTTCAAAGCCCTTCTCCTCCCTGAAGATGGCGCCAGAAACGGCAGGCTGTTCAAAGAATTGTGCGAGGGTAAACGTGACTCTTATTCCCGGGAAACCCGCTACCGGCATAAAGACAACCGGGTGGTTTGGGGGCAGGTAACCGTGTCCCTGCTTCGGGTCAGCGGTGGAGCCCCGCAGTATGCCATCGCCATGGTCGCCGATATTACCCACCGGAAAAAAGCCGAAGAGGATATCCGCGCCTACCAGGAGCAACTCCAGTCCTTGGCCTCTGAGCTATCCCTCACCGAAGAGCGGGAACGGCGCCGCCTGGCCACGGACCTCCACGATCATATCGGGCAGGCTTTGGCCGTTTCCAAGATTAAACTAGGGGTGCTCCAAAAATCCGTCACTTCCCCGGATCATATTAAGCCGTTGAGTGAAGTGCGTGAACTTATCGAGCAAATGATCCAGGATACCCGGTCCCTAACCTTTGAACTGAGCCTGCCTATCCTTTACGAACTTGGGTTTGAAGCGGCGGTGGAATGGTTCGCCAAGCATGTCCGCTCCCAGCACGGCATCATGGTGGAAGTACAAAAGGACATGGCACCCATCCCCATGGACGACGAAATCAAGGTCCTGTTGTTCCGGTCGGTGCGAGAGTTGATGATAAATATTGTCAAACATGCTCAGGCGGGTAATGCCAGGGTAATTATTAGACGGGAAGACAACGGCGTCATCATCGAAGTGGAAGATGATGGCGTAGGTATTAAAGACGCCGTGCGAGACCCGAGATTGAAGAGCGACAGCGGTTTCGGCCTGTTTAGCATCAGGGAGCGCCTGCATTATCTGGGGGGACAGGTGCACGTGGAATCTGAGAACGGCCGGGGCACCCGGATAACCCTGATGGTGCCATTGCAACATTTCAAAAAGGCTCAAATGAGGATTGCGAGATGATCAAAATCGTGCTGGCGGACGACCACCAGATTGTGCGTCACGGGCTACGCAGTTTGTTGGCGGCGGAACCTGATATGGAGGTCGTGGGCGAGGCTGATAATGGCCGGGCAGTAGTCAGGTTGGTCCAGGAAAAATCCCCTCAAGTGGTGATCATGGACATTTCCATGCCCGACTTGAACGGCATTGAAGCTACCCGTCAGATCCTGAGCGAAATCCCCGGGATCAAGGTAATTGCCCTGTCGATGCATTCCGACAGTCTCTTTGTCTTAAACATGTTCAAGGCTGGGGCCTCGGGGTATCTCTTGAAAGATTGCGCCCTGGAGGAATTGGTTAAAGCGGTTCGCACGGTACTAAACCGCAAGATCTATCTCAGCCCCGGGATTTCCGATATCGTGATCAAAGACTTTGTCATCGGTTGGTCGCCTCCGGATTCTTCAGCCTATTCCATCCTGACGACCAGGGAACGCGAGGTTCTCCAGTTGATGGCCGAAGGCAAGAATACCAATCAAATTGCCGAAAACCTGTGCGTCAGTGTCAAGACGGTGGAGGCCCATCGCAAACAGTTGATGAACAAGTTGGACATTCACAGTGTGGCCGAACTCACCAAGTACGCCATCCGCCAGGGATTGACCTCTCTCGAACTTTGATCCGCCGGAAAATCGGCAGATCACCACATCTGTAATTCTTATAATTAGGTTTTTCGGAAGCCAAAATTAGGGATTCCCTTAGTGCTTTCTAAGGGAAATTCTATACATTTTATGTATCATAATAAGATTGAATATTGATTTTGGTCCCAGGGCGGTGGCGGTTGCGGTCCTAATCTCACAGCAACCCGGGCCTGTCCGGGAGATGACATGACCATCAGGATTATTCTTGCAGATAGCCACCGAATCGTGAGGCAGGGCCTTGCCCTTCTCCTGGGCGGGGAACCCGGCTTGCAGGTGGTGGGGCAGGCGGAGGACTGCGACACTGCCATCGAGATTATTCGACAACATTCACCGCAGGTAGTCATCATGGACATTTGCCTGCCAGACGTTAACGGGGTAGAAGCCACCCGCCGGATCGTGTCACAATTTCCCCAAGTCAAAGTAATCGCTCTGTCAATGCACTCCGACAGCCTCTTTGTTTTAAATATGCTTAATGCCGGAGCTTCGGGCTATTTGCTGAAAGATTGCGCCCTGGAAGAACTGGTCAAAGCCATCCGCACTGTGGCGACCCAGAAAATCTATCTAAGCCCCGGTCTATCTACCACGCTGATTAAAGAGTTAGCCAGTCGCGTAACCATTGATGTTAACAATAATAACAATCAGAAGTGACTACGTATTGGTCGGTGGCCAGGATTTGGTCCTTAGTCAGATACTAATCCGGCGGTTTCTCAAGTCTTGCTTAGGCATCGACTTAAAATGCTCTTCAATAACCCACCGGTAGTCGATACAGGATATCCGCTAGTTCCTCCGCCGAAGCGATGGGCTGGTCCATTTCACCGTGCAGCTTCAAGCACTCCGCCCATAGGCCCGGCAAATCCCGGCCGGCCGGTTCCCACTCCACTTCCAGAGGAAACAACGGGTTTTCCCGGCTGGCGGCCTCCCAGGCCTCAAACCCGGCAAAGCGAGGGTCCAGATCCCGGGCCCGTTCAAAAGCGCTGTTGGAAATATCCTGATTGAACCCGGTACTCCAGAAAAAGTCGATGAGGGCCGGCACCGCTTCGGCCAGGGGCACCCCTTCCAGCATCTCGGGGCGGTAGCGTAGGCAGACCCTTTGAGAGCCATAGTGTCCTGGTTCCCCCCGGACATTGGGCAGGTTGGTATGATAAAGGAGATCGCTGAGGGCATTGAGGGTATGGTTCCGGAAGAACATCTTCATTTCTTCGAAATCGCCCCGGTAGAAGGTCAGGACATAGATGATATAGGGAAAGGCCAGGCGAAAGGGTTGGTAGTCGTCCGCCCCCTTTTTGCCGCTGCTGATCCGCAGAGTGCGGCACCGGGGGGGATGCTCCACCACCAGGTTAAACAGGTCTTTCCGGCGGCAGAGCCAGCGGGTGCCTGGAGGCAAGATCGGCAAAGGCGGCGGCATGACCCGGGCCGCGTAGCGCAACACCGCCTCCAGGGGCGCCCGGCGGGCCACCCGGCCCGGCCCTGCTCCCATCTCCTCCCGGAGAATTACCTCAGGCCCGGTAACGATGATCTTGTCTGGGATGGCGGCGTTTCCTTTCTTCCTCATCCTAAAAGCCCCCCTTTGAAAAGGGGGGGTTGGGGGGATTTATTCAGTCAGTCGGTTTGTCATCGTCTGATATGTGAACTCCACAACCGTCAATCCTGATTGCAATACCCCCATCCTTACTAACTATTCCTTTTTATTCTTAAGTCCGCATATAGGACATGTCTGCGCTTTTCTTCAGTCACAATATTCCTTATCGAGTCTATCATCAATTTTCCCGAATGGCTGGTCAAGCTTCTCCGTTTCTTCCTTATCCACGGCCCAGGACCAGACCCGCTCCGGGACAAAGCGCCGGGACGAGCACTGGTGCAGGGCCAGGCGCTCCATGTGGCGCAGCACCTCCATCTGATGCGGCGGCAGAAAATCATCGATCACCCGCTGAAAATCTTCCTGGGACACCACCTCCCGGCCCGCCAGGCGCGCCTCCCGGTAGGCGCGATAAACCAACTCCTCGACATCCCCGCCGGTGATCACCTCCGGATGCCGCTGTTCCAGGTAGCGGGTGACCTCGGCAAAATCCGGGAAGTCGCAGGTAATCTGACTGCGCCGCGCCACCACCGCAAAGATATGGGACTTTTCGGCAGAGTCCGGCATGAAAAAGGGAATCCGCTCGCTGGAACGCCCGGAGCGCAAGTCCGCCTTATCCAGCCGGTCCGGGCGGTTGGTGATCCTGATCCACAGGACCTTGCCCTGGATGCCCGGGTCGCCCATAAAGTCAAAGCGCATTTGCCGCAGCCGGTTGCTCACCCCGCTGTCGCCGGAGAATTCATCCCGGCCATGCTCGCTCTGGTCCGCTTCGTCTTCCACCACCACCACAGGGGTGAGACTTCTGAGGGTTTGCAGGGCCTTGAAAAAATTGCGCTCGCTCTCCCCCACCCACTTGGTGCGGGGGTTGAGCAGCTTCACAAAGTTAAAGCCGGTGTCCCGGGCCAGGCCTTCCGCCAACGCGGTCTTGCCCACCCCCGGCGGCCCCATCATGGTGATACCCCGGGGCACCAATTTGTCGTCTCCGGCCTGGATGGCCCGCACAATCTGGCCGAAGAAGGCTTTAATGGGTGCCAACCCCCCGATCTCCTCCAGGCCGAAACGGGGTTCAATGACCTCGATAAGCCCCACCAATTCCTGGCGCAGCACCTCTTTCTTCTTTTTGCGCACCATCTCCAAGGTTAAAGGCACCCGCCGGGACTGGTTGAGGAGAGACCGCAACACCCTGAGACTGAGGCCGGCCCCCAGGTTGGCCAACCCCTGGGAAGTTAAATCCAGGCGGCAAGGGTTCATGGCTAAGATCTGTTCGATAAAATGGAGGCGGGCGGCTTGATCCGGCGGCGGCACCTCAATGAGCTGGGCCCCATGTCGGCTTAAAAGCAGATTGGCGTTCAACTCCGCCAGGTTGCCGGTGGTCAGGACAATCGCATGGCCCTGTTCCACCAGCTCCTGCTGTCGGGCCCAACGCAATAAGGTCACCAAAGACGCCCGGTCCGGTTCTCCCATGGACCCCAATTCCAATGCGGGCACGATGGTTTCGGCATACTCCAGGACCAAAGCCAGGGGTTTGGATAAAGCGCTCTGCTGGCAGGCGGCGGTCATGACTCGCTCCGCCAATTGCAGCACTTCCCGGGGGCTCTGGGGCAGGGGTTTGGACGTGGGCTGCTGACCCAGGGCCTTTAAGGCCCGGGCCCGGACCCGGGACACGTCCTCCGGGTCGTCTATCTCCGGCCCGGCAGGTTCCAGGGCCAGTCGGAAGGCGGTTTCCCCCGGTTCGTCCCAAAACTCCAGTCCCAGTCCGAGATTGTAAAATACTGGATGACGTTCCTGGGCCAGCCAATGGCCCAGAAAGTGGCGAAAGGGCAAGTAATCCCCATTTACCCGGACATAATCGAAAACTTGCCCATGGAGGATAAAGAGAGCCGACTCCCCCTCTTTAAGGTGCTCCTCCAATTCCTGGGCCCATTCCGGTAGTCCCTGCCTGGGGCCCATCGCTGATCCTCGCTGTGGAAGGGTGAGGGGTGGGGGAGGTGCGGGGTGAAGACTTTAGTGACTAAGTCGCTGCCTCCCGTTAATTTCATCAGTCATGGTTCGAGGTTCGCAATAACCGCCATAGTGGCGCTCGGCTGACCAGCCGGGAAATCCCATTATAGCAAGGGCTCGATCATCTTTACAAAGGTTTCCTTTTTTCGAGTACCTTCGATCCGTTGGGCAACGTTTCCCTGTTTATCGACGATGACCGTGGTGGGCACCACCGAAACACTTCCGTAGGCTTCGCTTACTTTGTCATTTCCAATGAGCACCGGGTATTCCAGACCTAGTTGCTTCACCAGGAACCTGATCTGCGTCGGGTCGGAACTCAGAGCGATCCCCAGGGTCTGTAAGCCTCTGCCCTTGAATTCATTATTGATTTTGTTCAGGTCCGGCATCTCGTCCCGACAGGGTCCGCAGAAAAAAGTAAAAAAGTTGATCACCACCACTTTGCCCTTGAACTGGCTAAGGGAGTACTCCTTTCCCTGGAGCACATCTTTCAGAGTGAAATTGGGAGCGGCTTTCTCCCCCCAACCCGGAGACGCCAGGGCCAGGATGCAAACGGCCACCAACAGCACCCGTGCCATGGTCCGGGAAAGGCGAAATGACTTTTGAGCCATTATTCAGTCTCCTTGCTTGAGGATAAGGTGCCCAAATTTTCATGCACAATATAACAAAAAGGGCGCCGACCTGCAATTTATTTGCCGGTGGGGGCGGTTCTGGGTCGAGGTTTCAGCCAGACAGGCAGCTGGCCTCGGGGCATTGGACTATGGGGGAGGGCCACCACCAAGGGGAAGATGCCCTGTTGTTTGAACCATTTGCCCCGGTCCCGCCAATCCAGAGGGTTTTTTAGTGTCAGGATGGCCCTTCCATTTTCAGGCACCCATCTTAGGTCCTTTTGCGGCAGCAGACTGGGAACCTCTCCTTGGCACAGGGCCAAAGGCGTTATTTGATAAAGGTAACCCCAGAAGCTGCTGGCGGGCGCAGCCTTGAGCAATTCCAGCCAGCGCTCCGGCCGCGGCCCCGGCGGCAGGCAGACCCTGGCCACCTGCAACTCCCGGGCTGCGGCTACCGCCCAGGAATTGCGCACCCCCAAAGTCTGATCGCCATACACCTGGCCACTGACACCCCTGACCAGGGCCACTGCTCCCCAATCCCCTGCCACAAACCGGCTGTACCCGCCCTGGCTCAAGGTTTCCAAGGCTTTCTGGTAGAACGCCAGGGATGATTCCCGGATAGCCGGGGGCAGGCGCCAGATGAGCTTCCGGGGTCCCCAGCGGCGGTGTTCCTTCAAGAAAGCGGCATAATTATCCGGAGTCAAGGAAATCACCAGCGGCTCCCGCCACTCCCGGGACAGCGCTAAGACTTCGGCATAATCCCTGGCCTCCAACCAGATGCGGCTAAGACCGGGAAACTCGGGCCGGGAAGCAGACCTTCGGGACGGCGATTCCACAGGCTTCCGGTAACCGGACAAGGTTGCCTCATGCAACTGCGACCTCACCAGACCCTCCCCAAAAACCCCCAGGAGGTCTTTGACCGCGGCTAAAACCCGGGGACGCTCCACCGGAGAAGCCTCTACTATAGACTGAAATAGCCGCAGGACCTGGGCCAGGGAAGCCGGGGCAAAAAGCTCTCCCGGGATCTGCACCGCCTCCACCCCCAGTTGACATAGAGCCGAAAAAATCTCCAGGGCCTCCATCAAAGATCTGGATGTAACACTCTTTTCCTGAAACAGACAGCAGGCCTCACAGCTCAAACCCAGGCATTCGTCAAGGAGGCAGAGTCCGGCATATCCCTGACAGAAGGGCGGCAGGGTGACCTCAAGGGGCACGGCGGTTTGCCGCCTTATCAGGGCCAAATCCTTCAGACTCACCGGCCCATCGAGGACCACCCGGCTGAATCCCAGGGATTCAGCCAGCCGCACCCCAGGAGAGTTATAGGCCCCCCAGTTTCCAGAAGCCACAAGAGGCAAGTGGGGATAAAGCCGGCGGGCCTCCCGAACCAGGCCCAGGTCCCGTACCTTAAAGCCGTCAGGATTGAGCCGGGACACCCCAGCCAGAACCGCGGCCACCCCTGGAAGTTCCCTTTCGGAAATCAACTCATCCCAGATCACATAAAACTTAAGGCCCCGCTGCCCGGCGGCACCCCGCCAGTCCGAGAGTTCAGACCAAGCCCCGGCCTCAGGATTGCGGGGGAGGCGGACCGCCACCGCCCCTGCCCCCTGCTCCAGAACCATAGCCAGGGATTCCTGGTCCTGTATGTGCACCACGAATTCCATAGGTCGACGCGCTCACTTCATCGGAAATCGGTTTTGGTTGGACAATCCTCTCTTACGGTAGGAGGAAACGCAAAATCTACAAACTAAAAGGCCTCTCTCCTTGACATTACCCCCTTACTTTCCATATTGTTACTAATCACTCCAAGGAGTTTATCATGAAAGTTTTGGGCATCTTCGGCAGTCCCCGGAGGCAGGGGAACTCCGACACCCTCATGAAAGCCTTCCTCCAGGGAGCAGCGGAGGCCGATGCCTCGGTTGAAGAAATCTTTCTCCGGGAGATGAAAATTTCCCCCTGCCTGGAAATATATCATTGTTTTAAAGATGGCACCTGCCCCATTAAAGATGAAATGCGGGGGCTGTACGACAAGCTGCTGGAAGCCGACGTAGTGGCATTGGCATCGCCTGTCTTCTTTTACAGCGTCAGCGCCCAAGCCAAGGCCATGATCGACCGCACCCAGGCCCTGTGGGCCCGGCGCTATGTGCTTCAGAATGATTTCCCTGGCGGCAACCGCCAGGGGGTCTTGTTGGTCACCGGCGCCACCAAAGGCCGTCTGTTGTTCGTGGGTTCCCGCCTGGTGGCCAAGTATTTTTTTGATGCCATCAACGTCCGGTACGCTGCAGAGGTCCTGGTGCGGGGCGTGGATGAAAAAGGGGCCATCAACGCCTGCCCCGAGGTCCTGGAGCAGGCCCGGGACCTGGGCCGCCGGCTGGGCGGGGGTGAACTGATGGGTCCCATTAAAATGGACCCACTGGCGGTTTAGAAAAATAGCTGTTAGGTTTTGGATTTTCGGTTTTGGGAAAAGGGAACATAACTTAACCTACAATCTGACACCTAACCTTCAAGCTCAAAAACTGTGGTTCTGTCTGAAACCTAAAACCTGTTTTTGAGGAGGTCTTATATGACACTGGCTGTGGGAATGACCAATGAGATGCGGATCAAGACTGGGCCGGAGCACACCGCCCAGAAATTTTTCCCCAAGGTCCCCAATGTCTTCGGCACCCCCTTCCTGGGGGGACTCTTTGAAGGGGTCAGCGCCGACCTGATGGCTCCCCACCTGGGCGAAGGTGAAACCTCGGTGGGCATCTCCATGAACCTGAAGCATACTGCCCCCACTCCCCTAGGGATGGAAGTACGGGCCGTCACTGAAATCACCCAGGTGGAAGGGCGCAAGATTACCTTTAAACTGGAAGCCTTTGACGAAAAAGAAAAGATTGGCGAGGCTGTCCACGAAAGATTTATAATCAATTTGGAGAAATTCAATCAGCGGGTGGAGGCCAAGAAAAGCTGAAAACAAGCGCGCCCTCCCTGGATTTTTCTTACGACCTGGTATCCTTGGGGCATTTCGAGGCCGGCGGCGGTTGGGAGGCCCAAATCCGGCAGTACGTCCGCAAAAAGTACCGGGAGGACCTGGCGGGGCTGGCGGCCCTCGACCCTCAAGCCCTGGCGGGGCTCTTTCGGGGGGAATTGCTGGAGGGCCGCCCCTATGCCACTATCCAGTGGGTGCTGCGGGTAGTTCCCTTCCGTCCCTTGGAACTATTCCTGCTATACGACCGAGACCCCGAGTTCGGCACGGATTTGCGGGTCTTTTACGCCCGCAAGAGCCTGGCGGTACCCACTGAGGACGCCTACGTCTTTGCCTGGGATTACGTGGCCCTCCTGGCCCGTTACGGACGGGGCAAGTTTTCCCTGGAGAATAAAGGCCCTGGCCGGGAGTGGCTGCCTTTTACGGATTTCGCCCCCAACGGCACCGGTCCGATGCAGGAAGTCTCCCTGGGAGCCCGGGAAGAAATCCTCGAACGGGTGTCCCCCGAAGTGGTGGAGGTTGCAGTCCGCCGGATGGATTGCGGCGGTTTTGCTCATACCGACGACTACTGGGAGGTGACCTGGCCCCTTTTGGGTGACCTGGCCTTTCGCTTCCGGTACGGGCCGGCGGGGTCCGAAATGGCCTTTGACAGCCATGGCGCCCGGAAATATGCCCCGGAATTTCTCCTGAGCTTCGCCTGGCTTTATATCAATGCACTGTTACGGGAATGCCGCCAGGTGGATGACTCGTTACCGAAATTGTCCCGTTATTTTTAAACCCATGAAATGCGTTTATTGCCATAATGCCAGCATCATCCTGGACCCCACCTGAAAAGGGATGGAAATTCGCTGCCCGGGATGCGGCCGCACCTATTCCGCTGAGGAAATCAAAGAGTTAGTCCGGCAAATTCGCTCCGCCGGTAAGGTCAGGCCGCTCTATCCCTGCAAGTGATGGAGACTCATGAGCGCGCAACTGAAAGATTTAACCCGCCAGCAACAGACGAATCGGCTCCACTCAGGCCAGGTTAAGGTCAGCTATGGAGTCCATAACCTGGAGGCGGCCATCGCCGGGAAATCCGTCAGCGAGGTGCGCCAGGCCTTGAGAGAGCCGTTGAATATCGACCCCCGGGCCTTGGCCCTGGTGAACGGCCGGGACGTGGCGGCCTCCTATATCCTCAAAGACGGTGATCAATTGGAGTTCGTGCGCCTGGCAGGAGAAAAGGGGCGGTACTGCCTCTGGCCCTTCTTGCCTAATCAGAATAGAGAAATTCCCCGGATAATCTTTATCTGCACCATTATCCCTTGAAATAATTCTGTACGATCTTATCTGTAATTTAAAGAGTTTTTTATTAAGAGAAGGAACTCATCATGGGCCAGCAAGTTGACCGCGTCGTGGAAAAGATCCGCGAATTTCATCCTGAAATCGCACAAAAAAACCTAGACTTGAATGTAACCTGGGATGAAGCCGGCAAACGCTATGCTGTTAGACTAAGCAAGGCCGGCGAAGCAGTGGGGGCTTACCTGGACCAGAAAGACGCGGAAGATTGCCTGGCCGGCAAGCAATGCGTCAAATTTGCGGTGCAAGTAACCCAATTATTGGCCGAATTGGAAGACTTGATCACCCCCCGGAAGCCGGGTTAGACTAGCCGCGGCCCCTGAGATATTCCAGGTCAATCGCAACCCGGGAAATGTCATAGATCTCTTTGACAAGACCTCGGAAAAAAGATAAATATATAGGGTGGGAAATTGAGTTGTCCTGCCTTTGGCGACTCCCGTAGATCATCCTAACGGAGACTGTTTATGGCCCGGGTTACTATTGAAGACTGCCTGGAACAAGTGCCGACACGCTTTGGCCTCATTCACTTGGCGGCCAAACGGGTGCGCCAACTTTACCGCGGCGCCCCGGTTCTGGTTAAAGGGGACAATAAAGAAATCGTTATGGCCCTGCGGGAGATTGCTGCGGGGAAAATCGTGCCCACCACCCCCTTGAAGGCCCTGCCGGAACCCGAAGAAGAATAATCTTGCTCTATTGCCCCGGGCTAAACCCTCTTCTGCCGAAATTTGACGGCAAAGGTCAGCCCTCCAATTCAGTGCGGAAAACCTTGGGGCTTATCCCGGTAAAATACCTTCTCCGGCCCCGGCCCAACATAAAATTGGGCCTTTTTCATCCGGCGCGCCATCCATTCCCCAAATCTCCAGGTCCCAATTCCACACCGCGGGGTAGGGCCAGCGGGCCACAATTACATCACTTATGAATTCCTGCAGTTCCTGAGAAGATTCATGCAAATCCTGGTGGTCGGCCACCCCGGTGAGCAGGGCGCCTAAAAGCTCTAAGAACTTATCCTGCCAGTCCGTTTTGCCGGAGTCGCCCGCCACCCCCTGCCATTCGATCCTATTCCGGCAGCCGGGCAAACCCAGCCGCACCGTTTTAAGTCCGGTCCAATCCGGCCAGCCTTTCAAAGTCAGGAACAACGACCGGGAGGTACGCCCTAAAAGCAAAGGAGCTGCCTGGTTTTCAAGAAACGGTTGCATCACCCGGCGCCAGAGAAGATAGCGCAGTTCGGCCAGTTCAGGGTCCACCATTTCTTCGACCCCGCTGACCGGTCCGTAGGAAGTTGGATCTTCCCAGCGTTCCGGCTTGAGGACGTCTTTCAACCAGTCCTCCCCTTTATCCACCAAGAGAAGCTGGGCTTCCTGGTCGGCCTGCATTTTCTCCAACTGCCAGGCCAGGGACCAGGCATCCGCGGCAGATGGTGACGGGGCCGGCGCGGCAGGCTGCCCGTAGCCTTTAATCGCTTGAATCAGATCGCCTTCCTCCCCTTGCTCTTTCCGATAATTTTCAAAGGCCTGCCATTGGCGAAAATCTCCGGGCTTATAGTGCCTCAGCTCCCGGGGATGGACCTCGGCCTCCTTGGGCAGAGGCATCCCTTGGTATGGCAGTTGGGTAGGCCACCCCGGGGTGACTCCCACCTTCAAGTCAGGGAAATACAAGGGTAAAGTCCAGAACTCATCCCGCCACGGCAGGATCACCGGAAAAGCCACGATGCTCCAGCCCGATCCCATAAGCGCCCTCCATGGTTTTTCAGCAAAAATCGAAACCCGTAACCGGATTTATTTCTCTTGAAGTATTATATACATATCTCAGGAATCCCGCAGATACAAGAGGAAGTCCTGGCTGGGGTGATTTCAAGGGCGGCAGAGAAACTGTTCCTCCGCTGGCGTTTTTACGCGAGACAGAATTCGGACCAGCCCCATTTCAAATTATTTTGCGCTCGAATGGTGGCACAGGCGTCTCGCCGGTGCAGCGCAGGCTAAGCAGCCGTGGCCGAAGAACCGCCCACCTCAAAAAATAAAAGCCTTTGTAAGGGGAGGATTTTATCGGGTTTGCCGAAAGTTGTTGCTGGTTATCCGGTTAAGATTTGTCATTCTGAGCGCAGCGAAAAATCTCGCTTTTTTGAGATTCTTCGGTCGCTTATGGCAAATGCCAAAAGTTTTTTCTTTGTGGCACATGATCCAATAACCTAAATCCCCCTACCCCCTTTTCCAAAGGGGGAAACTTAGCGGAATTCCTTTATAAGTCCCCCTTTGAAAAAGTGGGATTTAGGGGGATTTAAAAAATGGCAACTGGAAAGAATTTTTGGCAAAGGCTATAGGCTGGGCAAAATAGCTCTTTGAATTCAACCCGGTATCAGACATGATACGGGTGGCCGGTCTTGATGGTCATGGCTCGATAAAGTTGCTCCAACAGAACCAGGCGGGCGAGTTCGTGGGGCAGGGTTAAGCGTGACAAGGCCAGACGTTCGTGGGCGTTGGCAATTACACCGTCAGATAGGCCCCAGTGGCCGCCGACAAGGAAGGCCAGGGGCCTGGCTGTCAGTTCCCGTTGGGTGAGCCAGACGGCAAATTCTTCCGAAGTGTATTCCCGGCCTTCCGGGGTAAGGGCCGTAACCCAAGCCCGGGGCGGGATTTTAGCCCGCAGACGCTCCCCTTCCCTGCCTTTTAGGGGCTCGGCATTCAGACCCCCGGCCTCCTTTTCTTCCCGGACGCTGGTCAAGGTAAGGTTTAAAAACGGTTGCAAGCGCTTCTGATAAAAAGCCAACCCCTGCCGGATAAAGGCTTCCCGGGTTTTGCCCACCATCAGAATGGTGACTTGCAGCATTTTCTTACCAACAAACACCAAGTACATTAAGCAGCGTCAAGGAAAACTCCTTTTGGCCCCTCTGGTATCTTGGTGGTTAAACTTTATCCGCATTATTTTCCAGCAGAATAAATCGACTCTTAGCCGAGGCAATGCGAGCGCCGTCCGCCAGGCGGATGATCTCGCCTTCGGCCAGACGGCGGCTGCCGTTCTTGGTTTGAAGTACTCCCCGGACCAGGATCAATTCATTGGGTTTCAGAGGCGCATGGAATCGCACTTCCATACTCAGAGTGAGGCCGGGGCCGGCAAAATGCCACACTGCGTGGGCCATCATTTCATCCAGCAGGGTGGCCAGAATGCCCCCGTGGATAACATCGGCCCAACCCTGGTATTCCCTGGGCAAAGACAGCTCCGTTTCCGCAGCTGTGTCGGCTTCCAGATAACGCACCTGGATCTTAAAACCCTTGGGGTTGTCTTTGCCGCAGACGAAGCAGTAATTGTCAGAGATGGGAGTGACAACCGGCGCAGCCGCCGCAGTTTTGTCATTTTCGACCATGCTAACCCTCTTGAGAACTGATTGTCAGATGGCGGGCCGGGTCGAAGTTCTCCAGAAAAGCCTGGCCAATGAAAAACCTGCCCTGCTGGGGCATCCACAAATCTCCCAGCCGGGCCTGCTCGGGAAGAGGCCCCATCGCCCCCAAAGACTCGCCGCACACCTCGGCCTCGGTGGCAGTGATTATCCAGATATAGCGGGGATTACTGATAAACCATTGGCCGTTAGGGAGTCGCCCGGTGAGGTTCATTTTCCCTGCTCCCATAAAGCCGCCCAGGCGGCCCAGCACCCGCAGAAAGGATTCCCGGCGCCAGAGGGGGTTAGGGATCCACCCGCCCAGAATATTGAGCATACGGGTGCTTAAGGTCTCCCCCAGGGAGACGCGCCAGTTTATCTCGTAATCACCGGCCACGGTCACCTGAAAATCGCTCTGACTTTTCCAGTTAATGCTGATCTCTCTGACCAAGGCACGAGACAAGGCGCTCCCGAAATAGCGGGGACAGGCCAGTTGCGGTGGGGCATCTTGAATGAAAATCCAGCGTCCCTCGGGATCGCGGTGCCACAGGGAGGTATATGGCCGTCCCAGCGAGGATGCCGGCCAGCGCCGCAGAGCCAGGACGTGCCCGGACCTGAAGGGCACTCCCGCCACCCCGTAGCCGCTGAAGCGCTCCTCCGGGCCGGGGGGAAGCTCAGCGCCCCGTTCCAGCGCCTCCACTCTTTTCCTGACATTCGGCAAAGCACCGCCCCCTTTTTGTATCACTTGGACTATGCGGATTTCTTGGGCGTCAAGTCAAGCAAAGCCGCAATTTGGGTCGCCAGGTCCGCGGTTTTCCGGGCCGGATCTTCGGTGGTTGGCGTCAGAAGCTGAGGCCGGTTTTGATACTTCGGTTTCGGCGTTATTTCGAACTCAGGCGGAAAGGAGTCCTCGAAGTACATCTGCTGGAACCCAATGAATTTCAGATGGTGGGCCGTGGCATCCAGCACCGCGGAGGCGTCTCTTCCCAGCAAGCCCGCCTGAATAGCGGCCCGGAACCCGGCCAGGGATTCGCCGCCCTGGGTGCAGGCGATATGGCCGTGGCGGTTGGCCAGCAACATGGAGTCCATAATCTCCTGTTCGCTCACCTGCACCACCGCCACGCTGCCGGTCCCGGCCCGGCGGTGGTATTCTGAAACCAGGCGGATCACCCGGGGCATGGACACCGGGTTGCCGATCATGGCGGCCTGGGCCACGGAGGGCTGCACCGTCACCGGCACAAAGACCCGTTTGCCGGCATCCGGCTCCAGGTAGTAGCGGAACACCGGGTCGGCGTGGCGGGACTGAACCCCAATGACCTGGGGCAGGGTGTCGATAATGTTCAGGTCATGCAGACGCAAGAAACCCTGCATGATGGCGGTGATGTTGCCGGCGTTGCCGATGGGCACCACCACCGTTTTGTCCGTCAGGTCGTAGTCGAAGCTCTGGGCGATTTCATAGGCATAAGACTCCTGGCCCCGGATGCGCCAGGAGTTCTTGGAATTCAGCAGGGCCACCTGGTAGTTGTCCGCCAGGGCCTCCACCACTTTCATGCAGTCGTCGAAGACGCCGGGAATTTCCAATACCCGCGCGCCGCTCCCCAAAGGTTGGGCCAGTTGCTGGGGCGTGACCTTGCCGTGGGGCAGGAGCACCGCGGAGGCCACCTTCTCCCCCAAATAAGAAGCGTAGAGCGCAGCGGAGGCGGAGGTGTCGCCGGTGGAGGCGCAGATGGCCAGCAGCTTTCCGGCCCCGGGCTGGTTTGCCAAAAAATTCAAGTAACTTAAAGCCGCGGCCATGCCCCGGTCTTTAAACGACGCGCTGGGGTTTTGACCATCATTCTTGAAATAGAAGGGCGCGCCCACTTCGGACTCAAGATCCGCATTGGCCGCCACCTGGGGAGTATGGCCTTCCCCCAGGTAAATGATGTCCGTGAGGGGAATCACCGGCGCAATGAGTTCGTAGAACAGGAAAATCCCTTGCAGCGCCGGGATATTCAGCATCTTGCGGTAATCAAACAGCCGCCGCCAGAAGGCCCCGGAACGCTCTTTCAGGCGCGTGGCGTTTTTGTCCTCCAGGAGGAAAAGGCCGCGGCACCTGGGGCAGGTATACAGCAGTTCGGTGATGCCGTATTCGCTGCCGCACTCCAGGCAGCGATAGACCAAGTCCCCTTCGGGCTTGGGGATGAGATGGGGACGGATGTCGTCGGGAAATTGGTCGGGTTTCAAGGGGCCTCCAGGTTAAAGTCAGGCGAAACGCCCATGCCACCGTTCAGGTCGTCAAATGATACTTCTTTAGCTTGTACTGCAACAAACTCTTGGTGATGCCTAAAATTTCCGCAGCCCGGACCTGCACCTGGCCGCTCTTTTCCAGGGCCCGGCGGATCATCTGCTCTTCGATGGTGTCCAGGGCTTCGGGGAGCGGGGTATGCAGCGGGATGAAGCGGTCAATCTCCAGCTTGGACTCGGAGGGGGTGGGAGCCAGCTCCGAGGGCAGGTCCTGGGGAGTTATGACGTTGTTGCCGCATAAAATGACCGCCCGCTCCATGACGTTTTCCAACTCCCGGACATTCCCCGGCCAATCATACTGAATCAGCAGTTTCAGGGCATCGGGGGTGATCCGGGTCTTGTCCCGCAGGTTTTCCTGGACATACTTGTTAATAAAGTGGCTCGCCAGGAGGGGGATGTCTTCCTGGCGCTGGCGCAGGGGCGGCAGGTGAAGATGGACCACGTTGAGGCGATAGAACAGGTCCTCCCGGAAGCGCCCGGCTTCCACTTCCTCTTTCAGGTCCCGGTTGGAGGCTGCCACCACCCGGACATCCACCTTGATGGTCCGGGTGCCCCCCACCCGTTCGAACTCCATTTCTTGCAGGATACGAAGGAGCTTGACCTGGAGGGCCTGGGACATCTCCGCCACTTCGTCCATAAACAGGGTGCCGCCGTCGGCCAGTTCGAAGCGCCCTTTGCGCATAGCCACGGCATGGGTGAAGGCGCCCCGCTCGTGCCCGAAAAGTTCGCTCTCCAGCAGGGTTTCGGTGAGGGCGGCGCAGTTCACCGAGATAAAGCTCTTGGCGGCCCGGGTGCTGCATTGATGGATGGCCCGGGCGATGAGCTCCTTGCCGGTCCCGGACTCGCCGGTAATCAGCACCGTGGCCCGGGATTGGGCCACCCGTTTCACCAGGGCCAAAATTTCCTGCATCACCCGGGACTCTCCCACGATATTGGGAAAGCCATATTTCTTGTCCAATTCCTGGTTCAACAGGCGGTTTTTCAGAATGAGATGGCGGTGTTCCAGGGCCTTGGCGATGGTGACCAGAATTTCTTCATTTTTGAAGGGCTTGAGGATGTAATCGAAGGCGCCTTTTCTCATGGCCATGACCGCCTTTTCCACCGTACCGTAGGCGGTCATGATAATCACCGGCAGGTCAGGATAAAGGCCGCGTAATTCGTCCAAGAGTTCAATGCCGCTCATCTTGGGCATCTTCATATCGGTGAGTACGAGATCCAAATCGGATGACCTGGCTATCTTCATAGCCTCAATAGCGCTCGCAGCTGTGAGGACTTCATAACCCGCCTCCCCCAGGAGAGCCTCCATGACGGTGAGATAATTAACTTCGTCGTCAACTACTAGGATCGTATCCATAGTGGTCCGGGCTTGCCTTCCTTATGGCCGTCGTTTTCGGATTCGTGTTCGGTTGAGTTATTACCTGAGGAAAACAGAGATTCTTTCCCCCTCACCCCGCCCTCTCCCCCAAGGAGCAGACGGAAAAGATGAAACCCCTATAATGCTCATTAACTGCTTGCTCTCGGTCCCGTCAGCTCAGGGATAGTAATCGCCACCGTGGTTCCTGCCCCCACGGTGCTGCTGATCTTCAAACTCCCCTGGTGGGCCTCGATAATACTTTTTACAATGGGCAGCCCCAGACCGCTGCCCTTTTCTTTGGTGGTGAAAAACGGGTTGAAAATCTTTTTCAAGGTCTCCGGCTCAATACCTTCCCCGTCATCCTGAATCCGGATTTCCCCCCCTTGGCCGTCGGGGCCGGGTAGGATGGATACAGTTAAGTGCCCGCCCTGGGGCATAGCCTGGATGGCGTTTAGGAAAATATTCAAGAAGGCCTGGTGCAAAAGGTCCTGGTCCACCATCAGAGGGCGCCCATTAAGTTGAAAATCCCGGTGAACCTGAATGCCCAGGCGCTTAATCTCGGGCTGCAACAGTTCCAGACTACGGTTCAGCGTCACCTCCAGGTCGCAGGGGCGCAGGTTGGGGACGCGCGGCCGGGCAAAATCCAGGAATTCCGTGACCTTTTCATTGAGGCGGTTGGATTCCTCCACGATGATCTGGGCCAGGCGATTTTGGGGTTCATAGCGGGCCAACCGTTCCCGCAGGAGCTCCGCGGTGGAACTGATGATTCCCAAAGGATTGCGGACCTCGTGGGCCACTCCCGCGGTCATCTCCCCCAGGGCAGCCAGGCGCTCCGATTGGTGAAGCTGCGCCTCCAGACTGCGCTGCTCTTCCTGGCGGCGTTCCAGAATGACCCCGGCCTGCTTGACAATTTGCCGCAATACGAGAAACAACAACCCCATGATTACCACCAGGGTTGCCAGGATGATCAGCCGGAAGTTCGCAATCTCCGCCAGGTCCCCGGAGATATTTTGAGTTATCTCAATGACACCTACCACCGGACCGGCCTGGGGCAGAAGTTTTTCCTCCAGCCGGAAGGGGATATAAGCCTTTAGGTACCGATTCTTATAACTGCTGGGCCAGAAGATGCTCCAGAAGGTGCTGTGGCCGGGCAACTCGAAGTAGTTTTCTCCGGCCAGGGCCTTTTTCACCCCCAGGACATGATCACATTTTTTCCCCAGGGGCAAGTCCGGGGCGGTGCTGTAAGAAAAGACCCCCTCCTGATCATACTGGTTCAACTGTTCCACGTGAAAGCCATGGATGGTGGTCCGGACCACCTCATCCAACCGTTTGGATTGTTCCGGATCGGATAAGGTGATGCGCCCGCCTTGTTCGAAGGCCGTGGGCAAGACGAATTGCTGGTAAATCTGATGGTTGAGGTTGGAGGCTAGCAAAATCAGATAGTCTTCATTTTTCTTCAGGGCCATTTGTTGGGTCCGCAGGGTCAGAAACACTGTCAAAATAGCGGTAACCACCAAGATGACCACAAAACCGGGCAGAGAAAAAAATCTTACCAGCCCAAAGGTGTCCAGGTCTTTGTTCGGACGCCACCAAGTGGTGGGATGGTTTTGTTGCTTCATAATCCTCAAGAAATCTGGTATTTATCCAAAGCCGGCCAAGCGGCGTCGAATTGCCGATGGAAGGATTCAAACTCTGGCTTTCCCAACAGGCCATAAGCGGTCTGCTCGCTTCTTTCCACCCCCGGCCGATCGAAGGCATTGACCCCGAAGAGATAGGCCGCTGCCACCGTCGCCGTCTCCAAAAGATAGATCAATTGCCCGATGGTAAAAGGGTTGATTTCCGGCAGGCGCAGCGTCAAGTTGGGCCGGCCAGCCTTCATGAGATTGAAGGCAGTGGCCTGGTGTTCCACCTTAAGCAACTCTTGTAAGGAATGGCCTTCCAGGAAGCTCAATTCTGCTTCTTCGGGGTAACTCTCAGGTATCTCCAAATGATGCTGAAATTTGTCCACCGTCAGGAAGGTGATAAGTTTGTCGGCAGGCCCTTCCATAAATTGATGTAATTGCGACTGCCGGTCAGTGGCGCCCAGGGCCCTAATTACAGGTACCCCTTTACCCTGAAGGTCATGCCGCTGGCCCAAACTTTCAGCCCAAAGCTGACAGACCCACTCCGCCATTCCCGCCAGGGTGGTGGCGTAAGGCATAAATATTAGGAAGGGCCGCTCTTTGAATGTGGCAAACAGATAAAACAAGGCCGCCAGGCGATAGGCGGGGTTTCGGTCAACCGGCGCTTCTTTCAGGCGCTGATCCATGGCTCGGGCCCCGGCCAGAAGTTCTTCCACTTCAATGCCGGTTAAAACCGCGGGAAAAAGCCCCGCGGCGGAGAGTACCGAAAAACTCTCGGGCACATTGGAAGGCACGGCCAGAGAGGGCAGATGTTCACGGGCCGCCAGACTCCGCAGCACCCCCTTTTTCAAATCTGTGGTGATGACGAAGAGCTCCCGAACCTTGTCTTCCCCCAGCCGGGTTTTCATCAACTGATACGCCCACAGAAAGAGGGCCAGGGTTTCCACAGGATCGCCGGACTTACTGATAGCATTGAAGGCGGTGCGCCGCAAATCCAGGCCGTCCAACAAGCCCCACAAGTGGTCGGGATCAATATCGTCGGCCACCCACAATCCCAACTTGTGGTGGCGCCGGGCCATGGGAAACTTGTTGTGTTGGGGGGGGCGCAGGGCCTGGTGCAGGGCCCGGACTCCCGAAGCCGATACACCGACGCCCAGCACAACCACATCCCAGCACCACTCCAATAGCGGCTTGGACAAACGGCGAATATCCTGAACGATCTGGCTGTCGTATGGCAACTCCATGAAACCCGCCTGGCCGCTTTGCCTTTGGGCCGTCAAGTCTTGATGCAAGGCTTCCAGGCGCGGGACCAAGCCTTCCAGGTCCGAGTATTTCAGACCGCTTTCGCCCAGACACTCTGCCATGGCATAATTGTGATCGAGGCTCAACCGCATGCTCTGGACCCACTTGGGGTCTTCGTAGCGCTTCACGGTGGGCTCGCCCCGCCCAGGGCGGTTGAGCCTGAAACCGGATTCTTCCAAAAGTTTTCTCATATTAAAACTTTAGCCCAGAGTGCCGCAAGATTCAAGGGTAATCGAGGAGCCTCCCGGCTTCGTCTGATTGAAGAAAATTTTCCTCCAAACTCTGAATATTATATCAAAAAAAATATAGGTGGGACGACCCTTTACACCATGTAAAATTTCTTGACATAAGATACTGCAAGGCTTAGGCTCAACACGTTCAGTATACTAAATAATCTTTATAGTTTCAGTTAGTTAACTGAGACAGACTAGACAGCAAACTTGGAACGACCATTGCTTAGTAAATTATCGAATCGGCATGACTTGGGCGTCAGACCTGGCTAAGTATGAATTGGCGGCGGGCATAGAGTTGTAAAGTTCCATATCTCACTTAGACTTGGGGCGTTGATGGAAGCAGGATATTATAAGCAATTATCACGGAACATCATCCTGGCTACACTGGGTTTTTCCGTGATCCCCCTGTTTATTCTGGGGGGAGTGATTGATCACCAATTCAGTGTCTCTTATACCGCCAAGATCAAAGACAATATGAAGACGCTGGCGGAAAATCGAGCCGGTTCCGTTGATCTCTTCCTGGATGAAAGGATTTCTCAACTTACCGCCCTGGCCAATACGCACTCCCTCAACCAACTTGAAGACGAAGACTATTTAGGTAAAGTCTTTAATATCATTCAGACCCGGTCCAAATCATTCCTCGATCTTGGTGTCATCGACGAAGAAGGCAGCCACCTGGCTTATGTAGGACCATACTATAGTCTATTAAGAAAAGTAAATTACAAGGATGAGAAATGGTTCCATGAAGTGATGGCCACTGGGGTGTATGTCAGCGATGTGTTCCTGGGGTTCAGGAAATCTCCCCATTTCATCATCGCGGTGCAGGTGCGGGAGAAGAACAAGATTTGGATCCTCAGAGCCACTATTGATTCCGACATTATCGACAATATCGTCCGGGCCGCCTGGATCGGGAAAAAAGGCGACGCGTTTATAATCAATCGGGATAACATCCTGCAGACTACCCCGCGCTTTGGCGGCAAGGTCATGGAATCTCCCCTGGCCCCCGATTTCGCCGCGGCCAGCGGCACAACTGTGGAGGAAACGACCTTTCAAGGCCAGGAATTCCTTTATGCCACAAGCATCGTCAAGCTTAAAAAATGGGTTCTGGTCATCAAAGAAGTCCCCCGGGAACAATTGACCCCGCTTTTGCAGGCAAGGTTCCTGGCCATTTTTATTGCCGCGGGCGGAGTTTTGCTTATCATTGTCGGGGCGGTTTTTACCACCCGGGCCATGATGAAGGAAATGGTGCGGATGGAGCGCCAGAAGGCGGCCAGTGACGAGTTGGCGATACAGTCCAGTAAGATGGCGGCTTTGGGCAAGATGGCCGCTGGCATCGCCCATGAAATCAACAATCCGCTCACCATTATCAATGAAAAAGCGGGGTGGATCAAGGATCTGCTGGCCACGGAGGATGTGGCCAAAAGCGAGAACTTCCAGGAAATTTCCGATGCGGTGAACAAGATCGAATATCACGTGGTCCGGGCCAAAACCGTGACCCACCGCCTCTTGGGCTTTGCCCGGCGCATGGAGCCCATGGCCGAAAAGATCAATATTAATGAGGTCCTGGACGAAAGTATCGAATTTTTAAAGAACGAGGCCCGCTATCGCAATATCGAAATTCAGGCGAATTACGCCCCGGATTTGCCCTTGACCACCACCGATCCCGCCCAGTTGCAGCAGGTTTTTCTCAATATCCTTAACAACGGCATCGATGCCATCGGCAAAGACGGCCAGATTGTCGTCAATACCTGGAGCCTCGCTAAAAACCATGAACTTTCCATAGAGATCAGCGATAATGGCCCAGGCATGTCCAAGGAAGTATTACAAAAGATCTTCGATCCCTTTTTTACCACCAAGGAGGTGGGCAAAGGCACCGGTCTTGGTTTATCCATCTCTTTCAGCATCATTGAGAAATTGGGGGGTCGGATCATGGTGGCCAGCGAGGAAGGCAAAGGGACCACTTTTACCATTTATTTACCGGTGAGATGACTCGAGGAGGCGATGGTATGGAGAAGTTTAAGATGCTGATTGTGGATGATGAGGAGGACTTTCTTGACACCATCCTCAAGCGGCTGAAAGCCAGAAAGATTGATGCCGCCGGAGTGGAGAGCGGCTATAAGGCTTTGGTTTTCTTGGATAATCATGACATTGATGTCATTATTCTGGATGTCAAGATGCCCGGGATGGATGGCATTGAGACCCTGCGGGAGATCAAAAAAAAGAAACCCCTGGTGGAAGTCATCATGCTCACCGGCCATGCCTCGGTGGAATCGGGGATTCAGGGCATGCAACTGGGAGCCTTCGATTATGTCATGAAGCCTGTGGCTTTGGACGAACTCCTGGAGAAAGTGCGGCAGGCTTATGACCGCAAGCTGATCCAGGAAGGCAAGTCCTGAGACGAAGCCACCCCGGACTTGCCAGCCGGCAAGCTTTTGGTAATGACGCCACAGGTTCCAGGCTCGGGGTGCGACTCCTTGGGGCACGGATGAAACGGATGCAAGCACCTGAAAAGAAAGACTGGCTGCTGGATGAACGCCTGCTGCAATCGCAAAAACTGGCAGCCATCGGTGAGTTGTCTGCCGGTATTGCCCATGAGATCAATAATCCCCTGGCCATCATCCGCCAGGAAGCCGAATGGATGCAACTCCTCCTGAAGAAGCTCGCAGACCGGGATATTGCCGAAATTCAGGAACTTAAAGATTCGCTGCACCAGATCGTCCAGCAGGTGGACCGCTGCACGGAAATCACCAGGAATTTACTGGATTTTGCCCGCAAACGGGACCCGGTGATCCAGGCCGTAGACCTCAACCGCATAATCGAAGATATGACCATGCTGGTGGAAAAGGAAGCCCGGCATAACAACATCACGATCATCCGCCAATATGACCAGGATTTGCCGCATATCTACAGCGACGCGCCCCAACTGCGCCAAGTGATTCTCAATTTTCTCACCAATGCCACCCAGGCCATCGGGCAGGACGGCTGTATAACCATCACCACCCGCCGGTCGGGTCCCGATGCCGTGGACCTGATGGTAAGAGACACCGGCTGCGGCATTCCCGAAGAGAATCTGGGGAAGATTTTCGACCCGTTTTTCACCACCAAGCCTCCGGGCAAAGGCACCGGACTGGGCCTGTCCATCTGCCACGGCATCATTCTGCGACTGGGCGGCCAGATCACCGTGGATTCTCAGGTGGGCCAGGGCACTACGTTTACCATCATCCTGCCCCTGAGCCGGGAGACGGAGCTGTTTGCCCATGACTAAACCCCGGATCTTGCTGGTGGACGACGAAGAGCGCTTCCGAACCAACCTCCATAAGATGCTGGAAGCCCAGGGCCTGACCGTGACCGTCGCCGACAGCGGCGCCGCAGCCTTGGAGGAGTTGCGGAGTCAGCCTTTTGATGTGGTGATCCTGGATATCCGCATGCCGGGGATGGATGGGCTTGCCACCCTTTCAGAAATCAAAAAGATAGACCCCGGCTTAGAGGTCATCATCTTGAGCGGCCACGCCTCCATGGATGCTGCCCTGGAAATCAGCCGCCTGGGAGGCTATGACTACCTCATGAAGCCTTGCCCCCTGGAGGAATTGCTCCTCAAGATCGACGCAGCCTACGAGAAAAAAGTCGAGAGGGAGAAACGGCCGGGCCAGGGGACATCTTTGCCTTTAGCTTAAAGCCCCTCTCATAAGTTCCCAACCGGTTACGCCCTGCCGTCTTTTTCCCCTATAACCAGAACCCTGAAGGCCAAAGCCGTCATGATGAGAAAACCGGCGATGATGCCGAACGGCCCCCGATAATCCAAACCGCCCCAGAAACCGATCAGGGCCCCCGCCAGTAAAGGAGGGTCCTGGTCTTGCCCAGGACGTCCGCCACCACCCCGGCGGGCATCTTGAAGAAAATGCCGGTGATGGTGGAAATGGCCACGCAAAAGCCGATGGCTTCGGGGCCGGCACCCAAAGAGGCCGCAAACAACGCCAGAACCGGGGTACAGGCCAGAGCATAGGAAGTACGGGCCAGAAAACCCACGGCGCAGAGGCCAACAAAGGGGGAGGAAGAATTATTCAAGAGTACTTATCTGAAGTTCATGGAAGAAAGCTCGCAGGATGACTTTCTTTTTTATTTTCCGCCACTCGAAACTGGGTTCGCCGCGGTGTCTTCTCTTTCAGACTCGGTAATTGCAGCCATATCCAGGCTGTAATTGCCCTGGAGAAAATTTTTAGCCACCGCCTCGACGCTTATTTCGCTGGTCATGAGCATATCCATTTGCCGGGTGAAGATCAACAGGCGTCCGATGAGGTCCAGCTTGTCTTCGATTACGGCCTTCTCATATTTTTGCAAGCGGGCATCCACCCTATCGCCCTTCACCTCCACGGAGAAATCCAGCCCCATGAGAACGATGGCGATGGCCCGGACCCGGCGGTTCCGGCGCACATCGTCGGCCGCGCCCCCCTTAAAAGAGAAGGTGATGTAGTTCTTGTTCACCGTCTGGCCGCAATAAGCGTCCAGCACGCTGTAATGATACCCCACCCGGGAAGAAAAATTGAGATACTTGTCGGAAATAATAGCGAAACTGCGTTCCCCAAAGCGTTCTTCCATATTAGGGGCCGCCAGCATCTGTTCCCGCATCACCGATAATAGGCCGGAAAGTTGAATGGGACGGGGTTCCCGCCCCCGAGCCTCCGGGTGCGTCATCCCCTTCAGGAGGGCCAGCAGAGGCGCCGAAGTCACCTGGTCCATGGTAACCTTATCCCTCTTTAAGTCGCCCCCGGCCAGGCCGCCCCCCAGATCGATGAGATAAAGGTCCAGGGGGATGGGAGCATCCAGCTTCATGGCGTACCCCTGGCGCTCCGTAACCAGGTCGCTGATCTTGAACATCTCGGTATAGGACAATTCGTGCACCAGCCTCCCCAGGTCGTGCAAAGACCGGCAAAATTCCGGGGCAAATTCCGGGGATTTGGGGTCCACCAAGCGTAGAGGCAGAATGAATTCGGCCACCTGCTTCAAGGTTTCGTAGACGGGAGTATCTTTCAGGTAGGATTCCCGGGTCTGCCGGAGTTCCAACAGTTCCGGCACCTTGCCGGCGTAGATACGGCAGGCATAAGCGTCCACTGTAATAATTTGCCCCGGAGCAATATTCTGAGTCGCCACCCCGGTATTAAGGAGCGAGGGGATGGAGAATTCCCGGGAGAGAGACGCCATGTGGCCGGAGATGCTGCCGGAGTCCGTAACAATGGCCTGGGCCTTAGGCATCACTATGACAAACTTGGGAGAAGAGTGGCGGGCCACCAACACCGCGCCCTCGGGGAAATCCAGCAGGTCTTCATCCCGCAGGACGACAAAGGCCGGCCCGCATCCCACCCCCGGAAACGCCGCCGCGCCCCCCTCCACCAACACCGGATAGCCGGCCGTTACCGGAATCTCTTGGGCTTCCTCTCCGGTGGGGGCCTGAAGGCGCAGGGGCCGGCTCTGGAGCACCAATAGACGCCCCTGCCGGTCCAGGGCCCATTCCACGTCCTGGGGATTGCCATAATGCCCTTCCAGTTTCACCCCATACCCTGCCAGGACTTTGATCTGGTCCGGGGAGAGACAGGGTTTATCCTGTTGCTCCGGCGGCACCGGAATTTCCTCCAGGCCCGCCTCCGCCTTGGCCGCCAGTTGCACGGCTTTATGAGAGACCTTCTGATCTAGAATGGCCAAATCGGCTTTGGCGACCCGATAGGTGTCCGGGGTGATAACCCCATCCACCGCATACGGGCCCAGCCCCCAAACCGCGCTGATGAGCAGGTTGTCATCCCGAATGTTAAAGGGATGATGGGAATACATCACCCCGCTGGCCACCGCCTCCACCATCTGGAGGCAGACCACGCTCATGGCGATGTCTTCATCCCGGATGCCCTTGTTGAGGCGATACGAGATGGCCCGGGCCGTATAGAGACTTGCCAGGATTTTTTTGTAAGCCGGGAGTAACTGATCCGCCGGCACGTTCAGGATGGTGAGATACTGGCCCGCAAAGGACAGTTCGCTGTCTTCCCCGATGGCGCTGGAGCGCATGGACACCCGCAGCGGCACCTTTCCTCCCGCTGCCCCCACCTCTGCCTCGATCCGGTCATAAGCTTCTATAATGGCTTTCTCCAGGGCAATGGGGACCTGGGCCTCGCTGAGCAATGTTTGGATGTCCTCGCTTACCTGCTGGACTGTGTGGGGGGCCTGGGGATCGATATCCATCTTTCTCTTGTTAATCTCATCCACCAGGTCATTAAAGGCCAGAAAGTCCGCATAGGCCCGGGTAGTGATGGCAAAGCCCTCCGGGATGGGCAGGCCGATCTTCAAGGCCTCCCCCAAGTGGGCGTTTTTGCCCCCCACCCAATCCACCATTTCTTTATCAACCATAGACAGCGGCAGGACCAGGTCGGTGAGGGGGAGTTCCTTCTTCTCACCCAGGCGCTCTTTGATCTTTGCGTTAATCCAGTCCAGCACCCCATAAAGCACCGGATATTTGTGGCCGGAGAGGACATCCAGGCTTTTGATCATGCGGAAGGCGTGGAATGCGGCCCGGGCCGTCTGGGAGCGCACGTAAGACATGCCAAAGACCTGCTGGCCTTTGAGCTTTTCCTCCAGATCAGCAATGATATTCAAAAGTTGAGTGTTGGAATCCAGTAGATCCTTGAAGCAGGCATACCGGAAGCGAAAGGCGGCGGCCAGCTCATCCCGGGCGGGTTCGGCCCGGCGACCCTTAAATTTGCGGAAGATCTCGCGAAAAAGGTTGAGGGTCTCCATCACTTTTACTCAACATTCATATATCAAGAATCATACCAGAAAAAAGCGTTCAATGGTCACCTTTCAGCCAAGCTTCTGTTTGGGAAAGTAGGGTTGCGCTGCGTCCCAAATCTTTGAGAGACTTTCTACGCCCATATATTGGCGAGTTCGCTTATAAACCGGCGAGCCGCCACAGGTTTCTTCCGACACCCCCTTTACACTCTGTAAAAATTGCTGACAGAAACGTTACTCCCGTGAGTTCCAAACTTAATTGAAACACCTTAATTTATTAAGATTACCTAATAGTTATGTCTATCGAGTTGTACTCCATTGCCTGGCACGGCCATTGCTTTAACAGCCAGTAAACCCTTGAAGCAGATGAAATCGTTCATGAGAATTTTTTCCGGCTTATTGTCCCGCAGAGAAAATAATGAAGCGAAGCAATCATGAGGCAAGATAATCCCTCACCGCCATTCTCCTTATCACAGATCATATTAACCTTGAGCAATCTTAAGTCATGCCCAGGAGGTCGCATATGAAAGTACTGGTGGCTACTGACGGCTCGCAGCATTCCATGAAAGCCGTGCAACGAGCTTTGGAACTGGCAGAAACCCAGAACGCCCAGGTGACTTTGATGTCGGTGGCCTATTACGGCGCGGATTATCTGGAAGGCATGCCCCCCAACATCAAGGACAAGCTGGAAGATGAAGCCCGGAATGCTTTGAAAAAGGCCAAGGCCCTGTTCGACGCCAAGAACCTGCCGGTGGAAACGGTGCTGGAAGCCGGTTTGGTGCCGGCCAACTTAATTATCCGAAGGGCCCAAGAGGGCAAGTTTGATCGTATCGTCATTGGCAGCACCGGCATGAACGCCCTGGAAAGGATAGTCATGGGCTCCACCGCCGCCAAGGTGGTGGCCCATGCCCCCTGCGAAGTTACGGTGGTCAGATAACCAAGAATTTCAAGGAGGACAAGCACAATGCGTAAATGGTGGGCAAAACTTACAGGGTTGCTGGTCCTGGTCGGCCTGTTGTCGCCTGAGATGGTCCTGGCCGCCGGGCCGAAAGCGGCCCCCCTGGTGGTGGTAGCCGATACCCGGAAATTTACCGGCTGGGAAGCCTGGTGGACCAATCTGTATAATGAGAGTCACCTTTATTTTGCTCTCCTGACGGTCGTCCTAATTCCCATTATCGGTTTGATTTTTGGAGTCCTGGCGGACCTGATCATGAGCCATATCGGCATAGACCTGAAATCCCGGGACCTGGCGGAACATTAAGGTTTCCCAAGAACGATAAGGCAGGAGGGAAATACAATGGATTGGCTATATGTTCTCATGCCCATAGCGGGAATTAAGATATTCTGGCCCGGGCTGGTTATTTTGGGGGTTGGCGTAGGAATTATCGGCGGCTTCTTCGGGATGGGGGGCGCCTGGATGGTAACCCCGGGGCTGAACATCCTGGGTTTTCCCATGGCCTTCGCCATCGGCACCGACATCGCCCACATGGCGGGCAAATCACTGATCTCCACCATGCGCCATGGCAAATTCGGCAACGTGGATTATAAACTGGGCCTCATTATGCTGGTGGGCACAGTGGTGGGCTTCGAAGTGGGAGCCCAGATGGTCATGTGGCTGGAACGCATCGGGTTGGTGGAACTCTATGTCCGCCTGTTGTACCTGGTGCTGCTGGCCCTCATCGCCTGGATGGTCTTTGCTGACGTGGCTAAGAAAAAGCGGAAAGAAAGGGAGGCCGAAGCTGCGGGCAAGGAAGTGGACAAGCTGGCCACGGGGATTGAGTGGCATAAGACCCTGCACAGGATCAAGATTCCCCCGATGGTTACTTTCAAAGAGGCCCAGATCACCTGCACCGCCTGGCTGCCCATTGTCATCAGTTTCGCCACCGGCTGGCTGGCAGGCATCCTGGGGATCGGCGGCGGCTTGATCCGCATGCCGGCCCTGATCTACTTCATCGGCTGCCCCACCCACGTGGCGGTGGGCACCGACCTTTTTGAAGTGATGATCTCCGGCTTATACGGCACCGGCACTTACACCTACAAGGGCCGCACCGAATTGGTTGCTGCCGTTATCATGTTGTGCGGCGCCGCCATCGGGGCGCAAGTAGGCACCGTGGCCACCAAGTACATCAAAGGCTACGGCATCCGCATCGCCTTCGGTCTGGCGGTCATCGGTTGCGCCCTCTCCATCGTCCTTAAGCTGATGTACCGAGTGATACCTGCAGGCAAATCTTACTTTGACGCCGCGGCCACGGTCCTGATCCTGGGCTTAGTGGCGGCCATGTCTCTCTATATCTTCGTGAGGATGGTACAAGGGGCCAAGCAAGAAGTCGCAGCTAAGAAGGCCCAAGCTCAGATCTCGGTGGCGGGAAGCTGAACCGGGTTTTACAAAAGGAGATTGAGGAGACCGATTATGCGGAAAAAATATAGCTGGCTGACCTTGCTCGTCATCTTGCCGTTGATCCTGGTCTGGGGGTGCGGCGAACACGGCAAAGTGGACCAAGGCAGGGTGATCGCTTTTGACAAAGACAAAGAAACGGTGACCTTTATCAACGATGTCAAACACGACACCGCCAATCCCGATTACAGCGGGGCGGTTGTCACCTTTGCGCTGCCCAAGGACCCCAGTGAGCGGGGCGCTGATCCCAAAGCCGGGTTGCGGATGAAGCTGGACACCAACGCGAAAGAAATCGTGATTTATGATCCGGTCGAGAAGAGCATGAAGAAGATTGCCTACACCCTCATCGACCAAAAGGAAAACGTGGGCAAGGACAGTCCCCTGGTGGCTGACAAGAAGTTCCCCATCGTGGATAAAGACAAAAAGGCCATCACGGTATATTCCGGTCGCCAGAAATTGCTGGTGACCTTTTCCGTACCCGAGGAATACCTGGCCATGCCGGAATATACCTGGGAGGCGGGAGACGAAGTGCGCATCTACTATAAAGAACCGGGCAAGGCCGCCAGGTTCATGAACATAACCAAGACGGACATTTTTAAGAAATAAATAATCCGACATATCCTTAAAGGGTCGCCCCGGACAGCCTCGATACAAAACCCGGGGCGATTCTCTTATTTTGTGGTAATATAAAGGTGTTGGGCCATGGGATTGCTATTTTTTCATACCCAGATTGTCAGCTTGTTCCAAAGTTGCATTTGTGAACCTACCAATTTCCCCTGGTGATGGAATATGGATCTGAAGCAGGTCAATCAATGGCGGAACCTGACCAGCAAAATCGGGTCGGCCTTCTGCATCATCGCCTTGCTCACCCTGATGGACGGTTTGTTGGTCCATTTTCGGGAACCATCCAACCTTATCAAAGTACTTCCTGGGGAAACCGTTGAAATTAATGGGGAGCTAACCGATGAAGCCCACGGCGTTCAGGATTTGACTTTTTCCAGCAATTCTGACCAGTTTAAGGTAATTTTTGAAGCGATTCACAAAGGCTATTTCCTGGGAGGAGATATGTGGCGGGGGCGGCTCGTAGTCGGCTCCCACCTCTCTCCAGGAGAATACAGCCTGTCGGTCCTTCCCAAAAGAACTATTTCGCCGCGGAAAGCCCCGGCCTTCCGCATCCTGGTCTTTCCCGATGCCGCCAGCCTCCAAAAAAGCTCAACCTCCCTGATCCGGCGCTGGTTCGGGATCTCACCCTTCAAGGTGGCGGCGGGTTGCCTGCCGGGAATTGGGCTGGCCTTCTGCGCCGTCTTTTTACTGTCGGGAAAAAGAGAGGCGCTGATGGCGGCTGCAGGCAAAGCAGAAGTTTACCGGGTGACCAGGGCAGACGGGGGTTACGAAATTCGGTTTTCCCTGGATGCCTCCCACGGAATAGTTCCTGGCGCCCAAGTCTTCATTTATAATGATGCGGGCCAACAGGTGGGCACCGCCACGGTGGAGGCCGCCAGCCTGACGGATGCTGCAGCCCAAGTAACTACCGACCAGAAGATTAAGGTGGGATACCTGATATCCCGGCAGTAAAATCGTGTCTTTGGTTTTCGGCGATTTGACTGGCTCAACCGCCTAAAACTGGAATCATATACCGAAAGCCGATATTTAAACCCATGTGGAAGCGCCTCAGTCTCAGAACCCGCATATTCATACTCTTAATCGCCCTAGTGCTCACCACCATCGGGGGAGGCGTAGTTACTCTGTGGCACAATGAGTCCATGGACTCTCTGCTCACCTCTCTGATCGATAAAAATGTGGCTGCTTATCAGGCCGCAGAGGAACTGGAGACCTCCCTCCTGCGACAAAAGGGGTTTCTGACTTATTTCTTTCTGGACGGAAACCCTCACTGGCTCCAGGAAATTCAACGGTATCACCAGGGTTTCGAAGAATGGCTGGGGAAGGCTAGGAAATCGGCCTACACCGAGCCCATGCGCGACATTGTCGCCCAGATTGATGCCGAATATCATAAATATATTGCCGCCCGTGACCGAGTGATCGGCTTATACCAGGACGGGCAGCGGGAGGCGGGGGCTCAACTTCACTGGCAGGTGCGCCAACAGTTTGTCGACATTCTTAATCTCTGCCAACGCTATAAATTGATCCAAGAATTCGTCATCTCCAGGGTTCGCACCGAAAGCCAGGCCCGGGCCCGTTTCATTAACGCCTTTGCCCTGGCAGTGGTGCCCGCCGTGGCGCTCCTGGGAGTCTTGTTGGCCTATATCCTCATCAAGCAAATCCTGGGGCCCATTCGCCAACTGGCCCTGGAGACCGCGCCGGTCAATCCCGGCGCCCCGGTGCCTGATGAAGTTAAGGCGCTGAGCAGCAGGGTGCACAGTCTCATCGAGGATGTGGACCAGGCCCAAACCGAACTGGAACGCAGTCAGGAACACCTGTTACAATCAGGCAAATGGGCCATGGTGGGCAAGCTCGCCGCCGGGGTTGCCCACAGTATCCGCAATCCCTTGACCTCGGTGAATATGCGCCTCCATACCTTAAAGCGCTCTTTAGCCATGTCCCCGTCCCAGCAGGAGGATTTCCAGGTCATTTCCGAGGAAATCCGGCATATCGACGCCATCGTGCGCAATTTTCTGGAATTTTCCCGGCCCCCCAAGCTGAAGATGCAGCGGGTCAGCCCCTCCGACGTAGTTAACATGGCCCTGGTCCTGCTGCGCCATCGTCTCGAATCCTACAGAGTGGAAGTGAAGCTTATCCGCAAAGAACGGCTGCCCGAGATTTGGGCCGATCCGGATCAGTTGAAAGAAGTCCTGGTCAACCTGGTGCTCAACGCCTGTGAGGTCATGGTGGAGGGCGGCGCCATTACCATACGGGAGGAAACCACAAACGACTCACCCCTGGGACCCGCGGCAATCATTCGGGTAAGCGACACGGGCCCTGGCATTCACGAATCCATCCGGGACAAAGTCTTTCAACCGTTTTTCAGCACCAAGGAAGAAGGTACCGGCTTGGGCCTGAGTATTGCCACTCGCATCATCCAGGAACACGGCGGCAGACTGGAGCTGGAATCCAAAAAGAATGAGGGGGCTACCTTTATTATCATCCTGCCCCTGGGGAGCGAGGCATCATGGGCAACATTCTGATCGTAGACGACGACGCCCAGCTGCGGCAAAGCTTTGAGAAGCTCCTCACCGCCGAAGGGCACACCGTGAGGACCGCATCCAGCGGGGAAGCCGCCATTGCCATGGTCCAGGCCGCGATTCCGGACCTGGTGATCATGGACGTGCGCATGCCTGGGATGAGCGGCTTGGAAGCCTTTCGGGCGATGCACGAGATCGAGCCCAAGCTGCCGGTGATCATCATGACGGCCTACGGCACCACTGAAACAGCCATCGAGGCCACCAAGCTGGGGGCCTTCGAGTACGTCCTCAAGCCCTTTGAGAATATCCAGGATATCCTGGCACTCATTGGCCAGGCCCTGGAAGCCGGCCGGTTCATGCGCTCCCGGGTAGAGTTGGACGTGGCTCCTGATACCGCCGCGGTGGACGCCCTCATTGGCCGCAGTAAGCCCATGCAAGAGGTCTACAAGGCCATCGGCCGGGTAGCCTCCACCGACGCCACGGTGCTCATCCGGGGCGAATCGGGCACTGGCAAGGAACTGGTGGCCCGGGCCATCTATCACCACAGCCTCCGGGCGGCCAAACCCTTTTTAGTCATCAACTGCGTGGCCATACCCGAGACCTTGCTGGAGTCCGAGCTTTTCGGCTACGAAAAGGGCGCCTTCACCGGCGCCGTCAACCGCCGGGTGGGCAAGTTCGAACAGGCTCATGGCGGCACCGTATTTTTGGATGAAATCGGGGACATGCCCTTTTCCATCCAGGCCAAGATCCTCCGCCTGCTCCAGGAAAAAAGCATTGAACGCCTGGGAGGCCGGGAGCCCATTCCCGTGGATGTGCGTATAATTGCCGCCACCAATCGCGATCTGGAAGCAGCCCTGGCCCAGGGACGTTTCCGGGAGGACTTGTATTACCGCCTTAAAGTGGTGACCTTGACCTTGCCTCCACTCCGGGACAGGTCCCAGGACATTACTCTCCTGGCTGAGTATTTCCTCTCCCGGTTTGCCAAGGAAATGGGCATAGGCAATCCGGGAATTACCGCTGAAGCCAAGCTCATCCTCCAGAATTACCCCTGGCCCGGCAATGTCCGGGAACTGGCCAATGCCATGCAAAAGGCCCTGATTTTCAGTCGGGGGTATCCCATCCACCCGGAGGATGTCTCCCGGGCCATCGGCGGCGAAAGCCTGGGCCGGGAAGTCGGAGAGGGCCAAGCCGACGAGATTGTAAGACGGTGGATGCGCCAAACGCTGGCGGCCGGAGATGGCAAGGATGTATTTGAAGAGTGCATGGACCACTTTGCCAGCCTGCTCATCAGCGAGGCTTTGGACTTAACCGGCGGCAATCGCAGCCGGGCAGCCAAACTCTTGGGCATTTCCCGGCCCACCCTGCTGTCCAAGATCGATAAATACCGCCTCAAGGTACAAACTTACATAAAGCTAGAGGGGCCGTGACAGGCTTCAGGTTTCAGGGTTCTGAGTTCAGAGGTTAATTGACACCTGGAACTTAATAACTCCCCCTACCCTTTTACAAACTGTAAAAAAAACCTACAGTTTTATCAGGTTGGATCTCCTCTTTTCTTACCTTCTTCACATATAAAATTAGTAAATTCAATATATTAGCCGCTAAACGGTTTTTTTCTGCCTTGGCACGGCGGTTGCTCAACCTTTTCCCAAGGGTGACATAGTGTCAAACAGGTATAAAATATTAATTGCAGATCGCAACCGGCATGTTCGGGATTTGCTGCGCCGTGAGTTGACAGAGGCAGGCTACCGCGTGGAGGTGGCCGCCGATGGCCGGGAGGTCTTGAAGCGGATCAACGGCAATGACCCTCCCCATCTCCTCATCCTGGATCTGGAGATCCCTTACCTGGATGAGCCGCAGGTGTGGGCCAGACTCAATGATTGTCAGCCGCCCCTGCCGCTGGTAATCCACACCCTTCTGCCCCAATATCCAACTAACCAGACATTGCCCATAGCTGCAGCTTTTGTGGAAAAAGCGGGTGATACGGATCAGTTAAAAGCGGTGGTGGCTGAGATCATTGGCAAACATTACCCCAATGGGGTCCCGGCCCGGGAGCATATCGGCTGAAAATGTGGCGCCGCCGCCCACGATGGCCTTGACTAGATAGACCTTCCCCGGATAGAAGCCCATGGCCAAACTGTTGCAGCGTTTAAGAAGCATCTTTTCCGGGGCGGAACCCGCACCGGCCCTGTCCATGGAAGAACTTCGAGCAGTGTTTAAGGCTCGTTATCATACCTTCAAACTCTTGCTCGCCGCCAATAACACCGCCTTGCAGCTCATGACCGACATGGAAGCGGCTCTGCGCGGCAAGCACAGCTTCAGCATGACCTTCATCCGTTCCCACGCCACGGCCGTGTGCGTCAACGTTTTCAATATCATCAGGAATTTAAATGAATTGACCGAAAACCGCTACCAGGCTTTGACCACCGTCTTTGCTGGCATCGAAAAACAGATTGACGCCATCCTGTCGCAACGACAGCCCCCTCCCATCTCGGAACTGGTGCTGCCGCTTGCAGCCGTGCGCCGGGAAATGGCGGACGGCGTCGGGTCCAAAATGGCCAACCTGGGGGAAATCACCAGCCAGTTGCCGGAGCTTTCGGTGCCCCCGGGGTTTGCCATCACCGCGGCCGCGTATGAACAGTTTATGTCTCACAATCGGTTGATTGACGAAATCAACCGATTACTTCAATCCATGGCGGAAGAGGAAATATCGGACCTCTATCGCAAAAGTTCAGAAATCCAACGGCTCATCATCAACGCAGATTTGCCTCCGGAGTTGGCCGAAGCCATTTCCAGGGCCTATGCAGACCTGGAGAGCGCCGCCGGTCCCGGCGTACGGGTGGCCTTGCGTTCCAGCGCCATCGGCGAAGATGCCGCGGACACCTCCTTTGCCGGGCAGTACCATTCGGAACTCAATGTCAGCGCCGAAAACCTCCAAACTGTGTATAAAGAGGTCCTGGCCAGCAAATATGCCCTTACCGCTTTGAGCTACCGATTGCATAAAGGCCTGCGGGATGAAGATGTGGCCATGTGTGTGGGTTGTATGGCCATGGTGGATTCCGCCTGCGGCGGCGTAATGTATTCACGGGATCCCAACGACATCCGCCGGGACGCGATATTCCTCAATGCCGTTCACGGATTGGCCAAATCCGTGGTGGACGGCACGGTCACTCCTGACCTTTGGGTCATCTCCCGGGATGAGCCCCTGACGATTCTAAAGCGGGAGATTCACGACAAGGGACAGAAGGTGGTGTGCCTTCCGGAGGAAGGGGTGCGCCTGGAAAGCGACGCCCTGGGAACCGCTCCTGCCCTCAACGACGATCAGGCCCTGCATCTGGCCCGGATTGCCCTGGACCTGGAGTCTCATTTTAACGGCCCCCAAGATATTGAGTGGTGCATCGACCAGGCCGGACGCATCCTGATCCTCCAAAGCCGGCCCTTGAAGCAGATGGCGGCTCCCCGGGACACCACCCCGGCCCTGGCCGGAGAACATCCGGTGCTGCTTCGGGGCGGAGAACTGGCCAGCTCAGGTGTAGCCGCGGGACCGGTCTATCTGGTGCAAAACAATTTGGATCTCCTGCAATTTCCCGATGGCGCCGTCCTGGTCACCGCCTTCCCCCATCCCGGTTGGGCCTCGGTGTTGAACCGGGCTGCGGCACTCATCACTGACCGGGGCGGCATCACCGGCCATCTGGCCAACGTCGCCCGGGAGTTCGGCATCCCGGCCCTGTTCAACGCCGCTGAGGCCACCGTCCGACTGACCCCCGGACAGGAGGTGACGGTGGACGCCGACGGCCTGACCGTTTACCAGGGTCGGGTGGAAGAACTTCTGGCCCTGACTGGCCCCAAAGAGGGGGCCATGGCCGGCACCCCCGTAGGCGAAACCCTTAAAGAGGTTATGACCCTCATCACTCCTCTGTATCTCACTAATCCAAACGCCCCGGATTTCACTCCCCGAGGCTGTCGCACCCTCCATGACATCACCCGCTTCGCCCACGAAGTTGCCGTCAAAGAGATGTTCGCCTTTGACAAAAAGCCAGCCTTCTCCCGATACTTCATCAAGCGCCTGGTGACCACGGTGCCTCTGGAGTGGTGGGTCCTGAACTTGGAAGACGGGTTCAAGGAGGAGGTGGCGGACAACCAGGTGGAACTGAGCAATATAGCCTCCGCCCCCATGCTGGCTTTGTGGGAGGGAATCACCGCGGTGCCCTGGGAAGGCCCGCCACCCGTGGACACCCGGGGCTTTATGTCCATAGTTATGGGCGCAGCCACGGACCCCAACCTGGCCAACGTGGGCGGCACCATCTTCGGCAACCAAAACTACTTTATGATCGCCCGGGACTTCTGCAACCTGACCTCCCGCCTGGGCTTTCATTTTTCTACCGTAGAGGCCCTGGTGGGGGACCAGGCCTTTGAAAATTATATCCGCTTCGCCTTCAAGGGGGGGGCCGCGGACTTTCCCCGGCGCATTATGCGGGCCAAGTTCGTGGGGGAGATTCTGGAGAAGTATCACTTCAAGGTGGATGTGAAGGAAGATTCCCTGTTCGCCCGCCTGGAAGCCGAAGCCAAAGACTACATGCTCTCCCGGTTGCGCATCTTGGGGTACCTCACCATTCACACCCGGCAACTGGACATGATTATGCTCAACGACGCAGATGTCCAATATTACGCCGAAAAATTCGCCCAAGACCTGGACAGGCTGGCCGCGATGGATAAACCGGGCTGATGTTTGTTCTGGGAGACCCGCGCCGCCGGTTTGAACTTAGTTGCTAAACTCCTGGGGGCCGGTGGCCTTGCGGTATCCCGGAGGCGGATCGAACAACCGTTCGGGAATCTTTTCTTCCTTGATATTCCGATATTCCAGGGAAAATTGCCGTTCCCGGCACTCCATCTTGACGGGCAGGCCCAATTTTGGAGCCACCCAGTAGGTCTGGATTTCACATCTCCGGTCGCCTGGCACGCTGACCTGAAATTTCTCGGCTTCATAGCCGGCTACCCGTTCCTGGCCAATCTGACGCTTGTTCAGCGCCTGAGGCGGAATCTGGATAAACTGGCCGGGGAGCCTGGCTTTCAGCGGCATCTCCATGTAGCTCCGTTGTAAGGGAAGGATAACCCAGAATACCTTTTTGTCCGGGCGCACAATGGTGACGGTATGGCCCTGCTCATCCACAAATTCCTGGCGCATCTTGCCATTGCTGACATAGATCTTCCCCGGAAAGATTTTGGGGCCATCCTTGACCATCATCAGGGCAGAAAACTCTGCACCCCACGTTATTCCCGGGATTGTCAACATCAGCAGCAACCACAAGCATCCTGGTAAGATTACCATGACTTTTTGAGTTCTTGCCATGACGACCTCCGCCGTTGAAAACGGTCAAAGGGTGTATGTCCATTAAAAAGAAACAATATTATGGTAGCTGAAGTCTGCGGCTGCACCTGCTAACTTAATAACGGTATGCCTTAATAGACTTGGAAGACGCTGATATTCGAACACTGCAGCCAGGACCAGGCTTTCGGCTGCGTCAATAATGGTCCAGAAGCCCAGCTCCAAGCCGATCAGGATTGCCGGTTTGCCCAGTTGGTTGGAGGGCGTGAAAAACTCCCAGAGACAAACAGACAAAAAGAAGATGAGCAGGGCCCGGCTCAAATCTCCCGGCTGCAGCCGATTCCCTGGCCGGTGAGGTAATAGTATTCCTCCCCGGCGCAAGCCAGACAAACCTTCTGGCCTCCCTGGAACCTGATGCGGGGCTCCATCACCCCCTCGCCGCAGCGCTCGCAGACCTCTGTGGCAAAAATCCTGGCATAGGCCGGCATTTTGATGGTAAGGGTCTCGATCAGAAACTGTTCTGATATATCAACTTCTTCCAGTTCCCGCCGGGCCACGCCCTCCCACAGGTGGTGGAAGCGGTGATGATCCTCCGAGGTGCCCTGACGCTGGACTACCACTTTCTCGAACAACGGCCCCGCTGCGGGGTAGCGGGCAAACATGCGCTCCCTGAAGTCGGGGTGCACCACCAGACGCACCGCCGCCCCATCGTGGCGCCGGGCTACGGTGACCGCGGTTTTGCCCAGGTCCCGGTAAATCAAAGCATTGTTGCCGAAGGTGCAGCCGGTGACCACCTGGATGCCATCGGTGAAGCAGTTGTTGCACTCTACGATGGCCACCACTTCCTCCATACCGGTGCTCTCCTGTTCCAGGTAGTCCATGGCATACTGCCCGGCCTTGACCCCCAGGGCCAGAAAGGGGCAGCGGTGCCCGTGAATGGTCTCGGAGTGGCGCAACAGCCCTTCCAGGTCCTTGCTGCGAATCATACTCTCTACGGCCGCGCGGGCCGAAGCATGTTCATGCATAAACATAATCTCCTGTGACTGGCTGGCGGAAGGGCCGTAATAAATCATTTCTCCCTTTCCCGCCGACAATTAAAACTCACCTGACTCTTGCCTTACCTGGGTAATATGAGAAATATATCTAGATAATTCGAAAAATACCAAGGATATTAGTATAGAACCAATTTTGATCATCATTTAATAATTGATAAGATCGAGGCAATGGGGTCCCAAGGGAGGACTTGGCTATATGGGCATAGCATCTGATATCGTGATTATCGTTGTCGCAGCTCTTATCGGAGCAGTCGTCGCGCATAAACTGAGACAGCCTCTGATTATTGGCTATATCCTGGCAGGAGTGATGGTTGGACCTTATACCGGCGGGGTTACGGTATCCGAAATTCATAACATCGAATTACTGGCCGAGATCGGTGTGGCACTCCTACTTTTCGCTTTGGGACTTGAGTTTTCTATCAAGAAATTAATGTCGGTGCGTTATATCGCTCTGGTGGGCACTCCCATACAAATACTTCTTACCATGGTCTATGGTTTCGCTATAGGTCACTGGTTAGGTTGGGAATGGACCACTTCCGTCTGGATAGGAGCTTTGATCTCGCTCTCCAGCACCATGGTCATTCTGAAAACTCTTATGAACCAAGGATTGCTTGGGACGCTTTCCAGTCGGGTGATGATCGGCATGCTCATGGTCCAAGATTTGGCAGTAGTTCCCATGCTGATCATTTTGCCTCAGTTAAGTAATCCCAAAGCGGGGTTAGCGCTTCTCGGACTGGCGGCATTAAAGGCGGCCGGGTTTCTTATTATTATAATCCTTTTGGGGACGCGAGTGCTTCCTCGTTTACTGGCCTACATTGCCAAATGGAACTCGCGAGAGTTGTTTATTCTGGCTGTCACTGCAATCGGGTTGGGGGTTGGGTACGAAACTTACCTGTCTGGACTCTCTTTCGCTTTTGGCGCGTTTGTCGCCGGCATGGTCTTAAGCGAGTCGGATTATAGCCATCAGGCCTTAAGTGATATTATTCCCCTCCGAGATCTTTTTGGCCTGCTTTTCTTCACGTCGGTAGGCATGCTTCTGGACCCGTCGTTTTTGTTAAAACATTGGCATACCATCTTGTTGCTGGTGTTCTTGGTCGGACTCGGAAAGGGGGTGATTTTTGCCTCTTTGACACGCCTATTCAACTACGGCAATATCGTTCCCCTGGCCGCTGCTCTGGGGCTTTTCCAAATAGGAGAGTTTTCTTTTGTCTTAGCCAGGGCAGGTCGTTCTGCTGGTGCAATTTCAAGTGAAATATATTCTCTGGTTCTGTGCACAGCTATTATCAGCATGATTTTAACTCCGGTTATCTCCGGCCTGACCGCGCCTCTTTATTCTCTCCGCAAACGCCGGTTCAGGCACGAACCCATTCAAACTATAAATTTGCCAGATTCGGGACTAAATGACCATGTGGTAATTGCTGGCGTGGGACGAATCGGGCAGCATGTGGCTGGAGTCTTACACTACCTAAAGCTGCCGTTTGTACTCATCGAAATTGATTATTTAAGGGTTGAGCAATGCAAGAAGGCAGGATTTCCGGTGATTTACGGGGATGCCAGCCAGGAAGTCGTTCTGGAAGCTGCACAAGTCAAACAGGCTTGTTTACTCTTGGCTACTACCCCTGCCATTGCAGTCGGACAAGCCATTGTCCATCAAGCCAAGCAACTCAAACCTTCTCTGGACATTCTGGCCCGGGCCGAAGAGGTGGAACTTATGAGGGCTTTGTACGAACAGGGCGCAAGTTTGGTGGTCCAACCCGAATTTGAAGCCGGACTCGAAATGACTCGCCAGGCCCTGCTGCACTTACATTTGCCGGCAACTGATATACTCAAATACACCGATGCCGTACGCCGGGACTTGTACGCGCTATTCCATGGGAATCACGACGGGTACCAGCATATTGCGTCGCTCCGCAGTGCCGGCAGTTTGATCGAATTGAACTGGCTAACCTTAAAGCAGGACAGCCCCATTAATGGTCACACCATCGGGGAGCTCGGCATCCGCACTGCCACTGGCGCTTCAGTGGTGGGAGTGATGCGCGAGGAAACCTTCTACCCAAATCCACATCCTGATTTCCAGTTTGCTCCCGGCGATTTGGTTGCAGTTATAGGCAAACAAGAACAGTTTAACACTTTTCAAAAAATGGCTATTCCATAACTCTCCACAACAGAAACGGCGCGCCGGCGCGGTTGAGCCAGTGGCGCCGGTGGGCGTAGTCCGGCAATACCTTTGCCACGACGCCCCAGAAGCGGGGGTTGTGACCGGGGACTTCGAGGTGGGCCAGTTCGTGCACCACCACGTAGTCGATAATTTCGGGCGGCAGCAGGATGAGGCGCCAATTGAATTTCAGGGCGCCGTCAGGGTGGCACTCCCCCCAACGCCGCTTCCAGCCTTTAAGTTCCACCGGACCCGGCGCCAGGTCCATAATGGCCGCAAAATGCTTCACCCGCTCCCGGAGCAGCCCAAAGGCGCGCTCAGCGTACCAGGCAACCAAGCGGGACCAAAGATCGGCCCCCTCCGGCAGCGGCACCCGCACTTCTTTGCCGTTCAGGGTTACAACTCCCGGCGTGCCTTTTAGTACCGTGAGCCGGAAAGCCTCGCCCAGGAGGTAGGCTTCCCCTTCTTTAAGCTGTCCCCAAGCCTCCTGGCGTTCCGCCACCTTGCGCTGAATCCAGGCGCCGTGTTTCTCCAAAACCTTGGCGAGATTTTCCCGCGAGGTCCCGCGGGGCATAGTCACCACCAGCCGGCCTTCCGCCGTGACCTTGAGAGCAATATTCTTGCGCCGGGGGCTTACGCGATACTCGATATCCAGGTCGTTCATGTTTTGAGCAAACCAGCTGCACTTAAAATAAATAAGGGGCCAGGGAACCCCTGACCCCCTAAGATTATCTTGGGCCGACTGATTTTACAACCGGTACCGCTCCTCCACGATGCGCTCCACTTCCTCTTCCGAGGGCATGGTGTCCCGGTAGCCGGCCATGTATTGGTTCCGGAGCCACCGGAAGAGGCTGACGGTTTCGTTGATCCGGACGATCTCCGGGATGTCGCCGCTTTTCACCGTCTTGATGTGCTGGTTATATTGGCCCAGCATGGACACCACGTCGAAGAAGGTGGCTGCGTCCCTTTTGATGCCCCGCTTAAAAGACTTGCCTTCCTTGGGGTAAATCAGGTCCGGGGCGGGGTTGCCCGAGATGTCGATGCGCTGGAAGGGGCGCCGCACCGCCACCTGCCATTTCCGGGATTCCACCATCATCCTGGAGATGAGCGGCCCGGCCCAGTCGTGGGTGACGTGGCCCGTAGGACAGGCAGAGAAGAACTCCACCAGGGAGGGGCCGTTGTAGGCGATGGCCTCCTTGAGGATCTTGATGGCGTAAAAGGGATTGTCAATGGTGAGCTTGGCCGCGTAAACGTGAGAGATGGCCATGGCCTGGCTGATGATCCGGCGGTGCAAGGTGGTCTTGCCCGCATATTTTTTACCGATGGGCGAAGTGGAGCGGTCGGACCCGAAGCGGGTGGCCCCGGACTTCTGCATCCCGGTGTTCATGTAACCTTCATTGTTGAAGATTACCCAGGTGATGTCAAAGTTTTCGCCCAGAGCATGGTTAAAGGGGCCATTGCCGATGTCGTAAATGGCCCCGTCCCCGGCGAAAACAATGATCTTGGTGAGCACGCTCTTATAGCGGTTCTGGTAGGCCTGGTCCAGGGCGAACTTGGCTCCCAGAGCCGCAGCCGAAGCGGTGCCGAAACCATAGTGACCCGAAGGGTACATCCGGGTGTTGAAGGGGTTCACCAGTTCAGAGACCTGGTCGCAGCCGGTGGCGTTGATGGAATAAATGTTGAAGCCATGATCCAGCATGTGCTCTATGGCCCGCTTGTTCTTCTCCGACAGGATCTTGAGGCCCTGGTAAAAAGTGGCGATGCCCTGGGGGTTGTTGCGCAGGGACTCCGCCGCAAAGAAGGTCAGCAGGTTGATCACCCCTTCGGAACAGCCCGGGCACAGAGTGTGCTTGCCGGGATAGAGCTTGGAGTAGACAAAAAGCACCTGGTGGTTAAGGGACAGCTTGTCCACGTAGGGGGCCAAGTTCACGGTGTTGTCCCACTCCCGGCAGGCCTCGGGGAGGAAGTATTCGCCGCTTAAATCGTTTTTATCCATCATTTTCAGGGCATCGGTGGGACACACCTGGGCGCACACCCCGCAACCCTTGCAGGCGCTGGGATCCGCGTTAATATTCAACGCGAAGTGCTCCCAGGGAATACCCTTGGGCGGGCTCTTGAACTTTTTGAAGAAGCGGCCCGCGCCGTCGCCGTCCACCGGGCGGTCGGTGACCGTGGAAATGAGGGCCGAATCGGGGCAGGAAGCGGTGCACAGGCCGCAGGCAATGCACTTGGCGGGGTCATAGACCGGCAACTGGGTGCCGATATAGCTCATATCCCGGAAGCGGCTGGTGCCCGCGGGCACGATGGGCAGGAAATGGTCCCAGGGGACTTTTTTCCCGTCCAGGATGGGTTTAATCATATCCTGGTAGAAAACTTCCTGGTAGTTGTCCATCAGGTTCACCGGCTTGATAATGCCCATCTGGTCTTTCTCGGTGAGGACCACTGGCAGCCCCGCAGTTCTCGGCCCTTGGCCGAAGTTCTCGGGCAGGGGCGGGGTGTAGGCGGGGGCGGTGGCATCCAGGGCGATGGCCCCAGGGGCCTTTTCGCTGACGTGGCCGGAGGCATTATCGACGCCGTACTTGAGCAGAGCGATATTGGACTCCAGCATTTCCCGCTTTTTGGTGCCCAGTTTCTTTTCCAGGATTTTCTTGAACCGCTGCTCAAATTCCCGGCCGGGCAGGATGCCCATCTCCTGGTTGATGAGTCCCAGGAAAGCCGCGCCGGGGAGATTCCGGTTCAAGTGCTGGAGTGCGGCCCGGGTGCCGTCGATGGTCATGATTTTAATCCGGCGGTACTTGATCAGGGACTGTACCTGAGACGGAAAAGTAGCCATGATATCGTAGCAGCTTTTGGGGGTGTTGATCACCAGGAGGCCGTTTTCTTTCAGGCCGCCCACATATTCCCGCAGAATCTGGTCCGAGAGGAATTTTTCGTTGAAAAAGGCCAGGACATCCCGTTCCGTAAGTTCCGAGGAGTTGCGAATGGGCTGCGAAGAGATGCGCAGATTCATAAAGACCGGGGCACCTTTGCGCGCCGCGCCGTAGCGGGCTCCGGACTGGATGTATTTTTTGCCGGTGCCCACATCCTGGGCGTAAATCAAGGCTGCGGACTCCAGTGCGGTCTTGACGCCTTCGGCACCCACCCCGATGAAGGTCATTCCCAACTCCCGTTCCAGATAGCCGGGGAGTGGCGCAGGCCTCAGGGTCAGGGGACCTTCGATGCCCACATAAAAATCCCGGTGAAACCGCCGCTTCTTTTCGAAAAACGACAGCATGTTCTCCACCACTGCGGCAGCGTCATATTTGTTGAAATCCTTGCTGCCCAGGCCATAGACCCCGTGAAACAGGGTGGGCATATCTTGGCGGCCATAGATGCGATGCTCTTTTTTGCCTTCCCGGCCAGCCCGGAGAGAAATCTGTAAAGCGGCCTGCACATCCGCCAGAAGAAGCTGGTTGTGGGCTGTGCCGGAGCGCTCCAGGACGGAGATCACCTTGGCCTTGCGTATGCCGTAAGCCAGTTCTTCATAGCAAGGCGGGTTGAACAGCACCGGCCGCACTACCCCGATCTTATAGCCCTTCACATCCCGGTAATAGTCCACCACATCCTTGACCACCCCTGCGGCGGAGCCCAAAATAACCACCACCATGTCGGCGTCTTCGGTGCGGTAACATTCCACCACCTTGAGGTTGGTCCCCAGAATCTTGTTCATGATATTCATGGCCAGGGTAAAGCCCCGCCGGAAAAAGCGGTACGCCAGGTCCTGGGCCACCTGCCCTTCCATGGTCAGATCTGTGTCAGTGAAGGTGCCGGTAAGGGTGCCGTGCTCGAAGTTGGGCTGATATAACCGGTTAGGCGGCCCCACGTAATACTCCAGGAAGGCGTCGGAAAGTTCCTTGATGTTCTCGATGGCGTGGCTCTTAATGAAGCCATCACCGATGACCATGGTGGGCATCATCACCTGCTTGAGTTCGCTCACTTTGAAGGCCACAGGCAACAGTTCATGCAGTTCCTGGTTATCCGCGCTCACCAATTGGGCCCAGCCGGCGTTGCGCACCGCATAAAAATCAGTATGGCCACAGTGGATGCTCAAAGAACCTTTATTGACCTCCCGGGCCATCACGGTCATGACCACCGGCAGGCGCTTGCCGGCTACGGAAAAGAGGTTCTTGGTTTTAAGGAGCAGACCCTGGGAGGAGGTGTTGTCAGCGTAGCGCCCACCCTGACAGGCCATGGCCTCCACCGCGGCCAGGGCCGAAAGTTCATCTGAGGGTTGGAAGTACATGAGTTCATTGCCGAACAGGTTCTTCTGGCCGTTGGCCGCCACCCGGGCAAAGTTTTCGGCAATGGGGGTGGAAGGGGTAATGGGATAGCCGCAAAGCCCATCCACCAGACGGGTCAAAACCGAAATGGCCGCCTGGTTCCCGTCCATCAAGACATCCTGACGTTTCTGCATATTCTCCAGCATGGTTTTCGGAATGGATTCCATATCGAAGGCAAAAAGTTCATTGGCATCGAAGCGTTCCCATTCCGTCGGCCAGTCGATGGGCAGGACTTTGCCTTTTCGGGTCTGGCGCAGCCGATGATAGGGGAGTTGCTGGCGCAAGGTATCGATTTCGGTGCTGGGTCTCATGGTGGCTATCTCCTTTACAAAAACCTAGTGGAATTTTTATCGCAAATTAATAAAGTTTTGGCAATAAAAATTTGTTGATCTAAAATAATTTATCCTTCATATTATATTATATATTCTTTTGAAGGATAGTAATGGCAGCAGAATATTCTTTTCGCGAGTTCCAGAAAACCCAACAAGAGACCCTGGACCGGGCCGGCCAGGCTCACCGCGCCTATCGGGACAGCCTGAAAGCCCTTTTGCCGTATAAAGGGGGGATGCATTGGAAGATAATCAAAGGTAGGCACTACCTGTATAAATACCGGGACCGCCGGGGGAACGGCGAAAGCCTTGGCCCCCGGTCTCCCACCACGGAACGTCTTCACGACGAATTTGGGCGCCAGCGCCTGGAGGCCTCCTCCCAACTCCGTCATCGGCGTGAGCAATTGGCTATCGCCGCCAGGTTTTGCCGGGCAGCCCTAATCAACCGAGTCCCCGAGACCATCATCCGGATTGTGCACCGCCTGGAGGAAGAAGGTCTGCCCGGCGCGCCCCTGGCGGTGATTGGCACCCCTGCCCTGTATGTCTTCGAATTTGCCGCGGGAGTCTTTATTGACACTCCTAAAAATTCGCCTTTTTGGTCGGGCGCCAGCCACCATCTCACTTTAGCGGGGTCAGCAACAGTGCCGCCGGACCAATTCCTGCGCCTGCTGCGCCGGGCCGATCGGTCCTTTTGTGCTCTCCCGGGCAACGACTGCCAGGCTGTCAATAATAGAGGCTTTCTAGTCAGATTAATCCGGCCCCCAATGGTACGGGACCAGATCAGGCCTGCGCCTAATGATTCTCATGGGCCCATGGTGCCCGCTGAATCTGGCGACCTGACCGCACTGCTTAACACCCCCAGGTTTTCCCAGGTAGTCATCGGCAAACGGGGCACCCCGGCCACCATGGCGGCCCCTGACCCCCGGACCTTAGCCTTGCACAAGCTCTGGCTGAGCCAGCAACAGGACCGGGACCCGGCCAAACGGAGCCGGGACCGTGTCCAGGCGCTAGCCCTGGCGGAATTGATCTTGCGTTACCTGCCCCAGTATGATTTCTTTTCTGCCGATTTGAATCTGTTTCCTCCGGAAGTGGTCCGCAAGGCCCAGAACTTAGTGGAGGGTTATGAGCTGCTCCCGGCCCTGGAATTTGATTAGCTTGGCCTGTTGCGAAGAGAAGGGAAGTTGGCGCCGGTTCGCCTTGTTCTGAAAAATTCTGCAAGTTTGCACCCTCGGAGTTTGTAGTTATATTAAAAGGGATACCAGCTCCGGAGGATGACGAATGGAGGGGTCCGCCTCTGTAATGCTATCCCGGCTGCAGTTTGCCCTGACCACCATGTTTCACATTTCCTGGGCGGCCATGTCCGTCGGCCTAAGCCTCATGCTGGTGGTGATGGAGGGCCTGTGGCTCAAAACCGGAGACGACGCCTACTATCATCACACCCGCTTCTGGGGCAAGTTCTTCCTGCTCAACTTCGCCGTGGGCGTAGTGAGCGGCGTTCCCCTGGAGTTCCAGTTCGGCACCAACTGGGGCAAATTTTCCGCGGCCACCGGTGGGTTTTTCGGCAACATTCTAGGCTTTGAAACGGTATTGGCCTTCATGCTGGAAGCGGGATTCCTGGGCATCATGCTCTTCGGCTGGAACCGGGTCTCCCGCAAGGCCCATTTTTTCGCCACTTGCATGGTGGCTTTGGGAGCGTCGCTGTCCGCCTTCTGGATCATGGTGGCCAATTCCTGGATGCAAACCCCGTCCGGCGGACACTGGGACGGCAGCCGCTATATCTCCACCAGCTTCTGGGCCGGCCTGTTCAACCCCGACATGCCCTGGGGGGTAACTCACATGTGGGTGGCCTGCATCGAATACACCCTGTTCGTGATGGGCGGCCTCAGCGCCTGGTACCTCCTGAAGCAGCGCCACGTGGACTTTTTCACCCGGTCCTTCAAGGTGGCGCTGGTGGCGGCCGTCATTATCGCACCCTTGCAAATCTACCTGGGAGACGGCTCGGGCCGCAGCGTTTTCCATACCCAGCCCACCAAACTGGGAGCCATGGAAGCCCATTGGGAGACCAATCCGCCGGGGCAAGGCGCGTCCTGGAAACTGCTGGCCTGGCCCAACCCGGCCAAGCAGGACAACGACTGGACTTTTCTCACCATCCCCTACGGTTTAAGCCTACTGGTTACCCACTCTTTGACCGGCCAGGTGAAGGGGTTGCGGGATTTTCCCCCGGAGGACCAGCCTCCCATCCTTTTGCCGTTTTATACCTTCCGGATCATGATTGCGGTGGGGTTCGGGCTGGTCCTGCTTATGCTTTTGACTCTGTGGTACTGGCGCCAGGGTTGGTTAACCCCGGAGCGCATCAGTCAAAACAAATGGCTGCTCTACGCCTGGGTGGCCGCCATTCCATCCGGGCTGGTGGCCATTGAGACAGGCTGGATCACCCGGGAGGTGGGCCGCCAGCCCTGGATAATTTACGGTTTGCTGCGCACCACCGACGGAGCCACGCCACTGCCTGCCGCCACGGTGGGCACCTCTCTCTTTGCTTATACCGCTATTTATACCATTCTGTTCACGGCCTTGATGATCTTTGCCTGGCAGATCATTAAAAAGGGCCCCGATCTCACCCGGCCGGTGCCGGGCAAAGCCAGGTTGGGCACAGGAGCGTGGCCATGGAATTGATGCTCCCGGATATCTGGTTCGCCATTTTGGGTTTTGTGCTTTTCCTGGCGGTGGTTCTGGACGGTTTCGACCTGGGCATCGGCATCCTTTCCCTGTTCACCCAGGATGAAAACCGCCGCAGCCTCCTCATGGGCAGCATCGGCCCTGTCTGGCACGCCAACCTCACCTGGCTGGTGGTCCTGGGCGGGTTGTTCTTCGGGGCCTTTCCCCTGGCCTATGGGGTGATTTTTTCCGCGCTTTATATTCCCGTAATCCTGATGGTCATCGCCCTGGCCTTCCGGGGGGTGTCCTTCGACTTCCGGGAAGAGTCCCAGGACAAGCGCCCCTGGAATCTGGCCTTCGGCCTAGGAAGCCTAATCGCCGCGCTGGCCCAGGGCTTTGCGCTGGGCGGCTTTCTCTCCGGCTTCAAAATGCAGGGGGATAATTTCGTGGGTGGGGTGTGGGACTGGCTTAACCCCTTTGCAGCTCTGGTGGCCCTGGCCCTGCTCGGGGGCTACGTGCTCCTGGGCGCCACCTGGCTCATCCTGAAAACCGCAGGTGACGCCCAGGCCGACGGTTACCGCTATGCCAAGGTGGGGGCCTGGTCGCTTTTGGTCCTGGCCGTGGCTCTGGGCGGGTGGTCCATTCATACGCACCCCTTGCTAGCCCGCAAATGGTTCACCTTTCCCGATGCCTGGCTGACCTTTGGCCCCTTCCTGCTGGCCGCAATGGCTTTCATCCTGCTCATCCGGAGCCTCTTGAAACTTCAAGAGACCGCCCCCTTCGTCTGGAGCGTGGTATTTTTTGCCCTGGCCATGTTTTCAGGTGCCGCCAGCCTACACCCCTACGTCATTCCCCCCACCATCACCCTTACTGCGGCCGCGGCCCCTCCCCAGACCCTGGTGACCATGCTCGGCCTCGTTGCGGTTGTGCTGCCGGTCATGCTGATCTATAACGGTTATCAGTACCTGGTATTCCGGGGCAAGGTCACCCGGAGCGGCTACGGTGCTTACGAGGAATGAGAGTTAGTGACACATGGTCAAAAATAGGATATAATTGAACCAAAGCTAGTGGTTCCGACAGGCCGGAGGCCTGTGCTAAAAAACAATTAAGTGACCCAAAAACTACTCCAGGATAGGGGCCGAGGCCGCCGTCCTGGTTTTCCTTTTAAGATAGGGATGATTATGAGTAATCAGGTGAAACGAGCTTTAAGGCTTATTAGCGGTGAAGGATATACAGACTCTGACCAGGGTCGTTGTGAGGTTGAACCCTCCGGAACCTCGGACGCGGAACTTTTGGATGCCTACTCTCGGGCCGTCATTAAAGTGGTGGACGCGGTGGGGCCGGCAGTGGTGGGCATCTTTGTGGGGCGTCAGGAGCAGGGCCAGGCCGGGGCCGGATCCGGAGTAATTATTACCCCGGACGGCTATATCCTGACCAACGACCACGTGGTGCAGGGCGCCGGCCAGATCGGAGTGAAGCTATCCGACGGCGCCAGTCTGGCCGGCCATCTAATCGGCACCGATCCTGCCACCGATCTGGCGGTGATCCGGGTGACGGCTTCATCTCTGCCCCACGCCACCCTGGGGGATTCCGGCGTTCTTAAGGTGGGCCAGTTGGTCATCGCCATCGGCAACCCTTTCGGGTTTCAATCCACCGTCTCCACCGGAGTGGTGAGCGCCTTGGGCCGGGCCTTGCGCAGCCAGGAAGGGCGTCTCATCGAAAACATCGTTCAGCATACCGCGCCCCTCAACCCCGGGAATTCCGGCGGGCCTTTGGTGGACTCCCGGGGGCGGGTGGTGGGGATCAATACCGCCATCATCGCCCTGGCCCAGGGTATTGGCTTCGCCATCCCCGCAGCTACTGCCAAGTGGGTGGTGTCCCAGATACTTTTGCACGGCCGGGTGCGCCGGGGATTTTTGGGGCTGGCCGGCCGCCCCCGCCCCCTGGAGCGCCGCCTGGTAAGGTTTCATCAGTTAAGCGGGGATTTTGCGGTGGAGGCGATTTCCGTGGAGCCTCAGGGACCGGCGGCCCAGGGCGGCTTAAAGGTGGGGGACCTCATCGTGGCCATTAACGGTACCAGTGTCGCATCAGTGGACGATATCCACCGCTTCCTGGCGGAATGGCCGCTGGGGCAAGGGATAACACTCACCGTCATCCGGGGCAGTGAGCGCCGGGAATTGAACGTAGTCCCGGCTGAAGCCCAAACCCCGGCTCCCCGCCGCCGGCTGGGATGATGAAAGCTGGCAGTGAGCGGTAAGTAAGGCAGTTATAGCGTTTGCCGAAAGTTGTTGAGAACCAAAACCTTTACTCAGGCTGCCTTAAGGGTCCCCAGAATTTCGTTCAACTGGTGGACTGCGGCCAGGAAATCCTGGGGGGCATTGGCCGCCAGGGTCCTGAAGACCAGGCGTCGGGGGTCCACGCCCGCTTCAACCAACATCTCCCGGGCCAGTTCCACCCGCCACTGGGCGTGCAGGTTGCCCTGCTGGGATTTGCAGTTGTCCTGGTGACAGGCCAGGACCAGCACCCCATCGGCTCCGGAGGCGAAGGCCTTGAGAAGATAGGCCATGTCGATCTTGCCGGCGCAAGGCATCTTTAAAGGCGTGAAACCCAGGGGCAGGTTGATCTGTTCCAGCTTCAAAGCCGCGTGGTAAGCGTCCCAGGCCGAATTCTTGCACATGAAGGCGATGATCCTGGGAGTGAGACGGGGATCCACCGTTTCCAAGGCCGCCACTACCTGGTCGTCTATGAAGTTGCGGATCTGGATGGCGTCATTGGGACACTGGGAGGCGCAGACGCCGCACCCCTGGCAGGCCAATTCGTTGATGAAGGCCCGGTTGTCCCAGGAGATGGCTCCATGGGGGCAGAGGCGGTGGCAAGTGAGGCATAGGACGCAGCGGCCCCGGTCCACCAGGGCCCGCCCCTTCGGGGCCTGGGCCTTGCCCTGTCCCAGTAGTTGCCGGACTTCCGAAACCGCGGCATCGGCCTCGCCCAAAGCCTGGTCCAGGGACATGACGCCGCGCCCCGGCCCTGCCACATAAATCCCCCGGCGGTTGGTGATCACCGGCAGGTAGCGCACGTTATCCACCTGATGAAACCCCAGGGGGCCGGAAAAGATATGCAGCACTTCGGCCAGGGCCGCATTTTCGGCTGCGGCATGGTAAACTTCATCCAGCACCACCAGGTCGCAGGCAATGGTTTCTTCCCAATGCATCACGGGGTCAAAGAAGGTCAGGCGAACCCTGTCATCCTCAAGAGCCAGAACCGGAAGCTGCGGCAGCTTAAAGACAATGAGCCCGGAGACCTGGGCCTCCTCCAAGGCCGCCTCCATATCCGGAGCACCCACTTTAGCATCCCGCACAAACAGAAAGACCTGACAATTCTCCTGGGAAAGCAGCCCGCGGGCGGCGCGCAGGGTGCGGACCAGGGCCAAAGGATGACTATCGCCTCCCATAATGGCCACCTTGATGGTGGGCTCCTGGGGAGGAAGCAGAGTTGCGGCAGCCTCGGGGGAGGCCAAAATCTCCTCCAGCCGGCTCAGGGTAATGACTCCAGGATGCGATAAGGTCTCCGGCGCAATCTCACCGGCCTCCAAATGCAACTCCGGCGCCAGGATCAGAGCCCCCACCTTTTCTTCTTCCAACCCCTGCGGAGTTTGGAGGCGTACCCGGAAATTGCCGGCACTACCCTCCAGTTCAATTATAGAAGCCTGGGGCAGTTGCCGGATGGCGGGGTGGTCCTGAGTCCGTTGGGTTAACTCCTGCAATTCCTGGTCGGGAACTTGATTCGGCGGTGCGCCGGGGACCAAAGGCTTAAGGCTGGGTCCGGGATAGGCCTGGATGACTGGATAATCCAGATCCGCCAGATCCAGAGCGGCTTTAAGAGCGGCAAAGGAGTCGCCCCACACCAGTACCCGGGGGATTACCGGCAACTCCTGGATGGTCACAGGTTCGGCCCGGGTGATCATGGCTGCAGCCAACCGGATGAGGTGGTGCGCCTTCAGGCTGCAGGCTGCGGGATCGGGGGAGCCCAAAGCCTCCTGAAGATCCAGAACCGTCAGGAACTCCGGGTTGATCCGAAGACTGTCAGTTAACAACTGGATAATGCCCCGGGCCCGGCGATAGGGGTCCAGGGCGGCCACCAGCACCCTGTGCACACCTTCACGGTGCAGGAAGGCCCTTAAACGTTGTTCCAGTTCCTCCGGGGCCAGGGCGGGGTCCAGAGACAGAATCCGGCTCTTGGGCAGCCCGGCGGCCCATAGGCCCAGTTTATAGAAGTCCAGGCCCCCAGCAGAGAGCTCGGGGCCGTGGGCTAAAATGATGTCCAGCTCGCGTGGGATACTCATCGTTCGTTCACATATCGGCTTACCTGGCAGGCGGTGACGGTAGCCTGGGCGATACACCCGGCGATGTCCCGGGGGCCTTCCGCGGTGCCGGCCAGAAAGAGGCCCGGTTGAGAGGTTTGGGAGCGCTGCCCCGGATTCGCGGCCTGAAAAAACCCGTCCGGGGTCAACTCCGTGTTCAGCATGGCCGCCAGCGCAGGGTTATCCTCGCCGGGAGCGATGCCTACGGATAATACGACCAGGTCAACTTCCGCCTCCGCAGGCCGGCCACTCTCTTCCTCCAGGTAGCGGAGTTTGACGTGGCCGGCCCCGGCGGCATGCAGGTCGCCGGGGAGAGCCCGCACCACCTTGATTTCCCGGCGGGCCTCAGCCTGGAACTGCAGAGAACAGCGGCCGATTTCCTGAAGGTCCATATAAAAGCTGGTGACCTCGGCTTCGGGAACCCGGTGCTTCAAAAATCGCGCCAGCCTCAGGGTATAGGCACAACACACCTGGGAGCAATAGGGGTGGTCTTTATCCCGGCTGCCCACACACTGGATGAAGGCAATCCGTCGGGGCAACTCCCCGCCAGGGCCCTTCAGGCCTTTGCCGTTACGCAGCCGCTCTTCCAGCTCAAAGCCGGTTATGATCTGAGGCAGGCGGCCATAGCCATAATGGGGGCGGCTCTTGGGGTCGGAGGGGCGGTAACCCGTAGCCAAGACCACCGCGTCCGCAATCAGCTCAATGGTCTTGGCCGGCCGGGTCAAGTCGATGGCCTTGGCCGTAGGCGGGCAGATATGTTGGCAGACCTCGCAGGAACCGTCTTGAAAATATAGGCACGCCTTGGGATTAACCGCATATCGGGGATGGTTCTGGGTGATGCCGGTGGTCAGGATGGCCCCCTGGTCGGCCGCCGGGCATTCGTCGTAACAGAGGCCGCAGTCCACGCAGCGGGCCGGGTTGATTACTTCGGGCTGCTTTTTCAGAACCAGGCGAAAAAGGCCATTTTCCCGGGAGACCTCCATTAACTCGGTATGGGGCATCAAGGTGATCCGGGGTTCCATAAACAGGGCGTTGAGACGCTCCTCTACCAGGCAGGCGCCGCATTTCTGACAGGCATCGGTGGCCTTGCAGCAAAAATGGGCCGCCCGCCCTCCGAAGAAAGGGGTTTTCTCCACCAAGACCACGTTTTGCCCCAGGCGGGCCAATTCCAGAGCGGTGGTTATCCCAGCAATGCCGCCGCCTAGAATTACGGCGGAATATTTTTTTTGATTATTCATGGTTATTTGTTTGTTCTCGGTTTATCCGCTTTTTGGCGGGTTTTTCCCCAGAACCCAGATGTAGGGTGCGCACCGCGCCATTATTGGCGGGCAACGCCCGCCCTACATTAATAGGTTCCGGGTGGTTTTTACTGAGTGGTTTTTCCCAGAACCTAAAACCCAAACCTAAAACCTTTCTTTATAAGCCCGCAGCCTCTAAAATCTTGGTCAACAGGTCCACACGCCCCTTGCCCTTAAGATAGACGCCATCGGCCAGTTTTTCCTGTTTGATCTGTTTAGCCAGACGGGCGGCGACTTCCACGCCTTTGGCCATAATGGCCTCCGGGTCTTTCCCGGCCAGGTCGCTCACCAACTCCGGCGGCAGGGAATAGACCTTGCGCCACTGGCGTGCGGCAGCCTGGGCCACCTCATCCGCCCCCAGAACCTTGACTCCAGCCAGCAGCTTCACGGGATTTCCCGGAAGGCGCTCCCGAAAACTCCGCAATTTTTCCAGGTCAAAAATGGCCGGGGTAACGAAAAACTGGGCGCCCGCGGCCAGCTTTTTTTCAAACTTAAGGAGCTGCGGGGCCAGGGGATCGGCCTCGGGGATGACCACCGCCCCCGGGTAAAAGGTGGGGTTGCCGTCAAGGGGCAAGCCGGCGCTGTCGTGTCCCGCAACCAGCCCCTGGGCGATTTGCAGCAACTGCACCGAATCGGCGTCATACACCGGCTTGGCCTGGGGATGATCCCCCAGGGTGACGTAATCGCCGCTCATCAGCAGGACATTTTCCAGTCCCAGGCTTGCGGCCCCCAGGAGGTCGCTCTCCAAGGCCAGGCGATTGCGGTCCCGGCAGGTGAAATGCACGAGGGCTTCTCCGCCTGCCTCCTTAACCAACCGGGCCGCGGCCACGGCCGACAGGCGCATCTTGGCGTGTTCGTCATCCGGGACGCTAAAGGCCGTCACCCGGCCCGCCAAGGTCTTCACCGGGGCCAGCATCTCCTCCACGCTGATGCCCTTGGGCGGCTTGACTTCCACCACCACCGCAAAGCCGCCCCCGTCCAGGGTCTCCCGGAGTTTACTCATTGATCCCGTATCTCCTTTTGTAGGCGGGATGGATCACCTTACCCGGAGTTGTGCAGCGGTCGTGGGCATGAAGGGGCAGGATCTTCCGGATGTTGTCCAGGCGCCCTTCCAACTCCAGGCGGTGGTAAATCTTGCTCCAGGCGCATTCTTTTTCGGGATCAACCTCGCAATGGCCGTTCACCGTGCCGCCGCAGGGGCCGTTAAGTAGGCCCTTGGGGCACATGGTCACCGGGCACACCCCCCCGGTGATCCCCAGGTAGCAATTGTGACAGGCCCGGCAGGCCTCGGTGTAATAGCCCACCTCATTGTTCACCCCGATAAAGGTGGTGTTCACCGCAGGGAAAATGGGCTGCAAATAACACAGCTGCTTGAGAAACTGCACACCGGCGCCGCAGGCCATGGAGACGATGGCCTCGTAGTCGGCGGTGAAATCACACAGGGGCCGCAAAAATTCCATGTCGCACTGGCGCTCCACAGTGATTTCCCCGATTTCCAGGCGCTTGTCTTCCAGCCCCAGGGCCAGTTTTAGCTGAGAAGCCAGAAGCCCCACTTCTTTTTCACCACCCGCCAGGCAGACAGCCACACAGGTGCCGCAGCCCACGATGAGAATTTTTTTGTAAGGGGCCAGCATGGCCTTGATTTCCGCAAAAGGCTTTCGTTCTGCTATGATCATGGTTGCACCATATTTTCCAGTTGTTCCAGCACTTCGGGATGGAGATGCTTGCCCCGGCGCAGGGGGCTGGGCCCCAGGGCCTCCACCCGTTGAGTCATTTCCTTTACCGCGACCACCCATTTAGGGGCGTCGGACGCCGCGATTTCAAACATCTCCAGCCGGTCTCCCCCCAGACCGATCTCATCCAGTAAATGTTTGGTGTACTCTATCCGTTCCCGCGCTCTGAGATTTCCTTCCAGGAAATGGCAGCTCCCCGCCTCTCAGCCGCCCACGAAAATGGCATCGGCCCCTGCTTCAAAGGCTTTCAGGATATGGATGATGTCGATGCGGCCGGTGCACAGGTATTTGATGATGCGCACCGTGGCCGGGTATTGCATCCGGGCAGAGCCCGCCATATCCGCGGCAGTGTAAGTGCAGTAGGTGCACACCAGGGCCAGGATTTTAGGAGTAAATTCCATTGCAGACCCCTTTATTGCCTTCCAACTTCTATTGCTTAGATCCCTCTTAGCTGTCAGCTTTCAGCTTTTTGATAAACGAGGCAAGCATCTGCTTTACCTCTATTGTCTTGCCATGCAACTGCTCATAATGGGCTTTTTCTAAAAATCCCAGGTCACATGCGAGAAGCAGATGGTACTCCAACTCGCTTGCTGAACCCATGGCAATTTGCAGGAATCTGGCGAAATCTGCATCCGTTTCTCTCCCGCACCATTCGGCGATGTTGGCCGGGATGGAAACGCAGGCGCGCCTGATTTGGCTTGTGAGTCCGAATAATTCTCCCTTAGGGAATGCCTCCGTGGTTCGATAAACTTTCAGAGCCAGATCATGAGCCTTTTTCCAAACCTTCTCCTTCCTAAAATCTTTCAACTTGGTCCCATCTTCTTTTAGCTGACCGCTGATAGCTGAAAGCTTGCAGCTAAGAAGCTGCCTGATCCTCTGCCTCTTCCCCCATTTCAATGGCACAGATCTTGGCCACAAACTGCTTATCCCGGTGGTGCATCACTTCGATGGCCTTCCGGGGACAGGCGCTGGCGCAGTTGCCGCAGCCGTGGCAGGCCGCCGGGTCGATGGTGATGACGCCCTCCCCTTGATCGATCCGGGGCACCCCGTAAGGGCAGGTGCGCATACAGGTAAGGCAGATGATGCATTTCTGCGGTTCGACGCAAGCCACTGCGCCCCCCACGTACATTTCCGCCTGGGACAGCACACCCAAGGCCCGGGCCGCGGCCCCCTGGGCTTGGGCGATGCTTTCCGCGGTATCCTTGGGGCTGTGAGCCAGCCCGCATAGAAAGATGCCGCTGCTGGCGAAATCCAAAGGCCGCAGCTTTTGGTGGGCCTCCATGAAAAAGCCGTCGGCATCGATGGGCAGTTTAAAGAGCTGGGCGATTTCCTTGGAAACCGGATGGGGGCGGATGGCCGCGGACAAAGCCAGGTAGTCAGCCTTTAACTGGATAAGGGATTTGAGGTTCTGGTCAAATACCGAGATCGTTAAGCCGTCTCCGGCGGCGGTCACTTCCGGCGGAAGTTCGGGCTCAAAGCGGATGAACCGCACCCCCAGGTCCCGAGCCTTCTTGTAGAAAATTTCTTTGAGACCGTAGGTGCGGATGTCCCGATAGAGGATGAAGATCTGGGCCTGGGGCCGCAACTCCTTGAGACGCAGGGCGTTCTTCACTGCGGCGCCGCAGCATATCCGGCTGCAATAGGGATGGTCCGGCGAACGTGACCCCACGCACTGAATCATCACACAGGTGGGAGACTCGTCCAATTGGTCGGGGTTATTCACCAGGAGGTTCTCCATCTCTATCTGGGTCATAACCCCGGGATGGCTGCCATACAGATATTCCGTGGGCTTGTATTCCACTGCGCCGGTGGCGATCACCACAGCGCCGTAATGGATTTCCCATTGGTCGTCGGGAAACTCCAGCTTGCTGCGAAAACTGCCCACGTGGCCGGAGAAACTGGTCATCCGGGCATTGGGCCACCAGCGGATATTGGGGTGCTCCTCAACCTGGCGGATTAGTTTCTCCATGTAGGGCTGGATGGCGTGCCCTTCCAGGGTATAGTACTTTTTATGGGCCAGGCTGCCGCCAAAGCGCTCCTGGATATCCGGCAAATAGACCCGATAGCCTGCGTCGGCAATGGTCAAAGCCGCCACCAGACCGGCCACTCCGCCTCCCAGCACCAGGGCCCGCTGCTTAACCGGGAAGGGCAGTTCGGTCAAAGGCTCCAGTACCGCGGCCCGGCCCACCGCCATCCTGACCAACTCTTTGGCTTTGGCCGTGGCCTTCTCGGGGTTGCCCTGGTGCACCCAGGAATCCTGATCCCGGATATTGGCCAATTCAAACAGGTACTTGTTAAGGCCGGCCTTTCGCAGGTTGTCCTGGAACAGAGGTTCATGGGTCCGAGGGCTGCAGGAGGCCACTACCACGCGATTGAGGCGGTTTTCTTCGATCACCTGCCGCATAGCCTCCAGGGAATCGGTGGCGCAGGTGAAGGTGTAGTGATCGGCGTAAACCACCCCTGGCAGGGTTTTGGCATAGTCGCTCACCTGGGCCACGTCCACCACCCCGGCGATGTTGATGCCGCAGTGGCACACGAACACGCCGATGCGGGGCTCCTCCGCGGTAATATCCCTTTCTGCTGGGTATTCCGCCTTGGTCAGCATGGTGCCCCGGACTTCACCCAAGAGGGTGGCCGCCGCGCCCGCCGCGGCCGAAGCCTGACTCACAGTCTCGGGGATATCCTTGGGGGATTGGTAGACGCCGCAGGTGTAGATACCCTCCCGGCTGGTTTCCACCATTTTAAAGGGCGGGGTTTTTACGAAACCCCAGTGATCAGTATCGATGCCGCAGACATCCGCCAGCTTCCGGGTGGCGGGATGGGGCCTCAGACCCACGGAGAGGACCACCATATCGAACTCTTCCATCTGGATATGGCCATCTTCATCCACAAAAGTGAGTTCCAGGTTGTGGGTGCGGGGGTCTTCCGTGACCCGGGAGATCATGGAGCGGATCAGACGCACCCCGTGAGCGTCCCGGGCCCGTTCGTAGTAGCGGTCAAAGCCCTTCCCTTGGGCCCGAAAGTCGATGAAAAAGATAGTGGGCTCCACCCGCGGGTCGTGCTCTTTGGCAATAATAGACTGCTTGGCGGCGTACATGCAGCATACATAGGAGCAGTATTCCCGGTCAATGGACGCGTCCCGGGAGCCCACGCACTGAATCCAGGCGATTTTCCTGGGGTCGGCTCCGTCGCTGGGGCGTTTCACATGGCCGGCGCAAGGGCCGGTGGCCGAAAGCAGGCGCTCGAATTCCAAGGAAGTGATAACATTGGGGTAGCGGCCGTAACCGTATTCGGGCTTTAGCTTGGCGTCAAAGGTCTTAAAGCCCGGGGCCAGAATGAGGGCGCCTACTTCCAGCGTCTGGGTCAAGGGCTGCTGCTCATGGGCAATGGCCCCGGCCTTGCAGGCCTCCACACACTGCATGCATTCGGAACAGGCGCCGCAATTGATGCAGCGCTCCGCCTCCCGCCGGGCCTGGGCTTCGGTGAAGCCCAGGTTGAGTTCCTTGAAGCTTGCGGTCCATTCCGCCTGGGGCAACTCCGGCATGGGCTCCCGCCACGCCTGGGGCAGCTCCGGGGGGATGGGATTCCAATTGCCATCCTTGATGGGCTTAAGCGGCACCTCCCGGCCGGCCTTCAAGTCCTGGCCCTGGAGGTAGCGGTCGATGGAGATGGCGGCTTCCCGCCCCGCGGCCACTGCCCCGATGGCAATCCAAGGGCCGGTGACCACGTCGCCACCGGCAAAGACTCCTTCCCGGCTGGTGGCCAGGGTGTCCGGATCCGCCTCGATCAGCCCCCGAGGGGTAAGATGGATGCCGTCGGCCTCGGTAAGAAACTTTAAATTGGCCTTTTGGCCGATAGCCATGATGACCACGTCGGCGTCCAGGGTGGTGGTTTCGGCCTCGTTGTAGGTGGGCGCAAAGCGGCCCTGCTCATCGAAGACCCGGGCCACCGCTTTCAATTCCAGGCCGGTGACCTGACCGTCACTATTCAGGATTTGCTTAATACCCCAGCGGTGCAGGATTTCGATGCCTTCGGCCTTGGCCTCCGCTACTTCCCAGGGGGAGGCGGGCAGTTCTTCCGGCGATTCCAGGGCGATGATGGTCACCTGGGCCGCACCCTTCCGCCGGGCCACCCGAGCCACGTCCATGGCCACGTTGCCGCCGCCGATGACCACCACACGCTTCCCCTGGGTGGGGGACTCGCCGGTGGAGTTAACTTCCTTCAGGTACTCTACACCCCAAAACACACCCGCGGCCTCGGCCCCCGGCACCGGCAGACGCACGGATTCCTGAGCCCCCACTCCGATGAAGACCGCCTGGAACCCATCCCGAGAGAGGAGATCGTTGATGGTGGCACCCTCGCCGATGGGGGAATTGTAGCGGAGTTCCACTCCCAGGCGTTTCAGGTAGTCCACTTCCCGGTTCAAAACTTCCCTGGGCAGGCGATATTCCGGAATGCCGTAGCGCAGCCAGCCGCCGGCGTCCGGGGCGGCCTCGAAGATTACCGTCCGGTACCCCTGGAGGGCCAAGTGGTAGGCGCAGCTCAGACCTGACGGCCCGGCTCCGATGATGGCCACGGCCTGGTTTTTCCGGGGCAATTGCGGCACTGGCAGTGTTTCCCAGTCGGCCTGGTCCGCGGCAAAACGCTTCAGGGAGCAGATGGCCACGGGCTCGTCCACTTCCTGGCGGCGGCAGTCGCTCTCGCAGGGGTGCGGACAAATGCGGCCGATAGTCCCGGGCAGGGGCAGGCGCTCCATGATGAGCTTCAAAGATTCATTATAATTCCCGGCCTTGATGAGCTGCACATAGCCCTGGGCGCTCAGGTTGGCGGGACAGGCCCGGACACAGGGGGCCCGGTCGAATTTCTTAATGGCAAAGGTGGAAGGCACCGCCTGGGGAAAGTGGCGGTAGGCGGCATGGCGAGTTCCCAAGCCTTCATCGAAGGAAGACGGCAGGGAGACGGGGCAGGCCTCGGCGCAGGCGCCGCAGGCGTTGCACTTGGCTGCGTCGATGTAACGGGGCTCCCGCTTGATAGTTACGGCAAAATGACCCGGCTCCCCCTCCAACTTATCGATTTCTGCCTGGGTCAAGATTTCGATGTCAGGATGCCGGGCCACCTCGATGAGCTTGGGGGAAATAAGGCAGGTGGAACAGTCGTTGGTGGGAAAGGTCTTGTCCAACTGGGCCATGACCCCGCCGATGGAAATATCCTTCTCCACCAGATAGACTTTGTAACCTGCGGCCGCGGCATCTAGGCTAGCCTGCATCCCGGCGATGCCGCCGCCGACTACCATCACTGCGCCAATTTTTTGACTTTGTTTGTCCATAATCTTGCTTATTGACCTTGGCGTCTTTGCGTCTCGGCCTGAAAAAACTCACGCAAAGACGCCAAGAACGCAAGGAACTCTTATATCAAGATTTTTCGCTCCAGAAGTGGCATCGGGTCAACCAAATGCCCCGCCAGCCATTTCTTGACTTCCGGATGTCCCAGGGCCAGGCCGATGAGTTCGGTGAAGTAAAAAACCGGCAGGGAGTAATCCTTGCCGAACTTCTTGGCGATGCGTTTCTGGGGCATGTCCAGGTTGGCCTGGCACATCTGGCAGGAAACCACCAGGCACTCGGCCCCGGCCCGCAAGGCCCGCTCGTAGAGACGCTGCACCAGGGTATCGATGATGTCCGGGCGGGCCACGGCCAGGCCGGCGCCGCAGCAGTCGGTCTTGAAGGACCAGTCCAGGGGCTCGGCGCCCAGAACTTTCAGGAGCCGCTCCAGGTTCTGGGGATTTTCAGCATCCTGTTTGTCGGTGACGGCCGGGGGCCGGGCCACCAGACAGCCGTAATAGCCCACTGCCTTAAGACCTTTCAGGGGCTTCACCACCCGGGGGCCCAAATCCTTGAGATAGGCGTCCTGGGTAAGGTAGTCCAACAGGTCCCAGACTTTGATGCCTCCCCCATAGGGTACTCCGATATGAGCGCCTTCTGGGCCAAGAAGGGCTTTCTCCGCCACCTTGAGGCGGTTGAAGCACAGGGCGCAGGGCACCACCACGTCGCGGCCGGCATCCTCTGCCAGGGCCAGGTTGCGAGCCGGCAAAGCCAGGGACAACTGGTGGTTGATACTGTGGGCCGCGGTGGCGCCGCAGCAATTCCAGTCCGGTAATTCCGCCAACTCCACATTGAGGAGCCCGCAAACGCCTCCGATGGAGGCGGCATAATCGATGGCAGTTCCTTCCAGGGAACAGCCCGGATAATAGCTTACTTTCACGGCTTTTCCTGTGTCCGGGTTTTTTTGAAGATGTCCTTGATTTCCTTGACGCCCTTTAACCGGTGGGGCAGCTTGGGCATCAGCCGGCGGCGCCGGGCCAGTTCCCAGGCCATTTTAAGATCCTCCACCAAATCGCCGGACTTGAGCTTATGGAGAGTTCCCCCGCGCCGCCATTGGTAGAGGCCCAGGAGCACTGGTTCCGACAAGCGTCCGCCGGACAGACGCACCGTGTCCAGAAAGGTCTGGTGGAAGCGGGTGACCGCTGGTTGGGGAGAAGAGAATCCCTGCCGAAGGGCTGCTTCCTTGAGCCAATCCATGACCCCCGCGATATCAATGTTATTGGGGCAGCGGGTGGTGCAGGTTTCACAGGAAGAGCAGACCCAGATGGTCCGGCAGCCCAACACCTGGGCTTCCTGACCCAACAGTGCCAGCCGGATAACTTGGTCCGGGTAGAAATCCATGGCGAAGGTCAGGGGACAGCCGCTGGAACACTTTTTACACTGGTAGCAGGTCGAGACATTGGTCAGCCCTGCCAGCCTTTCGGCTAAGGCACCCGAAGGCTCCAGCGTTTCTTGAAAGGCAGATGGCATAATTGTTGCCCAATCCGTTAAAGAGAGTTCAAATTCTGTTTTCCCAACCATGAAAAAAAGCCGGAACCTAAATTAAGGCAAGCCCAAGATTTTTTTCATGACCGGGCACACAGTCTATTTCACCATAATTCAAAAACTACCTCGGCTGGCGCAGGTAGGCAAGCCGATAATCACTGATTTTATTGTCAGGGATTTTCTTACAGAAATCAATCCCCAGGTTATATTTAATTATTTATATATTATAATATATTGATTATCTAGTCAATGATTTTTTTTATGACATATCATTTAAAAATTAATCAATTTTGCTCGTTATTCAGGAGCTTTTATTTTATTATCTAAGATGGATAAAAATGGATTTAAGATCGAGTCCGGTTAATGTGAATTCAATGCCACTGCGCTCCTCCGTTTGAGGGGGCCTGGAGTGCTGCATGACTGAGAACAGGCCGGCACAAACCGTGGAAAAGCATCATAGCTGCATCAACAGCCGGGCCATTATCGAGTATTTCGAAGAACGTTTCCCCGAAGCAGTTCCTGACTTATTGGAAGGGCTCGGCCCGGAAATTGCAGACCTTTCCGACCCCAAGGCATTTCTCATGGAGATCAATAACTGGGTCTCCAGTGCGGTCATGATCCAAATGTTTGACAATGCCAGGCGGATAACCGGGAACCCGGACGTCGCCTTTGATATCGGTTTTCAATCCGCGGCCCGCAAAAAGCTGGGTTATGTGCAGCGGATAATCATGTTTGCATATAAGAATCCCCGCCGTACTCTGAGACGCGTACAGGCCATCAATGACAAGTTTAATAAAAATAAAACCGTTGAGCTGGTAGAGACCACCCGGGACCAGGCAGTCATCAGACTGCATTGGCTCCCTGACATTCCCGCCATCGATGATTTCTGCAAATTCAACCAGGGTATTTACTCCGGCATTCCTACAATCTGGAACCTGCCGCCGGCCCAGGTGGTGGAAACCCGGTGTTGTTTCGCAGGAGACGATTATTGCGAATACCATTTGAAATGGGAAAAGAAATCCTTCTTCCGGGAATCCTTGCTGCGAATGCTGGTACCTTGGTCCTTGCTCAAATCCACCATAGAGGAACTGGAACAAGACAAGGAACTCCTGAAAAATAAATTCAACGAAATTCATACCTTAAACCTGCAATTGCGGGAAAAAGTCGATCATCTCCTCTGCCTGTATCATGCCAGTAATGCAGCCCTGTCCTTACAGCGGCCTGAAGACATTATCCCCACCAGTTTGAAGCTCCTTATGCAATTCGCCAAACTGGACCAGGCAGTGATCTTCCTTCTGGACGAAAAACAGATGATGCTTCGCGTGGGGGGGGCCATCGGCCTTGATCCGGAACTGCTGGAACGGGTGCAAGGGCGGCAGATTTCCCTGCTGGAGCATGATCAACTCGTCGCCCGAGTAGCGTTGGATGGCAACCCGGCAGTGTTTTCTGAGAAAACCCCGGCGGTTTCCCAGCGATCCGATGCCTTGCTGACCCTCTTGAATTTCCCGGCTGGTCTGGCTGTGCCCTTAACCATTCGACACAAGATTATCGGCGTTCTGCTGGCCGGGGTTAAACGTCGGGGCACCATTAACGATGTGGATCAGGAGTTCATCACCAGCTTTGCCAACCAACTGGCCATCGCCCTGGAAAACGCTAAACTTTACGGCCAGTTGGAAGCCTCGGAGCGCCAGTACCGAGGATTGGTGGAAAACGCCCACGAGGGCATCTGGATAGTGGAACTTGACGGCACCATTAAATTCGCCAACCGGCGCATGCATGAAATCACGGATGAGGTGGTTTTGGCGGGTAAAAACCTGGCGGATTTCTGGGATGCCGAAAACCAGCGAACCGTCAAAAAGATTCTGGCTCAAAACCGGGATGGCAAAGTAGTGCAAAAGGAATTGGAGATTTGTTCCAAAAAACGCGGCCCGGTCGCGGTAATCATGAGCTCTGTTCCCCTCATGGAAAATGGCCGGTGTCTGGGAACCTTCGCCATGTTCAGCGATATCAGCGAAAAAAAGGCGATGGAAAAGCAGATCTGGCAACACCAGAAAATGGAGGCCATCGGTACCCTGGCCGGTGGGATTGCCCACAATTTTAATAATCTGCTCATGAATATTATGGGGCTGGCCAGTTTGATCCTAGCTTCAACTGACTCCGACAATCCGGCTTATGACGATCTTAAGCTTATCGAGCAAGAAGTGGTGAAAGGCTCCGCGCTCACCAAACAGTTGTTGTCCTTGGGGCGGGGCGGCCATTTCTCCCCCAAACCCCTTGATCTCAACAATATCCTGGATAAGGCCTCCAATCTCTTTTGCCGGACCCGGAGCGATATCCTCATTACGAAGAAGCTGGCGCCAAATCTGCCGCCGGTGGAAGTTGACCGGAGTCAGATGGAACAGGTGATCCTCAATCTGTTCGTTAACGCCTGGCATGCCATGTCCCGGAAAGGGGAAATGACCCTGGTGAGCCGTGAGGTGACCCTCTCCAAGGCCTTTTGTGAGGCCCACAACCGTCCTCCCGGCCGCTATATTCACTTCAGCCTGACTGATACCGGTACCGGCATGGATGAGATCACCACAGCTCGAATCTTTGAACCGTTTTTCACCACCAAAGACATCGGCAAAGGACTGGGTTTAGGGCTGGCCACGGTTTATGCCATTATCCAGCAACACCGGGGTATCATCAAGGTGGAGAGCAAACCGGGCCAAGGATCCACTTTCCACATCTTTTTGCCGGTTTCCGAAAAACTGGTGATTGCCGAAAAATCCGGAGATGAAAGGTTCGTGAGGGGGACCGGGACCCTGCTCCTGGTGGACGATGAGGATAGCGTCAGGATGGTGGCCCGGAGAATGTTGGAGCAGTTGGGGTACCGCGTCCTGGTGGCCTCAAACGGGGATGAGGGCCTGGAAATCTACCGCCGCGAGCAACCCCGCATTGATCTGATAATCCTGGATATGATCATGCCCGGCATGGGGGGAGCGGAATTTTTCCAAGAGGTGAAAGCCTTCAACCCGAAGGTCAAGGTGCTGCTGTCCAGCGGCTATTCCCTGAACGGCGAGGCCCAAAAAGTCATGGGAGCCGGCGCCCAGGGGTTCATTCAAAAACCCTATCGAATTGACGCTCTGTCCCACCATGTGGCGGAAATTCTCGGCCTGACCTCTAGAACTGCCAACGAAAAATCCGCGGCAGCCTCATAGTCGCGACCACCTTGCCTTATCCACCTCATATCTCAACTTTGCAGGGTTTTTAGATGCGCCACTGGATCAAACCCCGGGGCCCGACGCACTTCTTCCGCTGAGGGCAACCGGTCCAGACGCATTAATTCCGCCAGGGCCGCCAGTTGGCGGTCGTGTTGGAGCCCCGCCGCGGCAAGCACCCGGGGGCCTTTCATATAGTAGGCCAGGAAGTTGCGCGTCTTTAACTCGCCATGAATAGTTATTTCATCCCAACTCGAGGCGTAGCCCACGTACTGGAGGAAGAGATCGAACTGTTCGCTCCAGAAAAACGGCACCCCGGCATACTCCACCCATTGGCCTGCCAGGTTGTGGGCCGCCACCCGGCCATGCTGTTGGGCCAGCCGCCAATGCTCGATGCGTATGAGCGTGCCGTCCCGCCAATCCGGAAACCGAGCCACATCCCCGGCGGCATACAAGCCCTCGGCGACCCGCATATGCCGGTCCACGGTAACACTGTCGTCGGCGTTGAGTTTGATGCCCCGGAGCATCCCGGTGGCTGGCTTAATCCCCAAGCCCACCACCACTAAATCGGCAGGCAGGACTTCCCCGTCCTCCAGGACCACAGTTTCCACCTGGCTGGCACCCTCCAGACGTATGGGAGTCCGGCCCAGGCGAAAAGCGACACCCTGTTCTTTATGGACTTCCTTAAGCATCCCGCCTATCTCCGGTCCCAATTGCCTTTCCAAAGGCACGGGCCGGGAACCCACCACGGTCACAGCCAGACCGCGCTTGGTGAGGGCGGCCGCCGCTTCCATGGCAATGAAGCCAGTCCCGATGACCACCACCCGAGCTGCCTGGCCTGCGGCTTCAATGATGGCATCGGCATCCTCGGCGCTCCTGAGGGTGAAGACCTTGGCCAGGCCTGCTCCGGGTATTTCCAGGGGACGGGGCACGCCGCCGGTGGCCAGGAGCAGGGCATCATACGACATGGAGCCGCCGTCTTCAAAGGTGAGGGTTTTCCGTGGGTGCTCCACCCGGGCAACGGGCCGCCCCAAAATCGCCTCGATATCGTGTTCCCGGTAAAACTCCGGAGTCCTCCAGGGCAGGGTATCGGGGCCGGCTTCCCCGCTCAGGTAGCCTTTGCTCAGGTTGGGGCGGTCGTAAGGCAGGCGCTGCTCCCCGGTGATCATCACGACACGGCCGACAAAACCATCCTGCCTCAGGGTTTCCGCGGCGACACTGCCCGCGGCCCCGGCCCCCAGAATCACAAAGGTGCGACCGTCGGCAGGGTCACGCCGCACCATATAAGGCGTACGCCGGCTTTCCGCAATATCAGGCACCGTGACAATGACATCACCTTCCTCCACCCGCACCTCGTAACACGGCTGGGCATCCAGGGCCGGAGGTTCCTCCTGGTTGCCGTTCATCACATTGAAAACAGCTTGATGCCAGGGACAGACTATCCGGTGCCCGTTCAAGGCGCCGTCGATTAAGGGACCGCCATAATGAGTGCATTCCGCCCCAATGGCATAAAATCGCCCTTTAATACGGACCACCAATACCTTGGTTTTCCCCACGACCACTTCCCGCATGTCGCCATCCTGAAGCTCGTGGGCCTTGAAAACTATAGATTCCTTGGGCATCAGCGACCCCTCCCGCTAATAATCGGTCCTACATTCCTTATTTTAATAAGCTAGGGTTACCTACCAGCTTTGGCAACTGTCACCATAAGAAATTCGCATATTTTCCTGTTACCCCTTATTGCAAGGAAGGGCGGGCAGACAGTAACCCCTGGGGGAACCACGATTCCCAGAGTTAAAGGTTTGCCGAAATATTTATGGATAATAAGACCTTGCAACTGTCCCCCAGGGTGGTTAAATTGAGTAAAACGCTCAGGGGGAAATGCTTGTCAATGTTGCCTTTTAGGCGAATTCTCTGCCCCACCGACTTTAGCGATCCGGCTCTGGTTGCTTTAAAATCCGCCGAGGAACTGGCCAGACATTTTTCAGCAGAATTAATCATAGCCCATGCCATTCCCGAGGTGCCGGGCCCTCATGCCTACGCCGACCCGCCGGTGGCTTCCAGTTTTGACGTACCTTTGTATCAGCAAGAGCTGGCCATTTATGCGGAAAATCTCCTTAAAGAATTGGTCTCCCATCAGGTGTCGTCTGAAGTGCGGACCAGGGACCTGGTGACCACGGGAGAGGCTGCTTCGGAAATCCTGGGGATTGCCGCCGCGGAACACGTGGACCTTATTGTCATAGCCTCTCACGGGAAGACGGGCTGGCGCCGGCTGATATTCGGGTCTGTGGCCGAAAAGGTGGTCCGCCACGCTTCTTGCCCAGTGTTGACTATCACGGCGCCCTTGGAACAAAAATAATCAAAAAGCTCATTTGCGTATCATCAAAACTTGTGAATATAATGAGCCATTATGAATATTGTTGAGGAGGCTGGTTATGACTAAAGTGGCAATTAACGGCATGGGACGGATTGGCCGGGCAGCCTTAAAAGTCATTATGGACAAACCCGAATTGGAGTTGGTGGCGGTCAACGACCTCATGGACCTGGGTAACCTGGTCTACTTGTTGAATTACGACACGGTGTATGGAATATATAAGCATCGGGTTTCCGCCAGTGGCGACCATCTTTCGGTCGCCGGCAAGTCTATAAAATATTTAAGTGTCAAGGATCCGGGGCAACTTCCCTGGAAAGACCTGGGGGTAGAGATTGTTATGGAGTGTACCGGGCTGTTTACCTCCTCGGAAGGCTTGAGCAAACATATAGCCGCCGGAGCTAATTATGCCATCTTGTCGGCGCCGCCCAAGGGAGGCGAGGTCTGTTGCATCGTCCACGGCGTCACCCAGCCGGGGACCGAGGACCGCGCCATTTCCTGTGCCTCCTGCACCACCAATTGCATCACCCCGGTGGTGGAGATCATGGGACGGAGGATCGGGATCAAAAAGGCCATGATGACCACCATTCACGCCTATACCTCTTCCCAAGCCATAGTGGACGGCCCAGCCAAGAAATGGCGGCGCGGCCGGGCCGGCGCGGCCAACCTGGTACCCACCTCCACCGGCGCCGCCGTGGCCACCACCAATGTTCTGCCTCAATATAAGGGTAAGTTCGACGGCACCGGGGTGCGCTGTCCTGTGCCCTGCGGCTCTTTGGCGGACCTGGTGTTCCTGACCGAACGGCCCACCACGGTGGAAGAGATCAACCGGGTCTTTAAGGAAGAGGCCGAGGGCCGCTACAAAGGAATCGTGGAATACGCCCAAGATGAGATCGTATCGTCCGATATCATCATGAACCCCCATGCGTCCATTTTCGACCCCAGCATGACCCAGGTGGTAGATGGCGACATGGTGAAGGTCATGAGCTGGTACGACAACGAATGGGGCTATACCAACCAGATGGTCAGGGAAGTCCTGCGGCTGGCTGGAGCCGCGTGAGCTAAATGCCCGGGCTCGATGCGCACCTGTCATCCCCCCTTTTCTGGTTCAGGAGAGGGGGGAGTACCGGCCTTTAAGGTTAATCAAGGCACCGGCTCTGCCTGGGATGGCAAGGCGCATGCCGCATAGCCTATACGTTTTTCTTTCCCCGCCAGGAGGTTTACCCTCCTTTGAACTTCCTTAAATCCCTGAAGACATAGGAGGAGGCGGATTATGAAAATATTTACCAGAGATGAGTTGAGAACTCTCACCGAGTCGCCCCTGGGGCCGTGCGTGTCCATCTACATGCCCACTCACCGGGTTCCCACGGAAAATCAACAAGATCGCACCCGATTGAAGAATTTGATCCGTCAAGCCCAGGAATCCCTTCAGGCCTATGGCCTGCGCTCGGCGGAAGCGGAGTCGCTCCTGGAACCGGCCTCCAGGCTGTTGGGGGCCCTCCCTTTCTGGAGAGAAAAACGGGACGGGCTGGCCTTGTTCATCTCTCCCGCCATGTTCCGGCTATACCAGATGCCCACCTCCTTTGACCCCCTGGTGGTGGTGGCGCACCGTTTTCACGTTAAGCCGCTCTTGACCTTCCTGGGCGGCAACGAGTTCTTCCTCCTGGCCCTGAGCCAGAACGCCGTCAGGCTCTTCGAGGGTTCCCGCTTTGGTTTAAGCGCCATCGACGATGTGGAGGGGGTGCCCAAAAGTCTGGCCGACGCCCTGAAATACGAGGAATTGATCAAACAGCTGCAGTTCCGCACCGGCATCGGGGCAGGGGGCGCCAGAGGAGAGCGGGCCGCCATGTTTCACGGCCAGGATGTGGCTGATGCCAAAGAACGGATTCAAAGGTATTTCCGCCAGATTGACCAGGGATTGCGTGACTTGCTCCGGGAGGCCCAGGCGCCCCTGGTGCTGGCCGGAGTGGAGTACCTCCTGCCCATCTACAAGGAAATCAATACTTACCAGCATTTGCTGAACGGTGGGGTAACCGGCAACCCTGAAGGGGTGAATCCCGAAGACCTGCACCGGCAGGCCTGGGACCTGGTGGAGCCTTACTTTAAGCGGGAGCAAGAGCAGGCCGCGGCCCGCTACCGGCAACTGGCAGGCACCGGCAGAACCTCCCATGATGCCGGGGAGATTGTGCCTGCAGCTTATCACGGCCGGGTGGAGTTCCTCTTTGTGGCCGTGGGCCGCCAACAATGGGGAGACTACGACCCGGGAGCCAATCGGGTGGACCTCCATTCGGCGCCCCAGCCCGGCAGCTTCGATCTCCTGGACCTGGCCGCCACTCAAACCTTGCTGCACGGCGGTACAGTCTACGCTGTGGAGCCCGCCGCAGTGCCGGGCACCGCCCTGCTCACTGCCGTCTTTCGTTATTAAGCGCTGCGGCCGAAAGGTCCTAAAATATCCTGAAATAAAAAACCCCTCGGGAGCCGGGCCGAGGGGTTTTTAACTGCCGCTGGTAATCATCACCATCTGGCGTCGAAAATACTGCCCACCTTGGAGAGGATGCCTTGGGGCTTGTCCTGGTTGGCCGCGAGGGTCTGACACTCTTCGAGGCGCTGCTTGGCTTCCGCAGTTTTGGGAAACTCGGGGTAATCCTGCAATAAGGTTTGATAACGCTCAATGGCGGCTTGGTAGCGCTTCGTCTTATAATAGAACTCCGCTACATAAAATTCATGTTCCGCCAGGTCCCTGCGGCAACGGGCCAGATAAGCATCGGCCTTGGGGATATATTCGGAATCGGGGAACTTCTGTTTTAACCGCTTGAACTCATCTATAGCCTTTTGAGTAAAAGTCTGGTCCCGGTCAATGGTGGACCGCTGGCGGTAGAAACATTGCCCTTCCCGGTAAATGCAGTAAGCTACGGCTTTATTGGTGGGATGCAGTTTTTCGAATTCCCGGTACGCCTGGAAGGCTTCGTCATACTTCTTCTTGAAGAAATAAGCGTCCGCCACTTTGAGCTGGGCCAGGGTGGCATGCTCACTGTAAGGGTAACGGTCCCTCACTTTTTCAAAGGTTTCGATGGCATCATCATATTTCTTCTTCTTTAAATTTTTGATCCCTTCCTCGGCTAATACTTCCGGGGGCTGATCGGGTTTCTTTTTGGAGAACCAGCCCTTGACGGTACCGCAACCGCTGAGAGCGAATACCAGGACCATTGCCAAAAGAACTTGGACGATGGTTTTTTTCTTCATTGGTTACCCTCCCTTCAGCCGTTCCAGGTATTCTTCCGCGGCTATGGCTGCCACTGACCCGTCTCCCACGGCAGTGCTGACCTGCCGCCAGAGTTTGGACCGCACATCCCCGGCGGCAAAGATGCCCGGATACTCGGTGGCCATAATCGCGTCAGTAAAAATGAACCCCCATTCATCCAGGGGTAGGAGATCCTTGAGCCAACCTGTGTTGGGAAGCATGCCGATGGCGACAAAGACCCCGGTCAGCGGAAGCACCGTGGTTTCCATGGTTTTGACATTCAATAGTTTGACGGCTTCCAGGTCCTGCCGACCCAGGAACTCCTGGACCTCGCTGTCCCAATGAATTTCCACTTTGTCCAACTGGAAGACCCGCTCCTGGAGATATTTGGCGGCCCGGAATTGGTTCCGGCGATGGATCAGGTGGATCTTTTTGGCAAAACGTTCCAGGAATAGGGTTTCCGTCAGGGCGTTGTCTCCGCCCCCCACCATGGCGATTTCCTGGTCTTTAAAGAGGGCGCCGTCACAGGTGGCGCAGAAGCTTACCCCCCGGCCCACGAGCCGGTCTTCCCCCGGGACCCCCAAACGCCGATAATGGGCCCCGGTGGCGATGATTACCGCGCCCGCGGTGAGTTGGCCGTCTTCCAGGACCAACGTGTGCGGTTTCCCGGGTTTCAATTCCATTACTTCTTGGCTGCGAAATTCCAGGCCGAAACGTTCAGCCTGCTTCCGCATCCGGTCGCTGAGATCGAAGCCCGTGATCCCCTCTGGGAATCCCGGGTAGTTCTCAATAAGATCGGTGGTCATCATCTGCCCACCGTGGATGAGTTTTTCCAGAAGCAGGGCTTTGAGACGGGCCCGGCCGGCGTAAATGCCTGCCGTAAGGCCGGCAGGGCCGCCGCCAATAATGATTAAATCATAATCCCACAAAGACATATCAGACCAATAGCTTAGAGGGCTTTTTTCAAGGCGTTCTCGATGATGGAACGGGAGACGGCGCCGGTAATCTGTTCCACCACCTGCCCCCCTTTGAAGATGATCAGGGTCGGGATGGCCCTGATGCCGTATTTCGCTGGAGTTTTGGCATTTTCATCCACGTTCATCTTGGCCACTTTCACCTTGCCCTGGTAGTCCCGGGCCAGTTCTTCCACCACCGGGGCAATGGCCCGGCAGGGGCCGCACCAGGCCGCCCAAAAATCCACCAAAGCCGGAATATCGGATTTCAGGATTTCTTGTTCGAATTCTGCGTCGCTTACCTGAAGAGGTTCAGCCATTCTCTTCCTCCTAGGATAGATTAGGACCCAATTTTATTATTACTATCTTTTTTCGCCGCTTTTTGTCAATGACTTTCGTGGGGCCACAGCCAGCATCGCAGCGTCAATTCAGGACTTGACGGTTACCGCTGGCTTCTAAATTTTCTAAGAAAAACCAGAGTCAATTGTTTACGCTCCGATCATCCGACCGGCTTCTGAAAAAGATTAATCTTATCACCCTCCCCAATAAGGCTATGCCTAACAGGACGGCCAAAATCACCGCAATGACTACGGCCAGATAAATACTTACCTTAAACAGCAGTACCAGTATGGGCACCACGAATAAGGCGACAATTACAACCAGGCATCCCGTGATAAAATCTTTGGGGCCCAATTTATCGATGCCATTGGTCATATGAATTTCCCCGCCTCAGCGGAGCTCCGGGGGCCCAATGCGGAGCTCCGGGGGCGCCATGCGCTGCTTTTCAGTAATAACGATCGTAAAATGCGCCTGGGCGATTTTCCCTTTTCCATAAAAAACTTTAATCAAGGCGGGATACTTGCCATTTGGTGGAATAGTAGCAGTATCCATTGTCCAGCCATATCTCAAATCACATGAATACCGACCAGGCAATTCGTTCGGGACAAAGTATTGAGGGAGTAAATATGTTTCATATTGGAATTTTGGTTCATCTGTACTTTTTGTGGGATCTTTAAATTTTATTGGTTCATTGGTATATAATTTTAAGTTTAATGGTCCACTTGAAGCGTTTCCAGCATTTCTAAGAAAAAAATTTATAAAAATAATAATGTTACCTTTTTGTTCTTTTCCCTCCGGATCCCAACTAGAACGAACCGACAATTCCCTCCCAAAAGTAACCTCCATTTCCTGGTTAGCCAGAGCTGAGCCATTTGTGCCAAGTAATTCGATTTCAGGGGGGGATTCAACCTTGCCCAATTCGGTTTTGATATCCTTTTGGAATTCCCTGAGGGAATCTCTTTCCCCTTTGTAGTTCCAGCTCAATATGATGGTCAACAAACTGAAGACGATCATGAATACGCCGGTCACCCCGCCGAAATACCATTTAATGTCGTCAAAGCGTTTTTCCGCGCTGGCCAGGCGTTTGTCCAGTTCCTCAAAACGAACTTTGATCTCGTCTTCCATCTCTTTGTCCTCTGTCAAGTGCTACAATTGCAGGGTGTGGATTGCACACCCTGCAATTTTAAACCTTACCGCGCCTCCAGACCCAACGCCCTACGCTTACCCTCCACATGTGCGATGATTAGGTCCGCGGCCTTGGCGGGGTCGGTCTCCACTGCAAAGGTAGCCCCTACATGCGCTTCCAGGCCGTTGAGGAGCAGATCGGTGACCGCGCTGGACCCCAGGACCGGGGGCACCACCCCCAGGACCGTATAGACGCCGCTGGCCACGGCATAGCAGGCGATGGTGGCGGCTTTCTCCGAGTACCACTCCGGGGCTGCTGCGGCCAGGGGCAGTTGATCCAGGTCCACTCCCAGGGCCTGGGCCAGGGCCGCGGCCAGGTTGATGATACGGGTATTGTCCACACACGACCCCATGTGCAGGACCGGCGGAATCCCCAGGGCCTGGCATACGGCCTTTAAGCCCGGGCCTGCCAGGCTTGCGGCCTCCGCCTGTTTGAAGCCCGCCTTGGCGTGGGCCACGGCAGCGCAGCCGGTGTCCACCACCAGGATGTCGTTCTCAATAAGCTTCCGGGTCAGGGTGGTGTGACCGTAGTCATGCTGCACCTTGGGGTTGTTGCAGCCCACCACACCCACCGCGCCCCGGATTTGCCCGGCCTTGATGGCATCCAGCAGGGGGTCCCAGGTGCCGCCCAGGGCTGCCTTAATAATCTCCACGGAAAAGCCGCTCACCTGGGACACAGGGGCGCCGGGGATGAGCACCCGCTCCGGCCGGCGCCGGGCGAAATTCTCCACCGCCTGGACCACCAGCTCCCGGCCCAGGGCCTCGCCGTTTTCCGGAGAGAACGGCAGGTGCGTAGCCCCGGGGAATTTGGCCTTGGCCGCGGTAGTGTAAAATTTGGTGTGGTAGCAGGCAGCCAGATCGCCAAGCGATGGCAAGATGCACTGGTAATCCACCACCATGGCCTCCACCGCGCCGGTAATCAGGGCCAACTCCTGCACCAAATGGTTGCCGGCCATGGGAATGCCCCGGCGCATGAGGACCTCGTTGCCGGTACAACACAGGCCCGCCAGGTTGATGCCGCCGGCCCCCAGTTCCTGGGCCCGGGCCAAGAGGTTCGGGTCCTGGGCCGCCCGGGCCACCATTTCGGAGACCAGGGGGGAGTGGCCGTGGAGGATGATATTCACCTGGTCCTCTTTGAGCACCGCCAGATTTACCTGGGAGGCCGTAGGTTTGGGAGTGCCGAACAGGACGTCGGAGATCTCGGTGGCAATCATGGAGCCGCCCCAGCCGTCCGCCAGGGCCACCCGCAGGGCCTGGACCAGGAGGTTGACCGCGTCGTTGTCCACCCCCATGTGGGTGCGGTGCATCATTTCGGTGACTTCCCAGTCCACCCCCCGGGGCTCGATCCCCAGGGCCCGCCATTTCTCCAGGCGCACTGCGGGCAGCCGCCGGGTGAAGGTGAGATAACCCTTCTTGATGCCGTATTCTTCCATCATGGCCAGGGCCAGTTCCTTGGCCTTGGCCAGGGTGGGAAGCTCTGCCGGCACCCCAAACTCCGCGGCCAGAAGGTCCAGCTTGGCGGGATCCGCAATGCCAAATCCCGGCGCCCTGCCTTCACCCACGGCTAAAAGCGTCTCCACCAGGTCCCGGCCGTGATCGGAGTGGGAGGCCGCGCCTGCGGCCACCATGCGCCCCAGGTTCCGGGCCACCATAATGTGGGCGTCGGCGCCGCAGATGCCCCGCTGGGGGCCGTCGCCGAAGGGATCGATGCGGCAGGGGCCCATGACACAGATGCGGCAGGAGAGCCCCAACTCACAGAAACCGCACTGGGGCTCCTGGGCTGCGGCCCGGTCCCAGATAATTTCCAGGCCTTCGGTTCGGGCTTTATCAATTATAGCCAGGGTGTCGGGGTGGATGGAATGGGCCGGAGAGGATTGCTTGGGGGTCTTCATATTCATTATGAAATTCTCCCAAAATGAAAATTGGTTTGAGTTTTTATGATTTAGCCGGCCTTCGTGGCCGCAGCCCGAGGTCTTGGTGACCTTCAGTGTTTCCACTCTACAACAAATCGTCCCAATAAAAAAGCCTGATCCTACCGAACCAGGCTTTTGAACAGTGGCGGGGCAGGAGGCTCTTTCCCCTACGAATGCAGCGGGGAGGCCAAGCCCGCCCCGCTAGTGGATGGTCTCCACGTCGCCGAACTGGATAATTCTCTGATCCGCAGTCACCAAAGGTATCCCCAACAGCCGGGAGGTGGCAACAATGATCTGGTCCGCCGGGTCCCGGTGAAACCCTTGGAGACTGGTGCTCTCCACTGCGATTTCCGGGGTCAACTCCGCGATGCGGATACGATTTTCGCTCAAGGAACGGCGCATCCAGTCCAAGGTGGGAATGGTGAAACCGATGCGGTGCCGCTCCACCAGCTTGGCCAGTTCCCAGCAGGAGATGGCCGAAATCCAGCGGGTTCCGCCAGTTAAAGACAGTTGGGCCTGGGCGGAAAGGGCGTGCAGATTGCCGATGCTAAGCCAAATCCAGACATGAGTATCCAGGAGAACCGGCCTCATTGGAGTGCTTCCCAATCCTCCGGGGCCACCGGAGAGATGATATCACCCATGAACGCCACCGTATCTTTCAAGGGCACGGGCTCGGTTTCCGCTTCATAAGGGATCAACTCGGCGACGGGCTTGCCCCGCTTGGTAATGATCACCGGCTTTTTGGATCTTGCCACTTCTTCCACCACCGCCAGGCAGGTAGCTTTAAATTTTGACACCGATAAAGAGTCCATGGTGCTTTCCTTATAGAATTGATTATGGTCAAATTACTATGGTCATTATATTTTATTCGGATACCTTGGTCAACCTCATCGCAAAAAAAGCCCGATCCTCCCGGACCGGGCTTTGAAAGAGGTGGCGGCATGGAGGCCCGCCCCACCAAAGTTTTATTGCGTTTAGTCCGCTTCCACCTTGGGCCGGGGCAGGAGGCCGGCGGCTTCGATGATCTCCGGGGCCCGTTCCTCCCATTCGATGGCCATGAGGTGGATGCCGGAGATGCCCTTCATTTCCAGGCATTCCTGAATCTGTTCCACCGCGATCTTGATGCCTTCCGCGGCCACCTTGTCCTTGGGCACGCCTTTCAGGCGAGTGATGTAAGAATCGGGCACATCCAGGCCGGGGACGAATTTCTTCATGTAGTTGGCCATACCCACGGATTTCAGCGGGGTGATGCCGGCCATGATGTAGCATTTCTCAGTAAGGCCCATATCATTGGCCATTTCCATGAACTTCCGGAAGCGCTCCATGTTATAGATGCACTGGGTCTGGATGAACTGGACGCCCGCGGCGATCTTCTTGCCCATGCGCACCACCCGGAATTCCTGGGGGTCGGCGAAGGGGTTGGCCGCGGCGCCGATGAACATCCGGGGCCGGCCCTGGAGTTCGGTGCCGCTGATCATCTTGCCCTCATCCCGCATGGTCTTTAAGGTGTGGGCCAACATGACGGAATCAAGGTCGTGCACGTTCTTGGCCTGGGGATGGTCGCCAAAGGACTGGTGGTCGCCGGTGAGGCACAAGAGGTTCTTGATGCCCAAAGCCGCGGCGCCCAACATGTTGCTCTGGAGCCCGATGCGGTTCATATCCCGGGTTACCATCTGCATCACCGGCTCCACGCCCATTTCCAGGAGGATCTTGGACGCGGCCATGGAGCAGAAACGCACCACCGCGGTTTGGTTGTCGGTGACGTTGACTGCGTCCACGACGGGTTTTAAGAAAGACGCCTTATGCCTGAAATGTTCGGCATCACAGCCCCGGGGAGGACCGCATTCGCCGGTGACAGCCTTCTGGCCGCTCTTGAAGATTTTTTCCAGTTTGCTTCCCGCGGAGTATTCGGCGGTCATTGTTTCAATTCCTCCCGTATCGTAGTGCGTAACCCGCCGTCCCGGCTGGTAGACCAATTTTTGTAGAGCTGCACCTCGGTGAGCTTGTGGAGCTCCCCGAGATTTTTCAGGCGATCGTAAATCAGCTGCCAGATGCAGGGGATGGAGCCCTTGCCCACTTCGCAGATGCCCTGGGAAGAGCCGCCGCAGGGCCCGTTCAGAAGTTGCTTGGCGCAGCGGGCAATGGGGCACAGCCCGCCAAAATTGCCGATGATACAGCTGCCGCAGGCCTGGCAGAACTCTTTCCAGACCCCGTGCTCCGTAGCCCCGCCGATGCTGGTGGTATTGAGGCCCGGATAAACCCGGAGATAGGGATAACGGGCTGCGACATACTGGGGTCCGACGCTGCAGGCGATGGAGACTACGGCATCGACACCGTCCACCAGGTCGTCCAGCGGTTCGATATATTCGGGATCGCACTGCCGTTCACAGGTGTATTCCTTTACTTCCAAGTCATTCCCGGCGGCTTTGCGGGCGATGCGGAGTTCGGAGGCCAGGATGGCCACCTCTTTTTCGCCTCCCGCACAACATACGGTCACGCAGCCTTTGCAGCCGGCCACCACGATCTTTTTGAAATCCTTGACCATATCCAGGATTTCCGCCAGGGGTTTCGATTCCGCTATAACCATAGCGTTCCTCCTATTCCATTATTCCCGAGCAAAAAAAAATTTGTTTATTTCTCAACTTTGTGCTAATCAGGCCCCCGTAATTGACCCCGGGGGCTGGGACCAAACCGGATTGCAGACCGGCTTATCTCAATCTCATCTGGAAGACCAGCAGGCAAGCCTTGTACTACTATTCACTTAATTCTATGGCGAAACCGGGGCTGTTGTCAAATATAAAAATCTGAAGAATTTTTAGCTATCTGATTTGGAGAGTTAAAATTTTATTGACAAATGCACTTGAGGTCGTTTATATGGGGGACTATGTGAAAAAAAGTATGAGCTCTGGTCTGTCCCCTGAGCGGGGATGGAGGGCTAGAGTATGCTTTGCATCACCCGGGCCGCCGGGGGGATGGCTTTTAAAATAGTCAATAATTACCATACCTTAAGGAGGCAGTGTTTATGGCGAAGTATGATCCGGTACAACAGAAAGACTGGCAGATTGCCGAAATCGCCGAAGCGGAGATGATCCCGTTTGACGAGATGTGCGATAAGTTGGAAATCCCCAAAGATGAGCGCATCCCCCATGGTCAAAAGATCGGCCGCGTTGACTACATGAAGTGTCTGGAGCGCCTGAAAAGCAAACCCGACGGCTACTACATCGAAGTAACCGCCATCACCCCCACTCCCCTGGGGGAAGGCAAATCCACCACCTCCATGGGCCTCATCGAGGGCCTGGGCAAACGGGGCGTGAATGTGGGCGGCTGCATCCGTCAGCCTTCCGGCGGCCCCACCATGAACGTCAAGGGTACTGCGGCCGGCGGCGGCATTTCGCTGCTTATCCCCATGACCGAGTTCTCCCTGGGGCTGACCGGCGACATCAACAACATTATGAACGCCCACAACCTGGCCATGGTGGCCGCCACTTCCCGGCTGCAGCACGAGTTCAACTATGACGACGCCCAGCTGGCCAAGCGGAATCTGAAGCGCCTGAATATCGACCCTAAAAACTTTGAAATGGGCTGGATCATGGACTACTGCGCCCAGGCCCTGCGCCACATCATCATCGGCATGGGCGGCAAGATGGACGGCTTCATGATGAAGTCCTCCTTCGGCATCGCGGTGTCCTCGGAAGTCATGGCCATTCTGTCAGTATTCACCTCCCTGGAAGACTTGCGCACCCGGCTGAACAACATGGTGGTGTGCTACGACAAGAAGGGCAACCCCATCACCACCGGCGACCTGGAAGTTGGCAATGCCATGACCGCCTGGATGCTGCCCTCCATCAACCCCACCCTGATGCAGACCGTGGAGAAGCAGCCCTGCTTCGTGCACGCCGGCCCCTTCGCCAACATCGCGGTGGGACAAAGCTCCATCGTCGCCGACCAGATCGGCCTGAAGCTGTTCGATTACCACATCACTGAGTCCGGCTTCGGCGCCGACATCGGCTTTGAGAAGTTCTGGAACGTCAAATGCCGGTTCAGCGGCCTCATCCCCAATGTCTCGGTCCTCACCGCCACCGTGCGCGGCCTGAAGCACCACGGGGTCAATGCGGGCGCTCTGCCGTGTCCTCCGGGCAAGCCGGTCCCCAAAGAATACTTCTCGGCCTCCAAAGAAACCATGAAATGGCTGGAAGAGGGCGTGGAGAACGCGGTGCACCATGTCCGCACCATCAAGAAAGCCGGCATCAACCCGGTGGTGTGCATCAACTCCTTCCATTTCGATTCCGACGAAGAGCACGCGGTGATTCGCCGGGCCTGCGAAGCGGAAGGCGCCCGGGTGGCCGTGTCCCGGCACTGGCAGTATGGCGGTGAAGGCGCCCTGGAATTCGCCGACGCAGTCATGGATGCCTGCAAAGACAAGCCGCAATTCAAGTTCCTCTATCCCAACGAGATGCCGCTGCGGCAGCGCGTTGAACTCATCGCCAAGGAAGTTTACGGCGCGGACGGCGTGGACTTCGCCCCCGAAGCCGTGGCCAAAGCCAAGAAGTTCGAGGCGGATCCCAAGTACAACGAATACGCCACCATGATGGTGAAGACGCACCTGTCCCTGACCGCCGATCCCACCAAGAAAGGCACCCCCAAGGGCTGGCGGCTCCCCGTCCGGGACTTCCTGGTGTACGGCGGCGCCAAGTTCATCTGCCCGGTGTGCGGCGCTATTTCTCTGATGCCCGGCACTGGTTCCGACCCGGCCTTCCGCCGCGTCGACGTGGATGTCAAGAAAGGCACCGTGACCGGTCTGTTCTAAGCATGTAAGGTGCGCCCCGCGCACCACCTATACATAACCAAACCGGCTCCCTCAGGCTGCGGCCCCTGGGAGCCGGTTCTTTTTTGGCAAGAAGGCAAACCCCTACCACCCCTATCCTGGAAAGCCTGGGCTATCGACGCGTCCCTCTCCTGATTATGAAAACCGAAACCAGAAAACCTCTATTTGTGATATTTATCACTTGCGTCCATCCCCCCGGTCATGGTAATAAACATGCGATGTAGAAGAGATCAAGGCAGGTTCAGATTGGGGCCGGCCGGGGACTGACGGCAGCCCATCCGGGTTTTATGCCCGGCAAGGCGGCCTCACCAGCCCCAACCCGCAAGAACTGGGTGGCGGCCATAATTTGTCTGTACGGGGGATTGCCCCTCTATAATGCAAACAGAATTGGGAATAAATTTTGCGAAGTAAGGAGAGTTTCGTATGTTTGAAATAGTGGAACGCAGCGAAATGGCCCAGGGCACTATCGTCAGCAACTGGATAAAAGCCCCCAAAATCGCGGCCAAGGCCAAGCCGGGGCAGTTCGTCATCCTGCGCGCCAATGAGAAGGGAGAGCGCATCCCCCTGACCATGGCGGACACCGACCCGGCCAAGGGCCTGATAAACATCATTTATATGGTGGTGGGCAAGAGCACCGCACTCTTTAAGACCTTGAAGGTCGGGGACTCCTACCTGGATGTCATCGGCCCCCTGGGCCAGCCCACCCACCTGGAAAATGTGGGCAAAGTGATCTGCGTTGGCGGCGGCACCGGCATCGCGGTTCTGCACCCCATCACCCGGGGCTTAAAGCAGATGGGCAATTTTGTCTATTCCGTCATCGGGGCCCGCTCCAAAGACCTGCTCATCCTGGAAGACAAAATGAAGGCCGCCTCGGATGAACTGATGATCTGCACCGACGACGGCACCTATGGCCATAAGGGGTTCGTCACCGACAAGCTCAAGGAAACCCTGGAAAAGGATAAAGACATCAAGCTGGCAGTCTGCATCGGCCCCGTGCCCATGATGAAGTTCTGTTGCAAGGTTACGAAGGACTTTGGCGTCAAGACCCTGGTGAGCCTCAACCCCATCATGGTGGACGGCACCGGCATGTGCGGCTGCTGCCGCGTTAAGGTCGCAAACCAGATGAAGTTCGCCTGTGTCGACGGCCCGGAATTTGAAGGCCATGACGTCGATTGGGACGAACTGGATCTGCGCCTGCGTTCCTATACTATGGAAGAAAAAATTTCATACGACCAGTTTAAGGCAAGCCACGCTCCGGGATGCTCCTGCTCCCGCTAAAAAACAATTTTTGCCGAGACCATAAGTCAAGAAGGAGAAAGATAATGACTGAGGAAGTAAAGGCTCCCAAAAAAGAAAAAATTCCCCGGCAAAAAATGCCGGAGCAGGAACCCAAGGTCAGGGCCCGCAATTTCGAGGAAGTGCCTTACGGCTACACTCCGGAATTGGCCATGAAAGAAGCGGAGCGCTGCATTCAATGCAAAGACCCCCGCTGCAAACAGGGCTGCCCCGTGGAAATCGACATACCCCAGTTTATCCTGAAAATTAAGGAAGGCGATTTTGAAGGCGCCATCCGTAAGCTCTGGGAGAAAAACTCCCTGCCCGCGGTGTGCGGCCGGGTCTGCCCCCAGGAAGTACAGTGCGAAGGCATGTGCATCGTCGGCAAGAAGGACGAGCCGGTGGCCATCGGCAACCTGGAGCGCTTCGCGGCCGACTACCAGCGGGAGCACGGCAGGCAGATTTTGCCTCCCAAGGCCGACCCCACCGGCAAGAAGGTGGCGGTAGTAGGCGCAGGCCCCGCAGGCCTGACCGTGGCCGGCGACTTGATCCTCAAGGGCCATGACGTCACCATCTTTGAGGCCCTGCACGGTCCCGGCGGGGTGCTGCTTTACGGCATCCCGGAATTCCGTCTGCCCAAGGCCATTGTCTTCCAGGAGTGCAATTTCCTGGAACAACTGGGAGTCAAGATCGAGGTCAACTCGGTCATCGGCCGCTCAGAGACCGTGGATGAATTGCTGGAACGTTTCGACGCCGTCTTTCTGGGTGTGGGCGCCGGCCTGCCGGTATTCTTGAAAATTCCCGGCGAGCACTACATCGGGGTCTACTCCGCCAACGAGTATCTCACCCGCTCCAACCTCATGAAGGCCTACGACTTCCCCAACTATGACACCCCTATCGTCCGGGGCAAAAACGTAGCCACCTTCGGCGGCGGCAACGTGGCCATGGACGGGGCCCGCACCGCCCTGCGGCTGGGGGCCGAACATTCCTACATCATCTACCGGCGCTCCCATGACGAGCTGCCCGCTCGGACAGCGGAAGTCCACCACGCCGAGGAAGAGGGCGTCGAGTTCCTGCTGCTCACCAACCCGGTGCGCTTCCTGGGCGACGATACCACCGGGCGTTTAACCGGAGTGGAGTGCCTGCGCCAGGAATTGGGTGAACCCGACGCTTCCGGGCGGCGGCGTCCGGTGCCAATCCCGGGCTCAGAATTCGTGGTGGAAATCGACACCGCGGTCATCTCCATCGGCTCCGGCTCCAACCCCCTGCTCACCAAGAGCACCCCGGGCCTGGCCCTGAATAAATGGGGCTACATCGTGGCCGACCCCAAGACCGGCAAAACCATGAAACCGAGAGTCTGGGCCGGCGGCGACATCGTTACCGGCTCCGCCACCGTCATTTTGGCCATGGGCGCGGGACGCATTGCCTCAAACTCCATCCACGACTTCCTGACCTACGGCTGGTAAAAAACAACCACTAAAAGTATGCCGCTAAAGGGTGCGCCTGGCGCACCCTTTGGTTTTTTGGGGAAAGGCAAGGGGCTAACTGCGCAGACGTCTCGCGTGGGGACCCCTGCCCCGCCCCACACCCCCAGCCTCCAAAAGTAGGGGCGACCCGCTGGGTCGCCCTTTTTTCTCGTTCCTAAGCTCCTGCATGGTTTTTTGTCTGGCTGCGAACCCTTGGTGGGGCGGGCGTCCCCGCCCGCCACCTCGAGTTTTCCCTTCGTTCCCAAGCTCTGGCTTGGGAACGCTAATTTTGGCCCAAGCTCTTTCTCTCGTTCCCAAGTTGCACTTGGGAACGCAATTATTGGGCCAAGCTCTGCTTGGGCACCTTAATTATTCTTTTAAGCAACACCGCTCTACCCTTTCGGCACCCTATCCTCCTCAGGTTTCCCCAACAAATATATGGGCAAGTGCGTTTCATTTAAGATAGCTTGGGCGAGTGCCCCCAGGCTGGAGCTTGAGGAACCGGACATGACAATCGAAAAAAGGAGGGGCCACTTGGGACCCCTCCCTCCATAACTTCTAGCCTGTGGGCTAGCGAGCCAGGCTAATCGATGTTATGTTGGCTTGATTGTTCTGACTGCCGGAAGCCTGGTTGACTTGGGAAAAGCCGGTATAGCTGTTAAAAGAATTTCGGATGGTGGCGGTAGTGACGGTATTGGCTACCATGACTACATTGCCAGTGTTCGCCATGCTGAGAAAGGTGTCATTTTCTGCCACCATCGGGCGCTGCACATCTCCCCCGGTTTGGAGGTTCGTCGCCAGGGCTAAGACGTTATCCTGGTTGTTCAGGATGCCTGAGGCTTGATTCACTTGCGCCAGGCCTGTGAAGCTGTTGAAGGACGAAACAATATTGTCCGCAAACACGGAACCTGCTATCGATAGGACGTTGTCAACATTGGCTTTTTCCACCGCGGCTTCCACCATTGAAAGGGGAAAGCCTAACTGGCCGGTAAAGCCGGCGGCCAGCACGTTGCCCTGGTTGTTCAGGAAGCCGGCGGTCTGATTGACTTGGGCGACCCCGAGGAAGCTAACAAAGGAATTGTTGATGTTATTCGTCGGAACAATTCCCGAGACGGCAACCTGATTTTCGGTGTTATGGTCGCATTTGAAGGCTTCGACCTCGGCCCATACAGGAAAACCCACAACTTCCACAGTAATGTCGAACGAAAAGTCGAAATCCTTATTCACTGTTTTGTTGATTTCGATATTCTTGTTTTTTAGCGCATTCACATCGAAGCTCAAATCGCAATCCTCGGGGGGAATTGTCGACTGTGCCAACCCCGGCAGAGCAAAGGCTGCCAGCCATGCCATTACCAATAAAGCTGCGAAGAAAGTTTTCATGTTACGTTCCTCCTCCTTGGAACCTCATTCTGGTTAGTGTCCGCTAATACAGGGCCGCTCACCTCCATAATCTTTGTGGGTTTTGATTGTTTTTACGCGTAATGCACCCCCTTTCCTGTTCCCTCAAAAAACTGGGGAAAGTTATTTACGGCCAGGCATGTTTGCCCGGGTACTGCTCCATCCCTACTGCAAGAGTGGGCTTGCCCCTCAAAGCTTGATGCAAACCCCCGTTTCTGTTGGGGGAGATTCAGCGGGGGAGAAAGTCGTACGTAGTGATGACTACATTTTTTTCTGCTTTGTCCAGGTAAAAGCCTTGCACCACATGAGGTGACCGACGGACAAATGCGGCGGATAGATTGTTGGGAGGATACTTTTTAAAATTCAATCCCTTAATTTCTCTTAGTAACTTTTCTTTGGGAATGGGGCGCTTGGCAGTTGTCATAGCGCTCACCAGGATGCCGGCGCGGTTGAAGTAATAGGCCACATGGCCGCCTGGTTCGGTAAAGCGGGTTACCGCCCCTGTTTTGTCCAAATGAGAGCCGGACTCCGGCTTGATGAGATTTATCACACCGGTTGGAACGGCTTTCCTGAGATCTTCCAGCTTCAATGTCCCCAAAGCCTTAATGATGTCCCCTTTCGATACCGGCGGGGGCTGTGGAGTTTGTGAATAGCTGGTCCCGGCTAAGCTTACGAGTAAACATACGATGAACACTATCTGTCGAAAATTCATGGTGCGGCCTCCAACAATAGTTTTCATTTGCAGAAATGAACCTGCCTTCTTCCGAACAAATACTCAAAAAGTTAAGGGTATTTCACTTCCGTTCGGTGAATTTGGGTTCTGTGGGTATTTCCTCCACATTAAGATTTATCGAGCTTGTGGCGCGTCAGCTAAGAGGGGCTTGAATCAGGAATGTGGCAATTTTTAAAATCGCAGAGAAAGCACTTGAACCTTATTTTTTATATAAGGCCATATGATTAAATGTCAATTATTTATTACAAATTTATTTATTATAAATAATACAAAGCAAGCCATGCAGAAGATTGATTTTGTGGAAAATTACCGCCTGCAGCAAAAATAAGGAGGGCCATTAAATGGCCCTCCTGGTTTGCGGTGGGGGAACTGGGTGTCTGCCCTTAGTTAACCACTCCCTAGTGGCACAAGCTGCTGGCCTGGGAAAAGCCCTGGCCCCCTTCCCCGAGGCTGGCCTCAGCCTAAGAGTGCGTACCCACCAGCTTTGGCGGGCAGATGCCCCCCCTTCATAACTTATGCGGGTTTGGAGGGGGGCTTAGGGGATGTCATGGATCAGTTGTCCTTGGCCTTCCTTCAAAATCTTTCTCGTTTCTCACTTTTTCCCCAGCTTCTCCATCCTTACCCCGATCAAGCGAATCAATTTATGTTTGGGATTCTCCCGCCGGTCCAGGAAGGGCATGAGCAGTTTCATGGCTTCAAAGGTCAGGGTGCGCAGCGCTGTCGTGGGCTGCGCCAGAGTGTGCGAGCGGCTGCGGGTATCGAAATCCGCGAAGCGCACCGTCACCACCACGGTGCGAAAATTATGAAAACCTTCAGCGGTAAAGCGCCGGTGCACCTCCCGGCACAGGGCCCAGAGGCGCTGGAAGATGAACTCCAGGTTTCGGGTATCTTTGGCAAAAGTTTCCTGCTCCCCCACAGACTTGGGCTCCCATTCCGTTACGAGGGGGCTGTCGTGGCGGCCCCGAATCCGCTCGTACAGCTCCGGCCCCCACTTGCCGAACCGCTCCTCCAATTCTTCCGGGGAAAACCTCTTTAAATCCTGGACGGTCTTAATGCCCAAGCGGGCCAGGTACTTTTCCGTCTTGGGGCCGATGCCGGGGATTTTGCGCACCGCCATGGGCGCCAGGAAATCTTCCGCCTCCGCCTGTGTAACCACCGTCAGACCGTCGGGCTTCCGGAAGTCCGAGGCGATCTTGGCAATCAGCTTGTTGGGACCGATACCCACTGACGCAGTGAGCTTTTCTTTTGCCAGGATTTCCGCTTTGATCTGCCGGGCAAATTCTGTGGCCCGCTCATATGATCCGGCAAAGCTCAGGTCAACATAGGCTTCATCTATGCCGGCCTCCTCCACCACTGGCACATAGCTGCCTAAAATCGCCATGATCCGGTCGGAAACCTCCCGATATTTCGAGTAATTTCCCCGGGTAAAAACCGTGGCGGGCTGGCCCCGGCGCCTGGCGGCTTCGGCCAACTGCCAGGCCTTGGATATGGGCATGGCCGAATGAATGCCGTAAACTCGGGCCGGGTAGTTGGCGGTGGACACCACCCCCCGGCCCTTGCCCCCCGCAGGATCGGCCCCCACCACCAGGGGCCGCCCCTTGAGGTCTGGATGGTCCCGCTCTTCAATGGCCGCAAAAAAGGCGTCCATGTCCAAGTGGCCGATAATACGCATATGGAATCATTGTAACCAAGGAGGAGCGCTAGGCCAAGGAGCCGGAAAGGAATTGACGGCCCCCTTAACTCAGAAGAAAAAAGGGGTGCCGGGAGATGCGGGATAATTTAAAGACTCCAACGATTCGCTATCTGACCAATAACTGCCTTATTCCGCCGGCTTTTTAGCGGCGCTGGGGCTTTTTTCCGGTTTTTTGACCAGCTTTTCAGAGTCGGCCGGAGTAGGGCTCCCCGGTTTGCAAACAATATACAGGGTCCCTTTGGAGTCCTTGCTCTTTTTAAGAGTCGCTTTTACCCCCTTTTTCTGCAACTCGGCCATTTTAGCCTGAGCCTCTTTGCTGGTCCGATATTCTGCTACCCGAATCTGCGAGGGTTGAGATTTGGCCTTGGCTTGGGCTTTTTCAGATTCTTTCGGCTTGGAGTGCTTGGGCTTGGGGGCCGTGTCGAAGCTGTTCTGGAACTTGAGCTTCTTGACCACTTCCTGTCGCACTTTCCGCAGTTCTTCTTCCCGGGCCTTTGGGTCTTTGGGCCCGGCGGCGGTTTTATCCTTTTTCTTGGCGGTTACCGGAGCTATAGGTGGGGCCAGAGGAGCAATGGACCCGGTGACCGGAGCTGGAGGCTCCGGCTTGGCTGCCACCGTAACAGGCCCCGGAGCGATTGTTGGAGTTTGAGCTGAGGGGACAACGGCAGGAGTGGACCCAGACGCCACTGCCGCTGGCGGTAAAGACCCGGGAACCCCTTCCGGCCCCCCGGGAGCCGCCGGAGCAGTGGCCGGGGGCCCGCCGGTAACCCCGTTGGCCGGCGTCCACTGGGCCACTTTAGGTGCCTCCGGGGACATCAGCCCCCAGGAGGAAGCCGCCCGGTAGATGTCTCCCCGGCCCGCGAGCGCGCCCAGGGCGAAACTCATCATCATCAATCCCACCACGCCGATTCCGGCAAAGATGGCCTCCTTAAGCCCCAGGGTCAAATGCCACCCTGCCCTTTTGCTCTTTTTCCCCCGGCCTTTCTCCACTTCACCTCCTGTGAGTTGTTTCTCCTTGAAACCCGGTAAGCGCAATTGTCGGCCCAAACATCCTCCCACCGCTCTACATGGTTTCAGGGGCCTCCACCCCCAAAATCCCCAAACCATGCGCCAATACGGTCTTCACGCTGCTCACCAGCCAAAGCCGGGCCTGGGTCAACCCGGCGTCCTCAGAAATAAAGCGATGTTTGTAATAATAACTATGCAATTGGGCAGCCAGTTCCGTCAAGAAATAAGTGATGCGGTGGGGCTCAAGATTGCGGGCCGCGCCTTCCACCAGTTCGGGATAATTGGCCAGCATCCTGAGAATGGTCAGCTCCTCGGGCAGGGACAAAAGGCCAAACCGGGCGGGGTCCACGGCCGCCATTTCGAGGCCCTGGGCCGCGGCCTGGCGAAAGACCGAGGCCAGCCGGGCGTGGGCATACTGCACGTAATAGACCGGGTTCTCGCTGCTCTGCTGCTTGGCCACTTCCAGGTCGAACTCCAGGTGGGCGTCAGGCCGCCGGGAAAGAAAGATAAAGCGGGCCGCGTCTTTCCCCACTTCATCCATGACCTCCCGCAGGGTGACAAAAGTGCCACCCCGGGTAGTCATGGCCACGGGCTCCCCCTGGCGCAAGAGCGACACCAGTTGCACCAGGATGACCTTGAGGCGTCCGGTAAATCCTAACGCCTGGGCTGCGGCCTGGAGCCGGGGCACATAGCCATGGTGGTCTGCCCCCCAAATATCCACTACCAGATCATAACTTTGCCGGAATTTGTGCAGGTGGTAGGCGATATCCGAGGCAAAGTAGGTGGTGGCCCCGTTGCTGCGGCGCACCACCCGGTCCTTTTCGTCGCCGAAGGCGGTGGCCTTGAACCAGAGGGCCCCTTCGGCCTCGTAAAGATAGCCTTGCTCCCGAAGCAGGCTAAAGCTTTGGTCCACCAGACCCTGATCGTAGAGTTCGGTTTCGCTGAACCAGGTATCGAACCCGACGCCGAAGTCCTCCAGGTCCTGCTTAATGCCTGCCAGGATGACGTCCCCCGCGTACCTTCCCAGCGTGATTAAATCGTCTTTTCCGGGCGGCGCCGGGGGGATGGTCCGCCCTTCGGCCAAGTAGTCCCGGGCCAGGTCCTTCATGTAGTCGCCCTGGTAGCAATCATGGGGCAGTTCGATTTTCTCCCCTTTAAGTTCGCACAGGCGAAAATAGAGAGACCTTCCCAGGTTAAAAATTTGCAGGCCCACATCGTTGATATAGTATTCCCGCACCACTCCGTGACCCGTGGCGGTAAGCAGATTGGCCAGAGCATCCCCCAGGGCGGCACCCCGGCCATGGCCGATGTGCAGGGGGCCGGTGGGGTTGGCGCTGACGAACTCCACCTGCACCTTCCGCCCTGTGCCCAGGTCGCTGTTACCATAGGCCCGTCCCAGTTGGTGAATTTCGGGAATCACCCGGTACCAATAGGTGTCGGCGATGAAGAAGTTGATAAAGCCGGGCCCGGCGATCTCCACTTTCTGGAGCATGTTCTCCGGGGCGGCGAGGTTTTGAATGATGACCTCGGCCACCTTCCGGGGCGGCATCTTGGCCTGCTTGGCCAGGACCAGGGCCAGGTTGGTGGCCAGATCGCCATGGTCGGCGTGTTTGGGGGCCTCCACTTCAAAGGCGGGCAGGGTCTCAAAGGCCAGTTGGCCTGCGCCGCGGGCCTGTTCAACCGAAGCAGTAATTAAGTCACGTAAGGTTTTTTTAAGTCGCATTGATAAGGTTTTCTATTTTCCGTTTTCTGTTTTGAGAAAATGTAGGGCAGGCATTGCCCGCCAAAGATGGTGCGCGATGCGCACTGCATCTCTCAAATATTTCAATAATTAAGGTGCCATAGCAGAGCTTGGGCCGAATTTGTGCGTACCAAAGCGGAACTTGGGAACGAGCCACTAATGTTCAAGGAACACCCAAAACCATGAAAGGTTTTGGCAGCCGCAGGCTTTACCGTGAAAGTCCCACTGCAGGGGCGAGCCGGTGGCTCGCCCGCTGAAGATTTTCATCGTTCGGGGGTGGCCAAAATCGGCCATGACCGTTTAGCCTGCGCCGCAAAGGCGAGACGCCTGTGCCACCAAACACTTTCAGAGCAAGGGTAAAGGCAACCTCCTAGTGGTCCGTATCACAATTAGATGGCCTTAGAGTTCCCTCCCCCTTGATGGGGGAGGGTTAGGGTGGGGGTGGAATGGCGTTGGAACTTCCCCCTCCCCCTACCCCCTCCCACCAGGGGAGGGGGAAAATTAATGTCCTTATATTTGTGAGACACTACACTAATGGCGAGCAGTGCCCGCCCTAGATTTTACTTGGGCGTTCCCAAAACAACCTGGGAACGAGATGATTTCTCCTCACTCTTCGCCTTTTCTCCTTTTACCCTTTTTCCCCTTCCTTCGGCGGAACTTCCCCCACCGGCTTGGCCTTGAGGGTGAGGTCCCGGGTGAACTCCAGGCAGTGCTGTCCGGTGAAGGTGAATCTTTTGACGCAGTTCTCCCGCCAGGCGCAGACCAGGCAGATGCTGGCCTCCTGGGTGTCGGGTTTTCTTTCCATGTCACACTCCGGTGTAGCGCCTGATATTGGCAGTGCCCAAGGCGCAGTAAATCTCATAACTAATGGTCTGGGCCCATTCGGCCAGATCTTCGGCGCGCAAAATATCTTCCTGGTCCTGGCCCAGGAGCACGGCCCGGTCCCCTTCCTTGACCTCCGGGATGCCGGTGACGTCCACCATGGTGAGATTCATGCACACCCGGCCCCGGATGGGGGCCCGGCGGCCATGAATCAGGACCTCGCCCCGGTTGGAGCACAGGCGGCTGTAGCCGTTGCAGTAACCCACCGGGAGCACCGCCAGGTCGCACCAATCGGGGGTGGTATAGGTGCAGCCATAGCTGATGCTGCTCCCGGGGGGCAGGCGCTTCACCTGGAGCACCTGGGCCGTCAGGGACATCACCGGCTTGAGGTCCACCGGCAGCGGCCGCTGAGGAGATGGAGAGGAGCCATAGAGCATAAGGCCCGGCCGCACCAGGCCTAAGTGGGCCTCGGGGACCTCCCACAGCGCCGCACTGTTGGTAATATGGCTCAGCGGCAGCTTCCAGCCGTCCTCCCGGGCCGCGGCCAGAAGCGAAGTAAATTCACGGACCTGCTTTAAAGTATAGGTCTTGTCTTCCTCATCTGCCACCGCCAGATGAGAAATCAGGCCTACGACCTTGAGGTGGCGCAATTTTTTGAGACTAGCCAGAAACGGCAAGACCTCCGCCGGTAACACTCCCAGGCGGCCCATGCCCGTGTCCACCTTCAGATGCACCGGGGCCTTTTTGCCTTGATTGTGGGCCGCGGCCGCCAGAGCCTGGGCCACGTCCAGGCGGAAAAGAGCCACTTCCAGGTCATTTGCCACGGCACATCCGGCTTCCTCTGGAAGAATTCCCAACAGCAACAATACCGGCAGGGTAATCCCCGCCCGCCGCAGCATCAGGCCTTCTTCCAGGGAACCTACCCCCAAATAATCCACACCGGCGGCGACCAGTCTCTTGGCCACAGGAAGCAGTCCGTGCCCGTAGGCATCGGCTTTGACCACCGCCAGCATCTTGACCTGGGGATCACAGAGACGGTGCAGCTGGTGGTAATTGTGCTCCAGGGCCGCCAAGTCGATGGCCAGGTCCACCATGGTGGTGATCATCATGAGCGTACTTTCCCTGTTGATTAATCTTTGCTGCGATAATCGGCCGGAATCTTATCAGCTTGCTGAGCCACCTGCTGTTCCAGGTCCTCTTTATGACGCTTCAGCCTTTCCTGAAGTCGGGGGTCGCTGAGCGCCAGGATCTGGGCAGCAAAGATGGCGGCGTTTTTGGCCCCTGAGCTGCCTATGGCCATGGTGGCCACAGGCACGCCCGCGGGCATCTGCACCGTGGACAGCAGGCTATCCAACCCCTGGAGACTGGATCCGGGCATGGGCACACCGATCACCGGCAAGGTGGTCTCTGCGGCCAATACCCCCGCCAGATGGGCCGCCATCCCTGCCGCGGCAATGATGACCTTTACACCCCGGGCTACCGCATCCCGGGCATAAGCCTGGACCTTGCGGGGAGCTCGGTGGGCGGAGGCCACCACAACTTCGCATGCGATACCCCAATCCTTGAGCAGTACCGCGGCGGCCTCCACCTGGGGCCAATCAGAGGCGCTGCCCAACACGATGCCGACGTCTACTGGTGCGGTCATATGCCTGCCTTTATTGGGTTATGCGAGCTGGACGGCCCGAACCCGGCCTCATAAGCTCCAACCTTTTTTCTTCGGCCAACTCCAGGAGCGAGCGAATTTCTTCCAGGACGGCCGTTACTCTTCCTTATCTGTTGGCAATCACTGATACCAGTTGGCCAGGGTTAACACCGTGTCCACGTAGGCATCTGAGTGGTTGTAGCTATGGACTGCCCGGGCCCAGGATGCCCGGTTATTAATCTTAAAGCCGCTCTTGTGGAGATAACAGGCAATGCTGAATATGGCGTCATCATGGGTGAAGAGGTCCACCGGGCCTTTGCCGCTGGCCGAAACGCCGCAGCGGTTCAGGCTGGAGGGTAAGAATTGGCAGAAGCCCATGGCCCCGGCCCAGGAGCCGCACAGGGAAAACGGGTCCACCTGGTGGGAGGCGCAGTATTCCAGGAAAATGGCCAGCTCACGCCGGCCCCAGGCCGCCTTTTTTTTCAGGCGGTCCGGCGACGCAGTCAACCCCAGTTCACGGATGACCTCCGGGTTGTCCATGACAGCCAAGGAGGCAAAGACGTTGAAAACCGGATACTTACCGGTATTGGTGCCCAGGCCGGACTCCACCGTGAGGATGGCTACGATAACTTCCTGGGCCACACCATAGCGGGCTTCGGCGCGGGCTAAGGCCTCTTTGTGGCTGGCCATATAGGCCCGGCCCCGGGCGGCGGTCTCCGGCGTCAGGAATTTCTTATAGATATCCGGGGTTTCTTTGCGCAGGTAGGCGATTTTGCGGACCACCTCCGGCAGGAATTGATTGCGGGGATCGGCAAAAGTCTTAAAAACGTAATCTTTATTCAACCCCTGGCGCACCAGGCTGTATTTAAGCCCCACATAGGCTACGGGCTGGGGTTCGGCAGCCTGCGCCCCTGACACTCCCAGCAGCACCCCCAGAAGGATGCCTGCCACCACTCCCCAAAACCGGCTTCCTACCATGTGCTCCCCCTTGATCCATCGAAATTACGCTATCTGGTTTGTAAGGAATTGTCAAGGCAGGGGGGACATGACAATAGTAATCTGATTTGGTTAAAAAAATATCTATGGATGAAAGTTTCTTGAAGACGCTAAGATAATATTATATGAATCTGAAAAGAATCAAACATGCATTAAGGTATCAGGATGAAGCTGTTTAATAATCCGTCCTGGAATCCCACGGCAATTTATGGAATCGATTTTAGCGGGGCGGTATATGCGGGCCGTAAGATCTGGATAACATTGGCGATGATCAAAGGAGAAGTTCTTGAAATTAAGGATTGTTTTCGAGGTCTCTCCTTGCCTAATTCGGGAAAACGCTTGCATGATTGTTTAGCAGCCTTAGTCACCTTCATTGCTAGTCACAAGAACAGTATATTTGGCTTGGACTTCCCTTTTGGCTTACCCTGCGCCATTGCTGAGCACTTTGGCTGCAAAACTTGGACCGGATTTATTTATTCCTTTCCGGCAAAATTCAACGGCCCCCATGAGTTCCAACATGAATGTAAGCAAGTTTTTGGCAGGCCTGAAGCAAAGCGAACAACTGATATAGAAAGCAAAACTCCGTTTTCTCCCTATAATTTGCGTCTCTTTAAGCAAACTTATTTCGGGATTACCGGCGTTCTTTATCCGCTCTTAAAGAATGGCGGCGCCTGGGTTATACCTATGCAAGAAATTATTGGCGACAGGTCCTTGATTTTGGAGATCTGCCCCAGATCTACCTTGGTGAGGGAAAAGATTGCTGACAAAAAATATAAAGGTAAAACCAAGGAACATTGGCAAAATCGACGGCATATACTCAATAGATTGAGTGAGAAGAATGTTGCCATCCCCGAAAACCTTTTCCGGTTGATCTGCGGAGATATCGAAGGGGACGCTCTCGATAGTGCCATTGCTGCTTATGCCGTTGGTAATTCCTTGCTTAATCCGACTTTTCCTTTCCCCCCGGGCTGGAAAAGAGAATATGCCATTGAAGGATATGTTTACAGTTGACCGAAAAAACCATAAAGAAAATTCCCGACCGTGAACAACCCCGCATATTCATCTCCTCAAAATCAACTATTAAACTTTAAGGGTATTCGAGGTCCGGTTTTTGCTGATATTGCCCTGGCGCCCTTGACCACCTGGAAGATCGGCGGGGCGGCGGCGCGGTTGGCAGTGCCCGCGGACCTGGAGGACATCTACCGCTTAATGGGTCTGGCCCAAGAACGGGGCTGGCCGCGGTTTTTTTTGGGGCGGGGGTCCAATGTCCTTATTGATGACGCGGGGCTGCCAGGGCTCACCCTCCACCTGGCGAAAAGTCTTCAGGGGATCGACCGGCGCGGCGACACTCTGCGGGCGGGGTCTGGGGTGGCCCTGCCCCGGTTAGCCCAGGCCGCCGCCCGGCTGGGTTTTGCCGGGTTTGAGTTCTTGGCCGGCATCCCCGGGACCGTGGGCGGGGCGGTGCGCCTCAACGCCGGGGCGGAAGGATGCAGCCTGGGTGACCTGCTCAAGCGGGTCTGGGTGGCAACTCCCCGGCTCCAACTCCTGGAATTTCAGCCCGAGGAACTGAATCTTGGTTACCGGTCATCGCTGTTGCTCAACTTCCCCCACTGGCTGGTGGTGGAAGCGGAGTTTCAGCTAACCCAGCCGGCCAGTCCCGAGGCCATCAAGGCCCGCATGCTAGAATTGCTTAAGGCCCGGAAAGCCCGGCAGCCGGCCAACCCCCGGAGTTGTGGCAGCGTCTTTAAAAATCCGCCGGGGGGGCCAAGCGCAGGGTGGCTCATCGACCAAGCCAAATTCAAGGGGCATAGCGCCGGGGACGCGGTAGTTTCCCGGAAGCACGCCAACTTTATCCTAAACCGGGGTCAAGCCACCGCGGCCCAGGTCAAGGCCCTTATTCATGAAATTCAGGAAACGGTGTGGCGGACCCAGGGAGTGGCCCTGGAGCGGGAGGTGATTTTCCTGCCAGAGGATTTGGGGTGTGATAAGAAATAGGGAATTGTACCAGGCCGCGCCCTTAGCTTGAGACCAAGGGTAAGCTTATTATGCACGTAGTGCCCAGATTCACTTGGCTCTCGATGCTAATCTCACCCTGATGCTGAGAAATGAGGCCCCGAGAGATGGTCAGGCCCAAACCGGTGCCTCCTTGCTTGGTGGTATAAAACGGCGTAAACAGGTTGTGCAACTGCTCCGGGGCGATGCCGAGGCCCGTGTCGGTTACTTTAAGGACGAGAGTACCGGAATGGACTTCGGTAGTTACGTTAAGCTGCCCGCCCCGGGGCATGGCCTCCTGGGCGTTCTTAAAAAGATTGATGAGCACCTGGCGTATCTGTCCGGGATCGAAAGCAAAAGTGGGCACCTGGGACGGGGTGTGTAAGTTAAAAGCGATTCCCCGCTCTTTGAAGGCACTGTCCATGAGTTCGGCCACCTCCCGGATCAAGGTCAGGAGGTCCCCCACGGTTTTTTGGGGCTCTGCACCTTTGGTAAAGGTGCTCATGTCGCTGAGAAACTTCTCCAGGCGCTGCACCTCCTGATGGATGAGGGTCAGGCGGCGCCGGGCGTTATCAGGCAAGTCAGGCAGGCGCCCCAGTTGGGCCGCAAATCCCCCGATGGTCACCAGGGGATTCTTGATTTCATGGCTGATATGAGCCACCATCTTCCCCAGGGTTGCCAGCCGTTCATTCCTCAGGAGCTCCTTCTCCAAGCGCTGCCGTTCCCGGAGGTCCCGGAAATAGCCGACGATGCCGACCTCCCGGCTACCTTCGTGCAAGAGGCGGGCTGACAGCCAGATGGGCACCAGGTTACCGTCTTTATGGCGAGCCTGGGTCTCATAATTTTCCAAGACACCAACGCCACCATGGGCAGGGTCGTAAATTAACCGTTTGATTTCATGGGCAGTATTATTGGGATAAAATTCATAAACCTTGAGTTTGCCCACGACCTCATCCGGCCGGTAACCTAAAATTTTAGCGGCACCGTCGTTAAAGATAAGGACGTTTCCCAGCATGTCGTTGACGATGACCCCATCCATGGAGGCTTGCACCAGGTTACGCTCCAAATCGTCCAACTGCCGGACCTGGGATTCCAGCCTGAAGCGGTCGCTGACATTCCGGAGGGACCACAGGGTCCAAGCAGGCTTATCCTTGCCATCCAGAATGTACATGGTGCATTCATAAACATAATCCTTTTCTTCAACCTTCCGGGTCAGGAGGGTTTTGGCCGGATATCGAGGGCTCATGGCGGTGGGGTAAAAACCCACTTCCAGGCCATCGGTCCCCCGAAAGGGCATCCCCAGATCGCGGCAGCTTCGGCCGCAGATTTCTTCCCACTTTAGACCGAAATGGTCCAAGAAAGAAATATTGGCATAGGTAATATGGTAATCCTGGTCCAGCACCAGGGCATAAATATCCGCAGTGCTTTCCAGGAGGCGGGCGAAAAGTTCCTCCGGCGGCTTGCGTGTCAAGGTGCAGGACGTTTGGGATGAGGTCATGTTGTCCTCAAGTGCTAATGTAGTCCCCCGCCGAGGACAAAGCAAGGGGTTTTGGGTAGAATCAACTGGTCCGGCACACCGCCAACATCCGGGAAAAAGGGCGGACGCGCAAAGAGTTTTATTTTACCGGAATTGTATTAATTTCCAATAAAAACGAAGGGCTGTTCCTTAAGGGGTCTACTAGAAAAAATCGGTGAGGTAGGGATTATTGACTTTTTCCTCTCCCAGAGTGGAAAAGGGGGTCTCGCCGTAATCGTGCCCCGGCCAGATGCGGGTTTCATCCGGAAGAGGCATAATCTTTTCTTCCAGGGAGGAAATCAGTTGGATAAGGGAGCCTCCAGGCAGATCGGTGCGGCCGGCAGCGCCCACGAATAAGGTATCCCCGGTGAATAGGTGACCGGAAAGATAAAGGCATATGGCACCCGGCGTATGGCCCGGGGTATGCAGGACCAGGGCCTCGCCCGCGCCCAAGGGTATGCGGTGGCCATCGGCCACCAACACATCCGCCCTGGTCAGGGGCGGAAACCCTTCGGCTATGGCCGCCGCCTGCATTTCGGGCGTCCGGAAAAATTCCCAGTCCAATTCGTGGATGATGATGCGGGCGCCGGTGGCCGCGGCCCACTCTTCATTGCCGGCAATATGATCGGCATGTCCGTGGGTATTGACGATCCAACGTAGTTGCCAGCCCTCGTCCCGAAGTTTGGCCGACAACTCGTCGGAGGGCCCCCCGGGATCAATAAGGAGCGCTTCCCCGGAGTCCTGGCAGGCCACCAGGTAGGAAAGCACCTGGAGGGGACCCGTTGTCGCCGCAGTCACCCTGAGACGCAACATCTAACCCCACAGTCTGCAATTAAAGATCATTTATTCAGAAAACCGAACACCATCTGCTGATTGCGCAGGGCATAGATTGCCGATTTGACGGAGCGCTTGTGGGCCTGCTCGTATTCGCTCTTGGCTTCCCTCTGATATTTCAGGTAGAGGTCAGGCTGGGACACTTCGATCTTGGCAGCCTTTTTTTCTTTTTCATCTGCAGACTGCATCAGGCGTTCCGCCTGGGCCAATTCATCCGCAGCCAGCTTCTGATTGATGGCTTCCTGCTGGCTCTCTTTATCCGTCAAGGGCCGCTCTTTCTGCTCAGGGCCGCATTCTTTCTGCAGGATGGTGAACAGGGAATTGGCTTCCTTCACCAGGGATTTGGCTTCTGCGGTATAACCCGAAGTCAATTTCTTTTCGGCGTTATCCAGAAGCTTCACCGCCCGCTTGTAGAGGATGGCGTGATCCGGTCCACACTTGACCGGAGCTTGTTGGGCCTGGGCTGAACCCAACACCCCCCACACCAAAAGCGCTCCAAAAATTATTGGCACAAACCGGGATCGAATCATAATAACGTCCTTTGTAGTCAATGAAGCTGATACGTCTCCGTGATGGCCCGTTGAAGCCGGGGTCGGTAGATGATATCAAAAGCCGTTTCTTTCCCAGGGAACAGCATCAATGCCTGGTTACGCAGATTTTCCACCACCTTCCTGGCCTGGGACAGGGAAAAAGACCCAGAGCGGATTTCCAGCATGGCCAGATCCACCATGAAGCGCAGGTATCTGAGCTTCCGGTTCTCTTCCATAATCGCCTGGCGCCGAGCCGCCTCATCCATGTCAGGCAAAGATGTTCTCCCTGGAAATCGGCGGGAGCAAACCCGGGTGAAAACTTTCCCCCTGTCTTTGCTCCCGTCCGGGGGTCACCAGACGGAACCTATTCTAACTTGGTAGCCTTGCCTTGTAAAGGAGAAAGCCTGACTTCCGTGGCGGCGGCGGGGGCATGGAACCCGGCGGAGGTCGGAGCAGGGGCAGAGGAGGTCTTGGTAACATCCTGCGCGATGCCTTCCCGCTTTTTGAGGATGGCCGGGACCTTGTCCCAATCGATGCGGTCGGCAATCTGGTAGTATTCTGCCATGCTCTTGACCCAATCCCTGGAGTCCAACTCCCATTGGTAGATATTGGGATGAGCCTCCAGATAAACCCTGCCTTCGAGGGTGAGGGCTAATTTGATGGGACGGTAAATTATCTTAACCGGGGTCCCCACCGGTATCTGGGGGAAGAGTTGCTCGATTTCATGAGGGAGCATGCGGATACAGCCGTGGGATACAGAGTAGCCCACGCTCCAAGGGCGGTTGGTGGCATGAATACCAACTCCGTCGGCAGTAGTTCCCATGTAAAACTTCCCCAGGGGATTCTTGGGGCCGGGAGGCACCTTTTCCACCACTTCCTGGCCCATCTCCTCCATCTCCTCCTGGATGGACGGCGGCACGTTCCAGGTAGGGTTCTTGCGCTTTTCCTGAATCTTATAAGTCCCGGTGGGGGTGGGCCAACTGGGTTTCCCCACCGCCAGGGCATAACGCCGCTGATAGACCCCATCCTGGATATAGTAGAGATTTAATTCCGGCAGATTGATTACCAGGCCGCTTTGCAGCTCAGCGGGGACGATGTGAGTGGTGTTGATCTTTATGGAGTCGCCAGGCTTAAGCCGGTATGGTTTCTTCAGACCATTGTGCCGGGCCACCACCGTCCAACGCATCCCCCTTTCCAAGGCTAGAGAGGTGATACTGGCAGGTTTTGCCACGTCCACCCTTTCTTCACCTCCGGCCACCTGGTTATAGAGGGGCGGAGCCGAGTCGGCGGCGTTGGCGCCAAAAGTTCGGGTCAGCAAGATTAAAGTGATAAACCAGAATTTAAAACCCATGATCAATATTCGACCTCTGCTTCATATGGAAAATGGTCGGAAGGATAGCGGCCATCAAAATTGTCAGTGACTATGGCCACCCGCCGGACCTGAAAGGGCGGGGTCACCAGAATCCAGTCGATGCGGCTGCCCCAGAGTTCCCCATCGAATTTATGTTGAGTCGGGGTCTCTTCTCCCGGGGGGTACACCTCTCTCCAGGTATCACGCAAGGGACTGTCTGGATTAATAAGTTCCCGATAAACCACGCCGTCCGGCGGTTCATTAAAATCCCCCACCAGAATAATCGGCAGATTTACGGAAAAGAAAAATTTCCGGATCATCCTGGAGCCTTCTCTCCGGGCCGTCGCAGAGATGTGATCCAGATGAGTGTTGATGAAGTAAAAGCTGGCGGCCAGACCTTTTTCCTGAAAAAGTCCATAGGTGGCCAGGCGGGGGAAGGCCGAGCCCCAACTGCGGCTGCGATGCTCTTTTGGAGTTTCGGAGAGCCAGAATTCGTTGCTTTCGTGCACGTGAAAGCGGTCGCCGCGATAAAAAATAGTAGGGTATTGACAAGTAGGGTCCACCTGGCGATGGGCCGTCAAAGGCAAATAGCCCGGCAGATGCCCCTCAAGGTATTGGAGTTGGGGCACCGTGCCTTCCTGGGTGCCCAACAGGTCCGGCAGATGGTTTAAGATAACCTCCGCCACCAGTTCCTTCCTGAACTCCCATTCATTGGGACCGTCTAAGGGAGTGGCAAATCTGAGATTAAAGGTCATAAGGCGCATGGTTACATCAACCAAATCCCACCCGCAAAGGCTGGGGGAAGAACAGCGCCTGGGACGTGCGCAAAAAATAGGCATCCGTCATGGAGGCCAGGAAATCCCGGACGATTTCGGCGGGTTGGTGGGTATCCTGGTAACCAGGAGCCATCGCGGCCAGAAAATCCACCCAGATGGGCGAATCTTCCCGGCCCGTCTCCAGATCCATTAAAAACCGGTCAAAGAGATGCTGGAACAAAGCCTCGATCTTAGGAGTCTCCTGTTTAATGCGAGTATTATCGTAGATACGCCGGTAATTGAACTCCTTAAGCCGCTTTAAGAGACCCCCCACTTCTGGACTGTAACCCACGTAGTTTTTGTCGAAGCTGTGGCTGATGAGGTCGGCCACCAGGCTATAGACGATGGCGCCGTTGGTCCGCCCCAGGCCCTGGGAGATTTCCGGCGGCATCTCCTCCCGCTGCACCAGCTTCAGGGTAATGGCGTCCTCCAGGTCTCGGCCGATATAACTTATAGTATCCGCCAGGCGCACCACACACCCCTCCAGGGTCATGGGCTTCAGAGACATTTCCGGGTCGGCCAACTTGGCCTGGATCTCATCCGTAAGGACCGCAAAGGTCTTGTCCCCCTGGGGCGACAGGCGTTCCAGGTGGGTCTCACCATCGTGGCAGAGAATGCCGTCCAGGACCTGCAAAGATAGGTTGAGACCGCGCCCTTGTTTTTCCAGGCTGTCGAGAAACCATACGCCCTGGATGCTGTGGAGAAAAGGACCGATACCGTGGGCCTGGCAGAGGCCTGAGAGAATGCGCTCTCCATCGTGGCCGAAGGGCGGATGCCCAATGTCATGGCCTAAAGCGATGGCCTCCAGGAGGTCTTCGTTTAAGCGGAGAAACTTGCCTATGGTCCGGGCGATCTTGGATAATAGCTGAACGTGGAGAACCCGGTGGCTGATATGCTCGTGGTCGATGAGGTAAAAGACCTGGGTTTTGTCGATGTAGCGGGTGTAAGCCTGGGAGTGGAGGATGCGGTCGGCGTCCACCGCAAAATTCTGGCGGTGGCCCTCGGCAATGCGTTCTTCATAACGCCGCCGGATAGCCGCCACACTGCGGCAGGCATATGACGAGAGCCAGCCTTCTTCCTGTTTATCCAGGATTTGGCGTAATTCTGATAGCTTAACCATCAGGCACCCACTTTCCCCAGGCAATTATACCACAGAGTCTGACAGCCCTCAAGAGAGTATAACAGCAATAGCCATTGAACTTGCAGACTATCTGTTTATAATAAAGATAAAATAACTTGGCGACAGTGGACCCCTTTCCGGACCGCCTGGAATCCAAGGCGTCTGCCGGAGCGGCATTTCCTCCAACCCTATTCACTCAGAAGGAGAGGAACATGGTCAAGGTGTTGATGGAAAGGACGATTCGTGGACAAAACGTGGGAAATATCGTGCGTCTGCTGCGTCACCTCCGGGTTATGGCTATGCAGCAACCCGGCTATATCACCGGCGAGACCTTGCATGGGGTGGATGACCCCAACTATTACCTGGTAATCAGCACCTGGGAATCCCTGGCAGACTGGCAGAACTGGCAAAATAACCCTGAGAGGCAGAAATTGGCCGCTGAAATCGACAGCTACCTGGAATCTCCCACCCGGACCCGGGTGCTGACCACATGAGGTGACTTTCCTGGTTTTTTCTTTCGGCTTCCGTGCCGACCACGCCAGGGGCGGGTGTTAAACCCGCCCTATACATTTGGAAACTTCGAAAAAATCTCATAGCGTTTGCCGAAGGTTGTTGCTGGTTATCGGTTGGATTTGTCATTGTGAGCGCCGCGAAGAATCACACTTTTTTTAAATTCTTCGGTCGCTTAGCTCCCTCAGAATGACAATCATAGCTGGCTCATGAGGCTCTCGAAGAGGAAAAACATTTGGAAATTGCTCTAGGTTGGACAGCCACCCTTGGCTTGCCGTGCCTCATTAAGGCTTTTGTAGGACTGCGCCCTCGGCTGTCCAGACTTTATTAGGGCGCAGGCGAGGACGCCTGGGCTCCAACTACGAAAGTCCAAAGGTTCGGTCTCAGCTCCTGATAATCTTTGGCATTGCGTCCACTTCATGATAATAATTATATTTTAAATTAGTTAAGGGAGCCTTTTACAGGAAGGCTTGGTTATGGGTGGCTGGGCCTATTTAGAGGATTTTTTGCGGTACCTCAAGGTGGAGCGGCAGATGTCGCCCCATACCTTGAGAAACTACCGCCTTGACCTTAGCCAGTTTTTGGGGTTTTTTGCTGCGGCGCGGGCCGACGCCGAACTTAAGCAAGTAACTTATCAAGACTTAAGAGCCTTCCTGGCCACAGCCCTGCAGAAAAGCCGCAAAACCACGGTAGCCCGCAAGCTCTCGGCCCTGCGCACCTTTTTCAAGTATTTGCAGCGCACCGGCGTCCTGAACCAGAACCCGGCCAAACTGGCCCCCAGCCCCAAGCTGGAAAAGCCTCTGCCCCACTACCTGAGCGTGGACGAGGCCTTTCACCTTTTAGGTGAACCCAAGGGTGACGACTTCGGGGCCTGCCGGGATAAGGCCGTACTGGAGGTGTTTTACGGCGGCGGCCTCCGGCTCTCAGAGTTGGCCGGCCTCAGTCTGGGAGACCTGGACCTGGGTTCGGGAGTCCTCCGGGTCTGGGGCAAAGGCAGCAAGGAACGCCTGGCCTTTTTGGGGGACCCGGCCAAAGCAGCCCTGGCGGCCTATCTCCCTTTGCGCCAACGGCATCTGGAGCAACATGGCGCCGGGGACGAAACCGCTCTGTTCGTCAATTCCCGGGGAAGGCGCCTCAGTACCCGGGGGGTGTCCCGGTTGGTGGCCAAATGGGTAAGTAAATCAGGCATCTCTCCGGGCTTGACGCCCCACGGCCTGCGCCACAGCTTCGCCACCCACCTGCTGGAGGGCCAAGCGGACCTCAGGGCGGTACAGGAGATGTTGGGTCATGCCTCCATCTCCAGCACCCAGCGGTATCTGCATCTGAACCTGGATTATTTGATGGAGGAGTACGACAAAGCCCATCCCAGGAGTAAGTAGGGCGAAAAGGGGGAAAAATTCGGTGGGGCGGGCCTCCCTGCCCGCCATTTAGGGCGTGGGGGCTGCGCAGCACGCACTTTAAGTATTGCACAGGCGAGACGCCTGTGCCACCAAAGTAACTCTTAACTGGTTGCCAAGCTGGGCTTGGGAACCCCAATTTCCTCGCGGCTTTGCTGCGAGTGCCAAGCTAAGCTTGGCCCTCAATCCGTTCCCAAGTGCAACTTGAGAACGAGCCACTCATGTTCAAGGAACACCCAAAACCATGAAAGGTTTTGGCAGCCGCAGGCTTTAGCGCCGCACAGGCGAGACGCCTGTGGGACCAAAAACATTTTTGGGGAACAGAAGAGGCTTGGTGACGAGAAAAAATCCGATATGAACCATTCAGATACGAAATTCCGCGGCACCACCATCCTCATGGTGCGCCGGGACAATGAAGTGGCGGTGGCCGGCGACGGCCAGGTCACCCTGGGCGACATGGTGATGAAGCACCACGCCAAAAAGGTCCGCAAACTCTATCAGGGCAAAATCATCGTGGGTTTCGCAGGCTCCGCGGCCGATGCTCTCACCCTCTTCGAGCGCCTGGAGGCCAAGCTGGAAAAGCATCAGGGGAACCTTACCCGCTCCGTGGTGGAGTTGGCCAAGGACTGGCGCACCGACAAGATTCTGCGGCGCCTGGAAGCGTTGCTCCTGGCGGTGGACGGCAGCGCGGCATTTCTCGTGTCCGGCACCGGCGACGTCATCGAGCCCGACGAAGGGGTCATGGCCATCGGCTCCGGCGGCCCCTACGCCCTGGCCGCGGCAAGGGCGCTGATGGCTCATACCAAGATGGGGGCGGCGGAGATTTGCCGGGAGGCTATGAACATCGCCGCGTCGTTGTGTGTGTATACCAATAGCGAGATAGTGATTGAGGAATTGTAATGTAGGGCGGGCATTGCCCGCCATTGCATAAACCACAACCAAAAGCCGGCGGGCGGCGCCTGCCCTACGGTTTGATAATTATTTGTTAAGCTGATAGCTGACTGCTAAAAGCTGACAGCTTCTTTCAAAGGCAGACAACATGGAATTAATGCTAAAATTTCCCCCCCGCTCCGGGGATCATCTCACTCCCCGGGAGATCGTGGCGGAGTTGGACAAATATATCGTGGGGCAGCACGACGCCAAGCGGGCCGTGGCCATTGCCCTGCGCAACCGCTGGCGCCGCCAGCAAATCCCGGAAAATCTGCGGGATGAAATCGCGCCCAAGAACATCATCATGATCGGCCCTACCGGCGTGGGTAAAACCGAGATCGCCCGGAGATTGGCCAAGCTGACCTCGTCTCCGTTCCTCAAGATCGAGGCCTCGAAATTTACCGAAGTGGGTTATGTGGGCCGGGATGTGGAATCCATGGTCCGGGATTTGATGGAACTGGCCGTCAACATGGTCAAGACTGAAGAGCGGGACAAGGTCCAGGCCAAGGCGGTAGAGGCTACAGAAGAGCGTCTGCTGGATTTGCTCCTTCCCGGCTCCACCCCGGGGCCGGAAAGTGCTGAAGATAACACGCGGGAGAAACTACGGTCCATGCTCCGGGCCGGACGCCTGGAAGACCGGTTTGTGGAACTGGAAGTCAGCCAGCGCACCACCCCAGTGGTAGAGATTTTTTCCGCCGCGGGCATTGAGGAGATGGATTTCAATTTGAAGGACATGCTGGGCAATCTCTTTCCCGGCAAAACCAAGCAGCGCAAAGTCAAGGTTTCGGAGGCCCGGGAATACCTGCTCCAGGAGGAGTCTAGCCGCCTTATTGACATGGACCGGGTGGTGGAGGAGGCCCGGCGCAAGGTGGAGCACAACGGCATTATCTTTTTGGATGAGATCGACAAGATCGTGGGCCGGGACCAGACCCGGGGGCCAGACGTCTCCCGGGAAGGGGTGCAGCGGGACCTGCTGCCCATCGTGGAAGGCACCACGGTGAACAGCAAATACGGCATGCTGCACACCGACCACATCCTGTTCATCGCTTCCGGGGCTTTCCACCTGTCCAAACCGTCAGATTTGATCCCGGAGATGCAGGGCCGCTTCCCTATCCGGGTGGAGCTCACCTCCCTGGGGCCGGAGGAGTTCGAGCGCATCCTGACGGAGCCGGAAAATGCCCTGATCAAGCAGTACCAGGCTTTGATGAACACTGAAGACATCCGCCTGACGTTTACCCCCGAGGCCATTAAGGAGCTGGCCGCCCTGGCCACCCGGGTCAACGAACGCACGGAAAACATTGGGGCCCGGCGCCTCCACACCGTAATGGAAAAGCTGCTGGAGGAGATTTCTTTCACCGCCCCGGACCTGGCGGCCCAGGAGATCACCATCACTGACGCTTACGTCCGGGAACGCCTTGCCGCGCTCATCGAAGACGAGGATTTGAGCCGGTATATTTTGTAGGAAGCTGTCAGCGGTCAGCCATCAGCGATCAGCTAAAAGATCAAAGGCAAAAGCCGCAAGTCGTTTGTGGCCTCGATATCTGAGGCTTGAAGGGAGGGTCTACCCTTGATATCTATAACGGATGCCCAGATATTTGCCAGGGAGTGGGTCGAATCATGGAACTCCCATGATTTGGACCGGATTATGTCGCACTACTCCGATGATTTTGAAATAACCTCACCCTTCATAGTGCGGCTGATAAACGAGCCCGCTGGCACAATTAAAGGCAAACAAAACGTCCGCGCCTACTGGGCAAAAGCACTTGGGCGAATTCCGGATTTACATTTTGAACTTATTGAGGTTCTCACGAGTGTCGACAGTATCGCCATTTATTACAATGCCGTGCTTGGCAAACGTGCCATAGAACTGCTCTTTTTCGACAAAAATGGCAAAGTTACAAGAGGTGTGGCCCATTACAATGCTTAAATCAGACTTCTTTTTAGCTGATAGCTGGCCGCTGAAAGCTGAAAGCTTCATATGACCACCAAATACATCCAAAAAGCCGAAACTCTCTTAGAGGCCCTGCCTTACATGCGCCGTTTCCAGGGGCAGACCCTGGTGATCAAGTACGGTGGCGCCGCTATGATCGAGCCGGAACTCAAGGCCGCCTTCGCCCGGGACATGACGCTCCTCCAATACCTGGGCATCAATCCGGTGGTGGTCCATGGCGGCGGCCCCCAGATCGGCAAGGTGCTGGCCAAGATGGAAATCCCCACCCGCTTTGTGGACGGCCTCCGGATCACCGATGAGAGTACCATGGACGTGGTGGAGATGGTCCTGGCGGGCAAGGTCAATAAAGAAATCGTCAATCTGATTAATGCCGCCGGCGGGAACGCCGTAGGCCTGAGCGGCAAGGACGGCCGGCTGCTCTTGGCCAAAAAGCTCCAATTCTACCGCCCCCGGGAGGATGAGCCCCCGGAGATCATCGACATCGGGCTGGTGGGCGAAGTGATAGGGGTCAACAGCGCCCTGCTCCGCACTCTCCAGGATCACCATTTCATCCCGGTGGTGGCGCCGGTGGGGGTGGGGGAAGCGGGCGAGACCTATAACATCAACGCCGACCTGGTGGCCGGGGCGGTGGCCAAGGCCATGGGTGCGGTTAAGCTCATCTTGCTCACCGATGTGGCCGGGGTCCTGGATGAAGAAGGCCATCTGGTTTCGTCTGTGACCCGGGACGTCGCCCTGAGCATGATGGAGGCGGGCACCATCAAAGGCGGTATGATCCCCAAGGTCAACTGCTGCTTGGACGCGGTGGCGGGCGGGGTGGGCAAGGCCCATATCCTGGACGGCCGCGCCCTGCACGCGGTGCTGCTGGAAATTTTTACCGATACGGGGATTGGGACGGAAATTGTCGGATAGTTCAAGGTTCAAAGTTGATTGCCCCTAGCCCTTCAAGTCCAGGTTTTTAACTTTGAACCTCGAACTTTGAACCTCGAACTTTGAACTTTGAACTGATGCGGAGAAAGATCTTGCTTAATCAAAATTGGATGGAACGGTCGAACAAAGTCGTCATGAACACTTACGGCCGGCAGCCCCTGGTGTTGGTCAAAGGCCAGGGCTGCCGGGTTTGGGACGATACCGGTAAAGAATACTTGGATTTTGTGGCCGGGTTGGCGGTCTGCAATCTGGGGCATGCCCATCCGGAGGTGGCCAAGGCCGCCGCGGCCCAATTGACCCAATTGGTCCACGTCTCCAATATCTATTATACCACCCCCATGGTGGAGCTGGCCGAAACGCTGGTTAGCCTGTCCTTTGCGGACCGGGTCTTTTTCGCCAATTCCGGCGCTGAAGTTAACGAAGGGGCCATCAAGCTGGCCCGGCGCTACTCCCGGGAGCGGTTCGGGGAAGGGAGGCACCGGATTATCAGCATGGAAAACTCTTTCCACGGCCGCACCTTCGGGGCGCTCTCCGCCACCGGCCAGTCCAAATTCTGGCAGGGGTTCGATCCCTTGCTGCCAGGTTTTGTCTTCGTGCCCTTTAACGACCTAAACGCGGTAGCCCAGGCCGTGGACGACACTGTGTGCGCCGTGATGCTGGAGCCCATCCAGGGTGAAGGCGGGGTCAACCTGCCGTCACCGGATTATCTCACAGGTTTGCGGCAGTTGTGTGATGAGAAGGGTCTTTTGCTCATCCTGGATGAAATCCAGACGGGCCTGGGCCGCACGGGCAAGCTTTTTGCCTATGAAAACTTCGGGATCACCCCGGATGTCATGACCCTGGCCAAGGCTTTGGCGGGAGGGCTGCCCATGGGGGCGCTCCTGGCCACCGAAGAGGTGGCCGCGGCCTTTGTTCCCGGCACCCACGCCAGCACCTTCGGAGCCGGGCCGGTGATCGCCGCCGCGGCCAAGACCGCCCTGGACCTCCTGAGCCGGCCGGAGTTTCTGGCCGGAGTGCGCGAGAAGGGAGAATTTCTCCAGGTGAAACTCGCAGATTTTAAGAGCCAGTTCCCCATCATTAAGGAAGTACGTGGCTTAGGCCTCATGTGGGGTCTGGAACTGGCCCAGGAAGGCGCGGACGTGGTTACGGCCTGCCGGGAGCGGGGTCTGTTGGTCAACTGCACCCAGGGGAACGTCATCCGGTTGCTGCCGCCCCTCACAGTCGGGAAGGATGAACTCAATCAGGGGTTGGGCATCCTGGCGGAGGCTTTGGCCTTGCTATAAGAGCGTAGGGGCGCACACGCGGGTGCGCCCTGGATTAGGGCGGACACATAGGTCCGCCCTTCCCATTAAAGAAGCATTCCCATGAAACGAGACTTATTGACCATATTGGACTTGAGCCGGGATGAGATCGTTACACTTCTAGCCCGGGCCCGGGAACTCAAGGCCCTGCATCGCCGCGGCCAGAACCCCACCCCGCTCCAGGGCAAAACCGTGGCCATGATTTTCGACAAGCCTTCCACCCGCACCCGGGTCTCCTTTGAGGCCGGAATTGCCCAACTGGGGGGCACCAGCATCTATCTGGCCCCAGGCCAGACCCAAATGTCCCGGAACGAACCCGTGGCCGACACCGCCCGGGTGTTGTCGCGATATGTGGACGGCGTGGTGGTGCGGACCTTTGCCCAGGCGACGGTGGAAGAACTGGCCCGCCATGCCACCATCCCCGTGATCAACGGCCTGACGGACACCCACCACCCCTGTCAGGTGCTCAGCGACCTTATGACCATGGAGGAGCGCTTCGGCGATTTTACCGGCCTGAAGGTGGCCTGGGTGGGGGACGGCAACAACATGGCCAACTCCTGGATCACCGCGGCCATGCACCTGGATTTTCCCCTGCACTTGGCCTGTCCCCAAGGCTACGAGCCCGACGCTCACCTGTTGCACCGGGCCAAAGCCGAAGGGGCCCGGGTCTTCCTGGGCCACGACCCCAAAGAGGCCGTGGCCGAGGCCCTGGTGATCAACACCGACGTCTGGGCCTCCATGGGCCAGGAAGGCGAGGCCGCGGCCCGGCGTCTCGTCTTTCAACCCTACCAGGTGAACAGCGAGCTTCTGAAATTAGCCTCGCCCCAGGCCATTGTGCTTCATTGCCTGCCGGCCCACCGGGGGGAGGAAATCACCGCGGCGGTGCTGGACGGGCGGCAATCCGCAGCCTGGGACCAGGCGGAAAACCGCATGCACTTCCAGAAAGCGCTGCTGGAGTGGTTGCTGAGTTGAGGTGAATTAGATTATTTTTTCACCTCCAATGTTTACATAATAATAATTTGTTAAGGATGGTATTAATGAAATCAATTAAACATTGGACACCGAGGTATATTTTCAATAGAGTTAATTACATAATTTATGAAAAAACCCATCCTGGATATCCTTGGTTAACGCCAACTGCGAATTCAATTCTTGATTCGTTACTTAAGAAATCCGGCCTCGGATTAGAGTTTGGCTCAGGGAAAAGCACAATCTGGTTTGCCCAACGCATTTCTTCATTGAAAAGTATTGAGGATAATGAATTTTGGTATAAAAAAGTGAAGCAAATGCTTGATAAGAATAAGATACTTAATGTTGACTATATCTTTGTTCACAAGGATGAAAACAATACCTTAAGCGCTTTGTCGAAATATCTAGAAATAATAAATAGTTTTTCGGATTGTAGTTTGGATTTTGTGTCGGTTGATTCAGAGGATTATCGGGCAGCTTGTGCCAATAAAGTCATTGAGAAAATTAAGCCTGGGGGTTTTTAGTTTTGGACAACGCCAACTGGTATTTACCATCTAATTCGTATTCTCCCAACTCTCGCACTTGGTCCGATGGACCTGCTTCTTTAGAATGGGCGGAATTCCTGACGGCCATACAAAATTGGCGTTTTATATGGACCACCTCCGGAGTTACTGATACAGCGTTCTTTCTAAAACCTTGCCAGTAATTTTTTTTCCTGGTGCCCAAGCAGAACTCGGGCAAAAAATGACGTTCTCAAGCAAAGTTTGGGAACGAGTAAAGCAGGCGAAAACCATGTCTAATATCAATAAAATCGTCCTGGCCTACTCCGGCGGGCTCGATACTTCGGTGATCCTCAAATGGCTCAAGGTGACCTACCGCTGCCCGGTGGTGGCCTTTTGCGCTGACATCGGCCAGGGAGAGGAAGTGGCGGAGGTGGCGGAGAAAGCCAGGGCCACCGGCGCGGATGAGGTCTTTATCGAAGACCTGAAGGAAGAGTTCGTCCGGGACTTTGTGTGGCCCATGTTCCGGGCCAACGCCCTGTATGAGGGGTCGTATCTGCTGGGCACCTCCATCGCCCGGCCCCTCATCGCCAAGGCCCAGGTGGAGGTGGCCAAAAAGACCGGGGCCGACGCGGTGAGCCACGGAGCCACCGGCAAGGGCAACGACCAGGTGCGCTTCGAGCTCACCTACATGGCCTTGAAGCCGGACCTTAAAATTATCGTGCCCTGGCGGGAGTGGGACTTGCAGGGCCGGGCCGACTGCGTGGCTTATGCCGAGACCCACGGTATCCCGGTGCCAGTGACCCAAGAAAAGCCCTACTCCAGCGACCGGAACCTTTTGCATATCAGCTTCGAAGGCGGCATCCTGGAAGACCCCTGGGCCGAGCCGCCTGCGGATATGTTCACCCTGACCACGTCGCCGGAAGCCGCCCCGGATAAACCGCGCTATATTGAAATCGACTTCGAAAACGGCGATCCGGTGGCCGTTGACGGGGAGAAGTTAAGCCCCGCAACCCTTTTGGCCCGGCTAAACGAAATCGGCGGCGAGCACGGCATCGGCCGGGTGGACCTGGTGGAAAACCGCTACGTGGGCCTGAAATCCCGGGGCGTTTATGAGACTCCCGGCGGCACCATCCTTAGGAATGCGCATATGGCGGTGGAGTCCATCACCCTGGACCGGGAAGTGATGCATTTGCGGGATTCCCTCATGCCCCGGTATGCCGAGCTCGTCTATTACGGTTATTGGTATGCCCCGGAGCGCCTGGCGTTGCAAAAGCTCATCGATGAAGCCCAGCAGCCCGTGACCGGCACCGCCCGGCTGAAACTATATAAAGGCAACGTCACGGTGGTGGGGCGCAAGGCCCCCAAATCCCTGTACCAGCCGTCGCTGGTGACCTTCGAGGCCGGGGGCGATTACCGGCAGGCGGACGCCACCGGTTTCATCCGCTTAAACGCCCTGCGTCTAAAGATCGGGGCGAAGCTGGAGGGGAAATAGTTTAAGGATCAAGGCCAACGCTTCAAAACTCAAGTCTGAGTTTAAAACTCTGAACTTTGAACTTTAAATCTCGAACTTCCAGACGAGGTGGCCATGGGAACTACAGGGATCATCACCTCCTTAGTAATCGCTTTTTCTCTGGTAACGGCCGGCAGTGCCTGGTGCGATGAACTCGGTGAGTCCTACTATCCCCTCAAAGAAGGCATGCGTTGGGAGTATATTGTCATATCGGATAAGAGCGATACGAAAAAATTAATCATTACCAACCTGGCGCCTCGGGAGGTACAGGGCAAGAAAGTTACCCCGCGCCGATGGGACTTGGGCGGGCACATCTTCATTGAATTTATGGAAAAGGATGATTATGGGGTCTATCGCTATGCCGAGCAAATCGGCGAAAAGGGGACGCCGACCCTGGTTACTCCGAAAGAATGTCATCTCAGGTTTCCCATCGCCGAGGGCAACAGCTGGAATATGACCACAAAGTTGGGAAACAACCCTTTGAATGTCAGCCTGACGATTGAAAGTGTATCAGAGGACGTCAAGGTTCCCGCCGGGTCCTTCAAAGACTGTCTGAAAATTAAGCAAGTGGGCTCCAATGACGCCGGCGCCTCTGTTACGGGCTGCGAATGGTATGCCCCCAAGGTGGGCATAGTCGAGAGCCTGGTCACCATCAAGCAAAAATCCAGAGAGGGAACCCCAACCTCTGAAAACCGCACCTATAAGTTGCAGTCTTTTAAGCCCTAGAGGGAATTCCCTCCCCCTGGGATGGGTGGAGGGTTAGGGGGAGTAGAATAATTAACCTCTGAAGATTATTTACAATCCCCCTCCCATTAATCCCCTACCATTAGAGGCGGGGAAAGTGACTCTTTGCAGGTTCATCAGAACCCGAATTTAAGGAAGAGCTTATGGCCCAAAAACCCTGGGGCGGACGTTTCGCAGACGAAACCGAAAAATCGGTGGAGGATTTCACCACCTCCTTGAGTTTCGACCAGCGCCTCTACCGCCAGGATATTGCCGGCTCCATGGCCCACGCCCGCATGCTGGCCCAGCAGGGCATCATCACTGCGGCGGAAGGCGAGCAGATCGTGGCCGGGCTCACCGAGATTCTGCGGGAAATCGAGGCTGGAGAGTTCGAGTTCGATCCCGCCTTGGAAGACATCCACATGGCCATTGAAGCCCGGCTCACCGACCGGCTCGGCGAGGTGGGCCGCAAGCTCCATACTGCCCGTAGCCGCAACGACCAGGTGGCCCTGGACGTGCGTCTCTACCTGGCCGAGGAAGCAGAAGGCCTCATTGCCGATCTGGGCGACCTGCGTATGGCCGGGGTGCGCCTGGCCCACCTCCATCAAGACGCCATCATGCCCGGCTATACCCATATGCAGCGGGCCCAACCCATCCTCTTCGCCCATCACCTCCTGGCCTATGATGAAATGTGGCGCCGGGACCAGGAGCGCCTGCACGAATCCTTGGGCCGCATCAAGGTTTCTCCCCTGGGGGCTGCGGCTCTGGCAGGCACCACCTTTCCCGTCGACCCCCACTTGGTGGCCGCCCAGGTGGGTTTTCCCAAAATCTTCCGGAACAGCCTGGACGCGGTGAGCGACCGGGATTTTGTGATTGAATTTCTCGCTCAGGCCAGTATCATCATGGTGCACTTGAGCCGGCTGTCAGAAGAACTCATCCTGTGGTCGTCATCGGAATTCGGGTTTGCGGTGCTGCCAGACGCTTATGCCACCGGGTCTTCCATCATGCCCCAAAAGAAGAACCCCGATGTTCCGGAACTCATCCGGGGCAAATGCGGCCGGGTCACAGGCCATCTCATGGGCCTGCTCATGACCCTGAAGGGACTGCCCCTGGCCTATAACCGGGACCTCCAGGAGGACAAAGAGCCCCTGTTCGACACTGTGGACACGGTGAGGGCCGCGGTGCAGTTGATGGCCGGCTTGCTTGCGAATCTTACAGTGCGGCCGGAAAAGATGGCCGCGGCCCTGTATGGCGGCTTTCTCACCGCCACCGACCTGGCCGATTACCTGGTGACCAAGGGACTGCCGTTCCGCACCGCACACGAACAGGTGGGGAACACGGTACGCTACGCCGAATCCACGGGCAAAGAGTTATGGGAACTAAGCCTGGAAGAAATTCGGCAGTTTGCTCCCCTGGCCACAACCGAGGTATTTGACTGGCTCAAGATCGAAAACTCCGTGTCCCGGAGAAAATCCCCGGGGGGTACCGCGCCGGAAAGGGTCCGGGAGGCCCTAGAACGGGTGGAAGCAGAATTAGGATTAAATCTGCATGAGCAGGAGATTTAAGCAGGGGTCAGGAGTCAGGGGCCAGGGGTCAGGGGCCAGGGGAAGGTTCTGGGTTCCGGGTTCAGGGTTCTTGGGGGGGTGGTCGGGTTCGCCGACTTCCCGATTCCCAGGGTATTTTCTACTGAGAACCGCAACTAGCCATTCCCCGGCCTTCTCTTCAAAATACTTATTCCTCTTCATCATCTGCCTTCTGTTAACTACAACCGCTTGCGGCAAGCGGATGACGCCGCATGCCCCTGACCGGGTATTGCCGGCGCCGGTACGTAATTTGCAATTGAACCAGGAAGCCAACGCCCTGGTTTTGAGCTGGCTGTTGCCCCGGGAAAACCTTTTGGGCCAGCCTCTTACTCAGGTCCAAGGCTGCCGGGTGTATCGGGCTGCCCTCAAGGGGCTAACCCCTGAAGCATTAGCGTCTTCGGATTTTAGCTTATATGCCGACATCGACCTGGCCTATCCCCAGCAGGGGGAGGTCCAGGGGGAGGCCATGCTGTTCCGGGACCAGGAGTTGGTGCCGGACCAGCGCTATTATTATCGGGTGGCGGCCTATAACCAAGATGGTTACAATGGGGGCTGGTCCCAGACCTTGAGCCATGCCTGGGGCTGGCTGCCCCGGACCCCCGGAGACTTCAAGGCCGTGCCCGGCGATAAAGTCGTATCTCTGTCCTGGGCCCCGGTGACTCTGCTGCAAGACGGGTCGCCGGTCCGGGACCTGGCGGGTTATCTGGTCTTCCGCCGCTCGGGCCTAGGGGCCTGGATTCGCGTCACACCGGCGCCGGTGCTCCAGAATCAATTCCAGGACCTGGCAGTGCTTAACAATGTGGAATATAATTATAAAGTTAATGCGGTGCGACGGTTAGGCGGCGACCTGCTGGCCAGCCTTGATTCACCCACCCGGATGGCCATGCCGGAGAAGCGCACCCCGCCGCCGCCGGTGTTGAATTTCCTGGCGGTGCCCACCTCCCAAGGGGTGGAATTGCGGTGGGAGCTGAGTCCGGAACCCGACGTGGCCGGTTACCGGCTCTACCGGCGTTTCTCTGGGGAGGAAAAATATAGCCGGCTCACCCCGGAGCTGGTCAAGAAGCCCTATTTCTTAGACTCCCAGGTTACCCGGGGCCGGACTTACCATTACTACGTGACCGCGGTGGACGACTCTCCCAGAGCCAACGAGAGTATGCCGTCGGAGGTGGCGGCGGTAACTTATTGATTAAATGGAATAAGCAAGTCTTTAGATAGTCGCAGGCTTTATCCTGCGACTATCTCTGGGTGATTTGGCCGGCGCAGGCTAGCCTGCGGCTACCAAATACCATGGTAAATTGCCGCGAAAGGACAGGAACCAGTCGGTGCATCACTTCAATTACCAGGCAGGAGAACTCTACTGCGAAAACGTGCCGGTGCGTAAAATTGCCCAGGCGGTGGGCACACCTTTTTATTTGTACAGCGCCGCGACCCTGACCCATCACTTTCGGGTCTTCGACGCCGCCTTCGCGGAGTTTCCCCACATCGTCTGCTTTGCGGTGAAGGCCAATGCCAACCTGGCCATCTTGAGACTGTTTGGGCGTTTGGGGGCCGGGGCGGACATCGTTTCCGGGGGCGAACTTTACCGGGCCCTGCAGGCCGGCGTGGACCCGGGCAAAATCGTGTACTCCGGGGTAGGGAAGAAACCGGCGGAGATCAGGACGGCCCTCAAGGCAAACATCTTGCTATTCAACCTGGAGTCTTCCCAGGAGTTGGAGGCCATCAACCGCATCGCCGGTCGTTTGAAGCTTAAGGCCCGGGTGGCCCTGAGGATCAACCCGGACATCGATGCCAAGACCCATCCCTACATCTCCACCGGACTTAAGAAAAACAAGTTCGGCATCGACATCGAGCAGGCCGTGGAGGATTATCGCCGGGCCCAGGAATTGCCGCATCTCGAAGTGGTGGGGGTAGCCTGCCACATCGGCTCTCAGATCACTCAGGTGACGCCCTTTGTGGATGCCTTGAAGCGCCTGAAAGAACTTATCGACCGTCTGAGGACTTTGGGCATCCGGATCCGCTACCTGGATCTGGGGGGCGGGTTAGGGATTCAATACCACGACGAGAAACCGCCACACCCGCAGGAGTACGGCCAGGAACTGTTGGAACATCTCAAGGGCCTGGAATGCACCCTCATTCTGGAGCCCGGCCGGGTACTGGTGGGCAACGCCGGGATTTTAGTGACCAAAGTGCTATACACCAAGGCCACCGAGTCCAAGCATTTCATCATTGCGGATGCGGGGATGAACGACCTGGCCCGCCCCAGCCTTTATGGCTCGTACCACGGGCTTTGGCCGGTAGTGGAAGCACCCCGGCCCCAGGTGAAGGCTTCCATCGTGGGCCCTATCTGTGAATCCGGGGATTTCCTGGCCAAGGATCGCCTCATGCCGGCCTTTCAACCGGGAGAACTGGTGGCGGTTTTGAGCGCCGGGGCCTACGGCTTTTCCATGAGCTCCAACTACAACGCCCGTCCCCGGGTAGCGGAAATCTTGGTGCAGGATGGGGATTTTTATGTTATCAGAAAACGGGAGACATACCGCCAGCTTACCTGGGGGGAGTCGATTCCGGAGTTTTTGAGATCGTAGGGCGCACTTGCGTTTGCCCCTTTGGGCGGACACGTAAAGGCTTATAATTCCTCCCCCTTGATGGGGGAGGGTCAGGGTGGGGGTGATCATCATTTGATTGACCGGTTTTCACCCTCCCCCTAACCCCCTCCAATCAAGGGAGGGGGAATTAAATGACCAAACGTTTTAAAGTCTCTGAGGGACGAGATACAGAGGTCCGTTCTCCAAAGCCATGAATAGAGAAACGAAACGCCTCCCCTTTTATAAAATGCACGGCGGGGGCAACGATTTTGTGCTCATCGACCACCGGCAGGGCTTTATCCCCAAGGCCGAGCAGCCGGAGTTTGCCCGCCGGGTCTGCCATCGCCAGTTGGGCGCGGGGGCCGACGGCCTCATCCTCATCGAGGGCTGCCCCACCGCCAATTTCCGCTGGCAGTTTTATAACGCCGACGGCTCCGAACCCGAAATGTGCGGCAACGGCGGGCGCTGCGCCGCCCGGTTTGCGGTTTTAAAAGGCATTGCCCCCCCTGAATTGTCCTTTGAAACCCTGGCGGGCACCATCAAAGCCGAAGTCAAGGGCCGCCGGGTAAAGCTGCTCATGACCGGGGTGGGTGATTTTCGCCTGGACCAAACCATCCCTCTGGAAAGTGAAACCCTTCTGGGCCATTTTATGAAGGTGGGTGTGCCCCATGTGGCGGTACCGGTAAATGACTTGGAACAGGCTCCCGTCACCCAATGGGGCCGGGCGGTGCGTTTTCACCCGCTGTTTCAGCCGGCGGGCACCAATGTTAACTTCGTTAAGGTTGAAGGCCCCCAGGCCATAAGAATTCGCACCTACGAACGGGGGGTCGAGGACGAAACCCTGGCCTGCGGCACCGGCGCCGTGGCTTCGGCCCTGCTTGCCGCCCGGCTGGGGCAGGCCCGCTCTCCCGTCACCGTCCACACCCGGGGCGGCGAAGCGTTGATCATATATTTTACGCCCCAAGGAGAGACCTTCAACGAAGTCTTCCTGGAAGGCGATGCCCTGGTGGCCTACCAGGGCGAACTGTGGGTCGACGAACTCAAGTGAGGAGGTAGCAATATGTTCAAGGGAGCCATCACCGCCATCGTTACTCCTTTCAAGAACGGCCAATTCGACGAAGAGGCCTACCGGAAACTCATCGAGTTGCAGATCCAGGGCGGCATTCATGGCATCGTGCCCTGCGGCACCACCGGCGAATCCCCCGTTCTGTCTCACGCCGAGCACAAACGGGTAGTGGAAACCTGCATCGACCAGGTGAAAAAACGGGTCCCCGTGATCGCCGGGTCCGGCTCCAACAGTACCGCCGAATCCCTGGAACTCACCCAGCATGCCCAGGCCGCCGGCGCCGACGCGGCCCTGATGATCACTCCTTACTACAACAAACCGACCCAGGAAGGCCTCTTCCAGCACTATAAAACCGTAACGTCCAAGACCAAAATTCCCATCGTGGTCTATAACGTGCCAGGCCGCACCAGTGTCAACCTGCTGCCGGAAACTATGGCCCGGCTGGCGGCTATCCCCAATATCGTGGGACTTAAAGACGCCACCGGGGATCTGAAGCAGGGGGCCAAGACCCTGGAGTTGTGCGGCGATAAGATCACCGTCCTCTCCGGAGATGATTTCACCACTTTTCCGCTGCTGTGCGTGGGAGGCCAGGGCGTGATTTCGGTGGTCTCCAACGTGACGCCTTCCGACATGGCGGGCATGTGCAACGCCTTTTTCGCCGGGGACCTGGCGAAGGCAAGGGAACTCCACTATAAGATGTGGCCCCTGATGGAGGCCATGTTCTATGAGACCAACCCCGCCCCGGTCAAAACCGCCCTGAAGCTGATGGGCAAAATCACCGGCGAAGTGCGCCAACCCCTGTGGGCCATGTCCGAGGCCAATGAAAATAAACTTCGCCAGGTAATGCAGAAGTATGGTCTCATTAAATAGATAGCTTGTTTCAGGGGCGGGTTTAAAACCCGTCCCTACAGGCCTCCCCTTCAATTAAATCAGGAGACCGTTATGGTTAAAGCGATCGTAACCGGCGTGGCTGGCCGGATGGGCGGCCGCATCGTCCACATGATGGAGGCGGCTGAAGGCATCCAGTTGGCGGGGGCCGTGGAGTCCCCCGGGCATCCTGCGGTGGGCAAAGATGTGGGCGAAGTTGTGGGACTCCCTGCCAAGGGGATCACCATCGGAGATTCTATGGCCAAGGTGTTGCCCCAGGGCCATGTGGTCATCGAGTTCACCCATCCGGAGCCTTCTCTCACTCACCTGCGCGCCGTGGCCGACGCCGGCAAGGCCATGGTCCTGGGGACCACCGGGTTTTCGCCCCCCCAGATCGCCGAAATTCAAGCCCTGGCCTCCCGGGCTCACCTGGTGTTCGCCCCTAACATGAGTGTCGGCGTTAATCTCATGTTCAAGGTGGTGGCGGATATTGCCCGGGTGCTGGGCGACGGCTATGACGTGGAGATCGTGGAGGCGCACCACCGCCTGAAGAAAGACGCTCCCAGCGGCACCGCCATCAAGTTGGGGCAGGTTATCGCCCACGCCCTGGGCCGGGAGTTGGACAAGACCGGGGTTTATGCCCGCCACGGGATCATCGGCCAGCGCACCGATCAAGAAATCGGTATCCAAACGGTGCGGGCCGGGGACATCGTGGGAGAGCACACAGTGCTCTTCGGCGGCATGGGTGAACGCCTGGAGATCATCCACCGGGCCCACAGCCGGGACAATTTCGCCCGGGGTGCGGTGCGAGCGGCCCAATGGATTGTGACTCAACCGCCGGGATTGTATGATATGCAGGACGTGCTGGGGTTGAAGTAGCCGCAGGTTATACAAAATCCCCCTAAATCCCCCTTTGCCAAAGGGGGACTTTTAGCCTCGTTCCCAAGTTGCACTTGGGAACGGGTTAGAGTAACTGACGCCTGAAAGGCTAACAATGCGCATCGTACGTTTTGAACTGACGGGCCGGACCGGTTACGGCATCCTGGAAGGGGAGAAAATCAATGTCTTATGGAGCACTCCCTATGACAGCGGTTTGAAAAATACTGTTGGAGAGATCATGTCCTTGCCGGCGGTCAAGCTGTTGGCGCCCTGCGAACCCACAAAGATCGTGGCCCTGGGCTTGAATTATCGGGACCACGCCGCGGAGTTTGGCCACCCTATTCCGGATGAACCCCTGCTCTTCCTCAAACCATCCACCGCAGTGATCGGCCCTGATGAAGACATCATCTATCCGGCCATGTCCCGGCGGGTGGATTACGAAGCCGAACTGGCCGTGGTTATCGGGCGTACTTGCCATAACGTTCCGGAGGAAGACTTTCGCGACTATGTTCTGGGGTACACCTGCATCAATGACGTCACTGCCCGGGACCTGCAGAAAAAAGACGGGCAGTTCACCCGGTCCAAAGGTTTTGACACCTTCGCCCCTCTGGGTCCCTGGATCGAAACCGATATCCCCGACCCGGACAACCTTACGGTAGAGGCTTATCTGAACGGCGAAAACCGGCAGCACTCCAACACCCGAAATATGGTCTTTCCGGTGGCCACCCTGGTATCATTCATCTCCCGGATCATGACGCTTTTGCCCGGCGATGTCATCGCCACCGGCACCCCCTCGGGCATCGGCCCCATGCGGGCAGGCGACGTGGTGGAAATCCGGGTGGAAGGTATTGGCACCCTAAAAAACCGATTAGCTGGAGAAAGGCTGGCTTCTTGAAGGGTCTAAAATTCTCTCCCCCCTGATGGGGGAGGGTTAGGGTGGGGGTGAATCCCCAACCCCTTAATCCCCTCCCACCAGGGGAGAGGAAAATGACTTTCACGTGTTTATCAGAAAGGGTCTCATAGATGACTGATTTTTTTGAACCCGCGGCGCGCCTGGGCTTGATTCCGCCCTATCTCTTTAAGGCCATCGACGATAAAAAGGCCGAAGTCAAGGCCCGAGGGGTGGATATCATTGACCTGGGCGTAGGCGACCCGGACCTGCCCACCCCCCGCTTCATCATAGACAGGATGATCGAAGCGGTGCAAGACCCCAAAACCCACCGCTACCCGGCCTACTCCGGCATGAACCTCTTCCGGGAGGCCGTGGCTCGCTGGTATCAGGGGCGTTTCGCGGTGGACCTGGACCCGGAGAGCGAAGTCCTCACCCTCATCGGCTCCAAAGAAGGCATCGCTCACCTGCCCTTGGGGATCAACAACCCGGAAGACATCAATCTCATGACCTCGCCGGGCTATCCCGTTTATCAGATGGGGACTCTGTTCGCCGGCGGCTATTGCCACTTTCTGCCTCTCACCCGGGAAAACAACTTTTTGCCTGATTTGGACCATATCCCGCCGCTGATCTCCCGGGACGCCAAAGCCCTGTTTTTCAATTATCCCAATAACCCCACCGCGGCGGTGGCGGATACAGCCTTTTTCGCCAAGGTAGTGGACTATTGCAAAGAATACAAGATTATCGCCGTTCACGACGCCGCCTATACCGAGCTGGCCTACGATGGTTTTAACCCCCCCAGTTTTCTGGAGGTCCCCGGTGCCAAAGAAATCGGCATCGAATTCCACTCCCTGTCAAAAACCTACAATATGACCGGGTGGCGCCTGGGGATGGCGGTGGGGAACCGGGAGATTTTGGCGGCCCTGGGCAAGATCAAGAGCAACATTGACTCCGGGGCCTTCGATGCCATCCAGTTTGCCGGGATTACGGCCCTGGATTCGGACCAGAGCTGCGTCCGGGAAAATTGCGCCATTCTCCAGGAGCGCCGGGATATCCTGGTGGGCGGCTTGAAAAAACTGGGCTACGACGTGGAGCCCCCCAAAGCCACCTTCTATGTCTGGCTGACGGTGCCTCCGGGTTTCACCTCCATGACTTTCACCACCCACCTGCTGGAAAAGGCCGGGATCGTCACCATTCCCGGCAACGGCTTGGGCGCCCCGGGCGAAGGTTACGTCCGCCTGGCCCTGACCGTCCCCAAGGAACGCCTGGAAGAGGCCCTGGCCCGGTTGGAGCGGCTGGGATAGAAAAAATGAAACCGATATTCTGAAGGAGGGGGGAGACCGCCCCCCTCGTTTCATTTTGGCAGATGAATAACACTTTAAACCGCAAAAACTGGCTGGAGAGAAACCCTAAAAAGGTTATCGGGGTCATTGTGCTCCTGGCCGTGGGTGGCCTGGCAGTGCTGGCCGAAAAAATCCTGGCCGCCCGAAATCATGAGCGGATTAATCTCGTCGGCATCCAGCGCTCCATTAAACTCAGGGAATTCAACCCCTTGTATTGTAACATCCTGGTGCCGGACGCCAGCGCCATGCGGATGTCCGACAGTTTGACGCAAAAGCCCTATGCGCTGCGGGTGGACCGCCAGGGCTTCATCATGCCCTCCAAAATTCACGAGCACCCGGACCTGACCATCGCTTTTTTGGGCGGTTCCACCACCGAATGCACCTATGTGGATGAAAATTTGCGGTTCCCGTATCTGGCAGGGCGGCTCATCGAAGAGCAGACCAGTCTCAAGGTAAATTCTTATAATGCCGGGCGCAGCGGCAATAATACCCTGCACTGTTTGAATATCCTGTTGAATAAGGTGGTGAACCTCAAGCCTGATATCGTGGTCCTGATGGAGAACATCAACGACCTGGCCATTTTGATGTACGAAAAAACCTACTGGAACACCAATCCCTCCCGGTCGCCCATTCAGGAAAGAGAACCGAGTTTCAAGACCGTGGGGCAGGATTTGCGCCAGATGTTCTATTTGGTCCGGGACCTGACCTTTCCCAACCTGGCCCGGGCCACCAAAGGCCTCTTCCATTCCGACCGGAAGGGCAAAGATGATGAATTCAAGGAGGTCCGGGGCCAAAAAATCTCCATCGACCAGGACCTGATCGTCCGGGAGTTCGCCCTCAATCTGCAAACCTTTATCAATATTTGCCGGGGCCGGGGCATCACCCCGGTGCTCATGACCCAGGCCAGCCGGTTGACGGACAATCCTGATCCCCTGATCAAAAGGATGATGCACAACCTGGAGGTCACCCAGGGGATTAGCTATGGGGAATTTAAGGGCGCCTTTGACCGGCTCAATCAAACCATCCGAGAGGTGGGAGTCAAAAAAGGGGTGCTGGTCATCGACCTGGCCCAGGAGATTCCCCCGCTTAGAGAGAATATCTGTGACGTGGCGCATTTCAATGATCAGGGCTCCAGGTTGGTGGCGGCTAAGATTGCGGCCAAGTTAGTCCCGGTAATTCCTTCGTTGATCAAAAAGCCTTTATCCGATGGAGAAAAATAGGGTAGTATAAAAGTATGCCTTTGGGAGTCGCCGCCATCACCGAACGGGCTCCGGTCATCGCCTACCTGGGGCTGGGAGCCAATCTGGGCGACCCCGAGGCGCAGTTGCAGGAGGCCTTGGAGCGCCTGAACGCCGCGGACGAGATAGAAGTTACCAGGGTTTCCACCTTCTACCGGAACCCGCCGCTGGGACCGCAGGATCAGCCGTGGTACGTCAATGCCGTAGCCCGAGTGCGCACCCGCCTGGGGCCGGAAGAGCTGCTGCGGCTTTTGCAGCGGATCGAAACGGATATGGGGCGTGTGCGGGGTGTACGCTGGGGTCCCCGGCTCATTGACCTGGACCTGTTGTTATTTAACGGCGAAGTGATTTTTACCCCGGACCTGGTGGTGCCTCATCCCGAAATGCATCGCCGGGTGTTCGTGCTGGCCCCCTTGGCAGAGATTGCTCCCCGGGCCTGGCATCCGGTGTTGGGCAAAAGCGCCGAGGACCTACTGGCCGAACTGGATGTGGCGGACCGGGTGGCGTTAGGTACTCCCCCTCCCCCGGTGGGAGGGGGTTGGGGGGAGAGGGAATAAGGCAATATAATCCGGTAGTTATTTCACCCCCACCCTAACCCTCCCCCATCAAGGGGGAGGAAACATTGCACTACCCCACTATTGAGGATAAAACCAGATGTTTCGTTTACTTTTGGGCTTGGGCCTGGGATATCTGGGTTATTGGGTCATTAAAAAGGTGGCCGGTTCCCTGGGTCTTTGGCCTAAGGCGCCTAAGCCCCTGGAAAGAGAAGGGGAACCGGATGTCCTGGTCCAGGACCCCGTGTGCAAGACTTTCATTCCCCGGCGCGAAGCCCTCACAACCCAGAAAGACGGCAAAGCTTATTTTTTTTGCTCCGAAGGCTGTTTAAAGCGCTTCCTAAGTAGTAGCAGAAATTAACTTATGGTATATTAAGAGGTCTTTTATGAAATTCTTTATCGACACCGCCAATCTGGATGAAATTCGGGAGGCCCATAGCCTGGGCTTGGTGGACGGCGTCACCACCAATCCCAGCCTGTGCGCCAAAATCGGTTTAGGCACCAAAGAGCAGTTTAAAGAGCATATTCGCGCCATCTGTGAGTTGGTGCAGGGTCCGGTGAGCGCCGAGGTAGTGGCCACCGAGTCCGGCGCCATGGTGGCGGAAGCCCGGGAACTGGCCCAAATCCATGAATGGGTGGCGGTCAAAATTCCCATGACTCCTGAGGGCCTCAAGGCCACCCGGATCTTGGCGGCCGAAGACATCCATGTCAACGTCACCCTGATCTTTCAACCGCTTCAGGCCCTCATGGCCGCCAAAGCGGGGGCAACTTATGTCAGCCCGTTCATCGGCCGCCTGGATGATATCAATCACCGGGGCATGGAGATCGTAGAACAGATCATCACCATTTTTGAAAATTACGGCTTTGATACGGAAATTATCGTGGCCTCAGTGCGCCATCCCCTGCATGTCCTGGAGGGCGCCTTGGCCGGGGCTGATATCGCCACGGTGCCTTACAGCGTGCTCATGCAGCTCATGAAACATCCGTTGACTGACATCGGCTTACAAAAGTTTTTGGAAGATTGGGAACGAGCCCGCAAGACCTGATATGCGCCAGATAGATGTCAATAACTGGGCCACCCCCAACATCCTCACCGGAGCCCGGATCGCCGCGGTACCCGTGGTGATGTTGCTGTTGTTCTTTCCCGGCCCTTGGGCCAGCTTCTTGGGTGCCCTCTGTTTCTTGCTGGCAGGAGCCACAGATTTCCTGGACGGCTTTTTGGCCCGGCGCCATCGCCTGGTGAGCCGCTTGGGCAAGTTCATGGACCCTCTGGCGGACAAGCTCCTGGTTTCCGTGGCCCTGATCATGTTGATCCCTTTGGGCCGGGTGCCGGCCTGGATGGCTTTTCTGATTATCGGACGGGAACTGGCGGTCACCGGCCTTAGGGGTCTGGCGGCCACGGAGGGCATCATCCTGGCCCCGGACCGTTGGGGCAAGGCCAAGACCCTGCTGCAAATGGCGGCGCTTACGGCCTTGATTTTACACTATCCCTATGTGGGGGTGGATTTTCATGAACTGGGCATGGCCCTTTTATGGCTGGCCCTCATTGCCACCCTGGCCTCAGGGGCGAGTTATTTTTGGGGGTTTTTCCGGCAATATCAGGAAAGCTGATGCCCTTGACAAAAAAGAGTTCTTGGGTGAAATTTATAAAGCACTAATTTCGGAGGATGACATTGGCCAGACATTTATCCGCCATGAAGCGGGCACGACAGAATGAAAAGCGGCGGTTGCGCAACCAAAGCCGTAAAACCAGGGTCAAGAACGTGGTGCGCCAGGTGCGCCAGGCAGTGGCCCAAAAAAATATAGAAGAGGCTCAGACAGCCTTGCAGAGCGCCATCCCGGTGATCGCCCGGGTGGCCGGCAAGGGCACTTTACATTGGCGCGCTGCGGCTCGCAAGATTTCCCGCCTCACCCGTCAGGTCAACGCCCTGCAAGGCGCTTAAATGGTTTCAGGTTCCGGGTTTTAGGATAGTCTTTAATACCCCTGGGACCTGAAACCTTTTCTACCCCGGACCCATCTTCAACAAAGCCCACTCCAGCCAGAGCCGGGGATTGCCGGTGCTGGTCTTGAGATGATAATCCACCTGGTGCAACATGCCCAGGTGCGCCTTGAGGGCCGCCTCGCTAAAACGGTCCGCCTGTTGGGTTAGGCCCTTCACCTTCCATTGGGGTACTTGCAGCTTTCGGGCCACTTCCGCAGGATGGTCTCCTGCCCCCTCCTTCACCCTGATGAGTATCCGTATCTGCCGGGCCAGCATCCCCAAGATCTTGACTGGATGCTCCCCCAGGTCCAGCAAATGTCCCAATGGTGCCAGGCGTTGTTGAAAGCTGGGGCCGCCCAGGGCGTCCACCAGGGCAAAAATGTTGTAGGTACGGCTGTGGCTGGCCAACTGGGTCACCAGGGCCGGGGTCAGGGTGGACTCCGCCCCGGCATAGAGGGCCAGCTTTTCCAACTCCTGTCTCAATTCCGCCAGGTTGTCACCCGCCATCTCCACCAGGCGCTGGGCCGCAGGCAAGGTCAGGTTCTTGCCCAGACTCCGGGCTTCCCGGGTCAGCCACTGGTTGAGCTCGCCTTCCCGCAGCCGGAAAAACCCCAGGGCCGCCTCCCCCCGCGCCAGTCTGCCCCACACCGCGTGTTTTTCCACGTCCCGGGCCTTAAGGCCTTCTGCCAGAAGCACCACCCAGGCCCGGGGCGCGGGGTGATCCAGATACTCTATGATGGCCTTGAGCTGCTCCGCGGGGTAGGCCTCCACCCGCCGCAAAATGAGCAATTGCCCCGGACCCCAGAGGGTGGCCGCCCGGGATTCCGCCAAAAACTCCGCCAGCCCCACTTCCTGGGCCTCCCTAAGCACCCGGCTGGGGGGTTCACCCGCTGCGTCCGTCAGCCCCGCCTCCAGGCGCGCCAGCGCCCGCTGCATCAAAAACTCCTCGTCCCCGTAAAAGAGGTAGAGGGGCTTAAAGGACTTACACTCGATGTGACGTTCTAAGATGGGATGGGACATGGGTTATTGGTATGATTGAAAGGAGAGAGGGTGATTATACAGTTTGTCTTAATCTCCGTTTCCCGACATTCTTTAATACAGGTTTGCCACTTTGAGAGATTATTATATATGCATATTTGAAAGGCAAATTGAATATTTGGAGGTGATTTAACTCAAGCGGATATTCGCGCTGAACACCCCAGGTTCTGTTGATAATTTGAACAATGGGATCGTTCAAATCAAGTATCACGATGCGCGAAATAGATATCAATTCACTGTTTTTCAGGTAAGATTGTAATTTGCTGGCTATATAATTCAGATCTTCTATACTATCAGAATTAAGCCAAGTCGCAGAAACAACCAGATCCCACCTATTTTCTGCATCTTCTCGCAAAAAAAGGCCAAAAAGAGAAAAATCTCCTTTTTCATTGGCGATTTCTTTTTCGAGGGATTCTAACTTATTAAGAAGATGCTTAATCATAGAGCCCCCAATAATATTTTTGTTGCCTCAATCATTAACTTAGCACTTTGTTTAGTAGCACTGCCAACTTTTTCATAACGCGCCTCTGGGTCCCACTTTGCTACTATTGACCATTGTACCATAAAATTTTTCTTAATTTTATCCTCAGCACCGGATAGTTTAAGCAAGACATCTAAACTATGAGTTTTGAAACTTTGAAGACCGTGGAAACTTCCGTCTGGTGGGAATTCTTTCCACCTCAAAGTCTTGCATATCTTATGTTTTAAACCAATTTCAATTGCATAACCGCAAAGATAAATCGAGCTATCATATCTGCTACTCTGATATAGAGCCTCTGCGTCTTGCAGCCTCGCTCTGGCAATCTGTTGCAATTCTTGTCTGGTAAGCATTGGAATATATTAAATTAATGGATAACCTAAAAAATTTATAAAATCAATCAAAGAATTTCTTAAAGAGTCATCAGCAATCGTACCCTTCCCCATAATTACTCATTGTTCACCATCAATTTCTAAATCACCAACAACACCTTATCCAGAACCCGTCGGGACAGGGTGACCGCGGCCCGCCGGATGCCTTCGGACCTGGTGGCTTCGCCCGCATGGTAATTGGGGTCCACCACATAATCTTCCGCCAGGACCTGGGTGTCTTTCCAGATGACCTTGTCCCCTTTTTTCTGGCGCAGGGTCAGGTCGATCCTCAAGGTCACCCGGCGCACTGTCGATTGGGTAACGCTGTTGAAAGCCACCGACGAATTATCTATCGACCGCACCTTGCCTTCCAGCACGTATTCCGCGTCCCGGTCGCCGGGCACCACCCTCACCGCCCTGGTCTGGGCAAAGGCGTTAATCAGCTCATTGGCAAAGACGGCCTCCAAGCCCACCTCGGTGGAGCGGTTGCCGAACAATGGAATCGCCAGGGTCGGCCGGGCTTGGGAATTGAGGGGCTCGGCACCCATAGGCCGATAGCCGCAGCCCCACAGGCTGGCTGCCAGTAACCAGAGCGCCACGAGGCGGCGGATGACCATAGCCTCACTCCCTTAGACCACGATATTAACCAGCTTGCGCCGGGCCAGAATTATTTTTTTGGGCGGCTGGCCTTGCAGCCATTTGGCAATAACCGGGTCTTTCAAAGCCCAATTTTTGATATCCTCATCCGGAGCCGATGCCGATACCACCATGCGGCTTCTCACCTTGCCGTTGACCTGGATCACCACTGTCATAGCGGAGACCGCGAGGGCCTCGGCCTGGGGCTGGGGCCAGGGGACTTCCAGCAGCAGGGTCGTGTGTCCCAGGGCCTGCCAGAGTTCTTCGGTTATGTGGGGCACCATGGGGCTGACCAGGACCAGAATGGCCTCCACCGCCTCCCGAAAAACCCCCAAGGTGGTCTCGTCCTTGGGCAGATTTTCCACCGCCAGATAGAAGGCGTTCACCAGTTCCATCACTGCAGCGATGGCGGTATTGAAATGAAAGGAGTCCTCGATGTCTTCGGTCACCTTCTTGATGGTGGCGTGCACCTTATGGCGGAACTCCGTCAGTTCCGAGGACAATTCTGTCCCCACCCCTCTATACGGCCCCACTCCTTTAATGTCCGGCAACAGGTCCTGCACCAGATTCCAAAGCCGGTGGAGGAAGCGGGCGGAGCCGGCCACCCCCTGGTCGCTCCATTCCAGGTCTTTCTCCGGCGGCGCGGCAAACAGCAGAAACAGCCGGGTGGTGTCTGTGCCGTATTCGGCGATCATGTACTCCGGGTCCACCACGTTGCCCTTGGATTTGGCCATTTTGGCCCCGTCTTTGAGGACCATGCCCTGGGTCAGGAGCCGCTGAAAAGGCTCGTCAATATTCACCATTCCCAAATCCCGGAGAACCTTGGTGAAAAACCGGGCATAGAGCAAGTGCAGCACTGCGTGTTCAATGCCGCCGATATACTGGTCCACCGGGGCCCAATAGTTCACCCGGGGCGGGTCCAGGACGCCTTCTTTATAGTCGGCGCAGGCATAACGCAGAAAATACCAGGAGGACTCCACGAAGGTGTCCATGGTGTCCACTTCCCGCCGGGCCGGGCCGCCACAAGTGGGGCAGGTCACTCCATAGAACGACGGCAAATGGGCCAGAGGCGAGCCGCCCTCACCGGTGATCTGCACTTCCAGGGGCAGGACTACCGGCAAGTCTTTCTCGGGCACCGGCACCAAACCGCAGCGGTCGCAATAGATGATGGGGATGGGCGCGCCCCAGTAACGCTGCCGGGAGATGAGCCAGTCCCGGAGGCGAAAATTCACCGTGGCCTTGCCCTGGCTCTTTTCTTCCAGAAAGGCGGCGATGGCCTCTTTGGCGGCGTTACTATTCATCCCGGTAAACTGGCCGGAGTCCGCCAGCACCCCTTCATCTTCATAGGCCGCGGTGAGATTCTCAGCCGCCAATTTTTCCCCCTGGGGCTGGATCACCACCTTAATGGGCAAATCATATTTTTGGGCAAATTCAAAGTCCCGCTGGTCGTGGGCCGGCACCGCCATCACTGCGCCGGTGCCGTACTCCATGAGCACAAAATTGGCCACATAAATGGGCATTTGCCAGCCGGTGACCGGGTTTACGCAATAGCTTCCGGTGAAGACTCCCTCCTTGGTGATCTCCTCCAGGACGCCGCGGCTCCGATTCTGGGCGGACCAGTATTCCACGAAGCGGCCCACCGCCTCTTCCTGCCCGGTGCCTTGCGCCAGGGCCAGGGCCAGGGGGTGTTCCGGCGCCAGGCTCATGAAGGTGGCCCCGAACAAAGTGTCGGCCCGGGTGGTGAACACGGTGATGGGCTCGCCCCCGCGGGCCAGCGGGAAATAAATCTCCGCTCCCGGAGACTTGCCGATCCAGTGGCGCTGCATGGTGAGGACCCGCTCCGGCCAGTGGGTAAGCTGGTCCAGATCGCTTAAAAGTTCTTCGGCATAATGGGTTATCTTAAAAAACCACTGGTTGAGTTCCTTTAAGTGCACCGGCGAATCGCACCGCCAGCAGAGGCCTTCTTCCACCTGCTCGTTGGCCAGGACCGTCTGGCAGTTGGGGCACCAGTTGACCGGGGCCTCTTTCTTGTAAGCCAGTCCCCGGCGGAACATCTCGATGAAGACCAACTGCTCCCAGCGGTAGTACTCCGGATCGCAGGTGGCCAGCTCCCGGGGCCAGTCGTAGCTGTAGCCCAGTTCCTTGAGCTGCCGCCGCATGTATTCGATATTGTCGTAGGTCCAGGTGGCCGGATGAAGCCCCCGGGCCATGGCGGCATTCTCCGCGGGCAGGCCGAAGGCGTCCCAACCCATGGGATGTAGCACGTTAAAGCCCCGCATCCGCTTGTAGCGGGCCACCACGTCCCCGATGGTATAGTTGCGCACGTGGCCCATGTGGATGCGCCCGGACGGATAGGGGAACATCTCCAGGACGTAATATTTCGGACGAGACTGATCTTCCGTGGCATTAAACAGCCGCCGCTCTTCCCAGATTTGCTGCCACTTGGCTTCCAGGGGGCGGGGTTCATAACGAGGGGCCATGCAAAACTCCTGTATCCAGGTTCCTTAAGATATAAAATTTAACATAGAAAGGGGCTGCCAGGCCAATTATTAATCAGGCAATTAATAATGTCATCGATGCGGTTGATATCTGGGCGAGTTTTAAGCCCGCCCCTGCAGTCATGAAATCCATTTCAGAACTCCCTTAGGAGTTTCCAAGACTTGAATTTTACTGAATTTCTGGTAAGTTTTCATAATGGTGCCCCTGGTCAGCGTCATTATCCCCACTTACAACCGGGCCGGGCAGGTAGCTGAGGCCGTGGCCTCGGTTGCGGCTCAAACCTTCCGGGACTTCGAACTCCTGGTGGTGGATGACGGCTCCACGGATGATACCACGGAGGTACTGGCGAGCCTGGAGGGCGTCAGGGTGCTGCGCCACCTTAGGCGCCGGGGAGTAGCCGCGGCCCGGAACTTTGGCGCGGCCGCGGCCCGGGGAGACTGGCTGGCCTTCCTGGATTCCGACGATTTGTGGCTGCCGGAAAAACTCGCCCGGCAAATGGCCTATCTTGAAGGACGGCCGGGCCTCCTATTGTGTCAGACCGACGAAACCTGGGTGCGCCGGGGGGTCCGGGTAAATAAACCGGTGAGCCACCGGAAAGTGGCAGGGAAGATTTTCTTGCCCTCCCTGGAACGCTGCCTGGTTAGTCCGTCGGCGGTGGTCCTGAACCGGCGGCTGCTTATGGACCACGGAGGTTTCGACGAAGTTTTGCCCGCAGCCGAAGACTACGATCTCTGGCTGCGCTTGGTGTGGCGCTACGAGGTGGGGCTGGCGGATGAGCCCCTGGTAATTAAACGGGGCGGCCATCCAGACCAGCTCTCGGCCCAATGGGGCCTCGACCGCTTCCGCATCCGGGCCCTGGTCAAACTGTTGGGAGAGCCAGACTTGCCCGAAGCCTATGCCCGGGCTGTCCGCCGGACGCTGGCCCGCAAATGCACCATCTACGCCCAAGGCTGTGAGAAGCGGGGAAAATCCACCGAAGCCGGCTATTACCGGAAACTGGGGGATCAGAGTTTATCCGGGAATATCTCATATTTTCAAGAGCTGGGGTGTTCACTTGGAACATAAAAGGTGGGTTCCCAAGGAGGAGCTAGGGAACCAGGATTCAAAGAGGTAACCATGGACATCTACGAAGCCATTCGCAACCGCCGCAGCCATCGGTTTTACAAACCCGAGACGCCACCCCGGGATATCCTGGAAAAGATAATTGAGGCCGCGCTCTGGGCCCCGTCAGGCACCAACCTCCAGGACTGGGAAATCACCGTCATGGCCGGCAAAGTCCGGGATGATTTTGTGGAACTGGTAAGCAATGCCATCAAACATCTAATTCCCATTATGCAAAAGGCCCAGGTGCCGGAAAAAAGCCAGGACCTGGTGATGAAGTTTTTCAAAAACCTGGGGGGCGCACCGGTGGTCATCGCGGTGACCATCGGCAAGCGGCCGGATGATATCGCCAATCTTGCCAATATCCAGAGCGGCGCGGCCCTGATGCAGAACCTGCTGCTGGCGGCCCACGCCGAGGGCCTGGGCACCTGCTGGATGACCGGGGCCCACTCCCTGGAAACCGAGATTTTGAAGTTCCTGGGCAAGGAAGACAAACAGCTCCTGGCCATCACCCCCATCGGCTACTCCGCCAAAGAACCGCCGGTGCCGCCCCGAAAGGACCGGGAAGTACGCTGGCTGGGGTTTTAAAGCGGGTTTTGGGTTCTGGGGTCGGTGGTTATGGTGGGCCCTGCACACCTTTTAATAAATTCTTGGAGAGTAAACTTCGTGAAACCAGTATCGGAACAGATGGCTGTTATCAAACAAGGCTGTCATGACATCATTCGGGAAGAGGAACTGGCCGCCCGCCTGGAGAAATCCATCGCTACAGGCAAACCTTTGCGGGTCAAGGCCGGTTTCGACCCCACCGCCCCGGATTTGCACCTGGGCCATACCGTGCTCATCCAAAAGCTCAAGAATTTCCAGGATCTGGGCCACCAGGTCATTTTTCTCATCGGTGATTTCACCGGCCTCATCGGCGACCCTTCCGGCAAGAGCGAGACTCGGCCGCCATTAACAGAGGAACAGGTCAAAGCGAACGCTGCCACCTACGAGCGCCAAATCTTCAAGGTGCTGGACCCGGAGAAAACCATCGTCGACTTCAACAGCCGCTGGATGAAACCTATGGCCGCCCAGGACCTCATCCGCCTGGCGGCCCGGCACACCGTGGCTCGGATGCTGGAGCGGGAGGATTTTCATAAGAGATATGTCAGCCAAACTCCCATCAGTATCCACGAATTTCTCTATCCCCTGATCCAGGGCTATGATTCCGTGGCCCTGGAGGCCGACGTGGAACTGGGCGGCACCGACCAGACCTTCAACCTCCTGGTGGGCCGGGACTTGCAGCGGGAATACGGCCAGCCGCCCCAGGTGGTGATCACCCTGCCCCTGCTGGAAGGTCTGGACGGCGTGCAAAAGATGAGCAAATCTCTGGGCAATTATGTGGGGATAGATGAGCCCGCTAAAGAGATCTTCGGCAAGCTCATGTCCATTTCCGACGACTTGATGGTTCGCTATTATGAGCTGCTAACGGATATCACCCCCCATGAGTTGGCCGGGCTGAAAGCTGACTTGGCCTCTGGTGCCAAACATCCCCGCCAGGTAAAAGAGGATTTGGCCAAAGAAATCGTGGCCCGCTACCACAGCCGGGCTGCGGCGGAGCATGAAGCCGCGGAGTTTATTCGCGTCCTGCGGGAGCGAGAGTTGCCGGAAGATATCGAAGAAGTGAACATCCCCCCTATAAAGCAGTCTTTGAATGGCCAGATGATTAGAGTGGAAACCTATTACTTGCCGAAAATTTTGGTTGGGGCCGGGTTGGCGTCCAGCACCTCCGAGGCTCGGCGCCTCATCACCCAGGGAGGCGTCCAAGTGGACGGCGAGAAGGTTATGGATGCCGACCGGGGCTTGGAGGCAGGCAAGACCTATCTCCTGAAGGTGGGGAAAAGGCGTTTCAAACGGGTGACGCTGGCAGGGTAAGTTCTGGCAGGCGGGCACGGAGGTCCACCCCACAGAGCACAGGCGGGACGCCTGTGCCACCGAGATTTCAGGTAGTGGCGGGACTCTGTGTTTGCGTACAAAGGCGCACACGCAGGCGCCCCTACAAAAAATCTAAAGGATTGGGAGAGGGGTTTTGGGGGGAGAGGGGTCAGGGCTTTCGCCCTTAGCCCTCTCCCCCAAGCACTTTAGCCCCCTCCCCCAGAAGATTCTTTTCGCCGACGCCCCCGTGGACGATGGCGCCGGGAACGCCGGCGTTTGGGCGCCGGGACGGCGGCCGGCAGGGCCTCGGGTTGACATCTCTCCAGCAGCTCTTCCTCCGGGGCGGTCTTGATTTGATAAAGAAGCCAGGTCACAGGATAAAAGGTCAGCCGGGTTAGCCGGGCCGGAATGGGTTGCCCTTTGGCCAGAAGGGGCGCCACCCGCGTCTCCAGCGCTAGCATCTGTGAAACCTCATCCTGCCGCTGCCGGGGGAATTCTATGCCCCCCAGGGCCTCCTTGATTTTCTCCTGGATAAACTCCCGCAGTTCTTTGAAGTCGTTCGGATGGGGTTCCGTTTCCAGGAAGGCGCTTAAAAACACCGCCCAGAGCAGGCTGTCGGACACCGTAACCCCGCCCCGGACCATTTGGTCCAGCCTCTCAATAAGGTCCAGCAGGCGGGATTCGCCCGACTTCCCCAGGCGCCCGGTCCAAGCCGGGAAAATGGCATAAAACAACCCGGATTCCAGCATCAAGGCAAAGAAGGGGCGAGCCGCACCGCTGTGGAAGTCTTTGAGGAGTTCATCTCGGACCCGGGCTGGCGGGCAGGTACGGATCAGGTGGCCCTTGACCAGAATTTCCTCCCAGGCCGCCGGGTCAATGGTAAAACCGGTGCGGGCGGCATGGCGCAGCACCCGCAACATGCGCACCGGGTCGCGCACGAAACGTACCGCGGGGTCGCCGATAACCCGGATGCGCCGGGCTTCCAGGTCTTCCATCCCTCCCACATAATCTACCAGGGAAAAATCACCGATATTATAAAACAGGCCGTTGATAGTCAGGTCTCGGCGGTGGGCATCCTCTGCCGGGGTGCCATAGGTGGTATCCTTGGGGGGGACCTCGTTGTCTCCCGTCAATTCGTCGAATTCGGAGCGGCACCGAAAGGTGGAAACCTCTACAATATGGGCGCCCTTGAAGAAGACCTGGACCAGCCTAAAGCGCCGGCCGATAATGCGGCTGTTGCGGAAGAGTTTCCGTAGTTCACCGGGCCGGGCGTCGGTGACCACGTCGAAGTCTTTGGGCGTTTTCCCCAAAAGCAAATCCCGGACGCTGCCGCCCACCAGGTAGGCGCTATATCCGGCATGGTGCAGACGGTAGAGGACTTTCAAGGCCTCCACGTCGATGTCGCGGCGGGAGACGGTGTGTTCGGGCCGGGGAATGATGCGGGGATGAGGATGAATGGAATCTGAGGGTTCGGCCAACATAACGGTATATTATTATAACATTTTTTAACTTAATAGCACTTATAAATTATGAAATACGTTTTGGAGCACGCCTCTGCACCCAAAAATCATCGGGAAGGGGCAGTGTCCTGCAAATTAGGACACTACCCGGGAAGGGGAGTGATTGACAAGCGCTTTAATTCCATATATTTATAAAAATTTAGAGGTATAATACGGTGAGGGGGGAGACCCAGGTGCGCCGCAGACTGATCCTGGCCCTGGCCACCTGGGGCGGAATCGGTTACCTGCCTTTCATGCCCGGCACCTGGGGCACGCTGGCCGCCCTGCCGCTGTGGTACCTGCTGGCTCAGTCCGGGCCCTGGGGTTACGCCCTGGGAGTGGCGGTTCTGCTCATTCTGGGCTTGTTGGTGGCAGGACCGGCCCAGAAATATTTGGGGCGCACCGACCACCCGGCCATCGTGGTGGACGAAGTGGCGGGGCTATTGATCACCCTGGCAGGCGTAGCCCCGACCTGGCTGGCCACCGCCGTGGGGATTATCGTCTTTAGGACCCTGGATATCCTTAAACCCGGCCCTATCCGTTGGTTCGGCGCCGGCGGTGTTGGTGGCCTTGAAGTCATGGCCGACGACGTTGCCGCAGGAGTGTTGGGACGGGTGATTGTGGAAGTTGTTCTAATTTTTTGGGGGTGAGGCTAAGGGAAGTTGGCAGTTGGCAGAAAAACAATTGCCTTGTACTGTCCTCTGACCACTGGCAACTGTTATGATCCACGGTGAAATCATTGCCACCGGCTCGGAGTTGATTACCGGCCAGGTGGTTGACTGCAACGCCCATTATGCCGCCCGGCGGCTGCACGAAGCCGGGTTGCCGGTGGCGCGTATCACCACGGTAGGAGACCAGGCCCCCTTGATCAAGGAGGTCCTGGACCAGGCCTTGACCCGGTCAAGTTTTATCATTATTACCGGGGGCCTGGGGCCCACCGAAGACGATGTTACTCTCCCTGCTGCGGCCCTGGCCTTAAATCGGCGGCTGGTGGTCCATGAAGGTCTGTTGGACCGCATCAAGCGCTGCCTGGGTGAGAGGCAGATCCCCTGGGAGGAGCGCTATGCCGGACTGGCCCTGATTCCGGAAGGGGCGCAGCTTTTGGACCCCGGAGGCATGTCCTGCGGTTTTGCTGTGCAGCACCGGGAAGTGCGGCTCTTCTTCCTGCCCGGGGTGCCCCAGGAGATGCGTAGTCTGTTTGACGACTTTGTGCTCCCCTCCCTGGTAGATTGGGCCGCGCCGGAAGAATATTGGGTGCAGCGCAATCTGCGGTTATTCGGGATTTCCGAAGCCCAGTTGCAGAGTGTAATCTGTCGAGTCCCCGATTTCCAGCAGGGTGTAAGGGTGGGTTATTACCCCAATTTTCCCGAAACCCACTTAAGCCTGACGGTGCAGGGAGCCGATCGCGCCGCGCTTAACGCCGCTTTGGACCGCCTCACTGCCACTCTGGCCCAAGAGGTGGGCGAAGCGTTGCTAAGTTCCGATGATGCGACCCTGGAGGAGCTGGTTGGCAGGCTGCTTGTTGAACGCGGGCTCACCCTGGCGGTGGCTGAGTCCTGTACGGGTGGCCTCATCGGGCACCGGATAACCAATGTGGCAGGCTCCTCGGACTATTTTTTAGGCGGGGTGGTGAGCTACAGCAACGCAGCCAAACAAGACCTGCTGCGGGTGCCGGCGGAGGTCTTGGCCCAAAACGGCGCGGTAAGCCCGGAGACCGCCCGGGACATGGCCCGGGGAGTGCGGGAAACCTTTCAGGCCGCCGTGGGCCTGTCGGTGACCGGCATTGCCGGACCCAGCGGCGGCAGCCCCGCCAAGCCCGTAGGCACGGTGTATATCGGCCTGGCCACCCCCGAAGGCGAAGACGTCTGGCACTATCAGTTTTTCGGCAACCGGAGCCAGATCAAGACTTTGACCGCGGAAACCGCTCTGGACCGGCTTAGAAGGAAGTTGAAAGAAATGTAGGTTGGATATTTCCTCAATTTCAACTGAAAAATGTCTTTGGTGGCAAAGGCGTCTTGCCTGTGCGGACGCAAGTTGAAACCCTTTAACTCGTTCCCAAGTTGCACTTGGGAACGGACAAGGAATGCCAAGCCAAGCTTGGCTAGAAAAGCGCACCCAAGCCCAGCTTGGGAACGGGTGAAAGTCATTTTCCACTCCCCCGGGTGGGAGGGGATTAAGGGGAAGGGGAAGGTAACGGGTGGGACGTCAATTATTTCACCCGCACCCTAACTTGTCATGCTGAGCGCAGCGAAGCATCTCTTATTTGGAGATTCTTCGGTCGCTTCGCTCCCCTCAGAATGACAAGAATGGCGACTCACTTTTTTTTAAATTGAAAGCTGATAGCTTAAAAATGATCCGCGCCTTCTTAGCCATTGACCTGCCCGATACGATGCGGCCGCAGCTGGCCCTGCTCATCGAGGAGCTTAAACGCAGCCGCGCCGAGGTGCGCTGGGTGACGGTTAACAATATTCACCTCACCATGAAATTTTTCGGCAACGTGCCCGATAAAGAAATCGACACCCTGGCGTTGGCGGCCCGGGAGGTGGCGCAAACCGAGGTGCCTTTTCAACTGAAAGCGACCATCGCCGGTGCCTTTCCGTCCCCCAAGGCCCCCCGGGTGGTTTGGCTGGGGCTGGGCGGGGACGTGGTGCCCCTGAACCGGCTCTATTATCAGTTGGAAAAGGCCTTCGACAAACTTGGGTATCCGCCGGAGGGCCGGGCCTTCCACCCGCACCTCACCCTGGGCCGGGTGAAATCCCCGGCGAACCGGGACAAACTGGCCCGGATGCTGGAAACCATGCCGCCGCTGGATTGGCCGCCATTTGAAGTAAAGGAGTTGATTTTATTTCAGAGTGTGTTATCGCCCAAAGGATCGACATATACGCCGCTGAAGGTTATTCCGCTGGGGAAATAATGTAGCGCCGCCCCTCTTGGGATGAAAAAGTTTGGTTCGGTGCACACTGCGCACCATCCTGGCGTTGCCGCCCCAGGGGATGAAAAAGACTTGACCAAGATTGATTAACGTAATACATTGTAAGACATGAAAACTAATACCTTGACCATCAGGCTGGACGAGGAGTTGGATAAGCTTCTGACCAAGGCGGCGAAGCAATCGGGAAAGAATCGGAGTGAGATTGCCCGGGAGGCGCTGCGCCGGCAACTCCGGGTTAGCCAGTTCGAAGCCCTCCGCCGGAAGCTCATGCCTTTCGCAGAGGCAAGGGGATATCTCACCGATGAGGACGTGTTCCGGGAAGTTTCATGAGGGGGGTTCTGCTAAATACTCGATCGAAAGTGGATTCCTTAAATTCCCTCCCCCTTGATGGGGGAGGGTTGGGGTGAGGGTGGCAGAATTTTGACCCCCTCCCCCTACCCCCTCCCACCGAGGGGAGGGGATATAGAACCAGGCCGACTTTTTCAGAAGTTTCATGAGAGTTCTCTTGGACACGAATGTAATCGTCAGCGCGGTTGCGACCCGGGGGCTGTGCGCCGACGTCTTCCGTGCCGTCCTGGCGGGCCATGAACTAGTCACCTGTACCCGGGTTCTTCAGGAGGTCCGGCGAATCTTGAGTATGAAGTTCGGCGTCCCGGAACAGTTGATCGCAGAATACCTGGAGCTCATCGGCCAAGAAGCCATTGTGGCCGAGCCCGAAGACCTGCCGGACCTCCCCATCCAGGACGCGGATGACGTGGCCATCGTCGCCGCGGCCATCGCAGCCCAAGCGCAGGTCTTGGTTACAGGCGACCACGAGCTGCAAAGCCTCCAAGTCATCGGGAAGGTAAGGATTATTTCCCCAAGGGACTTCTGGGAGGAACTGACGGCCCAGGGATAAAGGAGTTGATTTTTATTTCAAGCGTTTTATCTCCCCAAGAGATCGACGCATACGCCGTTGAAGGTGGTTCCGTTGGGGAAATAATCACCAAATGGTAGCCGCAGGCTTTAGCCTGCGCTGTGAGGGGTATTCAACAATTAAGGTATTACGATTATGAATTTTATCGATTTATGGGCAATTATTACTGGATTAGCCAGTATTATTTCACTGTTAATTGCCATTTACGATAAATTTCCAAAATGGAATAAATATATTTTATCAATAGGGTTTCTTCTCGCTGGGTTCTCGGTTGGTAGAATTTTTACAGGAAATTTTCCTCAAAATTCAGATTTAACTTTTGATCCGATATTAATAGGATTTTTAGCAATTATCTTTATATTATTAATAGTTGCTTTTGGATTTTTCTATATGTTGATAAAAAAGAACCAAATGAATTGGGCCTATGCATTTGTCATGGTTTTTATTATGATAGTTGGTCCTATGTTGACTGATAGATATTTGGAATATTTTTCGTTAGTGCCAAAAGTAGATTATCTCGTGCTTGCAAATATAAAAGAAAGAAATAATGACATTCCAGCAGCAATCAAATATTTGTAACAATATAAAAAATATTTATCAGATAATGAAATGAGAAATAAAATTGCTATCAGGATTAAATCATTACAAGATAAGTTAATAAGCCAGGAAGAACTTTTGAAATAGAACCTTTAATTACTAAAAAATATGGGAAGAAAAGGGATAAAATTATGACCGACCAAACCACCTCCGACCGCACGAAGGCCCTGGAACAGGCCCTGGGGCACATTGAAAAGCAATACGGCAAAGGCGCCATTATGCGCCTGGGGGCCGAAGAAAAACTGGATGTGGCGGTGATCCCCACCGGCTGCCTCTCCCTGGACATCGCTTTGGGGATCGGCGGCATCCCCCGGGGCCGGGTGGTGGAGATCTATGGCCCCGAATCCTCGGGCAAGACCACCTTGGCCCTGCACGTCATCGCCCAGGCCCAGCGCCGGGGCGGGGTGGCGGCCTTTATCGACGCCGAACACGCCCTGGATGTGGTCTACGCCCGGAAGTTGGGGGTCAAAACCGAGGACCTGCTCATCTCCCAGCCCGATTCCGGGGAGCAGGCCATGGAAATCGCCGAAATTCTGGTGCGCTCCAATGCCATCGACATCGCGGTGGTGGATTCGGTGGCCGCGCTGGTGCCCCGCTCGGAAATCGAGGGTGACATGGGCGATGCCCAAATGGGCTCCCAGGCCCGCCTCATGTCCCAGGCCCTGCGCAAACTTACCGCGGCCATCAGCAAGTCCTTGACCACGGTGATCTTCATCAACCAGATTCGCCAGAAGATCGGGGTGATGTTCGGCAACCCCGAAACCACCACCGGGGGCAACGCCCTGAAATTTTATGCCTCCCAGCGCCTGGACATCCGGCGGATCAGCGCCATCAAGCAGAACGATGAAACCATCGGGGCTCATGCCCGGGTCAAGGTGGTGAAAAACAAATTGGCCCCGCCCTTCAAGGAGGCGGAATTCGATATCATCTTCGGCCAGGGGATCTCCCGGGAAGGCGACCTTCTGGATTTGGCGACCGCCCAGGGTCTCATCGCCAAAAGCGGCGCCTGGTTCAGCTACGGCTCGGAGCGCATCGGCCAGGGCCGGGAAAATGCCAAAACCTACCTCAAGGAACACCCCGAATTGGCCAACGACCTGGAAAAACAAATCCGGGCAGCCCACGGCATGCTGCCCGAGGACACCCCAACCCCGCCACAGGAGTAGAACATGACCAGCCGCGAGATCCGGGAAATCTTTTTGCGCTTCTTCGAATCCCAGGGCCACACCCGCGTGGCCAGCTCTTCCCTGGTGCCCGCCGGGGACCCCACCCTGCTGTTCACCAACGCGGGGATGGTGCAGTTTAAAAAGGTCTTCCTGGGAGAAGACCCCCGGCCCTACACCCGGGCCGCCAGCTCCCAGAAGTGCGTCCGGGCCGGCGGTAAACACAACGACCTGGAAAACGTGGGCTTCACCGCCCGGCACCACACCTTCTTTGAAATGTTGGGGAACTTTTCCTTCGGCGATTATTTCAAGGCAGGAGCCATTGAAATGGCCTGGGAACTCCTGACCAGGCATTACAAACTGCCCGCGGATAAGCTCTGGGCCACGGTTTTCCATGAAGACGAAGAAGCGGCCCGCCTTTGGGAAAAGATTGCCGGATTGCCGGCTGATCGCATCATCGGCATGGGCGAAAAAGACAATTTCTGGGCCATGGGCGACACCGGCCCCTGCGGGCCGTGCTCCGAAATCCTCATTGACCAGGGCGAGGCCATGAGCTGCGGGGCGGAATGCGGCATCGGCAAATGCGAATGCGACCGCTATCTGGAGATCTGGAACCTGGTCTTTATGCAGTTCAACCGCACCGCTGACGGCGTCCTTCACCCCCTGCCCAAACCCAGCATCGACACCGGCATGGGCCTGGAGCGTCTTTGCGCCGTCATCCAGGGGGTCAAGAGTAATTTCGACTGCGACCTGCTGCGCCCGGTGATCGCCGGCATTGAAGCCCTGGCCGGCCAGTCTTACGGCGTTAATGAACAACAGAACGTGCCTTTCCGGGTCATCGCCGATCATTCCCGGGCCACCGCTTTTCTCATCGCCGATGGCGTGCTGCCCTCCAACGAAGGCCGGGGCTACGTGCTGCGCCGCATCATGCGCCGGGCCATCCGCTTCGGGCGGCTCCTTAACCTAAAAACGCCATTCCTTACCAAGGTGTGCGACGGAGTGGTAGAGTTGATGGGGGAAATTTATCCTGAACTCCGGCAGATGCACCACATCATGACCCAGGTGGTGACCAACGAGGAAGAGCGCTTCGCCGATACCCTGGACCACGGCCTCAAGCTTTTAGGCGAGGAATTGGACTACCTCAAGCGCCACAGTCAGAAAATCCTGCCGGGGGAGGTGGCCTTCAAGCTCTATGACACCTACGGCTTTCCCCTGGACCTGGTTCAGGACACCCTGCGGGAAGAGGGGCTGGTGCTGGACCTGGAAGGCTTCGAAGCGCACATGCAGCGTCAGCGGGAAGCCTCCCGGCAGTCCTGGAAAGGCGGCCCCGGGGAGGAGCTCCCGCCGGTCTACCAGGAGCTGGCGGAGTGGCCCTCCACCCAATTTCTGGGCTACGACGCCACGGAAGCCGACAGCACCATCCTGGCCCTCATTGTCCAGTTGGGCCACAACTCCCAGGCTGAGGCTGGGGAGGAAGTGGAGGTGGTCACTGCAGCCAGCCCCTTCTACGGAGAATCCGGCGGCCAAGTGGGCGACACCGGCTTCATCTCCGGCGACGGCTGGCGCATCCGCATCATCAACACCCAAAAACTCCCCAATGACCTCATCGTGCACCAAGGGAAGGTGGAGGAGGGGGTGGTCCACGTAAACGACCCTGCGCATTTGGAAGTGGACGCTGAGCGCCGACGCCGCATCATGCGCCACCACACCGCCACCCACTTGCTCCAGGCCGCCTTGCGGCGCCACCTGGGGGACCACGTCAAACAATCCGGCTCCCTGGTGGACCCTGAGCGTCTGCGTTTCGACTTCACCCACTTCAAAGCCATTTCCCCCGAGGAGTTGGAGGCCATTGAACTGGACCTGAACGAAGCAGTAGCCTCCAACCTGCCGGTGCACACCGACCAGATGTCCATGAGCCAAGCCATGGATCTGGGGGCCACGGCCCTGTTCGAGGAGAAGTACGGCGAAGACGTCAGGGTGGTGGCCATTCCCGAAGTCAGCCAGGAACTCTGTGGCGGCACCCACGTGGAGCGTACCGGCGACTTGGGCCTATGCAAAATCACCACCGAGACCTCCATTGCCGCGGGCATCCGCCGCATCGAGGCAGTTTGTGGTCTTGACGCGGTTAAACTTACCCAGGAGCAGTCCCGGGAACTGGATCAGGCCGCCAGCCTCCTTAAAGGCAGCCGGGCCGACCTGGTGGCCCGCTTGGAAAAGATGCTGGAACGCCAGAAAAAACTGGAAAAGGAACTGGAAGCCCTTAAAGGCCGCCTGGCTTCGGCCCAGGCGAGGGACCTCATGGACCAAGTGCGCCAGGTGGACGGCGTCCCGGTTCTGGCCCTGAAGGTGGACGCCACTGACCCCAAGAGTCTCCGGGATTTTGCGGTAAAGTTTCAGGATAAACTGAAAAGCGGCATAGTGGTCCTGGGGAGCGACGCGGCAGAGAAGGCCATGCTCATCGCCCTGGTGAGCAAAGACCTGACCAAGCGCTTCCCCGCCGGCGAGATCATCAAGGCCATCGCCCCGGTGGTGGGCGGCAGCGGCGGCGGCCGCCCCGACATGGCCCAGGCCGGCGGCCCGGACAAAGACAAACTCCCCACCGCCTTGGAGGCGGCCTACGAAGTCATCGCCCAAAAAGCGAAGGGGAAGTAATTATAAAATGATGGATTATGGTGGAGGAGGCTAAAGTGGTTGTCCTTAGCCTAGTTCACAAGCTGGGCCGGTAACGCGTTTACCAAAAGCCAAGCTTAGCTTGGCATACCTTATCGTTCCCAAGTGCAACCTGGGAACGGGTGGAAAAAGGTGCCTTTTATGGAAACTCTTTTTATAAAATTCAAAAAGAAGGATTAATAAAAATTTATCCGAAATCATTATAGTCCGGCACTTTAATTGAAGGGCAAGGGCTGCCGGTTGTTTGGTGGCCGAAGCCAAGCAAGGCCCACCAGTCCAGGCATTCCAGGAGCATGGTTTGAGCCAAACGGGCGGTAGCTCAGGAAAACAGGGCCGGCATTAGAGGAACTCGAGCGGATAACCAGGTCGGCTGGGACAAATACCCGCAACCGGTGGGAGGAATCTCTTGTGAATTTTACCTTTGAGTGGAACTGGATAAAAAAAATTCCAAGATTAGTTGGAAGTCTTTCAATAATATCATTATTAACCTTTTTAAAGAATGGCAGTTTCTTTAAACGCACATTAAGCGATACTAACCGCAACTTTTATAGGGCTTGGAATAAAAGTCTTCCTTCCATATCACCTCAAAATATAACTGCTCAACACCAACCAGTTAATATTATTTTAGATAGAAAAAGAATTTCCTTGGGAATGGAAGAACTTATTCCAATGCTGGAAATTATTCGTCTATCTGGGGCTAAACGCATTTTAGAAATTGGAACATCTTCTGGTGGAACTACTTGGCATTTTGCGGCGAATAGTGATGATGATGCAATTATAACTACTGTTGACCTTCCACTCAATTTTTCTAGAATTGATTATTCTTCTAAAAACCTTGCCACAGAGCGTCCAACAGAAAATGAACTTGGACGTTATTTTTTAGAAACTTAAGAAGCCAATAAAATTCGTCAAGTATTAATTGATTCTAAAAATATTTTACAAAGGATAGCTAATGAAAAATATGATTTTATGTTTATAGATGGCGCTCATACTTATGAATATGTTAAAATTGATACTGATAATGCTCTTAACTTGGTCAACTATAATGGGTATATTGTGTGGCATGATTATTTGTCTTTAATCCTGATTATGGAGTTATGCATTATTTACATGAACTCAACCGACAGATGCCTGTATATAGACTCTGTGATTCCTTATCTGCGGTAGCAAAAATAACGACATAAGATGTTAATTTTAGTTACAGAAAGTTTGTTAACATGAGATGAACACACTTTACAATGGTCTTAAAAGATTAACCTTGCTACTACAACCTATTAGCAAGCCGAAGGGCTAATAATCAATTCTAACCTTATTCAACAATCTTCACTTGACATAGTTTTATAATCCCAAGGCTGTTAGTTCGGGCTATAATATAACTCCTCCTGTTCCAGTCCCGCCTGACCTCTCCATGCTGCTCCCCTGTGAGGAATAATTTTGTAACAGGAATCGAGTATTTTCTGCTCAAGCCGTAGGAGAGCGGATTGGCAAGCTCAGACCGAATCACTGGTTAGGGAACGCGATTTGCATATCTATTCACTCAAGGGGAATTTGCTCTGACTCTTTGCTTGGGGGTTAGCTTGCTTGCCCTCTCAGGTTTGTAAAGAACTTGTGAGGGGAAGTCGGCATGAGGGGAAAGGGCCAAGGCTGGCCCGCGGAGTACGACACTTTTCTTTAAAAGCGCAAATTTGGCAATTTGAAAGGCTCTTTAAACAATGTGTTCAAGTTTTTTAACATTAATTTATCATAATGCTATAGTCCGGAAGAATACTACATTTTTCGATTCTAGCCACCACTTCCCAATCGCTGTTCATTTTGATTTTCTGGGTTAGCTAATGATTAAAATTCTGGGTTTACCCTTTTCCATATGGCCAGTCACGTTATTGGCAGGTGATCTGATCATATTCTGTCTGTCAGTCCTTATCGGGTTTACCTTGAGCCGTAAGACCTACCACATTCCCTGGTTTTTTTTAGAGGTATTTATAATTCCCTTAATGTTGATGGGGTTGATATACATCATCGTGCTCTATGTAGCCAATCTTTACGACCATTATAAGGATTTTCGACGACAGGAAAATATCAGCACCATCATTTTATCATCACTTATTGCCACCCTGGTGGTACTTATTGTTTTCACGTTTCCGTCGCGGAATGTACAGAGCCGGGGCTTCATAGAATGGCAGGGAGTGATTTTTATTTGGCTGGTAGTGTTGTGGCGCTTCGCCTTTTCGGCCATAGCCTTACCTGTGCGCTTGCAAAGACAGGTATTGATTGTTGGTGCCGGAGGAGCTGGACAAAAAATAAATTCTACTATTCAACGCTGCAAGAATAGCGGTTTTGCGGTCGCCGGCTTTCTGGACGACGACCCGCAAAAAATTGGTGCCGTGATTGATGGCACACCCGTCCTGGGAAATACTAGCCAATTAGGCGAGATAATTGCCTCCCATAGGATTGGCATGTTGGTCATGGCTATAACTCATGATAACTCTGCGGCGCTATTAAATAAACTGGTCCGTTTCTCTTTTATGGGGGTCCAGTTAATTGACATGCCCAGCCTCTATGAGTTTTTATCCGGAAAGATCCCGACAGATCATATTTCGAATGTGTGGCTTTTGATTCACGGTTTAAACAGTAACAAAGTCTATTATCGCCATTTCAAACGGGTTACGGATTTGGCCATGGCTTTTTTGGGACTGGCGCTGACTTGGCCCCTTTGGGGACTCATTGCCCTGACCGTGAAACTGGACAGCCCTGGCCCAGTTTTTTTCTGCCAAGAACGCTTGGGCAAAGATGGCAAGCCTTTTCGCATCATCAAGTTCCGCACTATGGTCGCTGATGCTGAGAAATGCGGGCCGCAGTTTGCCTGCCACAACGATTCCCGCATTACCCGGGCAGGTCGAATTTTACGAAAGACCAGGTTGGATGAACTTCCTCAACTCTACAATATCTTAAAAGGAGATATGAGCTTTATCGGTCCCCGCCCCGAACGGGAAGTTTTTATAAAGGAGTTCCAACAGGCTGTGCCGGATTTTCGGGAGGGGCGCCGTGCCGATGACCCTCAAGGTGGTCAAGTTCTCTGTGGGTATAAAGAACGCATCCCCTATTACAGTTATCGACTTTTGGTCAAACCCGGAATAACCGGCTGGGCCCAGGTAATGCATTCTTATGCCTCAAATCTGGAAGAAACCAAAGAAAAGCTGCAATATGACCTCTATTATATAAAAAACATGAGCTTGTTTCTGGATCTGGCGATTCTGCTCAAGACCATTCGTATCGTGCTCTTCGGTTCGGGCAGGTAAAAGCCCATCATCTCTTTAGGTCCCGCCATAGTTTCCCTCCTTATCCCAGTCTGAGGAAAAGAGGAGTGCCATATTTGTTCCATTTAAGTATAAAAATGGCGTAGCCTCTGCTTTCTCCTTAAAGGACACTTCGGCATTTTCTTCTCAAGGGCTGCCACCGGATTGAGTCTCCGCCCGCAAAGCGCTGTCAGGTGCCTAAAGTCCACCTCTTCCAATAAAAGTCATTTGTTTTATACGTGTTTGAAAAAGAAGGGATATTTTAATAGCTTATCGGCCAATAATCTAAATTAAGGATAGACTTTTCATGATGAAAGGAGATTTCCATTTCTTACATAGATCGGAGTGGTTCTGCGCAAGTTAGTTCCGCTTACTATCGAAAGCGGCCCCAAAACATCAAGGGCCTGATTGGCAGCCAAAAAACCCAACGGCTCACTCAAATTTCATAAGTGAGGTAAAGATGATGGATTTTGAAAATCTTAAAGTCGGCGACAGAATTCAGTGGAACGTCGGCAATACCGTCCAAAGCCTTACCCCGGAACAGATCAGGCCTTCGGATGGCCCACTGAAGGGCTGGACTCTGGAAGCTGCCCGAGTGTTTGTGGACGGCGGGCCAGTACGGTTCCGGGATGACAAAGGGGGTGAGCCTACCGAGACGGATGGCGATGTTTTGAACGACGGTGAATACTGGCATCTAGTGGGAGATTCTGTGGCCAACTTTAAGGTAATTAGCTCCAATGGGCTTGTGAAGATAAACATCACTCCATTTTATAAGTTTGGCAGCTGAGGTGTAAACATGAACATTCCTCCGATCATAAAGAGTTCAGTACCAAAAGCTTGTTTTAAAAGAAAAGGGGACCTAGCCACCATCAATGATGACGGCCAAATGGACACCATATCGATTGGGCCTGATGGGACTATTTTAGCGGCTGATTCATCGGAACCCACCGGGGTCAAATGGGTCTCCGGAAATGGTTCAGGCGCCGTAACCAATTGGGGGACTATCTTAGGCAACCTCAGCGATCAGAATGACCTGCAAAATGCCCTGAACGGCAAAGAGCCGGCCAGCCCCAATATCCAAGCCCATATTGCCGCCCAGGGAAATCCCCATGGGACAACCAAGGCCGAAATCGGCTTGGCTAATGTAACAGATGAAGCTCAGATTCCCAAGAGCATTGGCACCGCTAAAGGGAGCCTCGTCGGCTTTTCTTCTACCGGCACCCCAGTGGAAGTTCCGGTGGGGGCCGACAACCAGGTCCTCACGGCTGATTCCACTCAGCCGTATGGAGTAGCCTGGGCTGACGTCCCCGGGGGCACTACCGCTTGGGGGAATATTACAGGAACCCTGGAGAATCAGACCGATCTGCAAACGGCTTTTCAAACCAAGTCTGATGTCGATCATCTTCATATACCTTCTCAGGTGGGCCTAAGCAATGTCACCAACGATGCCCAGGTAAAGAAAGCCCCTTCATCCATTGATGGCAACCTGGTCACCTGGTCCGGTACCACCGGCGACACGGTGGCCGATAGCGGTAAAAAGATCTCGGATTTGGCATTGGCCAGCCACGTTCACACCGGGGTTTATGAGCCTGCCAACGCCAACATTCAGTCTCACCTCGTTTGCACTACCAATCCCCACAACGTTACTGCCAACCAGGTGCTTCCTGGCCAGACTGGCAAGAGTGGCAAATTCCTGACCACTGACGGCTCCACGGTTTCCTGGGGTGATCCCACCGCCGGGACTCCGCCCGCCGGCACCGGCTTCCGGCACGTTACCGCCGGGGCAGAGGACTCCGCGGCTAAATTAGTGGCGAATGCCGACGTGGCTGCCGATGCCGCCATAGCTGAAAGCAAGCTGGGCCTCAATTACCCCACCCACTCCAGCGCCAACGACCCGGCCAGCGGGGAGAAAGCCGCCCTGGCCGGGACCAGCGGCACGCCCGGGACCGGAAACAAATACGTCACCGATGCCGACCCCCGCAATACCAACGCCAGGACCCCCACGGCCCATGGCTCTGCGGCCCATACCGGCACCATTGGCACCCCTGCCCAGGTCGGCCTGGGCAATGTTCCTAATTTGGATACCTCTAATCCTGCCAATATCACTCAGGATTCAACCCATCGGTTTGTAACCGATGCAGAAAAATCGACGTGGAATGGCAAACAGGACCCCCTGGGCTTTACGGCTGTTCCCGATACTCGCACAGTTGCAGGCCATCCCCTTTCTGCCGATGTCACGATTAGCAAAAGTGATGTGGGCCTAAGCAATGTCACCAACGATGCCCAGGTAAAGAAAGCCCCCTCATCCATTGATGGCAACCTGGTCACCTGGTCTGGTACCACCGGCGACATGGTGGCCGATAGCGGTAAAAAGATCTCGGATTTGGCATTGGCCAGCCACGTTCACACCGGGGTTTATGAGCCCGCCAACGCCAACATTCAGTCTCACCTCGTTTGCACTACCAATCCCCACAACGTTACTGCCGACCAGGTGCTTCCTGGCCAGACTGGCAAGAGTGGCAAATTCCTGACCACTGACGGCTCCACGGTTTCCTGGGGTGATCCCACCGCCGGGACTCCGCCCGCCGGCACCGGCTTCCGGCACGTTACCGCCGGGGCAGAGGACTCCGCGGCTAAATTAGTGGCGAATGCCGACGTGGCTGCCGATGCCGCCATAGCTGAAAGCAAGCTGGGCCTCAATTACCCCACCCACTCCAGCGCCAACGACCCGGCCAGCGGGGAGAAAGCCGCCCTGGCCGGGACCAGCGGCACGCCCGGGACCGGAAACAAATACGTCACCGATGCCGACCCCCGCAATACCAACGCCAGGACCCCCACGGCCCATGGCTCTGCGGCCCATACCGGTACCATTGGGACTCCATCACAAGTAGGCTTGGGCAATGTCACCAACGACGCTCAAGTGAAACAAAGTATCGGGACTGCCAAAGGTAGTTTGATCGGGTTTTCGGCCTCAGGGACGCCGGTGGAGGTACCGGTGGGAGACGACAATAAAGTCTTGACGGCTGATTCCAGCCAACCCTCCGGAGTGGCCTGGAAAACCCCCACCGGAGCCGGTACTTCTGATTATTTAGCTCTTATCAACAACCCAAAAGTTACGGTAGGAGCAACGGGCTATGGTTCCACCATCCAGAGTGCCATCACCGCTATTGGCAGCAGCAGCGTGACTTTGGTCATCCCTCCTGGGACCTGGGCGCCTCCGGGGATCTTTCCGGACAACATCTCTTTAGAGTTTGTTCAGGGGGCAGTTCTGGACTGCACAGCCGTGCCGCATGGCGCTATCACCGCCATTGAGGCCAAAGACCTGGCGGGTAATGCCTCCACTACCCGGGTGCGGGTTACTGCGCCTGGACATGGCCTGGAATCCGGCGATTGGGTCAGGTTATACGGGATTCGGCAAGTGCATGATAAAGGTGATGGCTCGGCTGAGGCCCAATGGTCAGGGATTCAATATCCCATGAAGGTAAGGGAAGCAAATGCCAACTGTTTCACATTTGAAGTGGACGCCAGGAATTGGGAAACCCATGTACCTTGGGATGCTTACACCGATGCCAATGGCAAGTTTACCAAGATGGTGGTCTTTGAAGGTACAATACTTAGTGCGCCGAAAGCCCAAATATTTAGCATGTCCAGCCCTTGCATAACCTTTGGGGCCATAGACAGCGACGGGTATGGCTATAAAGCCAAAACTTATCAAATTGATGTATATCCAGAGTGGTTTGGTGCCAAAGGCGATTGGTCTTATTACACTTGCACCGGAACGGATGATTATAGCGCCCTGTACTATTGTCTCCAGGCGACTGATACTCCTACCAGGTTTGGAGGTCGCCAAAAGGCTGTTATTCATTTATCCAGAGTCTATAAAAGCAGCGATACCTTGTCGATTCTGAACTGCACTTACTTCGATGCCCTGGTCATCAAGGGGTCAGGGAGATATATATCAGGTATTGTCTCCACGGTGGATGGCTATCCAGCCATGGAAGTATTGGCTGGCAAAGGCGTTGAGCTACTGGACTTCTATATTGAGGGTCGTAATACAGGCGGCGGTGGGCCCACAGTGGGTCTATTAATAGGAAGAACTGATGTCAACTCCTCCTGTGGGGAGGGACGGTACAATCTCCATTTCCAAGGGACATTCCAGTACGGCAGCATGTTTGCCTGCAACACCGAGGTAAATTTCTATGATGTGACCAGCACCGCAGGGCCACCTGCTGCCCCCCATGATACCCATTATGCCTTTGGCTACGGCGTGGGTAGCCTGTCGGACTTTCCCGGCATAGTTCCCCGCAATGCCAACCTGGGGGCGAGGGTGACTGACAGCGCCCTCCAGAATTATTTTAAGTGGGCCCACTTCATGGGCAAGGTGGTCGACAATTTCTCTGTATTATATTGTAATAAAGGCATGGTAGAAGTAGATAAGTTTTACTTCGGCGCTGGCCAGATCACTTCGGGTTCATGCGTATTCGGCCTTCGTGATAGCGCTTGGCTGAAGTGTGGAGGCGGAGTCACCGAAGTCCATGTCGACCACTTTATTAAATGCACTACTACTACCACAGGAAACTTCAATTTATATATAAAAAATTGCGGGCCGGCTGGGTCTAATTATAGTTTCCTTTATGGGGACAGTGGTGCAACCATTCTCGGAGACTTCGATGCTCCGGGATCAGTAGATGTAGAGAAGTTGGGTAACGCTAGGGTACGAAAATTACGGGCCATGACTAATCTAGGCCGGTTCCGGGTCAGAAATGTTATGTATTACTGCCACATTGACCTAGTAGAAACTACTTCATTTGAGATCGCAGAGAATCTATGTTATGGAAACACAGTCAACGATAGAAGGTATGACTTCGATACGTATAGGTCTGCCAGTTTATTTCTCGGACTGGAACGGGTGGGTGCTACAGGTGGTGGCTATCGTGGATACCTGCAAATAGGCTCGGTCAAACATAAAATCGACACCGGCTGGTCAAAACCTACCGCCTCGTCATGGTTCAATGGCAGCATTAGATGGAATATGGATTACAACGGCACTGTACCTAAAGGCTGGATTTGCCGGGAGCGAGGCAATTTTTCTTCCGGTGTCATCGGAACTGTGACCGGTTCTCAGGGAAGTAAAACCCTGACCGTGACTTCGGGCAATATCGGCAATTTCAAGATAGGGACGCTGGTGGATGTTGCCGGGGCAAACAGCTCATTGACTATCTTGTCCGTTAATGCCGCTGATAATACCATCACTGTTGATTGGGCTTTGGACCAAAGCGTTACCAATGCCAACCTGAGTCACCATAATACGCCGCCGACCTTTACTCCCATTGGACCTATCACCGGCACTTTCACCATGGCTGCGGCTAACAGCAAGACAGTTGCCAATGCCTATGTGGGCGCTGCGAGTGATTCCAAGTGCGTTATCACCTTTTCTCCGGTAAATGCCGCCGCCGCGACATTGATGGGCTCTGCAAAATGTCTGTACGAGGACGTTGCCGGCAGAATAGCTAACACCAGCTTTATTGTCAAAACTGCCAATGGCACTAATGCGGTTGGAACAGAAATATTTTATTATAAAATCGACTTTAATTAATTCTCCGGCTTCAAGGCTTAGTGTTGTGTCCATGACAGTGCGGCTTCAATTAAGCCTGTCAAGCCGGTAACTGCCTTATACAGACATTCTGCCACTAAAGGGGAAATATTTTACGCCATGCTCTGCGAACCTCCCAACAAAATATCCTTCTTAAATTCCTTCGGGGTTGACTCTATGTCGCCCCGAAGGTTCCCGGATTAGCCCCTCAAAACAGTCCGGTCTATTAATGGGCGCTTTCGGTTAGTTTGGGATATTGCAATTTGGCCTGAAATCTGGATAAAATCCAAAAAAAAGCCGGCATAGCTCAGTGGTAGAGCAGCTGATTCGTAATCAGCAGGCCGGGGGTTCGACCCCCCCTGCCGGCTCCAGTGATATCAAGGGGTTAGCCGATAGGTTTAACCTCATTTATGTTCTGGGGTAGCAATTGGGGTAGCAAAATTGCCTCTGGTAGAGCTTTGACAGGACCTCCCATATCACAAGCCTTAACAAAAAATTATTGGGGTAGCAGCTTGGGGTATCACCGGCCAAATCACGGGTACATAAGCTCACGCAAGGAGAGATAATTTGGAAACTGATTAGACCCTTTGGTTGTGCAAGGTGAATCCAAAATTTGTGGAACTCATTGATCGGTTAGTGATTGCTTTGGAGCGGACTCAGATGTGCGCGGGGCAAGTCCGGCAATGAGAAAACGATTTGGTGCAAAAGGAAATGCCCAAGGGCTTGCTCACCGTTGACGAGGCAGCCCAGCGTCTGGGAATCAGTAAATACTCATTGCGGGGTGGGTTAGCCGGCGCCGAATCCCTTACGCAAAAATTGGACGGCGCACCCTGTTTAACCCAACGACCTGGACAACCTCATCAAAGCCTTTACCGTTGAAACTCGGAAACCTCCGGGCAGGGATTAAAGATTATTATTGATGGGGATCAGGGATCGAAAGATCCCTTCATATTAAGATCGCACCTTTACCGCTTTGTCCGGTGCCCCTCCCCAATCTTTTCCTGTCCATTCGGTCCTGCAGTCCTGGCTTCTCATGCCACCCCCACAACGGTCCCCTTTCCGCCGCCGGCCAACAAGGGGAGAATGGATTGACTTACCCCTGTCTACTCAGACCCCAGCCCCCTCCCTTACATCCCTTTCTTCCCACCCCAGAGTAAAAACCGGAGACGGGACTCCTACTCCCCCCTGGTTAATATGATCGGTCTGGGAATTTTTCGATTTTTCGGTCGGGGAGTAGAGCGGGTGAAGGTCGGTTTAGGAATAAAATTTTGAAAAAATTATATTTGATGTTTCATTTATTATAAATCATTTAAAATTTATGCTATCCTCCTCTCTGGCTGAAAGCTCCACCATAAAACGAGAGTATTTTTTGTGATTACGCTAAGTTATATAGTAACTCGTTTTAGATTCTTTGCATAAATCTGCTACTTGTAATAATTCATTCCTCGTGTGAGGCGGCTTATGGAAGATCATTTAAGCGGGATTAAGTTTGAAGGCCCTAAGTGGTTTATTTTATTGGTTGCTTTTGTTTATGGTTCTGGTTTTTTAATCGTATATACACATTTTAGTAGGTTAGGGCTATTAGATTTAGGATCATTTATTAAGTTGAAATATATTCATATAGGCACTATTTACTCAATATTAGTAATTATATTACTTGTTCCTTGGATTATTTTTTTCTATTTTCTAAAAGTATGTAATGAAAATAAAAAAAGGATTAATCTTTTTGGTATTTTTTGGGGAGAAGACAGAATAATTTATTTTTGGACAATCGGATGCTCATTAATAACAATATTTCTATCTCTCATTACCTTTTTTTCATTTGCCTTTTATTCAGTTCACGGTGAATTAAGGGCAAACCCCATCTTAATTGGTTTCAATTTTGTGCCCATTTTTATGATATTTATGCTGAGAAATATTATTGACCTATTACATAACTTTAAAATAGTTAATAAAGATGATTTCCTTAGTAGGGCAAACTGTGCTTTCTGCATAACAATATTTGCGCTACAAATAATGGTAATTTGTACTATAGTTAATATTAATGTATTTCCAGCTATGTTTAAAAAATTGTATACGATGGTATTTTGTAGATATGGTTATAATTTTTTATTAATTATCTTTTTACTTGGAATTATAATATACAAGATTGTCGATATGTTTATTGCAGAGCATAGTGTTTCAAAAGGGTTTAAGAGTTTCGCTACAGCTATTTCATTTTCTATGGTTTTTATTCTTTATATTTTTAGTATACATACCTTTGCGGTATTCTTTTATCCATATATCCCTATTGAAAAAGGTGGAGCAGATTATAGTACTGCACCAATAGTAAATTTATACTGCCATAGAGAAATGCCAGAGAAAATAATGAAAAAATTTTCTAATAACCATGAAACGCAATCTGCGCCATGCATTGAGACTGGACCAGTCATTTTAATTAATGAGACAAATGAAACTATATTTGTAGCCAATATTGTAGAAGCACAAAAATCTGATTTTTTTAGAGACTTAACTTATGGGAAGAAGGTGGAACTTATTGGAATAAACCGCGAATATATCCGTGATATAACGTATAGAAAAGACATAAGGCCTCCAGGAGTGGACATAAAGCCATGATCTGTATTGTATATGTCTGAATTTCTCTCTTCTATACAACTTTTTTGGAGCCTCTTTGCCCGGAAAAATCCCAAAAACTTCAGTTTCTTAAGCTAAGTCCTTATAAATTGATCGAGAAACATGGTTTCGGCAACAAAATACGTTTACATAAATTTGGATGCACCGCATCCTCAGAACCCAAGGAGACGATCTCCCTCGGCCCCTGACCTTACCCTCCCCCCAAAAGAACCCTTAGCCTTGACTGACTGCCCGGCGCCGCCACTTGCGTCGGGGGCCAGGGCAATGGCAAAGGGCTGATGCTAACTACCCAGTGCCCACTAAGGTGTTCAAAAATACGCAATATATTAGGAAGAAGAAAAACTCGAAAACGGGGACTGGGACTCCCCCTCCCCGTATATGCTTGATCCGGACACCGCGCCCAACAATCAATTTATTCCTTTTTGTCTGGGAGAGTTCCTGACAGATATCCCCCCGCTGGGACCAATTTTATGATAGCATGCCTTGACAAGAAAATTTGGTTAGAAAAATAAATCATAGAACCTATGCATTTGGATTTTTAAATTCCGAAAGAAATTTTCGAAGAGCCTCTTTATTATGGATGATGAATTCCTCCTTCCTCGCCTTGAGAACCTGTGCCGGGAAGAGGTCCTCATACAGGCATGGAAGAAGACCTCCTCATATATCCGTAACCATAACTGGTACTCTGACACCCTCGAGTTAGATCGAGCTACGGTTAACCTCCGGCAATTCCTTGCCGATTTGGCCGAAGAGCTAATGACTCCCGAACAATGGTTAAATGACCCAATCCGGCTTGTGCCTGCCCCAAAGAGCCAACAGTGGCTTGTTAATCCTCAAACAAACGAATGGAAGCCGAAGCCAGCAAAGAAGAGAGAAAACTCCGTAAAACTCCGTCCGTTGGCCCATGTGAGCCTTAAGGATCAAGTTGCCGCTACTGCTGTTATGTTGTGCCTTGCTGATCGGACAGAAACAATCCAGGGAGATCCAAGCTCCTCAATTAAAGAAGCCACCGATAGATACAAGGTTATTTCCTATGGAAACCGCCTTTTTTGTGACAAAAGCTGTGACGGAACATTACATCACCGATGGGGTTCGGGAAAGCTCTACCGCGCCTATTTTCAGGATTACCAAAAATTCCTTGAGAGACCGGAATTTGTTGGTCGGGCTGAGGCTGTCAACAATTCCCCAGGAACTCGAGTCACGATTGTGTATTCGGATTTAAGCCAGTTCTACGACAGGGTTCGGCCAGCCCTGCTGAATGAGAAAATTGAAGCCTTAAAAACAACAGATGACGATCCAGGATTTTATGATTTTGTCAAAAGGCTTTTGTCTTGGACCTGGCATGCGAAAGACAAGAATGAAGTAATGAGGTATGCATCTGCAGAGGACCTTGGGGATTTCTCGAAAGTTGCACTGCCACAAGGTCTTGTTTCTGCGGGATTTTTCGCGAACATCTCCCTCCTTGACTTCGATCAAGGGTTGAGGAAATTTATAACGCAAGAGATCGAAACTGGCATCAGAGTAATAGATGTTTGTCGTTATGTTGATGATCTTCGAATCGTATTGACGGTTGATCAAGCCATTCACTTCCCTGACCTTGAGAAGAATATTGTCGGTTGGCTTCAGGAATTACTGGACATCCATGCGGGTGGGTTAAAAGTATCCAAGGATAAGACCAAAGCTGCTGCATTTGGTGTTGACGAGCCTCCAATTTTGATGCAAAGCAAAAAGATGAAGCGCATACAGGGCGCGATCTCCGGGGGATTCGATGCCGTCGCTGGGCAAGATATCCTATATTCTATCCAGGGGTTGATACGGTCCCAGCGGCGCTATTCTGAGGAACGTTTGAAGGAAAATGGATGGGCTTTCTCTCCAATTCCGGACGTTCGAGATGAGACAGTTGCACGTTTCGCAGCAGGACGATTCAGAAGTACTTATCGTTCACTTAGACCACTTTTAGAGGACTGTGGCCCCAAAAAAGAACAACTCGAAAAAGAGCCTGATGCATGTCGGACAGATAATTTCGGGTCGCTTCGCACCCAAGCTGATCTTGATGAAGAAGTAAAAGCATTCGCCCTTGGACTCATAGAGACATGGGTTGAAGATCCGTCTAATGTGCGTCTTCTTCGCATCGGGCTGGACCTTTGGCCTGCTAAGGATGTTCTAGAAAATGTTTTGAACTTGTTGAGGCCTTTTACCGAAACTGGTGCGCCCCGCAAGGCTCTCTGCCGCGTAGCTTGGTACTGTTTATCCGAGATTTTCCGTGCAGGCGCCACCGAAACAGGATTTGTTGATGACAATTCATCTCTTCCAAATGGAATAAAACTTGCGGATTATCGTTCAGTTCTTTTGGAAGAAGCTAAGCGACTCCTTTCACTGCCTGCCATTACTCTGCCGTGGTATCTTAGGCAGCAAGTTCTTTTGTTCCTCGCTGCAAACAATCCCACGCAAGTATCAATCCTTCGCGCGGAACATGATTCTGAGACCAAACATTACATTGAATTAATTAATTTCTTAAGTGGTGAAAGTGATGGCTTAAACAATGCTGATTTTGCCACCTTGTCTACTTTGTCGCGACGATCATTTCTTGACCAAAAGGCAGCGATCAAACTAATTGAACAAAATATAACCCCTCATCTTTTGAACCAAATTGCAGAACGAGACCCCTCTTTTGTAATTGAAATCCTTGAATCAAAACCTGAGCTGTCCGTAGAGGTCTCTCCGAGAGTTCGCAGTGACTTATGTTTAGAAAAAAAAGTTAAGGAGGATCAGTGGTCAACACTCGCGGATTTGGTACTTCAAAAAGGTCCAAAGAACCAACTCCGAAATGAAGTTGCGATTATCTCATTCGCAATAAAGCTTTTAGAAAAATGGCCCGAATTCAACGATAACGAGGTTGTCACTCCATCAGACATTTATGTCAGGCTCTCAGATTTAAACGACCCGTTGTCCACAGTCGATGAAATTGAGATAGTTCCAAGTCGAGTCGATCCCAAGGGATCGATGTACCGACCACCGTCGTGGTGCCCGCCTGAAGAACGCTGGCGTTTACAACTCGGGTATCTTATGAGGTTCATTCTGACGGCTCGGCAAGACTTCACGCTGGTGGTACGGTTGCCTCATTGGAAAGAAGAAATGGCAATATATCGGGCTCCTTGCAGCCATTGGTATCAAAGACTCTACGGTCTGCTTAACGAGCATTCCGCTTTCGGTGATTACTGGTTACCAATCTCGTACTGGACTGAACAACTTCTATTCGCCTTGCTCCATTGGCCTGGTTGTCGAAACTCCGAGGTATCCGAGATCGTTGAGTATGTTCGCGATGGAATTAAGAGAACACGAGACCTCATTGATAAATTTTTTAAAAAGATAATCGTGGGAAGATCAAGCCATGTATTGATGCTCAATCTTGAAGCACCCCGACTCGACAAGACTGATGTGGACCGGCCTTTGAGGGTATGCGTTGCCCAAACCGTAATTCCAACCGATGATGAATTCAAACCCCCGGCAGACCTCACTCTACCAGGCCCGAATATCCGCAGACGCCACCGCAATCATCTATCGGCAACGTTGGTTGCAATCGAGAGATTGTTGACACTCCGAGAGACACACAAGACGCTTGGAAGGCGCCTTGATTGGTTAATTTTACCAGAGCTTTCCGTCCATCCAAAAGACATCCCAACGCATCTTGTACCTTTCGCTCGTGCACATAAGGCAATAATTACAGTGGGATTAACCTATAAAGAACTCTTGGCGGGTCAGCCACCTTTAGTAAACTCGGCACTTTGGGTAATTCCGGCATGGTCCGAAACACATGGTTTACGGATTTATATTCGCGAACAAGGCAAGTACCACCTCGCCCAAGAGGAGGTGGAGTCGAATAGATCGGGACGAGGACAAGTCATCCAAAGTTTTAGACCATGCCAGTGGTTAGTAGGTTATGAATGGTGTAGTCGAGATCAAACCCGGCCATTATGGCTCACAGCTTCCATCTGTTACGACGCTACGGATATCACACTCGCTGCTGATTTACGGAATCGCTCGGATATTTTCGCTGTTCCAGCGATGAATAAAGATGTAAACACTTTTGACAATATGGCGATGGCCTTGCACTATCATATGTTTCAGATGGTCATTGTTGCAAATAACGGCAAGTATGGCGGTAGTAATGCCTACGCACCTTATAAAAAACCTTTCGATAGACAAATTATTCATTTACATGGGCAAGACCAAGCAGCGATAGCCTTTTTTGAGATTAAAGACATTGATGTATTCTTGCAGCGAAAAACTAATACCCAAAACCAGTCCACAGACTCGCGGCAATGGAAATTCCCGCCTGCCGGAGCTTGACGGAGTGGAAAAGACATGCCAAGAACCAACCCTGGTCAGTTTTTTCACAATTTCATAGTGCGGCTCGCAATGTGATCCCTAACGACCTCACGTGCAGTCGCTTGGGGTTGACCGACCACTCGCTTGGGTAAGATCTACACATTGATTTCTTGGAATACCCAATCAAATATGGCAAAAAACTGCTTTAAAGCCTGACCTTCTGCAAATACAGATAATTTAATGCCGGGATAGCGATTTACGGATTCTTTTGCAAGAGAAACCCCTGCAATTTGATTCAAACGGAAAAGTAATTCTGAAAGGTTTTGTTCTTGATCGAAGGGTGGGATCTGTTTTATATAAGCGAACCAAATTTCCATTCGTCCGTCAGAATAAACGGTAAAAAGTCTATATCTTTTGCCTTTGGAATCAATCACCGGATAAAAAGAACCAGTAACCGCGCCCTTGCCATATTCCAGATCAACTTTCTTTGATTTAATCCATTCCAACATATTGAAAGCTACATCTAAAACCGCTTCAAAACCTTTAGTCCTCATATCTTGAAAAAATGAAGATTCGTTCCAGCCTTTTGCATTTTCTGAATCCTCTATTCCATCTCGTGCCTGATGCTCTTCAAAAAAATTGGATCCATACCGTAAATGCCTGTCCTGATGTAACTTGCTAATCTCCTCTTTGTCCATAACTGTTCTATCGGACACTAATGGTTGAAATAAGTTCTTCTGTCGTGAGGAAAATAATACAGCTTGGAGATGTTTTCGTCTTGATCTTGTCAGTTTCTGAAACCCATAATGATCCAAAATCTTGCGGAAAATCAAATCCTCTCCGAAGAAATCACGTGTAGAAGCATCTATTTTGAGTCTCTCCAAAAGCAGCAAAATTTCTGAAGGAGGTATCTCCTCTAAGTCGCGGCGCCCTGCAGGCCTTAATCGTACTAACGGAGTTCCTGTCCGCCGGACAATCATCCCCTGAGGTCGACCTTTACCCAGTTCATCTTCGTGCACAATTTCCCCTGTCCGCAACATGGCTCCAAGGGTGCGGTTGATTTTTTCTCGAATAGTCTTGGTGATACGGTGCAGATGGGGACACCCTTCGGCGTACAACCGATAAATAGATTCCCGAGAAAGAGGGCCATCCTGGCTAATGATTCTCATCAGCGTCTCCCTCAGATCTACCGGGGAGGCCTCCCTGGGATCGGAAAAATTAAGCCCAGAGTATCCAGTAAAGGGGCCTTCTTCTGACTCTGGAAAATCAAGGCTCGGCTGGCCATTATTTTCTATAGGCTCAGAGGCTTGAAAGGCTTCAGCATCTGTTTCTATTTCTTGTCCCGAGACCGCCATATCGGTCTCAAGCTCTGACTCCTGCCTCTCCGGGATAATCCCCAATTCATTGCATACCCGAGTGATGTCTTGGGTAGTCCGGTTACGATCGATATAAAATTCCGACTCTCTAACGCGGAAAAATGTCCAGCCGGCGCGCTCAAGCTGTCGTTGCCGTGCCATGTCCCGGTCATATTCTTCCGGTCCGTGCCATGCATCGCCATCACATTCCACTGCCAAACGGGATTCAGTCCCTTCGATTACCAGATCAATCCTTTTCCCGGCCACTTCATATTGGGGGTGAACACGATAATTGCGGCGCAACAACTCAAGAGCAACATCGACTTCAAACCAACTTTCATAAGGGGTTGGTTGGCTACCTATCCGCCTTGGGGTCCTTAGAGCCTCCTTTTCCAGACGCTCCAGTTCCTCAGTTTCCAGAGATAAAATTGATGGACGCAGGAAGAAGAACAGCAAGCGACGCCGTAGGCAGTCTTTGCTAAGGTCATGAGGTTGCATACTGTGAAACAACCATACCTGGTCACGGGCGCGACTCATGGCAACGTTGTACCGACGTTGGGCAGGAAGCGTAGTTTGGGCGGTGATGTGCTTATCAGGAGCGATTACCATAGAAAGGAAGATAACATCACGCTGATCCCCCTGAAAGGTGGCTGGGACGCCGCAACGAAGTCTCCGTTCAGCGATGACCTGAGGATCGAGTTCCAAAGCCAGTATCCTTTCAATAAGTTCCCCCTGTGCTTTCCCTTGCAATACGATCACGCCCATGGATTTCCCTTCATAGGCTTCGTCTTCCAGGCATTGTTTGATGGTTAGGACGAGTTCCTCAGCTTCGGGGAGATTGCGAATTCTCTGACCGTCCCCTTGACAGGTACCATTGGGCACAAAAGTATGGCGCAAGGGAGAAAGGCGCTCAGGCGGTGCTTGGCGCAAGGGAATCAGGGGCGCTTCTCTATAACACAAGTCATTGCTGAATCGGATAATTTCTGGTACGCACCGGAAATGTTCCCGAAGGGAAATAAGGTTTCCGAAGGCGCGTTCGGCATGATCAAAAAGACTGGTATCCGGGCGATACTCGTACCGGAAGTGGAATTCTTCCAGATGTTCCCTAACCAGTCTGGCGATGTCGTCTTCGAGTACTCCTACCGCCTCGGGGCTATTCTGTTTATCATCGCCAACCACAATGATTCGTTTGCCGAGCAATAGAAGAACCAAAGACTCTATCCCTGCCTGGGAAGCTTCATCTATAATGATGGTGTCGAAAAGCCCCGGGACGGCCTCCACAGTTTCCCACAGTTTGTGGAGGGGCATAACCCAGGCGGGCATTTTAGGGATACATTCCATCAGGTACTTACGTGCCTCCCGGCGACGGCGGTACGCGTATTTTCCCGTGCCTTTGCCAATACGGGCTATTGCTTTAGTCCAGGCTCCAAGGTTCTGAGTGGTACGGGAGTCTAAGCGGGAAAAGAAGGTGTTCCAGGCCCGCAAGATAGCTGTTTCTTCAGTTTGACTCTCAATCTTCTCCTGAAGACGGTGGCTATGCAGCATCAGCTCCTCATATCGATGTGGGTCTGAAGTTGCCGCAATCCAGTTGCAGGCTAAAGCCCAATGCCAGGCTTTCTCCAATGCCAAAAGCCGAGGTGTCCATTCTTGATCGCCTTGATGGGTCTGTAACAACTCTGGCAAACCGGGGCTAAGGGGTCTGAGCCGACTAATCAGTTCACGATACTTTTTCAGGCGCAGGCGGTTTTCCTTAACAATTTCTCGCTGTTCCCAAGCTCCATGCCAAGCTGCACGGTCGTGAGCATATATGGCTTCAGCAAGTCTGGACAAGGATGGATGGGCCCTACCACTATTGAGGCAACTCTGGATTTGCTGGTGGCAATCAGACAGTGGTTCCTGATGGGTTTCAAGATCACGGCGGGCAAGTTCTGCTTCAATGGCTTTAAGCCAAATTAACCGTTGCGCTTGACTACCCAGAGTGGCTCTAAACGATACCGGTATACATGGAACGACGTCATTACCGAAATCATCAAACAGAGACAGGATGTGTTCCAATTCGGTCACCAACTCTCGGGCGGCCATGGCAGCCCGGATATTATCCCCATTCATAATATCGATGGGTTGGGGCCATTGTGCCTGGAATTCTTGTATGTTAGCTTGCAAACGTAGACAGGCTATTATCCTTTCGAGATGCTCTTGCTCTTGCGGTCGACAACCATTCACTCGGCATTGTTCTTCGAGATAATTGGTCTCCCTGATGATTTTTGGTTGAAAAAACCATATGCCTATCCGACCCCCCTTAACAAGGTGATCTAAGCGACGCTCTGTATCGCTTAAAAGCTGAGGAAGGCTCAACTCTGGGGGGATATGTACTTCAGCCCCGGCAAGTCTTTCCTGATTGACTTCGATTTGCTCAAGGATTGTCTTAGTGTGTTGATAAAGAAGATTCCAATGGCTTCGATGGGTCACCAATAAATCTTCATATACTGAATGAGCCATCTCCCCCAAGGCACGGGTAGAGCGTAGCCAATTTTCTTCTATTGTTTTAAGAGTGATTGCTGTCTTGTTGATGGTCTCGGTAGCGGAATCTTTCAAAATTTCCAATTTGTCGGGATCAGCACTTTGTGAGGCAGTGTCGGCCTTTTCAATTGCCTCCTCTAAGCCAGTCAAAACGTGTGAAAAATCCGAAGGGCTGAGGAGGTCAAAATCTCCGGTTTCCAAATCCAGCTCTTGTTCGTTCTCAGGAGTTAATTTTCTATGCATTTCAGCCAAGAGTAGTAATTCATCTTCAGATAAGGGAAAATTATTTTGGCTCTGAACAACTTCGGGGAACCACCCCAGGGTTTCACGCTCTTGCTCCAGTTGTCTGGCGATTTGGGCTGCGGTCCCCTCGTAACCACCTGGCAAGATATGAGGGAAAGTTTCAGCCTCACGGTATTCCCTCAATTGACGCTCGGTGTTTGCCAGTTCTTTTTCCAGATGGTTTAATCGAAGATCTCGTTCTGTTATCTCGTGAGGCCAGTTCTCCTTTTCCGTTTCCCAATCATTTTTTCGACCAACAATACCCCGAACCCCTTCCTCCAAGAGGCGTTGATCCTCTCTGGAGGAACTCAATGCAGTAAGACACAGGTTCTGAAGACCTCGGGGAACCATGTTCCGAAGGACATCGAGCGCCTTAGGTGCCTGGGCAGTCACCAGGACCCGTTCCCCAGTAGCCAAAAGATGGCTTATAAGGTTGGCTATGGTATTGCTTTTCCCGGTACCTGGTGGACCTTTCACCACTACGGATGACGAGGCTTGAAGGCGATGAATTATTTGACGCTGCTCCTCATTTGTGGGCCGAGGAAAGAATATGCGTTCAACCGATTGGGGGTAAGTGATAGTGTTCTCTCCAAAAACATTATTAACCTCTTGATCATTTGAAACTCCTTCGGCTAAAAATTGGTCCCAGGGCTTAGTGGTTTCGTTAGGTGAGTCGCTTATTCGATCCAAAAGTCGCCCGATTACCTCTTCCGGTGCGGTGAAACGACGTTCACGTAAAACAAAAGCTGGCGCAAAAGAAACCCTAAGAGTGTTATCTCCAGGCCGCGGGATTTCAAAAGAATCCTCATCTACCTGGGAGTCTCCTTTAGCCCTATTGGCAATTTCACGCAGGATTTCCCCTACCTTGCATGTATCCCAGGCATTGATATCTAAATCTTCAAGTTTTTTTTGGATTTGTTGTTCGTCAATCCGTGGGCGATCCTGGAGTTCAAGCATGTCCATTTCAATGCGGAATGTCTCAAAAGTAGCGGCCGGAACAACTCGGAGAATCCCACGGGCAGCATCAAAGTCTATTTCAGCAAGTCCAGTGAGAAGATGACGTCGGACTAGTTTCTCCGTAGAATCTTTCCAAACAAGTAATCCAAGGCCTAAAAACAGTTCAAAACGCTCTTCAGATTCTTCCAGCCGCCGCCGCATGAAGTCAACGTCTTCATAAATAGTTTGAACTTCTTGCCAACGACGTTTCTTCTCAGCCCATGGCTCCCATTCATTAACAAGATAATTGAGCCATGCTTCTTGCAGCTTAGGGTAATCCTCAAGGTGGTGCTGGACTGGAACTTTTTCCGTAATAATACGTTGTTGCCCTGGCGGTGCTTCCGGGTCCGGCACGTTCTGTTCGACAAAGACAGTAATGGAGGAGGGGATTTCAGGTTCTTTGTTTACATCTTCCAATTCTTTGGAGTCAATCCAATCAGTAAGTTCTCCGGGGAGGGACGCTCGTAATGGCGGGCGGGTCTTCTTAACTTCTAACCAAAAATCAGGCGTCTCCTCTGATTCCCAAAAAAGAAGGGGGGAACGGCATTCCTGGCGTTCTCGAGGGAGCTTGGTAAACCATATAAGCTTATCGTTGTCGGTATAACGCGGCAGACGTTGCCTTCTGATGGAAACTACATCCTTCAGAAATCGCAGGAGGGATAGGCTCTTTTCCTCATCTGTCATTGAACTTGCCACCTCTATGAATGGACCCAGGATTGATCAATGAATGACAATCCACTTTGCGTTTCTTCATACAAACTTAACAATGTTTTTTGTAATATATGAACTTCAATAATATTGCCTTATGTAAGCGTAAGCCTTATCAAAAAGCTCCTGGTCGCGATGAAGCTGGTACTTAAGCAATACCTTCCTCAGTTCCTTTTGTACCAGGCGTTCGCCCTGGGTGGTACGCTGCCAGTCGGGGAAACGAACCTTCTTCACGATGTCGTCGATGTCCGCCACAATACGTTCAACGATAATATGGGTGTTTGTCCCCTTAGCTTCCTTAAACAGCTCAGTAAGGGCCTCTTTGGCTTTATCCCGCTCCTCCTCGGGGTCGGTTTCCTTCTCGGCTTCAACCACATCTTTGGCCAGCTCGAGAATTTGCTTTAGGAACTCCAGGCTGGTAATAAGGCCCTGTTCATGGCGCTCTTTGATCTTTTCCAGGCGCTCGCCCAGGGCGGTAAATTTGGGGTTGCCAAGATGCTTGCGCAACCGGGCCACCAGCTTAATCTCGACTTCCTTCGCCCTTTTGCCCGGTTCAATATCCTTGAGGAAGTCTTCCAATACCTGGCCGTTGAGCACCAGCGTCTCCAGGTCGTCACGGACAGACTCCACGTGCACGTTCTGGTTGATGAGCTCCACCGTCTTGGCCCCCAGGGCGTGCCAGAGTAGCTTGCCATTACCGCTGGGTGGCTTCACCGATTCATAAACCTGGGTCAGCCACCGGTAATCCTTTTCATAAGGACCCAGACACGGATCAGGTGAGAGCGCCTCCCAAATGGTGCCCAGTACCGAGAATTCAGCCGCAAATTTATCCCGGGTCTCATTGTTTGGTAGGCACTGCTGGGCGGCCATCAGGCCCTCATAACCCCCTACGGTACGATCTACGCCGGCGAAAAAGGCGAGGCATTTCTGCATCTGCATTGGGAGCGCCTGACGCAGTTCGTCAATGTTGCTCACCACCTTCTGGACCGCCTTTTCGTCAAAGTCCAGGGCCCGGGCCACATCGTCAAAAATGCCTATATAGTCCACAATCAGGCCATGGGTCTTGGTCTGGCCATAGGTGCGGTTGGTCCGGCAGATGGCCTGCAGGAGGTTATGGTCCTTCATGGGTTTGTCGAGATACATCGCCTGAAGGATGGGGGCGTCGAAGCCTGTCAGGAGTTTTGAGGTGACAATGACGAACTTCAGCGGGTCGGCCGTGTCCCGGAACCGATCCAGCAATTTCTCTTCTTCATCACGGTTGAGCGCATACGGCTTCCATGCCGAGGGATCGCCCGCTGCGTAATGCATAACAATCGCGCTGGCTTCCTCGCCGATTAACTCGTCCATCACCTGCTTATAAAGGACACAGCACTCCCGGTCGAAGGTCACTACCTGCGCTTTGAAACCATTGGGCTCTACTTTAGATTGGAAGTGCGAGACGATATGCTGGACTACGGCCCGCACCCGCTCGGGGTTTTTCACCAACACGGCCATTTTGGCGGCTCGTTTGGCCAGATCATCTTTATCCTGCTCACTCAGTTGGTCGGTAAGCTGGGCGTAGGCTTCGTCAATGGCTGCCTTGTTAATCTTCAGCTTGACTTCCGGGGCCTCAAAATGCAGGGGCAGGGTGGCCCGGTCCCGGATGGATTCCTCAAACGAGTAGCGGCTCATATAGCCCTTCTCGTCCTCGTCGGCGCCGAAGGCCCAGAAGGTGTTCCGGTCGGCCTTGTTGATGGGTGTGCCGGTGAGGCCAAAGAGGAAAGCATTGGGCAGCGCGGCGCGCATCTTGCGCCCCAGGTCCCCTTCCTGGGTGCGGTGGGCTTCGTCCACCATCACGATGATGTTGGACCGCTCATTCAGTCTGTCGTCCGCCTCGGCGAATTTGTGGATAGTGGTAATGAGCACCTTACGCACGTCCTGGCCCAGCAGAGTCTGCAACTCCTGGCGAGTCGCCACCCCCACCATGTTGGGCACGTCTGCGGCGTTGAAAGTGGCGGTGATCTGGGTGTCCAGGTCGATGCGGTCCACCACGATGATTACCGTGGGATTAAGAAGTTTCTCATGCAGCCGGAGCTTTTGAGCCGCAAAGACCATGAGCAGGGATTTGCCGCTACCCTGGAAATGCCAGATCAGGCCTTTCTTGGGGTAGCCTGCCACCACCCGGGCCACCATCTTATTGACAGTTTCATACTGCTGGTAACGGCAGATGATTTTGATGCGGCGATGTTTCTTATCGGTGGCGAACAGGGTGAAGTTCTGGGAGATGTCCAGCACCACTTCGGGCCGGAGCATGCTCTGGACCGTAGCCTTGACATGGTGGAGTTGCCCTTCCTCCTGGTTTTCCTCATCCCGCCAGGGGCCCCACAGGTCGATAGGCATGCGCACTGCGCCGTAGCGGTAGCGCTTGCCTTCGGTGGCAAAGGAAAAGACGTTGGGAACAAACATGGCCGGCGCCTCTTTTTCATAGATCTGGTTGATCTGAAAGGCGCCATCAAACCAGGTAACCGCGCTGCGGGAAGGGGTCTTAGCCTCGCCGACGACCAGGGGCAGGCCGTTGACCACAAAGACCACATCGAACCGTTTCTCCACCGGTCCGGCTTGGTATGTCCATTGGTTGGTGACGATAAGACGGTTGTTGCCCGGCTGGTCGGCATCTACCAAACGGATAGGGACGTGTTCACCACCCGGCCCGAAGGGCATGGTCTTTTCGCCCCGGAGCCAGGCCATGAAATTTTCGTTGGCGCGCACGATGCCATCGGCTTGCACCGAGAGGATGCAGGCCCGCAGATTATAAATGACCTCGTCGGCCCGTTCAGGCTGGGCAGCGATCTCGGGATTGAGCCTGATTAGCGCTTCTCGAACCCAGGTCTCGATCATGACGTCTGCGCTTTGGCGGGGGAGTTCGGTGGCAGGGACGTACTTCCACTGGGCCGGTCGAAACTCTCTGCCCAGCGAATCTACTGCATAGCCCTGTCGGACTTCGCCCGCGCCCAATGGCGACGTGGCGGCATCCAGGATCATCTGTTCGACGGTGTTGGATTCGGTGAAGGTTTTCATAATAGATAGTTGACCATTGTGGTTTTTAGGTTTCTTGCGATGGTTAATTCCTCTATGGTCGTATTGACTGCTTGTTCAAACTCAATCATTTTTTTGGCGATTTGTTGGTCCCTTCCAGGTTTAGGGACTCGAATCCGTAGAGACCCAAATTGGCCTTTGTTAAGGATGGGAAGTGCTGTACATCCTGCTGTCTGCCGGAACAAGTTATGCTGGCGGCGCAATAAGTGGTAGACAACCAAAGGATGATATTCAGAGTTGCAGATTACTGAGTTTATCTGTTGGTTCGTGATGCACAGCTCGCTGGCCATCGCGACCTTACCTATGGTAGAACCTATGCAGACAACCATGATAGCATCACGTGGAATTGGGCGTCCCGATTCCAGTCCAGTTTGGGAAACACGTTTTTCCGTTGTCGTCACGTAGCGAGAGTCAGTTATATCAGCAGGAGAAACAAATAGGCGTTCCGGGGGATCGTAAAAATGCTTTCCAGATGTTTTGGGTGTAGTTCCAGTAACTACTTCGCCAAAATCATTGATTCTAATCTCACGGACGTTATAAGAAAGCTGCTCGTCCAACCATGAATCCATGGCTCCGGCTACAGCTTGATTTAGTTGCTGCAACCGTTGTTCCACCTCATCCACCGACCAAAGAATTTCTGCAATGCGCCGCTGCTGGTCCAGTGGGGGGAGGGAGAACTCTTCAAACTTCAAGGTCTTCCAATTGATGGTGGGCGAGAGTGAGCCGACGGAAATCTCCACCGCCCGATTCATGAAGCGGTCGCTCATCATCAGGAAGGGCAAGAACTCCGGCAGCACCTCGTCCGGCTTGGCGCGCACCACCATGGCGTGCGCTGAGCAGATACCGTCGAACTGGGCCACCGCCAGTTTGCGCTGGTAAGCGCGGCGCCGGCCGAAAATCAGATCTCCCTTGCGGAACCTTAACTTGGTGCCGATGACATCGCTTCCTTTGCCCCACCTCCGTATATGCAGATTCTCTGAGTCGAGATGCTCCAATCCCACGTAAATTTCATCCCCCGCCTCGATGGGCTCGACACGCTGGTTGACGTTCTCCGCGAAGCAGCTAAACGGCAGCCTCTTCCATTCATCCCGTTTCAGCCATGCGGGCAATGTATTGGTCGGCTTGGCAGCTAAGCTGTCATTTTCCTTGATCGCTTTAGACTCAAGGACGGCGGCAATAGCACTTCGGGCGTTGCGGGCTGACGACAGCCACGCGGTAAGCGATTCTGACAAAGAGCCGTTTGCCGAAACCTGGAGTTGTCCGTTAGCTTTTGGTGCGGAGACGTAAAGCGGGATGCTCAGGTTGCCGCCTTTGGAGCGTATTTCTTCGATGGATACCGCGCGGGCAAAACCTGACTCATCCTGGAACGCCTGGTAAATGGCGAGGATGCGCTGAATATGCGCATCATTAAGGAAACTCTGGGCCCGTTCCCGGGTGACGTCGTTGACCGCGTTGATGAAGAGGATCTTGCCTTTGCGGGCCTTGGGTTTTGCCGTCCGGCAGACGACAACGCAGGCCTCCATGGGCGAGTTGTAGAAGAGGTTCGGCCCCAGGCCCAGAACGCACTCGATGAGGTCGGCCTCGATGAGTTTGGAGCGCATGTCCGCTTCTTCCTGGCGAAAGAGCACGCCATGGGGAAAAAGGATGGCGCAGCGGCCAGTCCGGGGCGCCAGGCTGCAGATAATATGCTGCCAGAAGGCATAGTCGGCCCGGCCCTGGGGCGGGGTGCCGAAGAGGTTGCGGCCCCAGGGATCATTGGTGAAGGCGCTACGGTTCCACTGCTTGAGGGAATAGGGCGGATTGGCCAGCACCACGTCAAAGCGCCGGAGGCGGTCACCCTCCACGAACTTGGGCGAGGCCAGGGTGTCGCCGCGCACGATGTGAAAGTCCTCGACGCCGTGGAGGAAGCAGTTCATCCGGGCGATGGCGGAAGTCATAAGGTTCCGCTCCTGCCCGTAGAGGCGGACGTTTCGCCACTCCTTATTCTGCCGGCGCAGATGGGCAATGCAGGAAAGCAACATGCCACCGGAACCGCAGGTGGGGTCGTAGACGGATTCCCCGGGTTGCACGTCCAGCATTTCAGTCATAAGGTGGACCAGCGTGCGGTTGGTGTAGAACTCGGCGGCAGTGTGACCGGAGTCGTCGGCGAACTTCTTGATGAGGTATTCGTAGCCGTTGCCCAGCTCGTCTTCCGGCAGGTTGGTCAGGGTGAGATGGAGAGAGGAAAAGTGCTCGATCAGGTCCCGTAGCATGGCGTCGGGGAGGCGGTCCTTGTTGGTCCATTGGGCATCGCCGAAGATGCCGTAGAGCTTATCAGGATTGGCGGTTTCTATGGCCCGGAGGGCGTTTTGCAGGGTACGTCCCACGTCCCTGGCTACTTGCCGCACTTCTCGCCAATAGGCCTCAACCGGGATCTGGAACCGGTGGTTCTCCGGATAGGCGGCGAAGTCGGCATCCCCTCCGGACTCAGCCAGGGCCAACAAGGTCTCCTCATCGAAAACGTCGCAAAGCCGTTTGTAGAACAGCAGTGGGAAGATAAACTGCTTGTAGTCTCCGGCGTCAATGGTCCCCCGTAAGAGGGTGGCCGCGCCCCAGAGATAGGATTCCAGTTGCTGCTGAGAAATGCGGGTCATTTACCAAGCACTTGCTTAAACCAGAGTATTGAGGCTTCACCCTCTTTCCGGGTAATGTCGTCCACCGTCCGGCTGTGTCGAATGCCATTCCGCAGTTCACCGAGCTGGTCGAACTTTTTAACAAAGGTTTCTTTATTTACGAATTGCGGTTGGAAATGTGGCCAGAGAGAACTGTTGGTGATGGTGTCTTGGAGTTCTCGCAAATCAAAGTATTCCAACTTGCCGGTCAAGGTTTGATAATAATCCCCATTGAGGGCCGCGGTCTTTTTGGTCGCCCGTGAAATACGTTCTTCAACTTTCACGAGCACATGGGAAGGGATAAGAGATATATCGCCGTTGAGAGTTGATTGGATTGCTTCACGGATAGATAACTCTATTTGCTCAATCGCCGCATCGAGCTCTCGAAGCTGCGGTGGTAAGTCCAGCCGTTCCTTTATAAGCAGGTTTTCAATGGCTTCAAGGATCGTCTTCTGGCGCTCAGAGATAAAGGATTGAAAATCTTCGGGACCAAAGGGATTTCGCAGTAGGATAGCGAATGCGGCAGGCGAAATAAAGTGTGACTCCAAGATGGCACGAACGGTCCCTTCTCCGCTTGCCCCAATGAGTTCCGGCAGGTAGGCGTTGGGCAGGCGGTCGCGGATCACCTGCCGGTTGGTTTCGGCCGTCAAAGGCGTCCGGTTCAGGATTGTGTGACCCAATCCACCTTCGATATTTCTGGCGCCCCAGGACGCGGGAACAATATGGTGATCATCCAGATTGTTATGTTGTGGGACTGTGCCGCTCATCCAATCCCGAGCGCCCTGAAGAACCAAGAGATTAAATATTCCGTTATAAACCGAAGTTCCGCGCTTGGTTTCCTTGCGAAGATCCAGGTTGCGGAAAGTGTTGGCAAACTCAAAGACTAAGGGCGGTTCGGCGGCGTCATCATCAATCCATGCCTTGAGGTCAAGAAAATCACGGGCGCTGGTGGATTCTACAGCGCCTGAATAGCGGTTATTGAAGACGGAGGCCCAATACCAGTGGCGAATCTTGCGTTGGGCATCGAGGCGACGCATTGCCGGAATCGTTTTAACGTGAGCCTGAAGAGCGGCGAAAATTGGCAGGATGGAGACATATGGCAAATAATCAGAGGAGAGGGCACCAAATTCTTGGGGCTGTCGCAACACATAGATGGCAGCTTCCAGGGAAGAGACAGCTTGGTTCCAAAGCCTCTCGAATTCGGCAATGTCTGCGATCAGAATCTCCTTTTGGCGGGTGCCATCCGGATTGCGGACTGTTTTCTCTTGACCAGGGAGAAGAAAATAAAGGTACTTGGGCGAGCAGTAATTTTGTCTCAGGATGGACATGACTTGGAGGATATAGACATTCATCTTCTCGCTATTGACGAACTCAAGACGCGGAGCAGCGTCACGCCACATTTTTTTGAGTTTGAGGTCTTTGGGCTTCAATAGCGCATTCATGAGATCAAAAATGTCGAGGCGAATACCCCGGCTATTGATTTGCGTGAAGATATCACATACCTTGTCAATACTGAGGTCTTGATCCAGCTCTATGTAAGAGATTTGGTATTGTTCAGTGATCCCCCTGAGATGTTCGTCGAAGGCGATCGCATTTTCAGCATGCTGGGTTGCGGCAACGAATTTTGCTGTATCGCCTGAGGATTCCGCTTCCGATGCTTTTCTAAGCCAAAACTTCTCATAACCATCTATCCATTTCCACAGATCACGCCCACCTGCACCTACGACCGATAGAGGGAAGATATGGTCCGCATATTGGGCCTCCCGGTTACCGAGGATTTTCAACCATCGGCGTGAAAGCCAATCGTAGCCAAAGGCCTCGTCGTATACCTCAGCCATGAATTTCTCAATATTGATGAAATAAAAGGCGCGACTGGCCCGGTGAGGTAGTGGAACATCGGGTGCGAGAAAGGCGTAATACATCGCAGTGAGGCGCTGCTGGCCATCGAGCACGATGGATTCGGGTCTCTCTTCTCCCTCGAACCCATGAATCGCTTGACACGAGAGAGCTGCGAAGTTCTCTTTCTTGCCTTTCCACAGGAGAAGACTACCGATGTAATAGTCGAGAAAAATGGAGCGCATCAAGTCCCGGATGTCCCAAGGGCGCCATTCAAATTCGCGCTGGAAGTCTGGAATAACGAACCGTCCTTCCTTGAGTCTTCCAATAAGCGTATTAAGGCTAATATGGTCAGGTTTTTGTGCGTCTCTCATATTTCCGTGACAACCCCTTAGGTAATTTCAGGTTCCATGCTCGTCGTTGCAATTAAGTCAGAAGCCCCTCGCTCTTGAGCAGGCTGATGAGTTTTTCCTCTGCCTCAAAGGCCCCATCAGCGCTAAGCCGCAGATGTCCCTTGGCCTCCTCCACCGTGAGCACCTCGTGTTCCACTTTGGGCTCAACATAGCGGGGAATATTGAGGTTGTAATCGTTTGATGCGATCTCCTCCAGGTTGACCACTCGGGCAACCCCATCGACATTGGCATAATCCTGGTACAACCGATAAATGCGGTCAACGTGTTCCGGGAGTAATTCGTTCTGGGCCCGGCCTTTCTTGAACTCCCGAGAAGCGTCAATGATATGTACCTTGTTCTTGCGCTCCAGTGCTTTACGCCGGCGGAAGACCAGAATGCAGGCTGCGAGGCCGGTGCCATAAAAGAGATTTGGTCCAAGGCCGATAACGGCTTCGAGAAGGTCCATGTTGAGAAGTTCTTGGCGAATCTTGCCTTCGGCCCCCATGCGAAACAGAACCCCGTGGGGCAGGACTACCGCCATGCGGCCAGTTTTCGGTGCCATGGATTTAATCATGTGCTGGACCCAGGCGAAGTCGCCACTCTTAGCCGGGGGCATGCCGGCGAAGTTCCGACCAAAGGGATCACTGGCCCAGACTTCCTCTCCCCACTTTTCAAGGGAGAATGGCGGATTGGCGATGACGCAGTCGAAAGTGGCGAGATTATCGCCTGAAAAAAAAGCTGGATTTCGCAATGTATCGCCGCGCACGATATTGAAATCAGCAGCCCCATGTAGAAAAAGATTCATGCGGGCAATGGCGGCGGTGGTCAGATTCTTTTCCTGGCCCGAAAGCCTGCCCCAGAGAGTACGGTCGTCACCGTGGTGCTCTCGAACATGGTGTATCGCCTCTAATAGCATCCCTCCGGTGCCACAAGCGGGATCATAGATAGATTCACTCTCTTGGGGATCAAGGATGTTTACCATTAGCCGGACAACCGAACGCGGGGTGTAAAACTCTCCTGCCTTCTTATTGGTGAGATCAGCAAACTTTTTTATGAGATATTCGTAAGACTGTCCGAGGATGTCGGCCTGCGCCGCTTCGTTGCCCAAGTTGATCCGGGAGAAATGCTCAATTAGGTCACGCAATAGCGTGTCAGAGAGACGGTCCTTGTTCGTCCACTGGGCATCGCCGAAGATAGCATAAAGCGTTTCCGGGTTTGCGGTTTCAATACCACGCATGGCAGTTTGGAAGGCCTGACCAACATTGGTCGTCACCGCCCGGACATCGCGCCAATGACAATCTTCTGGGACTTGAAAGCGGTAATTTTGAGGGAACCTGGCATACTCTTCGTCCCCTCCCGACTCAGACAATGCCGCTTGGTACTCCTCATCGTGTACGTCAGAAATGCGCTTAAAAAAGAGGAGGGGAAAAACGTAGGTCTTGAAGTCGGCGGCATCAACCGGTCCGCGCAGAATGTTGGCTGCTTCCCAAAGGTGCGATTCGAGTTGAGACAGGGTGAGGCTGCTACCATTCGCACGGGTCACATCCATACAGTCTTCCTCATTGATGTGATAAGCTGTTTTTCATCATATTGCCATTTGCAACAATAGGTCAAATGGTTTTGTGAAGCTATCGGCATCCCGTGGGAATACGATAAATGAGGTTGGATTTGGAATGAGGGGAGATGTGGCTAATTAACACGTGATAATGGTCGTGGAATTGCTGCCAAGCGGCCTCCCTAATCAGGATTCACTGCTTTCCATGTGGATGGATCGAACAACCAGCCATATTGACTCCAATATCTGCGCCCTCCCCAAAGCACCGCCTGCCTATTCTCCCTTATATTTAACCGCTTCGGTCGGAGGGGGATGTCGCCGTTGGGGTTTACCCGTTCCAAGTTGTCCTTGCGGAACCGCATGCCATCTTGGATGTAACAGTCTGACCAGGCTTCAAAATGCCGCGTTTTGTCCAGAATCAGGGGCTTGGCCCGCTCTTCTTCAGCCCGTTTAATCTTCGCCAGCGCCTTTTCGACCCCCTCCAGCACAGAAAGGCTGCTTTTGTTCAACCTGCCTTTCGGTCTGCCCCGTGGGTTACCAGATACACCTGGCGGAAACGGTCTTCCACGGGGCTTGCCTTTAAGCTGTTTTTTTGCCGAAAATTTGGTCATTTTTCCTTATGTCCATTCAAAGTTACATATGAAAATTAATGAATATTGAGGGGAGGGTCCATTTTTTCGATCCGTGACCATCCCCTCATTACAGTGTGCGTCATCTCGTAATCTTAAGAGGAGTTGTTTGTTTAAGATGAGTCATCTGGCCTGTGTTAGGAGGTGGGCCGGGCTCATTTGGTAGATCAGGACCTGAAATAATAATCTTTGCACCCCGGACGGGTTCATTCGATTCCCGCTGCAGGCCCATACATTTCGACAGAATACCCAGTGCATGGACTCGTGTGCCCTCAGACTCCGCGTTTTCGGCCAGATTCAGAAGAAGCTGGGCGATCCGGGTCTCACTGGCCCCTACCCGGCGAAATATTTCCTGAGCGCTTGTGTTTTGCTCATATCTTGTCAAAATCGCTCTCCCAGTGTTACAAAGTGCCGGGGCACTTGCCCCTCTATAGCCTGCAGCTTTAACGGCGTCCTTCATCGTGGAGCCTGAGAAATAATGCTCCAGGAATTTCAGCTCGCGAGGCGACATTCTCGAATCATCGTCTTTATATGTCATTTTATGTCTCCCTTTTATCGTTGGTTTGTCGGTGGGGTCAGCCGTCCAATTTATCCGGGAAATCGTCGGGAGGAAATTCAACGTACGCTCCCCGATCTGGCCCGTTGCCAATATTAATAAAAGCCCTATAACCCTGATTAAACATAGCCTCGCTTTCAATCCAGCCTTTAGAATTAGGCTCTGCGCCTGGCAGGATTTTGCCGCCCCATCGTTCAAATTCCTTCCTGATGTCCATCCGCTTCAAAACTTCCTTTACCATTGGGTCATTCCAGTCAGTAGTATCCATTTCAACTCTCCTTGTGTTCATATTTTTCCCACTCCACCGTGGGGAATACACGCCCGGAAATGGTTTTATAACCGTAATGCGCCAGACCGATTTTGCCTTCCAAGCAATTCCAATCTATCTTGACGGTACCCCTTGCCCCATGCGGGATCAGGCCAAGGCGGTAAGCAATTTCGATCCGGCGCTTCTTCCTGCCCGGTGGTTCCTGCGGGTGCGGCAAAGAGATGTTATCGACGATGGTTTTACCGGTATCGGGACCTTCGAGAATTTCCATCTCTAGGCGGGCTCTGGGGCCTGTGTATTCAGGAAAATTATGCAGGTAGCAGAGCACCTTGGAAATTTTCACCAGATGCCGGCCGGGGCTGGCGAGTCCCTCTGGGGTTGACTGACTCACCCCGCCCTTTTGCTGGCCTGTGCTGCCATCATCCTTTGCCTCTTCCTGCGAACTCAAAACCGCCAGGTCATCGGAAGGCTGCGCTGCTTCCGGGTCTAAAGAAGAGACCATGATGGTCCCTCCCAGGATTCTCTTTGCCATGACCACCGCCTCCGCAAGTTGCCGATCCCCGTGGTGTAAGAGCGGGATGACCACAGCTAGTTCTTCGCCGGTAAAAGCCAAGTCAGGGGCCTTACTGTCGGCAGTCACCTGGTCCGGGCAGAACCACACCGGACCTTCACCCAAGATTGACTGAAATGCCGGTTTTACGGAGAGCGCTACGGCCTCGGTCAGCTTCCCGATTAGGGCGAGCTCGACGACGCTGGCGATCCAGGCTTGGATTTCGGGAATTAAAGAGGAGGAAATGGGGGGCGCAGCCGCTGAAACTTCGGGTGAAACCTCTGAGGTTTCGGGAGAGGTTTCATTCTTTTCTGAATTATAACAACTAATTAAGTTGCCGTGAAACCTCTGAAACCTCGAATCGGAAATTTTGTTTTTCCTGTGCATCAGGTCAAGAATTTTTTCATATCCGGTTGTCATTGATCTATGTCACCCCTATAAATTGATATATAGTTTTAGAGGTTTCAGAGGTTTCAATATATATAAGATATAGATAAATACTGGTTATTCACTGAAACCTTATATGAAACCTTGGTGAAACCTCTGAAACCTTACCCCTCATCAGTGACAATCTTTTCATAGTCAAAGAGCCAACCCTTTTGATACGTTCCACCCAGCTGCCGACCGTCATTGCTCTTAATAAAGGAAGGGTGCTCTTTTAACGATGCATGCAGGTCCTTCAGTTGCACGGTAAAGCGGTATCCAGCATCGTCAATCCTCTTTAATGCCTTGCCTATATGAATAAATAGCTGATTGTTCTCTGCTATTGTTCTATAACATGCTTGTTGGTCCCTTTCATCGTGATCGAGACCAAGAAGTAAGTTAAAAAAGTGATCAGCAACTGTTTCATCTCTCCGGTTACATTCTTCATACTTCTCTTTACCAAGCTGTTCAATATATGGCCTTAGATCATATTCAATTTCGATGATCTTGCATAACAACCGATGAAATGCTAATATCAGAGCGTAATTTTCATTCAGGCGGTTATCAGGAATTGCCTCATATAACTCTTCTTGGCAGTGTTTAAATTCGTCATACCATTCATCCTCAATTTGGTTTCGATGAGCCATTACATCAACGAAAAAATGTGATAGTTGTGCCAATGGTATTTTCAATAAGTCATCCAGCGCCTTTTTAGTTTCAACAGTGAGGTCTTTTTTCTCGAATTTCAATGATATTACTCGTTCCCGCTGCGCCCGAGACCTGAATTGTTCTACGTTTTGGACAAACATGAGTGACGATAGGAAGGGTACATCCCTGGTTTGGATGTCGAGTGTTTTTTTGGCCGTTATTTGTAATGGGTTCGAGTTATACAAGGGCAGGATCGTCTCCATATCAAATCGCATCTTTTCTGCGTTGTTGCCTTCCAGCAGGGCCTTGAACAGGCCAGACCGTTGCGCCAGTTGACGGACTTCGCCCTTACTCGTGTTAACCTTCACCATCGGCAAACCTTCTTCATCAAGACCCTGCATTGCGTTCAGGGTCCTCACAAGGCGGGTTTTTCCAGTTTGGGGGTCCTTGTGTAATGATGCGAACGGGAAGAAGCCGATTCTTTTCTTTATCTGATTCACAAACCAACTCGCCACTACCCACACCACGGCCACCACGCCCTTATCCCCCCAGGCCAGAGAAATCAACCACCACACTTCTTTGGGTGCGATGCCCTTAACCGGGCTCAAAGTGGGGTGAGGGGCAGGCCGTATATAAAGTGCACGAGTTGCCTCGAAAAAGCCGTGGTTGTTAGGCAGCAGCATTTGCCCCTTGGGGGTGATCAGGAAAGTTTTGAAAACATAGCATCCCGATTCCGAGTCATAGCCAGTTGCCTGTAATTGCCGAACAACGGGAGCGCCGGACTCGACAATCAATTCAGCCAGGGCCAACGATTCCGGTTTGCCGCCCATCCATAGCACCCTGGCGCGCTGGAGGAACATGGTCGTCAGGCCGTGAGGCGATGCAATCTCCTCAGCAGTAACCGAACAGGCTGTCGATTGCCCTTTGCGCGGCTTAATTTCGAGGGAAAATCTATTGACCGGCTCCTCCTGGTTAACGGTTTCAAGCTGAAAGTGTCGAACATCGAGCGTGAAGTTTGAGACGCGATTGGTTATTAGCACAGGCCCATGAGGACCATTCCTCTCCTGTGAGTAGTAGTATTGCTTCTCAAAAGGAAATAGGCCGAGGAGGCGACGGTAAAAATCGCAGAAGATTTGGGCATACTCTCCCGCGGTTTTTGCGAGTGCCAGTTTTCCCCGGACCCTAAATTCCTCTATCTTTTCTTCGAAGTATTTCTTCGCCTCTTCTTTAGGCCGACTGGTCAAAAGATCATTCCAGTCCCCTTTAATGGGAGTTATCGTTTTAATTTTACCTTTAAATGCCTTGTGCCAGCGTTGTGCGGCTTTTTTCCCTGCCTCGTCTTTATCGAAGGCGGTTACCAATTTGGAAAATTCCCCGAGGTCCAGTTTCGTGGGGTCCTGGCCAGAAGAGAGAACAGCGATGGCCTGGCGATCGATTTCGATTAGGGAAAGGGCGTCAATTATGCCTTCGGTGACAAACGTCTCCTCTTCTGGGTGATAGGTGATACCAGGGTGTTTCCAAAACATGCCGGAAGTGGAACCGATGTTGTGGCCTTTCGCCTCTTTCGGGGGAGGGTCGAAAAGCCGCCCATTAAAGATGGGCTGACCATGCTCATCTTGGCCTACCGGGAACATAACGCCGCCGCTGAGGCCTCGCAAGTTGGCCATGTAGCGGTATTTCAGCCCCTTCAAGGATTTATTCAGACCTCTTCTTTGCAAGTAGATCGTTGCGGGCCGGTTTTCGTCCTCGGGGGTGTATTCCTTCTCAACGTTGCTGATTAGCTCGGGAAAAAGGTCTAAGGTCTTTGTTCTGGTGCCGCATTTATTAAGCCGGTTACAATTGATTGACCACGGCGCATTGGAATACGCCCAGGCAGAGGGATCCCCGCATTCCGGACAAATCAAATTGGACATATACTGGCCGTTATCTTTGAAGCGAGGACTTTTATAATCGCTTGCCCGAAGGCGGTCAGCCAAACGTTCGAGAAAAGGGGAATCATTCATATCCGTATCCTACTCGGAGTGTTTGTCTTGGAAGTTTGGACAAATATGCGGCACATAAGGCGGCTGGAAAATCTTCCCATTCCAAGGACCTGATCTTGCATTGCAAGCCCCATTCTCTTCGGGGGCCCATTTCTTCGCGGCAAAATGCAAACAATCGGCACATTGGACAAGTTCAGCCTCAACAGCGGTGTCTTCGGCGCTATCGGCTGGTTTAGGAGATATTTCCGTGGCCTCGTTTTCGGGTCCAATTGCATCGCCCAGCGAAACACTTGCATTTTCACCATCCGGTGGCCCTACTTCGTCCTCATTGTAGCCTGGACTATCAGCCTCAGATTTTCCTGAGAGTTCCTCTTTAATCATTACTGAATGGACCAGGAACTGGCAGAAGAGATCCAAGGGTAAGATGAGCCGATTCCTGGTAGCGACTTCCTTGCCATCTCGTGTCACCCGATATTCCTTTATCGTAAAAAGCCGGTTACCATGGCTTTCACAAACCCCATACACCAGCTTTTTACGGCCAGAGTCAAAGTCCTGGGTGTAAAGGGGGTAAGTGGCGCAGGTTTCACTTTCTGTTGAGGGATAGGGTGTACCATTTCTGGTACACTTATAATCTGTCTCGGGGTACTTCCATCTTTTAAGCGTGTTTTGAGGGATTCCGCTTTCTTCAGAAATTTCTCTAATGGCGGCGCGAACCGATCCAAGTTTTTCCTTTCTTTTATCAATCTGCGCCACCGCTTCTAACTTACAAGCATCGGACCAAGCCATTCTCTTCGTCCTTTTTTCTGGCCAGCTACGCCAGGAGCTCTTGATTTTCGGTTGAGTCGGGATTCTTCTTCGCCACAGGTTCGGCCTTTGCTTCTTGCCTGGTCCGGCACCATTCGATGACTTCTTCAGCCCGCCATCCAACAGCTCGGGGGCCAAGCTGAATCTTTTGAGGAAAAAGGCCGGCTTTCATAAGCCGCCATCTCGTTGATTTTGAGAGACCAGTTTCTTCCTTGACTTTAGGTTCTCGCCATATTAAATTACTCATATCAACACTCCTTATTGATCCATTCTTTTTGTTTCTATTAAATGCAGAACCTATCATAAGTTTTCATGAGTACCGGGAATCCTTAATTTGCAAAAATTGCAAATGCTTGGAAGTCTAAAATTGCTATTTTGCAAAAAAAAGCCAATCCCTATAAAGGATTGGCTTTCTGATGCCCAAGACTTATTGTTTTAGAATGTCTAAGTTACATTACTCATCCTCTGCTACCCAAGGAAATTCTGGTAGAATGTCAAATAACCACTCAACAGTCATCTTATCTCCATATTCCTGTATATAAAATTTTGCTGCTTTTAACTTGTTCTTATCAAGATAAGTTTTACGGAAGACTTCATTGTCCATAAACTCCGGTTCAGTAAGCCGAAACTGTTTAATCTGGTTCCCGTATTTTAAGGCTATCAGACACCTCACCATAGTAATAACATCTGGCGCCTCCTTTTCGGGAGGCCAGACATTTTCCTTGCCCATGGTTTTTTCCGCTTCTCGAATTAAAGCTTGCAAATATTCTGGCCAGCTTGCCATGGGGCCCTTAGCCCATTGTGAGAGAACGGTATAGGTAGCCACTGCATACCTTCGGGCCCTGTCCATGAAATTTCGCTCAGCAATATCGTGAACTCCGCGAGTTTGATTAATTTCTTCCTTGGTAAGATAATGCTCATAGATAGGGTTGGTAATGTAAAATTTGATCAACTTGCCAAGATGCTCCGGATCTGCTTCCGCCAAGAGGAAAAGGGTCTGCCAGTCTTCTGGGGAGGCGGTAATTTTTAATGTGAGAGCGTTCGGCCCTTCCCGGCTTCCCAGCGGAAAGGGTATGGGTTCGATGTTCCCATCATAGGTAATGGGCTCGCCCTTTTTGCGCTGATGGAAAAGATTTTTTGTTTTATGGGACATACTTACCTCATCTTATGATCCCCAGAAAGCATCCTGCCCAACGTAATGAGGTCTCCCTGGCGATCGGCTTGGAGTGGATGGGCAGGCTCAGCTCTTAATAAGACCGCCACGAACCATCGGGATCACCTTTATCTCAGCATCTTCAATGATAGACTTAAGCTTGGAGCCCCAGGATTCCAAGGCTTGACGCTTTTCCCGATCATAACTATGGCGGTCGTATACGGCTGTTACACCGCGCTCAATATGGTTGAGTATTTTGCTAACTACCAGCCGGGATATACCCATCCCGGTCATGTGACTAGCCGCAGTTCTTCTCAAATCATGAGGTACAAAAGAGAAACCTAAGGCATTCAGGCCAGGGCGCCGCAGTGCATGATCAACGGCTTCCGGGGTAATATGCCGGTCTGTGCGGGGTGAAGGAAAAACCCATGATGAATTGCCCGAAAAATCTTTAGCCCTCTCCAGAAGCTCCAAAGCCAGGGGAGATAGAGGAACTCTATGTGCCATCTTATTCTTGGCCTTCTCGGGCGGGATAGTCCACCATTTTTCGGTCAAATCAATTTCATCCCAGGCCGCACTGACGATTTCGGCCTTTCTTTGTGCAGTCACCAATTGCAGTTTTATGGCCAATTTGGTTCCCTCTGCCATCATCTTAGCGCCAGCCAAACCTTGCCAAAGAGCTCGAATTTCATCTGTGGTCAAAACCCGATCCCGACGTTGCTCAGGTGCCGGTGCGCGGACAGCCAAGCAGGGGGAAACAGACACAATATCTCGGCTTACGGCGAAGTTAAACATCTTGCGAACAACCGCTAAAGTTCGGTTTGCCATGATGCCGGCACCACGGTCAAAAATGTCATCGAGTAGCCGAATAACATCGCGCCTGCTAATCTCTTTGGCTTTGCGGTGGCCCCATGTCGGAAGCACATCCTTTTTTAGGATACGGTCATCTTCTTTCCAGCTACGTTTTCTTGTTTTGGCCCACTTCTCCATGTACTCCTCAACCAAGTGTGCCACAGTGGGAGCTTTGCGTTCCTCCTGACGTTCAGACACAGTCTCGGCTCCTGGGTCAATTCCCTTCTCCAACTTCTTTACGGCCTTGGCATGGGCCTCGTGGGCATCTGCCAAAGTCATGGTTGGATAGTTTCCCAGAGTAAGTCTCCGGGGTTTCCCCTCAAATCTATAGATAAAAACGAAGCTCTTTATCCCCTTGGGAGAAACCCGGACTCCAAAGCCATTTCCTTCCCATTCTTCATACCGCTGGGCTTTGGGCTTGAGATTTTGGATCTTCTTATCGGTGAATTTTTTCATCTGGTCGCCTCTCCAATTTCTGGGGTAGCAACTGGGGTAGCATTTTTAACCTGGCAGCGCAAGGGACATAGGGAAACATCTTAGACCAAAAGATATTCATAACAATGCCATTTGTCAAGATTTTTTAGTAATTAAAAGGATAGTCATGGGAAGGTAAAAAACGGTTTGAAATGATATTTGCCCTGATTCGTAATCAGCAGGTCGAGGGTTCAAATCCCCCTGCCGGCTCCAGTAAAATCAAGGGGTTAGCTATTGGGCTAACCCCTCCTTCTTTTACTGTGTGTGACTTTGTGTGTGACTTTTTTCCTGGAGATCATCCTGCCAGGCCCGCTCATAGATGGCCATGGCTTCCCGCTCGGCCTCGCCGATGGAATGGAGATAGATCTCCGTGGTAGTCCGGTTTTCATGTCCCAGGATCCGCTGGATGGAGCCAATTGGTACGTTTGCCCGGTCCATGATGGAAGCTCCGAGGTGACGCAGGGCGTGAAAGCCGAAGTGCCGCACCCCGGCCTGCTGGCACAGTTTGGCCATAAGGTTTTTGCGATGCTGGTAGGGGCCTTCTACGAACTTCCCCACTTTGCGGCTCCAGCGCCGGTCCCAGAAGACCCAGGGTTTGGTTTTGTCACGGTTCTTATACCGTTTGACAAGCATGCCAAAGAGCCTGGTGGTCATGTGTACCTGTCTGGGGGTCAAGTGCCCGCCCTTTTTCTTTCGGGTATAGAGCACCACGCTCTTTGTTTTTAGGTCTACGTCCTCCCAGGTCAGACGGTTTATTTCGCTCATCCGGCCCATGGTGTCCATGATGGCTATCAGGTAGTCCTGGGCATCCGGGTTTGCTGCCAGAAGCACCTTGGCCACATCTTCTTTCGGAGGAACGTATTTGAGCTTGCGCTCCACCGGCATAAACTCCATTCCCTGGGTAGGGTTGTACTTCACCAGATTCTGTTTGATTCCAAAGTTGAACAGGGCCCGGAGATACCGTAGGTCCTTGTTGGCAGTGAAAGCCGACACCCTGGCTCGTCTGATGAGATAGCGCTGGACCATCTGCATCGTTATTTCACGGCAACTAAGGTTCCGCCATTCCTTTACAAACCTTTTGACGGTATAGATATGGTCGACGTAATATTTCTGGGACTTATACGCCTTCACATAGTCCAGCCGCAGATTAACCAAGTCCAAGAAGGCCATGTCGGTTGGGATCTCCACCGCTGGCGGCGGGTTTTTCAGTTCCTCCCGTTTTTTTGCCTCGGCCTGCCGGGCTTCGGCCTTGGTTTTGAACCAGCACTTGCTGTAGCGCTGGCCTTTCAGGATGAAGTCGTATCTCCACCCCTTCCCCTTTTGGAAATAGACGCCCATAGAGGTCCTCCTTTGAAGGAAAAATGAGAGAACCCCTGAGCTTCCTGCCGCCCAATACCCTCCAATTTTTGTAAACCCAACTTTCACTTTTCCGGAGAAATTGAGCAACCTCCTCAAGGGTCATTATCTCATACTGGTGCGCAGATTCAATTGCAGATGACGCCATGAATGTTGTTTCTCCCAATACCCAGCCGAATGGCCAGGTCGAAAAATGGGAGCTCAGGAGGGAAACGCAGCCGGATAAATCGGCTTACGTCTTAAAAGATATGGACCGGCTTAATTGCACTTTTACGAGCAGCCGGTCCATCGATATATTTTGGTTATGTAGTCCTTAAGCTCCTACGAGTCAGATGATGTTGCGGTAGGTTGCATCTTGCGGTGCAACATCAGGGGGCACAGATTCGTGAAAAATTAGCTTGTCACAGAGATCATCCATAAGGCCCAACAATGTTAGAGTTTTTTCTGGCAGCGCCGCCACCGGTTCTTCCAGCAGCGATTCTTCATCTTCGCCGTCATAAGACCTGGGGACTGCGATGCGATCTCTAGGCCCGTATAAAGTGCGGATCCCAAACCTGTCTGCCGCGAGCGGGTTTGTAAAAGATTTTTCATAAGGATTTTTATAGAGCCGCACTGTGAAGCCCGCCTCTGATAGCCAGGAGACGGTGAATGGCAGATACAACCCCCAAATCAGTTGAGACAAAAAAGATTCTGCCGCTTCAGTCCTCGCCTCCAAGACCAGATAATGGTCCAGTTGCAGTACAGCGCTGCGGACGTCAGGGTCAAGCTCGAACAACTTGACCAACTCCTTTAGATCTTTAAACATTCCAAAATTCCTCCTTTTAGGTCGAACCACTCGCCGGTTCTGGTCTTATAGCCCATGAACTTCTTCTGGCCTGTTTTACATAAGTCAACCATGTTCATAAATTGGTTAGCTTTCAACACCATGTCATACTTGTCCATGGTTTCCGGCAATTCTTTGGTGTCACCAGGATAAACTGCAGCCGTGTGACGGCCCCCCGGCATCAAAAACACATACGGGTTTTCCTCGCTGTGGTCCTCCTTGATCAATTTTTCCAGTTCTTCCGGGGTAAGATCGAGAACTTCCGGCGGGACAGGTTTGTCCTCGGCCATCGGCAGGTTCTGCCCGACGCCGGTCACCGGCTCCTTGGTGGGGGCGGACCATCGGGGCAAGCACCCCTCTCTGATCCCCAAACTTCGTAGAAACTCATCATCCAGTAAAACGGTCATAATTTTCCTCCTATATAGGCAATGTGGACAATGTAGACAGCGCGTACGACTTTAAAGCAATAAATTAAGCCACTTAACATTTTGTCCGCATTGTCCTCAGTGATTTTTTGCTCACCCACTTTTTGCAGGCACCATATCCTGATCGGCGCCGGGTAATTTCGCGACCATAACCAACGGTCTAACCCCATGAGGACAATGAGAACGATGCGGACAATGGTATAACTATCTGGTATTACAGCGATTATACATTAGCTCACTGTCCGCAGCCTGTTCTCATTGTCCACACTAAAACAGGTTCTATTCGCTTTCCAGGGCTTTAATGGCGCTGCGACGAATCACATAAGCCCCGGTTTTTTCACCGTTAATACGGATCTGCTTCTGGCGGGTCTTCCTAGGGCCTCTGTCAACTTCCAGCCATCCAGAATCGAGCCATGATCTGGTTACCGCTTCGAAATCGAAGCCGAATTCCTTGATCAGCGCCTTGAGCTGATGCGGCAGGAAAGCGATATACTCCCAGGATTCACCGGGATCCCATCGGCCGGCCCAGCCCTGGAATGATGGCCTACCATCTCTCTCGCGCCCGGAGAAGCTGGTTTCATGGGCTCGGGCCCAGCTCACTACCATTGCCAGGGCTTGGCTGGCGACATCAGCCGTGTCGGTTTCCGAAACCAGATCCTCCCATAAGGCTTCCACCGGATCCTGATAAGTCCAGGGCAGGTCCAAAGCGGCGTGTGCGATGGCCGCGGTCAGGTTTAAGGCCGAAAAGTAGGCACACAATCGGCTGGCGACAGGATTGGCTCCGGCCATGTCCTGGTAGGCTGCATTCACTGCGTAATACTTCTTCCGCCACATCTCCCAATCACTCTGATGGGAGAGGAGGAATTGGACGAACAAGGGACCGGCATGACCGTAATTTTGCTTTACCGCCAGGTTCAAGGTATTGACCAGCTTTGCCGTTTCTTGGTCGGCTTTGCCAAAGGGGTGCCCCCACAGTGTCAAAACCCGGGCCCGGGTGCCGCCGTCGTTGGTGAAGGACACAGCCGGGGTTTCACCGGTGGAGAGTAAAACGGTTCTGAAAGTGTCGGACCGGCGCGTCCCCATTTTTGATCCCCGGCCCCTGTCCCGGCCTTGGGCTATGTCATAAAGAATCCTGCCTATTTCTGCCGGATACTTGACCCGCTTGGTCTCGTCCAGGAAGAGGGGCAAGCTATGTAATGTCACGGCCGCCCGATTAATCCACACCCGGGTGGCATCCCAGGAGGCAATCACCGAGGCGTCCGCCTGTTCATCCGGGTTGCCCCAGCAGGAGCCCCCGCCCCGGAGCAATGAGGTTTTCCCAACGCTGCTTCTGCACGACCAATCCAAGATGAAATTGGGACAGCCAAAGATCTCCAGTAAAGGCGGTGTCAGGGCGCCGTAAAGACCTAACATCACCCGTGGATAATCGGCGACCAGCTTTACGGCCTGTACCCAGCCTTCAAAGGAGCCTTGGGAACAAAAGGCTGCGGCTATCTGTTCATCCCCGAGGTCTGTACCCCGGAAAGTGACCACATCCCGCTGCCATTGCTTGGTAGGCAGCATTTCCAGGTCGATTGCCTGCCGGTCCAGACCCGGCCGAAGCAAGGTCTTGCCCCATAAAAACTCAAGGTTTCCTGCTTCTCCCTGCCAGCCCAGATGCGGGGAAACCCGAGCCAGGGGGAGCATACCGATGTTTTCAGCTTCAAAAGCCGCCAAAAATTCCACGAGGTCGCCGGCGTTCTTGCTGGTGACCGGCAGGCCCACTTCTGCCAGTTCGGTTATCGCCCTGGTGGTGGCGATTACCTTCCTGCTTATCGTTTGTTCCTTCCACCTGCCATCCCGTAACCAGGTCAACTTGAGGAACTCGGTATCATCGACCTGATCTACTAGACGTCCGGCAATCATGATGGGAGCGGGTGCCACCAGGCGGTGTTCCAACCCCTCCTTGATCTTGATGATTTTGCCCACGCCCTCTGGAGTCAGGGACCATCCCGCCGGAATCGTAATGTTTTTGAGCACCGGGGCATTTGGAAGCGTGGCATTAACCGGGGGCAGTTCCGGTTTTTCGTCGGGGTCCACCGGGCGCAAAATCCCACTTGCCCGGGATCCCTTGGAGCCGTTTTCCTTCTGCGGTCCAACCTTGGCCGCCTGCTGCCATTCCGGGGCTTTCTCCGCCAGTTTCCGCAACTCCTCGGCAGTGCCGCCGGCTGCCAGCCAGTCAGAGACATCGCCCTTTTCCGGCAGATTCGGAAGCTCCAGGATTTTGACCGAAGCTGCGACCCCATGGAGATGCCGGGCCACGGAATCGGCGTGTTTGCGGCCAGGCTCATCATTGTCTGGAAGGATGACGACCTGCTTGTTTTCAAAATAGCGGTTGTATTCCTTGCGCCATTTCAAAGCGCCCATCGGGTTAGTAGTGGCGGAAATCCCCACCTTCTTTAAATTGTTACAGTCTTTCTCGCCCTCGGCGATGAAGACCACTTCGGACCCGATGACGTCTGGAAGATTGTAGGGAATCCGGTCAACACCTTTGAGATTGTATTCCCAATCGCCCTGGCCAATGGGTTTCCGCAGTCGAAAAATCTTTGGTATAAACCGGCAGGACTGGTAGCGCAGCTTTCCTGCTTCATCCAAATAACTATAGGCCTCCACCAGTTCTCCCCTAGGTGGCCGGGAGGGATCAGTCCCCGAGGTATTTGCCTGGGATGGCCACAGCCCCATGTCCTTTAGCGCCTGGATTACCTCCATCTGGTCACAGCCGGCATAGCAGTGGACCAAAACTTTGCCGTCATCACTTTCCGAAAGGGACATTGAGGGGTGCTCATCTGCATGAGCGGGGCAATGGGTTTGCCAGCCGTTAGGCCCTTCATGGTGGCAACTGCAGCCAGGTCTGCGGCATTCCAGGTCTGCGGCGATGTCTGCGACCGTGATCCTTCCCTGGCATCCGGATTTACGTGATTTAGCCTGCGAAAACTGGGGTTTCACGGGGTCTCCTCCTGGCCTCCGGCCTGGGCGGGGACCAAATGGGATTTGATAAACTCTTCCAGGTCCTGGGGACGAAATAATACCCGGGCTCCAAGCTTAACAAAGGTGATCTTTCTTTGCCGCACCAGCCCCCTTACGGTGTGACTGGAGATGTTGAGGCGTTCGGCAGCATCATCGATGTTTAATAGCTGCGCATTAACATTAGGGTTCTGAAACTTTGCACTTCGATTTTGTTTCATAGCATACTTATCCTCGCAGTAAATTATTCTCAGCTTTTCTTGAGATTGCCTGAAGAGTACTTCAATCTGAGAAGAGAATATTTGGGATTGGCTATAAAAACCAACAGTTATCCATGCAGCTGACTGTAAAGATCAGCTAATTAAATCCAGATTAATCTGTCGCTGAACTTGATCGATACAACAAGGTGGGGTTTTAAAGAACGTATGCAGTCATTGCTTAGTTACCCCGATTTTTGACCACAGTGTTGACCTCCTCTTTTTATTATCAGTTACTTTTATAGCCCTGTTAAAGCCTATAATTGTTTTTATTCATTAAAGATTTTAAGATCCGCAGGTTGCACAATTTAAGTCAAAACCGGTTGGCCGTTTTCCGGAACCAGTAGATTTGAAGATAGATTCTCCCTCTAACAGGCTGTTGAAAAACTCTTTTATTTATGATCCTTAAATAAGGCTGTCTTTAATGGCTAAAAGGTGCTATAGTCAATGATAACAATATGTTATCTAGAGGCAGCCAGTATGCGCGGCAAGGATGTGCAACAGCAAGCCATGTTCAGCTACCTTTCTCCCGAAGCCCGTGTGCCCCGGGATCACCCCTTAAGACCCATCCGGGACATGGTGAATCAAGCCCTGGCCGAACTGTCCGGAGAGTTTCAGGCCATGTATTCCCGGGAAGGACGCCCTTCCATCCCCCCGGAGAAGCTGCTGCGCGCCTTGGTGCTGCAAATCCTTTACACCATCCGCAGCGCCCGCCTGTTGATGGAGCAACTTGATTACAATCTCCTGTTTCGCTGGTTTGTCGGTCTTTCCATGGACGACAAGGTCTGGGACCATTCCGTCTTTTCCAAAAACCAGGAACGCTTCCTCGATTCGGACCTGGCCGCGGCCTTTTTCGCCCGCATCCTGAAGCAGGCGGCGGCCGCCGGGTTGCTGTCGGATGAGCATTTCACCGTGGACGGCACCTTAATCGAGGCCTGGGCCTCCCTGAAGAGTTTCCGCCCCAAAGACGCCCCGCCCCCCGAGGGCGGCGGCGGCCGCAACCCGGAAGTGGACTTTCATGGGGACAAGCGCCTGAACCAGACGCATGCCTCCACCACCGACCCCGAGGCCCGGCTGTTCAAGAAGGGCAAAGGCAAAGAGGCCAAGCTCTGCTTCATGGGGCATGTACTCATGGAGAACCGCCACGGCCTGGTGGTCTGGCCCCGGCTCACCGCAGCCACCGGCACGGCCAAGCGGGAGGCAGCAGAGGACATGGTGGGGGGCGTTCCCGGCCGGCATCGCATTACCGTGGGCGCAGACAAGGCCTACGATACTCAGGAATTTGTCCACTCTCTGCGGGCCCTGAAGGCCGTGCCCCATGTGGCCCAAAACTGTCACGGCCGGAAGTCCGCCATTGACGGCCGCACCACCCGCCATCCGGGCTACGCCGTCAGCCAGCGCCTCCGGAAGAGGGTGGAGGAAATCTTCGGCTGGATGAAGACCGTGGGCAATCTCCGCAAGACCCGGCACCGAGGCCTTGACCGGGTGGGCTGGATGTTCACCCTGACTGCGGCGGCGTACAACCTGGTGCGCATCCGTAACATGGCGACGGTGGTTTCTCTTTGAACCACGGCAGCTATCGGGAAAGCGATAGCTCTGCCTACAACCAACATCTGATGGAGGACGCAGCCCAGATTTTCTCGAGACTTTGCCCGTCATAAGGGTACCAAAACCGTCTTCTAAGAAGATGACACGGCTTAATCGAAGTGGTTTTTCATCAGCCTGCTAAAATGTGCAATTTGTAATTTTAATTCATCGTAATTTTTCAAAACATTCATAACCTCCTGAATATATTGATAGCTGAATCTCCAACAATATATCCTATAAATGACCGTAATTTGATTTTTCTGAGTCTGCATTTTCTAAAGTTTTCAAGGGAGTAGGATCACAACACTGACGCGTAAACTTTCTTTGTCAAATTATTTACATGTTACATTGATTTTAAAAGAATCATTCATAAGTTACCATAACTTGCCATGACGAGTATATGATTATTTCTATCGCCTTCTTAAGGGCATTATTAACTAGAGAACTCTGGTTTCCGGCATTCTTAACTAAGCGGTAATTATTTTGAATGATTGTTTACAGAAGGCAGTAGCAAGAGATTAATTTTTAGTAAAGATGGGTTTCTTAGCTTAATTCCATAAGGGGAATTTTTTGGAGGATACTGCTTAGTTAAAAAATATTATTATTTATTTTATAAAAATACTTGACTCCTTTTTATTTTTGCAGTATTCAATTTTTGATTCATGGCTATGGCAATGGAAGAGGAGCTGCCTGCTCCAGCCTTCCTTTTTTATTGATATGTTGATTCTCATGCCCGTCCTCCTAATATTTATATGCCCATGAGAATTAATTTTTTGCCACGAAAGCAAAATCTTTAGGTAAAAATATTTCCCTCAGAAAAATCATTGGGATTTTGCGGAGGCTATGCAGTGGATTTGGAGGAAAACAAAAAATACGACAAGGGAAACCGGGACCAATTAAACCAGGTAGATTGGGCTGAACTCATGCCTCAACTATTCAAATATGCTAGAATTAAAACTAATTACAATAGAATAAGGAATGGTGATATAATATTAGATCCTGAGGATATAACAATGGAATCCATCGCCTCCGCATATGGGATAGGCAAAGATTTTGCCTATAGAAATTGGAACAAAGATAAATACTTAGATCCAAAGTCTTTTATAATGAGTATTATTGATAGCATAATAAACCACAAATTACAATATTTAAAAAAGCTAGTTCATAATCCTGTCTCACTTGACGATCCAAATGGACCTTATGATATAAATAATTTATGCCATGACGATATTGATTTTGGGAATCCTGAGAAGCTTTTGGAACGAAATGATGAATTGAAAAATATCTATACGTGCATAAACGATTTATGTAAAGATGATAAGGAAATAATGTTGATACTTTCTGCATTATATGATGGGGTATATACTCCGAAACTTATATCTGAGGAAACAAATATAGGTATCAATGATGTTTATCGCATCATGAAAAAATTACGCAGAAGGGTAAGACCTTTATATAATCAACTATTTCATAAAAGGTAACTTCATGGAACTGGACAATAAAAAAAGAATGTGGTCTTTTCTTAACACCGTGACGGAATTCATGGCACGCAGCGATGGTCAGACACTCGAAGAGGTGATAGATGACCTGAGAGCATCTGGGGTAGATTATGAAGCAGTTAAGGGGCGGTTGATGGAGAGGCTCAAGGGCATCCAAGCTGCCGCCAAAGCTCAGGTGCCCGAAGAAGCGCAGGAGAAAAGCTTATCACCAGGACCCTGGCCGGAAAATTTCTCAGAGAGGCTCCACTGGACTAAGGAAAAGATTATATCGAGAATTAGGGAATTGACCACCATGCCTGAGAGGACTTTCGCGGTAGCTTACCGGGGTCTCGAGTCTCAATCTAAAGATGATCTATTGTCTTTATTGGAGGACTTGGAAATGGCAAAAGCAAGGATGGAAAACAAAGAGTAAAAAATGCCGAAGAATATCGAACCAAATTTATTGGCTGCCGAGCGTAAAGCATTAGAGATAATTGATAGGTTTGCCATTACAATCCCTGATGAGATCAAAATTGAGGCTCTGTGTGATGCTCTGGGGGTCAAAGTTATTTTAGGTCAACTTGATGGCGCTGCTGCGCGTTTAGTTCGCTATGGAGATCGTGGGACAATCAGAATTGCTGATTCAGAAACAAACTTAGCCCGTAGACGATTCAGCATAGCTCATGAACTTGGGCATTTTGTGTTGAATCATGGAGTATCAATGCACATACTTGAACATAATGATATTTGGGAGTCTGAGAAATTATGTAAGGAAGAAAAGGAAGCAAATGCTTTTGCACAGGAATTATTGCTCCCAAGAACTTTAATTGAACGAAAATGCCAGGTTGAACAAGTTAGCTTAGATCATATAAAAAGACTTACTGAGATTTTCAACACATCCCTAACCGCAACTGCTATGCGATTCGTGCGTTTCTGTAATCAATCATGCGCCTTGGTGTTTTCAAAAGAAGCGCAAATTAGGTGGTTCCGTAAAAATGATTATTTTTTATCATACATACCCATACATAATCTTGACAATAGAACAATCGCATCGCGCTTCTTCCAAGGAAATGCCCTTCCCGATGAACCAGTGGAAGTTGAGAGCGATGCATGGATTGGTGGTAATGGTTATGGTTTTAATAAGATAATGGAACATTCAGTTAGCTCGGCAAACTATGGATTTGTCCTATCTCTCTTGTGGATTAATAAAGGAAGCTGACAGCCCCACTTTAAATCACAAATAGAATTTATTCATTAAGACTGTTACCTGGCGCATCTCCACCGATATTTAAGCAAAGATAATTATATCCGGTTAAGCGAGCCGCTACCTTTCGGCCTTAACACGGGTAGAATGAATAATCTTAAGAGTGAACACCTGGTCATGTCGAGGTCTTTTACACAAACATTCCTTATCCTTCCAGCGCTATCGCCCACTGTGCATCAATTGCCCCGTTGGCATAATCTCCTTAATTATACTATACATCTGTACAGTACATACTTTAAAGCTTATCTAATTTGGAGAGGAAAGAGGAATAGGAGTTTTTTATCCCTATGAAGAAAGGAAAGGATTTCTTTTGCAATCCATCACTTTCTGGAACCGCCTTGTGATGAGCGACAATTAAAACTCCCGGTCGTCGATGACCCTACTCACGGGAAACAGCAACTCAGCTTCTTCCATGGCTATTACAAAGAGCATATGCACCATCCGCTCCTCGTCTTCGACGGCCGCGATGGCTTTCCCCTGGCCGCGATGGCTTTCCCCTGGCCGCGATGCTGCGCTCTGGCAATACCCACGCCTCCAAGGGGCTGTCAGTGCGTTTAATTAAGAAACTGAAAAAAAGCCTATCCCGAAACCCTGATCCTCTTTCGGTCCGATGCCGGTTTTGCCGTGCCGCTCCTGATTCTTGTTTTTTCGCTTGACAGAGAGCTCCCAATTTTATTAAATATGTTTATTTAATAAACTGGTTTAGATAAATGAATCGCCGCGAAGCCTCAAAAAAAGAAACCAGGGAGCTCATCTTAAAAGCGGCACGCCGGCTTTTTGCCCAAAAAGGGATGGAGGAATGCACTATCAGGGACATAGCCAGGCAAGCCGGGGTCTCTCCAGCTTCGGTGGTGGTGCATTTCAAAAGCAAGACTGCATTGCTGGAAGAGGCCCTCAACCGGGATATTGGCAAGGCTCTATCTGAACTTATGGCCTCGTTACCCAAGGATTTGGCACTCCTTGGGCGCCTGATGCACCTGGCGCAGGGATTCTTCCGGCTCTATGATAAGAACCGCGACCTCTACCGGGCCTTTATCCGCCAAACCATATTCGAACCCGCAGGCGAAACCCCAAACCTGTCCCGACTGTCTGAACAATATCTCCTTTTCTTGTCCGGCATGTTGGCAGAGGAAAAGGTCCGGGGCACTATCAGGGAGGATGTGAATACCGAAGTGGCCGCGGGGGCGATATTCTCGCTGTACCTCGGCGCCCTCATCTTGCTTTTTCGAAATCCGGAAATGACCGTAGACCTGGCGGCGGAAATTCTCGCGGCCATGACTGAACCTTACCTTAAGGGCATAAGCAGGAGCACCCGTTAACAGATTTTGAACTTACCGCAATAAGGCAGCAATGAACCTTCTGCTGATACAACCCGCCAAACCCGAGAAGGCCTTGGGAGGCGAGGACTTTTCCATTTTTGAGCCGCTGGCCCTGGAATATCTGGCGGCGGGGGTCGCCCCGGACCACGATGTGCGCATTCTCGACATGCGGCTCGATCCCGATCTTGACTCGTACCTTCGTGACTTTCGGCCCGATGTTGCGGGCATCACCTCCTATACGGTCCATGTCAACACGGTGAATAGGCTTTTTGAACAGATCAAATCTTTCAACCCGGAAATCTGCACCGTGGTCGGCGGGCATCACGCCACCGTAAGTCCGGAGGATTTTTATACCCCGTTTATTGACCTCATCATCTCGGGGGAAGGTGTCTTTCCCTTCCGGGAGGCCATGGTTCGGCTGGAAAAAAACCAGGCCTTGTCGGAGATTCCGGGGGCTGTCGGTCTGGAAAACGGCGCCATTCTTCTCCATCAGGAAGATGTAAGCCTGGACCTGGACGCTTTTCCCTTCCCCCGGCGGGATCTCACTGCGGCCTACCGACCATCTTATTTCAGCGAGTGGATGAGGCCCCTGGCGTCCATCCGCACCTCCAAGGGCTGCCATTTCCGCTGCCAATTCTGTGCACTGTGGAAATTGACCGGCGGGCGGTACCTCGCCAGGAAGCCCGAGCGCATTGTGGAGGAGTTGGGGACCATCCAGGAGAAGTATGTATTCTTTGCGGATGATGAATCGCTGTTGGATACGTCGCGCATGGGAATCCTGGCGGATCTCATCCAGCGGGCCGGGATCAGAAAACGTTTTTTTCTTTACGGGCGCAGCGATACCATTGCCCATCATCCCGACCTGCTGGAAAAATGGAAGAAGGCAGGGTTAGAAAGGGTCTTTGTAGGGCTTGAGTTCATCAGGGACCAGGATCTGAAAATGGTACACAAGGGCGCGACCGTGGAAAACAATGAAAAGGCGGTGCGCATACTCAAAGATCTCGGCATCGATATCTGGCCCATGTTCATGATCAGGCCCGAGTTCGACCGGAAGGACTTCACCGACTTACGGAAATACTGCCTCGGCCTGGATCTCGATTTTATCGGTTTTTCCGTATTGACTCCCTTGCCGGGGACCGATCTGTATGACGAGGTTCGGGATAATCTCATCAACGCCAATTTCGACTATTTCGATTTTTTTCATACCTTACTGCCCACCAAACTGCCGCTGAAGGATTTTTATGCTGAACTGACGTCGCTGGTCAAACGCTCCCGGTCCCTGAGAAATCAGATCAGGCTCATGCGTAAATATCGTCTTCGGGAATTACCGTCACTTTTCAAAGCTTATGGGAACCTTATGAAGCGGTTGAAGACCTTGGCACAAGATTATCCGGCCTAACGCTGAACGCCTATGCCATCAGACCCCGCCCCTCCTCTCCATTTTTCCCTTTGCTTCTTCAGGCAGCCTGGGCCAGCACCCGCTTCGCTACTTCCATGAACGCCCTCAAGGTGGGCGACAGCCAACGGTCCCGGTACCAGATCATCAGGAGCGCCACCTCGATGGGGCCTTCCGTCCAGGGGAGAATCACTAATTTTTGGGCGGCAACCTCTTCCGCCACGGCAATCTCGGGAATCACCGTGATTCCCACTCCTGCCCTGACGCTCCGTTTGATAGTCTCAACGCTATGAAACTCCAGCCTGGTTAACTTGCCGATGCCTTCCTCATGCAAGAGTCGTTCAAAGGATTTCCGATAACTACAGTCCACCTTCGAAAGCAGGATCGTTTCTCCGGCCAGCTCCCGGGTGTGCACGGCCACTTTCGCCGCCAGGGGATGATCGCTACCGGCGACGAGGACCACGGACTCAAAGCCCAGGGTTTCCGACAGCAGGTCCGCAGTCTGGAAAGACTCCGTCAGGAGGAAGGCCAAGTCGGTCAGTCCCTTGCGTAGGTCCTTTTCCAGACCCTCATGGGCGCAGGTAATGAAGTTTAGCTGAATTTTCGGGAACCGGGTATGGAACTCTTGGATCACGGCCGGCAGCCGATGCACCCCAAAGGTCTCCGGAATTCTGATGGTCAACGATCCCAGCGGTTCTTTGGCGCCCGCCATTTCAGAGTGAGATTCATCAACCAGGTCCAAAATCTTATTGGCATATTCCAGCAACTGCGTTCCGGCTTCAGTCAACAGCACCCGCCTACCCAAACGATCAAAAAGTTGCACCCTGAGTTCTTCTTCCAGGGCTTGAATCTGCGCCGAGATGCTGGATTGGGCGTAGTTAAGGCGATCTGCGGCCTTGTTGAAGCTCAAGAGATTGGCCACTGCCTGAAATGATCTGAGCTGCCGAATTTCCATCTTTCTTCCCCTGCCGATCAATTTTTTCGATTGATAAGATCGAAACAAATCGTTGGACACGATAATTAAGACTATATAATCTTATATCACGATTGATAATCGATTCAACTAAAAATATGGAGAAGGAGGTTGCCATGAATCTGATACTGCGGGCAGTGAAGGCCTTTAAAAATGGCCTGAAATTCCCCCAGGCCATCCTGTTGGCCTTTTATAAGACCTTCGAGATGGAATTCGAGTCCATGGGATTTGAGTCTGCAAAACAAAACCAAAGCCTTGCCATCTGAACGGCAAGTTCTATCCGCATGGCTCAGAGATTATGGCGGGCGCCAAGATTCTGAAATGTATCGATGGCCAGTGGCAAGAGCGGGTCAATCCATTAATCACTGCTGGTTCATAACGAGACATAAGCAACATCGGAGGTCCTTATGATTCTTGAGAAATTCACCATTGATGCAGTCGAAACCGGCTCCTTCGCCCTTGATGGCGGGGCCATGTTCGGGATTGTGCCCAAGCCGGTGTGGTCCAAGGCCTATCATCCCGGAGATGAAATGAACCGGATTCCGCTGGCAGCCCGCTTGCTCTTGGTTAGGTGGGAAGATCATGTCCTGCTGATCGATGTGGGCAACGGCACCAAGATGGATGAGAAGTTCTGCAGGATTTACGGGATTGATCGGGAAAAATCTTCGATCGATTATGCCCTCAGGCCATTTGGCCTTAAAGCGGAGGATGTTACAGACGTCATTCTTACCCATCTGCACTTTGACCATGCCGGAGGAGCCACCACAAAAGAGAATGGCAGAGTGGCGCCAACCTGCCCTAACGCCAGGTATTACGTGCAGAAGGATCATTTAGAATCGGTTAAATCGCCCAGCCCTAAAGATGCCGCCTCATTCATTCCCGATAATTATCTTCCCTTGATTGCCGACGGACTGGTGGAACTAGTCGAAGGCGAGGGAGAAATTTATCCGGGGATCGTGGTCAAACCACTGTTTGGGCATACCCAGGCAATGCAAGTCGTAATAATCGAGGATGGTGGAGAAAAGTTACTGTACTGCGCCGATCTTATCCCAACTGCGGCGCATATTCATCTCCCTTTTATTATGGCTTATGACAATGAGCCGCTAATTACCCTAAAGGAGAAGGAATCAATTCTGGTGCGGGCCCGTGAGGAAAATTGGCTACTGGTGTTTGCGCACGATGCCTTCAGACAGGCAGCCAAAATCGGCTTGAACAATAAAGGAGGGTTTGAATATCGAGAGAAAATTGAATTAACGCCAAGTGGCCCTGGAACGGCAATGCTTAAGGCAAAATAACCCAACAACATGATTGACACTACTAAAGACAAAGGAGAACTGAAATGAGCGAAAAAAAACAAAGCAATCCAATAGGTGAGGCTTGTGGCGCGGTTCCCGAGGGGCAGGCCCAAGCCGGGAAGAAAATCGCGGTCCTGCTGGCCACGGATAGCCTGGGTAAACCCGATGAGGCCCTGGGGCAGCATATCGTCGTCAATTTCATCATGAAAATGAAGGAAATGAAAGACGATCTCTGGCGCCTGATCCTGTTGAACGGGGCAGTCAAACATACCGTGGCGGGGTCGGAAGGTTTGCCCCACTTGCAAGAATTGGCCCAAAATGGCCTAAACATCATGGTCTGCGGCCCCTGCTTGAAGGCCTTTGGTCTGTATGAGAAAAACCAGGTGGGCGAAGTCACTAACATGCTGGATATCATCACCTCGATGCAACTGGCGGACAAGGTTATTTCCCTCACCTGAGCCGCTGCCGCATTATATCCTGGAGACCTTTGTCAAACGCGGCCGATAACCAATTACGAACCCTGCAGCGGCGAGTGCATGGTGCGCCAAGGCCATCCTAACCTTCAATGATCAATGGCTGGAGGAAGATTCTGCTGGCCACAGAAGTGCTGCCTCGACCACTGGGCGCGATCATGGAGCCCAATGATATCCGGAGAGAATGCAGTACTCAGATGCCCTGAACCAATCATAGGCAGGGGCTCTGCCCCCGCACCCCCGGAGTTTATCGCTTTGGTGATTTCCGGAGAGGCAGGTAAAGAAAAGATGGTAATGCCAACCGAAAATTGGTCACCTGCGGCGGCGCTCAGGTTGCCCTCCAGCAGTGCCTTATCCTCCGCCCAGGCAATAAACAGTTTATCAAAATCTAAACGGCAAGGGGGGTCAATTTTGGGTTGTCGCGAGGGGTCATTTTTCGGTTGGAATTACCACAAATATCCGCTAAGGCTTTGGAAGGGCCTCAGTAAAGATATTGGAAACCCGCCTTAGGTTGTAATCTCCATAAATGTAAAGGTCATTTTTAAAAAATAACAAGTTACCCGCCGGCAGGGCCTCCAGAACCCTCTGTACAGTTCCATCAGCTGGATTGATGCGGCAGATCGTATTGTCAATGTATAACCAGACATGGCCGTCAGGGCCTTTAATTGCCCGGCGGTCATAACTGCGAACCTCTCCGAACATTTTTCCGTCCAGGTCTTTCACAAAAACTAGCTTCCCAGCCTGGAGGTCAAATTTATAGACCCGGCTTTTGGGCGACCCTCTAATCAAGCCCAGGATTAAGCCGGGTTCAATCTCTACTACCTTGCCAGCATCAGTTTCTCCAGATAAAGGCAGAAATTCGGCTTCCAGTTTTTTCTGCTGACAGTTAAAGAGAAATAACTTACCATCGGTGCCTCTATCTCGCGCCACGGTGCTTATCAGTATTTTGGTGCCATTGATGATCGGGAGTAAATCACGAATTTCATACTGGAGAAATGGTTGCCTTAAGCCTCCGGTCATTCTTGTGTGGGGATTGTACCACCCTAAGGTGCCGCCGACGCTGTCTCTCTCTCGGTGGCCCCCTATATAAATGCAGTTGTCGGTCCCGGCCGCCAAATAGTAATGGTATTTGGCCGAACCATCCGGCGGCAGCCGTAGCAAATGCGGGTTGACCAAACTGGAAAAGAGATCTTTCGTGGAAGCGGTTAAAGTCCAAGGACGAAGTGGATCATATACCATCGTTGCCGTTGGATATCCCGCCAGCCACCACCGGCCCTGAGAAAACAAGGCGTCATAGAGGCTTCTCTCCGTGCGGCCCAGGAAGGTGGTCTGGCGCTTGGCCGGGTCATAGAGAAAAACCGGCCCATAAAATGACGTAAACCCTAACAGCCGATTATCATCCCAGGCATACAGGCGTTTGATGTCGATGGGGCCGAGGCGAACCTGGACTGTAGCTTCCCGCCATTCAATCTGGCCCCGCCGCCGCCAGCGCACCATGACCTTACCTTCGTTACCACTATCAGGATAGGCTTGGGTAAGGTCAACTTCATAAGCATTAAGCGGCTGAGGAAGGCGCGTAAGCCAGCCGTGCGTGAGTACAGGTTCCTTTGGAATCAACTCCGGAGGTCGCTGACCGTTCAGGCGATACCAGCGTTTACCTTCTTTCGCAAAGCATTGGGAGTACCAGCGGCCATCTTTCCCCCGGGATACTCCTACAAAGGTGGGGTTCAGTTCCTTCCAAAAGAGTTGGGTACTGCGGTTTTGGCGGTCGAATATCGCCAGGTACCAGGGTTTTTGGCCTATTGCAATATATATGTAACGTTCATCAGCACCCAGGCTATAGGCATATCGATAGTAAGGGGGACCGGGGTCGTCGATGATCCCATAATTTTCCCAGGCCTGGGTCTTGGGGTCATAGCGTTCGACATAACCTTTTGTACACTCGCCGATATAGATGGCGCCGTCGTCACCTTCAATAATGTATTGCGCCCCCTCGGCCAGATTGGCGATCTGCCGGGTCTGCCCGGTCTCCGGATTATAGACCATAAAATACCCCGGGGCGCCTGAACCAATGTAGATCAAGCCATTGGAGTGCAAGATGGTGGCAACGGGACCCGGACGACCTAAGATTGCATCAGCAACCCGCGTCTGACCGTTGTTCAGGTTGACATCCAAGATCTGGAAGGGCTGCTTGCCACAATCTTTGAGAACATAATAGAGGAGCAGATGAGTCTGATCTGTTTGAAGGAGATGAACCTGGAAACGATGTTCCAGGGTAGCTGATTGGATGATTTTTCCCAGGTCTTCGATCTTATATGTTCCTGTAATCTTTTGGGTCTGCCCCCCCCAACTGACATATGGCCAGAAGACAAGAATAACTACCAATGAAAGGAGTTTAAAAGAAAGCATCAACTTTCTGATCAGGCCAAAATAATAGGTACTCAGCAAGGGAATTGTCGTACAGCATCTGTATCCTGGGAGTGCCAAGTCATTAAGATAATGATGAATTGTGAGCAGAATTTCGCCACCGGTGACGCCATATCCACAAACCCCATAAAAAACCTGCCCCATAAGAAAGATGTAATATTAGATAACTAAGAGACAACAGAGGCAAGAACCGCCAATCCTTTTTGGTTGTCCAGAGGCTGGCGGTTAAATTGGCGATGAGATAGGGCCCGGTGATAGTAAAAACCCACCGCTGGTTGCCGGTGGCCAAGCCCAACAACATAGTAACGCCTAATCCCAAAACGAAGCCGGCTGGCACTAGATGACGCCAGGAAGCAACCGCTCTCCGCTTTTGGATCACCCGCACCTTGTAAAACCCGTATTGAAAATATTGCCGCCAGAGCTTTCCGAAGCTGGCCCGGCTGTAATAAACCGTTTTTAGGGATGGATCGAGCCAGATTTTGCCGCCGCTCTGGATGAGGCGAAAATTAAATTCATCATCCTGATTGCGCACCAGCTCTTCATCAAACCCCCCAAGGCGTTCAAAAACCTCCCGACGGTAAGCACCTAAATAGACTGTATCTACCCAGCCCGGCTGGGTCGCATAATGGAATTTCGCCCCACCAACGCCAAAGGGAGAACTGGTAGCCAGAGAAATGGCTTTGCCAACACTATCTTTAGCTCCGGCGGCTTGCAGCCCCCCCACATTGTCCGCCCCGGTTTGCAAGAGCAGTTCCACACAACGTCGCACATAATCGGGTTGAATCTCACAGTGACCGTCCACCCGAATAATAATCTCTCCCCGGGCATGTTTGAGGGCGAGGTTAAACCCAGTGGGCACAATTCGCCCAGGATTGTCCAGAACCTGCACCACAGGTAGAACCGGATTTGCCTTTTCGTGCTGACCTCCAGCAGCAGCAATTCCCATTTCCCTTATTGTCTTATCAATCATATGCCGGGTTGCGTCCTCAGACATGCCGTCAGCAACCAAAATTTCCATGCGTTCCGGTGGATAATCCTGAGCTAAAACCGATCCGAGACTCCGGGCGATATAATTTGCTTCGTTTCGGATCGGCATGATGATCGAAACAAAGGGAAGTTTATCCATTTGGATTCTTTCTAACCAATCTTGCTCAATCTGGCTTTTTCCTCATCAGACAAATTACAGACTACAGCCCTAAATTTTCCATGAGCCCCCCGTGGAATCTCCGATACTTGTTCCACAAGAACATCCACCTGACCCATTCTCTCTCTTAGTCTATCAACAATCAAACCTGTAGCTGCTTCGGAAAAACCAAGCGCTGGCACAATGCGAATTTTAATTAAATCCAGAGATTCCTGAATAATTTGAGCTTCCAGGATGGGCAAATCGGTTTTAAATACAGGATCAAGCCGGCCAATTTTTCGGCCGTCCTTGGTATACAATAAATCATCTATTCTTCCCTGAATGGCAGGGAGAACCGGAAGGTTTCGCCCACATGGGCATTCATGATTGCTGATTGTTTGGGCGGTGCGATCTCCTACCCGATAGCGGATCAGGGGCATATCGGGGTTGATCAGGCCGGTGCTAATAAGTTGTCCAGAGGCAGACCCAACTTCATGTCCATCATTAATATGTTCCAGACACCCAGCTTCGGGCCACAGGTGGAGGGAGTCGGATTCACATTCACTGGCCGCGGCCACCATTTCTGACATCCCATAGGTTTGGTGAACCTTACACCGGAACGCCTGGACAATTGCCTTTCTTTGGTAGTCAAATAAGGGTTCTGCATCGGTAATTGCTGCGGAAATATTTGTTTCATCCAGTTGCCGGCGCAGGACTTCCTGCGCCAGCGTATAAAGGGAAGACGAATATCCGAGCAGATATTTGACCCGATAACGTTTTAGGGCTTCAACATAATGAGAAATAAGATCAGGTGCGAGGTGATAAGATGACATATAAAGCTGGTTTAACCCGGCGTTCCAGACCCAAAAGGGAGGTTGTCGGCTTGTAACGGGCGTCACCAACCGCCCTCCAATATGGGCCCAGCGGTCATGCCGGTTAAGGCCATACCAACGGAGCCAGCGGGCTTCAAAAAGAGCATACCAGACCTGGACCGTATTCCGGCTCATCCAGAGAACCAGGGGTTTGCCAGTGGTGCCGCTGGTATGGTCCTCCAACATATTCTTAAGGTTACAGTCATCAGCCACAAAGGCCTTGGGGTTCTGCCGCAGCGGCTCCTTCTCCAGAATCGGCCAGTTTTCCAGGTATTCCCAGGAAGCACGATCACCTCGCCGCCGCCGTTCCGCCCATTGCTCCCGGTAGTAGGGCACCCGGGTGGCGGCCCGATGTAGCACGTAACCTAGCCGGTTTTCCTGCCAGGTCTGCCATTGCTCCGGTCTCCAATATTCCCGTTCCCGAGCCTCGTCCACCAGCCTCTCGGTCTCGGGACCATACCGCCACCAGCGCAGGTAATAGCCCCAGGCACTGGCGGCCAGCACTTTCAGAGTATATGGGGCATGGTGGTAGACCTTAAGGAGTGAATCCTTCACTTCTCTTTCCCTTGCGCTACCTTGGTCAACAGGGCTTCCCATTGTGGCAGAATAATTGACCAGTCAAACTGCTCCGCTTTCTTGCGGGCATTAAAGGAGAGTCTCTCGGCCAATCCCGGTTCCGTCAAAATGCGGCGCACCGCTGCAGCCATGGCCTCAGGATCATTGGGAGGCACCAGCAGGGCATCATGGCCATCTTGCCATAAATAAGAAAGCTCCCCCACGTTAGTGGTGACTATACACATTCCGGAAGCAGCTGCCTCCATCACGGATACCCCAAAGCTTTCGTAATTAGTAGTATTAAGGAAAATATCAAAGCCACATAAATGCCTTGGAACCTCCTCCTTAGGTATTCCGAGAGTAATGTGAAGATTTTTGCCAATCCCAAATTGCTCAGCCAAATTTCTCACTTCGGGGAGCGAACCATCGCCTTTGTCGGGCCCGGTCATTTGTAATTGTATATCAGGATATTCCTTGGCTAATAGGGCCAAGGTTCTGACTGCCATGGCCGGGTTATAAATTTGATGAAAGGCCCGCAGCCAAGCCATTCTGAAAGCCGGCTGAGATCGAAGTCGGAAATTATATCGGTTTAGGTTTATGCCATTAGGCAGATATATGATATCCTCTCTGGAGCTTTTTAAATTCATTTGAATATATAATGATGGAGTTCCTACCGCATCCGCCCCTTTCAGCAAATTGTGCAGTCTAATTGGCCAACGCTGCGCAAAGGCAGGCAAATTTCCCCCGTGTAGGGTAAGAAGAAACGGCTTTCTGAGTATGCGCAGGAACAAACTTACCGCTTCCGCATATAAAAAAGCGGGGCCACTATAGACATCCACTTGAGCACAAGAGTATTTTTTCTTATTAATCCAAGTTGTATAAATCATGTCGAACAACCTTGCAATTCTATTATTTTTAGCTGAAGTTGTAATAACCGACCAGCCTTTTTCAGATAACCTATGGAACAATTCTTCTGAAATTGTCCAAGTAAAATGCGAGCGGGAAAGAAAATTCCCGATGATCAATATTCGTTGATTGCCTGCAATTTCATTCGCCATCAGAAAGTTCTTTTAAAAACCTGGCCGGTATGCCTCCTGCCAGGGAGTCCGCGGCTATCTTTCCATTCACTACTGCCCCCGCAGCAATGAGGGAGCCAGGGCCGATTTCACTGCCGGCAGTGATAATAACATGGGAGGCTATCCAACTTCCTTTGCCGATTCTTATTGCTTCTTGTTTGGGGGGGCCATACCGGAAAGACCTTCTTGCCCGAGAGTGATTGGTTGAACTTATAATGCAGTAAGGACCAAATATGACTTCGTCTTCAATGCAAATTTCTTCACCTGCGCTTATCCAACACCCATAGGCAATATAAATATTTTGTCCAAGATCAATCTTGGAGGAGTTATAGAAAGTCACATTTCTCCCCAAGCGTAAATCAGCGCCGCATGACCTGAAAAAAGGTCTGGCCAACCATCCCCGTAACCGCAAAAAAACAATATTATCAGGCAGCCAGTTGGTAAAAAGTAAAACGAAATGCAGGGGCCAATCATGCCTTACAAGCCTGGCTATTTTTCCCATGTTTTTTGTCCAACCACCTGTTAATGATGCCTATGAGTTTTTCACCTTGCACTTCCAGGGTATTTTCCCGAGCCATGCGCGAACCAGCTTGAATGAGATGTCGTCTCCTTGCCTGATCATGCAGGATCTTGCGGATGGATGCGGCTAAACAATTTCCATCGTTTTGTTCAATAAACTCTACTGCTCCTCCCAAAAAATAAGGAATAGACCCTACCCGCGTCGCCACCACCGGCAGGCTGTGGGCCATGGCCTCCCAGATACTGCGGGGAAAACCTTCAAAAGAAGAACGGGAGGCAATAACAAAAACATCTCCCTGTTTATAATAGGCAAATAGCTCGGGGCCCACCTGTTTGTAACCGTGATAAATGACTTGCTCAGACACCCCCCGGGCTTGGGCCAGATTGGCAAGCTCAGTCATTATGCTGTCATTCTCGGCTGGCCAGCCTACCAAATCCAGGATCACATCTTCACCTTGGGAGACCAGCAGCGCTATCGCTTCCACCATCTCAAACAGGCCTTTGGCCCGGTCCATGCGGCCGGTGTACAAGAGATGGTACGGCGGCGTCTGGCAGGTGTCTTCCCGAATGAAAAAATCGTTCGACGTCAGGGTGGTGGTGCGGACCTCATGCAATTCAGGCACCAGTGGCTGCAGTTGCTCATAGAGCAGCCGGCTGTTAACCAAGGTGAGGCTGCGCCGGGCCAGACGCAGTTGCTGCCGGTAATTCCACCAGGCCCAGAGCCGAACCGCTTCCTTGCGCCAGTAGGGTTGGGGCAGGTCGTTGACGCCCGCCAGATAATCTCCCACCAATAGCAAGGCCACGGGTACTCCCTCAACGGCTTGGGCGATAGTGGCCATCAGGGGCGTGGGCCCGCGAATGAGCATCACGTCCAGGCCTTGGCATTCATTACGGATTTTGCTGGCAACCTGGCGGGAGGACAGCAGCCGCCGTGGGACAGAGACGTGAGGGCCGATGTCAATTAAGGAGACCTTGGCTGACCGCACAGGGTAGTCGATCAGGACATGTTCCCCTGGGAGGGGCGCATGGAGGAAGCATACCACCTCTTCACAGTGTGTCGCCAGGCTGTCGATAAACCTCCCCAAATACCCGGGAAGAAATATCTGACCATTCAGGGAAAGAGCCGGGACATGGTAATGGAAGCCCAAGCGTAAAGACATAACGCTATTTTTTGGCCCGTCGGGCTATAGACTGGGGTATGGTTTGCATATCGTCTGAATCCTTGCGGGCAGATGATATCAGTGCGGCCACTATCCCATACATCACCCAAGTGCCGGTACCAGTCAAACCGCTTAAGGCCCACAGGTGCAGGCTCATCATCAGGAAGCCCACGTAAATGCCTAAAGCCCAGGTTTCCTCCTGCCGGGATAAAATCATCGCCGCTTTGTGGCCTTTTACCACCAGAAGCAGCAATAAAATCCCGAAGGGGAGGCAACCGGCCAGCCCGGTCTCCCCCAGCAGGGCAATGTAGGAATTGTGTGAGGATTTCTTATTGAAATGTTTCTGGGAGCCGGAGAGCGTCCCTTTGTCTATATCCAGTTTGACCATTTCCTTACGAAAATTGCCCGCCCCGGCGCCAAATAGTGGTGAATCCAGAAACATGCGCCAGCCTTTTTGAATCATGAGTTTGCGTATATTGTAGGATTTGTCTTGCTCCAGGTGGTGAAAGGTGTCGAAGCGTTCCGCGACTTTTTCGGTGTAAACCTGGGGGGCCAGCCAGAGCAGACCGCATAGCACTACAGGAAGCAATATAAGAGGGAGCAGACGCTGCATCCGGGCAGGCTGCGCCACCGCGTACAAACCCATGAACACGAAGATTCCCAGGCTCACGGCAATCCAGGAGCTCCGGGAGCCGTTGATGGCCACCGCCCCCCAGACAATGAGCGCGGCAAGGATTGCCGGCCACCGCCGCCCTTCCCGGGATACCAGGGGAACCAAGAGGCAAGGAGCATAGGTGGAAAAGAGGATGCCGTACATGTTTTGCGTTAAAGCAAAAAGGCCCCCCATAGTCCAGGCTCCGACCTTGCCGAACAGGACCGCCTCCCCCCAGCGGAATAGCGCCGTGATTAGAATGGCCCAGGTGATGGCTTTAACCACCCGGGGGCCCATCCTGGCCGTGGAGACCACATAAATGGTCGTAACGAAGGCCACCATCCAGTAGGCATAGCGAAGCACCTGTTTCCAGTTGTCCAGGTCGAAGGCGGCCCCTTCCCCCAAAAAGATATTCCCCACCAGCGACAGCAGGATGCCCAGCCAGAAAAACCCCGCCAGGATAATCCAGCCGGAATATTGCTGCACCCAACCGAACGACCCGCTTAAAAAAATCTCGATGGCAATAAACAGGAGGATCAAGGCGGACAGCGACAGATCCAGACCGGGAACCTCAATGATGGGGCAGGCGGTATAGGCCACAAAGATCAGGAAGAGGAATTGCGTGCTACGGGAGAGGGCCTCCCCCTGGGTTGGTGCCAGGGTCCGGCCGGATTTTGAACGCACCCAGGCGGGCGGCACAGTTGCAGTGATGGATTTAAGAGTCTTGGCCATGCTGTACCACCACGAGATTCTTCAGCGCCGCCTCCGCGTCCCGGCGCCAGTTGATCTGGGGCGTGAGATTCCTGGCGGTAGGTTTTTGCAGCAGCCCCCGCAGGGCCCCTCGACTATACCCCCAGGCGTAGGCAAAGCGGTGACGCTTCGGTCCGGTAACCGCCCGCCACCAATTGAGGCAGGCAGTTCCGAGATAGCTTTTGACTAAAGCGAATCGGTCCGACAAGAGGGGCGGGTCAAAGCCCCGGTAATGATCATTGAGCAGTCGCCGGCTGTAGGCCGAAGCGTAGCCTAATTTGTAGGCCTGATAAGGGTAAGATTTGGGCAGATCATCATCTGGATGTTCGAACTGGGCGCAAAATGCCAAGAGCAGCTGACCTTTGCTCCAGACCTTTCTGGATAAAAAAGTATCTTCCCCCAGCCCACACCGAATATGATCGAGGGCAAATAAATCCTCTGAAAAACATTCCTCGGATAAGACTTGCATGGAGTAGGCCATGACTCTACCCTGTAGCCATTCGACCGGCCTATATTTATCTCCCTGGTTTAAAGGAAACCGCCGGTGCCCCGATGGACTTAAGCCCCCAGGAGGTATTCTCCGGGCTGCACCGAACATCTTTACCAGCAAAGGTGTCCCCGCTCGACTCTGATGGTCCTGATCGATGAGTGCTTCAGCCTCCCGAATGTTTTCAAACCCACCCGTTCGGGAGGGAGCTGTAACTCCAACAACCCTACCCGCTTCATCTTTGAGCGGCGCAACAACTTTTTCTATGGCATCAGTCTGAGAAATGCGCAGGTCGTCATCCAAATAAAGCAAGACCTGTGCATTGAGATTTTTGGCCGCCTTATAGCCCAAGTAACGCTGATAGGAGAGATTGGCGTAGTTTGAAGGCAAATACAGAAGGCGCCAGGCTGACGGTAAATCCATCGCGGCCAGCAGAGAGGCAACCTCCCGCACAGCCGGGTCCCCATCAACGATGATCACGGCATCCGGCCATTGCGTCTGAACCGCTACATCTTGCAGAAGTTTCTTAAGCAACTGCGCCCGTTTGTAGGTGCAGATGCATAAAATAAACTTTATTTTTTTATACATTGAGATAATAACCTTAATAATTTATTATAGTACTTCTTTATAATATTCGATATTTTGTTTGGATATTACCTTAATATCGAACTCTTCTATTACTCGCTGACGTACATTATTACTTAAATATTTAGATAGCGAATGGTCCTGTAGTATTTGAACTATTTTGCCAGCAAATTCATCAGGTTTATCTGGATCAGCAATGAGACCAGATTTACCGTCTTCAATTATTTCCGGGCCACTGGCGCGATTAGTTAAAACTATAGGACTTCCACAAGCCATTGATTCCAGCCAGACCATAGGGCACGCTTCTGCGTAGGCGGGAAAAACTGAAACTGCTGCCCGCGAAAACCATTCAGCAATCTCCCCATAAGGGATAACCCCTAAAAAATTTACCCTTTGACGCATCGAATCACTTAGGGATGATTGAAGTTGATTTTTAATTCTTTTTCCCTCATCCTCTGATGGAAACTTCCCTATTAAATGAAAACTTGCCTCGGGAACTTTTTCTAGCACCAGAGGTATTATTTTTAATAAACTATAAATTCCTTTACGGCGAGTAATACTACCGACATATAGCACTTCATAAGATTTTATTTTATTATAATTAGGCATGAAATGATTTGTATTGATGCCATTATATATTACTGAGTAGTTTCTATTATGAATAGCTAATGATTGTAGAGTAACATCACCGATATGTTTTGACACACTGACAAGTGCATCTCCCATTAAAACATTTCGTTTTTCAATATATTTTAATAAGTGACTAATTTTTAATCCCTCATAATATTGATATGCAGTATTGGCTCCGTGAAATCTTATAATTAAAGGTTCACTTGGTTTAAACATGAGTGGTCCGCTCCAATCGTAACTTTCTATAATATCGAAACGATATTGTTTATTATATTTTTTAATAATATTTGATAAATAAGTTCTTTCTAATAAAAAGAGCAAGCTTATTTCGTAATTCTTAATTCTCATTATTGGAAAGTTACGAAACGGTGAATAAATTCTAAAAACTTTTATTCCAACTTCTTCATACCACTGGCTTTTTTTATTGACTCTTGAATCGAACCCAATAACAAATACTTCGAAATTATTTTTAACTAATTCATGGGCAAGATTATAAATAAATGTGCCTATACCACCATGTGGAGCTGGAGGATATTCATTGCAAACAAAACAAATCTTCATTTCCAACACTCAATTACCGCTAATTTTTAACAAATGATTGTATAATATTGATAAATTCTTTCGCGGCTTTTTCTACTGAATATTTTCTCGCTTTATGGTAAGCATTAAATCCAAGACGCTCAGCATAATTTTGATCACTCAGCAATTTTACCATTGCCTCCCCCAGTGCTTCTATATCCATTGGATCATCAATCAAAATTCCACATTCTTCACTGAGTAAGGTTTGGAACCCTGGACGCTTCGATGCTATTACTGGTAAACCTAATGCCATTGCCTCTAATGCAACCATTCCAAAAGCTTCAACCCAAACAGAAGGATATACCGCCATGTAAGCTTTTTGGTATTCATTTATAAGGTCAGCTTGCTCAAGCCATCCCATCCAAATGCAACTGTTTTTTGGAAGGATATTTTTAGCAAGAAGTTTTATTTCATCTTCATATTTGGAAGTATATAAATTCTGATCAATAATTTTTGGCACTTCTACTGCCTTCCCCACTATGACAAGACGAGCCTCAGGAAAAACTTTAACCACTTTAGAAAACGCTTTTATAAGAAATTCTATACCTTTGACCGGATGTAAGCGGCCAGCGAAAATAATTCGTTTTTCGTTATTATTAAACCTTCCTTGATTCTTAGGTAACTTTAAATACTTTTCATCTAATGAATTTGGTATGATAAATATATCCTTCACATTTATATTTACACTTGTTACCCACTCGCTAAATTTGTTATTGGTAACTAAGACGGCTTTGCATAAATGCATAGAACTTCGGGTTATATAACCTGACTCACCTCGACAAAAGAAGAGCATACTAACACTACTCGGTAATAAGTTACATAGACCTTTTATAAATTGACCACCGGCGTCTAACACAACAATATCTGGCTTGATTTTTAATATATTTCTATAAATTTTAAGCAAATAATAAGAGGATTGCAGTGAATAAACTCCTATAAGTCTATTTAAAATACCAGAAATAATATAATTGCTTACAAGGATGTGACTCAATTTTCTCAATTTAGCTGGAACTTTAACCCAACAATAATTCCCTCTATAACTTCCCAAAGGCCATTTGATATTCATGTAATTTAACATTTCTGATGATATTCCCGAGATAGCAGAAATATCTAAGTCGTAAGAGTCCTTTGACAGTTCTTCGATTAATCTAAACATATTGCTAATGGGAGCGCCAGAATCTAACGGTGGTAAAGGCCGAAATGGTTTCGGGTGCTCCTCCAAAATCCCATTAATATAAAGAACTTTCATTGTATTCCAATTTATTTGTTAAAATAGGTTTTTAACCACCGCTCATAAAGTTCCAGGTTTCTTCTCCAAAAACCTTTGCGCGGACTGGTCATAGAACTCAATAAATTTCTGCTGATGCCGCTCGGGAGTAAAGAATTGCTTGGATGTTTCATGGGCTTTTTGGCGAACTTTTTCCATCAGTGGCCCGTTTAATGCCAGAGGCAGCTTTGCCGCCCATACTTCAGGTTCTCCGGGAGGCAGCAGGAAGCCGTTTTCACCATCAATGACTATTTCTGAAGTCCCTCCGACATCAGTGGCAAAGACCGGGCACCCCCAACCCATAGCTTCGGCCAGGGAATTGCTCAAACCCTCGGCAATGGAGGACTGCACATAGGCATGGGACCGGGCAAATAAGTCGGTAATACGGGCAAAATCCGCTTTGCCTATCAGGTGGCCGTAAGGCTGCAACTCCAGATGGGAGACCCAGTATCTAATCTGGTCTTCATCCGGTCCGCTTCCCACGAGGGTCAGGCGGGCATCGACTCGTTGCTCTCTGAGCAGTCGCAAGGCTTTCAGAAGAGATACAAAGTCTTTTCGCCATTGAAGGCGTCCGATTGCGAGAAAATGTAGTTCACCGTCTCCCGGAGGTCGATATGGAGGCAATTTTTGGGGAAAAGGGATTGTGGTATAGATAGTTTCCGGGATCACACAATCTTGGACCTGCTGGCGGATTTCCTGATTGAATTTATCGCATACGGTATGGATACCGGCAGCTTCCCGGAGCGTTTGATAAAGTTCCTGCCGGTCATCATCCGACCGCAAGGGATGCACCTGGATATCTGAGCCGCGCAGGCTGACAGTGAACGGAATGTTCATGGCCTGGGCGATCCAGCGCATCGAAACCGCCAACGTTCCGAAGTGGAAGTGAATTAATGAGGGGTTTAATTTTTCAAAAAAAGCCAGCAACACCCGATCTCTCAAGGAGCCATTGCACTTGGAGTAATTTCTTGTTTTAAGCAGATTGCGAAGAGTCCATGCCTTTCGTAACAGGGACAGATGGTTGAAATTGGGCATAATGGCTGCCGAAATATTGTTTAAGGGGTCTTGTATACTGGCGGATTCCCCCGCAATAAGACTATTGTGCCGGGCAACTAACTTGAGAGGCATATGGTTCCCGAGGGCATGAATATGCCGTTGGATAAAGACCTCTGCCGGCCAGTTGTAAGAAACTTCGCAAATTCTTAAGCCGATTTTCATTGTTTCTAAGTACTGTTAAGCAAAGTATCAAAAATTTCACAATCCATCATTAAAAGTCCTCTGCCTTTTTGAATCATGGCTTCAGACTTAAATTTTCCAATTGGTTCAAGTACAATTGAAATAGGTTCATGTACATGGTCAATACGTTTTCCTTTTTTCTCCCCAAACCAAGGTTCAAGAAGATAACTACCGGGATAAAAAGGTAAGGAAGGAATATTAAATGTAAATAATACTATTGTTCCTTCCTTGTAAGGACCAAAATACTGTCCATTACTATCACTACGCAAGTTTAGTATTGGAGTACCATTATCAGTTTTTAACTCTAGCCCAACCACGATACTTGGTAATCTATCAATGATTTTAGCATAAATTTTGACACATAATGCATCTCCAATGCCTAATATATTTGTTTTCCGTCCATCACTGGTTTCTATTTCCAATCTTTCAATTTTTCCACCACCGATCCCCGACCTCGTCGCTGAAATCATAGATCGAATTGAACTGGTATTATCACTAAATAATGATAAATAACGGTCTATAACCGACTGGCTTTCCCCATCAAATTTATTTTTCCCGTGATCTAACAAAATTGAGCGCTCACAAAGGTTGCTTATAGCACTCATATTGTGACTTACAAAAAGCACCGTTCTGCCCTCACTGGCCACATTCTTCATCTTCCCCAAACATTTATTCTGGAAGGCGGCGTCCCCCACAGCCAGCACTTCGTCCACCAGGAGGATTTCCGGGTCAAGGTGGGCTGCGACGGCAAAGGCCAGACGCACGTACATGCCGGAAGAATAGTGCTTCACCGGGGTATCCAGAAACTTCTCGACTTCAGCAAAGGTTACGATCTCATCAAATTTTTGCTGGATCTCAGCCTTTCTCATCCCCAGTATGGCCCCGTTGAGGTAAATATTCTCCCGGCCGGTGAGCTCCGGATGAAAGCCGGTGCCCACTTCCAGGAGGGAACCTACCCGCCCGAAAATTTCCGCCCGTCCTTCGGTGGGTTCGGTGATGCGGGAGAGAATTTTAAGCAGAGTGGATTTGCCGGCGCCATTGCGCCCGATAATTCCAATGACCTCCCCCCGTTTAATCTCCAGGGAAACGTCTTTGAGGGCCCAGATATGGTCCTCGCTTCCATCATCCAGTGCCCCGTTGCCATTATTCCTGCGGAAAGGATTTGACAAGAATCGGGTCAGGCTGTCGCGCAGAGTGTAATATTTCTCCCGCTTGCCGATCTTATACTGCTTCCCCAGATTCTCAATCCGAATGGCTACATCGCTCATAGGTCACACAATATCTGCAAAAGTCTTTTCCATATTGCGAAAATAGATCAGCCCAGTGATGAGCAGAATAAAGACCATGGCCCACGAAACAATCATCATGGGACCTAATCCCCCGGCTTTGCCCAACAAGGACCAACGGAACCCCTCCACCACCCCGGCCATGGGATTGAGACCATACAACAGCCGCCACTTCTCCGGCACCAGGCTGCTGGGATAGGCAATGGGAGTGGCAAAGAGCCAGAACTGTACCAAAAATGGAGTGGTATGCCGCACGTCCCGGTATTGGACGTTCAGCGCGGAGAGCCAGAGTCCGACAGCCAGGGCTGTCGCGATGGCCATCAGGAGAAATGGCGGCAGGGCCAGAAGGTGGAGGTTGGGCGCAATGCCATAATACAGCATCATCCCCAGCAACACCGTAAAAGCGATGCCAAAATCCACCAGTCCCGACAGCACCGCTGAAATAGGGATCACCAAACGGGGAAAATACACCTTGGTAATTAACCGCTGGTTGGCGACCAGGCTGTTACTGGAATCTGTCAGGGCCTTAGCAAAAAGTTGCCAGGGCAGCAAGGCACAGTAGGTGAAGATTGGATAGGGAATGCCGTCGGAGGGCACCTTGGCAAGCTTCCCAAAGAAAATGGTGAACACCACCATAGTAAGAAAGGGTTGCAGGATAGCCCAGGCTGCTCCTAATGCGGTCTGCTTATAGCGTACTTTTATATCCCGCCAGATGAGGAAGTAGAGCAAATCCCGGTATTCCCAGAGCTCCCCCAGCTTAAGAGAGATCAACCCCTTGCTAGGCCTGATGATGGTGACAGGCTGAGAGGGACTGGAAGAATGATATGGCATTTGGGAAGACATATTATTTTAATCTTAGCCAAGAAAGCCAACTTTTCCCCGGGTGGCCGTTGTGGCGGTAATACCGGGAGGAGTCCGCTTCGTCAAAGCCATTCAATACATAGCCCAGGACAGGGAAACCTTCGAGCATGTCCATGCAGCGGGCCAGGTCTTCCCGGGGGGTTTTCCTGGCTCTCACTACTACTATGATGCCGTCTGCCATAGGAGCAAACGCCAAAGCATCGGCAAAGGATAGAAGCGGCGGCAAGTCAAAGAAGACATAGCGATCCGGATAGCAGGCTTTCAGTTCCGGCACCAACCTGGCCATCTGCGGGGAACGGATGAGTTCGGTGGCCCACTCTGTGGGCTTGCCGCCAGGAAGAATCACCAGCCGGTCCAATCCTTGAGGATGGACCAAGAGGTCCGGTATAGACGCCCGACCTTCCAAATAGTCCACCAATCCCTTTCCGGCGGGTATCCCGAAATAGCGGTGAATGGAAGGAGAGTGTAAATCAGCATCCACCAGCAACACGGTTTTATCCATTTCCTGGGCCATGCTGATGGCCAGGTTAATGGCAGTCAGGGTTTTGCCTTCATCGGGCAAGGGGCCGGTCACCATTAATACATTATGATGCTCATCCCAGGTTTTTTGAAGGACGTGAGTTCGGAGCAACTTGTAACCCTGGAGAATCATGGTATTGGGGCTGCCTGCTATAAGGCGGTTGCGAATCAAGGTGCTTAACACCACAGGTACGGTCCGGGTGCGGGTATAACAGGGTTGGCTATTCAATTCTGGAAGACCTGTCATTTCAGGCGCCTGGGTAAGTTGAACGGCAATCCCCTGCAGTTGGACCCTTGAAACCGTGGCATCCACCCCTGGGATAACAAGGGACAGCGCCACAGCCTTCCTGCCCGCCAAGGCCGGGGCAAACCTCACGGTTATATCTAAGGAACTGTGAGGGGAAAGGCGTTGGGGGGTGCCCGCCGGCTCAACCAAACTAAACTCTTTTTCGGGCAGGCCATTCAAGGCTTCGATTACAATCTCACTAGCGCTATCGTTGTATACCGTAATCACCCGGTCCAGATACTCGCCGATTAAGACTTGTCCGAAATCGCAATAATCCCCCGAAAGCCTTACCTTTCCCAAGGGCTGGGGGGAAACCTCCTGGCTTGCAGGTTCTGGTTCAACGGTTGGACTCTCAAGCCGGCTAATGATAGGAGCACCGTAATCTTTCGGGCCAGAGCTTGACTCGGAAGGCTCTATGGCAACATTAACCGGCGCAGGTTCGGCAAGTATAGTTTTCCCCGGGGGAGAATCGGCGTCTAGACCCTCCAAGGAGGAAAAAATTGGTTTTTGTCGTCGCGTCACGTTGTCCTTACCCTCCCTTACCCTGACCTTCCCCTTGAGTTTCCGTGTTTGAGGGGACTGGCCAAATACTTTTCGACATTAAACCCAGCCAGAAAAATGCGATGGACATTCTCGACTCTTCACCGGCTGTCTCAGGCTTCTTCATTGACTATCAGTGTGTTCACTTCTCCCTTTGGGCAGCTCCAGAGGATGGGCCTGGGTAACGGGGGAAGTCTGAATTAATTCAGAATTTTGGTAACTTACATGAGTCCCCTTTTTTCCCAAAAAACCACCGTTAAGGGCAATTATTCCCAAAAGGGCAGTTATCCCTAAAACCAAAATAGCCAGAATAGACGTTATGGCGCTGCGGAGGCCGAAAAATCTCTTAAAATACCCAACCCCAGCTTTGGTAGATTTCGGGGTAAAAATTAAATCGGTTTGAGCAGCCTCCTCGGCCTTTTTCAGAATTTTTGGGGTAACCTTGCTTGCGCCTTCGGCCATGGCAATCAGTAGAGCGTTATCACAAATTTGATTGACCCGGCGGGGCACTCCTCCGGTCAACCGGAAAATCAGATCTTGACATTTCGGTTCAAAGACAGAGGCGAAGCTGGAGCGCACCTGTTTCAGGCGGTGGTCAATGTAAAGGATGGTTTCCTGGGAGTTCATGTGCGATAAAAAACGGTTGACGTTGATACGCTGCCGCAAGTGGCGCATCTCCGGACGATCCAATTTATAACTGAGCTCGTATTGTCCCACCAGCAAGATTTGCAAAAGCTTTTGCTCGGGGGTCTCCAGGTTCGACAGCAGGCGGATCTCTTCCAATGCCTGGTCCGAAAGCAGATGGGCTTCATCCACAATCAAGATCAATTGCCTGTGTTGATCTATGGCGGCGATCAGGGCGTCTTTAACCTTATCCATTAAATCTAAAACGCCGCCGTTCCCCCCAGATTTGATATTCAGTTTCCTGGCCAGGTAGATGAGCAAATCCTGGGAATTCACAAAAGGGTTAGAAATTATCACCGGCTCAATCGACCCGGGCAACCTGCTGAGAAAATAATTGATGAGCATTGTCTTGCCGGTGCCAACATCACCGCATACCAAAGCAAAGCTCTTTTTTGCTTTTACGAAATACAATAATGCCGCCAAGACCTCCTTATGATCTTCGCTTAAGTATAAAAACTTCTGATCCAGGTTATTTTCAAAAGGAGAATCAGCAAAGTCAAAATATGAATTATACATTGCTCAAAGACCTTCCGCCTGAAGAAGCCTCAGTAGTTGTTATTCACTAGTCAGCCAAAGAGTTTTATATAAGGTAAGTTCATAATTCTTATGTTTTACAATTTGGAGGCAATGCTTATTTAGGAAATTTTACTGCTCAAACGCAACAATTTCGCCACCATTATCCAGAGATCCATAAAAAAGAAATGGACCATCAGAAGAGCCAACGGTACTGAACAACAAGTGGCTATCAACAAAAGCCGCCGCCGCCGGCGCTTTTGAGTCAGATCAAACGTGGTTTCAATATTGGCTATGATCCCCAGAGGCGCTGTTTCAGTAAGCCAGGCAAGTTCATCCGGGGTTTTGATGGAATGGTCGACTACTTCAGCTGCAACCATGACGGCAAGGCCGGCCACAACACTCATGATCAACCCGGCCAGAATTATCAGCTGTCGTTTAGGCTTGATGGGCGTCTCGGGGTACTCAGCCGGATCGATCAGGGTAAATTTTTCCCCCTTTTGATGCTCTTCCATGCCTTCCCCAATGCGAGCCTCCAAAAGCTTGTTCATCACCTCTTGATACTTGGCGTGGGCATTTTGATAATCCCGTTGCAAGGCCAGGTATTCCTGTTCTACTTTCGGGGCCTCTTCCAGCCGGTGACGATACATTTTGAGCTTTTCCTGCAAGTTCTGGCGTTCCTTCTTTAAAGAATCTATCTGGTTGCACGTGGTCTGTAATTGGGTAACCAGATTTACATAGGCAGGATTGGCCAAATCAACCTCGGTCTGCAAGGGGTCAAGCTTGCCAAATTCCGATTTTAATTGAGCAATTTCATTTTTCAGCTTTTGAACTTCCGGATGCTGGTCTGAATAAACCCCTTGTTTCTGGGCCAATTCGGCCTGGAGCCGGATGAGTTTTTGCCGCTGCCCAGGATTGCCGCTGGCCTGTTCTTTGAGCACCTTCTCCACTTGGGCCTTCTCCCTCAGAGCCTTTTGAACATCGGGGTGGCCGTCGGCGAATTTAGCCCTCAGCTCAGTCAATTGATCCTGCAGGCTTCGCAGTCTTTCCTGAGGACTCCGGTTCCGTCCTGAAGGTTCATTGGCCATGGAGCCTGTGCCGGAAGAACGGGTATCCACCGTACCCAGCAGGCCTTCCAAATAAATCTTCTGATTTTCGGCGGCGCGCAGGGCATTATCCATTTGCTTGATTTCGTTATCCAGCCGATCAGCCTGGGATAAATTAAATTGTTGCAGTTCCGGCAGGATCCCTTCATGGGTTTCTTTGTACTGGGTAATTTTTTGCCCTAAAGTTTGGATGCGCTCTCGCAAACCTTCCAGTTCTGACTGCAAGAATTTTGTAGTAGTCTGAGCTTTCGCTTCCCGGAACTTCAGATTTTGCTCGAGATAAAGGGAGGCCAGCGTCGCGGCAACCTTCTGAACCGTGCCCGGATTTCCTCCTTGGTAGGCGATGCTGAAAGCTATAGTCACATCAGACTGCGGACCGCGCTTTTTGTCACTGGAGACCTCGGCGCTGATGGTCTTGAATTTGATATCCCGGCGCATTTTTTCAAGGACTTCTTCTCTGGGAACCTTCTGTCTCATTTTTGCATAAAGGTCGAACCTTTCGACTATTTCCCAAAGTTTAGGCCGGGAAAGAATCTGCTGTGTTAGAAGCTGAATATGCTCATCAGCAAAGCCGGTGACCGTGGAGCGCACAAATTCCGGAGGTATCTGCTGCTGTTCGATAAGAATGGTAGATTTGGACTCATATACCGGAGGAAGACGTAAGGCCACAACGGTAATGATTATGGCCAAAGGCACGGCGCTGAGGAAAAAATATTTCTTGCGGAATTTCCAGGCCTGCAAATATGAAGAAAGATTTTGCTGTGTCATGCTTTCACCGTTATCAATTTGAGGTCCTTTTGGAATCATAGCTATTTAAAAGAGCTTCAAACCATTTTATTTGTCCCATAACAGATTTATTTAACTCAAAATTTTTAAGAAAATTCTGTCTTGCATTATTACCCATTTTTTCTCTCAAACTATGATCCGTAAGAATGATTTTTATTTTTTCAGCAAGGACTTCTGGGTCTCCGGGAGGAACAAGAAATCCATCTACACCATCTCTAATTATTTCAGGAATACCACCGACATTTGAGGCTACTACCGGGGTTCCGACAGCCATAGATTCTATATTAACTAAACCAAATGCCTCTGATCTCGAAGGTACAATGGTAACATAAGAAGATGCCATCCTTTTTAATACGTCTTTATGAGACACTTGCCCAACAAAACTACAATTATTTATCAATTCATATCTTTCAATTAATTCTAATAAGTTATCCTTAAAATGAGCTTGCATAAGACCTGCGCCAATAAAATCTACAGTCAAATCCGGAAAACTATTTTTTAAGAGAGCTAAAGCTTTTATAACAATATCTTGCCCCTTAGAAAAATCTAGTCTACCAACACAAACCATTTTATTATAATTTTTATTTAAATTTATCTCAATTATCTTATGCGGGTCACTGATTGCATTGTAACAAACTCTACATTTTGCTTTTTTTATACCGTATGTACCACAAATGTCATAAAGTGCGGCATTAGAAACTGCTACTAAGCCTGTAGCAATTTTGTAAATAAACCTTTTTCTAAACCGCAATAATTTCATTTTCCATTTCGAAACTTTCATATCAATATCTGTTGCGCTAGTCATTGTATGAAACCAGGCAATACGATGAGGTATCCGTGATAACAAGCCAACAAGCATCATGATATTCACGGAGCCAAAATTAGCTATGAGACAATCTGGTTTGAATCTAGTAATAAGTTTATGTAAAAAATAAGCATCTCGAAAATGAGTCGGTCTTTTGGACGGCCAGGTATAAATAGCGGGATTGGTTTCATGGCTTTCTATTTCTTTTCTCTTGCCGTCGACTAAAAAGACAACTTTGTGCCCTCTTTTTACCAAAGCTTCTGCAAGCGATCTGAATTGCTGAGCGACAGGATGCTCTCCCCAACCATCGGCAATAAAATAACAATGCGAGGTCAATTGCCTCATATTGGCACAAATCTCCATTATTAAATTGGAAGAAATTGTTTCACAATTGGAATAATTAATCTCATAAAGGATTCAAGACTCTCTTTGGAATAATTATTATCTCTATTAATAGGAGTCATAATTCTGATCAAAGCTGCGTCAGAACGGCGCTTAACCAATCCATCAAAAACTGCATAAATTTTCTTTAAATATTGTTCATGAACCACCCAACGACCACTTTGAATATACCAGTAATACACTAATTGACGGGAGTTTCCTTGCTGGACCAACATATATACGACTGGATAATGCGAGCTCACATATATTGTTCCTGATTCAATGACATCCCATCCGGAACCTCTGAGGCAAAGCTGAGGTGAGTGCGTAAATTTCCCTTCCCCCACCGGTAGATTTTCATAATATGCTATCCAAAGAGAAATTTTGTTTCCCTCAGTGTCAGTAAATTCAATATCGAGATAGGAATCTGCTTGTAAAACTTGAAGTATCTTATTGTCTATATAATTACGGTTCCCTCGCCATCCACCTATCTTTAATGGGAAATTATCAAAACTCTGGAGCAAGGGTACCTTCGACGGGTTTGAGAGAAAAAGGGTTAGAGGTCCACAGATCATGACAAAAACAAAGGCCGTAACTAACTTTCGATTCAAAGATATCCATGGAAACCCTGAAACACTTTCCCGATCTTGCATTCGGTATGCTGCTTTCTTACAAATTGAAGGCTTAAAAATCACAGTTTGCTGCCGATTCACCGTCCAGTTGATTAATTTGAGAAAGTCAAACCCCAGAAGAAAAATGGACAGACCTATGGAGGTATGCCACCAGCCTTCCTGCAAGATGGGGAAGATGCCGATGCTGGCGATTCTCACGGCGTTGGCGAAAATGGCAAAAGGAACCAGGGAGGCCAAGATAATGGCCACCTTCCAAGGCCGGCGCTGGAAAAAATAGCAGAAAATCGCCCCCAGGGCCATCAGGTTGATAACGTATCGCAAGCCGCTGCAGGCGGCGACTATGTTCAATTGCCTGGTCCCCAGGTCGATGATGTTTCCATGGCGATAAACCGTATAGCCTAAGGTACTCAACATGCCCGCGGCCAGCTTCGATGAGATCAACTGCAGAGGCAGGGTAACTTTTCTGACCAGAAATCCCTCATAAGGTATCATAAAGATCAGGAGGAATAGAGGAAAAGCCAGCAGGCGGGCCAGATTCCAACCACCGGCGAGGATCAGCAACCCGGCCAGCACAATAATGAGAGAGACAGAAGGAATATATAGGCTTTGGAACAATTCCCCAAAGATGTACAGACCGAATCCCGCAGCTATGACGGCTATTCCCAGCCATGAGGGTTGTAAGGGCTGTTGGCGGATATCCGGCCATTTTCTATATATTATGTAACCGCTAATTAGTGGCAGAATCAACCCGTAAGACGAATCCTCGTTTCTGATCATCACTGCCACCAGGTTGACCAAGACCGGCCAATAGAATCCCACCACTGCAAGGATGAGCAGCCCGCCAAGAATGAGAGGGAATAGCGTTTTTGAGTTGGTTTGGATAGTCATTAGTCTACATGAGCCAGTTTATCGGAAACACTGCATTTGCATTTTTTCGTATTCTTCGGCAGCTTGCTCATAATCCTCATGCCTGCCGATATCCAGCCAATAACCCTGAAAAGAGTAGTAGTTTACCGGGAGATTTTGCGCTAAGACAATCTTGACCAAGTCGGGAAAATCCAGATAATTCTGCGCTGTGATAAATTGTAATACCTGAGGTTCAAAAACATAAACTCCCATACTCACCAAATATGTATTGGCAGGTTTCTCCAGGTAATCTTGAACCCTATGGGTACCATTGCCGACGATCACTCCCAAATCGATGGACACCCTGCGCTGATAAGCCCCGATGGTGGCCAAAGCCTCGTGGCTTTTATGAAAGCGAATCAATTCCCGGTAATCCAGATTGGTCAGGACGTCGGCATTCATCACGAGAAAGGTCTCATCCAATCCGTCAATGAGGGCCAAAGGCCCGGCGGTCCCCAGGGGCTCGGATTCCAAGGAGTAATCAAGCTTTACCCCCCATTTTTTGCCATCCTGAAAATAAGCCTGAATCAACTCCGCCATATAGCCCACCGCCAGGGTGATGTGGCGAAAGCCGCAGCGTTGGAGTTGCCTGAGGACAATTTCTAGAATCGGCTTTCCCCCTAAGGGCACCAGAGGTTTGGGGATGACCTCGGTCAAGGGGGCCAGACGAGTCCCTTTACCTCCAGCCAGGATTACCGCCCGCATCACTTAACCTCCTCAGAGCTCATGGGTTCATTAACGCTCGCTATTTCTTCCACCGAGCGAGGTACAAAGCGCTTGACGGTAAGGGCGAGCTGGCCGGCCAAGTGCTTGAGATGATCAATTCGGCCCGCCGCGGCGCCGTTGGCAACGAAAACTTCCTGGATGCGGTACAGTTTGGTCAAGATTTCCAGATGGTGGTGATCTCCTAAGACTTTGAGGCCGTCGATCCGCCGGTGGTGTTTCTTCCTATCCGGATCGATAAAACCCACCACCTGATAAGACGGCTCCGTTTGCTCTTTCAGAAAGCGATGACACCAGATGCCCTCTGAATCGGCGCCCCAGATAATGGCGCGGCGGTAGGAATTGCCAGCCTGTCCCTGGTCATAAAAACGCCTATGGATAGCTTTCGCCATTTGACGGTAGCCTATCAGCATGATGGTCAGTAAGAACCAGTCGATAATACAAACGCTGCGGCCAAAAGACCTGATATCGATGCCGCTGAAATAGCCGACCAGGACAAATAATCCACTGGCGAACAGCACCCCATCGAAAATGTTCTTGACGTCGGACAGGCTGAAATACCTGATCAAAGTCTGATAGAAACCGAAATGATAAAATACGGGCAAACGGCAGATCACCGCCAGAGGGAGAAGTTGCTGGTAGACCTGCAAGTCCGCCCGGGGCATTAAAAATCCAAACCGCAGCCAGGAGGCCAGGGTTAGAGAAAGCAGGCAGCACGCCACATCCATCCCCAGCATCAGCAACTGGGTGAGATTATCAGTCACATGCCGGCGGGCGATTGCTCCAGCTACCGTAGCCCAAAGCCCCTGGATGACAAGCTTAAGATCGCCCAAAAAAGTCTTGTTCTCGAGATATGCCAGATCCCTGACCACCTTATGCGGCAGGATATGGTCCAGATAATATTGCCGGGGGTCGGCTTCCGGAGGATACCGTTCTTCTTCATTGCGTCCGGTAATCTGATTGGGGCCGATGAGCCCGGGTTTTGCGGCAAAAATTGCCTTAGCCTCGGGCGGGTAATCCGCCGCCAGATCCGGGGCCTCGGGCCGCGGCCCGATCAGGGTCATATCGCCCTTGAGAAGATTGTAGAATTGCGGAAACTCATTTAACTTGGTCCGCCTCAGCCAGCGGCCCATCTCGGTAACCCGGGGGTCGCCCTGGGGAGAAACGCTTGCTCCCAAAGGGCAGGTGGTTTGATACATGGTGCGGAATTTGTACATGCTAAAGAGACGTCCGCCTTTGCCCAACCGCTTGCAGGCATAGAACACCGGCCCCCGGGATTCCATCTTGATCAACACAGCTACCACGGGGAGCATAAGTCCCAGGAACAGCAAACCCACCAGGGCGGCGAGAATATCAACGGCTCTGGTAAGCATGGCCCGCTTGTATTCCTTTATTATAATAGTCCTGCACCGCCGCAATAACCTGCTCCACCTGGTCTTCGCTCATGGCAGGAAACAAGGGCAGGGTAACTGTGCGCCCCGCCACCTCCTCAGTGTGCGGCAACCGGTGATTACCCTTATCAACCCATAATCCCCGGTAATAGCTGAAACGATGAATGGGGGGATAATGGATGCTGGTCTGAATGCCCCGTCCTTTCAGAAAGGCCATAAAGTCTTGGCGGTCTTCTCCATCCGACAGCAAAATTGGAAAGATGTGACAGGCCGAGGCCTCCAGATCATCCCCCAGGAAAGGCAGATGTATTTGAAGTAGATCTCTCAAGTTAGAGCGATAGAGTTGCGTGAGGGTCCGCCGCCGGGCATTGTTTCCGTCCAGACGGCCCAGTTGGATAATCCCGATGGCCGCCCGGAGTTCATCCAGGCGATAGTTATATCCTGGGGCTACCACGTCATAGCTGAAGCTGTGGCCCCGGTGCCGGTCCCAGGTCAGGGAGGTCATGCCGTGGGAACGGGCAATCTTTACCCGGTCAGCCAGGGCCGGGTTATGAGTTGCCACCATCCCGCCTTCGCCCGTAGTCAGGTTCTTATTGGAAAAGAAGCTGAAGCAGCTTATGGTGCCCAGTGAGCCCACCCGGCTTTGGCCGGCAGGCGCTGGGTAGAAGGCTCCCGGGGCATGGGCGCAGTCTTCAATAATTGCCAGGCCATGGCGTTCGGCCACCTCCTGAATCGCCGGCATATCGGCGGCAAACCCGCCGTAATGGACCACCATTACGGCCCGGGTCCGGGGGGTGACTTTTCGGGCTAGATCTTCGGGGGACAGATTAAGATTATCAGCTCCGGTGATGTCCACAAAAACGGGCCGGGCCCCGGTATAGCCAATGGCATTGGCGGTGGCCACAAAGGTGAGAGACGGACAGAGGACCTCGTCTTCCGGGCCCAGGTCCAGGGCCAGGCAAGGCCAGGTGGAGGGCCGCAGTGCCGCTGGCTGCAGCTACGGCGTGTTTGACCCCCAAAAACTCGGCAAAGGCAGCTTCAAAGCGTTCCACCACCGGTCCCTGGGATATCCAGCCCGATCTCAGCACTTCGACCGCCGCTTCAATCTCTTCCGATCCGAAGCGGACATCGGCTAACGGCACCTGCCAGACCGGTTCTCGGTCCACCCTTGGCTACCTTTCTTTATAAATTATAGATGCCTGCTTTATACCGGCCCAGGTTTGGACGGATATAATCGATGGTGCGTTTGAGGCCGGTCTCCAAGGCAACCTCCGGCGTCCAGCCCAGAAGTTCCCGGGCCTGCCGGTTGTCGCATTCCAGATGCCAGACCTCGCTAGCTTCCGGCCGGCGTCGAGAGGCGTCGTTGGAGATCTTCTTGTTCCCACCTACCAGGGAGACGATGGTTTGGGCCAGTTCCCCGACATTCAGGCTTCGGCCCGTCCCCAAGTTGATCACCCGCCCCAGGGCCTGGGGGCAGGCCGCGGCTTTCAGGAACCCTGCCACGGTGTCGCTGACATAGGTGAAATCCCGGCGGGGCTGCGTATGTCCCAACTGGATGGTATCCCCCGCCAGGGCCTGGGTGATGATGGTCGGGATCACCGCCCGGGCCGACTGCCGGGGGCCAAAAGTATTGAAGGGGCGCACCGTGACCGCCGGCAGCCCAAAGGAGCAGTAATAGCTTTCCACCAATTTGTCCGCGGCAATCTTGCTGGCCGAATAAGGGGACTGTCCTTTCAAGGGATGTCTCTCATCCATGGGGGTATATTCCGCGGTCCCATAAGTTTCGCTGGTGGAAGTATGGATAAAAGCTTCCACCCCCTGGACCCGGGCGGCTTCCAGGAGATTGAGCGTCCCGGTCACATTTACCGCCACATAGTGGGCCGGGGCCGCATAGGAGTAGGGGATGCCGATCAACGCCGCCAGATGAAAGACCACCTCGCAGCCTGCCACCGTTCTTGTCATGCCAAAGGGGTCAGTGATGTCACCCGCCACCACTTCCAGGTTGTCTTTGAGGCTTGGGGGCAACAGCTCCAACAGCCCCCAGTCATTCCGGGAATTGTAATGCACCAGGGCCCGGACCTTGGCCCCCCGGATCACTAGAGTTTCCACCAGATGGCTGCCTATAAACCCGCCGGCGCCGGTTACCAGAACCTGTTTCTCCCGCCATTTCATGAATTATTCTGAACCGGTTTCCTTGCCAGCCCGGAGCCAACTTCCAAGGGGATTATGAGAGCCTGAGAATTGGGCTGGACTTTAAATATAACTGTAAATATCTATAATTTGCAAGTTCTTTGTTGGTATTCTGCAAATACCAGACCATAAAATCCACATACAAATATCTATGAGAATTTATCTATGCGACTAGCGTTTAAGGAAAACCTGATACTCTCAAAATATTCAACAAAGTTGACATCAAGAGACCTTTGCGACAATCTTAGGCAGGATAGCCGCCCCCGGCAGTCCTCGCTCCATTTAGACGCGGGCGAGGGCGCCTACGCCACCTGTAGTGGTAACTTACCTTTCCATAAGTCTCATTGATTCAATGACCGAACCTGGTCTGGATTTTTGAGGGCACATCTCTGACCAGAGATATGTTTCAATCTTTAAATATAATGTTTCATTTTTTAGATATAAATCAAGAAATGAATCATTCTTATACATGATTGCCTCTTTAAGACAAGAATCCCTGCTGAAGCAATTTTACAAAATCTCTTATAATTAAAACAACATACATGCACTCAGGGTAGAATAGTGACCAGTTAAAAAACTGAACCACCGGCTGGTTCTCATTCAAATGACGGCCGGCATTAATTATGCGTTAAATGCATAAGAATTAGCCCATGACGATTCGCAAAGCGCCTTCCGACCCCATATATATCCCGTTGGCAGCAGGGATAAGGCCAGGGATTTCCGTTTCGAGTTTGAATCCTAGCGGAATTTTTTGAGTTTTTTTAAAAGATAATACATGAAGAGCATAGATATAAATTAATTTATCAAATTAGATTGATTAAAAGTTATATTTTTTTGTAAATTTTCTTGATTTTCCTATCCAACTGTTTTATGGTCGATCGTGAAAAAATGTCCCCCGCGCATGGGCTCGATTACCCGGGGAAGACCTTAACTGTCCAGTTTGGATGCACCTGCGTAATGCAAATCATCCGGGAGTAAAAGAAAAAAAGGAAGCGCAGCCATGGGGAGACGAACAGGTAAAATCCTTTTAGTGTGGGCGTTGGGGGTGGTGCTCTGCGCGCCGGGGTTGGCAGCAGCAATGGTTATTAACTTTGATAGCAACATCGAATTGGATGGACACGTACCCACAGATTATTTGGGATTTTCCTGGGGCGCCAACTGGTGGACTATTAAAAACAGTTCCTTTCAATCCAACTGGTTCAACACCGGCGATTTTCCTTCTCTGCCTAACGCCGCCCACAACAGCGGCCTGACGACGCTCGCCATCTCCTTTCCCGCGCTTTATGATGTTACCAGCGCCCACTTCAGGTCTTGGAGCTGGCAAGACACTTTTTACGATTCCTCAGCCAGGAGAGTAACGGTAAAAGCCTATCGAGGGATTTCCCTAGAGGGTACAAGAGTTGTGGACCTCTCTCCCGGAGCCATGGTCCTTACCCCTTTAAACTTCGATGGAGTGGATAAACTCGAATTCATAACCGAGCAATTTAAATCGTGGTTGGTGGATGATATTACGATCAACCAGGTCCCCCTCCCCGGCGCCTTGGTCCTTCTGGGAGTGGGCATAGTAAGGCTGGTGGCCTACAGCCGACGGAGGAGGTCCTTGGCTTAACCGTAGCAACAAATAACGGCCAGACGCTGCTTGGCCTTCAGCCACCAGACAACCGACAACCCTTGCCACTCAATTAGCGTGCCGGACAGCAGTGTACTTTAAAAATATTAAATATAAGCACTAGAATGTCTGCAGTCAAAGGGGGAGTGTTTCATTTTTGGAATAGAGGATCATAAATATGAACTCTCTCCTATGTAAATAATTTTATCTATAATGTCCGTAAAATATATGACCAATTTATGTTAAAAGCCCATAATTCTAAGAAGAAATCCTAAGCAAAGTCACATTTTTTTTGTTTAACGAGCTGAACATTAATGCGCTTTTTACTTCGTAAAAATGATGGCATTTTTTATGCAATATACATATTCAGCATAAACCTAAGGGTGGGAAAGCCCAGGGTGCGGTGGGGTCCGGTGGCAATAAGTAAGAAAATTCAAACTAATTAAAATACTTATGGTTTTTTGAAAATTATCTGGCACTTTTGAGTCATTGAATTAAGGTCAAAATTACAAAAGCAAAAGCCCCGCCAGGAGGCGGAGACGGAAAACCACGGCTCTTTCTCATGGAAGAGCAGACAGCCGGGTTGCTGCATTACAGGCAAGTCGGCTTTTGTTTTTAGAGGAACCAAAACCCGAGATTAAACTTCACGCCTAAGGAGTAATTGTAACCATGAAAAAATTCATCGTCTTGGCACTCACCCTGGCGCTGGCGTTGGCCGCAGGGGCCTCCGGGGCCCTGGCCGACACCATAATCCCCAATAGTACCTATGTTCAATCATATAAAGGGCATAATGTCTATTCTGAACCGGTATCTCACTCTACGCCGGCCCCGAACCCACCAGGTGCCACCTGGTATGACCGGATCGGTGAAGAGAACATATATGAAACCTATGGCGCGGTGTTCTCCGGTAGCATCCTTACCATCTATACCAACTGGAACCCTGACCATGTCGGCGACAATACCGCCATAACTGCCGATTTGTTTCTGAAGACCGGCGGCAGTACGGACTATAATTACGCGGTGCAATTAAACGATGTCCTCACCAAAACGGGCGGACTAGGAACTTTTTCGGCTGACATCCTTGCCGCCGGAAGCAATCCCACCACCTCAGAAGATTTATTTCATGACAAAACCAACCTGGTTTACGGCGGGCGCTACTATTCGGCCGCCGGAACCGCCTTGCTGGTCCCGGTGCTGGCCACCGGCGCCGATACTAATTCTGACGCGAATGTTATCTGGGCGTCAGCAGCGGGAAATTCTTATTTCCCCAATGCCGCCTACCGCATTGCCATCAACCTGAGCAATGTCCCGGATATTGCTGGGACTCCCTTCTGCTTCCTCTGGGCCACCGGCACCTGCGCCAACGATACCGCCAAAGGCGACCCCGTGGTGCCGATTCCCGGGGCCTTGGTGCTTCTGGGTGCGGGCCTGGTCAGGCTGGCAGGTTACGCCCGGCGCAAGCGCGTCATGCCTGATTTCTAAGCGTAGGACCGGGAGGTGGTTAATTTTATTCAATAAGTTTTATCTTGGAAGGTTTAAGAATATATTTCCTTCAAATAACTATATTCAAATCAATGATAATTATCCTTGACTTTTGTATAAATTTGTTTTAGGCTCGCGCCTGTCAAAAAATAAACCCCGCCAAGAGGCGGGGCGGAGTGCCTTGGTTCTCTTCCAGGAAGAGAAGATAGCCGGGTTGGTCCCGCCATCAGGTCGGACACCCGGTTTTTTTTGTTGGTCCTCCACACCTCCAGGGAAGGAAATAAGCCAAAACGACAGAGGAATGAGACAATGAGAAAAATCTTCCCGATTGTGGCCCTGGTCTTGATGACCGCCTTGTATGTTGGTTCTGCTGCCGCAGACCTGACCTTGAATTTTTCAAGTATAGAAGGCGCAAGTATTAATTTTAATGGTACATCTGATACCTTTTCATTCCCTTCCACCGGCACGCGTGATTTTCAGATCGACGATTCTGCCCCAGCCAACAGTTCAGCCATTGGATATCTTGGAACCATCGAAGGAACTTTTACAATTGGTGCAATAACGCAATCGGGATTAATTGAGGAAGCGCCTGTGACTGGTTCAGGCACCTTTGAAATTTATGATTCAGATAATAAGCCTCTGAAGGGGACAATTACTTGGGCTAGTATTTTTTCCTATAAGAAATCAGGCGGGATTGATCCTGAATATGATATAGACGGCGAAGCTTTTGCCAATTTAACCTCTGTGACCTACGCAGGAAATGACCCCGATCTCAAACAATTCTTGGCGGGTGGGACCGTGAATGCCACCTATCAATTCTCCGGTAGCGGCTTTAAGTCCTTATCGTATTTAACCACAGACGGGGTAGAAATTACCACCTCCTACTCTGGCAGCCTTTCCGCCGTCCCCCTGCCCGGCGCCCTGGTCCTTTTAGGGATGGCCGTGGTGCGGCTGGTGGCTTACAACCGCCGGAGGAGAGATTTAGATTAATCGCTTTTATCAACGGGAGAGATTTAGATTCTTGGACCCTATGATATCAAGGAAAAAACTTTTAGCCCTCACTATAAATATTGGAGAACTAACATGAGGAAAATAATGACGCTTTGCCTGGCAATGGGACTCATTTTGGCGATTCATGGCCTCGCCCAGGCCGACCAAATTTGGGACCGGCCCGAATACCGGCCATCTTCTAACCTGGTTTTAGGAAGCTATGGAACCGAATGGGGCGGTTCCCAAGGGTACGTGATAGCACAGGATTTTCAAATAAACTTGCTGTATCAGCCCGGGGTACTCAATTCAGCAATCGATAGCATAAACGACTACTTCTTAACCGACCCCACCCCCACTGGATTGAATTTTGCCGACAACGAGGAATATGTATTTAATTTCAACCTTTCTGGCGGTCTGCAAGTTTACCAGCACCCGGATACGACTCAGGGGGACAGCGGTGCTAGTAATATTCAATGGACCCTCACCGGCTGGCATCAAACCATTTTGGCCGGTGATATCGTTGATCTGGGGAGTAATAATTACTTCTTCCGGGTGCTGCCGGCAGCAACCTATCGCCCTTTCCCCAACGACCCGCCTGTCAATGATGTCGAGGTTTTCTCCGGCCTGATGGCATGTGAAGTCCTGGGGTATTATTTCCATGGTGACCTTACTGCCAGTCTCGAAGGGGGCACATTAGAGGTCCAGCATGTCCCCCTCCCCGGCGCTCTGGTGCTCCTGGGTGCGGGCATAGTAAGGCTGGTGGCCTACGGACGCCGCAAACGTTCCCTTGCCTGATTTTTAACCGTTTTCTTCCCCCGGCGGCAGGGCATCTGAGAGCCCAGCCGCCAGGAAATTACTGCAAGCCATTTCAAAACTGGTTTTTCTTGTCACCCTGAGCGTCGCGCAGGGTTTTAAGTATTTAAAAAGACGAGATTCTTCGCTTCGCTCAGAATGACATCCAGAATATGAGGTTTTAAAATAGCTTGTAATCGTGGCATCGATAGACTCTCCTACCCGGGGATTGGGCACGCGTAGATATTGATCTATTTCTCCGCATTCAGGCGGCAAGGGAGAGACCATGTTTAGATGCATCCTGGCGCTGAGCATCGTCGCCCTGCTCTTGAGTTCTTCCCCAGCCCATTCCACCCACAATATACCATGGTTGATCTTTCCATCTCCGGGGCCTATTATACCCTGCCCCAGTCCATCAACAATGCCGGTCAAGTGGTGGGTTATTATTCCACTGAGACGAACGGCTCAGATACCAAAGCCTTCTCCTACCAAAACGGCAGCTATGCTTTCCCTGGGCCTCCCTTCAGTTTTCGACAGCTTCGCTATATCTTCTCGCTGTTCATGCCAGCATCAGGCGTCTGATATTCGGATCATACATAGAAATTTCTCCTGTCAGATGGTAACTGCCGTCCCTGGCAAGCTTAGTCACTGATTCTATTTAAGTTGATTCTTCTTTATTTGCTTATCTCATTCACTCCCAGGACAAAGACTGGGATGGCGGCGATGAGGATGGCGCCCATGATTAAGAAAGAGGTGAAGTAGTCGAAGCGGGCGATGAGCAGGCCCGCCAGGATGGGGCCGGAGGCGTGGCCCACGTCGAAGATGGTGCCGAAAGTGCCCATGGCCGCGCCGAAGTGTTTTTCCTGGCAGACATCCGCCACCAGGGCCGCGGTGGAGGAAGTTACGAAAGCCTCCCCCAGGCCGAAGACCAGGGCCGTGACCAGGAGCAGGGAAAAGGGCGTGAGCAGCGGAATGGCCGCAAATGATACCGCGCACAGTACCATGCCTGCGACGATGATGGGTTTGCGGCCCCAGCGGTCAGACATGCGCCCCATAATGGGCTTGGACAGGATGGTGGTGAGCACCTGGACACCCCATAGGAGGCCGGCCTGGAATTCGTTCAATCCCGCCACCTTGACGGCGTAAACCGGCAGAAAGGCCTCCAGGGCTCCCATGGTCAGGTTCTGCAAGCCCTCCATATTGGAGGTGATGACCACCCGCCGGTCGCTCACCACCTCCTTGATGCCGGAGAAAAACCGTCCCAGGCGCTCTCTGAAGGCCCCCGGGTGAGGAGTGACCGTCTCCTGGCCCCGAAGGGCGATGAGGCCCAGGATTAGGGCTGCGGCCCCGGCCACCCCGCTCAGCAGGAAGACCAGGCGGAAGTCATACAGGGCCGGCCCATTGGCGCCCGTCACGTAGGTGAGCAAAAAACCGCCCACCGGCGCGCCCGCCAGGGTCCCCAGAATGGTCACCGAGGAAAACCAGGAGAGCCACTCGCCTTTTCTGGCCCCGGCAATGTCCGCCACCACCGCCATGGCCACCGGGCCGTAGATGGCGGTAGCCAAGCCGTGCAGAAACCGGATAATAATAAGGAGAGTGTAGTTGGTGATAAGCAGATAGGTGAAGGGCATCACCCCGAAAACCACGAGGCCCATGAGCAGGGTTTTGCGCCGGCCGATGACGTCGGAGAGGGCCCCGGAAGGCATCTTGAACAGGATGCCCGTCACCGTGGAGATGCCCACCGCCAGGCCGATGGCCTCGGGCCCGGCCGCCAGGTACAGGGCAAAGAGCGGCAGCACCGGGTTCCGGGCCAGGGCATAGGAAAAGCGGGCCAGGAAGCCCACGGAGCAGAGGGTGTTGAAGGCGTTCATGCGGCGGGTAGCCTCACTTCCCCGGGGTCTTGCGGTCGAAGAAGATGCTCTTGCCATAGACGCCCACCAGGATGCCCATGACCGCGTCCGCCTGAATCAGGCCCAGGTCCCGGGCCGCGGCCCCCACCCGCTGCTGGATGCGGTTGTCCACGTTCAAAAGGCTGGCGGTCTTGGCCGCGGAACACAGGGCCACGCCGATGTCCATCATGCGCATGACGCAGTGGGGGCCGCCGTAACCCAGCGCGGTCCGGGCCGCTGCGCCCATGAGTTTGGCTACATGCAAAGTCACATCTTTCATGATCGTCATCTCATTAATATTTCAAGTGCATTTTTATTTGAGAACCCAAGAAAAAAGCAGCCCCAGCCCCCCGGCGCCCAGCACCACCACCAGCGCGGCAATTTTGGCGTGCCAGCGGTAGAGCAGGACCAGGGCGGCCGCAAAGATACCCAGGGCAGGGGGATTCACCAGGGCCGCCCGCACCAGTTCAATGCCGGTCACCGCAATCAAACCCATGACCCCGGCGGTGACCCCGAAGTTAAAAGTGTGAAGCGCGGGGTTGCTGATCAACTTTTCCAAAAAGCCATGTCCCACCAGGGTAAAGGCAAAAGCCGGCAGGAAGATGCCCACCGTTAAAGCCCAGGCCCCCCAGGGCCCGCCGCCTAAATAGCCTACGAAGGTGGCGAAAATAATCAGGGGCGCTGGAATGATCCCGGAAAGGGCCAGGCCGTCCAAGAACTGGCCGTTGGTCATCCAGCCCCCGGCCTCCACGGCATCATGCTGTAAAAAGGGAATGACCGTATAGGCGCCGCCGAAGGTGAGCAGGCCGGCCCGCAGACCGGAGAAAAACAGGCTCAGCCGGGAGGGGTTGGGGTCAGTGGAAGAGAACAGGAGCATCAGCGCGGAGTTAAGACCCTGCTCCCAGGGGTTCAGATAATAACACACCGACCCGGCCAGGAGCGCCAGTCCCACGAAAGCGGCCGGGAAGTACTGCTCCCGGCGGAACCAGAGGTAGGCCAGCCCGGCCAAGGGAAGAATTATTAAGAAATGGGCTCCCAGCCAGGAGCTTGCCGCGGCCGTAAGGGCAATGGCCCATAACCAGCGGTCGGCCAGGGCCGGTTGCCCCAGGCGGTGCACTGCCCGGACGATCAGGGCGGCCACTGCGGCTTTGCCGCCGAAAAACAATGCCGCCAGGAGCGGCAGATGGATGCCGTAGGTCACATAGAGCCAGGAGAGGGCGAACATTAACACTAGGCCGGGAAGCATAAAACCCAGGCCCGCCAGAAAGCCTCCCCAGCGCCCCCGGTTCAACATGCCGAAATAGACGCACAGCTCATGAGCCTCCGGCCCCGGCAACACCTGGTAGACCGCCAAGGCCCGGTTAAACTGCTCCGGCGACACCCAACGCTCCCGATCCACCAACTCCTGGCGGATCATGGCGATTTGGGGGACCGGCCCGCCCCAGGCAAGCAGCCCGAAATGCAGAAATCGCCAGAACAGCCGGGCATAGGATTCGGGCCGGGGATAATAATCCAAGTCCCTCAAGAAGTTCCTCCCTGATAAGCTGCGTAAAGGGCGTCGAAGATGAGCAAGGCCCGCTGGACCAGCTCGCCATCATTCGGGGTGATCTTCACCAAACCGTCCACCAAGTCCTTCAGGGTCTTGGCCTCTTCCAGACCCTCCAGGTCCTCTTTCAGGTCGATGGCCCGCACCAGGGCGGCTAAGCGGGTGGTTCCCTGATCCTGAAGTCCAATGGCGGATAGCAAAACCTCGAAGGTGATCAGCCCGTCCCGGTGGGTGAACTCAGCGCCGGCCATGTCAAAGTAAACCAGGCCGGGATCTCTTTGCATTTTCTCCTGGGGCGGAATGAAGGCCAGCTTGGCATCACTATCGATGAAGCGCCGGACCAGCCAGAAGGAGGCCAACCGGTCGATATAAGGCCGCTCCCGGGTGACCCAGGTCTTTCCCTGGTAGTACTCCTTGTTCAAAAGCGGTGCCGTTGCAGGCTTGACTTCTGCGCCGGTAAGGACCTGAAACCGCTCTTGAAGAGAAGCCATAAGCATGGCTGTCCTCTCCCCCTGGCCGGTGGGGAAGAAGTCGATCTCCTGGATGGCCTGGAATTTCCTGGTGAATTTTTTTAATCCGACCTGGAGTTCCCTGGCCTTGTCCTCCGGCTCCAGAGCCTCAGCTTCCAGGCTTTTGGCAAAAGCTCTTATTTCCTCGTGCAGCCGGGCATAATCCTCATCCCGGGCCCTGCCGAAGATGGCCTTAATCTCGTCTTCGCTGAGGTTTTCCACGGCCGGGCACTGGAAGAACACCGCCTCGCCGCCCAGTTCCTCCACCTCCCGGGCTAGCCACTGGAGGTGCTCATAATTCGCCTCGCTTAAAGGCAGAACGTAAAGCGAACTTTTGAGCTGGACCGCGCCCACTGCCTGGAGTCGCCGCCAGGCTTTAAGCCGGACATTGGGATTTTTCGCTGGCACTGTGTAGGAAAAAATAATCCACATAGATATACCTATTTCATATTATTTATATCTATATCTAATTGCTGTCAAGATGCGGGGGGATGAAATTTTTTCGGAGGAAGGGGCAGGCGGAGGGTTCCAGCTATCTATTGGGGTTGAGATTCCCTGAAATGAAAGATCGCTGCTCGTAGGATCATTTTAGCCGTGCCCGAGCCGTGCCCGAGTGGGGTAAACGGCCAAAAAAAAGGCGTAACCCTTTAAGATTACGCCTTATTTAATCAAATGGTGCCGAAGCGGGGATTTGAACCCCGACAGAGAAACCCCTACTGGACCCTGAACCCCGAAGGGGTGGCCTGGAGGCCCATGAAACCAGCATGGTTGACATATTTTAATTCTACTGAATACGACGAATAATCACTAAATATTATCAAAGCCCCTCTCCAAGCCCCTCTCCAAAAGAGGGGTTTGATTTTTTGGTCCCCAATTCAAAATTTTGAATCGAAAGTCCGCTCTCCGGAATTCTTGCCCAACTGCAAGTGGCATGCCCCTAATTCGGATATCCAAATCAACTCTGGAATTTTCCCCGTTCAAGCAATAATTGTCTAACCTGGCAAGCTGTACGTAATAAAGTCTGTTTTTTCTATTGATTGTGGTGGGTTAGGTGCTCCTTTTTCTCGCATCATTCCATTTCTGTCAAGCGATTTTTAATAGAGCCCTCCTTTCCGGGGGAGTCGA